>CAVWYA010000020.1:0-445284 GCA_963759065.1 uncultured Actinomycetota bacterium | reverse complement strand
CTCGTCCGCATCTCAGGAGGCGCTCAACCCATGAGCCGAAGTGATCTCGAGTTCCTTTGGTACCTGCCCAACACCGTCGAGCCCGGCCACCGCCTCGACACCGGCACCGTCGACGACGGCTACGGCACCCTCGACTACCAGGTCGACCTGGCGCGGCGGGTCGAGGACCACGGCTGGGCCGGGCGCTGCTCGGCACCAGCTGGGGCCGGCCGGACACGTTCACCGTGGCCGCGTCCATCGCGGCCCGCACCACGACGTTCAACCCGCTGATCGCGATCCGCCCCGGCTACTGGCGGCCCGCGCACTTCGCTTCCTCCGCCGCCACGCTCGACCAGCTGTCGGGCGGCCGGGTCCGCGTCAACATCGTCTCGGGGCAGGACAACCTGCACCAGTACGGCGACGTGGAGGGCGACCAGGCCCACCGCTACGCGCGCACCAAGGAGTTCATGCGCCTGGTCCGGCGGCTGTGGACCGAGGAGAACGTGACCTTCACCGGCGAGCACTTCTCGGTCGAGGACGCGACGGTGTCACCCCGACCGGTCGTGCGTGGCGACCGGAGCCACCCGCGCCTCTACTTCGGCGGCGCCTCGGAGCCTGCCGAGAAGGTCTCGGCGACCGAGTCCGACGTGCAGCTGTTCTGGGGCGAGCCGCTGGACGGCGTGGCCGAGCGGATCGCGCGGCTGAAGGAGCTGGAGCAGTCGCTCGAGCGCGACCTGCCGCTGCTGGAGTTCGGCCTGCGCATCACCACGCTGGTGCGCGACACCACCGAGGAGGCGTGGCGCGACGCGGAGGCGCGGGTCGCGAAGATGGCCGAGCAGGCGGCGGACGACACGTTCCGGAAGCGCTTCCAGCGCACCGGCTTAAGGCCACCGGCCAGCAGCGGCTGCTCGCCCTCGCGGAGCAGGGCGACGTGCTGGACTCTGCCTCTACACCGCACCCGGCCGGTACGGCGGCGGTGGGGCGGCCACGACGTGGCTGGTCGGCTCCGCCGAGGACGTCGCGGCGCGCTGCGCAAGTACCAGGAGCTCGGGATCACCCACTTCGTGCTCTCGGACACGCCGTACAAGACCGAGATCGGCCGGGTCGGCGACTCCGTGCTGCCGCTGCTGCGCGGGGAGGCGCTGGTCGCGCAGTCGGCTTAGGACACTAGGCGCAGAGACCGTTCGCGTCCGCCTCCTGCTCGCCGCCGGTGTCGCCGCCCTCCGTGGTGGCGGTCGACGGTGAGGCAGGAGAGCCGGATGCCGAACCGGACGCCGAGCCGGACGCGCTGCCCGGAGCCCGACCCGGACCCGCCGCCGGGCGGCTGTCCGCCGAGATCTTGTCCTCGCGATACTTCTTGGGCAGCGGCTTGTCGATGAGGAGCACCTTCCAGAGCCCGGCCGCCGAGTCCGACCAGTCAGCCGGTTGGGGTCGGGCTCGTACTCCTCGAAGGGCACCGTGATGAAAGTGATGTTGTCGAGGTCGGTCTTGCGGAACTGGTAGGCGAGGTTGGCCAGCTTGCTGAGCGACGCGAGGTCGGGGTCGGTGACGACGGAGCCGGTGACGGCCTTGAGGAACGAGTAGACGCGCGTCGGCTTGGTGAGCGTGCCGGCGCTGACCACCTTGTTGATCATCGAGGCGACGAACGCCTGCTGCCGCTTCATCCTGCCGATGTCGGCGTTGGGCGTGGACGAGCGCTCGCGCACGTAGTCGAGCGCCTGCTGCCCGTCGAGCTCCTGGGTCCCGGCCTCGAAGGTGATGCCGTGGGCGCTGTCGTCGACGTCCTCGGGGATGCAGACGGTGACGCCGTGCACGGCCTCGACCATGTCCTTGAACCCGTTGAAGTCGACCGTGACGTAGTGGTCGATGTAGATCCCGGTGAGTGACTCGACCTGGGCCACCGTGCACGTCGGTCCGGCCAGCGAGTAGGCCTCGTTGAAGATGACCGGGTCGGCGGCGGGCACGGACTTGCCGTCGTCGGTCTCGCACTCGGGGCGGGCCACCATCGCGTCGCGGGGGAGCGAGACGCCGTACACCGTCTTCCGGTCCGCGGAGATGTGCACGAGAATCGTGGTGTCGGAGCGCTCGCCGATGCCGGTCTCGCTGTCGATGTCGTTGCCGGGACCGGCGCGCGAGTCGGAGCCCATCACCAGGATGTTGAGTGGCTCGCCGTCGCTGAGTCGCTGCTTGTCGACGCGGTGGCGGATCTTCCCGCCCTCGCCGAGTTCTTGTCGAGCTTCTCGTAGGCGACGGCGATCACCGTGCCGGTGAGCAGGGCGACGACGAGCTGGGTGACGACGATGACCAGCAGCACGCTGCGGCGATGGGCGGGCTGGAGCCGCTCGGCGGTCACGTGTGGAAGCGTGGCAGACGCGGTCAAGCGGCCGAAGCTTGCGGGCCGATCGCGCCGGGTGGCGGTGTCCGATTCCCGCCAGAGAATGTCGGTGACCTGGGTCAGAATGTACTCATGACGAACGCCATCGCCCTCGACAAGCTGGACCCTGAGTCCTGCTATCGCGCGCTGAAGTCGCGCGACCGTCGCTTCGACGGCGTGTTCTTCATCGCGGTCCGCACGACCGGCATCTACTGCCGCCCGTCATGCCCCGCCCGTACGCCGGGCTTCCACAACGTCACCTACCACCCGAGCGCGGCCTCGGCCCAGGCCGCCGGCTACCGCGCCTGCAAGCGCTGCCTGCCCGACGCCACCCCCGGCAGCCCCGACTGGGACGTCGCCGCGACCGCGGCCGGCCGCGCGATGCGGCTGATCGCCGACGGGGTCGTCGACCGCGAGGGCGTCGAAGGGCTGGCCCGCCGCGTCGGCTACACGCCGCGGCACCTCACCCGGCTACTCACGTCAGAGCTCGGCGCCGGTCCGCTCGCCCTCGCGCGGGCCCGCCGCGCCCAGACCGCGCGGGTGCTCGTCGAGACGACCGACCTGGGCTTCGCGGACGTCGCGTTCGCGGCCGGCTTCTCCAGCATCCGGCAGTTCAACGACACCGTCCGCGAGGTCTACGCCTCCACGCCGACCGAGCTGCGCGGCCGCCGCCGCGGGACGCCCACCCAGGGGACGGTGACGATGCGGCTCGCCGTACGCACGCCGTTCGCGGGCCGGGCGCTGCTCGACTTCCTCGCTTTCCACGTCGTTCCGGGGGTCGAGGCCGCAGGCCCGGGCTGGTACGCCCGCACGCTCGACCTCCCGCACGGCCCCGGCACCGTCCGCCTCGAGCTCGACGACGCCGCGGCCACCGGGCAGACGGCGTTCGTGACGGCCGAGTTCCGCCTGCACGACCTCCGCGACACCGCGGCCGCGGTCGAGCGCGCCCGCCGGCTGGTGGACGCCGACTGCGACCCGGTCGCGGTCGACGACCAGTTCCTCGGCGACCCGGTCATCGGACCGCTCGTCCGCGCGACCCAGGGGTTGCGGGTCCCGGGACAGGTCGACGGCGACGAGACCGCGATCCGCACCGTCGTGGGTCAGCAGGTCTCGGTCAGCGGCGCGCGGACCGTGACCGGACGGCTCGTCGCGGCCTACGGCACGCCGGTCGAGACCGAGACGGCCGGACTCACCCACCTGTTCCCGTCCGCGGCGACGCTGGCGTCGGTCGATCCGGAGGCGCTGCCGATGCCGCGGTCACGGGGCCGGGCGCTCACCGGCCTGGCCGCCGCCCTGGCCGCGGGCGACGTGGCCCTCGACCGCGGGGCCGACCGAGACGAGGTCCGCGCCGCGCTGGTCGCGCTGCCCGGCATCGGCCCCTGGACGGCCGACTACGTCGCGATGCGCGCGCTCGGCCACCCCGATGTCTTCCTGCCGACCGACATCGGCGTCCGCAACGCGATCGCCGGCCTCGGCCACGACCCGGCTGTGGTGATCGCGGACAGCGAGCGCTGGAGGCCGTGGCGCTCCTACGCGCTGATGCACCTCTGGAACACCCTCATGCCCCCGATTCCCAGCAGACCACTCAGCAGAAGGAGAACTGACATGTCCTGGACAGTCATCGACAGCCCCGTCGGCGAGCTGCGCCTCGTGGAGAACGACGGCGCCCTCAGCCAGATCGAGTTCCATCCCTTCCGCGACCACGACGGCCGGCCCCGCGGCGATCGCGACGACGAGCAGCCGCTGCTGGTCGAGGCCGCGCGCCAGCTCCGCGCCTACTTCGACCGCGACCTCAAGGAGTTCGACCTCCCGCTCGCGCCGATGGGCACCGACTTCCAGCAGCGGGTCTGGCAGGGCCTGTGCGAGATCGGCTACGGCGAGACCTCGTCGTACGGCGAGCTCGCGCACCGCCTCGGCAAGTCCAACGCCGCCTCCCGTGCGGTCGGCCTCGCCAACGGCCGCAACCCCATCCCGATCGTGATCCCGTGCCACCGCGTCATCGGGGCCAACGGCACCCTCACCGGCTACGCCGGCGGACTCGACCGCAAGCAGAAGCTCCTCGAGCTCGAGCAGGACGCTCTGTTCTGATACCCCCGCGAGCTTCGGCCCCCAGTCCGTCGCGACGCTCGCTGGCGCTCGCCGGCGCGTTCGCTCGCTGCGCTCGCTCGGCGCAGTCGCCACGGCCGTGAGGGCCGATCGCGGGCGCGGGCTTGCTTGGTCACGTGTGGACGTGAAGGGAGCGAAGCGACCCGGCTTTTCCGAGCGGAGCGAGGCGCCCCGCGATCGGTCTCCGGGCCGTGGCGACCGGCGCCCCAGCGAGCGCAGCGAGCCAGGCGCCCGCGAGCGCAGTGAGCTGTCGCCACGGACTCGGGGCCGAAGCTCGCGGGGGTATCAGGCGGAGTCGGCAGCAGCGACGGAGAGGATTTGCGGGTGGCCGGGGAGCGCGAGCTGGTCGAGGAGACCGGGTACGTCGCCGGCCGCTGGGACCACCTGGGCGGCCGCGGATCGAGGGGTTCCTGGCCCGCGAGCTGACCCGCACCTCGACGACGTACGACGAGGGCGAGGGGATCGACGCGGTCGAGGACTTCGCCTGGGGCGCCGTCAGGACGATGCTCCGCGACGGCAGCCTCAACGACAACGAGGGTGCGGGCGCTCTGCTCCTCGCCGCGATCGAGCTCGGCTGGGCCTAGGGGGCGAGCCACCGCCGATTCGTCTGTGGCGGCGAGCGTCGGACAACAGGTCAATCCCCAGACGAATCGACCAAAGTCAGGCCGAGTCGGCGGCCGCCGCGCGACGCAGTGACTCGGACAGCCGCTCCGCGGCGGCGAGTACGGCGGGCGCGTGCATCCGGCCGGGCTGGCGGGAGAGTCGCTCGAGGGGACCGGAGACGGACACTGCGGCGATGATCTTGCCGCTGGGGGAGCGGACCGGCGCCGAGACCGAGGCCACGCCCTGCTCGCGCTCGCCGACCGACTGTGCCCAGCCGCGGCGCCGGATGCCCGAGAGAGCGGCGGCCGAGAACGCGGCGTTCTGGAGGCCGCGGTGCATCCGCTCCGGGTCCTCCCACGCCAGCAGGACCTGCGCGGCGGAGCCGGCGCGCATCGTCAGCTGTGAGCCGACCGGGATCGTGTCGCGCAGGCCGGAGGGCCGCTCGGCGGCGGCGACGCAGACGCGGATGTCGCCCTGGCGCCGCCAGAGCTGCGCGGACTCGCCGGTGATGTCGCGGAGTCGGGCCAGCACCGGGCCGGCGGTCGCCAGCAGCCGGTCCTCGCCGGCGGCGGCGGACAGCTCGGCGAGCCGCGGGCCGAGGACGAACCGGCCCTGCATGTCACGAGCGACCAGTCGGTGGTGCTCCAGCGCCACGGCGAGCCGGTGCGCGGTCGGCCGGGCGAGCCCGGTGCCGGCGACCAGGCCGGCCAGGGTGGCCGGGCCCGCCTCGAGAGCGGTGAGCACCAGCGCGGCCTTGTCGAGAACGCCGACGCCGGAACCACCAGTGGAACTGTCCATATTGCAATACTGCCGTCTCAGATCATGGGATGCAAGGCTTACACTCGACGCAGTTGAGCGGATCGGGTCACGAGGGAGTGGTCATGGGCAGGACGCTGACCGAGAAGGTCTGGGACGAGCACGTCGTGAGGTCGGTGGCCGGCGAACCCGACCTCCTCTACATCGATCTCCACCTCATCCACGAGGTCACCAGCCCGCAGGCCTTCGAGGGGCTGCGGCTCAGCGGCCGCACGGTTCGTCGTCCCGACCTCACCATCGCCACCGAGGACCACAACGTCCCGACGCTCGACTGGGACAAGCCGATCCAGGACCCCGTCTCCCGCACCCAGGTCGAGACGCTGCGCAAGAACGCCGAGGAGTTCGGCGTCCGGCTGCACCCGCTCGGCGACCTCGACCAGGGCATCGTGCACGTCGTCGGTCCGCAGCTCGGCCTGACCCAGCCGGGCATGACGATCGTCTGCGGCGACAGCCACACCAGCACCCACGGCGCGTTCGGCGCGATCGCCTTCGGCATCGGTACGTCGGAGGTCGAGCACGTGCTCGCCACCCAGACCCTGATGCAGGACAAGCCGAAGACGATGGCCGTCACCGTCAACGGCAGCCTGCCGGCGGGCGTCACCGCCAAGGACCTCGTGCTGACCCTGATCACCCACACGGGCACGGGCGGCGGCCAGGGCTACATCGTCGAGTACCGCGGCCAGGCCATCGAGGAGCTCTCGATCGAGGCCCGGATGACGGTCTGCAACATGAGCATCGAGTGGGGCGCGAAGGCCGGGCTCGTCGCGCCCGACCAGAAGACGTTCGACTACATCGAGGGCCGTCCCGAGGCGCCCAAGGGCGCGGACTGGGACGCCGCCGTGGCCTACTGGAAGACCCTGGTCACCGACGACGACGCGGAGTACGACGCGGAGATCGTCCTCGACGCGAGCACGATGACACCGTTCGTCACCTGGGGCACCAACCCCGGCCAGGGTGTGCCGCTGGGTGGCTCGGTCCCGCACCCGGACGAGTTCGACGACGCCCAGGACAGGATCGGGGCCGAGAAGGCGCTGCACTACATGGCGCTCGAGGCCGGCACCCCGATGCGCGAGATCAAGGTCGACACCGTCTTCGTCGGCTCGTGCACCAACGGCCGGATCGAGGACCTGCGGCTGGCCGCCGAGATCATCAAGGGCCGGCACGTCGACAAGGACACCCGCTTCCTCGTCGTACCGGGTTCGGCCCGGGTCCGGCTGCAGGCCGAGGACGAGGGCCTCGACGTCGTCTTCAAGGAGGCCGGCGCCGAGTGGCGCGGCGCGGGCTGCTCGATGTGCCTGGGCATGAACCCCGACACCCTCGAGCCCGGCGAGCGCAGTGCGTCGACGTCGAACCGCAACTTCGAGGGCCGGCAGGGCAAGGGCGGTCGCACCCACCTCGTGTCGGTGCCGGTGGCCGCTGCGACCGCCATCCGCGGCACCCTCTCGTCGCCCGCCGACCTCGAGCCGACCACAACGACCGGAGCGCAGGGCTGATGGACGCGTTCACCTCGCACACCGGCGTCGGCGTACCCCTGCGCCGCAGCAACGTCGACACCGACCAGATCATCCCGGCGGTCTACCTCAAGCGGGTCAGCCGCACCGGCTTCGAGGACGGGCTGTTCGCCGCGTGGCGCAACGACCCGGACTTCGTCCTCAACCGTCCGGAGTACGCCGCGGGGTCGGTCCTGGTGGCCGGGCCCGACTTCGGCACCGGGTCGTCGCGCGAGCACGCCGTCTGGGCGCTGATGGACTTCGGCTTCCGCGTCGTCATCTCGTCGAGGTTCGGCGACATCTTCCGCGGCAACTCCGGCAAGGCCGGGCTGCTCGCCGCGAAGGTCGATGAGAAGGTCGTGCAGCGGCTGTGGGACTTCCTCGACGACAACCCCGGGGGCCTGATCACCGTCGACCTCGACTCGCGCACGGTGCGGGCCGGTGACGGGGTCGACGCGATCGAGGACTCGTTCGACATCGACGACTACACCCGCTGGCGCCTGCTCGAGGGGCTCGACGACATCGGGATCACCCTCGGGCACGACGACCTCATCGCGGGGTTCGAGGCCACGCGGCCGTCGTACAAGCCCGCAACGATCCACTCATAACGCGGGTCGCACCGCGAGCTGGGTGGCGTAGCCCTCGAAGCCGAGCCGCCGCGCTGCCCGGGTCGACGGCACGTTGGTCGTGGCCGCGCGCCAACGGGCGATGCCGTGCTCGCGCACGGCGTACGACGCCGCATGGCCGCCGACGGTCGTGGCCAGCCCCTGGCCGCGGCGCGACGGGTCGACCACCACCCCGAGGTCGCTCGGCACGTCTCGCCACTCGTTGAGCACCGCGCACGCGACCGGCCGACCGTCCTCGACGACGCCGAAGGACAACGGCGGCGATGAGCGACCGGCCATGCCTCCCTCGTCCCACTCGTCCGGCGGCATCGTCGCCCGCAGCAGCTCGACCTCGTCGGCGGAGAGCTCGACGACACCGGCGGACGGACCGGCGTCGACGTCGAGGTAGAAGTGCGTGCTCGGACCTCTCAGCTCGAAGCCACGCTGGTTCGCGAAGGCCTGCCAGAACTCCGTCGCCTGCAAGGTGATCGCAGACTCTTGCGACAGCGACGCCACCTCGTCGGCGTCGGCGCTCGACGGCGCGGACACGTGCACACCGGTGTCGCGCCACGCGACGTACCAACCCGCGTAGTCATCGAGAAGACCGTGTGGATGTCGCACCGTCACGGTCGACCACAACGCGTCGTGCGTGTCGAAAACGTCGCGCCACCACTGCTCCACCTGACGTCGCGTGAGGTCCTGCATGCGTCAACCATAGATACGCGCGAGTGTGCGTTTCCCCAAGCCCGCTTGGGGAAACGCGATATCCGTCGAAGAGTCGACGGCATTCACGTCGACGCGGAAATGCGTCGTCGACGTCGTACGTCGGTGCGTCAGCGCATGTCATGCGTGGTTCAGACACCTTGAAAAACATGACCTTTGATGCGGCGTGGTCGTTGTTACTGGCGCTGGTTGTTCCTAGGTTGCCTTACATGAACCGGAGCACCGGTTCCGATTTGAGTAGGACATCCGAAAGGAAGCTCGTGAACAAGAATCAACTCATCGAGGCCGTGGCGGCTCGGTACGGCGGCAACAAGAGGGCCGCGCGTCACGCGCTCGAGTCGGTCCTCGACACCATCAGCCGTGAAGTGGCCAAGGGTGAGAAGGTGGCGATCACGGGCTTCGGCTCTTTCGAGAAGCGAGTCCGCAACGCGCGCATGGTCCGCAACCCACGGACCGGTGAGCGGATCAAGGCCAAGGCGACGCAGGTGCCCAAGTTCACCGCCGGCCAGGATCTGAAGAACATCGTCTCGGGTGCCAAGAAGCTGCCGGAGCTCATTGTCGAGTCCGCAGCCCCAGTCGCTCGAGTGGCCGCTGCTGCGGCGCCGGCGAAGAAGACAACGACCAAGAAGACGGCGAAGAAGGTGGCGAAGGTGGCAGCGAAGAAGGCAGCGAAGAAGGCTCCGGCCAAGAAGGCTCCGGCGAAGAAGGCGGCGGCCAAGAAGTCGACGGCCAAGAAGGCCGCGAAGAAGGCCCCGGCCAAGAAGGCTCCGGCGAAGAAGGCTCCTGCGAAGAAGGCCGCGAAGAAGTCGCCGGCCAAGAAGGCGCCGGCGAAGAAGGCTCCTGCGAAGAAGGCGCGCGAAGAAGTCGCCGGCCAAGAAGGCGGCGAAGAAGGCCCCGGCCAAGAAGGCGCCGGCGAAGAAGGCCCCGGCCAAGAAGGCCGCGAAGAAGGCCCCGGCCAAGAAGGCCGCGAAGAAGCGCTGACCCAGCTCAGAGAGCGGGCCGTCTCCCACAGGGAGGCGGCCCGTTCTGCTGTCCGCGGGCCGACGCCCAGCGCGAGTGCGTCGTCGAGGTCGTGCAGGTCGTCGACGTCGCGACGCAGCCGGGGCAGCGGCGAGATGATCGCCCGCGCGCCCGTGGCGTCGTGGGCCAGTGCGGAGCCGGGTCCGAACCGCGGGTCGAACGCGTCGTACGGCGCCGTGTAGAGCGTGGTGCCGAGACCCTCCGCGTCCGCGACGTACGCCGGACCGCCGGGCGTCACCTCTCCGAGCGCCTCGTCGAGGTCCTCGGCGCGCAGGGCCGGGAGGTCGGCCGTGAGCGCCACCGGCACGAGGTCCGGCCAGCGTCGTCGCGCTTCGGCCGCCGACTGCCGGAGCGTGCCGTTGAGGTCCATCGCGACGCCGTCCGGGATGGCGACCGCACCGAGCGCGGCCAGCTCGATGGAGAACGCCGCGTCGTCGGTGGCCACCAGGACCCGCTCGACCCAGGTGGCACCCAGGCAGGCGGCCAGCGTGTCGAGGGCGAACGCCGCGGCGAGCGCACGTCGATCGTCATCGGCCAGCCCGACCAGTCGTGACTTGCCCAGCGCGGGCGGCTTCACCGGCACGAGCGCGACGTACTTCTGCATCGCCAGCGATCTTCTCAGGGGTCCTACCAATAGTGTGTCGCGGGTGAAGGCGCGGAGGTTCCAGGAGGACAAGATGGGCTGGGCGTGGACGCTCGGCCTCACGGTGGTCAAACCGCTCCTCCTCATGACCACCAAGCGCCGCTGGATCGACGGCGAGAAGATTCCCGCCAAGGGTGGCGTGCTGCTCGTCGCCAACCACATCTCCGAGGTCGACCCGCTGACCCTCGCGCACCTCGTGTGGGACCACGGCCGGATCCCGCGCTACCTCGCCAAGGCCGGACTCTTCAAGAACAAGTTCCTCGGCGTCTTCTTCCGGTCCGCCGGTCAGATCCCTGTCGAGCGGGCCTCGAAGAACGCCGTCGGCGCCTTCGACGCCGCGGTGGAGGGCGTCCGCGCCGGCAAGTGTCTCGTCGTCTATCCCGAGGGCACGATCACCCGCGACCCCGACCTGTGGCCGATGGTCGGCAAGTCCGGTGCGGCGCGGATCGCGCTGGAGACCGGGGGGCCGGTGATCCCGATCGGGCAGTGGGGCGCGCAGGCACTGCTGGCGCCGTACGCCAAGAAGCCCGACCTCTTCCCGCGCAAGCGGATCACGATGAAGGTGGGCGACCCGGTGGACCTCGCCGACCTCGCCGGCAAGGAGCGGGACCCGGCGGCGGTCAACGAGGCGACCGAACGGATCATGGCCGCGATCACCGAGCTGGTCGAGGAGGTCCGCGGCGAGACTGCGCCGGAGCTGCGGTTCAACCCGCGCACCGCCGGCGTGAAGGAGTTCGGCAACCCGAACGACAACGGACGTCAGGGGAAGGCCTCATGAGCAAGATCGCCGTCTTCGGAGCCGGCTCGTGGGGGACGGCGTTCTCGATCGTCGTCGCCGACGGCGGCAACGACGTGACGATGTGGGCGCGCCGCGAGGAGGTCGCCGAGGCGATCAACGAGCGGCGCGAGAACGAGGAGTACCTCCCCGGCATCGAGCTCCCGCCGGCGATCGACGCGACCCACGACGTCGAGAAGGCGGCCGTCGACGCGGACATCGTCATCTTCGCGACGCCCTCGCAGAGCTTCCGCGCGAACCTCGAGGAGTGGGCGCCGTACCTCGCCGACGACGCCGTGCTCGTCTCGCTGATGAAGGGCGTCGAGCTCGGCACCCTCAACCGGATGAGCGAGGTGATCGCCCAGGTCACCGGCGCCGGTCCTGAGCGGATCGGCGTCATCAGCGGGCCCAACCTGGCCAAGGAGATCGCCCGGCGGGAGCCCGCCGCGTCCGTCGTGGCGTGCGCAGACGAGGACGTCGCGAAGCTCCTCCAGGACCGCTGCCACTCGCCGGCGTTCCGTCCCTACACCTCCGTCGACGTGCTCGGCTGCGAGCTCGGTGGTGCGTACAAGAACGTCGTCGGTCTCGCGGTCGGCATGGCGGTCGGGCTCGGCTTCGGCGACAACACCACCGCGTCGGTGATCACCCGCGGCCTCGCCGAGACGGCCCGGCTCGCGACGAAGCTCGGCGCCAACCCGCTGACCCTCATGGGCCTGGCCGGCCTCGGTGACCTCGTTGCCACCTGCTCGTCGCCGCTCTCGCGCAACCGCACCTTCGGCGAGAACCTCGGCAAGGGGATGAGCACCGAGGAGATCATCGCCTCGACCCGTCAGGTCGCCGAGGGCGCGAAGTCCTGCGCCTCGCTCCGCGCGCTCGCCGAGCGCACCGGCGTCGACGCCCCGGTCGCCCAGATGGTCGACGACGTCGTCGCCGGCCGCATGACCGCGATGGAGATGATGGACGCGACCCTGTCCCGCGAGACCAAGGCGGAGATGGAGTAGCTAGCCGACGACCGAGGACAGCGCCTGCGAGAGGTCGGCCCACAGGTCCTCGACGTCCTCGATGCCGACCGAGAGGCGGACCAGGCCCTCGGGGATGGTCGAGGGCTCGGACTTCCAGCGGCGCCGGCGCTCGAAGGACGACTCGACGCCGCCGAGGCTGGTGGCGTGCACCCACAGATCGGTGGAGCGCACCAGCAGGTCCGCCTGGTCGGCCGAGGGCAGCACGATCGAGATCATGGCGCCGAGACCGGGGTAGCGGACCTCCGTGAGCAGCGGGTGGTCGCGGAGGCGGCCGGCCAGCTCGGCGGCGTTCGCCTGTGCCCGCTCGACGCGCAGGTGCAGGGTGCGCAGGCCGCGCAGCGCCAGCCACGCCTCGAACGGTCCGGGCGTGTTGCCCTGCACGTCGCGGCGCCCCTTCAGCACGGCGTGGAGGTCGTCGTCGCGGGTGACGATGGCGCCGAGCTGTACGTCGCTGTGGCCGGCGAGGTACTTGGTCGCCGAGTGCACCACCACGTCGGCGCCGAGCTCGAGCGGGCGCTGCAGCAGCGGGGTGAGGAACGTGTTGTCGACGACCACGCGGGCGCCGGCCTCGTGTGCCGCGGCGATGATCGCGGGGGCGTCGGCCACCTCGAGCGCCGGGTTGGTCGGCGACTCGAACCAGACCAGGGCGGCGTCCTCGCACGCCTCGACCACGGCCGCGGTGTCCGTGAGGTCGACGAGGGTCGCGGTCAGTCGGCCACGGAGCTCGAGGTCGGCGAGCGAGACCAGCGTGCCGTTGTAGGAGTGCCTCGGCACCACCACCTTGTCGCCCAGCGCGACCAGGTCGAGGAGGCTGGTGATCGCCGCCATCCCGGACGCGTAGGCGAGGCAGCGCCCGCCCTCGAGCGTCCCCAGCGCGGTCTCGAAGGCCGCCCACGTGGGGTTGCCATAGCGGCCGTACTCGAGGTCCCCGCCCGCGACGTACGTCGACGCCATCGTGATCGGCGTGTTGAGAGGCTGGTCCGGCTCGTGCGGGGGCCGGCCCGCGGTGACGGCGACGGTCGCGGGCTGCAGCGAGCCGCTCTGGGGGTGCTCGGGAGGCGGAACCATGGGCACTAGTCTCGCGGTTGTGCTGACGACGTTGTTGGGCGGGCGCGCGTTCGCCGAGCGGCACGGCGAGAGCCCCGCGAAGGTCGTCGCTCTGCACGGCTGGGGCCGCAGCCGCGCGGACTGGAACGCCACGCTCCAGGGGTACGACGCGCTGGCCCTCGACCTCCCCGGCTTCGGCGCGGCGCCGGCGCCCGACAGCGGCTTTAGCACGTCGGACTACGCCGAGTGGGTGGCCGAGTGCCTCGACGAGATCGTCGGCGCCGGGGGAGACCGGCCGGTGCTTGTCGGTCACTCGTTCGGCGGCCGGGTCGCGGTGCGGCTCGCGGCGACCAACCCCGAGCTGGTCCGCGGGATCGTTCTGACCGGCGTACCCCTGCTGCTGCCGGAGACCACGGCGTCCAAGCCGGCGCTCGGGTTCCGGGTGATGCGGTTCCTCAACAAGTGGCACTTCATCTCCAACGACCTGATGGAGAAGGAGCGCCGCAAGCGCGGCTCCGACGACTACCGGGCGGCGGAGGGGGAGATGCGCGAGGTGCTGGTCAAGGCGGTCAACGAGGACTACGGCGACGCGCTCGACGAGATCGCGTCGAACGGGATGCCCGTCGCGATGGTCTGGGGCGAGCACGACACGGCGGCGACGACAGCGATGGCCGAGCGAGCCCGGGCCCGGATCGGCGCGCACGCCGACCTGGAGGTCGTACCCGGCTCGGCGCACCTGCTCGACGAGGCTCTGGTCGCCGCCCTGCGCCGGGCGATCGACGACCTGGCCGCACGACCATGAGCGCGACCGCCAACGTCCTGGTCGGGCTGACCATCTCGCTGCTCGCCCTAGCGTCGTACCTGCGCTGGTGGCGGGTCGCGCAGCGCGAGCACTACGAGCCGGGCCGGCTCGTCGCGATGGCGGTCATCTGGTGCCGCGCCCAGACCGTCAACGTGCTGGCCCTGGCCGCCGTGGTGGTGCTCTGCCTGGTCGGGCTGACGCTCCCGCTGGTCGGGCTCGTCGGTGCGCTGGTCTGGCTGCTCTGGCCCCCGGGACTCGCCCTGCTGCGGCCGTCCAAGGCGCTGGTGTGGACGCCGCGCGTCCGGCGGCTGGCAGGGATCACCGTCGTGCTGCACGTCGTGGTGACCGGCTTCTTCCTGGCCTTCGGCGAGGCGGTGGCGCTGCTGCCGCTCCTGGCGCTGCCCATCGCCGAGGTCGCGCTGCTGGCCGCGCACCCGCTGGAGGACCACCTCAGCCGGCGCTACGAGGTCTCGGCCGCGGCGAAGATCAAGCAGGTCGCGCCGCGGGTGGTGGCGATCACCGGCTCCTACGGCAAGACCTCGACCAAGAACTACGCGGCGCACCTGATGGCCGGCCGCTGGTCGGTGCTGGCGAGCCCGGCGAGCTTCAACAACATGCTCGGACTGGCTCGCTCGGTCAACGACCGGCTCGTCCCCGGAACCGACGTCTTCGTCGCCGAGATGGGCACCTACGGCCCGGGCGAGATCGCGCGGCTCTGCCGGCTGTTCCCGCCCGAGGTCTCCGCGATCACGACGATCGGTGAGGCCCACCTGGAGCGGATGAAGGACCGCGCGACCATCGTGCGCGCCAAGTCGGAGATCCTGGCGCCGGCCCGGACGATCGTGCTGAACGTCGATGTGCCCGAGCTCGCGCGGGCCGCCGAGCAGTACGCCGACAGCAAGCGGGTGATCCGCTGCGCGACCAGCGACGGGCGTAGCGGCCGACGTCGTCGTACGCCGTGACGCCGACGGCTGGCTGGTCAGGCTCTCGGGCGAGGAGCACCGGGTCACGTTGCCCGCCGAGGTCGGCCACCCGATCAACGTGTCGATCGCGATCGGGCTCGCGCTGGCCGTCGACGTACCCGACAAGACGATCCTGGATCGGCTGGCGTCGGTGCCAGCGACGCCCCACCGGGCCGAGACGACCACCCTCGGCAACGGCGTGACCGTGATCGACGACACCTACAACGCCAACCCGGAGGGCGCCGCACAGGCGCTCACGAGTGCCAGGGAGCTGGTCGGCGAGGGCGGCACCGTGTGGACGATCACCCCGGGCATGGTCGAGCTGGGCCGCGAGCAGGTGCAGCGGAACGCCGACTTCGCGCGGGCCGCCACCGCCGACGAGGGCATGCAGCTCGCCATCGTCGGCCGCACCAACCGTGCGGCACTGAGCGCCGGCGAGGCGAGCCGCACCCACGTCTTCGCCAGCCGCGAGGAGGCGGCGGCGCACGTGATGGCGGCCGTCACGTCCGGCGACGTGGTGCTCTACGAGAACGACCTCCCCGACCACTACCCGTGATTCGGCGCTCGCAGGTCTAACTGAGAGAGTTGGGGACTGTGATCAGCAAGGCGACCGTGGTCTTCGGCGGCCCCTCGGACGAGCACGACATCAGCATCCTCACCGGCCTGCAGGCCGAGCGCGTCCTCGCGGGCGCCGGCGTGGCGGTGCAGCCGGTCTACTGGTCGCGCAACGACCAGTGGTACCTCGTGCCCACCGGCCTCGAGGCCCGAGACTTCCTGGCCCAGGACGGCGTCCCGTCCTCGTCGAAGAAGCTCGAGGTGCGGATCGGAGCCAAGAAGGGCAGCGGTTTCTACCTCGAAGGCGGCCTCGGTGGCGGCAAGCTTCTCGAGACCGGACCGCTCCTGAGCTGCTTCCACGGCAGCCTTGGTGAGGCCGGCGGCTCGCAGGCGCTCTTCGAGCTGATGGGCCTCAAGGCCACCGGCGGCACGATCGCCGCCGCCGCCCTGGGGATGGACAAGCTCGCGTTCGGCGCGGTCATGGAGTCCGCCGGCGTACCTTGCCTGCGGCGGACCCTGCTCTCGGCGGCCGAGAAGCCGCCGTTCGACGGCCCCTACATCGTCAAGCCGCGGTTCGGCGGCTCGTCGATCGGCATCGAGGTGGTCGAGGACTGGGAGACCGCGGTCGCGCTGCTCACCACCTCGCCCAGCCTCCGCGAGGGCGCGGTCGTGGAACCCAACCGGCCCGATCTCTTCGACCTCAACGTCTCGGTCCGCACCGCGCCGACGCTGTCGGTGTCCGACATCGAGAAGCCGCTGCGGCCCGCCGAGGGCGCGATCTTCTCGTACGCCGAGAAGTACCTCCGTCCCGAGGGCCTCTCCGCAGCGCCCCGCGAGTTCCCGGCCGACATCACGCCCGAGCTGCGCGCAACAATCCAGAGCCTGGCCACCAGGGTGGTCGAGCTGACCGGCCTCACCGGGATCCTGCGCATCGACTTCCTCAGCGACGGCACCGATGCGTTCGTCAACGAGGTCAACTCGATCCCCGGCGCCCTGTCGCTCTACCTGTGGCCCGACACCCCGCCGGCCGACGTGCTGGTCGCCGCCCTCGAGGAGGCCGAGCGCGGCCGTCCGCGGGCGACGAACAACTACGAGGTGGGCGTCGCCCTCCGCGCCGCCGGCGGCATCGCCGGCAAGCTGGCCGGCCTGCCTCAGCAACGCTGAAGGGGGCAAGTTTCGTCGGCTGGCCGACGAAACTCTCGCTGGGACGACGAAGTTTTGTCGTCCAACCCAAAGTTTCGTCGGCCAGCCGACGAAACTCCCTCAAATCAGACGGGCGGGCCGGCGGTGATCGCGCGGGCCAGGAGGTCACGGGCGACCTCGCCGAGCGACGTACCGCTGATCGTGCAGGCGAAGGGGAACGCCGAGGTCTCGGTGGTGCCGGGGGTGATGGCGGTCTCGAGCACGACGAACGTGCCGTCCGCGTTGACGATGAAGTCGGAGCGGGAGACGTCGCGCAGGCCGAGGGTCCGGTGGGCCTGGCGGGCGACCTCGCCGAGGTGGGCGATCTGCTCCTCGGGGAGGTCGGGGCGGTTGAGCGAGACGAACTCGGCGGTGTAACGGGCCGAGAAGTCGAACTCGTGGCCCTTCTCGTACTCGATGGCGATCGGCTCCAGCGAGCGGAGCCCGTCGTCGGTCTCGAGCACGACCACCGACACGTCCACGCCGTCATGGAACCGCTCGACGAGCGCGTCCTCGCAGTAGGCGTAGGTGCCGACCAGTGCTGACGGGAGGGCGGCCAGCCCGTCCACGCCGGCGACACCGAGGGCGGAGCCGCCGCGGGCCGGCTTCACGACCACCCGGGTGCCGAGGCGGTGCATGACGTGCTCCATCAGCGCAGCTGCGCCGATGTCGCGGAAGGTCTGGGCCGACAACCCGACCGAGTCGGGCACCGGAATGCCGTCGCGGCGCAGCAGCTCGCGGGCGTTGGCCTTGTCGTAGGCGAGCCTGCAGGCGTGGCTGCGCGAGCCGACGTACGGCATGCCGATCAGCTCGAGGAGCGTCTGGATCTCGCCGTCCTCGCCGAACTGCCCGTGCAGGGCCGGCAGCACCGCGACCACCTTGTCGCGCTCGAGGGTGTGCAGCAGGTTGCGGTCGAAGTCGTAGGAGTGCACCTCGACCCCGAGGGCGCCCAGCTCACGCACCAGGTTGCGGCCGGAGGCGAGGGAGATGTCTCGCTCGTGGCTCAGCCCGCCCGCGATCACCGCGACCGGTCCGGGGAACTCCTCGGCGCTCGACATGCCGAAAGCCTCGCACACCCCGTGGACGGCGAGCGCCCCGCACCAAGGGCTGGTGCGGGGCGCTCGGAACGTCGTTCAGAAGGCCGTCGAGGCGGTCAGATGTGCACCACCGGGCAGGTCAGGGTGCGGGTGATGCCGTCGAGGGTCTGCACCTTCGCGACCACCAGCTTGCCGAGCTCGTCGACGTTGCGGGCCTCGGCGCGCACGATCACGTCGTACGGACCGGTGACGTCCTCGGCCATCGTGACGCCCTTGACCTGGGCGATCGCCGTGGCCACCTCCGCGGCCTTGCCGACGTCGGTCTGGATCAGGATGTAGGCCTGCACCACCATGTGCTGATCTCCCTGCTGTTCGTGGTGTGGGGGACTCTGTGCCCGCGAGACGGGGTCAACCTATCGCGACGCTGCGGCACGTCATAGACACGGTACGTCGCGCATCTGCTCGAATACGTCCCATGCCGTTCCCGCCGGAGGCCACGCTCGCGGACGTGGGGGAGTTCGGCCTCATCTCCGAGCTGACGCAGGTTTTCCCCCAGGGGGAGCACGTGCTGGTCGGCCCTGGCGACGACGCCGCGGTGCTCCGGGTGCGTCAGGGCCACGTGGTCGTCTCGACCGACCTGCTCATCGAGGGGCAGCACTTCCGCAACGACTGGGTCGAGGCCGCCGACGTCGGCCACCGCGCGGCCGCCCAGAACCTTTCCGACATCAACGCCATGGGGGGCCGCGCGCACTCGCTCACCATCGGCCTGGGCGCCCCGGGTGACCTGCCCGCGCGCTGGGCGCTCGACTTCGCGGCCGGCTTCGCGGCCGAGTGCGACCTCGTCGGCGCCAGCGTCGTCGGGGGAGACCTGACCCGCTGCAACCAGGTCGTCATCGCCGTCACGGTCATCGGCGCCTGCGTCCAGGCCCCGGTGCTGCGGTCCGGCGCCCAGCCGGGCGACGTCGTGGCGATCACCGGTCGCCAGGGCTGGTCGGCGGGCGGGCTGGCCGTCCTCAGCCGCGGGTTCCGCTCGCCGCGGGTGCTGGTGGAGGCCTACCGCCGCCCCAGCCCGCCGTACGACGCGGGCCCGGTCGCCGCCGAGGCGGGCGCCACGTCGATGATCGACGTCTCCGACGGGCTGCTCGCCGACGCCGCCCATCTCGCGGCCGACTCGGGCGTGGCCATCGACGTGCGCACCGAGGCCCTGGACGTCCCCGAGCCGCTGCACGCGGTCGGTGCGGCCACAGGCGCCGACCCGGTCTCGTTCGTGCTCGGCGGCGGCGAGGACCACTCGCTGCTCGCGACGTTCCCCGCGGGCGCGGCGCCGGAGGGCTGGACCGTCATCGGCTCGGTCACCGAGGGCGACGGCGTCACCGTCGACGGCGCGGCGTACGCCGGTGAGTCGGGCTGGACGCACTTCTAGGGACCAGAAAAGCCGCCACCCGGCAGGGTGACGGCCTCAGCGGTTGACAGAGGTCAGCGGGTGACTTTGCCAGCCTTGATGCAGCCGGTGCAGACATTGAGCCGCTTGGGCGTGCCGTTGATCGTCGCGCGGACCCGCTGGATGTTGGGGTCGAAGCGACGCTTGGTGATCTTGCGCGACCACGGCCGGTTGTTGCCGAAGCCGGGCTTCTTGGCGCAGATGTCACAAACGGCGGCCACAGTGAGCTCCTGGAGATGGGATTGCTAGAGATCGGGGTGCCCGGCGTCCGGGCAACCGAAGAAGAATATCCGAACCGGACGCTCCCGCCCAAACCGCGAGACTCCATCCTGAGCCGGTCCCGCAACCCGGGCGGCGCCACCGCCGCCCAGCACGCACGCTGGCTTTGTCGCCGACACTCGGAAGACGCCCAGTCTGCCTTCGTGCCGGCGCCGCGCCATCGCACGTTCTGGACGACGCTGGCATCCACCCGGACTTGCGGGACAGGCTCTAGTCTCGCCTCCGTGGCCGAGCAAGGGACCGTCGGGAGCGGCATCGAGCTCTCGACCGTGCTCAGCTTCATCGACATCGCGGTCGACGCGCTCGCGGGCGCCCGCGAGGAGATCGACGCGCTCAACGTCTACCCGGTGCCGGACGGCGACACGGGCACCAACCTCTACCTGACCATGGCCGCCGCCCGCGACGCCGTTCGCGAGAAGGCCGCGACCGGCGACGCCGACCGGGCCGCGCTGTTCGAGGCGTTCACCCGCGGGGCCCTGCTGGGCGCGCGCGGCAACTCCGGCGTGATCCTGAGCGAGATGCTCCGCGCGATCATGCGGCGCATCGCCGAGGCGCAGTGGGACGAGCGCAACGGCGCGGTGATGGTCGACGCGCTCCGGGAAGCGACCGAGGCGAGCTACGCGGCGGTCGGTACGCCGGTCGAGGGCACGATGCTCTCGGTCTGCCGGGCCGCCTCGGAAGCGGCCGCCCAGCTGCTCGAGCGCGAGCCGACGGTCCGATCGCGCGACGTGCTCACCACGAGCGCGGCGGCGGCGCGCGAGGCGCTCGCGCGGACGCCGGAGCAGCTGCAGGTGCTCCGTGACGCTGGTGTGGTCGACGCCGGCGGCCGTGGGGTCGTGGTCATCCTCGACGCCGCCGAGACCGCCCTCACCGGCAAGCGGCCGCCGCGCGTCGAGTCCGGGAACCGGATCCCGCGGCCGATCCTGGCCGAGCCGGGCGCGGACCTCGTCGACGGCGGTCCGGCGTACGAGGTGATGTACCTCCTCGACGCACCCGACGAGACCATCGGGCAGCTGCGCAGCACCCTCGCGGGGCTCGGGGACTCCCTGGTCGTGGTCGGCGGGGCGGGGCTCTGGAACGTCCACGTCCACGTCGACGACGTGGGCTCCGCGATCGAGGCCGGCATCGATGCCGGTCGGCCGTACCGGGTACGCGTGACGCACTTCGCCGAGCAGATCGCCGCCCGCGAGCCGCGGCCGCGGGTCGGCCGGGCCATCGTCGCGGTCGCCGCCGGGGCCGGCCTGGCCGGGCTGTTCGAGGAGGCGGGGGCCGTGGTCGTGCGCGGTGGCCCCGGCAACCGCCCGTCCACCGGGATGCTGCTCGAGGCCATGGTCCACTCGGGCGCGCAGGAGGTCGTGGTCCTCCCCAACGACAACGACTCGGTGCGCGCGGCCCAGATCGCGGCGAGCACCGCCGAGAAGGACCACGACATGCGGGTCGCGGTGATCCCGACGACCGCCCAGGTCGAGGGGCTGGCCGCGCTGGCCGTCCACGAGCCGGGCCGCACGTTCGACCAGGACGTCCTCGAGATGACCGCCACCGCCCGGCACGCACGCCAGGGCGCGGTCACGGTCGCGGCGAAGCGGGCGATCACGATGGCCGGGCCCTGCGAGGCGGGCGATGTGCTCGGCGCGATCGGCGGCGACTTCGTCGTCGTCGGCCACGACCTCACCGAGGTCGCGGAAGACGTGCTGGGCAGGCTGCTCGGTGGTGGCGGCGAGATGGTCACGCTGGTCTCCGGCGCCGACGACACGGATGGTGCGCTCGCCCGGACCTGCGCGGCCTGGCTCGAGGAGAAGCACCCCACTGTCGACGTCGTGGTGTACGACGGAGGCCAGGAGCGCTACCCGCTCCTCGTCGCCGTCGAGTAGCAGCGAACAGCAGGAGGCAGGAGTTGATCGACCTCGACTCACCCGTCGAGTCGGTGCTCGGCGTGGCCAAGAGCAACAAGGCCAAGTCGCGCTACGAGGGGATCACGGAGCGGCTGGGTCTCCGGACAGTGGGCGACCTCCTGCGCCACTTCCCTCGCCGCTACCTGGAGACGGGCTCGCTGTCCTCGCTCGAGGAGCTCAAGGAGGGCCAGCTGCTCACGGTGGTCGGCGAGATCTCGAGCTCCCAGAGCCGGACCTACCGCGACCGGAGGACCAACCGGGTGGCCTACCGCCAGGAGGTCGTGCTGCGCACCGAGGGCCCCTCCCTGCAGATGTCCTTCTTCGCGCAGCAGTCCCACGTCGGGAGGTTCAACGAGCAGCGGTTCAGCCCGGGGCGGCGCGGCATCTTCATGGGCAAGGTCGGCACCTTCCGCGGCGAGTGGCAGCTGACCAACCCGCAGATGGTGCTCTTCGGCGCCGACGGCGAGGCGAGCGAGGACCTCGCCGCTCTGTCCCTCGAGACGATCGGCCCGCTCTACCCGCTCTACCCGGCGACCAAGGACGTCGAGTCGTGGGACCTCCAGAAGGCGATCACCTTCGCGCGGACCATGGTCGACGAGGTGCCCGAGATGCTGCCCGACCCGGTCAGGACGAAGTTCAAGCTGCTCGACGCGCGGACCGCTCTAGACCGGGTCCACGCACCCGAGACCTGGGGGGAGATCACCCGGGCTCAGAAGCGCTACCGGTTCGAGGAGGCCCTGGTCACCCAGCTGGTGCTCTCGCGCCGCCGCCGGTTCGTGCGCGCCCTCGGCACCGTGGCACGCGCAGGGGGAGACGGCAGCCTGCTCGCGGCCTTCGACGAGCAGCTGCCGTTCACGCTGACCGCCGGCCAGCGCGAGATCGGGGCCGAGATCGAGGCGGACCTCGCCCAGCCGCACCCGATGAACCGCCTGCTCCAGGGGGAGGTGGGCTCCGGCAAGACGGTGGTCGCGCTGCGGGCGATGCTTCGTGTGGTCGACTCCGGCGGCCAGGCCGCGCTGCTCGCGCCCACCGAGGTGCTGGCCCAGCAGCACCACCGCTCGATCACCGCCCTGCTCGGCGACCTGGCCGCCGGCCCGATGCTGGGTGGAGCGATGGGCGGCACCAACGTCGAGCTGCTGACCGGCTCCATGACCAAGACCCAGCGCACCGAGCCGCTGTCCCGTCTCGCGGTCGGCGAGTCCGGCATCGTGATCGGCACCCACGCGCTGCTGGAGGACCAGGTCCAGTTCCTCGACCTCGGCCTGGTCGTGGTCGACGAGCAGCACCGCTTCGGTGTCGAGCAGCGGGCCGCGCTCACCGACAAGGCCCTCGGGTCACCGCCGCACGTCCTGGTGATGACCGCGACGCCGATCCCGCGCACTGTCGCGATGACGGTCTTCGGCGACCTCGAGGTCTCCACGCTGACCGAGCTGCCCGCCGGGCGGGCGGCGATCCAGACCAACGTCGTGCCGCTGGCCGAGCAGCCGCACTGGATCGACCGGGTCTGGAAGCGGATCCGTGAGGAGGTCGACGAGGGTCACCAGGCCTACGTCGTCTGTCCCCGGATCAGCGGCGACGAGCTCGAGCAGGGCGAGCTCGACGCGACCTACGACGAACGCGAGCTCGACGGCCGGGTGGCCGAGGCCACCCGGCACACCCTGGCCGCGGTCGACGAGGTCGTCGCCGAGCTCGACACCCACGAGCTGCACGGGCTGCGGATCGCGGCGCTCCACGGCCGGCTGCCGCCCGACGAGAAGGAGCGCACGATGCGCGCCTTCGTGGCGGGCGAGCTCGACGTCCTCGTGGCCACGACCGTGATCGAGGTCGGGGTCGACGTCGCCAACGCGACCACGATGGTGCTGATGGACGCCGACCGGTTCGGGATCTCCCAGCTCCACCAGCTGCGGGGCCGGGTCGGCCGGGGCGGGCTCCCCGGGCTCTGCCTGCTCGTCAGCCACGCCGAGCAGGGCAGCCCGGCGCGCGAGCGGCTCGACGCCGTCGCCGCCACCACCGACGGGTTCGAGCTGAGCCGGGTCGACCTCGAGCAGCGCCGCGAGGGTGACGTCCTGGGCCGCTCGCAGTCCGGCTACCGGTCCACGCTGCAGAACCTGCGCGTGCTCCGCGACGAGGAGACGATCATCGAGGCGCGCGCCGCGGCCGAGTCGCTGCTCGACGCCGACGGCGACCTCTCCGCCCACGACCTCCTCCGCGCCGCCGTCATCAAGATGGAGGAATCGGCCGAGGCCGACTTCATCGAGAAGTCCTAGTGTCGGGTCGTCATGACTCGGATAATCGGGGGAAACGCGGGCGGTCGGCGGATCACGGCTCCGTCCGGCCAGCACACGCGGCCGACCACCGACCGGGTGCGCGAGGCGCTCTTCTCCAGCATCGAGGCGTGGTGCGGCTCGCTGCAGGGGCTGCGGTTCCTCGACCTCTACGCGGGGTCGGGAGCGGTCGGCCTCGAGGCGTGGTCGCGCGGCGCCGGTGTCGTCACGCTGGTGGAGTCGGACCGGCGTACCGCCCGGCTGATCGGCGACAACGCCAAGGCGCTCGGGTTCGCGAAGGCCGACGTCGTCGCCGCTGCGGTCACGACGACGCTGTCCCGGCCACCGGGCGCGCCCTACGACGTGGTGTTCCTCGACCCGCCGTACCCGCTCGACGACGCGGCCGTCAGCGGCGACCTGGACCTGCTCTGGGCGCAGCACTGGCTCGTGCCCGGTGCGATGGTCGTGGTGGAGCGGTCGTCGCGCAGCCCCGAGCCGACCTGGCCGCAGGCCACCGAGGGTCGGCGCAGGAAGCGCTACGGCGAGACGTCGCTTTGGTACGGTCACGCCGCCGCGAACCCAGAGGACCCCCAGGAGACCTGATGCGCCGAGCCGTCTGCCCCGGGTCCTTCGACCCGGTCACCAAGGGACACCTCGACATCGTCCGGCGCGCCTCGAACCTCTTCGACGAGGTGATCGTCGCGGTGGGGGTCAACGTCTCCAAGAGCCGGCTCTTCGCCCCCGAGGAGCGGCTGGCCATGCTCAAGGAGGGCGTCGCCGGGCTGGCGAACGTCCGGGTGGAGGGGTTCACCGGCCTGATCACGGCTTACTGCCGCGAGGCCGACGCCGGCGCCATCGTCAAGGGGCTCCGTTCCGGCACGGACTTCGACTACGAGCTGCAGATGGCCCAGATGAACGCCCACCTGACCGGCGTCGAGACCGTTTTCGTCGTCTCCGACCCGCAGTACGGCTTCGTCTCGTCGAGCCTGGTCAAGGAGGTGGCGTCCTACGGCGGCGACGTCTCCGCTCTGGTTCCCGACTTCGTGCTGGGTCCGCTGACGGAGAAGCTGGCCGCCCGGCGGGAGTGAGTCAGAGCCGGGTTTGGTCGCTCAGGTCCCGCCCGCGTACGATTCTCGATTGGATCTGTTTGCCTGGATACCGGAAGTGACACTGAACAGCTTGGACCCGAGAGCGCCGCTCGTGCTCGACACTCGCGAGCTCGGACGCCGCCCGGGGTCCCAGCGCGAGGTGTCCCTGACGGTGCCCGCGCCCGCAGATCTCGGCATCGAAGTCCTTCAGGTCACCGAGGGGTCGCCGGTCGAGCTCGACCTGCGCCTCGAGGCGGTCATGGAGGGGGTGCTGGTCACCGGGACCGCGCACGCCTCGCTCGTGGGGGAGTGCGCGCGGTGCCTGGAGGCGATCTCCGACGACATGGAGGTCACCTTCCAGGAGCTGTTCGTCTACGAGGACCACGCCCTCCCCGAGGAGGACGACGAAGTCAGCACGCTGCAGGGCGACCTGGTCGACCTGGAGCCCCTGCTGCGGGATGCGGTGGTGCTCGCACTGCCGTTCCAGCCGCTGTGCATGGACGACTGTCCCGGCCTGTGCCCCGAATGTGGAGCACGACTGGCCGACGACCCCGACCACGCACATGACGCGGCGATCGACCCGCGGTGGGCGGCGCTGGCCGACCTGACGCAGACCGCACAGACCACGCAGCAGACCGAGCAGAACTGAGAGAGAGAACACCATGGCTGTCCCGAAGCGGAAGATGTCGCGCAGCAACACGCGCCACCGTCGCTCGGCCTGGAAGACCACCGCGCCGACGCTGGTGACCTGCGCCAACCCCGCGTGCGGTGCCAAGCACCTGCCGCACCGCGCGTGCGGCACCTGCGGCCAGTACGGCGCGCGCAACGAGCGTCGCCAGGTCCTCTGATCCGCCCAGAGATCCACGCAGACCGCTGAGCAACTACGCGCAGCTCCGCGCCGCACTCGGGGAGCCGGTCCTGGACCCCGAGCTGCTCGAGCGCGCGCTGACGCACCGGTCCTACGCCTACGAGAACGGTGGGCTGCCGACCAACGAGCGCCTGGAGTTCCTCGGTGACTCGGTGCTCGGTGTGGTCGTCACCGAGACGCTCTACATCACCCACCCCGACCTCTCCGAGGGCCGGCTGGCCAAGCTGCGGGCCGCGGTGGTCAACGCCCGCGCGCTGGCGGAGGTGGGCCGCGGCATCCGGCTCGGCGAGCACGTCAAGCTCGGCCGCGGCGAGGAGACGACCGGCGGCCGCAACAAGGCGTCGATCCTCTCCGACACCGTCGAGGCCGTGATCGGCGCCGTGCACCTCAGCGGCGGCATCGAGGTCTCGTCCGAGGTGGTGCACCGGCTCTTCGACCCGCTCATCGAGGCGGCGTCCGCGCTCGGCGCCGGGCTGGACTGGAAGACGTCACTCCAGGAGCTCGCGGCCGAGCACGCCTTCGGCGTCCCTGAGTACGTCATCCAGGACGAGGGCCCGGACCACCAGAAGACCTTCACCGCGCAGGTGCGCGTCGCCGACCAGCTCTACGGCAACGGCGTCGGCCGGTCCAAGAAGGAGGCCGAGCAGGCCGCCGCCGAGACGGCGTACGGCACCATCGCCGCCACCCTCGGCATCGTCGACCCCATGGACGCCGCCGTCGACGCGGCGGTCGATGCCGTCGCTGTCGATGTCGCGGTTGATGTCGACGCGGTCGACGCGGTCGACCCGGCCGACGCGCCCCGCAACTCCTAGCCATGCCCGAGCTGCCCGAGGTCGAGGTGGTCCGCGCCGGACTCGCTCGGCACGTCGTCGGCGCCGTGATCGCCTCGGTCGAGGTGCTCCACCCCCGTCCCGTACGCCGCGACCTGCGCGGCCCCCAGGGGTTCGCGAGCGCGCTGACCGGCCGGCGCATCGAGGACGCCCGGCGCCGCGGCAAGTACTTCTGGCTGCCGCTCGACAACGGCGACGCCCTGCTCGGACACCTCGGCATGAGCGGTCAGTTCCTGCTCCGGCCGCCGGGCTCCGAGTCCGAGCGGCACCTCCGGGTGCGGTTGGCCCTGGACGGCGCGTCGGACGGCCTCGAGCTGCGTTTCGTCGACCAGCGGATGTTCGGTGGCCTCTCGGTCTCGGCCGGTGGCGCCGAGCTGCCGCCGGAGATCGCGCACATCGCCCGCGACCCGCTCGACGTGGAGTTCGACGACGACGGGTTCATCGCCAAGGTGCGGCGGCGGGCGTCCGGTGTCAAGCGCCAGCTGCTCGACCAGAACCTGATCTCCGGGGTCGGCAACATCTATGCCGACGAGGCGCTCTGGCGGGCCCGGCTGCACGGCGAACGCGCCGGGGACAGGCTGACCGCCGCGCAGGTGCGCGAGCTGCTCGGCCACGCGCGAGAGGTGATGAACGAGGCGCTCGGGCAGGGCGGTACGTCGTTCGACTCCCTCTACGTCAACGTGAACGGCGAGTCCGGCTACTTCGACCGGTCGCTGCACGCCTACGGGCGCGAGGGCGAGGCCTGCGACCGGTGCGGTGCGCCGGTACGGCGGGTGGCGTTCATGAACCGCTCGTCGTACTTCTGCCCGGTCTGCCAGCCGGTCCCGCGGCGCCGGCGTACGGCGGTCCAGAGGGCCGTCCCCAAGGCGGTCCCCGCAGATTGACCAGAGGCCCCGCGAGTGGGACTCTTGAAGACGGTCCTCGGACCAGCCTCAAAAGAACCAGCCCCACCCATCGGAAGGTTCATCATTTATGGCAAAGGCGCTGATCGGCTACATGAACAGCGACCTGCGTGACCCCCGCCTTGCTGCCGAGAACAGTCGGCTGCGCGCGCGGGTGGGCGAGCTGGAGGCCCTCGTGGTCCGGCTCAGCGAGGAGAACGACAAGCTCGTGGCCGCCCGTGCCGAAGAGCTGCTGGTCGACACCGCTCCCCGCATGCAGGAGATGCAGCCCGCCTGACAGACAGGCAAATGAGTTGCCTGGTGCTGACGGCTCCGGCCGGGAAACCAGGTGAAACGGGGAGTGACACGGCGTTAGCGTGCTGACTTCGTGAGCCGGTTGCTCGACGTCATCGCACCGCCGCGCCTCGGGCGCGGCTTCCGCCTGCTCATGGCGTCGTCGTGGACCAGCAACGTCGGCGACGGCATCGCCCTGGCCGCGGGCCCGCTGCTCGTCGCATCCAAGACCGACCACGAGTTCCTGGTGGCGCTCGCGGCGCTGCTCCAGTGGGCGCCGCCACTGCTCTTCGGGCTCTGGGCGGGCGCGCTCACCGACCGGCTCGACCGCCGGCTGATCATCATCACTGTCGATCTGCTGCGCGCCGTCGTGCTCGCGCTGCTCGCCGCCGCGGTCGCCTTCGACGCCGCGCCCATCACGCTGGTGCTGGTGGCGATGTTCCTCCTCGGCACGGCCGAGGTGTTCGCCGACAACACCGCCCAGACCCTGCTCCCGATGCTGGTCGCCCGAGACGACCTGGCCATCGCCAACGCCAGGCTGCAGACCGGCTTCGTGACCATCAACCAGCTTGCCGCGCCGCCGATCGGCGCCCTGCTGTTCACGGTCGGCCAGTTCATCCCGTTCGCGACCCAGGCGATCGTGGGGGTCCTGGCCGTGGTCCTGATCTCCCGCCTGCAGCTGCCGGCGCACGGCCGGAGGCCCGACGAGGACCGCCCGGTCTGGCACGACATCGTCGAGGGCTTCCGCTGGACCTGGCACCACGCCGCGGTCCGCACGCTGGTGCTGACGATCCTGATCTTCAACGTCACGTTCGGGGCCGCCTGGTCGGTGCTCGTCCTCTACGCCACCGAGCACCTCGACCTGGGCAGTGTCGGGTTCGGTCTGGTCACCACCGTCGTTGCGGCGGGTGGCCTCGTCGGCACCGTGTCCTACGGGTGGCTGACTGGCCGGATCAGCCTCGGCAACATCATGCGCGTGGGGTTGATCATCGAGACCTTCACCCATCTCGCGCTCGCCGCCACGTCGTCGCCGTACGTCGCCATGCCGGTCTTCTTCGTCTTCGGCGCGCACGCCTTCGTGTGGGGCACCACCTCGATCACGATCCGCCAGCGCGCGGTGCCGACCGAGCTCCAGGGCCGAGTGGGGTCCGTGAACCTCGTCGGTGTCTTCGGCGGGCTCGTGGTCGGGGCCGCGATCGGCGGGGTGATCGCGCAGCGGTGGGGCGTGACGGCGCCGTTCTGGTTCGCCTTCGTGGGGTCGGCGGTGTTCGTGGTGCTCATCTGGCGCCAGCTCAGCCACATCGCGCACGACGACGAACTGGCTGGCTCCACCGCCTGAGCCGGGTCGAGGATGGGGGCATGTACGTCCCTCGCTTCAACGCCCTCGACGACGACGCCGCGATCCGCGCCATGGTCACCCACATCGGCGCGGGTGACCTGGTCACGACCGGTGAGGACGGCTACCCGCTCGTGACCCGGCTGCCGGTGGTCTGGGACGGGGACCGGCTGGTCCTGCACATCGCCCGGGCCAACCCGCACTGGCGGTCGATCCCGTCGGACGGGGACGTCCCGGCGCTCGCCGTGGTCACCGACGCCGAGGCCTACGTCTCGCCCGCGTGGTACGCCACGAAGGCCGAGCACGGCCGCGTGGTGCCGACCTGGAACTACTCGGCCGTGCAGATCACTGGCCGGGTCCGCCGGTTCGAGGACGCGGAGTGGATCCGGCGCGCGGTCACGATGCTGACCGAGCAGCACGAGTCGCTGCGAGCCGAGCCCTGGGCGGTCACCGACGCGCCCGCGACCTACATCGACAAGCAGCTGCGCGCCATCGTCGGGCTCGAGTTCTCAGTCGAGCGGGTCGAGGGCAAGGTCAAGCTGAGCCAGAACAGGTCCGAGGAGGACCGGGCCGGTGTGGTGGACGGGCTGCGGGCCGAGGGCGCCGGCCGCGAGGCGGTCATGGCAGACCAGATGGAGCGGCTGTCCTAGAGGGCGAGCCCGGTGACCTGGTCCCACACGTCGCGCTCGGCGTGCTCGTCGAGCAACGCGAGCGTCTCGGGGGAGAGGCTGCGCGGCTTGGGTGCCACCTTCTCGACGTACGTCGTGTGCACCTGCGCGAACGCGCTGTCGATCTCCGGTGACCGGTCGAGCCCGAGCCAGGAGAGCACCTTGCCGAGGCTGGCGCCGCGCGCGTCGCCGAAGAAGCGGTCGTACTCGACGACCACGGCGCGGTCGGGACGCTGTTTGACCGCGCGGCGTACCCGGCGCAGCGAGCGGTTCCAGCCGGCCACCGCCTTGGTGGCGTCCTGGTCGGCGGCCCAGCCGAGGTCGTCGGGGTTCTGCGCGCGGGCCTCCCAGCTCGCCGCGACGGGCTCGAGGTCCCGCACGATGCAGACGAACCGCGCGTCGGGGAGCGTCTCCCAGACGTGCTGGAGGCGGATCGCGACCATCTTGTCGCCGACATAGCGCGCCCCGCCCCACTTGGCCCGCATCGCGTCGTAGTGCGGCACCCACTCCGTTGCCTGTTCCGGAGTGAGGTTGGTGAGCCCGTCCGTGAAGTCGAAGAACCGACCCTCCTCGAAGAGGTCGGCGGTCACCGGCTCGTCGTCGCGCGGGTAGAGCCGCTTGTAGCGCTCGACCCCCAGTGCGATCTCCGCGTGGGCGACCAGCACCTCCATCAGCGCCGTCGTGCCCGAGCGGCCGAGACCGGCGACGAAGAGCAGGTCGGACACGGTCGGTGAGCCTACGCGTGCGCCTCGCGCGCGAGCTGCACCGCTTGCTCCATCACGGCGAGCTCCTGGCCGGTCGTGTGCGGCGTGCCGCTCCGGATCCGGGCGGCCTCGTCCAGGTGCTCGGCGTACGGCGTGGGCGCGACGGCGCCGTAGGCCGTGAGCAGGTCGCCCGCCTGCGGGAACTCCAGCGTCAGCGCGACCCCGGCCAGGATCAGCGCCGACATCGCGACGTCGAGCCCGGGTGGTCCCGGGCGGGCGTTGGTCCAGTCGATGACGACCGGTCCGGCCGGTCCCATGAGCACGTTGAACGGGTGGAAGTCGAGGTGCAGCAGGCCCTCCCCAGGGGCTGCGCTCGGCCAGGGGAGCGCGTGCAGCCGGCCCTGGACGTCGGCCTGGATCCGAGCGCCCTCCTCGGCGGTGACGGTCCCCGCGACGAGCTGCTCGCCGAGCGTCGGCCCGTCGATCCGCTCCATCACGATCCTGGGGCCGTGCCACTCGTCGACGCGGGGGACCGGGTAGCCGGCCCCGTGCACCGCGCGGATCAGCTCGGCCTCGTCGTCGGCGGACCGACGGTCCTTGTACGAGCGCACCACCCGGCCGTCGGCCAGGGCGAAGACGTCGCAGTCTCGTCCCGAGGCCAACGGCCGGGCAGGTGTCACCATGTCGCCGAATCCAGATCAGGCCAGCTCGGCGCCCTCGCGGGCTTCCTTGGGCAGGAGGAAGGCGACGAGGAAGCTGATCGCGTAGCAGGCCACGCTCACCAGGACGATGCCCTTGGTGGCGTCGGCCCAGCCCTCGCTCGGCAGCCACTGGAAGAAGATCGTGCCGATGATCGCCACGCCCAGGGCGCCGGAGAACTGCTGGGCGGCGTTCAGGACACCGGATCCGGTGCCGACCTCGTGATCGCCCAGGTCCGCCAGGATGATGTCGAAGAGCGGGGCGAAGATGACGCCGCTGCCGAGACCCACCACGAACAGCGCCGGAGCCAGGTCCCACCCGGTGGTCGACATACCGCTGTGGTCGATGGTCAGCCACAGACCGACCATGCCGAGCCCGATCACGGTGAGGCCGCCGTGCAGGACCTTGCGGCCGAACTTCGGGCCGAGGGCCGCGCCGGACGCAGCCGCGCCGATCGCGAGGCCCACCGCCAGCGGCGTCATCGCGACGCCGGTGTGCATCGGGGTGAAGCCCAGGCCGATCTGGATGAAGAGGTTGACGATGAGCATCAGGCCGTTCATCGCGACGAAGAACGACGCGAGGAACACCACGCCCGCTACGAAGCCGCGGTTGCGGAACAGCGAGCGCTCGATCACCGGGTGCGCGCTGCGCCGCTCACTGAGGACGAAGCCGGCGAAGACGATCACGGACGACCCCATCATGAGGAAGCACCACAGCGGCCAGTCGTGCTCGCGGCCCTGGACCAGCGGGTAGATCAGCAGCGCAGAAGCGGCGGCCAGCAGCAGCGACCCTCCGACGTCGAGCTTGGTGTCGCGGTTGCGGGGGAGGTCGGGCAGGTACTTGACCGCGAGCACGGTGCCGACGATCCCGACCGGGATGTTGATCAGGAAGATCATCCGCCAGCCGGTGCCGAACAGGTCGGCGTCGATGAGGAAGCCGGCCAGGATCGGGCCGAGCACGGCGGCCAGGCCCATGATCGGGCCGAACGGGATGAAGGCCTTCTGCAGGTCGTCGGGGTGGAAGGACTGCTTCACCATGGCGAGCCCCTGCGGGATCATCACCGCGCCGAACGCGCCCTGCAGGACCCGGAAGGCGATCAGCGCGCCGGCCGTCGGCGCCAGCCCGGAGAGCAGGGAGGCCACGGTGAAGCCGGCCATGCCGATGATGAACATCCGGCGCCGCCCGACCAGGTCGCCGGCGCGGGCGGAGACGACCAGGCCGATGGCGAAGGACATCGTGTACGCCGCGAGCACCCACTGCAGGGTGCTCTGGCTGCCACCGAGGTCGGCGCGGATCGACGGGCCGGCGAGGTTGGCGATCGTGGCGTCGAGAAGGTCCATGACGTCGGCCACGATGACGACGGCCATGACCATCCAGCGGTACTGGTAGCCGCGGGACTCCCCGGACGGGGTCTCCACGGCCGGGGAGGGAGTGGTGTCCGAAAGCGCCGACATGTGCTGCTCCTGAGATCGGGACGAACGGTGTTCGCAAAAAGTTCGAACACTGTTCTAGGTCCGAACAGCGTTCGTGTCAAGTACATTGTTCGACATGGCCCCGGACAACCCGCGTGAGCGCAGCTGGCAGGCAGGCCCGTTGCGGGTCCGCGTGAACCTCCCGTCCGGGCGGCCGGAGCCACGGGAGCGCAAGGAGCCGCTGAGCACCGACCGGATCGTCGACACCGCGCTCGAGATGATGCGCACCCAGGGGTATGACGCCGTGTCGATGCGGTCCCTGGCCAAGGCGCTCGACACCGGACCGGCGTCCCTCTACCAGCACGTCCGCAACCGTGACGAGCTCGACCAGCTGGTCATCGACAGGATCGCCACGCTGATCGACGTACCCGAGGCGGACCCCAAGCGGTGGGCCGAGCAGCTCAAGCAGCTCCTCCGCGACACGCTCGCCGTCTACCGCGACCATCCGGGCGCGGCCCGGGCCGCGATGGGCCAGGTCCCGACCATGGAGGGGACCATGCGGGTCGCCGAGGGGATGATGGCGATCTGCCTGGCCGGCGGCATCTCGCCCCAGGCCGCCGCCTGGATCTGCGACGTGGCCTCCCTCTACGTCAGCGCGCTCGCCTACGAGGAGTCGATCTGGATCGCCCGCGAGAACTCCACGAAAGCCGGGGAGGCGCCGGACCACGACGCCATCGACGAGCAGATGCTGACGTTCTGGCAGCAGCTGCCGCCGGGCCGGTTCCCGATGCTGTCGAGCTACAGCACCGAGATGACCAACGGCGACGGCGAGGAGCGGTTCGAGTTCGGCATCGACGTACTCGTCGACGGGCTCGCCGCGGTGTCGGAGAAGTACCGCTGACTTTCTACCCCCGCGAGCTTCGGCCCGGCACCCACGACGGACTGCTTGCTCCGCTGCGCGGAGCTTCGCGGTCCATCGTGGCCGCCGGGCCGATCGCGGGGCGCGCGGGCTTCGCCCGCGAAAAACCGGGTCGCTGCTCCCTCCGCTCCCCGACCTTCTACCCCCGAGCTTCGGCCCCCAGTCCGTGACGACAGCTCGCTGCGCTCGCGGGCGCGCTCGCTCGCTGCGCTCGCTCGGCGCAGTCGCCACGGCCCGGAGGCCGATCGCGGGGCGCGCGGGCTTCGCCCGCGAACGACCGGGTCGCTGCGCTCCCTTCGCTCCCATTGCGGGGCGCGGGCCTGGGGAACACGCGGGTCCAGCAAACCCCCGGATTCACGGTCCGGGGGTACCCCGCAGGTAGGGTTTGAGGCGCTGAGCTTCCCCCGCGTCAGCGGCCAGAACCATTGGCCAGACGTTCGCCATTTTGCGAGGGAGACCGCGTGTACCTGAAGAGCCTGACCCTCAAGGGGTTCAAGTCCTTCGCTTCGTCGACGACCCTCCAGCTGGAGCCGGGGATCACCTGCGTGGTGGGGCCCAACGGCTCCGGCAAGTCCAACGTCGTCGACGCCCTCGCCTGGGTCATGGGCGAGCAGGGCGCCAAGTCGCTGCGCGGCGGCAAGATGGAGGACGTCATCTTCGCCGGTACGTCGGGCCGGCCGCCGCTGGGCCGGGCCGAGGTGCTGCTGACCATCGACAACTCCGACGGCGCGCTGCCGATCGAGTACTCCGAGGTCACGATCAGCCGGACCATGTTCCGCAGCGGCGGCTCCGAGTACGCCATCAACGGAACTCCCTGCCGGCTGCTCGACGTCCAGGAGCTGCTGTCGGACTCCGGCATCGGCCGCGAGATGCACGTCATCGTCGGCCAGGGCCAGCTCGACTCGATCCTGCACGCGACCCCCGAGGACCGGCGCGGCTTCATCGAGGAGGCTGCCGGGGTCCTCAAGCACCGCAAGCGCAAGGAGAAGGCGCTCCGCAAGCTCGACGCCTGCGACGGCAACCTGACCCGGCTCACCGACCTGCTCGGGGAGATCCGGCGCCAGCTCAAGCCGCTGGGCCGCCAGGCCGAGGTCGCCCGGCGGGCGGTCGGCGTACAGTCCGCGGTCCGCGACGCCAAGGCCCGGCTGATCGCGGACGACCTGGTCACCGCTCGAGCCGCGCTCGAGCAGGAGCTCGCCGACGAGTCGGTCCTGGTCGCACGCCGCGAGGACGTCGAGGCCCAGCGGGCCAGGGCCACCCAGAGCGAGAGCGACCTCGAGGCCGCGCTCCGCGAGGACCTCCCCACGCTGGCCAAGGCGCAGGAGACCTGGTTCGCCCTGTCCGGGTTGCGCGAACGGCTCCGCAGCACCCAGTCGCTCGCCGCCGAGCGGGTCCGCAACGCCGAGGGGCTCGAGACCGGCGACGTCGCCACCGGCCGCGACCCGGAGGCGCTGGAGGCCGAGGCCGCGCAGGTGCGCGAGCAGGAGAGCGCGATCGAGACCGAGGTCGAGGCGCACCGCGCCACCCTCGAGCAGGCACTGTCAGCACGGCGTACCGCCGAGGACGCCGTCGCGGAGGAAGAGCGCCGGGTCGCGGGCCAGCACCGCGCCGCCGCCGACCGCCGGGAAGGGCTGGCCCGGCTCAACGGCCAGGTCAACGCGCTGCGCTCGCGCGCGGCCGCCGCAGACGACGAGCTCGGCCGGCTCACCCAGGCCCACGAGGAAGCCCTGAGCCGCGCGACCCGAGCCCAGCGCGACTTCACCGCGCTCGAGACCCGGGTCGCCGGACTCGACGCGGGCGAGGAGGGCCTCGACGCCGAGCACGAGGCGGCCGCCGCCCAGCTCGACGACCTCGAGGAGCAGCTGGCCAAGGTCCGCGAGGAGGCGCAGCGCGCCGAGCGCGACCGCGCCACGCTGGCCGCCCGCAAGGACGCCCTCGAGCTCGGCCTCAACCGCAAGGACGGCGCCGGAGCACTGCTGGCCGCCTCCGACCAGGTCTCCGGCCTGCTCGGCTCGGTGGCCGCGCTGCTCACGGTCCGCAGCGGGTTCGAGGCCGCGGTCGCCAACGCCCTCGGCAGCGCGGCCGACGCCGTCGCGCTGGAGAACGCCGACGCGGCGATCGCTGCGATCGGCCACCTCAAGGACCGCGACCTGGGCCGGGCCGGCCTGGTGCTCGGCTCCGGTCCCGCCTACGACGTCAGTGACTGGCCGGTGCTGCCCGACGGTGCGTCCTACGCACTCGACGTCGTCACCTGCCCCGAGACCGTCCGTCCTTCGCTCGCGAGGCTGCTCGACCGGGTGGCCGTGGTCGACGATCTGGCCGCGGCCCGGGCACTGCTCGCCCGCGACGCCTCCCTGACAGCGGTGACCCGCGACGGTGACGTGCTCGGATCGCACGCCGCGGCCGGCGGCTCGGCCAGCCAGCCGAGCCTCATCGAGATCCAGGCTGCGGTCGACGAGGCCGCCCAGCAGTTGTCCGAGGCGATCGCATCGAGCGAGCGGCTCGGCTTCGACATGTCCCGCCTGGAGCGGGAGCGGCACGAGTCCCAGAAGCGGGTCGACGTCGCGCTGGCCAAGCTGCACGAGTCCGACGCCACGCTGGCGGCGGTGGCTGAGGAGCTCGGCCAGTTCGGTGCCCAGGCGCGCGCGGCGCGCGGGGAGGCCGAGCGGCTCGACCGGGCGATCGCCGAGGCGCAGGAGGCCCGCACCAAGGACCTCGAGGGGCTCGGCGACCTCGAGTCCCGGCTGGCCCGCGCCGAGGAGGACCCCGACCTCGAGCACGTCGCCGACGACCGCGAGCAGCTGGCCGAGGCGGCCCGTTCCGCGCGTCAGGGCGAGATGGAGGCCCGGCTCGCTTTGCGCACGGCCGAGGAGCGGTCGCGCGCCCTGCACGGTCGGGCCGACCAGCTGCTGCGCGCCGCCCATGACGAACGCGAGACGCGAGCCCGAGAGATCGAGCGCCGGGCCCGGCTGATCCGCGAGGGCGAGGCCGCGCAGGCGGTCGGCGTCGCGGTCGCCTACGTGCTCGACCGGCTCGACGTGTCGATCGGCCTGGCCGCCTCGGCCCGAGCGGACGTCGAGCGCTCCCGCCAGGGTCGCGAGGAGCAGCTGCTCGCCGTCCGCGCCAAGCTGCGCGACCTGGCCCGCGAGCACGACGAGCTCGTCAACTCCGTCCACCGCGACGAGATGGCCCGCACCCAGCAGAAGATGCGGATCGAGCAGCTGGAGGAGCGCGCGCTCGAGGAGCTCGGCATCGCGGGCGACGTACTGGTGGCCGAGTACGGCCCCGACCAGCCGGTCCCCGTCGACCACAAGTTGCCCGACGGTGAGCTGCCCGCCGCCGTCGAGTCCACCGACTCCGACGCGCCGGCGGAGCCGGAGACCGTGCCGTTCGTGCGCGAGGAGCAGCAGAAGCGGCTGCGCCAGGCCGAGCGCGAGCTCTCGATGCTCGGCACGGTCAACCCGCTGGCGCTGGAGGAGTTCAGCGCTCTGGAGGAGCGGCACCGCTTCCTCAGCGAGCAGCTCGAAGATCTGAAGCGGACCCGCAAGGACCTCCTCGACATCGTGCGCGAGGTCGACGCGCGGGTCGAGCAGGTCTTCACCGAGGCGTACGCCGATGTGGAGCGGGCCTTCGAGGAGACCTTCAGCCGGCTCTTCCCGGGCGGCGAGGGCCGGCTCGTCCTCACCGATCCCGACGACATGCTCAACACCGGCATCGAGGTCGAGGCACGACCGCCCGGCAAGAAGATCAAGCGGCTCTCGCTGCTCTCCGGTGGCGAGCGCTCGCTGGTCGCGGTGGCCTTCCTGGTGGCGCTGTTCAAGGCCCGCCCGTCGCCGTTCTACATCCTCGACGAGGTCGAAGCCGCGCTCGACGACACCAACCTCGGCCGGCTGCTCGAGATCTACGAGGAGCTGCGGGAGAACTCCCAGCTGCTGGTGATCACCCACCAGAAGCGGACCATGGAGGTCGGCGACGCGCTCTACGGCGTCACGATGCGCGGCGACGGCGTCTCGGCCGTGATCAGCCAGCGGCTGCGCGAGGTCGAGTCCGCCTGAGGCTCCTCAGGGTGTGACCGCGTCCGAGAGCAGGACGCCGGCGCGCGGGTCCACACCCTCAGCCTGAGGGTCGGCGCGGTGCCAGAGGAGCCGGAGCAGCACCTCGGCGCTCGCGCGTACCTCGACGGGCTCACCGTCGCCGAGGCCGACCTGCCAGGGGCCGTCGGTCGCCACCAGGTGGAGGTGGCCGGCCAGCGGGTCGGTGCGGCCGAGCCGGACCTGACGCGGGTACAGGACGTCCACGACCTCCCGGACGCCGTCCCAGGCAAGGGCGGTGTCGAGCGGCGACGGCTCGCCGAGCGCCCGCTCGGCGTCCCAGAGGTGGAGCGAGGTCTCGTGCACCTGTCGGCGACGCCAGAACCCGGCGCTGGCGTCGGACTCGTCCAGGGTCCAAGCCGGCGCGTCGACAGCTCGCGTGGCCAGCACCTCCACGAGATCCCCGGCCCGCTGGCGGTACCACTCAGCCAAGCCCGAAGGACCGAGAGGTCCGGCCGGCACGGGCGTGAGGTCCGGCGTACCGGCCACCACCGCGTGCGCCGCCCACTGGTGCACGCTGCCGAGGTGGACGGCCAGGTCGCGAAGCGTCCAGCCCGGGCAATGGGCGATCGGCGCGTCGAGGTCCGCGGTCTCGACCACCTCGGCGAAGCGGTTCGTCCTGACCCGCAGCAGCGCCAGCCAGTCGTGCATGCCTCGCCCTTCGTGTCGGCCCCGGAGGAGCATCATGCCGTCTGCTTGGATGCCGTCATGGCCCAGGAACGACCGGTTCGCTCGGCGTACGTCCACTGGGAGACCGTCACCACCCGCTGGGCCGACATCGACGTCTACGGCCACATGAACAACGCCCGCTACTTCGAGATCATCGACACCGTCGTCAACAACCACCTCGAGCAGGCGACCGGCAGCGACATCCGCACCCTGCCGGCGATCGGCGTCGTGGCGGAGGTCGGGTGCAAGTACTTCGCCGAGGTCGGCTACCCGGCGCCGGTCGAGGTCGGCGTCTACGTCGAGAAGGTCGGCAACTCCTCGGTCGTCTACAAGGTCGGACTGTTCCAGGGGCCGGGGGAGGAAGCGGCGGCCGAGGGCACCTTCGTGCACGTGTACGTCGACAACACCGACCCCAGCCGCCCCGTCGTACCCATCCCCGACGAGATCCGCGCCGCGGTCGCGTCACTTGTGCCGAGCTGAGCCGTTAGCCAGTCATGACCGCGATCGTGATCGGCATGGTGCTGATCGTGATCGTCGCGCTCGTGGTCATCTCGATCTTCTCCGACGAGGACGACGACTGGACCCAGAACCGGCCCGGTCGCAAGGACCCCGACGAGACGTACCTCGACGACCTCCTGGGCGGCTGACCCCCGGTTTGCCCTTTTCGGCGCGATTGCGCCGATCTGGTCTTGTTTCACGCGTGAAACCGGACCTGTCCGGCGCGATTGCGCTGATTAGGTACGCACGGTGGCCGCCCTGATTGGATAGGGGCATGTCCTCCCTGGCGCTGCTGATCCTGGTCATCGCCGTCGTGGCCGTGGTGCTGATCGGCGCCGTGATCGGGTTGGTCGCGCGCGGTCGCAAGCCCGCGCCGCTGCCTTCCACGCACACCGACGTCCTGGTGCAGCCGGAGGCGGGCACCACTCAGCCTGATGGGGGCGCAGCGCCACCGGTCGAGGTGAGTGCGCCGCCGGCCACGATCGAGACGCCGGAGTCGACCGCATCCAGGCTGGTCCGGCTCCGTCAGCGGCTCGCCGGGGCGCAGGGCGGGTTCGGCCGCGGGCTGCTCAGCCTGCTCAGCCGCGAGCGGCTGGACGAGGACACCTGGGAGTCGATCGAGGACGTCCTGCTCACCGCCGACCTCGGGGTCGGGCCGACCCAGCAGGTGGTCGACGGCCTGCGCAGCCGGCTGCGGGTCGAGGGCGCTCCCGAGGACCCGAGGTCCGCCCTGCGTGCCGAGCTGGTCACGATCGTCGACCCGACCATGGACCGCCGGCTCCAGGTCAGCGGGGCCGACGGCAAGCCCGGCGTCGTCCTCGTGGTGGGCGTCAACGGCACCGGCAAGACCACGACGGTCGGCAAGCTGGCCCGCATCCTGGTCGCCGAGGGCCGCACCGTGACGCTCGGAGCGGCCGACACGTTCCGCGCCGCGGCCGTCGACCAGCTCGCCACGTGGGGTGAGCGGGTGGGCGTCGAGGTGGTCCGCGGCGCCGAGGCGACCGACCCCGCGAGCGTCGCGTTCGACGCGGTGCAGCACGGGATCGACGGGGGCGTCGACACCGTGATCGTGGACACCGCCGGCCGGCTGCAGAACAAGGCCGGCCTCATGGACGAGCTCGGCAAGGTCAAGCGGGTGATCGAGAAGCAGGCGCCGGTCACCGAGGTCCTCCTCGTCATCGACGCCACCACCGGCCAGAACGGCCTGATCCAGGCCCGGGTCTTCTCCGAGGTCGTCGACGTCACCGGCGTCGTGCTGACCAAGCTCGACGGCTCGGCCAAGGGCGGCATCGTGGTCTCGGTGCAGCGCGAGCTCGGCGTACCCGTGAAGCTGGTCGGGCTCGGCGAGGGCCCCGACGACCTGGCGCCGTTCGACGCCGAAGCGTTCGTCGACGCCTTGCTCGGCTGACGGTCGGCTGACCCCGTGCCCGTCGTCTCCGTCGTCCTCAACCCCGGGTGCGACGACGAGCTGCGCGCCGTCTCCCTGGCCAGCGTCGAGAACCAGACGCTGACCGACTGGGAGGTCGTCACCGACGCGGCGAGCGCGACGGGGGACCATGTCGCCTTCCTCGATGCGGGCGACTCGTGGGTGCCCGACCGGCTCGAGCGGCTCGTGGCCCTGGGGCGGCCCTTCGTGGCCGACGAGCTCGAGGGGGAGCGTGGGAACGGCGACAAGGTGGTCTTCCGCTCGGCGGCTCCGGACGTCGAGCCTGCGCGCCTCGTCGCCCAGCGGGAGGCCTACCTGGGCCTCGGGCCGGTGGACCCGGCCCTGCGGGATGGTTGGCTCCTCGACCAGCTGATGCGCCACGACACGTCGGTGCAGCTCGTGCCCACGATCGGCGTCCGACGCCGCTTCCCGGACCGTCGCCGGGCACTCCAGCCGCCCGCCGGTGACTGGCGGCGTGCCGCGCTCAACAAACACCTCGTCGACTGGTCCGCCCTTGCAGGCCGCACCCCGACGCCGGGTCTCACGTCGGTGGTCGTGCCGACGTACGACGACAGCGAGCTGACCACCGCCTGCGTCGGTTCGCTGTTGGCGGCGGCGGGTGACGTCGAGGTCATCGTCTGGGACAACGGCTCGTCCGCCGAGGTGGCCGCGGCCCTCGCCAAGCTGGGCGGCGACCGGGTGCGGGTGCACCGCAGCCCCGAGAACCACGGCTTCGCGCTCGGCAACAACCTCGCCCTCGCTCATGCGACCGGTGACGTCGTCGTGTTCCTCAACAACGACACCACCGTCCCGCCGGGCTGGCTCGACCCGCTTCGTGACGCCCTCGCGGACGACGAGGTGCTGGGCGCCCAGCCCCTGCTGCTCTACCCGACCGGCTCGATCCAGTCCGCGGGCGTCGCGTTCCCCACCTGCGGCGGGCTGCCGCACTCGTTCCTGCGCGGGTTCCCGGCCGAGGACGCGTACGGCGTCGAGGGGCTGCGGTTCCGCGCGCTCACCGGGGCCGCGCTTGCGCTCCGGTTCGCCGACGTGGTGCGGGTGCGCGGGTTCGACCCGGTCTTCAGCAACGGCATGGAGGACGTCGACCTCTGCCACCGGCTGGCACAGGCCCGCCCCGGCCACTTCCGGGTCCTCGACAGCCAGCCGGTCGTGCACCACGAGTCGTCGTCCGCCGGCCGCCACGACAAGAACCTCGCCAACCGCGCGGTCTACCTCGACCGCTGGAAGGGCGAGGTCGACCCGCGCGACGACGCCGACCTCTGGGCCACCAGGGGAATGCGTGTGGTCGACCACGACATCGGCAAGGCCAGGCGTGGTGCGTCGCCGCGGCTGCGCGTCCCGCGGCCGGTGCTGGTCCGCGAGGCACGCCTCCAGATCAGCGAGAGCACCCGGCTGCGGTGGGCGATCAAGAACCCGGCACCGGCCGGCGAGGGCGGCGAGCGCTGGGGAGACACCCACTTCGCCGCGTCGCTGGCGGCGGCGCTGCGCGACCACGGGCAGGAGGTGGTCGTCGACCGCCGGCCCGAGTGGGACCGGCCCACCGGCCGCCACGACGACGTCGTCCTGGTCCTGCGCGGACTGGTCCGCCACGACCCGAGCCCCGAGCAGGTGTCTTTGCTCTGGGTGATCTCGCACCCCGAGCTGGTCCGGCTCGACGAGGTCCGGTGCTACGACCGGGTGCTCGCCGCCGGCGCGGCCTGGGCCGAGCGGCGGTCGCGCGACTGGGCGGTCGGGATCGCCCCGCTGCTCCAGGCCACGGACCCGGACCGGTTCCACCCCGACGCGGCGCAGCCGGACACCGGCGAGCGGGTCCTGTTCGTCGGCAACTCGCGCCGCCAGCTCCGCCCGGTCGTCCGCGACGCGCTCGCGGCGGGCCTGCCGCTCGCGGTGTACGGCGACCTCTGGTCCGGCCTGGTCCCCAACGAGGTGGTGCGGGGCCGGTCGATCCCCAACGACCAGCTGGCCGCGGCGTACCGCTCCGCCGGCGTGGTCCTCAACGACCACCACGACGCGATGCGCGCCGACGGCTTCGTCTCCAACCGGCTGTTCGACGCCGTCGCCAGCGGCGCCCGGGTGATCACCGACCCGATCGACGGTCTCGCCGAGCTGTTCGGGCCGGCCGTCCAGGTCTACGAGACCCCCGACGACCTGGCCCGGCTCGCCGCCCTCGCCGATCCCGACGCCGTCTTCGGCGACGACGCCACCCGGCGTGCCGCCGCCGACCGGGTCCGCACCGACCACTCGTTCTCCGCCCGCGCCCAGCGCCTCATCGAGGTCGCCCACGAGGCGAGGTCCGCCCGCACGCCGGGATAGTCACGGACGGGATGGCCCTGGAGCTCGCCTGGCAGGGGCCAGAACGTCCGTGACTACCCCGACGACCGGATCGCGAAGGAGCGGGCGAGGTCGTCGGGGTCGGCGACGCGCAGGAGGTTGCGCTCGAAGACGTCGACCGGGGCGTCGGGGACGACCGCCAGGATCCGCTGCTTCCAGTCGGCCAGATCGGGGGTGTCGTAGGGGTTGGCGACCAGGAAGCGGCGCTTGAACAGCGGGAACCCGTCGGCGAGCAGGTCGAAGACGCCGGGCCCGTAGATCGGGTGGTTCGGCCGCAGGTCGGGCACCCAGGTGGCGAAGTCGAAGCCCTGGCCGACGAGGTACTGGGTCGTGCCGGTCTCGTACTTCTGCACCAGGTTGGCGCGGTCGCGCTGCGGGCGTACGGCGTCGAGGCGGCGCCGGAAGCCGGGGTCGTCGAGCACCGGGCGGCGCAGGGCCAGGAAGTAGGAGCCGACGTGCACCAGCTCCGGGTAGCGGAACGCCGTCGGCGGCAGCCACGACCGCTTCACCTCCTCGAGCGGCACCGACTGCGGCTGGGACGGCTCCGGCTCGAACCGGCGGGCGGTGAGCTGCAGCCCCCAGAGGTCGGCCGGTCGCGTGTCCATCTCCGCGAAGACCTCGTCGAGCGGCTGCAGCAGCCAGCACGAGTCGTTCGCCAGCAGCACCTCGTCGTACGCCGCCAGCGCGTCCCAGCCGACCAGCTCTCGCGCCAGCAGGCTCCACGAACCGAAGTCGTGACCGCCGTGCGCGCGCACCCACGCGCCGGTCGCGGCCGACAGCCGCTCCAGCTGCCCGTCCTGCATGGAGCCGTCGGCCAGCACGAAGACCTCGGCGTGCCTGGCCAGCTCGGCGACGTACGACACGACGTAGTCGTCGACCAGCCCGTCCGGGTCGTACATCGCGAACAGGCAGGCCCGTCGCGGCGCCGACACCGTGCAGACGGGTCGCCCGACCCGCCGGGGGAGCGGGAGCAGCCCGCGGTGCCGGCCGTCGACGAGGTAGTGCACCAGCGGGTTGGTCGCGCTCTCCGACTCGTCGGTCGGGTCGAGGTACTCCGCCCAGTACCACCACACGTCGAAGTCGAGGCTCGGGTTGCGCAGCGCCCGCCAGCCGCGGCGGCAGAAGTGGTCGACCGGCTCGGCGCCGCGCTCGGCCTGGGCCTGGTTGTGGGCGAGGTAGCCCGCCTCGTCGACCGCGCCGGCGAGACGTACGACCGCGACCTCGCAGCGCCGGCCCTGGCCGACCGAGATCTCCGCAGCCGGCGGCAGGTCCGGGATGCCCTCGTCCAGCGCGCGGCGCAGCAGCGCCTCGGCTTCCGCTCCGTCCTCGCGGAGCGCGAGCCACGCGGTGACCAGGCGTGCCCAGGCGTCCTCGAACGAGTCGGTCACGTCGCCATCATTCCGGAGCCCGGGAGCGGCCGTTACACCGAGTTAACAAGAACCGGGAACCCGTTGCATGCCCGCAACACGGATTCGGCGGCGGTGAAACCTGCCGCCACGAGGGTTCTGGGCAACAGAGCGGGCGCGTCCCGCTCCCTGGTTTCCCTCTGGAGGTTCTGTGGACGGCTATTACGCCTTCATGCTCATCGCGACGGCGTTCGTGCTGATGATGACGGTGCCCGCGCTGGCGCTGTTCTACGGCGGCATGTCCCGGTCGAAGTCCGTGCTCAACATGATGATGATGTCGTACGTCGCGGTGGCGATCGTGGGCATCCTCTACGTCGCCGTCGGCTGGTCGATGGGCTTCGGTGGCGAGGGCACGTTCTTCCACGACCCGTTCGACCTGTTCTGGCTCGATGGTGTCGCCACCGACGGCTACATCGGCGTGATGTTCCAGGCGACCTTCGCCATCATCACGGTCGCTCTGATCAGCGGCGCGGTCGCGGACCGGATGAAGTTCGCCGCCTGGGTCATCTTCGTGCCGATCTGGGCGCTGCTGTGCTACTTCCCCATGGCCCACATGGTCTTCAGCTGCACCGAGGACTCGCTCATCTGCGGCCGGATCGGCGCGCAGGACTACGCCGGCGGCACGGCGGTGCACATCAACGCCGGTATGGCGGGCCTCGTGCTCGCGGTCCTCATCGGCAAGCGCATCGGCTTCGGCAAGGAGGCGCTGCGGCCGCACAACCTGACGCTGACCATGCTCGGCGCCGGTCTGCTGTGGATGGGCTGGTACGGCTTCAACGTCGGCTCGATCGTCTTCACCGGCGCGAACGACGAGGAGAACACCGCCCAGTTCTTCTCCGAGACCGGCCGCACCTTCGCCAACACCACGCTCGCCACCATGGCCGCGATCCTCGGCTGGCTGCTGATCGAGTACCTCATGCACCGCAAGGCCACGTCCCTCGGCGCCGCGTCCGGCATCGTGGCGGGCCTGGTCGCGATCACGCCCGCCTGCGGCGCGGTCGACATCGAGGGTGCGGTCGCCATCGGCGCCATCGCCGGCGCGGTGTGTGCCTGGGCCGTCGGCCTGAAGTACAAGCTCGGGTACGACGACTCGCTCGACGTCGTCGGCGTGCACCTGGTCGGCGGCATCATCGGCACCGTCCTCATCGGGGTCTTCTCGACCTCCGAGGGTGCCGGCGGCATCGACGGCCTCCTGTACGGCGGGGGCTTCGGCTCCCTGGGTGACCAGTCGCTGGGTGCTCTGGTGGCGATCCTCTTCTCCGGTGTGATCACCACGGTCATCGGCCTGGCGATCAGGTACACGATCGGCCTCCGGGTCGCTGAGGAGGACGAGGTCGAGGGCATCGACTTCGTGGCCCACGGCGAGTCGGCGTACGACATCCACACGAGCGGAGGTGGAGGCGGCGGGACCGGCGTCCTCGCCGCCCGGACCGCTCCTGTCTCGGAAGGAGCCAACGCGTGAAGCTCGTGACCGCGGTGATCAAGCCGCACAAGTGGGAGGACGTCCGCGAGGCCCTCGAGACCTTCGGTGTGACCGGGATGACGGTCAGCGAGGTCAGCGGCTACGGCCGGCAGAAGGGCCACACCGAGGTCTACCGGGGCGCGGAGTACGACATCGCCCTGGTCCCGAAGATCCGCATCGAGATCGTCGTCGACGACGGCGACGCCGAGGACGTGGTCGGCATCGTCATGAAGACCGCGCAGACCGGCCGGATCGGCGACGGCAAGGTGTGGGTGAGCCCGGTCGAGACGGTCGTCCGGGTCCGCACGGGCGACCGCGACTCGGCCGCTCTCTAAACCGCATCAAAGCAGGGGGACGATGTGGAGGCCCCGGCCGGTTCGGTCAGTGACTGAGACGGCCGGGGCGTTTACATCCCCGAAACAATGGGTCGGTTCAGTGGTCGCCCATGACGTCGCTCGCGATCTCAGGACAGCTCGACTCCGGCGACACCGCCTGGCTTCTCGCGGCCTCGGCGCTGGTGCTCCTGATGGCCCCGGGCCTGGCGCTGTTCTACGGCGGTCTGGTGCGCTCCAAGAGCGTGCTCAACATGATGATGATGACGTTCGGCGCGGGTGCGGTCATCTGCATCCTGTGGGTGCTGGTCGGCTACTCGATCGCGTTCGGTGACGACGTGCGCGCGGGCCTGATCGGGGACCCGACGCAGTACGCCGGGCTGAGTCAGCTGATGGGCGTAGACAGCAACGGCGACTCGACGTACCCGGTGATCCTGTTCGCGGTCTTCCAGGGCCTGTTCTGCGTGATCACCGGCGCGCTCGTCTCCGGCGCCATCGCCGACCGCGCCAGGTTCGGCGCCTGGCTCGTCTTCGCCGGGATCTGGACGCTGGTCGTCTACGCGCCGATCGCGCACTGGGTCTTCGACTTCTCCAGCGGTGACCACGAGGGCGGCTGGCTGGCCAACAAGGTCGAGCTGGTCGACTTCGCGGGCGGTACGGCGGTCGAGATCTGCTCGGGCGCGTCCGCACTGGCCCTGGCCCTCGTCGTCGGGCCGCGGGTCGGCTTCGGCAGGGACCCGATGCGCCCGCACAACCTGACCCTGGTGATGCTCGGCGCCGGCCTGCTGTGGTTCGGGTGGTTCGGCTTCAACGCGGGCTCCGCGCTGGGCGCCAGCCAGGCCGCCGCGGTGGTCTTCACCACCACGCTGCTCGCCGGGGCAGCCGGCTCCCTGGGCTGGCTGCTGCTGGAGCGGATCCGCTACGGCCACGCGACCTCGCTCGGGTCCGCGTCCGGGTTGGTGGCCGGACTGGTCGCGATCACCCCGTCGTGCGGATCGCTGTCGCCGATCGGCGCGATCGTCATGGGCTTCGTCGCCGGCGTGGTCTGCGCGCTGGCGGTCGGGCTGAAGTACCGCTTCCGCTACGACGACTCCCTCGACGTCGTCGGCGTGCACATGATCGGGGGCATGGTCGGCACGTTCGGCATCGGGCTGCTGGCCACCGCGTCCGCGCCCACGGGCGTGGACGGCCTGTTCTACGGCGGCGGGGTCGACCAGCTCGGCCGCCAGCTGCTCGGGGGCGGCGTGGTCCTGGCCTACGCGTTCGTGCTCTCGGGCATCATCGGGATCGCGATCCAGAGGACGATGGGGTTCCGGATCGACGAGGAGCACGAGGTCAGCGGCATCGACCAGATACTCCACGCCGAGTCGGCGTACGACCTGCTCAACGCCTCGACCGGGGCCCGCCACGAGTCCGGCGGGTTCCTCAGCCACGGAGGAGATCAAAGCCCATGAAGCTCGTCACCGCGGTCGTGAAGCCGCACAAGTGGGAGGACGTCCGCATGGCCCTCGAGGCGGTCGGCGTCACCGGCATGACCGTCAGCGAGGTCAATGGCTACGGCCGGCAGAAGGGCCACACCGAGGTCTACCGCGGTGCGGAGTACGACATCGCCCTGGTCCCCAAGGTCCGCATCGAGATCGTGGTCGACGACCGCGACGTCGACGCCGTGGTCGGTGCGATCACAACCAGCGCACAGACGGGAAAGATCGGCGACGGCAAGGTCTGGGTCGTGCCAGTGGACACCGTGATCCGGGTGCGTACCGGTGAGCACGGCGAGTCTGCTGTCTGAGTTGCTGAGCGCCCTTGACCGCCGATGAGCGTGCCCGCCGTACGACGGACGCGGACGCCCTCTGCGCCAAGGCGTGGGAGAGCGTCGGCGGCCCGGACACGGGTCTGGCGCTCGTCGCGGTCGGCGGCTACGGCCGCCGGGAGCTGGCGCCGCACTCCGACCTCGACGTCGTGCTGGTCAGTGACGACGGGGCCGACCAGCAGCGGCCGCGCGAGATCGCGGAACAGCTCTGGTACCCGCTGTGGGACTCGGGGGCGAACGTCGACCACTCGGTGCGCTCGCTGCCCGAGATGGTCACCACCGCGGAGACCGACCTGAGGGTCGCGTCCGGGCTGCTCGACGTCCGGCACCTGACCGGCGACCCCAACCTCACTCTCCGGCTGCGCACCACCATGCTCGCCCAGTGGCGCCGCGACGCCCGCGAGCGGCTGCCGGAGCTGCACAAGCTGGTCCGGTCGCGGCACGACCTGATGGGCGAGCTCGCACACGAGTCGGTGCCCGACCTCAAGGAGGCCGAGGGCGGACTCCGGGACGCGACCGTGCTGAAGTCGCTGGTCGCGACCTGGCTGGTCGACGTGCCGCACGTCGAGCTCGAGCGCAGCCGCATGGCCCTGCTCGACGTCCGCGACGTCGTGCACGACCTCGCGGGGCGGGCCACCGACCGGGTCGCGCCGGAGCTGTGGACCGAGCTCGGCGCCGCGCTGGGCTCCCGGCTGGCGAGCGCGGACGCACGAGCGGCACAGGTGCACGTCCGCGAGCTCGGACGCCGCATCACGCACCTGTCCCGGCTGACCTGGCGCCGGGTGGACGATGCCCTCGCCCGGCCGGCGCACGTCGGCGTACGCCGGCCGTCGCTGACGCCGCTGGCCGAAGGCGTCGCACTGGCGGCCAACGAGGTCGTGCTCGACAAGCGGGCCCGGCCGGCGGAGGATCCCGTGCTCCTGCTCCGTGCCGCGGCCGAGGCCGCCGAGCGGGACGTCGTGCTGGCCCCGCCGACCGCCGCCCGGCTGGCCCGCGAGTGCCCGCCGCTGCCCGACCCCTGGCCGGCGGAGGCACGCCGGCTGCTGGTCCGGTTGCTGGCCTCCGGACGCGGCCTGCTGGGCACCTGGGAGACGCTCGAGGAGACCGGTGCGCTCGCCCAGATCCTGCCGGAGTGGGAGCGGATCCGGCTGCTTCCGCACGCGTCGGCGATCCACCGGTTCACGGTCGACCGGCACGTCGTGGAGACCTGCACCGAGGCGGCCGCGCTGATCCGGCAGGTCGCGCGCCCCGACGTGCTCATGGTCGCGGCGCTGCTCCACGACATCGGCAAGGGCAGTCTCACCGAGCACAGCGTCGCCGGCGAGCCGATCGCCCGCACCATCGCGACCCGGATGGGTTTCGACGAGTCCGGCACGGACCTGATCGCCCTGCTGGTGCGGTGGCACCTGCTGCTCGCCGAGACGGCGACCACCCGAGATCCCGACGACCCGGCCACGGTCGACGCGCTGGCCTCACGGCTCGGCTCGGCGGAGGCGCTCGACCTGCTCACCGTCCTCACCGAGGCCGATGCCCGCGCCGCCTCGCCCAAGGCCTGGTCGTCGTGGCGGTCCGGACTCATCCTCGACCTGTCCCGCCGTACGCGGGCCGCGCTGACCAGTGGCGCCGCGCTGCCGCCGGTGTCCAACGACGAGGTCGCCGTGCCCAAGGAGGTACGCCGCGGGGGCGTCTCGGTCACCGTCGAGCCGGTCGCCGACGGCTCGCGGGTGACCGTGATCGCTCCCGACCGGATCGGGCTCCTGGCCGACATCGCCGCGATGCTCGCGCTGCAGCGCATCGGCGTCCGGGCGGCCCGGGTCTGGTCACAGGACCAGTACGGCGTCTCGTTCTGGGAGGTCGCCGAGGAACACGTGGACCCGGCGGTGCTCCGGCAGCGCTACGAAGCCATCCAGGAAGGGCGGTTCGACCCGGCGCCCCGGCTGGCGCCACCCGCCGGGCAGGACCTGGCCCCCACGGTCGTCGTACGCCCCGAGGCCTCGGCGCAGGCGACCGTGCTCGAGGTGAGGGCCGCGGACCGCCCGGGCGTGGTCTACCTGGTGTGCTCGGCGCTCGCGCGGCTCGACGTCGCGGTGCGCTCGGCACACGTCAACACGCTCGGTCCGCAGGCGGTCGACGTGTTCTACCTGCAGGAGGCCGCCGCCGGCGTGCTCAGCGACGTCCGGGCGGCAGAGGCGGCACACGCCGTCCGGGAGGCGCTGACCGGCTGATCCGTGTGCAGGAGTCCCCGGGGCCCCCGGGGACTCCGACGCCGCCAGCCCTTCGCTCGTTAGGCTGTGAAGGCTGACCACGTCACCACTCCGCTGAGGAATCCCTTTGTTCGCCACACTCTCCGACCGCCTCGCCGACACCTTCCGCAACCTGCGCGGGAAGGGCCGGCTCTCAGAGGCAGACATCGACGCGACCGCCCGCGAGATCCGGATCGCGCTGCTCGAGGCCGACGTCGCGCTGCCGGTGGTCAAGGAGTTCGTGGCTGCGGTCAAGGAGCGGGCGCGCGGCGAGGAGGTCAGCCAGGCGCTCAACCCGGCCCAGCAGATCGTCAAGATCGTCAACGAGGAGCTCGTCACCATCCTGGGCGGCGAGACCCGGCGGCTGCGCTACGCGAAGTCGGGGCCGACCGTCATCCTGCTCGCCGGGCTCCAGGGCGCCGGCAAGACCACGCTCGCGGCCAAGCTCGCACTCTGGCTCAAGGACCAGGGCAAGAGCCCGCTGCTGGTGGCGGCCGACCTCCAGCGTCCGAACGCCGTCCAGCAGCTGCAGGTCAACGGCGAGCGCGCCGGGGTCCCGGTGTTCGCACCCGAGCCCGGCAACTGGCACCCGGCGACCCGGTGGCGGTGGCGCGCGGGTCGCTCGAGGAGGCCAAGCGGACCCTGCACGACGTGGTCATCGTCGACACGGCCGGCCGGCTCGGTGTCGATGCCGAGCTGATGCAGCAGGCCGCCGACATCCGAGACGCCGTACAGCCCGACGAGGTGCTGTTCGTGGTCGACGCGATGATCGGCCAGGACGCCGTCAACACGGCGCAGGCCTTCCTCGAGGGCGTCGGGTTCGACGGCGTCGTCCTGACCAAGCTCGACGGCGACGCGCGCGGTGGCGCGGCCCTGTCGATCGCGTCGGTGACCGGGCGGCCGGTGATGTTCGCGTCCGCAGGCGAGAAGCTCACCGACTTCGACCTCTTCCACCCCGACCGGATGGCCTCCCGGATCCTCGACCTGGGCGACATGCTCACCCTGATCGAGCAGGCCGAGAAGACCTTCGACCAGGAGGAGGCCGCCAAGGCGGCCGGCAAGCTGATGGGGCAGGGCGGCGAGTTCACGCTCGACGACTTCCTCGCGCAGATGCAGCAGGTCCGCAAGCTCGGCTCGATGTCCAAGATCATGGGGATGCTGCCCGGGATGGGTCAGTTCCGTGAGCAGCTCGAGAACTTCGACGAGCGCGAGATCGACCGGATCCAGGCGATCATCCAGTCGATGACGCCCGCAGAGCGGGACAACCCCAAGATGATCGACGGCTCGCGGCGGGCCCGGATCGCGCGCGGCGCGGGCCGCCAGGTCTCCGACGTGAACAGCCTCGTGGACCGGTTCTTCGAGGCCCGCAAGATGATGATGCAGTTCGCCAAGGGCGGCGGCATGCCCGGCCTCCCCGGGATGCCCGGCATGGCGGGCGGCGGCAAGCGCGGCAAGCAGAAGGCCGCGGCGAAGAAGGGCAAGGGCAAGCGGGTCTCCGGCAACCCCGCCAAGGCCGCCCAGCAGGCCGCCGCGGACAAGGACAAGGCAGCAGCCGCGTCGTCGGCCAACCCGTTCGGCACCCCGAACGGCGAAGAGGTCGACTACGAGCAGGCGGCCGCGGCGCTCGATCTGCCGAAGGACTTCTCCAAGTATCTCAAGTAGGCCTCTGACGCTCCGTAGCCATCGACCTGCGGAGCCTCGACGAGTTCGCCGCGGGGCACGAGGGCCACGACCAGCCTGAGCGGCCGAACGCCGCGCTGGCTCCCTGTGCAGCTCACCCGTCGACTGGGTCCAGGTCCAGGCGGGTGGCGTCCGCTGAAGGGGGTCAGACAGCGGGCCCAAAGAACGTACACCCAAGGGGCATGACAAGGGTGGCCGTGCTGGGCTGGACCACCCGTCCGAGATGCCCCGCCGGTTCTACGCTGGTGAGTTGGGTTCACGCTGGGGGTCCTGGGGGGATCGCGAAGGTGTGAACCCGATCGGGGGAACGCCCTCCGCAAAGGTTTCCTGCGGAGGGCGTTCGTTCAGGTGTAGCGCGTTGTAACAGGGCAGCCGGCGACCTCGGCGGTCGTGATGAGGTTGCTCGGGCCGACGACGACGGGGGACATTGAGGTAGGCATCGCGCTTGACATGTCAGAATGATCATGTTGACATGTCAGAATGATCGCAGAGTTCGTCACCGCCTCACTGGTCCTCATCGCGCTCCCCGGCCCCGACCAGGCCCTGGTCCTGCGCAACACCGCGATGCGCGGTCGCGGCGCCGGCGTGCGGACCGCGCTGGGCGGCGCCAGCGGCCTGTCCCTGCACGCCTCGGCCGCCGCGCTAGGCATTTCGGCGCTGCTCGCGACCTCCGCCACGGCGTACACGACCCTGAAGCTCGTCGGCATCGCCTACCTGCTCTACCTCGGCGTGCGGATGCTCCGCTCGGCCGGTCAGGAGGTGCCCGAGGACACTCATTCGCGGGACGGCCGCCCGTTCGTGCAGGGCTTGGTGTCCAACGCGCTCAACCCCAAGGTCGCGCTCTTCTTCCTCACCTTCGTCCCGCAGTTCCTGCCAGACAACGGCTCGACGCTGCCGGCCGCGCTCGGTCTGTCCGCCCTGTTCGCGGTCCTGTACGTCGCGTGGTTCATCGGGCTGGTCACCGTCGTCGGTGTCGTCAGCGACTGGCTGCGCCGTCCGCGGGTCAAGGCGTGGACCGAGCGGGTCACCGGTGCCGCCCTCGTCGCGTTCGGCGCCCGGCTCGCCGCGGCGGGCCGACCCTGATGTCCCAGGCTGGCGACTCGACCTCGGCCGCAGCGGCGTACGAACGGCTCAGGCGCGCGATCACCACCCTCGAGCTGGCGCCGGGCGCCGGGGTGTCCGAGGCCCAGCTGGTCGAGGGCTTCGGCTTCTCCAAGGCGTCGGTGCGGGCGGCCCTGGCGCGGCTGCGCGGCGAGGGGCTGATCGTGGCCGAACCGCGGCGCGGGCACGTCGTCGCGCCACTGACCATCCGCGACGTACTCGAGATCTACGACCTGCGGCTGCTCCTGGAGCCGTCGGCGGCCGAGGCGGCTGCCGGCCGGATCCCGGCCGAGGTGCTTGCCGCGCTGCAGGCGCTCGCCGAGCCCGTGGTCGACTCCGACGACGAGGACTCGGTCGAGCGGTTCATCGCCGCCAACCGCGCCATCCACCTGGGCCTCGCCGACGCCGCGGGCAATGCACGCGCCGCGCGGATCGTCGAGCGGCTGCTCGACGACAGCGAGCGGGCGCGGCGGGTCGCACTGCGGTCTGGCGCGGCCAACCGTGGCACTCGGGCCCGCGACGAGCTGCAGTCGGTCCTCGCTGCGGTCGGGGCCGGCGACGGCGCCCGGGCCGCCCGTCTCATGGCCGCGGCGATCGCTGCCTTCCGTGACGAGCTGGTCGCGGCCCTGCAGCAGGTCGCGCTCGACCAGCCGATCGGTCGCTGACGTGGCCAGGGTGCTCGTCGTCGACGGCGCCAACGTCGTGGGCAGCCGGCCGGACGGCTGGTGGAAGGACCGCGCGGGCGCAGCACAGCGGCTGCACGAGCGGCTGCTCGTCGCCGACCCGTCGTACGACGACGTGGTGCTGGTGCTCGAGGGCGCGGCGAAGGCCGGCGTCCGCGCCGGCCGGGACGGTCACCTGCGCACCGCGCACGCGCGGGGGAGCGGCGACGACGAGATCGTGGCGCAGGTGTCCGCGGCCGTGGGTCGCGGCGACGTGGTCACAGTGGTGACCGCCGACCGGATGCTGCAGTCGCGCGTGACCGCCGCCGGCGGCACGTCCATGAGCCCGTCGTGGCTGCTCGACCAGCTCTGAACGATCTATCGCTGACGCCGACCCGTCGCTACTGGTGAGCAGTAACGACGGGTCGGCGTGAAATTGATGGTGACCCGTCATTACTGATGAGCGGTCACGACGGGTCGGCGCGTAGCGATATGTCGTTCAGGCGGACGCGACGCGTGCGATGGCGAGGGCGACGGCACCGACCACCTCGGAGCGGTCGCCGAGAGCGCCCGGGACCACCTCGAGGGCGGCGGAGGTGTCGGGCTGGGCGTAGCGGTCGATCGAGGCGCGCAGGCCGTCGACCAGGGACTCGGACCGGCCCAGGGTCCCGCCGACCACGACGAGCTCGGGGTTGAGGCTGTTGGCCAGGTCGGCCACGGCCCGGCCGACGGTGCGGCCGGCATCCGACAGCACCCGGCGGACGCCGGCGTCGCCGTCCGCGTCGAGCGCCAGCACGTGCTCGACGGTCAGCCGGTCGCCGTACGTCGGGCGCAGCAGCTCGAGCAGCCGCGCGGCCGAGACCATCGTCTCGACGCACCCCCGGTTGCCACAGCGGCAGACGGGTCCTTCCTCGCCGACCTGGACGTGACCGATCTCCCCGGCGATGCCGCTCGCCCCGCGGTGCAGCCGGCCGCCGAGCACGATGCCGGCACCGACGCCGCTCGCGATCTTCAGGTAGATGACGTCGTGCCGACCGCGCGCACTGCCCTGGTGGAGCTCGGCGAGCGCGCCGAGGTTGGCGTCGTTGTCGGCATGCACGCGTACGCCGAGCCGCCGCTCGAGCTCCTCGGCCGGCAGCAGCCCCTGCCAGCCCGGCATGATGCCGGTCCGGATCCGGGAGGACCGCCGGTCCAGAGGGGCCGGCACGCACATGCCGACGGCCTGCAGGTCGACGAGGTCGAGCTCGCCCTCCGACGCCAGCGCCCGGACCATGGCCGCGGCCCGGTCGAGCACCTCGGCTCCGTGGGCGTCGACGTCGACCAGGGCGTGCTCCTCGGCGTGCACCGCACCCAGGCGGTCGGCCACGGCGACGCGCACGTGACCGTGCCCGATGTCGACCCCGACCACGCCACCGGACGGCGCGCTGAGCCGGACTTGCACCGGAGGCCGGCCGCTGCCGCCCTTGTGCGGCCTGGCCCGGTCCTCGGTCTCGGTGATCTGACCGGCGCGGATCAGCTCGGCCACGAGGCTCGACACCGTCGTACGCGACAGCCCGCTGGCCCGGACCAGGTCGGCCCGGCTCATCGGTCCCTCGCCGGCGAGCAGGCCGATGACGGCGCGCTGATTGGCCGCGCGCAGCCGTTCGAGGGCGCCGGAGCCAGCCATGTCCTCACCCTAGGACGATTAGTGCGGAAAGTGGAGGAACTCTCGTCCAGAACGGGTGGATTCAGCATTGACCGGGACCAATCCGCCTTCCTACGGTGCGGAGGCGGGCCTTGCTCGCCCGGTGGGCCATGGCGGTCGACCGGCTTCTTGATCGGGCAAGGAGAAACAGCGATGTTGCGCACCCCTCGCGGCGCCCTTCTCGGCACCGCCGCACTCACCGTCGCCCTGGCCGTCGGGATGCTCCAGGCACCCGGCCAGGCCGCGCCGGACGCCGACCGACACCAGGCACGGCCGGCGTACAAGAACAGCCAGCTCACCACCGAGGAGCGGGTCGCCGACCTGCTCTCGAGGATGACGCTGGCCGAGAAGATCGGCCAGATGACCCAGGCCGAACGCATCGACGTGGACGCCGACCCGTCGCTCATCACGACCCACGGGCTCGGCAGCATCCTGTCCGGCGGAGGCTCGACCCCCGCCAGCAACACGCCCGAGGCGTGGGCCGACATGGTCGACCGCTACCAGGAGGCCGCGCTGGAGACCCGGCTCGGCATCCCGATCCTCTACGGCGTGGACACGGTCCACGGCCACGGCAACCTGCAGGGCGCCACGGTCTTCCCTCACAACATCGGTCTGGGTGCCACCCGCGACCCCGAGCTCGTGGAGGACGTCGCCCACATCTCGGCGATCGAGACCCGGGCGAGCGGACCGCAGTGGGCGTTCGCGCCGTGCGTCTGCGTGGCGCGCGACGACCGGTGGGGCCGCACCTACGAGAGCTTCGGCGAGGACCCGAAGCTGGTCACGAAGCTGGAGACCGCGATCGACGGGCTCCAGGGCAACGGCGGCAGCGACCTCGCCAAGCCGGACCGGGTGCTGGCGAGCGCCAAGCACTTCGCCGGCGACGGTCTCACGACGTACGGCACGCCCACCGGCGACTACACCGTCGACCAGGGAATCGACCAGGTGTCGCGGCCGGAGTTCGCGAGGCTCGCGCTCGCGCCGTACGTCCCCGCGATCAAGAGGCACCACGTGGGGTCGGTCATGCCGTCGTTCTCGAGCGTCGACTGGACCGAGGACGGGCTCGGCAACCCGGTCAAGATGCACGCGAGCCAGGAGCTGCTCACGGGCTGGCTCAAGCAGCAGCAGGGCTTCGACGGCATCGTCATCTCCGACTGGCGGGCGATCCGGCAGCTGCCCGGCACCTACACCGACCAGGTGCGGGCCTCGGTCAACGCCGGCGTCGACATGTTCATGGAGCCGATCCAGGCGCCGAACAACCCGAACGGGTGGGACGTCTTCATCCCCACCCTGACCGCGCTCGTGGGGTCCGGTGACGTGCCGATGTCCCGCATCGACGACGCGGTGACGCGGATCCTGACGGCCAAGTTCACGCTCGGGCTCTTCGAGCACCCGTTCACCGACCGCCGCAACATCGACACCATCGGCAGCAAGGCGCACCGCAGGGTCGCCCGGCAGGCCGTGGCCGAGTCGCAGGTGCTGCTCCGCAACAAGCAGGGCACGCTTCCGCTCAGCCCGGGCAAGAAGCAGCCGGTGTACGTCGCGGGCAGCAACGCCGACAACATCGGCAACCAGGCCGGCGGCTGGACCCTCACCTGGCAGGGCGGCTCCACCAACGTGATCCCCGGCCAGACCGTGCTCGACGCGGTGCGGGCCACGTCCAGGTCGCGCGTGCAGTTCAGCGAGACCGCCAGCGACCAGGTCCCGGCGAACGCGGCCGGCGTCGTGGTCGTCGGCGAGACGCCGTACGCCGAGGGGTTCGGTGACGTGAACGGCCCGCAGTGGGCCTACGACCCGGGCGACCACAACATGCCGCGGCCCAAGAAGACGATGGAGCTCAGCGACGCCGACGCCCTGGCGATCCGCCGGGTCTGCTCGCGGGCCGCGTCGTGCACGGTGCTCGTCGTGTCCGGACGCCCGATGATCGTCCCGCCGGAGCTGCTCACCCAGATCGACGCGCTCGTGGCGTCGTGGCTGCCCGGCAGCGAGGGGATGGGCGTCGCCGACGTGCTGTTCGGCAAGAAGCCGTTCACCGGCAAGCTCCCGGTGACCTGGCCGCGCTCGGTCGCCCAGGAGCCGATCAACGTCGGTGACTCCAGCTACGACCCGCTGTACAAGTACGGGTTCGGCCTCGGCACCTGAACAGGCTCGGGGGGTACGGTCCGGAGGCGTGGCACCAGTGCGCGTCTCCGGACCTGTCCTCCCCGACGGCGAGCCTCGCGACCTGTACGTCGTCGACGGCCGGGTCACCCTCGAACCGCAGACCGGCGCCGAGACCGTCGCCAGTGGCTGGGTGGTGCCCGGGCTGGTCGACGCCCATTGCCACGTCGGCCTCGACGAGCACGGTGAGGTCGACCGCGAGGCGACCGAGGCACAGGCCGTCGCCGACCGCGACGCCGGGGCGCTGCTGCTGCGCGACTGCGGAAGTCCCGCCGACACGCGCTGGGTCCAGGACCGCGACGACCTGCCGCGCCTGATCCGGATGGGCCGGCACCTCGCCCGCACTCGCCGCTACATCCGCGACTACGCGTGGGAGGTCGAGCCGGACGAGCTCACGACGTACGTCGAGCAGGAGGCGGGCCGCGGCGACGGCTGGGTCAAGCTCGTGGGCGACTGGATCGAGCGCGACCGCGGCGACCTGGCGCCGTCGTGGCCGGCCGACGCGTTCACCGCGGCCGTCGCCACCGCGCACGCACTGGGCGCCAAGGTGACCGCGCACTGCTTCGGCACCGAGGTGCTGCCGATCCTCATCGACGCGGGCATCGACTGCATCGAGCACGGCACCGGGCTGACCGAGGACCTCATCGACGGGATGGTCGCCCACGGCACCGCGCTGGTGCCGACGGCGATGCAGCTCAACAACTTCCCGCAGTACGCCGACCAGGCGGCCGAGAAGTTCCCGGCGTACGCCGCCACCATGCGTGACCTGCACGCCCGGCGCCGCGACACGATCATGGCGGCCTACGAGGCCGGGGTGCCGATCTATGCCGGGACCGACGCAGGCGGAGTGCTGCCGCACGGCGGGATCGCCGGCGAGGTGGCCGAGCTCGCGTCGTACGGCATCCCGGCCGAGGACGCGCTCGGTGCGGCGTCCTGGCGGGCTCGGGAGTGGCTGGGTCTCAACGCCACCCTCGACGAGGGTGCTCCCGCGGACTTCGTGGTCTACGAGACAGACCCGCGGGCCGACCTCGCGGTGCTCGCGAGGCCGGCCCGGGTGGTGCTGCGGGGGCAGGTCGTGGCCTGACCCCTGTGGATGTCACTCCTCGATGGTCTGGCGCCGCTCGTCGGGGTACGTCGGGTGCGCCGTCCGGCAGTCGCTGACGTAGATGACCTGCTGCGCCGCGCGCGACGCGGCCGGGTCCACGGTGCAGGCCGAGGACCGGCCCGCGGTGGGGTGGCCGTAGCCCGGCCGGCGCAGTTTGGGGTTGTCCTCCTGCGGCGGGGCCTCGTGCCCACCGGCGGGCCCCTGCTGGACGGCGATCTTGGCGGGGGCGCCCCCCACCTGCTCGGATCCGCATGCGGCGGTGGCGAACACGGCAGCGGTGCAGAAGACGGTGGCAATGGCGGTCTTGGCGTTCATGGTCGTTCTCCTCTGACTCAGTGGACGCCGGTGTCGGTCGACGCCGGCTGGATCACCACGCTGTGACCGAGCGGTGTCAGAGCGCCGTCGACGCGGTATCAGCCCGGTATCGGCGCCGTTGACCTGATCCCGGAGGTGCGAGGAAAGTCCGGAGGCATGAGGGTGGGGCTGTTGGGCCCGCTCGAGCTTGAGGCGGGCGCTGTGGCACTGAGCCCCCGGGACCGGCTGGTCCTGGCGGCCCTGGCGATGCGGCGCGGGCTGTGGGTGCCCGCGGACTCGCTCGCGGATGCGCTGTGGCGCGACCAGCCGCCGGCGTCCTGGGCCAAGGTGGTGCAGGGCTGCATCAGCCGGCTGCGCAGGGTGCTCGGCCCCGAGACCATAGAGACCAGCCCCTCGGGCTACCGGCTTCTGCCCGACCGCTCCGATGTTGACGTCGTCGAGTTCGAGGAGCTGGTCGGGCGGGCCCGGTCGGCGGCCAAGGAGGGCGCGGCCGAGCGGGCGGCGACCTTCTTCGAGAGGGCGCTGGGGCTGTGGCGCGGCCGACCGCTCGTCGAGCTCGAGGAGTGGGAGCCCGCCCAGCTCGAGGCGGCGCGGCTCACCGAGCTCTTCCTGGCCACCCAGGAGGAGCGCCTCGCCGCCATGCTCGCAGCGGGCCGGCACCAGGACGTGGTGGGCGCAGCGCTGGTGCAGGCGCGCGAGCAGCCTTGGCGCGAGGGCCGGTGGGCCACCCTCGCGCTGGCGCACTACCGCTGCGGCCGACAGGCCGACGCACTGGCCTCGATCCGCACCGCGCGCCGGATGCTCGGCCAGCACCTCGGCCTCGACCCGGGCTCGGAGCTGGCCGGGCTCGAGCGCGCCATCCTGGAGCAGGCCCCGACGCTGGCGGCCGACCACGAGGTGCGCGCGGCCGCGGAGGCCTGCCCCTGGCGCGGGCTGGCGTCGTACGACCCGCAGGACGTCGACACTTTCTTCGGCCGCGAGGAGGACGTGACCGCGGGGCTGGCCCGGCTGCTCGGTGTCCGGCTCCTCGTTCTCGCAGGCCCGTCCGGGAGCGGCAAGTCCTCGCTGATGAAGGCCGGACTGGTCCCTGCGCTGCTCCTCCAGGGCCGCCGGTCCGTGGTGTGCACGCCGGGGGCGGACCCGGTCGCGGCGATCGCGGCCGCCTTGGCGGCTGACCCGGGCGCGGTGCTGTGCGTCGACCAGGCCGAGGACGCGCTCAAGCACGGTCGGGACGAGGACGTGTTGCTGTGGCTGCGGACGCTCACCGACCACGTGGCGAACCGGGGTCCGGTGGTGCTCACCGTGCGGGCCGACCACCTGCCGGCCCTGGCCGCGGACCCGGACTTCGCCCGGCTGGCCGAGCGCGGCCTCTACCTCGTCTCGCCCCTTTCGCGCGACCAGTTGCGCCGGGTCGTCGAGGAGCCCGCGCGCGTGGCCGGCCTTCGGCTCGAGCACGGCTTGGTCGACCTGATGCTCCGCGACGCTGAGGACCAGCCGGGCGCGCTGCCCCTGCTCTCGCACGCCCTCAGCGAGACGTGGTCCCGGCGCGAGGCGAACCTGTTGACCGTCGACGACTACCGCGAGAGCGGAGGCATCTCGGACGCGGTAGCGGCCAGCGCGGAGAGGGTGTACGCGGGCCTGTCCGACCAGCAGCGCGAGCAGCTGCGGTGGCTGATGCTGCGGATGGCGGGGCTGGCCGAGGCGGGGGAGCCCGCACGAACGCCGGTGGGTCGCGAGGTGGCGCTTGCGGACGCCGACCGGGCCAGGGTGCTCGACCTCCTGGTCCGGACCCGTCTGGTCACCAGCGACAGGGGCTCGTTCGAGCTGGCCCACGAGGCGCTGATCCGAGCCTGGCCGCGTCTGCGCGGCTGGCTGGAGGAGGACCGGACGGCCCGCCAGGTCTGGCGGCACCTGGCGGCGGCGGCCTCGGAGTGGGAACGGCTCGACCGTCCCGACAGCGAGTTGTACGCCGGGGTGCGGCTGGAGGCGGCGCTGGACTGGGCCGCGCGCCCGGGGTCGATGCCCACCGAGGAGGAGCGCGACTTCCTCGCCGCCTCCGAGGCGCACCTGGCGCGCGAGCGACGGACGCTGGAGGCCCAAGCCCGTAGAGAGCGCCGCCAGAACCGGCGGCTGCGCGGCCTGCTGGTCGGCGCCGTCGCCCTGGTGCTGCTGGCGGCCGGGACCGGCCTGCTCGCGCTCGACCGAGGCCGGACTGCCGAGGAGCAGCGCGACTCCGCGCGCACGGCGGAGCGCGAGGCACTGCACGAGTCGCTGGTCGGGCGATCCATCGCTGCGCGCTCCACCAACCGGGCTGTCGCGGCTCTACTCGCCGTCGAGGCGTACCACGCGGAGGCGGACGCGCTCTCCGAGGCGGCCCTGTTCGGCACGTTCACCGACGCCCCTGGGTTCCTCGGCTACCGCAGTACCGAGCGTCCGCTCGTGCAGGGGGACGTCGTTCCGGGCACCGGGCAGGCCGTGCTGGCCACCGGCACCCACCTGCAGGTGGTGGACCTGGCCACGGGGAGCTCGGTCCTGAGTTCGAGCAGCCGGCGCGGCCCAGCGAGGACGTCGCGGTGGTCCGGGTCAGCGCCGACGGCCGTCGGGTCGCGCTTCTGGTCTTCGACGCCGACCAGCACGATCGTTGCGGTACGGCGGAGGGGCTGGCCGACGACAACGGGACCGGTTGCACATTGCTGAGCGTCTATGACCTGGCCTCGAGGTCACTGCTCTTCGGTCCGGTGGCCACACCGTTCAGCGGCTCGGACGTGGCCCTGGATGCGACCGGCGCCCGGGTCGCGGTGGCCGGCGGACTGGACGGCGACCTCGCTGTCTGGGACGTCGGCAGCGGGCACGAGCTGGGCCGCCTCACCGGGCTGCCGCTGCCCAGGACGCTGTTCATTGTCGCCGACCGAGCCTCGGTCGTCTTCGGCCCGCGGGACCGCCTCTACCTCGGTTCGCTCGCCGGACCGGTCCGCGAGGTCGACGCCAGGACGGTGCAGATCCGGCGGACCCTCGACGCGCCGCCGCTGACCACCCACGAGCACCTGGCGGTCACCCCGGACGGACAGTTGATCGCAACGGGGTACGAGGGGCTGGTGTCCTTCGACCTCGCCTCGGGGAAGCGGGAGTGGTCGGTCGATCTGAGCTCCGACGCGGACGAGGACCCCTGTCCCGGCTTCGCCGTGGCCGACCGCATCGGCAGGTTCTACTGCGGCACCTCGAACGGGGAGGTCGAGGAGCGGGACCTGGCCAGCGGTCTGATCACGGGCCGTCGGCTGGACCCGCAGCTGGGGGAGGTCGGCGACCTCGCGGTTTCTGGCGGCACGGAGCTCGTCGTCTTCGCGCGCGGTTATTACCGCTGGCGCCTGGATGGCTCCGGCCCGGTCTCGCGACTGCTCGCACCGGACGCCGCTGCGCTGGCGGGCTACGACGACGGCGGCCGCTACCTTCCCCTCGTGGACCGGGCCACGGCGACCCGGGTCTCGGTCCTCGACGTCGGCGAGGGTCGTCCGGCGCTCGAGCTTCCGGACGGCTCGAGCCCGACGTGGCTCGGCGGCACGTCACTGCTCGTCCACGGCCACGCGCCGGCCGACACCGAGCTGTACGACGTGGCCGCGGGCACCCACCGCCCGCCGGCGGACCCGACCATCGTGGACAACAGCTTCGACGCGTTTCCGGCCGGAGACGGTGAGCGCGCCTGGCTCTCTTTCAGGGACACCAGTGCGGCCGGGTGGTCGCTCTACGAGGTCGACGCCGCGACCGGCGGTCGCACCGGCCGAAGGGTGTCCGCCCCCGGAGTGCCGGTCTGGGTGGCCGCGGACCCCGACGGACGCACCTTGCTGGTGACTTCCTTCCGCTACCAGACCGGCGACCAGCTGCTCGCTGCCTTTGACGAGCAGTACGGCCTGGCCCGCCTGGACATCGCCTCCGATCGAGCCGTCCGGAGCGCCGTGGCCGTCTCGGACGTGGCGGTCAGCAGCACAGGACGCGTCGTCGGCGGGGACCGCGCCGGCGACATCGCTGAGTACGACGGCCGTTCGCTCGAGCCGGTGGCCTCGTTGGCCGGCTCGCGAGCGGCGACCGAGCGTATGGCCTTCGACACCGACGGAGACCGGCTCCTGGTGACCGCCGACGACGGCACCGTGCAGCTCTACGACAGCCGCTCGTGGACCCGGCTCGGTGTCATCCCGAGCGACGCGCCGGCCGGCGTGGTCGAGGGGTGGTTGCGCCCCGACGGCGAGGCGCTCGTCGTGAACGGCGAGTTCGGCGTGGTCGAGTGGACGCTCGACCCCGAGCGGCTCGCCGCTGCCGCCTGCGACCTGGCCGGCCGGAACATGACGCCCACCGAATGGGCGACGTACATGGCGGGGGAGGCTTACCGGCGCACCTGCCCGGACTACCCGGCCACCGCTTGAGGCCTTGCTCGGGGCACGCGCACGCCGTCCTGGTCGAGGTCGACGATCAGGTGCTCGGGTGGCGGGTACTTCACGATCGCGCAGTTGCGCTTGAGCAGCTCCTCGCCCACCTTGTCCCCGGTACGGCGGTCGACCACGATGCGCCAGATTTCGTTGCGACGCCAGACTCGCTCGCCCACCCTGACGAACTCCTCGTCGCGGGCCTCGACCTTGTAGGAGTGGTCGACCGGCCGGTCGGCCCGGAGCTCGCCACGCAGGTGCTTCTCCTCGAGCCAGGTCTGCACCTGGAACGTGGTCTCCGTGTCGTTGCGGACCACGAGGTCGACGTAGTTCCAGACGATCGAGCAGCCGACGCCCCACGGGAGCACGCGGTTCTTGTCGGGGAACGGATCGAAGCTGTGCTCGGACCGCTCGACCACCGTGAGCGGGGAGTGCAGGAACATCCAGTGCAGGAGGTTGGCCAGCTGGCAGATGCCCCCGCCGACGCCGGCCTTCGCGTCGCCGTTGGAGAGCCGCATGCCGACGACGTACCCCTTGCGGCGGGTGCAGTTGCCGACGACCTTGTTGAACGAGAACGTCTCGCCCGGCCGGATCACGACGCCGTCGGTGCGGGCGCTGGCCAGCCGCAGGTTGACGACCTTGTTGTGCTGCAGCGCCATCTCGTCGGGGGAGAGGTCGCGCAGCAGAAGCGAGCCGTGCTTCTTGACCCGCACCGGCAGCTCGGGAGTGCCCGCCGCGCGGGTCGCCCAGGTCGTGTCGGAGGTGAGCCAGGCGAGGTGGCGGCGGGCCTGGTGCGCGCGGACGGCAACTGGGTAGAGCCAGGAGTGTCGCTCGCTCAGACGGCGACGCGTCAGGGTGTGCACATCGGTGTGATGCCTCGACCACGCGGCCGGTTGCCGGAAGTGCAGCGCGATTCGGCGCCCGGACCTCTGTCTGGCAGACTTGCCGGTCGAGTCCTGCGCGCCCCGGTCCCTCTCAACCGTGGTCGCGCGAGGCCCATCGGAGATCGAGACTCGGTGCCCCACACGTGTGTTCCGACCTCCACCACCACTGATTCCGAGGAGACACCACAGCTGTGTCAGTCAAGATCCGTTTGAAGCGCCTGGGCAAGGTCCGGGTGCCGCAGTACCGCATCGTCGTCGTCGACTCGCGCAAGAAGCGCGACGGCAAGGTGATCGAAGAGATCGGCAAGTACCACCCCAAGGAGGACCCGTCGTACATCAGCGTGGTCTCCGACCGGGCCCAGTACTGGCTCGGCGTGGGCGCGCAGCCGTCCGACGCGGTCGCCAAGCTGCTCAAGATCACCGGTGACTGGCAGACCTTCAAGGGCTTCAAGGGCACCGAGGGCACGCTCAAGACCGCCGAGGCCAAGCCGGACAAGCTCGACGCCTTCAACAAGGCGCTGGCCGACGCGCACGGCACCGGCTCGGGCGAGGCCGTGACGGACAAGGCCGCCACCAAGAAGGCGGCCGCCAAGAAGGCCACCGCCAAGAAGACCGCCGACGCTCCGGCTGAGGACGCTCCCGCCGACGAGGCTCCGGCCGCCGAGGCCGAGACCCCCGCTGCCGAGGCCGAGGCTCCTGCCGCCGAGGTCGAGGCGCCCGCCGCTGAGGAGGCCGCACCGGTCCCCGCCGACGAGACGCCCGAGGGTGCCGCTGACAAGGCCGAGGACGCCGAGGCCGACCAGAGGGATGCAGAGCTCGGCGCCGAGAAGTCGGAATCCTGACCGTGCTTGCTGACGCGCTGGAGCACCTGGTCCGCGGGGTGGTCGACCACCCCGACGACGTCGTCGTGCGCGACAAGCAGCTCCGTCGCGGCTCGATCCTCGAGGTGCGGGTCCACCCCGACGACCTCGGCAAGGTGATCGGCCGCGGCGGGCGCACCGCCACCGCGTTCCGCACCGTGATCTCGGCGCTGTCCGGCAAGGGTGGCGCGCGGATCGACTTCGTGGATGTCGACCGACGCCGCTGACATAGACGTCGTCGTCGGCCGGATCGGGAAACCGTTCGGCCTGCGCGGCGAGGTCACCGTCGACGTACGCACAGACGAGCCCGAGCGGAGGTTCGCGCGCGGCAGCACGCTGCGCGCCGAGCCCCCGCCGGGCTCGGCGTCGTCTCTGCCCAGCCTGACGGTGTCCACCTCCCGGATGCACGGGACCGTGCTCCTGCTGTCCTTCGACGAGCTGCCCGACCGCACTGCGGCGGAGTCCGCCCGCGGGATCGTCCTGCACGCCTCGATCCCGGCCGACGCGACCCCGGACGACCCCGACGAGTTCTACGACCACCAGCTGGTCGGCCTCGCGGCGTACGACGAGGACGGCACGCCGCTCGGCACCGTCGCCGGCCTCGTGCACGGCGGGGCCCAGGACCTGCTTCGGATCACGACCCCGGACGGTCGGGAGGCGCTGGTGCCGTTCGTCAAGGCGCTGGTGCCCGAGGTCGACGTCGCCGGCGGCCGGGTCGTGATCGCCGACCGCCCCGGGCTCGTCACCCCGCTGCCCGACGACTCGGAGGACGACGAGTGAGGCTCGACTACCTCACCATCTTCCCGGCCTTCCTGGCGCCGCTGAGGCAGTCACTCACCGGCAAGGCCGCGGACAAGGGCCTCATCGAGCTGCACGTTCACGACCTGCGGCAGTGGACGCACGACCGGCACCACACCGTCGACGACGCGCCGTTCGGTGGGGGAGCCGGGATGGTGATGACGCCGGAGCCCTTCGGCGAGGCGTTCGATGCGCTCGGGATCGACGGCGCCACGGTGGTGGTGCCGACGCCATCCGGCACGCCGTTCAGCCAGTCGACGGCCCGCGAGCTGGCGACCCGCGAGCGGCTGGTGTTCCTGTGCGGGCGCTACGAGGGCATCGACCAGCGTGTGATCGACCACGCGGCGACCCGCGCCGAGGTCGTCGAGGTCTCCCTGGGCGACTACGTCCTCAACGGCGGCGAGGTCGCCGCCGTGGCGGTCACCGAGGCCGTGGTCCGGTTGCTGCCCGGGTTCATGGGCAACGCCGGGTCGCTGGTCGAGGAGTCGCACGAGGACGGGCTGCTGGAGTACCCCGTCTACACCCGGCCCGCGTCGTGGCGCGGCCTCGACGTACCCCCGGTGCTCCTGTCCGGCGACCACGCGGCGGTCGCCGCCTGGCGGCGCGACCAGGCCCGACGGCGTACGGCGCAGCGCCGGCCCGACCTGCTGCACCCGAGCGGGGCGGCGACCGAGTGGGAGATCGTCCCGGCGCGCCCGGGTGACGCCGGCGAGCTGCTCACGCTGCAGCGTGCCTGCTGGGTGCAGGAGGCGCTGGCCAACGACAGCCTGGCCGAGATCCCTCCGCTCCACGAGTCCCTGGGCGACGTGCAGGAGTGGATGAAGACGTGGTCGACCTGGGTGGTGCGCAGCGAGGGCCGGCTCGTGGGAGCGGTGCGCGGGCGCTTGGAAGGTGAGTCCTGGGACATCGGCCGGGTGATGGTGGCGCCCGACCTCCAGGGCCGCGGACTCGGGCGGGCCCTGCTCGAGCACATCCAGGCGGTGGCCCCGCCCGAGGCGACGTCGCACATCCTGTTCACGGGGGCCCGTAGCGCGGAGAACATCCGGATGTACAAGAAGGCCGGCTTCCGCGTGCGCACCGACCTCGAGGCCCCTCCGCTGGCCGTCGTCCTCACCAAGAAGCGTCACTGACGGATTGGGTCGGTCCGCCGCGCCTGTGGCAGACTCGTTCCTTGGCCCAGTAACGGCCGGATCTCTGCCACAGGGGAGTCCACGGTCATCACTGGTCTGGCGCCAGCCTCAAGCGCAGCACAACTCCATGCACACACATTCCGATTTCCGCGGCCGACCTGTGGCGCTCGCGAGGAGCATCAAATGAGCAACGTGATTGCCGAACTCGGCAACGCCCTGAAGCGCGACGACGTCCCCGACTTCCGCGCCGGCGACACCATCAAGGTCCACGTCAAGGTCGTCGAGGGCAACCGCTCCCGGATCCAGATCTTCCAGGGCGTCGTGATCCGGATCCACGGGTCGGGCGTCGGCCGGACGTTCACGGTCCGCAAGGTCTCCTTCGGCGTCGGTGTCGAGCGAACCTTCCCCCTGAACTCGCCGATCTTCGAGCAGATCGAGATCGTCACCCGCGGCGACGTACGCCGCGCGAAGCTCTACTACCTGCGCAACCTGCGCGGCAAGGCCGCCAAGATCAAGGAACGCCGCGAGGCCTGATCCGGCCCGACCTAGACTCCCCAGCGTGATCACCCCACGAAACCGCTCGGTGGGCGCGCTACGCGCGGTCAGCTCTCGCTTCCGCGGGGACCCCGAAAAAACATGACGATCGAGGACGCCGACACCGGCACCAGTGCCAGGCTCGAGGCATCGTCGTCCAAGGCCTCGAAGGCCGAGCGGCCGCACATCCCGATCTGGCAGGAGACCCTGATCCTGCTGCTGATCGCGGTACTGCTGGCGGTCGTGCTCAAGGCGTTCTTCGTGCAGGCGTTCTACATCCCGTCGGAGTCGATGGAGCCCGGGCTGGTCAAGAACGACCGGATCCTGGTGCAGAAGGTGTCCTACCTGGGCGGCGGAGGGCCGCAGCGCGGTGACGTCGTGGTCTTCGCGGACCCGGGCGGCTGGCTCGGCCCCGACGACGTGGGCGCTCCTGGGAACCCCGCCAGCAAGGTGCTGGAGAAGATCGGCCTCTACCCCTCGGGCGGTCACCTCGTGAAGCGGGTCATCGGTGTCGCCGGCGACACCATCGTGTGCTGCGACAACCTGGGCCGGCTCTCGGTCAACGGCATGTCCGTCGACGAGAAGGGCTACACCCTCCCCGGCGAGATCGACCAGCACGACTGCTTCGGCCCGATGACCGGCAACTGCAAGTGGAGCGTCGGACCCGTGCCGAAGGGCGCGGTGTTCGTGATGGGCGACAACCGTGCCCACTCGGCCGACTCGACGGTGCACATGTGCCTCGAGGGCGAGACCGAGTGCACGAAGAACCCCTACGTCGACACCGACCTGATCGTCGGCAAGGTGTTCGCGCTGGTCTGGCCGCTGTCCCGGCTCGGCGGCGGTGACGGCACCGACGCCTTCGACAAGGTCCCCGACGCAGACTAGTCCTGTGTCAGCGCTGCCGAGGGGGGCCACGGTCCGGAGCGACGCCGGGCTCTACGGCTACGAGCGCGCCCTGCGCCGGCACGGCATCGAGCCGATCGCGGGGGTCGACGAGGCCGGCCGCGGTGCGTGCGCCGGCCCGCTCGTCGCCGGGGCCTGCATTCTCCCGTCCGGGAAGTCCGGCATCGTGCCGGGGCTGGCCGACTCCAAGCTCCTCACCGAGAAGGCGCGCAACCGCGTCTACGCCCAGGTCGTGCGCCGAGCCGTCGCGTGGTCGGTCGTGGTCGTCTCGCACGAGGAGTGCGACCGGCTCGGCATGCACGTCGCGAACGTCGAGGCGCTGCGGCGGGCCGTGGCCCTGCTCGAGCTGCCTCCGGCGTACGTGCTGACCGACGGGTTCCCCGTCGACGGGCTCGGGGTGCCCGGACTCGCGGTCTGGAAGGGCGACCGGGTCGCCGGCTGCATCGCGGCCGCATCGGTCCTGGCCAAGGTGACCCGCGACCGGCTCATGACCGAGCTGGACGCCGAATGGCCGGTCTACGACTTCAAGACCCACAAGGGCTACATCACCGAGACCCACAGCGCGGCCCTGACCGAGCACGGCCCCTCGCCGGTGCATCGCATGCGGTTCGTCAACGTGCGGCGGGCCGCGGGACTCGAACCCCTCGACGACCTGCACAATGGCGACAGCCAGAATGAGCAGGCGGTCTCCCTTGAGATGGCCGAGGAGCTGGAGGAAGTGCGGTGATCTCACGGTGAGCGCGGAGGATCTCGAGAAGTACGAGACCGAGATGGAGCTCACGCTCTACCGCGAGTACCGCGACGTCGTCGCGATCTTCAAGTACGTCGTGGAGACCGACCGCCGCTTCTACCTGTGCAACCAGGTCGACGTGAAGGCGCGCAGCGAGGCCGGCGAGGTGTTCTTCGAGGTGTCGATGAGCGACGCGTGGGTCTGGGACATGTACCGGCCGGCGCGCTTCGCCAAGACCGTGAAGGTGCTCACCTTCAAGGACGTCAACGTCGAGGAGCTGGCGCAGGCGGACATCGACCCGCCGAAAGGCCCCTGACCGGGCTGGACCAGTGTCGCTGTGACTCGCCCGATCGGCCAGTGGGCCATGAAATGCCCGCGCGTTCGGGACTGGGGCCCTAGCCTCGCAACACGCCTTGGGAGGGGCGTGCTCGCGGGGGAACACGGGAGCACAGAAAGATTTTTGCATGGTTGCAGGGAGGGCGCCTCGACGGCGCGGCCAGAACGGAGCCGCGGCGGTCGAGATTGCGCTGGTGGCACCCCTTTTGATGCTGCTGGTCTTCGGCGTCATCAGCTACGGCTACATGCTGAGCTTCCGCCAGGCGCTGAGCCAGGGGGCGGCCGAAGGAGCGCGCGCGGCCGCCGTTTCGCCCTACCCGGACGCTGTGGACAAGGAGCAGGCGGCTCTCGACGCGATCAATGACGCGCTCAACGTCAACGCCTACGGCATCACCTGCGCCGGTACCGCCAGTGGCTCGCCCCTCAAGAAGGACACGGTCACCGTCGGCACCTGCTCGGTGATCACGGCCGCGTGCGCCTCCGACCCGACCAAGGACTGCGTGACGGTCAGCCTGGACTACCGCTACAAGGACAACCCGCTCCTGCCCAACTTCCCAGGGGTCGGCCTGCTGCTGCCCGAGCACCTCACCTACGACGCCACGGCGAGGGTCAGCTAGTGCGTCGGCGGCGGCGGCGCGACGAGCGTGGCGCCATCATCCCGATGGTCGCCCTGCTGCTGGTCGTCCTCGTGCCCTCGAGCGCGATGGCGGTGGACCTGGGCATGCAGCGCGTCGTCCGGCGGGACATGCAGACCCTCGCCGACGTGGTCGCGCTGGACGTCGTACGGCTGGTGGACGGCCGCACCGCGTCGCAGATCCAGGCGGGGTACAACGGACAGGCCACCCTCGCGAACGCCGTGACCCGCGCCGTGGCGCGCAACGACGATGACGTGCTCGGTGACGTGCCGACGGTCACCGCGAAGCTCGCGCACATCGACACCGCCACCGGGATCCTGGACACGGTGTCGGGTGGTGCGACGCGAGTCGTGAGCGGGACCGAGGTCCCGAACGCCGTGGAGATCACCGCGGCCGGCTCGGTGAACTTCGCCTTCATGCCGACCAGCGGCTCGGCCCTGCGCACCGCGGTCGCGGTGCCGGCACCGGCCGCGTGCTTCCGCCTCGGCTCCTTCGCCGTCGGTGTGGACACGGCGCAGGCGAACCTGCTCAACCGGCTGCTGCCGGGTCTGCTCAACATCTCGTCCGTGAGCGGCACCCTGGTCGGGTACCAGGGCCTGGCCGCCGCCAACGTGACCCTCCTCGACCTGGTCGGGGTGTCGGGTCTGGGGGTCGGCACCCCGGACGAGCTGCTCAAGCTCGACGGCCTGACGCTGGGTCAGTTCTACGCCGCCATGGCCACCGTGCTCCAGAACCACGGAGGGCCGACGGCCTCGGTCACGCTGCTGCAGTACCTCAGCACGCACGTCAACGTCCTGCAGACCATCGCCGTCAAGGATCTGCTCGGCATCTCCACCGCCGACACCGCTGCGCTGGCCGCGAGCTTCAGCATCCTCGACCTGGTGACCGGGGCGGCGTACCTGGCCAACGGCTCGAACACGCTGCTCATCCCTGGTCTCAGCGCGACCATCCCGGTGCTCAACGCCGGCGCGACGTTCTCGCTGAAGGTCGGCGAGTCGCCCAAGCTGGCCTGCGGCGGCGTCGGCAAAGCGAAGGCCAAGACCGGTCAGGTCGATCTCAACCTCACCGGAACCCTCGCCGACATGAACCTTCCGCTGCTCGTGGCCACGGCCACGGTCAAGACCACGGTCGCCAGCCGGGTCTTCCTGGCCGGCGCGGAGGGCACCCTCACGCAGATCGTGTGTGGCGACGCCACCCTCGCCACCAACGCCGAGGGGATCGACGTGCAGGTGAGGTCCGGCCTGGTATCGGACCTCGAGGTCAGCGCGAACCTCCAGATCAACGCCACCGTGAACCTGTTGGGCCTCGGGACCGTCACCGTCGACCTGGCGGTGCCCACCTCCGCGGCGTCGACGGGAACCATGACCACCGGGAGCGTGAGCTTCCGCCATCCCCCCGACGCCTACGGCACCGGGAAGCGCTACGGCTCCAGCGTGATCGTGCCGAGCATCACCACGCCCGGCGTGCCCGCAGGGGCGACCGTCAAGCTGAAGAACCTCCTGGGCATCACGACCACCGTGTCGCTCAGCAGCATCCCAGGGCTCACCTCGGCCATGAGCACCCTCATCAGCAGCGCACTCGGCACCGTGAACTCCGGTCTCGTGGCACAGCTCAACTCCAACCTGGCGCCGGTGCTGGCGCAGCAGCTCGGGGTGACGGTCGGAGGCGCGGACATGTTCGCGCTCGCCCGGCCCAGCTGCAGCGACCCGCAGCTCGCCGGCTGACGCCGACCCGACCGTCAGGCCCGCGGATGGGCCTGCCGGTAGGCAGCCCGGAGCCGGTCGGCCGTGACGTGCGTGTAGAGCTGCGTCGTCGCGAGGGACGCGTGCCCGAGTAGCTCCTGGACCGAGCGCAGGTCCGCGCCGCCCTCCAGCAGGTGGGTGGCCGCGGTGTGGCGCAGCCCGTGCGGTCCGATGTCGGGCGCGCCCGGCACCTCGGCGATCCGGCGATGCACCAGCGAACGCACCGCCCGCTGGTCGATCCGCCGGCCGCGAGCGCCGAGGAACAGCGCTCCGCCCGCGCCGTCGGCGATCACAGCGGGTCGGCCGTGGGCCAGCCAGCGGTCGAGCGCCCGGGCAGCCGGGTGGCCGAACGGCACCGTCCGCTCCTTGCGGCCCTTGCCGAGCACCCGGACCACGTTGCGGTCGTGGTCGAGGTCGTCGACGTCGAGCCCCACCAGCTCGCCGACCCGGATCCCGGTCGCGTAGAGCAGCTCGAGCATCGCCACGTCGCGCAGCCCCACGGGGCTGCCGTCGTCCGCCAGGTCCGCCGCCGAGCGGATGAGGTCGCTCGCCTCGTCGGCCCGCAGCACCGCTGGCAGCGTCCGCAACGCCTTCGGTGAACCCAGTGTCGCCCCGGCATCGAGCGTGGCCGCCCCCGTCTTGTGGAGCCAGGCAGTGAAGACGCGGGCCGCCGTGGCCCGTCGCGCGAGCGTCGTCCGCGCCAGGCCGAGCGTTTGCTGCTTGGCGAGCCAGCTGCGCAGCGAGCGCAGGTCGAGCTCGGCCACGTCGGCCAGGCCGAGTCGGGTCGCGTGCTCGAGCAGGCTCGCCATGTCGCCGACGTAGGCGCGCACGGTGTGCTGGGTCAGGTCGCGCTCGGAGGTCAGGTGGCGCTCGTAGTCGCCCAGCACGCGTGCGAGTGCCTCGGGCAGCTCGGGGTGCCCGGTCTCGGCCGGGGGGCGCGCGCTCACCTGCCCAGAGTAGGAACCTCATGGCCGCTCACCCTTCATCCGCGGCCTCGGCGAGCCGCCAGCCCGTCGGCATGCGCTCGACCAGGCCGCACCGGGCCAGCCCGTCGAGCACCGAGTCGACCTCCGCGACCCCGAGCCCGGCCGTGCGCGCGACGGAGTCGGCCGGTGCGGAGCGGACCAACGGCACCGCCTCGAGGACCCGCTGCTGTCGCCGGGTCAGCCGGTCGCGGGCGGTCGTAGGCGCGCGGGCGAACGCCGCGAGGTGGTCGCCCATCAGCCCGGTGAGCTCGAGGACCTCGTCGGCTCGGGTGACCAGCGTCGCTGCCCCGCTCCGGATCAGCTGGTGCACGCCTTCGGACGGGGCACTCGTCACCGGCCCAGGCACGCCCATGAGGGGCCGGTTTAGCCTCGAGGTCCAGCTCGCGGTGTTGAGGGCGCCGCTGCGGACCGCCGCCTCCACGACGACCGTGCCCCGTGACAGAGCGGCGATGACGCGGTTGCGGGACAGGAACCTGACCCGCATCGGCGCGCGGCCCGGCGCCACCTCGGACACGACCGCGCACTGCTCGCCGAGGTGGTCGAGGAGCTGCTGGTGCGCTGCCGGGTAGGCGCGGTCGACGCCGCAGGCGAGGACGGCGACCGTGGGCCCGTCGCCGGCCAGGGCTCCCCGGTGTGCGGCCTGGTCGATGCCGAACGCCGCACCCGAGACCACGGTGCTGCCGGCGCGAGCCAGCCCGGCCCCGAGCTCGGCCGCGACGTCGGTGCCGTAGGTCGTTGCGGACCTGGCGCCCACGACGGCCACCGGCGCCGGGAGGGCGTCGAGGCGCAGTGGCCCGCGGACCCACAGCCCGAGTGGCACGCCGGTCAGATTTTGCAGCGGCTCGACCGTGGCGAGGTCGTCGATCGACGCGGGCCACTCCGGGTCGCCCGGGACGACCCAGCGGATGCCGCGGCGTGCGGCCCGCTCGAGGTCCCGCTCCGGCTCGATGTCCACGAGGCGGGCAGCGATGTCGGTCCGCATGCCATGCGGATCGCAACCGGCGAGCAGCTGGGCATAGAGCTGCTCGGCCCCGAGGTCGGTGACCATGCGGGCCATCCGCAGCCCTCCGGGCTCACCCAGCATGCTGAGGGCGAGGCGGGCCAGTCGCTCGTCGGTCATCCGGCCGCCCTCCGCACGGTCGACGCCAGCAGGGGGCGGCCGGTGCGCAGGCGCAGCGCGACCTCGGCCTCCTCGACCCCAGGTCGGTCGACGCCGGCGAGGTCGGCGACCGTCCACGCGAGGCGCTGGACGCGGCTGACCCCTCGACGGGTCAGGTGGCCGTCCCAGAGCTGGTCGTCGACGAGCTTGGTGGCCTCGGCGGTCATCGGCCAGCGGTCGGCGAGAGCCGGCCCCGGCACGTGACCGTTGAGCCGCCACTGCTCGCCGGTGTAGCGGTCGTCCTGCCGAGCCCTGGCCCGCTCGACGCGCGCCCGCACCTCGGCGGTCGACTCCCTGACCGCGAACCGGTCGCGCTTGGCCGTCGGTGTGGGAGCGGCGAGGTGACGCGTGATGTCGATCCGGTCGGTGATCGGGCCGGTGACCTTGCGCCGGTAGTCGCGACGCTGGACCTCGCGGCAGTTGCACCTGTTGTGGCGAGCGTCGGGGTGGAAGTCGCCGCACGGACACGGGTTGGCGGCCAGGACGACGAGGGCCTTGGCAGGGAGCACGATCGACTCCTCGCCGCGGGCGACGCTGATGTCACCGCTCTCGAGCGGCTGGCGCAGGGCGTTGATCACGTCGGCCCGGAACAGCGGGAACTCGTCGAGGAACAGCACGCCGCAGTGCGCACGGCTGATCTCGCCGGGCCGGACGGTGCCCGAGCCGCCGCCCACCAGGCTGGCCGTGCTGGCGTCGTGATGGGGTGCGGCGAAGGGCGGGCGCGTGATCATCCCGTCTCCCGGCTCGAGCGCTCCGGCCAGCGAGTGGACCGCCGTGAGCTCGAGCGACTCGGCATGGCTCAGGTCGGGGAGCAGCCCGGGGATCCGCTCGGCGATGCTGGTCTTGCCCGACCCCTTGGGTCCGGAGAGCAGCAGGTGGTGACCGCCCGTCGCCGCCACCTCGACGGCGTAGCGCGCGTCCTCCATGCCCGCGAGGTCGCCCAGGTCGACGTCCTCCATCCGCTGGTCGCCGCGCCAGGACAGCAAGCGGGTGCCGGACATCGCGGCCACCGGAGCCCCCTCCGGCACCGGCTCGTCGCGGAGCTCGGCGACCACCTGCGCCAGGGACCGCATGCCCAGGACCTCGAGCCCCGGCACCATCGCCGCCTCCCGGACCTGCGGCTCCGGCACGACGACGTGGCGAGCCCCCCGCTGCGCGGCTGCCATCGCCATCGGCAGCACCCCGGGCACCGATCGGAGCCCTCCGGCGAGGGTCAGCTCGCCGATGAAGACGACCCCGTCGAGCGCGGCGCGCGCCACCACGCCGGTCGCGCCCAGCACGGCGACCGCGATCGCGACGTCGTAGTGGGTGCCGCGCTTGGGCAGGTCGGCCGGCGAGAGCAGGATCGTCGTACGGCGGGTGGACGGCCACTCGAACTGGCTGTTGATGATGGCCATCCGGCACCGGTCGCGCGACTCGTTGAGGGCGGCGTCGGGACGGCCGACGAGCACCGTGGCCACCTGGCCGGACGAGACGTCGGCCTGGACGTCGATGAGGTGGCCGACCGCACCGTTGAGCGCCACGGTCTGCGTCGTCGCGAACGGCATGTCAGGCCAACCCCTCGACGTGCTCGACGACCGAGGCGCCGCGTCGCGGCCGGAACACGGCGACCAGGTCGACGCGCACCTCGTCCGGCCGCACGTCGTGCTCCTCGGCCCAGCGCCAGACGAGCCGGTGCAACCGCTCCAGCTTGGCGTCGTCGACCGCCTGGTGCGGAGTCCCGCAACCGTCACTCCGGCGGGTCTTGACCTCGCACGCGACGAGCGTGTCGCCGTCGCGCAGGACCAGGTCGAGCTCACCCTCTCGGCATCGCCAGTTGCGGTCGAGCAGGACCATCCCGTGCTCCGTCGTGAGCAGCCGGGCGGCGAGCGTCTCGCCGTACGCACCCAGCGCCTGACGGCTTGCGGCAGTCGTCGTCATGTCGTGCACCTCCTGGGAGGAGGCTTCCGATCCGCGCCGACCTGTCTGGCCCGGAGACTCCCGACCTGTGGAGAACGCCTGCCTACCCGTGGGTTGTGTAGTCCATCTGGACTAGCCGATCGGATGAGGCCGCGCTGTTCCCCCGCGAACGATCGTTGCTTTCCATAGCCTCGTGACTGGAAGTTTTTCGGCGGAAGGTGGGGGAGATGGCCAGGCGACGGTTCGGACCGCGCTCAGAGCGCGGTGCTGTGGTCGTCGAGGCCGCCCTCGTCACGCCGATCCTGATGATCTTCCTGCTGGGCATCATCGAGATGGCGCTGCTGATGAAGGACGACGTGGCCCTCACGTCTGCCGTTCGCAACGGCGGGCGCACCGCGTCGGCGAACGCCGACTCCGGCCCCGGCGGGACCGCCACCGACGACGGCAGCTGCCTCTCCCCGTGCACCCCGTCGAACGCGCCCGGGTGGGCCCAGATGGCGGCCAACGCCATCCAGACCGCAGGAACGGCGCTGCCCAAGGACTCGATCCAGGAGCTCTGGATCTACAAGGCGAACAACAAGGGCTATCCGGGCGCGACCAACGCCACGACCATGGTCTGCGGCTCGAACTGCGTGAAGTACAAGTGGGTCAAGTCGAAGGACGAGTTCCGCTACTTCAGCGGGACCTGGCTGTCGTCGAGCGTCAACGCCTGCGCCAACACCGCGCCTGACTCGGTCGGCATCTACATGAAGGCCAAGCACGACTTCCTGACCGGGTTCTTCACCCAGAACGTCACGATCGAGGACCATGCGGTCTTCCAGTTCGAACCCCTGCCCACCCTGACCTGCGCGGCGGGACAGCACCTATGAGCAGGGCCAAGCGACGTGGTTGGCGGGGGATGCGCCGCAGGGACCAGGCGGGTTACGCCGCGGTCCTGACGGCGCTGCTCGCGTCTGTGCTCTTCCTCGGCATGGCGGCGTTCGGAGTCGACACGGCCCGCTGGTACGTCGAGGTCCAGCGGATCCAGAAGGCCGCTGACGCGGCCGCGCTCGCCGGCGTCACCTACATGCCCAACGACCTGGCCAGCGCCACCTCCACGGCCATCGCGTCGGCCACTCGCAACGGCTACCCGAACTCCGGGCAGAGCCAGGTCATCGTGGGGCCAGGGAGCCGGCCGAGCGAGCTCAAGGTGACGATCAAGAGCACGATCGACAACACCTTCGGACAGTTCATCGGCTACGACACGGCCACGATCGTCCGCAGCGCGGTGGCCGACTACACGGCCCCGTCGCTGATGGGCAGCCCGTGCAACACCTTCGGCAATGAGCCGCCCAGCACGTCGACCACCGTGTCGCCGGTCGGTAGCGCGCTGCCGAGCACGCCGTTCCCGAACTGCAGCACGTCGCCGCAGTTCTGGGCGACCATCGAGGGTCCCGGGACCGACAAGGTCAACGGCGACCGCTACATGAACAAGACGTGCTCCAGCGGCGTCATCAACTGCAGCGGCTCGACGAACTCGGAGTTCAAGGAAGAGGGCTACTTCTTCGCGATCCACGTCGAGCCCGCCGCGGTCGGGACCAAGCTCGACATCCAGCTCTACGACCCCGGGTACACCCAGACGGGCAAGAACTGCGAGTCGCTCACCACGTCGAACGTGTGGAACCGGATGAACAGCTACACGCTGACCGACGGCGTGAACCGCTACAAGGCCGGGACGTCGAGCGCGCCTCCCAGTCCGGCCACCTTCTGCAACGGCGACTACCTCGGAGCCACGGCGGCGCCGACCACGACGTACCTCGTCCGCGAACAGGTCGACACCGCCGACCCGCGCACCGCGCCGGTGGTCGCGGGCTGCACGAAGCAGTTCCGCGGGACCCTGACCACGCCGACCACGGCCCTGCACCAGTGGACCACCGAGACCGGGACCACGAGGCAGACGGCCTACAACCCGGAGCTGTCGCGTGTCTTCCACCAGTGGGTGTCGCTCTGCGACGGCGGCGGGTTCACGCCGACCCGGGCCGGCGACTACTACCTTCAGGTGCGCACCAACGTGACGTTCGGCGGCACCCAGCTCCCGAACGTCAACCCGAGCGGGACCTCGCTGACCACGGTCGTCTCCAAGGACAACCCCGCCGCCGACGACGCCACCGGAAACACGCCTGCGGGTGCCGCGGGCGGGGTCGGCAACAACTCCTTCGCGATTCGTGCCGTCCCCACCCTGTCGACCATGCGCAGCCAGGTGGCGGTCGCGGGCTACTACCGGATGCCGATCTTCCAGAACGCCGATGGCGCGACCGGCACGTTCAACCTGATCCGGGCGCTGCCGCCGACCAAGGGCCAGTACATCGCCTTCGACTTCTACGACGTCGCCGACTGCAGCGGCACCTGCCAGGGCACCGTCCAGGTGACCAAGCCCGTGGATGCCACGGGGTCGTTCACCAGCGGACCCAACTTCCTGCCCTGTCGAGCCGCGCTCAACAACGGGGCGTACACCACGGCCCCGAGTTGTCAGGTGACGGTCAAGAACTCGACGCACAACGGGCAGCTGCAGCACATGATCGTGCCCATCCCACCGGACTACAACTGCAACCCGACCACCCTGGGCGGCTGTTGGTTCTCGGTGAAGGTGGTCTTCACCACCGGCGGATCGCTGTCCGACATCACGACCTGGGACGCCAACATCGGCGGCGACCCGGTGCGGCTGATCGAGTAGCCGACACCGGACGTCGTGGACGCCCGAGCCGCAGGCTGATCGCGCCAGAGAGGCAGCAGCCGGACCGGCCCGGCGCCCACCAGGCGGAGCGGGTCGAGGTAGGTCTCGCCGTCGATCCACCCCCAGTGCAGACAGGCGCGCGGGAAGCAGTGCGAGCCGGCGAGATGGAGGGTGCCCACCTGCGCCCCGCCGGCGACCGGCGTGCCGACGACAACGGTCGACGCGACGGGCTCGTAGGTCGTGCGGGTGGAGCCGTGGTCGACGACCACGACACCGCGTCCGGCGAGCGACCCGGCGAAGCTCACCGTGCCGGGCAGCGCGGCCAGGACCGGCTGTCCCGCCGCGCCGAGCAGGTCGACGCCGCGGTGGCCCGCGCCGTAGGGCGAGTCGGGTGGGTCGAACCCGCGGACCACCTCCGGCTCCGGCTGCAGGGGCCAGACGCCCACAGGGTCCGGCGAGGTGCCGGGCAGGGCGAGCGCGGCCATGAGCAGGAGAGCGGTCAGGGGAGCCATGCCGTCACCCTGACGACCGGACCGGACCGGAGACGGGCCACGGCGGCGTACCTGTGGACGTCGCGCCCGGTGGGGGAGGCTGTGGAGGATTCGCGGACGGTGGTGACCCTCGACTACTCTTGAACGGCAGCCCTCCGGGGCTGACTTCGCACGCATGCAGACCGCGACGGGCGCTCTTGTGGGGCCCGACCACCCGCGGGCGACGACCCTCGGTCCTGACGAAGAGTCAGGTCGGGTCGCGCGCAGGCGTCAGGACGCCCCAGCACCCGCTGAGACGTGATCGAACTGAAAACCACAACCGGACTCCACAACCGGCGGGCCCTGCGAGAAGGGTCCGCAGACGGTGGTGCGGTCCACCACAAGGAAGAAGAGTCACATGGCAGTCGTGACCATGCGCCAGCTCCTCGAGAGCGGCGTCCACTTCGGGCACCAGACCCGTCGCTGGAACCCGAAGATGAAGCGCTTCATCATGACCGAGCGCAACGGCATCTACATCATCGACCTGCAGCAGTCGCTGGCCTACATCGACCGGTCCTACGCCTTCATCAAGGAGACCGTCGCCAAGGGCGGGACGATCATGTTCGTCGGCACCAAGAAGCAGGCCCAGGAGGCGATCGCCGAGCAGGCGACGCGCGTCGGGATGCCCTACGTCAACCAGCGCTGGCTCGGTGGCATGCTCACCAACTTCCAGACCGTGCACCAGCGGATCAACCGCCTCAAGGAGCTCGACGAGATCGACTTCGACGACGTGGCCGGCAGCAGCCGCACCAAGAAGGAGCTGCTGCAGATGCGCCGCGAGCGCGACAAGCTCAACAAGTCGCTCGGCGGTATCCGCGAGATGGGCCGTACGCCGTCCGCCGTGTGGATCGTCGACACCAACAAGGAGCACCTCGCCGTCGAGGAGGCCCGCAAGCTGCACATCCCGATCATCGGCATCCTCGACTCCAACTGCGACCCCGACCTGGTCGACTTCCCGATCCCGGGCAACGACGACGCCATCCGCGCCGTCGGTCTGCTGACCCGGGTCGTCGCCGACGCGGTGGCCGAGGGCCTCATCGCCCGCTCCGGCGTCAAGGCCGGCACCGATGGTGCCGAGGCCGTGGGTGCCGAGGAGCCGCTGGCCGAGTGGGAGCGCGAGCTGCTGGGCGGCGACGCCGAGCAGGCCGCCGAGGCCGCGACCAGCGCGCCCGCCGACGCCAAGGAGGCCGCCTCCGAGGCGACCGGCGCCGCCACGGAGGCCGTTGAGGCCACCGAGGCCGTCGAGGAGCCCGCAGCCGTTGAGGAGCCCGCGGCCGTTGAGGAGCCCGCGGCCGTTGAGGAGCCCGAGGCCGTCGAGGAGCCCGCGGCCGTCGAGGAGCCCGCAGAGCCTGCGGTCGAGACCGACGTCACCGAGGAGCTCACCGAGACCGTCGGCGAGGCCGTGGAGGCCGACGCCGCCGAGGAGTCTGCCGACGCGACTGCTGACGCCGCTACCGACGCCGCTACCGACGACGCCGCCGACGAGGCAGCCGACGAGGCCAAGGCCTGAGGCTCACCCCCCCTCCACCCGCTGACCAACAGGAAGCAGAAGCACCCCGACATGGCTAACTTCTCCGCGGCCGACGTCAAGAAGCTCCGCGAGCTCACCGGCGCCGGGATGATGGACTGCAAGAAGGCGCTCGACGAGGCCGACGGCGACCTCGACAAGGCGATCGAGCTGCTGCGCGTCAAGGGCGCCGCCAAGGCGGCCAAGCGCGGCGCCGAGCGCGAGGCGACCGCCGGCCTGGTGGCCCACGCCCCGGGCGTCCTCGTCGAGCTCAACAGCGAGACCGACTTCGTGGCCAAGAACGACGACTTCATCGCGACCGCGCAGAAGATCGCCGACGCGGCGTCCGAGGCCCAGGCCGACGACCTCGTGGCGCTCAAGGCCGTCCCGCTCGACGGCCAGACGATCGGTGACGTGGTCGAGAGCCTCGCGATCTCCATCGGCGAGAAGATCGAGCTCGGTCGCTTCGTCCGGTTCGGCGGCGACGTCGTGGCCTACATGCACAAGCGCGCGGCCGACCTGCCCCCGGCGGTGGGCGTGCTCGTGGAATACACCGGCGACGCCGACGCGGCCCGTGGCGCGGCCATGCAGATCGCCGCCATGCGGCCCCAGTACCTCACTCGTGACGAGGTGCCGGCCGAGATCGTCGACAAGGAGCGCGAGATCGCCGAGCAGACCTCCCGCGAGGAGGGCAAGCCCGAGCAGGCGATCGCCAAGATCACCGAGGGCCGGCTCAACGGCTTCTTCAAGGACGTCGTCCTGCTCGAGCAGCCGTCGGTCACCGAGAACAAGAAGTCCGTCAAGGCGGTCCTCGACGAGGCCGACACGACGGTGACGCGGTTCGCGCGCATCGAGGTCGGCGCTTAGAGATCGGACCGATACCCTCACCCCGACCACTCACGGAGGACAGATGCCCGGCTACCAGCGAGTCCTGCTGAAGCTCTCCGGTGAGGTGTTCGGCGGAGGGAAGGTCGGCATCGACCCCGACGTCGTACAGACGGTCGCCCGCGAGATCGCGGCGGTCACCCAGGCCGGTGCCCAGATCGCGGTCGTGACCGGCGGCGGCAACTTCTTCCGCGGGTCGGAGCTGCAGCAGCGCGGCATGGACCGGGTGCGTGCCGATTACATGGGCATGCTCGGGATCGTCATGAACTGCCTGGCGCTCCAGGACTTCCTGGAGAAGATGGGCGTCGAGACGCGGGTGCAGACCGCGATCACGATGGGCCAGGTCGCCGAGCCCTACGTTCCGCGCCGCGCGATCCGGCACATGGAGAAGGGCCGGGTCGTCATCTTCGGCGCCGGCATGGGGCTGCCGTTCTTCTCGACCGACACGGTCGCGGTCCAGCGTGCGCTGGAGACCAAGTGCAACGTCGTGCTTGTCGCCAAGAGCGGGGTCGACGGCGTCTACAGCGCCGACCCGCACCAGGACCCGACGGCCACGAAGTTCGACGAGCTGACCTACGACGAGGCGATCTCGCGGGGTCTGCGGATCATGGACCAGACGGCGTTCACGCTGTGCAGCGAGAACAAGCTGCCGATGATCGTCTTCGGCATGGAGACCGAGGGCAACATCTTGCGAGTGGTGCAGGGTGAGAGGATTGGCACGCTCGTCAGCGCCAGCTGACCGGCGCTCGAGACCAGGCAGGACAGGGGTTCAGCGGTGATCGACGACATCCTCAAAGAGGCCGACAGCAAGATGGACAAGTCGGTCGAAGCCGCGCGCGAGGAGTTCGCCGCGATCCGGGCCGGTCGGGCGCAACCGAGCATGTTCAACAAGATCCTCGTCGACTACTACGGCACCCCGACGCCGCTCCAGCAGCTCGCGTCGTTCACCGCACCCGAGGCCCGGATCATCCTGATCTCGCCCTACGACATGGGTGCGATGGCCAACATCGAGAAGGCGATCCGCGACTCCGACCTGGGCGTCAACCCGTCCAACGACGGCAAGGTGCTCCGGTGTGTCTTCCCGGAGCTCACCGAGGAACGCCGCAAGGAGTACATCAAGGTCGCCCGCACCAAGGCCGAGGACGGCCGGGTCGCGGTCCGTAACCTGCGGCGCAGCGCCAAGCAGGCGCTGGAGAAGCTCGCGTCCGACGGTGAGGCCGGCAAGGACGACGTGACCGGCGCCGAGAAGCGGCTCGACGGCATCACCAAGCAGCACACCGACTCGATCGACGACATGCTGAAGAACAAGGAAGCTGAGCTCATAGAGGTATGAGCATTCCTGCTCCGCCCCCGGCCAAGGACCACGGCCGGGCCGGTCGGGACCTGAAGGCTGCGATCGGCTCCGCCGTCGTCCTGCTCGGTGCCATCGGGCTGTCCCTGTTCTTCTGGAAGCCCGCGTTCATGGTCATCGTCGCGGCCGCCGTGTGTGTCGCGATCTGGGAGCTCCACAGGGGACTGCTCGCCAAGGCGATCGACATCCCCGAGCAGCCACTGATGGTCGGCGGCACGGTCATGGTCGTCGTGGCCTACGTCTGGGGCGCACCCGCGCTCGCGTCGGCGACCGCGGTCACCGGACTCGCCACGATGCTCTGGCTGTTGCGGCGCGGCATCGACGGCTACGTGCAGAACGCCAGCGCTGCGATCTTCACCCTCTTCTACGTGCCGTTCCTCGGCTCGTTCGTCGCGCTGATGCTGGCCGAGGGTGGCCGCACCGGTGCCGGTCTCGACGACGACGGCGTCGCCGGGATCATCACCTTCATCCTGGTCACGATCGCCTCTGACACCGGCGGCTACATCGCCGGCGTGCTCTTCGGCCGGCACCCGATGGCCCCGGTCATCTCGCCGAAGAAGTCGTGGGAGGGCTTCGCCGGCTCGATCGTCTTCACCGTCGGCGCCGGCGTCCTCCTGGTCGTCACCCTGCTCGACGGCGACTGGTGGGTGGGTGTCGCGCTGGGGCTGATCGCGGTGGTCATGGCCACCCTCGGCGACCTCTGCGAGTCGGTGATGAAGCGCGATCTCGGCATCAAGGACATGAGCCAGGTGATCCCCGGTCACGGCGGACTGATGGACCGGCTCGACTCGCTGCTCGCGACCATCGCCCCGATCTGGCTCCTGCTGCACTACGCCGTGTTCTAGGAGCGTCACCAGATGCTCCACCTGGTCCGCCACGGCCGGCCGCTGGTCGACCGCTCCCGGCCGGCGCACGAGTGGGAGCTCGACCCCGCGGCGTACGACGACATCTGGGCACTCCGCGAGTCGGGAAGGCTGCCTGAGCGCGCGGCGTGGTTCAGCTCTCCCGAGCCCAAGGCGCTCGCGACCGCCGAGCTGCTCACCGACGGCGACGTCGGCGTGGTCGACGGGCTTCGCGAGCAGGTGCGCGACGGCAACGAGTGGGTGGAGGACTTCGACGACGCCGTACGCCGCGCGTTCGCGGTGCCGGACGCGGTGGCCGCTCCGGGCTGGGAGCCGCTTGCCGCCTGCCGCGAGCGCGTGGTGCGGGCGGTCGACGGCATTCTCTCGGCGTACGCCGGCGACGACGTCGTGCTGGTCGGCCACGGCACGGCCTGGACCGTGCTGGCCGCGGCACTGACCCGCACGGAGCCGGATCTCGACAGGTGGCGCGCGTTGCAGATGCCGGACCTCGTCATCGTCGAGCGCCTACGATCGATGTGATGAGCACCGACAAGCAGGCCGTCGACGAGCCCGTCGACGAGCCGGTCGACCAGCCGGTCGACCAGCCGGGCGACCAGCCGGGCGACGAGCCGGGCGACGACGAGCGCGCAGCCCAGCTGGTGGCACCGCGACCACCCGACGTTCGCCGCCCTGTCGGGCTTCTTCACCGGGCTGCTGTTCGTGGCGCTGGTCCCGGCGGCGTTCTACGGCGTCGTCAGCCTGATCACCGACAACGACCGCGCCGAGGACCTGTTCCCGTTCGTGCTGCTCACCCTCGTCGTCCCGATCGGGCTGGTCGCCAACCAGCGCACCCGCCGGTTCGGTACCTACTTCTGGATCGGGATGGTCCTCACCGCGATCGTCGTGGTCGGCGTCGGCGCGCTGGTGCTGTGGTATCTCGTCGAGCACCAGAACTGATGTCCGACGACGCCGCGCCCAAGCTTCTTCCCCTGGTCTTCGAGGCGCCCAAGGGTCGCGGGAAGCCGCCACGCCACCTGGCCGATCTCTCGATGGGCGAGCGGCTCGAGCTCGCGAAGGAGGTCGGCCTCCCGGCGTTCCGCGCCCGCCAGCTCTCGGCGCACTACTTCCAGCGGCTGGTCGACGACCCCGAGCAGATGACCGACCTCCCGGCCGGACAGCGCGACGAGCTGGTCTCGACGTTCCTGCCCGAGCTGATGACGCCGCTGCGCACCCTCGAGGCGGACAAGGGCACGACCCGCAAGACCCTCTGGAAGCTGTTCGACGGTGCGCTCGTCGAGTCGGTGCTGATGCGCTACCCCGACCGGGTCACCATGTGCGTCTCGAGCCAGGCCGGGTGCGGCATGGCCTGCCCGTTCTGCGCCACCGGCCAGGGCGGGCTCCAGCGCAACATGTCCACGGCGGAGATCGTCGAGCAGGTGGTCGCCGGCGCTCGGTCGCTCGACCGCGGCGACGTGCCCGGCGGGCCGGGCCGGGTCTCCAACGTCGTGTTCATGGGCATGGGCGAGCCGATGGCCAACTACAAGGCCGTCATCGGCGCCGTACGCCGCCTCACCGACCCCGCACCCGACGGGCTCGGGATGTCCGCCCGCGGCGTCACGGTCTCGACCGTCGGGCTGGTGCCGCGGATCAACCAGCTCGGCGACGAGGGCATCCCGGTCACGCTCGCGCTGAGCCTGCACGCGCCCGACGACGAGCTGCGCAACGAGCTCGTCCCGATCAACACCCGATCGTCGGTCGCCGAGACCGTCGCCGCCGCCAGGGACTACGCCGACAAGACCCGCCGTCGTGTCTCGATCGAGTACGCCATGATGCGCGGCATCAACGACCAGGCCTGGCGCGCGGACCTGCTCGCCGACGTCCTCCACGAGGGCGGCACCTGGGGCTGGGTGCACGTCAACCTGATCCCGCTCAACCCCACCCCCGGCTCGAAGTGGACCGCGTCAGATCCCGCCGACGAGCGCGAGTTCGTACGCCGGCTCGAGGCCCGCGGCATCCCGACCACGGTTCGCGACACCCGAGGCCGCGAGATCGACGGTGCCTGCGGCCAGCTCGCCGCGATCGAGAGCTGAGCAGCCCGACACACAGGGTTCACGTGCCGTTGCGCGGGTGCTGGCCGTCCGTTGCGGCGCCCTGCCTACCGTCCCAGACATGACGGACGCACGGTTGCGTGTCATGGTCGTGGCGGAGTCGTTCCTGCCGCAGGTCAACGGGGTGACCAACTCGGTCCGCCGGGTGCTCGAGCACCTCAGTCTCGAGGGCCACGAGGCCGAGCTGGTGGCGCCGACCGGCCCCGCGTCGTACGCCGGGTTCCCGGTGCACACGACCCGAGGGGCCTACCTCCCGTTCTACCGGGACTTCCGCGTCGGGCTCGAGACGCGGGCCCGGCTGCGCGCGGAGATGATGAGGTTCCGGCCCGACGTGGTCCACATCGCCTCGCCGGCCACGCTCGGGCTGCAGGCCGCCCGCGCGGCCGAGGAGCTCGGCATCCCCAGCGTGGCGATCTACCAGACCGACCTGATCGGCTTCGCCGAGCGCTACGCCAGGCCCGGGCTCGGTGGGGGCGGCATCCGCGCGATGGTCTACCTCACCCGCAAGATCCACACCCTCGTCGACCGGACCCTCGCGCCGTCCACCGCCAGCCTGCGGCAGCTCGAGGATCTGCACGTGCCGCGGCTCGCGCGGTGGCCGCGCGGTGTCGACCTCGACGCGTTCCACCCCGGCCTCCGCGACGAGGGGCTGCGCAGGCAGCTCGCACCCGACGGACGACTCCTGGTGGGGTACGTCGGCCGGCTGGCTCCGGAGAAGGAGCTCGAGCTCCTCACCTACCTCTCCGGCGACCCCCGCTACGCGCTGGTGGTCGTCGGAGGGGGCCCCGAGGAGGGCCGGCTCCGGCGGCTGCTGCCCGACGCCCGGTTCCTCGGTGTGATGCACGGCACCGACCTCGGCCGCGCGTACGCGTCCCTGGACGTGTTCGTGCACACCGGTCGGCACGAGACCTACTGCCAGTCCGCCCAGGAGGCGCTCGCGTCCGGCGTACCCGTCGTCGCCCCGCGCTCCGGGGGGCCGATCGACGTCGTGGCCGACGGGGTGGCCGGCTTCCTCTACGAGCCGGGCGACGGCGACGACCTCGGTGGGTACGTCGACCGGCTCGCCCGCGACCCGGAGTTCCGTCGCCGGATGGGGATCGCGGCGCGGCGGTCGGTCGAGGGGCGCTCGTGGCGGGCCGTCAACGAGGCGCTCGTCGAGCACTACCGCGACGTGGCGGCCACCATGACCGGCTACCGCGAGCTCGCCGCCTGACCCAGGAGTGCCACGGCCTCGTCCACGTGGTCGACGAGGTGGACGCGCTCCTCCATCGGGCGGCCGCGGGCCAGGGAGTGGAGCAGCGGCCAGGCCGGCAGGGTCTCGGTCCAGTAGGTGCGACCGACCAGGACCATCGCCGCCACCGAGGACTCGTCGGCGTAGTAGTTCTCGCAGGCGTCCTGGAAGACCTCCTGCACGGTGCCGCCGGCCCCCGGCAGGAACACGATGCCCGCGTCGCAGACCTCGAGGAGGGTCGCCTCTCGGGTCGCGTTGCGGAAGTACTTGGCGATGCCGGTCGCGAACACGTTCGACGGCTCGTGGCCGTAGTGCCAGGTCGGGATCGACAACGAGTCGTGCGGCTCGGTGATCGCCGCGCAGACCCCGAGCGCGGGCCGCAGCCACTCGTCCACCGAGGGCCGGAAGGCCGGGACCTCGGCCAGGGCGGCCACCGCGTCGGTGACCCGCGAGACGTGGGAGTCGGCCAGGTAGCACCCGAGGTTGGCCGCCTCCATCGCGCCGGGGCCGCCGCCGGTGGCGACCACGTGGTGGGCGCCGAGCGCGTGTCCGAGCCGCGCCGCATCGGCGTAGTCAGCGTCGCCTCGCTGCGCCGCGTGTCCGCCCATCACGCCGACGAGGTGCTTGCGCTGGATCCAGGCGCTGAGGGCCTCGTCGATCGCGTGGTCGTGCAGCGACCGCGCCAGCGCGTCATCGGCGTTGCCCCGGGTCTGCGACCAGGCGTAGGCCCGGGCGTCGAGGGAGCGCAGGTACGGCGTCTCGTCGTACAGCTCCCCGGCGGCGTAGAGCGTCGACCGGTAGACGTCCACCGGCGCGATCGTCAGCGGCGGCAGCACCAGGGCGCCCTCGCTCTGGAGCCGGTCCTCGACACCAGGGCCGAAGGTGCAGCCGAGGAACGTCGCCCCGGCGACCCGGAGCCCGGCCAGGACGTCGCCGCGGTCGCGGAGGTCCACCCGCGTCACCCGCCAGCCGCTGAGCCGGGTCGCACCCGCCTCGACGCGCCGGTCGAAGTCGGCCAGCGACTCGACCTGCACCACCCGCCCACGGCTGCGCCTCACCAGCGCAACCTAGCCGTCCGGGATCAGAACGCGTGCGCCATCAGCTCCCCGAACAGTGCGTGCTCGTCGACGTCGAGCCCCCTCGACCGGAACCAGCCGCAGATGTTCGCGCAGTCGCGCTGCAGGAAGTCCATGCCGTTGAGGTTGCCGACCAGGTCGACGATCTGGGGCATGTCGATGAACACCAGCCGCTCGCCCGCCGCCAGGATGTTGTAGGCCGAGAGGTCGCCGTGCACGACGCCGTGCTGCGCCATGGTCGCGAGGAAGTCGGTGACCTGCTGGAAGTACGACGCCAGCAGCTCGGGCGACGGCCGGGTCTGGGCGAGCCGGGGCGCGGTCTGGACTGCACCGTACTCGTCGACGACCGTGATCCACTCCATCAGGATCTCGGTGCCGTCGATCTGGACCGGGTAGGGGACCGGCAGCCCGAGGTTCCAGAGGCGCACCAGCGCACCCCACTCGGAGACCGCCCACTCGCCGGAGGCGACCAGCTTGCCGAAGGTGCTCTTGCGCTTGAGGGCGCGCTCGTCGCGAGACCGCTTCATCGAGCGGCCCTCGGTGTAGGACGCGGCCCGGTGGAAGGTCCGGTGCTCGGACGAGCGGTAGCGCTTGGCGGCCATCACCACACCACCGTCGGGCTCGTACGGGTCGGCGCGCTCGACGAGGTGAACGTCGGCCTCCTTGCCGGTCTTGAGGACACCGAGCTCGGTGTCGATCGCGCCCTGCGAGGTCACCACCCAGTCCGGGCGCGGCTCGGGGCCACGGCTGAGGGGTTCGACGCTGAGCCAGGTCGACCAGCGCTGGCCGTCATCGAGGTCGTCGTAGGACTGGAAGCCGATGACGAACCGCTCGTCGACGTCGCTCAGGTCGTCCTCTGGCGGGACGTGCCGGTAGGCGTCGGTGATGAAGTCGTCAGGGAATGAGGGGTACTGCGTGAAGTCGTGGTGAGACATCGCTGGGGGTGCTCCAAAGTATGAGAGAGAGTCGGACTGAGGGCAGGCCGAGGACAGTGATGGTCACGGTTGCGCCTCCTCTCGTGGAGCACCGGGCAGATCCCGGGCGTCGCGGACCATGGTGACGGGTGGACCGGTCGACGGCAACCCATTAAGGACCCGCAGGTAGGTTGCGCCTCGTGATCGTGCGCAGCCGGCCCGTCCCGGCCCTGCTGGCGTCCCTGCTGGCGCTGGCCGGCTCGTTGACCGGTTCGCTGGCCGGGGGACTCGGTGACGCGCGCGCCGCCGCGCAGCAGGCACCGACCCCGGGCACGGCGGGGATCGGCGACCCGTACTTCCCGCAGGACGGGAACGGCGGCATCGACGTGCTCCACTACGACGTCCGCGACAGCTACGCCTTCGGCTCCGGTCGGCTGGCCGGGCGGACCAGGCTGGACGTCCGCGCCACCCAGGACCTGTCGCGCTTCAACCTCGACTTCCTGCTGCCGGTCCGGTCGGTGACCGTCAACGGCAAGCGCGCCCGGTTCCGATCGACCGGTGACCACGAGCTCAGGATCAGGCCGGCCAAGCCGATCGCCGACGGATCCCAGTTCCGCGTCTCCGTGAAGTACGCCGGCGTGCCGGCCTCGGAGAGCTCGCACGGTGAGAGCAACTGGCTGGCGAGCGCGGACGAGGTCGTCACCATGAACGAGCCGCACATGGCGGCCTGGTGGTTCCCGGCCAACGACCACCCGCTCGACAAGGCGTCCTTCGACATCCGGATCACCGTGCCACGCGGCAAGGACGTGATCGCCAACGGCGTCCGGGTCTCCGAGAAGAAGCGACGCGGCCGGGTCACGACGCACTGGCGCGCCGTCCAGCCGATGGCGACGTACCTGGCGTTCTTCGCGGGCGGCGACTTCGAGAAGCGTGCGGTGACCTGCAACGGCGTGCTCAACTACGTCGCGGTCTCCAAGCACCCGGCCACACCGGTCCGGACCTCCCGCGGCGAGGCGGCCAAGGCGCTGGCCGACCAGACCTGCACCATCGTCACGGCCTTCTCGAAGGTGCTGGGGCCCTACCCCTTCTCCGCCATGGGCGGTCTCGTCACCAGCCTCCCGGTGAGGTTCGCGCTGGAGAACCAGACTCGCCCGACCTACCCGGCGCTCGGCGGACCGAGCCCGGGCCTGGTCGCCCACGAGCTCGCGCACCAGTGGTTCGGCGACTCGGTCTCCGTCAGCGGCTGGCGCGACGTCTGGCTCAACGAGGGGTTCGCCCAGTACCTCCAGACCTACTACTCCATCGAGGCGGTGGGCGGCCAGTCCATGCAGGAGTGGCTCGTCGACAGCTACGACGCCTTCGACGGGGAGGCCGGCTTCTGGAAGCTGTCCATCGACGACCCGGGTCCGACGCGGCTCTTCGACGGTGCGGTCTACTTCCGCGGATCGATGGCCGTGCAGGCGCTGCGCCACCGGATCGGCGACACCGCGTTCTGGACGCTGCTGCAGACCTGGGTCTCGCAGCGCGCGTACGGCAACGGGTCGGTGGCCGACTTCGAGGCGCTGGCCGCGTCGATCAGCGGCCAGGACCTGACCTCGTTCTTCACCGCCTGGCTGAGCACCCGGTCGGCGCCCGCCAAGACCGCCGACAACGGGCTGGTCTGACCCCGGCCGACCTGTCTAGCCGCGCAGCCTGATCGACAGGCAGGTGACACAGCCCTCGAGCTTCTCGTACTCGGAGATGTCGACGGCGATCACGCGCAGGCCCCTGGACTCGAACAGCTCCTGCGTGCGCGGCGCGGAGGCGGACATCAGCACCGTAGACCCGTCGAGGAGGACGACGTGCGCGCCGGGCTCCTCCGGGACCGAGAGGTACGACGGGAACGCGGCCGGGTCGTCGACGAGCGGGTCGTAGCCGATCACCGTGCCGTCGGGGAGTGCGGTGACGGCGGACTTCAGGTGCAGCACCTTGGTGATCGGCACGCCGGTGACGGTGGCCCCCAGCGGCTCCAGGTGGGCGCGCAGCTGGTTGAGGCCGGCCTCGTTGGTGCGTCCCCCGAGCCCGACCCACACGGTGCCGCCGTGCTTGAGCACGTCGCCGCCGTCGAGGGTGCCGGGCGGCTCGATGTGCGCCACCCGGTAGCCCAGCCCGAGGAGGGCGTCCTCCGTGCCCGCGGTCTCGGGCTTCCGCTGGTCGGCGCCGGGCCGGGACACGACCGCCAGGTCGCCGTAGACGACCGCGGTGTCCTCGACGAAGACCGCGTCCGGGCACTGGTCCGCGGGGTCCACCTCGTAGACCTCCCACCCCTCGGCCTGGAGCGCCGCGACGTACCTCAGCCACTGGTGCCGGGCCTTGTCCACGTCGACGGGGACCCGCTCGAGGTGGGTCAGCAGCCCCTCGTCGAGGCGTGGACCCGGCCGGCGGACCAGCGCGCGCTTGTTCACGCTTCTCCGGCCTCGCGGGCCACGCGCGGCGCGTCTGCCGCCTGCTCGTCGAGTGAGGTTCGGTATCGGACGCACCCGCGCATGAACTGCGGCCACTCCGGCACCTCGATCTCCGGCGGACTCGCTTCCGGGAGAAGGTCCCAGAGAGCGGGATGGTGCCAGCACAGCTCGTGGCCCGAGGCATCGCGGTGGGCCCGGATCGCGTCGCGCATCTGATGCGCGGCGACCAGCAGGTCCTCGCGGGTCAGCTGCTCGAGGTCGTCGTCCATGCAGCGACCGTACGCCCGGCCCAGTGGTCCGCGCCGCTAGGCCGAGTGTCCGCCGACGAGCGGCGCCATGACCTTTCCGATCACCGACGGCCGTCCGGTCAGGCGCTCCTCGGCGTCCGCGAGCGTCATCGCGCGCAGGCCCGCGTTGATGCCCAGCCAGCGGAGCGGCTCGGGCTCCCACGACGGCGACCGGTGACCGACCCAGGGGAGCGCCGTCAGCTCGGTGGAGCGCTCGAGGATCAGGTCGCAGAGGGTCCGGCCCGCGAGGTTGGTGGTCGAGACGCCGTCGCCGACGTAGCCACCTGCCCAGGCCAGGCCGGTGCCGCGGTCCAGGCCCACGGAGGCGGTCCAGTCGCGCGGGATCCCGAGCGGCCCGCCCCACGCGTGGGTGAACCGGGTGCGGTGCAGGACCGGGAAGAGGTCGAGCAAGGTGGCGTGCAGCGCCGCGAAGACCTTCGGGTCGCGGTCGAAGGCGGGGGAGATGCGCGACCCGAGGTGGTACGGCGCACCGCGGCCGCCGAACACGAGCCGGTCGTCGGCGGACCGCTGGCCGTAGATGATCAGGTGCCGGTGGTCGGAGAAGGTCTCCCGCCGCGCGAGGCCGATCTCGTCCCAGATCTCGGCCGACAGCGGCTCGGTCGCGACGATCAGCGAGTAGACCGGCACCACCGCGCGGGCCAGCCCGGGCAGCCTGGGCGAGTACCCCTCCGTCGCGCGCACGACGTGGGGCGCGCGGACCGAGCCGCGGCGGGTGCGCACGACGCCCGGCTCGATGGAGAGGGCCGGGGTCCGCTCGTGCAGGGCGACGCCTCGGCGGGTCACCACGTCGGCGAGGCCTCGGACCAGCCGCGCCGGATGGATCGCCGCGCAGTCCGGGGTGTACGTCGCGCCGAGGGTGCCGGCGGCCCGGAGCCGCTGGGCGGCCTCGGCGGGGGAGAGCACGGCGTCGCCGTACTCGGCCCGCACTCGCGCGAGCTGGGCCTTGTTGCGCGCCAGCACGATCGTGCCGCCCTTGGCGAAGTGGCAGTCGATGTCCTCCGCCAGGGTCACCCGATGGACCTCGTCGACCGAGGCTCGCATGGCCGCGTCCTGTGCCTCGCCGAGCGAGGTCGGGAACAGCGCCGAGCACCAGCCGCCGTTGCGCCCGGAGGCGCCGAACCCGGCCACCTCCGACTCGACCACCGCGATCCGCAGCGACGGGTCGGCCACCGAGAGGTAGTAGGCCGTCCACAGCCCGGTGAAGCCCGCACCGACGATCGCGACGTCCGCGTCGGCATCGCCGTCGAGTGGCTGTCGCGGCGTCCAGTCGGTCGGCGTCGTCTCGTGCCACAGCGAGAGACCGGCCATCGACTGGCTGAGGGTCAGCGGACTCCCCACGAGTAGGTCTGCTTGCGGAGGTGGAGGTACATGAAGGTCTCCGTCGACAGCACCCCGTCGATGGAGCGGATGTGGTCGCTGATGATCTCGAGCAGGTGCTCGTCGCTCTCGGCCACGACCTCGGCCAGCACGTCGTAGGAGCCGGCGGTGACCACGACGTAGTCGACCTCGTCCAGGGCCGCGATCGCGTCGGCCACGGGCTCGATCGCACCGGTCACCCGGACCCCGACCATGGCCTGGCGCGCGAAGCCGAGCTCCATCGGGTCGGTCACCGCGACGACCTGCATCACGCCGCCGTCGGTGAGCCGTTGCACGCGCTGCCGGACGGCGGCCTCGGAAAGCCCGACCACCTTGCCGATCGCGGCGTACGACCGGCGACCGTCCTGCTGCAGCTGGCTGATGATCGCCTTGGAGACGTCATCGAGGACCTGGCGCTCTCTGGTGCGCTTTCCTCTCATGGCGGGAAACGTACTCCGATCACGCTCGATGTCGCCTCCCGACGCGGTCATCTGCGAAGGATTTCGTTGTCATCACGCGACGACGGCGCGGGATCCCTTGTTGACGGTCCACTCACGTGCGACGATCCGCGGAATGTGGGGAATCTTCCGAGGGGCGGTCGGATGACTACGGACGAGCTGCGGCCCGTTCCGCCGAACGGGCGTGGGCTGACCCGGCGTGGTGCCCTCCAGGGCGGGGGTGCGGTCGCCTTCTTCGGGCTCAGCGCCGCCGCGCTCAAGCTGCCGTTCTTCTCGGTCGACGGCGCGCAGATCGAGTCGGCGTCGTGCGTCGGCAAGGACCTGTCGTCGACCGACAAGAAGCTGGTCATCTCCAACTGGCCGGCCTACATCGACCCGAGGCGCAAGAACTCCTCGACGGCGACCGTCTTCGAGCAGACCACCGGCATCACGGTCGACTACACGCCCGACGTCAACGACAACTCCGAGTTCTACGCCAAGGTCAAGAACCAGCTCGGCTCCTGCCAGCCGGTCCAGCGCGACATGATCGTGATGACCGACTGGATGGCGGCCCGGATGATCAGCCTCGGGTGGATCCAGGAGCTCGACGCCACCAAGATCCCCAACTGCACCCAGAACCTCATCGAGCCGCTGCGCAACCGGCAGTGGGACCCCAACCTCGAGCGCCACGTGCCCTGGCAGAGCGGCCTGACCGGTATCGCCTACAACTCCGACGTCACCGGCGAGGTCGGGAGCTTCGAGGAGCTGCTCACCCGTGCCGATCTCAAGGGCCGGATCACGCTGCTGACCGAGATGCGCGACACCATGACGTTCCTGCTCAAGGTGACCGGCGCGGACCCGGGTGCCTTCGACGACGACGACTGGGCCAACGCGATCGACAAGCTCCGGCAGGTGGTGGCCGACGGTCAGGTCCGCGCGTTCACCGGCAACGAGTACATCCAGGACCTCGCGGCGGGCAACATCGTCGCCTGCGAGGCGTGGTCCGGCGACGTGATCCAGGCGCAGTTCGACAACCCCGCCATCAAGTGGGTGGCTCCGGAGGAGGGCCTCAGCCTCTGGAGCGACAACATGATGGTTCCGAACCTCGCGGAGCACCAGTCCAACGCCGAGGCCTGGATGAACTACTACTACCAGCCGGACGTGGCGGCGAAGCTCGCCGCCTGGGTCAACTACATCTGTCCGGTCCAGGGGGCGCAGGAGGAGATGGAGAAGATCGACCCGTCGCTCGTGGAGAACGAGCTGATCTTCCCCACCCCCGAGATCCTCGCCAAGACGATGGACATGAGGCCGCTCGACGAGGCCGAGGCCACCAAGTACGAAGGAGAGTTCGCCGATGTCACAGGTGGTTGAGGCGCAGGCAGGAGGAGGTGCCGTGGAGGAGCCGGCCGACCCGTCGTCGTACGACGGCCTCGCGCTGCGCAAGCTGACCCGGCACTACGGCTCGTTCTTCGCCGTCCGCGAGCTGGACCTCGACGTACCGAGGGGCTCGTTCTTCGCCCTGCTCGGGCCGTCGGGCTGCGGCAAGACGACCACGCTGCGGATGGTCGCCGGGCTGGAGACGCCCAGCTCGGGGTCGATCACGCTGTCCGGCAACGACATCACCTACGCCAAGCCCTACCAGCGTCCGGTCAACACGGTGTTCCAGAGCTACGCGCTCTTCCCGCACCTCGACATCTACGAGAACGTCGCCTTCGGGCTGCGTCGCCGCAAGAAGGGCGACGTCGACACCCAGGTGCGGGAGATGCTCGACCTCGTCGAGCTCGGCAGCCAGGCCAGGAAGAAGCCGGCTCAGCTGTCCGGCGGCCAGCAGCAGCGTGTGGCGCTTGCCCGGGCCCTGATCAACAGTCCCGACGTGCTGCTCCTCGACGAGCCGCTCGGCGCGCTCGACCTCAAGCTGCGCCGGTCGATGCAGATCGAGATCAAGCGGATCCAGACCGAGGTCGGGCGCACGTTCATCCACGTCACCCACGACCAGGAGGAGGCCATGACCATGGCCGACACGGTCGCGGTGATGAACGCCGGGGTGATCGAGCAGATGGGCGCTCCCTCCGAGCTCTACGAGAATCCGCGCTCGACGTTCGTGGCGAACTTCCTCGGCCAGTCCAACCTCATCGAGGGCGCCATCACCCAGCGCGCCGGGGACCTGGTCAGCGTCGACATGCACGGGATCCCCGTGTCGATCCCGACCGCACGCACGCACGCGCCGGCCGATCGCGGGTGGGTCGGCATCCGGCCCGAGAAGGTGCTCATCGGTGACGAGGGCGAGGCGCTCGACGCGCCCGGCCACACCATCCCGGGCGGCGTGGTGACCGACGTCAGCTTCGTCGGCGTCAGCACTCAATACCTCGTCCGGATGCCGTGGGGCCAGGAGCTCCAGGTCTTCTCGCAGAACACCGGACGCACCCGGATCTTCGCCGTCGGGAACAAGGTCGAGCTCTCGTGGCGGCCCGAGTACGCGTTCCTCCTCGATGCCGCACAGGACGCCTCGGCGGGCTCCCAGCGAGTGGACGACGATGGCTGAGATGGTCCGCCGGCGCGGCCGCACCGGCTACCTGCTCCTCCTCCCGGCCGCGGTGTGGCTCGGTGTCTTCTTCGTCATCCCGTTCTACTCGCTGGTGGCGACGAGCCTGTTCGACCCGAGTGGCTCGGACTCCCGCGGCTACGACATGACCTACCACTTCGCCAACTACACGAACGTCATCCAGGACTACTGGGGACCGCTGGTCCGCTCCCTGTCGTACGGCGCCATCGCGACCGCGATCTGCCTGGTGTTCGGCTACGTGCTGGCCTACGCGATCGCGTTCAAGGCCGGCCGCTGGAAGAACCTGATGCTGGTGCTGGTCATCGCGCCGTTCTTCACCAGCTTCCTGGTCCGCACCCTGTCGTGGAAGCTGATCCTGGCCGACGACGGGTTCGTGGTGAACACGCTGCAGGCGGTGCACCTGCTCGGCGACGACGGCCGGCTGCTCGCCACCCCGGTCGCGGTGGTGGCGGGGCTGACCTACAACTTCCTGCCGTTCATGGTCCTGCCCCTCTTCGCGAGCATCGACAAGATCGACCACCGGCTGATCGAGGCGGCCAGCGACCTCTACGCGAACCCGATCAAGGCGTTCTTCAAGGTCACCTGGCCGCTCTCGCTGCCCGGAGTGGTCTCGGGCACGCTGCTCACCTTCATCCCGGCCGCGGGTGACTACATCAACGCGCAGCTGCTGGGCAGTCCCAACCAACGGATGATCGGCTCGGTCATCCAGAGCCTCTTCACCGACGCCAACAACTACCCGGCGGCCGGCGCCCTCTCGATGATCCTGATGATCATCATCGTGGCGATGGTGCTGTTCTACGTCCGCCGCGCAGGGACGGAGGAGCTCCTGTGATTTCCCCACGAAAGCGTTCGAAGGGGCGCTACGCGCGGAGCCGCACGCTTCCGCGGGGACCCCGAAAAGCATGACGTGGGTCCGCAAGCACCTCGTCCTGATCCTCGGGCTGCTGGTGCTCCTCTACACGTTCATCCCGATCTTCGTGGTCGTGCTGATGAGCTTCAACGATCCCGCGAGCCGGCTGATCTACCAGTTCGACGGGTTCACGCTGCACAACTGGGCCAACCCGTGCGAGGACCCGGACATGTGCTCGGCCCTGGGCCGAAGCGTCCAGATCGGGCTGCTCTCCACCATCGGCTCGACCCTGCTCGGCACGCTGGCGGCGTTCGCCCTGGTGCGCCACGACTTCAAGGGCCGGTCCACCGCCAACCTGCTGATCTTCCTGCCCATGGCCGCGCCCGAGATCGTGATGGGCTCCTCCCTGCTGGCCCTCTTCGTCGGGGCGGGCTTCGCCGGCCAGCTGGGCTTCTGGACGATCCTGATCGCCCACATCATGTTCTGCCTGTCCTTCGTGGTGGTCACGGTCCGCTCCCGTCTCGCGGGCATGGACGACAACCTCGAGCAGGCGGCGATGGATCTCTACGCGACGCCGAGACAGACGTTCTGGAAGGTGACCTTCCCGCTCGTCTTCCCGGGCATCCTCGGCGCCGCGCTGCTGAGCTTCTCGCTGTCCTTCGACGACTTCATCGTCACGAACCTCAACGCCGGCCAGACCACGACGTTCCCGATGTACGTCTGGGGCGTCGCCCAGCGCGGCGTACCGATGCAGGTCAACGTGGTCGGCACTCTGATGTTCGTCATCTCGATCATCATCGTCGTGGGCGGCGAGCTGAACTCCCGGCGAAGGGCGCGCGCACTGGCCTGAGCCCTGGGGATCAGGTCGACGTACGCCGCTGGAACGCCCGCAGCGCGAGCGGCGCCAGCACCGCGGTCAGCCCGATGGTCCAGATCAGCGTGCTGAGCACCGGGTGCTGCAGCGGCAGCGCGGCGTCGCTCCCCATCGGGGGCGTGTTGCCCCACAGCTCGCGGACGGCCTGGACCAGTGACGACAAGGGGTTCCACTCGGCGATGGCGCGCAGCGCCGTCGGCATGTTCTCCGTCGGCGCGAAGGTGTTGGCCAGGAACGTGATCGGGAACATCGTGGCGAACATCAGCCCGTTGACCGCCTCGACCGAGCGCATGCTCGATCCGACCAGGATGCCCAGCCAGATCATCGCGAAGCCCCAGAGCAGCAGGAGGGCGTAGGCGAGGAGGGCCTCGAGGATGCCGTCGCGGATGCGCCAGCCGATCGCCAGCCCGGTCAGCGACATGATGACGATGCCGATGCTGGAGTGGAGCAGGCTGGAGATGCTGCGTCCGACCAGCACCGCGGCCGGGTTGATGGGCAGCGACCGCATCCGGTCGACGATGCCCTTGTCGAGGTCGGCGGTGAGGCCGACGGCCACGATGAACGACGCGAAGGCGATGGTCTGGCCCATGATCCCGGCCATCAGCCACTCGCGGTAGCCCGCCGGTGAGCCCCCGACGGCGATCGAGCCACCGAAGACGAAGGCGAACAGCAGGACGAACATCACCGGCTGGATGGTGACGTCGAGCAGCATCTCCGGCATCCGCTTGATGTGGATCAGGTTGCGTCGCACGATCGTCAGCGACTGCCGGAGCAGGCCGGTGTCGCGGATCTCCGGGCGCTCGAGGTCCGGGCGGCGCGTCGCGGTCGGCTCGGTGCTGGTGGTCACGAGGCCACCCCTTCCGTCTCGTCGGTGGTCTCCTCGGCGCGGTGGCCGGTCAGGCGCAGGAACACGTCGTCGAGGCTGGGGCGCTTGAGCCCGAGGTCGTCGAGGTCGATGCCGCTGTCCTCGAAGATGCCGGCGATGCGGGTCATCGCGCGCAGGCCGTCGGCCGGTGCGGTGAGCTGGCGGGCTCCCGCATCGACGTGGACCTCGTCGACCACCTCGCGCAGCAGCGACTCCGCACGCGGCAGGTCGTCGGCGTTGGACACCGTCACGACGACGGCGGCCTGGCCCGACCGGTTCTTCAGCTCCAGGGCCGTGCCCCGCTCGATGACCTTCCCGTGGTCGATGACCACGATCTGGTCGGCGAGCTGGTCCGCCTCCTCGAGGTACTGCGTGGTCAGCAGCAGGGTGGTGCCGTCGCGGACCAGGCCGCGCAGCACGTCCCACAGCTCGACTCGGCTACGCGGGTCGAGGCCGGTGGTCGGCTCGTCGAGGAAGAGCACCGGCGGGATGGCCACCAGACTCACCGCGAGGTCGAGGCGGCGCCGCATGCCACCTGAGTAGGTCTTGACGACGCGATCGGCAGCATCGGTCAGGGCGAACCGCTCGAGGAGGTCGTCGCCGGCCCGCTTGATGTAGGACGAGGACAGGCCGTAGAGGCCGCCGATCAACCGGATGTTCTCCCGCCCGGTGAGCAGCTCGTCGACCGTCGCCGACTGGCCGGTCAGTCCCATGCTGCGCCGGACCCCGCGTGGGTCCGCCAGCACGTCGTGGCCGGCCACCCGGGCGGTGCCGCTCGTGGGACGGGTGAGGGTCGTCATCATCCGCACCGTGGTGGTCTTGCCGGCGCCGTTGGGGCCCAACAGCCCCAGGACCGTGCCCTGGGGGACGGAGAAGGTCACCCCGTCGACCGCCACCTTGTCGTCGAAGTGCTTGACCAGGTTGTCGGCCTCGATGGCCGGTGGCGACGTCACGGGGTCGAGGCTACGGGTGACCACCGACCACCGGCACGCCCTTGTGGCGGGGTCGCCGCTCGATCCGCCCTACGATCGGCGCCATGGCCCAATCGCCGGCGCTCCTGGAGCTGCTCCCGGCCGGCACCGAGCTCACCGACGACGGCGTACCGCTGGTCGGCGGGTGCCGCCTCGACGAGATCGCGGCCGAGGCCGGCACCCCGGTGCTCGTCGTGGCGGAGGACGCGCTGCGATCGCGGGCGCGTGAGTACGCCGACGGCATGGCCGCGCGGTGGCCTCGCAGCCGCGTGGTCTTCGCGTCCAAGGCGTTCCCGTGCACCGCGGTACAGCGGGTGATGGTCGAGGAAGGGCTCGGGCTGGACGTGGCCGGCGGCGGCGAGATCCTGGGCGCGCTCAAGGCCGGTGTCGACCCGCGGCTGGTCATCCTGCACGGCAACGCCAAGCTCACCGACGAGATCGCGCTCGCGGTCGAGCACGAGCTCGGCCTCGTCGTCGTGGACGGACCCGACGACGTCGACCGGCTGGAGGCGGCGGTGCCCGCGGGTCGAGTCGTCGACGTGCTGGTGCGGGTGATCCCCGGCGTCACCGCCGAGACCCACGACAGCGTCCTCACCGGGCACGACGACTCGAAGTTCGGGCTGGCGCCCGCCGACGCCCAGGCACTCATCCGCCGGATCGAGGCCAGCGCCTCCCTGCGGATGCGGGGACTGCACCTGCACGTCGGCTCGCAGATCCTCCAGACCGAGCCGTTCGCCGACGCCGTCGCGGCGGTCGCTGAGCTGGGCCAGTTCCCGGTCTACGACCTGGGCGGCGGCCTGGGCGCGCGCTACACCTGGTCCGACGAGCCGCCCTCCGTGGCGACGTACCTCGACGTCCTCACGGAGGCGAGCCGGGCGCACCTGCCCGCGGACGCCGAGCTCATCGTCGAGCCGGGCCGGAGCATGGTCGCGTCAGCGGCCTGCACCGTCTACTCGGTGGTCACCGTGAAGCGCGGCAAGCACACGTTCGTCGCCGTCGACGGCGGCATGGGCGACAACCTCGAGGTCGCGCTGTTCGACCAGCGGTTCGAGGCGGGCATCGTCGGACGGCTCGATCCCGCGGGCGACCCGGACGACGAGGTGTGCCAGCTCGTCGGCAGGCACTGCGAGAGCGGCGACGTGCTGGTGCGCGACCTGGTCCTGCCCCGGCCCGCGGTGGGTGACCTCGTGGTCGTCCCCGCCACCGGTGCCTACTGCTTCACGATGGCCAACAACTACAACGGCAACCGGCGGCTGCCCGTCGTCTTCGCGCAGGGTGGATCATGGCGGACCGTCGTACGCCGCGAGACCTGGGCAGACCTCCTGCAGCGCGACGTGCCTTAGGGGACGACGACCACCGGGACGGGCGAGTGCCGGACGATCTTCGACGCGTTGGAGCTCAGGAAGATCCGCTCGATGACGCCGGCCGAGGACGACCCCACCACCAGTACCTCGTCGTGGTCCCAGTCCAGCCGGTCGATGGCGGCGCCCCAGGACCGTCCGCTGGCAACCACGTGGTCGACCGCGCTGGGCGCCTTGCCGGACTCCTCCAGCGTCTTGAGGGCGCCCTCCTGCGCGGCTGTCGCCTGGCTGACCCAGCGGTCCATCACCATGTCCTCGGCCCCGGCGCCGACCCCCGCCGTGTAGACGGTCCGGCCGCGCACGGCGAAGGTGACCAGCCGCAGGGCCGCGCCGATGTCCGCGCAGATGGCCGCCGTGCGCTCCACCGTCAGGACCGATCGCTCGTCCCCGCGGAACGCGCACGACACCCGGCGGACCCGTCCGAACTCGCTGGCGGCGTACCCGTGGGTCGCCACCGCGACCGGGATGTGGGAGAAGTGCAGCAGCCAGTCGCCGATGGCGCCCGGGTGGACGCGGCCGTAGCTGCCGTGGCTGCCCGACCCGACCACGACCATGTTGGCGGCGACCTCCTCGGCCTGCTCCAGCAGGGTGCTGGCGACCGAGCGGCCGGGCGTCCAGCGGGCCACCGCCGCCACGTCGGGACAGTGCGCCTCCAGGATCGCCTTGGCCTCGGCCACGGCCGCGGCGCCATGCTGCTCGGCCCAGTCCTGGAACTCCCGGTCGGTGTGACCGGCGACCGGGGTCGGCCAGACACTGGGCACGACGGTGACCACGAGCAGGTCCGTCCCCGCCGACCTGGCCAGCGTGGCCCCGAGCTCGATGGACGACCAGTCGTCCTTCCCGGGCGAGAAGCCGACGACGAGCGTCATGTCAGGCGTCCTCGCTGAGCGGGACCGGCGTGTTGAGCCGGGAGTGGTGCCGTCCCCACAGGAAGTAGAAGGCCATCACGATCGTGAGCCAGACCCCGAAGATCACCCAGGTGATCGCCGCCAGTCCCGACAGCACGTAGATGCAGGCCAGCACGGTGAGCACGGGCGTGACGGGGTAACCGGGCACCTTGAACGGACGCTCGAGGTCGGGCTGGGTCCGCCGCAGCACGAGCACCCCGATCGCCACGGTCGAGAACGCCATCAGGGTGCCGATGGACACGGTGTCCCACAGGTAGTCGGACGGGACGAACCCGGCGATGATCGCCACCACGACACCGACGACGATCGTGTTGAAGGTCGGGGTCAGGGTGCGGGGGTTCACCTGCGCGAACTTGTCGGGCAGCATGCGGTCGCGGCCCATGGCGAACAGGATGCGGGTCTGGCCGTAGAGCGAGACCAGGGTGACCGAGAAGATCGAGATCACGGCCCCGGCCGCCAGGATCGTGCCCGCGCCGGCGTTCCCGGTGATGTTCTCGAGGATCACCGACAGGCCGGCGCTCTCCTGGTCAGGGCTGGAGAACTCCTCCATCGGCTGTGCGCCCACACCGGCCAGGGCCACGAGGACGTAGACCGTGACCACGACGACCAGCGCGCCGATGATCGCCCGGGGGAGGGCGCGCTGTGGATCCCTGACCTCCTCGCCCGCGGTCGAGACCGCATCGAGGCCGATGAACGAGAAGAAGATCGTGCCCGCCGCCGCGCTGATCCCCGCCGATCCGGATGCGAAGAAGTTGTCGAAGCGGTCGGCCTCGAAGGCGGTCAGACCGATCACGATGAACATCACCAGGACGCTCAGCTTGATGAGCACCATGATCGTATTGACCTTCGCGGACTCGCTGGCCCCGCGGATCAACAGCATCGTGCACATGGCCACCAGCACGATCGCGGGCAGGTTGACCAGGCCGTTGGTGCCGTCGTAGGGGATCGGCGAGTAGGACAGCGAGTCGGGGATGGTCGTGCCGATCGTCTGGTCGAGGAGCTCGTTGAAGTAGCCGCTCCATCCGACCGCCACCGCGGACGCCGCCACGCCGTACTCCAGCAGCACGCACGCCGCGATCACCATGGCCACGAGCTCGCCGAGGGCGTGGTAGGCGTAGGAGTACGTCGACCCGCTCACGGGGATCGCGCTGGCCATCTCGGCGTAGCAGAGCGCCGAGAGGCCGGCGGCCAGGCCGGCGATCAGGAACGACACGATGACGGCGGGGCCGGCGTCGGGCACTGCTTCCTGAAGCACGAAGAAGATGCCCGTGCCGACGGTGGCGCCGACGCCGAACATGGTCAGCTGGAACGTGCCGAAGCTGCGATTGAGATCAGGCCCGTCGTGAGGGCCCTGCTTCGCGGCCATCGGCTTCTTGCGAGTGAACTGTTCGCTGAGCGTGACGGACATGACGCTCCCTCCCGAAGATGGTTGGGAACCTAGCCCCTGGAGTCGGTGCGGGAACAGGGATGGACGCGGTCGTCCTACTATCTGGTTGTCACGTCAACTAGCCGGGCAGTCATCGGGCAAGCGGATCTTGAGGAGAGCCAGTGACATCGATCGACCTGGACGCCATTGCGGCCGCACGAGACCAGATCCGCGACGACTTCCTCGCGGAGTCGGACGACCGGCCGCCGAGCAGCGCGCGAGGACTGCACCACTTCGCGCTGATCTGCTCCGACGTACGCCGGACCGTCGAGTTCTACCAGGGCGTGCTCGAGTTCCCGCTCACCGAGATCTTCGAGAACCGCGACTACGCCGGGTCGAACCACTTCTTCTTCGACATCGGCGAGGGCAACCTGCTCGCCTTCTTCGACCTGCCCGGGCTCGACCTCGGCCCGTACGCCGAGGTGCTGGGCGGCCTGCACCACCTGGCCATCTCGGTCACCCAGGAGAAGTGGGACCACCTGCGCGGCAAGCTCGACGCCGCCGGTGTGGAGTACGTCGTGGAGAGCGAGAAGTCGATCTACTTCCGCGACCCTGACGGAGCCCGCCTGGAGCTGCTGGCCGACCCGCTGGGGGAGATGTACGGCACCAAGGTGCTGTGACCGACCACCGCGCCCAGCGGCACGCGAGCCCGGCCTCAGTGACCGCGCTTCGTCGGCAGCGCGTAGGGGACACCGTCCATCGGGAAGGTCGGCTGGATCCCCATCGCCCGCAGGATCATCGGCATGATGTCGACGGAGCGCACCTCGGAGTGCAGGTCCTTGCTGGACAGGCCCGCGCCGGCGAAGACGATCGGGATCTGCTGCGCGGCGCGCTGGATTCCGCCGTGGTCGCCGAGGACCGAGTACGTCGTGTCGTCGGGGAGGGTCGCGATCAGGTCCGGCCCGTAGACGGCGGCCTGGGTGTCGACCAGCTCCTGCGCCTTGTCGGCGAACCAGCTCCGCTCACCGCCGGTCCTCATCCGGTCCCAGCGCACAGGGGAGACCCGGTCGTAGTGGTCGCCGTGGCGTCGCCACACCGCGGTCACCGCGGCCATCGACTGCATGGCGGCGGCCGCCTCGTTGACCTTGGCCGGTGACTGGTCCTTCAGCCACACCCGCAGCATCGAGTCGCTGTAGGAGAGCCCGACGTTGCCGGTGTTGACGAGCGGCAGCAACGCGTCCTGCGGCTTGTCGTAGGTGACGAGGTCGTTCTCGACGTCGCCGAAGTACCAGTTGTAGTAGCCGTAGTCCCGCGTGGCGACCTGCTTGCCGTAGTAGTTCTTGCCCGCGACAGAACCGTGGTCGGCGGTGAGCACCACGAGGGTGTTGTCGAGCTCGCCCTGGGCCTTGAGCTCGGCCATGATCTTGCCGACCTGCTGGTCGGCCACCGCCGTGGCGTTGGCCATGTGGGTCATGGCGTCGCCGTCGGCGCCGGTCGGGCCGGGGTCGGTCACGCCACCCCACATGTGCGCGGCCTTGTCCACGCCCGGGAGCGTCACGAAGATGCCGTTCCAGTTGGCCTCGTTGCGCATGATCTCGACGGCCGCGTCCGCCGTCCAGACGTCACCGCCCAGGTGGGCGGGGTCCTTGCCGGTCGTGTAGCGGTCGCTGTCCAGCGGGTACAGGACCGCGGGCAGCTTGGTGGTGTCGTAGGCGTAGGCCGGGTAGCCGCTGTGCACCCAGAACCGGCTGCACGGCGCACCGAGGATGTACGGCGGCACGTTGATCCCGCCCGGCTTGCGCCAGGTGCCCGAGGGCGCGCACTCGTTCCCGCTGCTGAACGTGATGATCGAGTCCGAGCCGGCACCACCGAACGCGTAGCCGGCGTACCCCTTGGGGCTGATCGTGAAGGTCTTGGCCGTCGGGTCGGCGGCGCCGAGGTAGTCGGCCAGCTTGGGGTAGCCCGCGGCCTGCTGCAGCTTGAACAGGTCGGTCGTGGCGTTGCTGGTGATGTAGAGCTGGTCGGGGTTGGCGGGCTCGGGGTCGCCCAGGATGCCGGCGACGTCGCGGTAGCCCTCGTCGGTCCACCCCATGTGCTTGGGCAGCTGCCCCGACGTGATCACGTTGTGGGTGACCACCGTGACCGAGCCGGTGTGACCCAGGTAGCCGCGGGGCGTGTCGACGCCCTCCTTCATCAGCTTCTTGACGTTCTTCATGCGGTACTTGTCGACGATCTCCTTGCTCAAGGAGTCGACGACGATGATCACGACCTTGGTCGGCTTCGCATGGTGCGACGGGTGGTGGTCCCCACGTGCGACAGCCCCGGTCGGGGCGCCGGCGAGGCCGACGGCGATCGCCGCCGCTGCCCCTGCACTGGCGATCATGAACAGCGGACGGCGACGACGAAGCATGGCGGTTCCCTCCCGGCGCGGCTCCCTTGCCGCGGGCCGTTCCCGGGAACCTAGTGCGCGGCAAGCGCGCGCGGAAGCCCGGTGGCTACTACTGGGTACGCACCCGCGGGTGCATCTCCGACGACGAAGGCGAGTCGTCGAGCAGGCTGCTCGCCTTGTCGAGCACGACGCGGAGGATCTGCTCCATCTCGTCGAAGTGCTCCTGGGTGCAGTTCAGCGGCGGCGAGAGCTGGACGACGGGGTCGCCACGGTCGTCGGCGCGGCAGTAGAGGCCCTCGGCGTAGAGCTGCTTGGAGACGAAGCCGTAGAGCAGCCGCTCGCACTCCTCGTCGGTGAAGGTCTCCTTGGTCGCCTTGTCCTTGACCAGCTCGATGCCGTAGAAGAAACCGTCGCCGCGGACGTCGCCGACGATCGGCAGGTCCTTGAGCCGCTCGAGCGTGGAGCGGAGCGCCCCCTCGTTGGCGCGGACGCCCTCGAGGATGTTCTCGTTCTCGAACGCGTCGAGGTTGGCCAGCGCGACCGCGGTCGAGACCGGGTGGCCGCCGAAGGTGTAGCCGTGGGCGAACATGGCGCCGTCCTTCTGGAACGGCTCCATGAGCTTGTCGCTGGCGATCATCGCGCCGAGCGGGGCGTAGCCCGAGGTGATGCCCTTGGCGCAGGTGATCATGTCCGGCTCGTAGCCGTAGCGCTCGGAGCCGAACATGTGGCCCAGTCGGCCGAACGCGCAGATGACCTCGTCAGAGACCAGCAGCACGTCGTACTGGTCGCAGATCTCGCGGACCCGCTGGAAGTAGCCGGGCGGCGGCGGGAAGCAGCCGCCGGCGTTCTGCACGGGCTCGAGGAAGACGGCGGCGACGGTGTCGGGGCCCTCGTTCTCGATCTGGACGGCGATCTGGTTCGCCGCCCACAGACCGAACTCCTCGAGGCTCAGCCCGGGGGGCGAGCCGTGCTCCTCGGCGCGGTAGTAGTTGGTGTTGGGGACCCGGAACGTCGACGGCACGAGCGGCTCGAACTGCTGCTTGAGCCCCGGCAGCCCGGTGATCGACAGGGCGCCCTGGGTGGTGCCGTGGTAGGCGATGGTGCGCGAAAGCACCTTGTGCTTCATCGGCTTGCCGGTGAGCTTGAAGTAGTTCTTCGCGAGCTTCCAAGCGGTCTCGACGGCCTCGCCACCACCGCTGGTGAAGAACACCCGGTTGAGCGAGCCCGGCGCGTAGTCGGCGACCCGGGCGGCCAGCTCGATGGCGTTGGGGTGCGCGTAGGACCAGAGCGGCATGAACGCCAGCGTCTCGGCCTGCTTGGCCGCGGCCTCGGCGAGGTCGGCACGGCCGTGGCCGAGCTGGCTCACGAACAGGCCGGCCAGCGCGTCGAGATACTTCTTGCCGTTCGAGTCCCAGATGTAGGGGCCCTCGCCGCGCACGATGACGGGTACGTCGGCGTCCTTGTAGGAACCGTGCCTCGTGAAGTGCATCCAGAGGTGGTCCTTGGCGGCCTGCTGCTGCTGGGCGGGGTCGAGTGCCATGGCTCCATGATGCTCCGGCGTGCGGCGAAACACCACTTGAAACGACGGAATCAGTCGCCGATTGCGGCTTCGACCACGGATTCTGTCTGTCGATCCGCCTCCAAGGTAGGTCTGGGCGCCCAAGGTCGGTGCGGCCGATACCGAAGGCGGTGCCGCCCGAGCGTGGCCCGTGGTCGACTCCGGGAGTGGCAGGGCGACGACCGGGACCGGGCAGCTGGTCGCGGCCGCCGCGCTCCCGTCGGCCCTCGTGGGCCTGGCGCCGGCTTCGTGCTGACCCACGCCGTCCCCTCGATGGGCCTGTCGTGGCCGCTCGGTCTGCTCACGGCCCTCGCTCCCGTCGCGGTCGGCGTGCTGCTCCTCCGGCGGGCGGACGGGCCGCGGGTCGTGAGTGGCGTACTCGCCTTCTTCTGCCTGCTCGGCATCGTCGGAGCCATCGGGCTGGTCTGGTTCCGGCGGCGGGCTGGTAGGACTACTGCATGACCCGGTACGGCGCGCAGTTCGGCCCCGACATCACGTTCCTCGGCGTGGATGCCGTCGATCTCGAGGACGCCGAGGCGGTGGCCGCGGCCGACGTCGTGGTCGTGGGGGCGCCGTGGGACGGCGGGACCTCGCACCGGGCGGGCACCCGGTTCGGGCCCCAGGCGATCCGGCAGACCGACTACCTGCCGCACGACGGGTCGCGGCCGCACCTCGCCCTGCGCGTCGACGCGCTGCAGGACCTCCGGGTGCTCGACGCCGGCGACGCCGAGATGCCGCCCGGCGAGCAGGAGCGCTCGCGCCAGAACCTCGAGGAGGCGGTCTACGCCGTCGCCAGCCAGGGCACCATCCCGCTGGTGCTCGGAGGGGACCACTCGATCACTCTGCCGGACGCGACGGCGGTGGCGCGGCACCTCGGGTTCGGCAAGGTGTCGATGATCCACTTCGACGCGCACGCCGACACCGGCGACATCGAGTTCGGCTCGCTCTACGGGCACGGGCAGCCGATGCGCCGGCTGATCGAGAGCGGGGCGCTGCGGGGAGACCGGTTCCTCCAGATGGGGCTGCGCGGCTACTGGCCCGGTCCCGAGACGCTGAGCTGGATGGCCGAGCAGAACATGCGCTCCTACGAGATGACCGAGATCGGCAAGCGCGGCCTGAACGCCTGTCTCGACGAGGCCTTCGAGATCGCCCTCGACGAGTGCGACGCGGTCTTCCTGTCCGTCGACATCGACGTCTGCGACCCGGGCCATGCCCCCGGCACGGGGACCCCCGAGCCGGGCGGCCTCTCCTCGCGTGAGCTGCTCGACGCCGTACGCCGGATCTGCCGCGAGCTGCCGGTGGCCGGCATTGACGTGGTCGAGGTGTCACCGCCCTACGACCACGCGGAGATCACGGCGTTCCTCGCCAACCGGGTGTGTCTCGAAGCGCTCTCCGGGCTCGCGGCCAAGAAGGTCGGCATCACCCACGACCCGGCGGGACCGCTGCTGGAGGGGCGCCAACCTTGAGCACAGCGACCACCGTCTTCCGCAACGGCGCGCTCTTCGACGGCCGCCGCTACCGCGGCGCGCTCGGTGGCGTCGTCGTCGCGGACGGTCGCATCGCGGCGGTGCGTGCCCAGGACGACGGGCCGGGTCGGCCCGGCCCGGACACCCGTGTCGTCGACCTCGCGGGCGGTCTGCTGGCCCCCGGCTTCACCGACGCGCACGTGCACCCGATCCAGGGCGGCCTGGAGCGGCTGCGCTGCGACCTGTCCGAGCTCGACACCCGCGAGGAGTACCTCGGCGCCGTCCGCACGTACGCCGACAGCCGACCCGACGTCGAGTGGATCCTCGGCGGCGGCTGGGCGATGCCGGCCTTCCCGGGCGGCACGCCGCTGGCCGCCGACCTCGACCCGGTGGTCCCCGACCGGCCGGTGTTCCTGCCCAACCGCGACCACCACGGCGCCTGGGTCAACACCAGGGCGCTGGAGATCGCGGGCATCACGCGGGAGACGCCGGACCCGCCGGACGGCCGGATCGAGCGGGACGCGGACGGCAACCCGAGCGGCACCCTCCACGAGGGGGCGACCGCGCTGGTCTCGCAGTATCTCCCCCGCACCACGGGCGCCGACTACCGCGCCGCCCTGCTCGCCGGCCAGGACTACCTCCACTCGCTGGGTGTCACGAGCTGGCAGGACGCCATCGTCGGCTCCTACGCGGGCATGGACGACCCCGGCTCGACGTACGTCGACGCGGCGGCCAGCGGCGAGCTCCGCTCGCACGTGGTGGGGGCGTTGTGGTGGGACCGGCGCCAGGGCCTCGAGCAGGTCGCGGACCTGGTCGGCCGGCGCGAGGCACTGACCGCCGGCCGGTTCCGCGCAACCAGCGTGAAGGTGATGCAGGACGGCGTCGCCGAGAACGGCACGGCCGCCCTGCTCGAGCCGTACCTCGACCGCTGCGGCCACCCGACCGACAACACCGGCCACTCGTTCCTGGACGCCCAGGCGGTCAAGGACGCCGTCGCCGCCCTGGACGCGGCCGGCTTCCAGGTGCACGTGCACACCATCGGCGACCGGGCGGTGCGCGAGACGCTCGACGCGATGGCCGGCACCGATCCGGCCCACCGCCACCACATCGCCCACCTGCAGCTGATCCATCCCGACGACGTGCCCCGGTTCGCCGAGCTCGGTGTAGCCGCGAACATGCAGGCGCTCTGGGCCTGCCACGACGACCAGATGATCGACCTGACGCTGCCCTTCTTGGGGGAGGAGCGGTCGACCTGGCAGTACCCCTTCGGCGACCTGCACCGGTCCGGCGCGCGGCTGGTCGCGGGCAGCGACTGGCCGGTCTCGACCCCGGACCCGCTGGCCGCGATCCACACCGCGGTCAACCGCACGGAGTACGCCGGCGCCGGGCGGGCCGGCACCGACCCATTCCTGCCGGAGCAGGCCCTGCCCCTCGAGGTGGCGTTCGCGGCGTACACGTCCGGCAGCGCGTGGGCCAACCACCGCGACGACGCGGGAGTGGTCGAGGTGGGTGCGGTCGGCGACCTCGTCGTGCTGGACCGGGACCCGTTCGCGGGACCGCCCGAGGAGGTCGGAGCTGCGCGCGTGGTGTCCACCTGGATAGACGGCGACGCCGTATACGACTGATTCCGCACCGAAGCGCGGTCCTGCCCTACCGATTCCGTTGTGGTCCGCCTAGGCTCCGGCCATGGCCGACCAGCGCTTCCGCAATGTCATCAACGGTGAGCTCGTCGACTCGGCGTCGGGGGAGACCTACGACGTCATCGACCCCACGACGGGGGAGGTGTACGCCTCCGCGCCGATGTCGGGCGCCGAGGACATCGACCGCGCGTACGCCGCCGCGGCCGACGCCTTCGAGACCTGGGGCGACTCGACCCCGCAGGACCGGGCCACCGCGATGCTCCAGATCGCCGAGGCGATCGACGCGCGGAAGGACGAGATCAACGCGGTCGAGTGCAAGGACACCGGCAAGCCGCTGCACCTGACCATGTCGGAGGAGATGCCCTACGCCTCCGACCACTTCCGCTTCTTCGCCGGCGCCGCTCGCGTCCTGCAGGGCAGCTCCGCGGGCGAGTACATGGCCGACCACACCTCGTGGATCCGCCGCGAGCCGGTCGGCGTCGTCGGCCAGGTCACGCCGTGGAACTACCCGCTGATGATGATGATCTGGAAGATCGCGCCGGCCCTGGCGGGCGGCAACACCATCGTCCTCAAGCCGAGCGACACCACGCCGGCCAGCTCGACGCTGCTCGCCGAGATCTGCCAGGAGTTCCTGCCGCCCGGGGTCCTCAACGTTGTCTGCGGTGACCGCGACACCGGCCGCGCGCTGGTCTCGCACAAGACCCCGGCGATGGTCGCGATCACCGGCTCCGTGCGCGCCGGCATGGAGGTCGCCGAGGCGGCGTCGTCCGACCTCAAGCGGGTGCACCTCGAGCTCGGCGGCAAGGCACCGGTCATCGTCTTCGACGACGCCGACATCGCGGCCGCCGCCGAGGGCATCGCCGGTGCCGGCCTCTTCAACGCGGGCCAGGACTGCACCGCTGCGACCCGGGTGCTCGCCGGACCGGGCGTACACGACGAGTTCGTCGCCGCGCTCGCCGAGTCGGCGAAGGGCATGCCGACGGGTCCGTCGGACAGCGAGGACACCTACTTCGGCCCGCTCAACAACCAGAACCAGTACGACCGGGTCTCCGGCATGGTCGACCGCCTGCCCGACCACGCCAACCTCGAGACCGGCGGGGCCCGGCACGGCTCGGTCGGCTACTTCTACGAGCCCACCGTGGTCTCCGGCCTCCAGCAGGACGACGAGCAGATCCAGAACGAGATCTTCGGCCCGGTGATGACGGTGCAGAAGTTCTCCGACGAGGGCGAGGCGCTGCGCTGGGCGAACGGCGTCGAGTACGGCCTCGCGTCGAGCGTCTGGACCAAGGACCACGCGCGGGCGATGCGGATGTCCAAGCACCTCGACTTCGGGGTGGTGTGGATCAACACCCACATCCCGTTCGTCTCGGAGATGCCGCACGGCGGCTTCAAGCACTCGGGCTACGGCAAGGACCTGTCCATGTACGGCCTCGAGGACTACACGCGCATCAAGCACGTGATGTCGTACATAGGCGAATGAGAGTGGCTGCGCTGGGTGCCTCCGCTGTGGAGGTTTCGAGACAGGCGCCCGGGCGCCTTCCTCAACCAGCGGCGGGCGCCGACCACCGCTGGTTGAGGAGGGCGTTCTGCGCCCGTCTCGAAACCTCGCAACCGAAGGCTGGGACTGAATGAAGATCCTTCTGATCGGCGCCGGTGGCGTCGGTGGCGCGTTCACGGCCATCGCGGCGCGCCGCGACTTCTTCGAGACCATCGTCATCGCCGACTACGACGCGACAAAGGCCGAGAAGGCGGCGTCCACGGACGAGCGGTACGTCGCCGCGCAGGTCGACGCCTCCGACGCGGACTCGGTGACCACGCTGTGCCGGGAGCACGGCATCACCCACGTGATGAACGCCGTGGACCCGGTCTTCAACATGCCGATCTTCGACGGGGCGTTCGCGGCGGGGGCCGACTACCTCGACATGGCGATGTCGCTGTCGAAGCCGCACCCCGAGGCGCCGTACGAGAAGTGCGGCGTCAAGCTCGGCGACGAGCAGTTCGCGGTCGCCGGCGACTGGGAGTCCGCCGGGCGGCTCGCCCTGGTCGGGATCGGCGTCGAGCCCGGGCTCTCCGACGTGTTCGCGAGGTACGCCGCCGACCACCTGTTCAGCGAGATCGACGAGCTCGGCACCCGCGACGGCGCCAACCTCGTGGTGACCGACGACGACGGCAACGAGATCTTCGCGCCGTCGTTCTCGATGTGGACCACGATCGAGGAGTGCCTCAACCCGCCGGTCATCTGGGCCGGGGACGGGTCGGGCGCGGGGGACTGGCACACGACGGCGCCGTTCAGCGAGCCGGAGGTCTTCGACTTCCCCGAGGGCATCGGCCCGGTCGAGTGCGTCAACGTCGAGCACGAGGAGGTGCTCCTCATGCCGCGCTGGGTGGACTGCAAGCGCGCGACGTTCAAGTACGGCCTCGGCGACGAGTTCATCAACATCCTCAAGGTGCTCAACACCCTCGGCCTCGACAAGACCGAGAAGGTGCGGGTCAAGGGCGTCGAGGTCAGCCCGCGCGACGTGGTGGCCGCGGTGCTGCCGGACCCGGCGACTGTCGGCCCGCGGATGAAGGGCAAGACCTGCGCCGGCCTGTGGGTGACGGGCAAGGGCAAGGACGGCGCCGACCGGTCGACGTACCTCTACCACGTCGTCGACAACGAGTGGACGATGCAGGAGTACGGCCACCAGTGCGTGGTCTGGCAGACCGCGATCAACCCGGTCGTCGCCCTGGAGCTGCTGTCCAGCGGCACATGGTCGGGTGCCGGTGTGCTCGGCCCCGAAGCCTTCGACGCCGTGCCGTTCCTGGAGCTGCTGACCGCCTACGGCAGTCCGTGGGGGATGCAGGAAGTCGCGGGCTGAAAGACGGGCGCGCCCCCGGACGGGCGCGCCCGCCGGGATCAGACGTTGATCGGGAGCAGGACCCGGTCGATGGCGTGACCGATCTGCTTGTTCCCGCGGTTGATGTCGATGCCGTTGAGGATGACGACCGGGTCGGCGAGGTCGGGGTCCTTGTCGACCAGCGTGATGTTGCCCTTGCGGTTGATGACCTTGACCTTGCCGCCCTGGGCGGTCTTGAGCTTGGTCCCCTTCTTGGCGGCCGCGACCACCTTGGGCGACGCGAGGGTCGCACCCGCGACCACGTGGTAGAGCAGGACCGTCTCGATGGTGTCGACGTCGACGAGCTTGAGCAGCGTCTTGACCGTCTTCTTCTCCGTGCCCGGCCGCTTGCCGGTCAGGTCGCCGACCAGGTCGCGGAACGCCTGGTCGATGGGCAGGAACGCCGTGAGGCGGACCGAGCCGTCGGTCAGCAGCGCGACCGGACTGGACGGCTTGGCGGTGACGACAGCCACCACGGCGGCCTCGAGGATGTCGAAGTCCTGCCAGTTGTGGTCGAGCTTCGTGCCGTCCTTGGCGAGGACCTGCGCGAGGCTCCGATTGCCGGCCTTGTCGTGCTGCGCCGATGCGTTCGCCGGTGCGGCGACGCCGGCCCCGGCGACGACGAGGGCGCCGGCTGCCAGGGTGGCGAGCCGGGTGACGAGGTTGTGCTTCATCAGTGTTTCCCTTCTGCGGTGGTGGTGATCTGATCGGGCTCGTAGGTGCCGCGCAGCACGGAGGTCACGCTGTGGGCTGGGTCGCCGTCGTCGGCCTCGAGGCTCACGTCGACGGCGGAGTACGCCGCGACGAGGCGATCGTCGACCTCGAAGGTCGCGCCGCCGCCGGGATCGACCAGGCCGAGGGCGAGCATCTTGTTGGTCGTCGGGTCGAGCAGCCAGGCGTAGTAGAACTCGCCTGTCCCCGCCCGGGGCAGGTCGTGCACGGCCAGCGTCATCTGGGTCCGGCCGTCGTGCTCGACGATCCGGACGCTGCCCTCTCCCGCGAGGGTGCCGGAGAGGGGCGCGAGCGCCGCCTCAATCCCCGTCCCGGAGCCGGGGGAGTCGTCGGAGCGCCACCAGACCGTGCCGGTGACACCCAACGCGAGCACGACCGCGGCGGCGACCGCGAGCAGGGCCCCTCGGCGACGGCGTGGTGTGGCCGGGCTGGGGGCCGGCAGCGCGGGCTGCGTGGCGTTGTTGCCGAGCGTGTCGCTCGCCCGGGTGAGCAGCCCGTGGCCGACGACGGCGTCCACGAGCTCCTCCTGGCACGTCGTGCAGGACTCGAGGTGGACGCCGGCGGCGATCGTGCCGGCGTTGTCGAGCTCTCCGCGCAGCAGCCCGAACAGGTCCAGGTGTTCATTCATGACGCGTCTCCTCCGAGCTCCCCGTAGCCCTTTGCGATCACGTCGCGCAGTCGGCGCGTTCCCCGCGCCGCCCGGGCCTTGACCGTTCCCAGCGGGATGTCGAGCCGAGTCGCGATCTCGGTCTGGCTCAGCCCGCCGAAGTAGGCGAGCAGCAACACCTCTCGCTCGTGCTCCCGCAGCTGCTCGAGTCCCGCGCGGACCTCGGCGGCGTCGGCGTAGCGCTCGACGGTCTCCCGGCCGTCCTCGCCCACCAGGTCTCGCATCGAGTCCACATCCACCACCGCATGCCGGCGAGCGCGCAGGGTGTCCACCGCACGGTGGTGAGCGATCGTGAACAGCCAGCTGCTGAACCGCTCTCCGCTGCGGTACTTCCCGGCGCTGCGCCAGGCGTCGAGGAAGGTCCGTTGGAGAACGTCCTCGGCCTCGTCCGGACCGACGAACCGCCGCAGGTAGGTCAGCAGGCTCGAGCCGTAGACGGCGTACGCATCCTCGAGGGCCCGCTCCTCGCGACGAGCAAGTCGCTCGCCGATGGCGTGGCCGGGGTCCATGCCCCTTCTTCGTCGCGGGCCGTCGATCGGTTGCCAGAACGGCAGGGAATCGGGAATCAGCGGCTTAGGTGTGACACGGATACCGCGTTCATGGACGACTGCGACGGCGAGAACCGTCGTCATGGAGGCCGAATGGTGCTGGATCTACCCGCCCGACGTCACTAGGTTGCCTTGCATGGCGGATGCAGGAACGCCGGCGATCTCGGTGCGGGGGCTCAGCAAGCACTACGACCAGGTGCGCGCCGTCGACGACCTGGACCTCGACATCCATGACGGCGAGTTCTTCTCGATGCTGGGGCCGTCGGGCTCCGGCAAGACCACGGTGCTGCGGCTGATAGCGGGCTTCGAGCCGCCGACCGCCGGCACGATCAGGCTGGGCGACGAAGACGTGACCGGGCGGGCGCCGTACGACCGCGACGTCAACACCGTCTTCCAGGACTACGCGATCTTCCCGCACATGAGCGTGCTGCAGAACGTCGAGTACGGCCTGCGGGTCAAGAAGGTCGCCAAAGCCGAGCGGCGCAAGCGGGCCGAGGAGGCGCTCGCGACCGTCCGGCTCGAGGGGTACGCCGCGCGGCGGCCGCACCAGCTGTCCGGCGGTCAGCGGCAGCGCGTCGCCCTGGCGCGGGCGCTCGTCAACCGGCCCAAGGTGCTGCTCCTCGACGAGCCGCTCGGCGCCCTCGACCTCAAGCTGCGCCGCCAGATGCAGGTCGAGCTCAAGGAGATCCAGCGCGACGTCGGCATCACGTTCGTGTTCGTCACCCACGACCAGGAGGAGGCGCTCACGATGAGCGACCGCATCGCGGTCTTCAACGACGGGCGCATCCAGCAGCTGGCGACGCCGTTCGAGCTCTACGAGGAGCCTGCGTCCGCGTTCGTCGCGGGGTTCGTCGGCACGTCCAACCTGCTCGACGGCCAGGTCGCCCAGGACCTCGCCGGCGAGGCCGGCACCTTCGTGATCCGCCCCGAGAAGCTGGTCATGCACGCCGAGTCACAGGCCCCGGTCGCCGACGCGGAGACCTGCGTCGCTCCCGGCGTCGTGCAGGAGGTCGTCTACCTCGGCGCCAGCACGCACTCGATCGTGGAGCTGGACGCCGGCGCGAGGCTGACGGTGGCGCACCAGAACTCCGACCGCTCCATCGACGCCGCTCTCGAGCGGCGCCAGCAACGTGTCGCGCTGTCGTGGCGACGCGACCACCTGGTGGCCCTGGCCCGGGAGTCAGGTTCGCCTGCTCCCGACCCGGCAACGCCAACCTGAGGAGGAATCATGAGGAGAACGACCAGGCATTTCCGGGGTCCCCGCGGAAGCGCGAGTGCAGCGAGCGATTCTGTGGGGTGGAGCAAGAGGCTCATAAGCCTGGCCAGTGTCGCCGTGATGTTGGTGGCGGTTTCCGGCTGTGGCACCGACTCGGACGACGGCGACGACGGTGGCGACAACCCTGGCGCGGAGGGCTTCACCCCGCCGGACCTGCCGGCGATGGAGGAGCTCGGCGACATGGAGGGCCAGGTCAACATCCTGGCCTGGCCGGGCTATGCCGAGGACGGCACCACCGACCCTGCCGTCGACTGGGTCACCCCGTTCGAGGAGGCCAGCGGGTGCGAGGCCAACGTGAAGTACTTCGCGACCTCCGACGAGGCGGTCCAGCTCATGAAGACCGGCGAGTACGACGTGGTGTCGGCCTCGGGAGACGCGTCGCTGCGGCTGATCGCCGCTGGTGACGTCGAGCCGGTCAACACCGACCTGATCCCCAACTACGCCGACCTCTACGACTACCTCAAGGACCGCGACTGGAACTCGGTCGACGGCCAGATGTACGGCGTCCCGCACGGCTACGGCGCCAACCTGCTGATGTGGCGCACCGACGTCCTGACCGAGGCGCCCACCAGCTGGAGCGCGGTGTTCGACGACGCCTCGACGTACTCGGGCAAGGTCACGGCATACGACTCCCCGATCTACATCGCGGACGCGGCTCTCTACCTCAAGGCGACCCAGCCCGACCTCGGCATCGAGGATCCCTACGCGCTGGACGAGGACCAGCTGGCGGCGGCCGTGGACCTGCTCAAGGCCCAGAAGGAGCACGTGGGCGAGTACTGGTCCGACTACCTCAAGGAGGTCCAGGCCTTCACGACCGGCGACTCCGTGGTCGGCACGACCTGGCAGGTCATCGCGAACGTCGCGCAGGGCGAGGACGTCCCCGTCGACGTGGTGCTGCCCGAGGAGGGGGCGACCGGCTGGTCGGACACCTGGATGGTCGGCGCGGACGCGGCCAACAAGAACTGCGCCTACGCGTGGATGGACCACATCATCAGCCCCGAGGCCAACGCCGCGGTGGCCGAGTACTTCGGCGAGGCGCCGTCCAACCCCAAGGCGTGCGACATCGCGTCCGAGGGCCACTGCGAGACGTTCCACGCCGGTGACGAGGACTACGCGTCGCAGATCAGCTACTGGACCACGCCCATCGAGCAGTGCCTGGACGGTCGCACGGACGTGAAGTGCACCGACTACGGCGACTGGACGACGGCGTGGACGGAGATCAAGGGCTGACCTGACCAGTGTCCGTGCTCAGCCGTCGCCCGGGTCTCCGGGTGGGCCTGCTCCTCACGCCACCGATGCTGTGGCTGGGAGTGGCCTACCTGGGGGCCCTGGCGGCGCTGCTGATCACCTCGCTGTGGACCCAGAACGACTTCACCGGCAACATCGAGCGGACGTGGACGCTGGAGAACTTCCGCGACCTGTTCACCATCGAGGTCTACCGGACCATCACGATCCGGACGATCGGGATCGCGGCCCTGGTCACCGTCATAGACGCGGTGCTGGCGTTCCCGATCGCGCTGTTCATGGCGAAGGTGGCCCCGCCCCGCTGGCAGCGGGTCCTCGTCATCGCGGTGCTGATGCCCCTGTGGGCGTCGTACCTCGTGAAGGCCTACGCCTGGCGCGGCATGTTCTCCTCGGGCGGGATCCTCGACTCGATCGCCTCACCGTTCGGTCTGGGCACCCCCGGCTACGGGCTGACGGCCACCACGATCACGCTGGCCTACCTGTGGCTGCCCTACATGATCCTGCCCATCTACGCCGGCCTCGAGCGGGTGCCGAACTCGCTGTTCGAGGCCTCGGCCGACCTCGGCGCCGGCTCGCTGACGACGCTGCGCCGGGTGGTGCTCCCGGTGGTCTTCCCGGCGATCGTCGCCGGCTCGATCTTCACGTTCTCGCTGTCGATGGGCGACTACATCGCGGTCAAGATCGTCGGCGGCACCGGCCAGCTGCTCGGCAACGTCGTCTACGACAACCAGGGCGCGGCCAACAACCTGCCCTTCGCCGCGGCGATGGCGACGGTGCCGATCGTCGTGATGCTGGCCTACTTGGCGGCGGTACGGCGTACCGGCGCACTGGAGCAGCTCTGATGAGGCTGCCCCGCGGGCTGCGCGTCTCGCTGACGGTGATCACCGCGGTGGTGCTGCTGGTCGTCTACGTGCCGCTGATGCTGGTGCTGTTGAACTCGTTCAACACGGACCGGTCGTTCGGCTGGCCACCACCCGGGTTCACCCTGCGCTGGTGGGACCTGGCCTGGCAGAGCCAGGGCGCCCGCGATGCGCTGTGGACCTCGGTCCGGGTGGCGCTCTGCGCCACCGCGATCGCCCTGGTGCTGGGCACCCTGGCGGCGATGGGTCTGCGGCGTACCCGCTTCTTCGGGCGCAACGCCGTCTCGCTGCTGATCATCCTGCCGATCGCGCTGCCGGGCATCGTGACCGGACTGGCGTTCCAGAACGGCTTCCGCACCATCCTCGGCATCCAGCTCTCGCTGTGGACCATCGTGATCGCGCACTCGACGTTCTGCATCGTCACCGTCTTCAACAACGTGCAGGCCCGCTTCCAGCGGCTCGGCGGCAACCTCGAGCAGGCGTCGATGGACCTCGGCGCCGGTCCGTTCACGACGTTCCGGCTGATCACGCTGCCCATGCTGCGCTCGGCCCTCCTGGCCGGTGGCCTGCTGTCGTTCGGGCTCTCCTTCGACGAGATCGTGGTGACGACGTTCACCGCCTCCGCCGAGGACCGCACCCTGCCGATCTGGATCTTCCAGAACCTGTTCCGGCCCAACCAGGCACCCATCGTCAACTGCGTGGCGGCCGCGCTGGTGCTCTTCTCGGCGATCCCGATCTACCTGGCCCAGCGGCTGTCCGGCAACGCGGCCGAGGCGATGACGGGCGCGCGGTAGGACACCGGTGCGAGGTCACGGACGCCACCCCACGCTGGAGGTCCACCGCTCGGCCTCGTCCATGATCAGGTCGCAGACCGGGTCCTTGACGGCGTAGTAGGCGTCCACGTCATTCGGATGGAGACGGGAGAGCTCTTGCCGCCTGGGTCGCCGGGCGGGACGTGGTCGCTGGTGATGCTCGTCGCCGTCGCGCCCATTCCGTGGCTCGTCCCGAGGTCGCCGCATGCCGATGTCCCCGCCCTGTGGGTGCTGGGCGGGGTGTGGGGCTGGGTGGTCAGGGTTCGCCGAAGTGGCGGAGGAGCTCGCGGGCCCAGTCGGAGTCGTTCCGGGTCGGGGGTGACGTCGAGGGTGCCGTGGTGGTCTTTGAGGAACTGGTAGCCGAGCGGGCTGCGCCACAGGTAGACGCCGGGTTCGACGGTGACGTAGGTCCAGCCGCCGGTGGTCTTGGCGCGGTGATGTCGTCGGCAGCACGGGGCCTGGTTGCACGAACAGGTCGGGCCGCCGTCCTCGCGTTCGGGGTCGTGTGGGACGCGGTGTTCGCAGTCGCAGTCTTCGGCGGGTCTGAAGCAGAACGCGAACACGCAGGTGCCGTCGCGGAGCTGGGTCTGGAGCTTGAGCCGGGCGGAGGCTTGGTAGGACCCGACGTGGATGTGCTCGGCCAGGTCGAGGACGGGTTGGACGGTGATCTGGGCGTCGGGCTGGGCGCACCACTCCCGGACCTGCGCGGCGGTGATCGGGCCGCGGGTCTCCTGGAGCCTCGCGATCCCGCCGGCGCCGAGGACGGCGGCCTGTTCGAGGTGGACGTGCAGCACGACCTCACGCGTGCGGCGTGACGGGCCGGGTGCGGGGTCGTCGTTGTCGGGGAGGTCGAGAGCGTGCTGGCCGCGGGCGAGGTTGCCGACCGCGAGCGCGCGACGGACGTCGAGCGACTCGGTCGAGCCGAGCAGGAGCTGGTGGTGGGCGTCGGCGGCGACCGCTGCCTCGAGGTCGAGGGCGTCGGCCAGGTCGAGGTCCCCGTCCACCCGGACTCGGCCGTTGACGCCGACCTCGGCCAGCGCGATGTCAAAGTGGCCGGCCTCGGCGGCCGCTTGGCGCGCGGCTTCGGTGGCCTCGGGATCGAACCGCGCGATCGCCTCATCGATGAGCCGGCCCAGCTGCGCCGGACCGACCTTGTGGGCCACCGCGGCGACGTGCTGGTCCACGAAGGCCGCTGCCTCTGGGCTCAGACACATCGTGCGGTCGGCGATCTGGCCGAGCTTCCACGCCTGCAGCTGCCCGCTCAGGAGCCGGGCCCAGCAGCGCCACAGCCGGTACCTGCCCTCGACCACCTGGGACAGGTAGCGGCGGCCGGACTCGGTGGAGCGACCGAGTGCTGCGGCGAACTCCACCACCGCGAACTCCGCCACCTCCGGACACCCCTCGCCGCCCAGGGGCAGCGCCCGCTCGTGCCACTCATCCAACGGCCCCACCAGAGACTCCGTGGAGTGCATCGCGACCCACCGAGCGGCGTCCTTCATGACCCCCCTCGCGGCGTCGTCCTCCGCCTTCTTCTGTGCCCGCGCGGACGCCAGCACAGTGCTGGGGTCGTCGGCTCCAGAGAGCGAGATCGGGTCCGAGGTCGAGGTCATCGTGGGACCAACTCAACCATCGACCACCGACAGTCGAAGGCCCCAGATCCCCTTGCTCCACAGGGATCCCGAAACTTTTTCAGAAAGTCTGCGAGGCCGGTCGGCGCGGTCGGCTCGGGTCGGGTCCCAGCCTTCGCTGCGGTGGTCTCGACAAGCTCGACCAGCGGTGGTCCAGCAGGTGCCTACCCTTGCGGAGGTTTCGAGACGGTCGCTGCGCGACCTCCTCAACCAGCGGGCAGGCCAGTCCCAGCCCCACCACCGCGAGACCGCAGCCAGCCCCGCCGACGTACCCGACCAGGCACGCAGGCTGCGGAGGTCTCGACAGGCTCGACCAGCGGTGGCCCAGCAGGCGCCTACCTTGCGGAGGTTTCGAGACGGTCGCTGCGCGACCTCCTCAACCAGCTGAGGGCGTCCAGGGGCGGCGGAAGATCCCCGCACAGGGCTTGGGCTCGAAGTACGTCGTCTTGGGCGGCATCACTCCGCCTGCGTCCGCCAGACTGGTCAGGGTCGTGAGCGGGGGTGGGGCGAGCGTGAAGAGCACGCCGCCGTCGGCGTCGCAGCGACGGGTCAGTTCGTCCACCTCGGTCTTGGCCGGCGCGATCTCGATCGGTTGACGCAGGGGATCGAGGACCACGGCCTGGAGGACTTCGGCGTCGAGGCCCGCGACTGGGGCGTGGGGTGTGACGTCGTACCAGCCGCCGGCGGCGTAGAGCCCGAAGGAGCCGGACGACGACGGCGATCCGCCGGCCGCGGCCGTCACCTGGAAGGTGGGCGCGAGGAGCTCGAGCAACGGAGCCAGGTCCACGGGGCCGATGACGCGGCGGTGGAACGCCGAGAGCCGGAGGCCGTCCATCGGGTGGATGACGCAGAGAACGCCGGCGTCGGCGGGTTCGCCGGTCTGCTGCCACGCGGCGAGAGCGGCCGCGACCCGATGGTGGCCGTCGGCGATGTAGTGGTCCGCGGCGGTCAGCTCGTCGGCGAGGCGCGTGGTCGGGGCGCCAGGCGGCACCCGCCAGACGGTCTGGTGCAGGCCGCTGGGGCCGGCGAAGTCGAGCAGGGGCGCGGTCAGGCAGACCTCCTCGAGCGTCGCGGCGTACGTCGGTCCCGCGTGGTGCAGCAGAGCCACCAGAGCAGGCGCCGCGTCGGTCGTCGCGTGGTGGTGGACCAGGCTGTCGACTCGCTGGGCCTGCACGGCTTCGTGCCCCCGCACCTGCCCGCCGACGAACGCGCGGACCGCGACGTCGCACACCACACCGGTGGAGGAGAGGTCGCCGCGCTGTTGGCGGTAGACGTAGAGCGCCGCCTCGCACTCGTCGTAGGCCGCGGGGTCGACCGGCGCGATGGGCGGGAGCGTGCCGGTGTCCTCGGGGAGCTCGGCCAGTCCGGTGACGAGGCGTCGGGCCCAGTCGGGTCGGACCACGCGGGCCGGAAAGGGGCGGACGTGGGTCACGCCGGCCGCTCGGCGTCAGGCGCGAGCGTCACCTCGGACACGCTGAGGACGTGAGGAAGGTCGCGGAGTGTGGCCAGCAGCTCCTCCGAAGGGTGGCCGGCCACGTCGATGGTCGCGACGGCGGCCTCGCCACCGCGGAAGATGTGGTTTTGCATGTGCTCGACGTTGAGGCGCGCCGCGCTGAGCCGGTCGAGGACCTGGGCGAGGACGCCGACGCGGTCGAGGTGCCGGATCGTGAGTGTGGACGACCCGAGCCGGTCGGGCTCGAGGTTGACGCAGTGACGCGCCTCGCCGGTCATGAACGCGTCGACGATCTCAGTGATCCCTGCGGCGATGGCACGCTGCGCCTGCTCGGTCGACGCGCCGATGTGGTGGGTGGCGACGACGTTGGGGTGCCGGCCCAGGGGTGAGTCCCACTTGCCCTTGCTCGAACCCGGCTCGTCGGCGAACACGTCGAGACCGGCGCGGAGCCGGTCGGCGTCGAGGGCTTCGAGGAGGGCCTCCTCGTCGATGACGTCGCCCCTGGACGTGTTGAGCAGGATCGCGCCCGGCCTCATCTGCTGCAGGAAGTCGGCGTCGACCATGCGTCGGGTGCTGGCGTTCGAGGGGACGTGGAGGCTCACGATGTCGGACGAAGAGAGCAGCTCGCCCATCGAGTCGCACATCGTGATGCCCAGGTCCTCGGCCCGCGTCTCGACGTACGACGACCGGGTCTTCCTCGCCAGCGACCGGACCTCGATGCCGAAGGCCGCGGCCCGCTCCGCGACTGCGAGACCGATGGAGCCGAGGCCGATGATGCCCATGGTGGCCCCGAGCAGCCCGCCCGCCTTGCTGTACTTCTTCTTGTCCCAGTGGCCGCTGCGCAGGTCGGCCACGTTGTCGGCGATCCGCCGGTCGATCGCCAGCAGGAGCCCCATGGTGAGCTCCGCGACGGCGGCGGAGTTGCGGCCGGGGACGTTGGAGACGAAGACACCGGTGGTGGCGGCGGCGTCGGTGTCGATGGTGTTGGTGCCCGCACCCGCACGGATCACCAGGGTCAGCCGGTCCGCGGCCTCGAACACCGCACGCTTGACCTTGGTGCTGCGCACGACCAGGACGTCGAACCCCGCGATCCGGGACGGGAGGTCGTCGGCCGAGAGGTCGGGCTCGACCACGCACTCGTGGCCACGGGCCTCGAGATCCTCGATCGTCTTCTCGGGCACCTTGTCGGCGAACAACAGCTGCACCGCTCGACCTCCGGGACGTCCTCGCCTGCAGGGGTCGGCAAGCGTCCGGTCACGCTAACAGGCGGACCGACCGGTCCTCCCTAGCGCCGGGCGCGATCTCCGCGGTCCGGTACGCCTTCGTAAACCGGCAGCTCGGGGCCGTTGACCGCACGCTCGATCAGGGCGGTCATGGCCTCCATGTCGGGCTCCGGGCCAGGCTCGGCGTCCGGGTCGGGGGCAGGGTCGGTGAGCATCTGCACGTGCATCCGGCCGATCTCCTGGTTGGCCTCGACGTAGTCGCGCATCAGCTCCCGGTAGCGAGCGAACCCGACCTCGGGGTCCCAGTCCGCGGCGGCGAGCTCGCCGGCCAGCATGTAGGCGCCGACCAGGGCCAGGCCGGTGCCTGCGCCGGACATCGGCGACGCGCTGAACGCCGCGTCCCCGACCAGCCCCACCCGCCCGGAGTGCCAGTCGTCCATCACCACCTGGGCGACCTGGTCGAGGTAGAAGTCCGGGGTGTCGTCGAGGTGCGCGAGGATGCGCGGGGTCTCCCAGCCGAAGCCGGCCATCTGCTCGCGCAGCAGCCGCTTCTGCCCTTCGATGTCGCGGTGGTCGACGTCGAAGTCAGGGGTCGGGAAGGACAACATGGCGATCGCCCGGCCGGCATCCTTGATCGGGCGCAGCCCTGCCCAGCGTCCGGCCTCCTGGTAGTCGAGCATCCAGCGGTCCAGCCCGAACTCGTTGGGCACGGTGTAGAAGGCAAGCACCAGCCCGAGGTGACGCACGAACTGCTCGCGCGGCCCGAAGACCATCGACCGCAGCGCCGAGTGCAGCCCGTCCGCGCCGATCACGAGCTCGAAGCGCCGCCGGTCACCGCTCTCGAAGGTGACGTCGACGCCGTCCTCGTCCTGGGTGAGCTCGGCGATCCGGTCGCCGAAGACGTATTCGACGCTGTCGCGGGTGTCGTCGTACAGCACCTGGGAGAAGTCCCCGCGCAGCACCTCGATCTCCGAGATGTACCCGTCGCCGTCGTGGTCCTCCGCGCTGAAGGTCTCCAGCACGTTGCCGTCGGCGTCCACCGTGTAGGCACCCGCGGTGTCGGTGCAGGCCGCGCGTACCTCGGCGTCGAGCCCCATCCGTCGGATGGCCTCCTTGGCCACGCCGCGCGCGTCCACCGCCTGTCCACCGGGCCGCAGCCCCGGCGCCTGCTCCACCACGGTCACCTCGGCCCCGCGTCGCTGCAGCCAGTGGGCCAGCGCCGGGCCCGCGATGCTCGCCCCCGACACCAACACCCTGATCCCGCTCACCGGGTCCCCTCTCGTCCCGTCTGCACGGGGTGTCTGACCTGACGATCGGCCGCTTCTCATCGGTCCACGAAGGGTCTACCCCTTGTCGCCGAGCAGGTCCCAGAGGTTCCCCCAGGGATCGCTGAAGACGCAGACGCGACCGTAGGCCTCGTGGCGCACCGGGCGGACCACCTCGCAGCCCGAGTCCACGATGCGGGCGAGGGTTCCGTCGAAGTCGTCGACACGAAGGAACAGCCCGACCCGGCCGGCGAACTGCCGACCGACGGCAGCCGCCTGGTCCTCGCCGTCGGCGCGGGCGAGCACGAGACCGACGCCGCCGTCGGGCGGTCGTACGACGACCCACCGCTTCGGGCGACCGTCGGTCGTCGTGGACGGGTAGTCCTCCGAAAGGACGAACCCGAGTGGGCCCGTGAAGAACTCGATGGCGGTGTCGTAGTCGTCGACGATCAGCGACACGAGCTCGAGAGGCACCGGCTCATGCTAGGTCGAGCGGGAGCCCGGCCCTGTCTCGCGCACCTTGAGCCTTCAGGTGTTCTGGAGTGTCAATCGACGACATCTCAGAGCACACCAAGAGCGCTCGGGACGACCTCACGAACGGGTGGCTGAGAACCGCGCGTCCGGGCGCCGCACGCCCTCGACGAGGTCGGCCAGGATACGACCGACCGTGGGCACGAACTTGAACCCGTGGCCGGAGAAGCCGGCCCCGACCACGATCGGACCGACCCGGTCGAGCACGAAGTCGGTGTCGCGGGTCGACGTGTACGTACAGCTGATCGGGGTCATCGCGTCGGCGTCGACTCCGGGGAGCCAGTCGCGGGCGTAGCGCTGCAGCGCAGCGAGCTGGACCGGCTCCGGCTCGAACGTGCGTGCGTCCGGGTCGGTGACCGGCCCGACGCCGTGCCAGCCCGCTTTGACGCCCTCGCCGGGCGTGAGCGTGCCGTAGACCAGCGAGTACCAGTAGTCGTAGCGGGCGACGCCCGGCTCGGGCCAGTGGTTGAAGCCCGGCCAGACGGCAGCCGCGTCGGACACCGCGAAGTGGGCCGGCTGCTCCTGGGTGACCACGAGCTTCGGCAGCGCGACGGCGGCGCCCAGCAGCTTGTCGGTCCACGCGCCCACGGTGACGACGACGGTGTCCGCGACGTACACCTCGTCCTCGGTGGCGACCTCCACCCGGCCGTCGGAGCGCACGGAGATGGAGTCGACCGGGGTGTCGAGGAGGACCTCACCCCCGTGCCGGGCCGCCTCGGTCTGCAGGGCGGCGACCGCCTCCGTCGCGTCCAGCCGCCCGGCGTCGGGGGTGTGGACGACCCGGGTGTCGAACCGCATGCCGGACCACAGCTCCTGGGCCTCCTCCGGAGTCAGCATGGACGCTCGTACGCCGAGCCCCCCGAGCGCCTCGTGCAGGTCGGGGGCGATCCCGGCGCCGTGGTTGACGATGCCCACGAGGTCCAGGAGCGAGGCACCGGCGTCGGCCTCGAGCTCGCGCCAGAGCACCGCGGCCTCGCGCAGCATGGCTTGGTACGTCGCGTCGACGTAGGTGTGGTTGAAGTTGCGTGACCGTCCGTGCGAGGCACCCCATGCGTGCCGGGCGCCGAAGCGCTCGATGAGGGTGACCTGTCGACCGCGACGAGCGAGGTGCCATGCGGTCGCCGACCCCATCGCGCCGCCACCGACGACGACGGTCTCGCGACGTGCTGCCATGCGGTCAGTCTTGCGGACCGGTCAGACCAGCCCGGTCGCGTCGAAGAGCCAGCTCGTGTCGGCGGTGGCCAGCGAGTCCACCCAGGACGAGGGGGCGGCGGTCATGATCGCGTTGTAGTCCCAGTAGTCCTTCCAGAGGCAGACCCGACCGCCGCGGACGCGGTGCACGGTGGCGAACGGCAGCACCACGGTCTCTCCCGAGGCGAAGGTCCAGGTCTCGGAGTGCTCGTACATGACGGCGTCACCCTCGGCCACGAGGAGGCCGTCGTGGTTCTCGTACGCCGCCAGGTCGCCCCAGCCCACCCGGAGCCGCTTGGCGATGTCGGCCGGGCCACGAGCGGCGAACTCCGGCCCGAGCGGCACGTCCATGTAGATGCAGTCGTCGGTGACCCAGTCGGCGATGCCGTCGTAGTCGCGCTCGGAGAGGGTCTGCCACAGGCCGCGCACGGCCTCGGTGGGGCTGGTCACCGCGCCATCGAACCGACGTGGTTGACGCGCGTCAAGTGATGCGGCATCTGGGCGACTACCTGGGCCTCGCGGGCACCGGCGTGCCGGTGTCGTACGGAGAGATGTTCATCTTCCGGTTCGAGGACAACCGGATCGCGGAGATCTCGGGCATCGTCGACGTGGCCGGCCAGCTGCGCCAGCTCGGCCTCCTGCCCGCGCGCTGATCAGGCGGTCGCCGCGAAGGCCTCGGCGACGACGTCGAAGGCCTCGTCGAGGAGCTCGTCGGAGATCGAGAGCGGCGGCAGGAACCGGAACACGTTGCCCCAGGTGCCGCAGGTGAGGGTGACGACGCCCTGCTGGTGGCAGTACGCCGAGACGGCGGCGGTCCGGGCGGCCTCGGGGGACAGGGTGCCGGGCGTGGTCAGCTCGATCGCCATCATGGCGCCGCGACCGCGCACGTCTCCGATCACAGGGTGGTCGGCGGCGATCTTGTGGAGCCGGTCCGCCATCCGGGTGCCGATCTCGCGGGCCCGGGCGGCCAGGTCGTGGCTGTGCATCTCCTCGATGGCGCCCAGGGCGGCCGCGCAGGCGACCGGGTTGCCGCCGTAGGTGCCGCCGAGGCCCCCGACGTGGACCGAGTCCATCAGCTCGGCCCGGCCGGTGACCGCGGCCAGCGGGAGCCCGCCGGCGATGCCCTTGGCGAGCGTGATCAGGTCGGGCTCGACGCCCTCGTCGTCGCACGCGAACCAGTCGCCGGTGCGGCAGAAGCCGGTCTGGATCTCGTCCGCGATGAACACGACGCCGTTGTCCTTCGCCCAGGCGGACAGCGCGGGCAGGAACCCGGGGGCCGGCACGACGAAGCCGCCCTCGCCCTGGATCGGCTCGATCACCACGCAGGCGAGGTTGTCCGCGCCGATCTGCTTCTCCATCACGTCGATCGCCCGCGCCGCGGCGTCCTCGCCGGACAGCCCGTCGCGGAACGGGTAGGACATCGGCGCCCGGTAGACCTCGCCCGCGAACGGGCCGAAGCCCTTCTTGTACGGCATGTTCTTGGCGGTCATCGCCATCGTGAGGTTGGTGCGGCCGTGGTAGGCGTGGTCGAAGACCGCCACCGCGTCGCGGCCGGTCGCCACGCGCGCGATCTTGACGGCGTTCTCCACCGCCTCGGCTCCCGAGTTGAAGAGGGCCGACTTCTTCGCCGCGGAGCGGGGGTCGCCGGGCGTGAGCTCGGCGAGCTGCTCGCAGACGTCGACGTACCCGTCGTACGGCGTGATCATGAAGCAGGTGTGCGTGAACGCCGCCACCTGCTCCTGCACCCGCGACACGACCGACGTCGCCGCGTTGCCCACGCTGACCACCGCGATCCCGGAGCCGAGGTCGATCAACGAGTTGCCGTCGACGTCGACGAGGACGCCACCACCGGCGGCGACCACGAAGACCGGCAGCGTGGTGCCCACGCCGTCCGCAACGTGCGCCTTCTTGCGGTCGAGCCGGGCCAGCGACTCGGGTCCGGGGATCGCGGTGACGAGGTTGCGCTGCTGGGGAAGCGAGGGGCCGCCGGAGGTCATTTCCGCAATCTAGCGCGCAGCCGGACCGGCCGCTCCTACCGTCTTCCTGTGACCGGGACCGTGCGTGTGGAGGGCTGGGCCGAGCTCGACGCGGCCCTGGACCGGCTCGGCGAGGGCGAAGAGCCGGTGACCGCGGTCGGCCTCAACCTGTCCAACTACGACGATGCCGAGGACGGCGCCGAGTGGTGGGACAAGGAGCCGGTCGTCGAGGTGGCCGTGTACGACGACCACGCGTTCGCGTTCAGCACCGCGAGCGACGCGGAGATCCGGAAGGCGGGGGAGCGGTACGCCGCGCCGTGGACCGGCCGGATGGCGGGCCTGGAGCTGCCCTACCTGACCGTGCACGGGCTGCGCGACCTCAACGGCGTGCTGCTCCGCGACCGGCCCGAGGAGGACGACCCGCGGTGGGCCGAGCTCCGGACCGCGTTCACGAGCGCCGTCGGCGAGGTGCTGGAGACACGCGGCCTGGCCCTGGTGGTCCCGGTCGTGCTCGGCGAGCACGACGTCGGGCCGTGGTGGACCGACGTCGCCCGTCCGGCCCGGGTCTCCGACCACCGGGCCTCCACCGAACGGGTCCGCGCCGACCAGGCGGTGGCCCGCGCGGCGAGGTACGACGCCGACACGGAGCGGGTCGTGGAGAACCTGGCCTGGATGCGCAGCACGGTCCGGACCACCCCGTCGATCACCCGGCAGGCCGAGGGGATGGTCGACCTGGTGGCGAAGTGGGCCGGCCGGCGCCGGCCGTGGCGCTCGCTCGCGCGGATGAAGGACCGCGACTACGACGCCCTGGTCGACGGCTACCGCGCGGCGCGCGCGGCCCAGCGGCCCCCACGCTGATTCCGATGCTGCCGGGAGGGTGGGGGAGACTGGTGCGATGCGTGACGTCGTGGTGCTCGGGTCGACCGGATCGGTCGGCACGCAGGCGCTCGACATCGTGCGCGCCAACCCGGACCGGTTCCGGGTCATCGGCCTGACCGCAGGCGGCAGCAACCCCGAGCTCTTCGCGCAGCAGGTCGCGGAGTTCGCCCCGGCGTACGTCGGCCTGGGCGAGGAGGCCTCCACAGATGTGGCGTCCCGCCCGTGCGACGTCGTGCTCAACGGCATCAACGGCGCCGTCGGGCTCAGGCCGACGCTGGCCGCCCTCGACGCCGGCAACACGCTCGCCCTGGCCAACAAGGAGAGCCTCATCATCGGCGGCCCGCTGGTCGTCGGGCGCGCGAAGCCCGGCCAGATCGTGCCGGTCGACTCGGAGCACAGCGCGCTGGCGCAGTGCCTGCGCGGCGGTTCGCCCGAGGAGGTACGTCGCCTGGTCCTGACCGCGAGCGGCGGTCCGTTCCGCGGCAGGTCGGTCGACGATCTGCGCGACGTCACCGTGGAGCAGGCACTGGCGCACCCGACGTGGGACATGGGTCCGGTGGTGACCATCAACTCCGCGACCCTGGTCAACAAGGGCCTCGAGGTGATCGAGGCGCACCTGCTCTTCGGCATCCCCCTCGACCGCATCGAGGTCGTGGTGCACCCGACCAGCGTGGTGCACTCGATGGTCGAGTTCGTGGACGGCGCGACCCTCGTCCAGGCCAGCCCGCCGACCATGCTCATCCCGATCGCCCTGGGGCTCAACTGGCCCGAGCGGGTGCCCGACACCGCGCCGGCCGTCGACTGGACCAGACCGGAGACGTGGGAGTTCTTCCCCCTCGACAACGACGCGTTTCCCGCGGTGGCGCTGGCGAAGCGGGCAGCATCGATGGGCGGCACGGCCCCCGCCGTGTACAACGCCGCAAATGAGGTATGTGTCGAGGCCTTCCGACAGGGCAGGCTCGCGTTCACGCAGATCGTGCCGACGATCGCCGACGTGCTTTCGCGACACGACGTACCGTTGACCCCGGGTACGTCACTGACGGTCGAGGATGTCCTCGACGCCGACGCGTGGGCCCGTTTGGAGGCCGCTGGTCATCAAGACGGCCGGCGTAGCTCGGTCGAAGGTTTACAAGGGGGGACCAGAGGGTGAGCAGCCTCTACTACGCGCTCGGGGTCGTGATCTTCTTCAGCTCGATCCTGCTGTCGATCGGGCTCCACGAGCTCGGCCACATGATCCCCGCCAAGGCCTTCGGCGGGAAGGTGACCCAGTACTTCATCGGCTTCGGGCCGACCGTCTGGAGCCGCCGGCGCGGCGAGACCGAGTACGGCGTGAAGGCGATCCCGCTCGGCGGCTACGTGAAGATCGTCGGGATGCTGCCGCCGGGCGCCGAGCAGCTCGGCACCGTCACCTACGACGCGGACGGCAACCAGGTCACCAAGATCCGCAAGTCCAACACCGGGCTGTTCACCCAGCTCATCTCCGACGCCCGGGCGGCGGAGTGGGAGCTGATCGGTCCTGAGGACGAGCCGCGGCTCTTCTACAAGATGCCGTGGTGGAAGAAGGTCATCGTGATGGCCGGCGGCCCGTCGGTGAACATCGCGATCGCGTTCTTCCTCTTCTGGGGCGTCTTCGCCTTCTACGGCAACCCGCAGGACCGCCAGATCGACGCCGGCACCCCGGTGATCAGCGAGGTCAGCGACTGCGTCATCCCCTACTCCGAGCAGCGCTCGACCTGCGAGGCGAACGACCCGCTCAGCCCGGCCGCCCAGGCGGGACTCGAGCCCGGCGACCGGATCACCTCCTTCAACGGCGTGGCGATCTCCTCCTACGACCAGCTCTCCGACCTGATCCGCGCCAACGACGACGGCGTGGCCGTGATCGGCTACACGCGCGAAGGAGAGGCCCGCGAGTCCACGGTCAACACGCTCATCCAGTCGCGGCCGGCCTCCAGCGGCTCCGAGGAGATGGTCGACGTCGGCTTCCTCGGCATCCAGCCGACCACCCACCTCACGACCGGTGGCCCGCTCTACACGCTCGTGCAGATGGGCTACACCGCCGAGGAGACCGTGGAGGCCGTGATCCGGCTGCCGCAGCGGGTCTGGGGTGTGGGCAAGGCCATCGTCGGCCTCCAGGAGCGCGACGTGGACAGCCCGGTGAGCATCGTCGGCGGCAGCCGCCTGGCGGGCGAGACCGTCTCCCTCGACGGGTTCCCGGTGTCCCAGAAGGCCGTCTACCTGCTGATGCTCATCGCCGGCTTCAACTTCTTCATCGGCGCCTTCAACTTCATCCCGCTGCTGCCCCTCGACGGGGGCCACATCGCCAGTGCGCTGTGGGAGGCCGTACGCCGCGGGTTCGCGCGGCTGCTCGGCCGTCCCGACCCGGGCTTCGTGGATGCGGCGCGGCTGCTGCCGATCGCCTACGTGATGGCGTCGTTCATGCTCGCGATGAGCGTCGTGCTGATCATCGGCGACTTCGTCGTACCCCTGCATCTGCAGTCCTGACGCAGGCCCTTCTCTGATTGGGGGCGGCGCCCCGCCGCGCCGTACTCTGGAAGCCATGACGGAGATCAACCTGGGGATGCCCGCGGCACCCCCGCCGGTGCTCGCACCGCGCCGCAAGACCCGCCAGATCCAGGTGGGCAAGGTCGGCGTCGGCAGCGACTCGCCGATCTCGGTCCAGTCGATGACGACGACCCTGACCTCCGACGTCAACGCCACCCTCCAGCAGATCGCCGAGCTCACCGCGACCGGCTGCGACATCGTGCGCGTGGCCTGCCCTTCGCAGGACGACGCCGAGGCGCTGCCGGAGATCGCGCAGCACTCGCAGATCCCGGTCATCGCCGACATCCACTTCCAGCCGAAGTACGTCTTCGCGGCGATCGACGCCGGCTGCGCCGCCGTCCGGGTCAACCCGGGCAACATCCGCAAGTTCGACGACCAGGTCAAGCAGATCGCCGCCGCCGCCAAGGACCGCGGTACGTCGATCCGGATCGGCGTCAACGCCGGCTCGCTCGACCCGCGGCTGCTCGAGAAGTACGGCAGGGCGACCCCCGAGGCGCTGGTCGAGTCGGCGGTCTGGGAGGCCTCGCTCTTCGAGGAGCACGACTTCCACGACTTCAAGATCTCGGTCAAGCACAACGACCCGGTCGTGATGGTGCGTGCCTACGAGCTGCTGGCCGCGGCCGGCGACTGGCCCCTTCACCTCGGCGTCACCGAGGCCGGGCCGGCGTTCCAGGGCACCATCAAGTCGGCCACCGCCTTCGGCGCGCTGCTCTCGCAGGGGATCGGCGACACCATCCGCGTCTCGCTGTCCGCGCCGCCGGTCGAGGAGGTCAAGGTCGGCCTCCAGATCCTGGAGTCGCTCAACCTCAAGCCGCGGCGGCTGGAGATCGTGTCGTGCCCGTCGTGCGGCCGCGCCCAGGTCGACGTCTACAAGCTCGCCGAGGAGGTCACCGCCGGGCTCGACGGCCTCGAGGTGCCGCTGCGCGTCGCCGTCATGGGCTGCGTCGTCAACGGCCCGGGCGAGGCCCGCGAGGCCGACCTCGGCGTCGCCTCCGGCAACGGCAAGGGCCAGATCTTCGTCAAGGGCGAGGTCATCAAGACCGTGCCCGAGTCGCAGATCGTGGAGACGCTGATCGAGGAGGCCATGCGGATCGCCGAGGGCATGGAGACCGTCGACGGCGCCGGCGCCTCGGTGACCGTCAGCTGACTGTCGGCGCTTGCAACCGGGACCTGGACGTCATACGGACGGAGCACCCGGGTGCTCGCTCCGTATGACCTCCCGAAAGGCGTGCGCGGGACGTCATACGGACGGAGCACCTGTCACCTCGGAACGCATGACGTTCTGAGGCGGCCGTCGCCACAGGCGGGCAAGGCACGCGGGGATCGCGACGCGGCATCGTATTCTCGGCCCGTGCTCACGACGCGCCACGGTGTCCGTCCCCTCGGGACGCCCGACCTGGACGCGTTCCTCGCGCTCACGAACAAGGACCCCGTGGTCAACGTGTTCGCCGACCACCGGGCGCGGACGACCAACCTCGAGCCGCGCTGGCTGGGCGGCGAGATGTGGGGCCGGTTCGACGGGGGAGACCTGGTCGCGGCCTGCCACGTCGGCGCCAACCTGGTGCCCGTCGAGGCGACGCCGGACGACGCGCGGGCCTTCGGCGAACGGGCGCTGGCCCGCAGCCGCAGCGTCTCGACGATCGTCGGCCGGCACGAGGCGGTCGAGGTCTTCTGGAACACGGTCGCGGCGCAGTGGGACCGGCCGCGCGAGCTGCGCTGGCAGCAGCCGCACCTCCAGATCGACAGAGTGCCGCTGGTCGAGGGCCACCCCGACGTACGCCGGACGACGCGTGCCGACCTCGACCTGCTCTACCCGGCGTGCGTGGCGATGTACACCGAGGAGGTCGGCGTCTCGCCCGAGCTCGGCGGCGGGGCGGAGCTCTACCGTGCGCGCGTGCAGCAGCTGATCAGCCGGAACTGGTCCTTCGCCCGGTTCGAGCGCGACCGGCTGGTGTTCAAGGCCGAGGTCGCGTGCGCCTCGCCCTACGCCGCGCAGATCCAGGGCGTCTTCGTGCCACCCGACCTCCGCGGCCAGGGGCTCGCGGTGTCCGGCATGGCCGCCGTGGTCGACCTGGTCCGCCGCGACATCGCCCCGACGGTCTCGCTCTACGTCAACGACTGGAACGTCCCCGCCCGGCGAGCCTACGAGCGGGTCGGCTTCCGCGAGACCGCGCGGTTCTCGACGGTGATGTTCTAGCTACTGGGCTCCAGGAGCTTGGGGCCGTACATCCGCTCGTGCTGCTCGAGGGTGATCACCCGCAGCACCTGCCCCCAGCCGGCCAGGGCCGCGAGCATCACGGCCGCGGTGATGACCGACCACTGCCTGGCGGACGCGGCGTGCTCGAGCCGCACGAGGGCGTCGCCCTGGAGGTTGAGCGAGGTCCGGACACCGATCTCGGAGGCCACGAACAGCGCCCACCAGAAGCCGATCAGGGCCGAGGTCTCCATCGGCGCGAGTGCCCTGCGGACGTCGCGCACCACCTGGAACGGGAACCACAGAGCCACGAAGGGGGTCACCCACCCTCCCCACGCCCAGCCCGCTCGGCGGGAGTGCCGGCTGTCCGGCACCAGCGCGTCGGCGTTCTTGCGAGCGCGGTGCAGCCACATCGAGCCGGTGACGAAGCCCGCCACCAGTCCGATCAGCGCGAGCGCCGTGGCGGCGTAGTAGACGCCCAGGCTCCAGTCGGCGGCGTCCGCCCCCTGGCCGGCCCGGATCCGCGCGGCCCTCGGCAGGACCAGGGCGACGGCACAGGTGCAGACCGTCGCGATGGCCGCGGTCACGAACGCCAGCACGCCCAGGGCGCTCAGGTCCTTGGCGGTGGTCGGTGCGCTGCTCGCCGGCGCGTAGTACGCGGCAGCGGGATGCGGCTGTTCCTGCGATTGGTCCTGGCTCATCCTGATCCCCCCTCAAGGACTGGTGGACATCATCAACGAACCGCCGCGCCGGCGCTAACGTGTCTGGACGTGTCCCTCCCTCGCAGCTCCCGGCTCCTCGTGGGCGTCTTCGCCGTCAGCAGCGCCATCCACGTGGTCAAGCCGGAGGTCTACGAGCCCCTGATGCCCTCCTGGGTGCCGGCCCACCGCGAGGTCATCCTCGCCAGCGGCGTCGCCGAGCTGGCCTGCGCGGTCGGCATGGCCGTGCCGAGGACGCGACGGGTGGCCGGCTGGGCCAGCGCCGCGCTGCTGCTCGGCGTGTGGCCCGGCAACCTGAAGATGGCGCTCGACAGCAACCGCTCGAAGAGCACGGCCTTCAAGGCCGTCGCGTGGGGCCGGATGCCGCTCCAGGTGCCGCTGATCCGGGCGGCGGTGGCCGCCGCCCGGTCCAACGACTGAGGTTCAGGAAGCCCGAAGGGTCTCCGCCGGGCGCAGGTCGCTGGCCCGCTCGCAGACGGTGCCGGTGCACCGGGCGGTGAACGCCTTACGGGCGCCATTGACGTCGAGCAGGAGGCCGGTCGGGGTCTCGAATGCGATCGAGCCGAACCAGCCGGACTTCACCTGGTAGCGGCCGAGGTGCTGACCACTGATGGTGCGGGCGTCGACCCGGCCGGGACCGGGGCCGTCCGAAAGGATGCCGATGGTGGCGATCCGCGAGGCGTCGGAGTTGAACGCCGCGACCTGCTCGGTGCAGGACCGCCACAGCAGCGCGCCGGTGGTGATCTTGCGGACCTCCGAGCAGCCGCCGTCGTAGGGGTCCTTCGTCAGCGTGGCGACGACGTCGGACGACAGATCGCCGATGTAGCCCGCGTCCTGGGCCACCACGCCCACCGAGTCGGTGCTCGTGGTCCAGATCACCGTCTTGGAGCCGCTGCCGACCAGGACCCGGTCGGCCTGGGCGTCGAGGGCGCCGTAGTAGCCCTTGAACGAGCGGCTGGCCAGCTTGGTGGCGGTCGCGACGTCGTAGGCGGTGATGGTGGCGTTGGCCTTCCGGTCCAGCCGGGTGGTGACGACCGTGGCGCCGTCGCCGGAGAGCAGGGTCTCGTAGGGGTGTGACCTGGCGAGGAGGGTCTTGGTGCCGTCGGCGGCCACGCGGTAGATGCGGCCCTTGGCGCCCTGGGCGTTGGCCGTCCCGACGACGTACGCCGACCCGGACTTGCCGAGCAGCCGCACCATCGGCGCCTTGACCTTCACCTCGACAGCGCCGTCGACGACCGTCTTGCCCTCCAGGTGGGGGATCGAGACGTCGGCCCCGCGGGTCAGGCCGCCGGGAGTCAGGGTGATGGCCGGCTTGGCGCTGGCGGGCGACGCGAGGAGCGTGCCGGCCAGGGCGACGGTGCCGACGGCGACGAGGGAGCGGGACAGGGGGCGCATGGCGCGTCCTTTCGAGGTGACTTGAGTGTTCACCGGAGAGACGCCCATGCTGGCAGAAAGGTTGCAGGTCTCCCGCACCGATCCGGTCGGGCGAAACCGCGTCGAAGTCGACCGCCGCCCGCCCGTACCCTTTCCGCATGATCCTTCGGATGTCCAGCCTGTTCGTGCGCACCCTGCGTGACGACCCTGCGGACGCCGAGGTCCCGAGCCACCGCCTCCTGGTGCGCGCCGGTTACATCCGCCGTGCCGCGCCCGGCATCTACTCCTGGCTGCCCCTGGGGCTGCGGGTGCTGCGCAAGATCGAGAACATCATCCGCGAGGAGATGGACGGGATCGGCGCCCAGGAGCTGCTGTTCCCCGCGCTCCTGCCCCGCGGTCCCTACGAGGCGAGCGGCCGCTGGACGGAGTACGGCGACGGCATCTTCCGGCTCAAGGACCGCAAGGACGACGACTACCTGCTCGGCCCCACCCACGAGGAGATGTTCACGCTCGTCGTGAAGGACCTCTACTCGTCGTACAAGGACCTGCCGCTGGCGATCTACCAGATCCAGACGAAGTACCGCGACGAGGCGCGGCCCCGCGCCGGGCTGCTGCGCGGCCGCGAGTTCGTGATGAAGGACAGCTACTCCTTCGACATCGACGACGCGGGGCTCGACGCGAGCTACCAGAAGCACCGCGACGCCTACATCCGGATCTTCGACAAGCTCGGCTTCGAGTACGTCATCGTCGCCGCTCACGCCGGCGCCATGGGCGGCTCCAAGTCGGAGGAGTTCCTGGCCAAGGCAGAGGTGGGCGAGGACACCTACGTCCGCTGCTCCGCCTGCGACTACGCAGCCAACGTCGAGGCCGTGAAGGTGCCCGCGCCTCCCGCGCTGCCCTATGACGGCGTGCCCGCCGCCCACGCTGAGCAGACACCCGACACGCCCACCATCGAGACGCTGGTCGACCACCTCAACGAGCACTTCCCGCGCGAGGACCGGCCCTGGCAGGCCGGCGACACCCTCAAGAACGTGCTCATGCAGCTGAGCCATCCCGACGGCACCTCCGAGGCAGTGGCCATCGGCGTACCCGGTGACCGCGAGGTCGACGCGAAACGACTCGAGGCAGCGGTCTACCCCGCCACCTTCGAGCCCATGGGCGAGAAGGAGTTCGCGAGCTACCCGATGCTGGCCAAGGGATACATCGGGCCCGGCGCTCTGGGGGAGAAGAACGAGTCCGGCATCCGCTACCTGGTGGACCCGCGGGTGGTCGAGGGGACCCGCTGGGTCACCGGCGCGGACATCGCCGGCAGCCACGTGCTCGACCTCGTGGTCGGCCGCGACTTCACGCCCGACGGCACGATCGAGGCGGCCTCGGTGTGGCCGGGTGACCCGTGCCCCAACGGCGACGGTGTCCTCGAGACCGCGCGGGGCATCGAGATGGGCCACGTGTTCCAGCTCGGCCGCAAGTTCGCCGAGGCGCTCGACCTCCGGGTGCTCGACGAGAACGGCAAGCTCATCACGGTCACGATGGGCTCCTACGGCATCGGGCCGTCCCGTGCGGTCGCCGCGATCGCCGAGGGCACCCTCGACGAGCTCGGGTTGTCCTGGCCCCGCAACGTGGCGCCCGCCGATGTACACCTGGTCGCGACCGGCAAGGACGAAGAGGTCTTCGCCGCCGCCGAGCGGATCGCCACCGAGCTGTCCGCGGCCGGGGTCGAGGTCCTCTACGACGACCGGCCCGGCAGGGTCAGCCCCGGCGTGAAGTTCAAGGACGCCGAGATGATCGGCGTCCCGACCATCGTCGTCGTCGGCCGCAACCTCGCCGAGGGCACCATCGAGGTCCGCGACCGCGCCTCGGGCGAGCGCGAGGACGTCGCCGTGGAGAGTGTCGTCGACCATCTGGTGAGGATCGTCCGCGCCTGACGTCGGGCGGGCTGTCGCTGAGGTATCACTCCCGGTGAAGTTCGTTGCCTCGGCGACTGAACCGGACCCGTGCTCGGCGGCGTTGGGCGGGTAACACAGTCCCGCCCGGCCGGTCCGAGGAGTCCCTTCATGATGCGACGTGGTGCGCCCTCGAGTCTGGCGATCGTCCTCGCCACGATGGCCGTCGTGCTCACGGCCTGCTCCGACGAGGGGGACGGGTCGTCCGCGCCATCGTCCTCACCCTCGTCGACTCCGTCGACTCCGTCGTCCGTCGGAGCCGCCGGCGTCGCCGACCGGTGACCTGGTGCAGGCCACCCGACTCGCGGATCTGGCGGAAGGCGCGGTGATGGCTCCCGGCCGCTACGCCTTGGACTTCGTGAGTGAGTCGGTCGACACTCCCATGGTGCTCATCGACGTGCCCGCCGGCTACGACGCGGGCGGTGGCGGGTCCAAGTTCCTGGCCGACGCAGACCTCGGCTTCCGGCACTTCGACGCGTGGACCGTGACGGCGGTGGCCACCGCGCCGTGCGGAGACTCGGACTGGGTCGACCCCGGTCCTGGCGCTGACGACCTGGCCGACGCGTTGGCGGCGCTGCCGGTGTGGGAGAGCACGCGGCCGGTGCCGCGAACCATCGGCGGACACGAAGGCGTCTACCTGGAGCTCAACGTGCCGGCCCGCACACCGGCCGAGTGCGAGGGCCAGCCGAACAGCTGGCGTGATCACCGCGGCGTCTCCCAAGGGGTCGGCGAGGGCAAGACCCAGCGCCTGTGGATCGTCGACGTCGACGGGTACCGCCTGATGCTCGTCGCCGGCTACTTCCCCGGGCCCGAGGGTCCGACCCCCGAGCAGATGGACGAGATGGCCGTGATGGCCGAGGGTGCGACGTTCGTCGACGCCGATCAGATCTCGCCGTGACGATGAAGCAGAGTGACGAAGAGCGGTTCACCGAGTTCGTCCGCGCCCACTCTGCGTCGTTGTTCCGCACCGCCTATCTCATGACAGGGGACTACCAGCGGGCCGAGGACGTCCTCCAGGCGGCCTTGGTGCGCGTCTACCAGCACTGGCCGCGTGTGGACGGGATGGACAGGCCGGTCGGCTACGTGCGAAAGGTGGTCGTGAACCAGTCGTTGTCGTGGTGGCGGAAGCGTTCCTCCCACGAGTCGCCCCTGAAGGTCATCGACGAGCCGGCGTGGGGCGGTCAGGAGGACGAGGTCGCCGAGCACGAGCGCGTGTGGGCGGCGGTGCTGAGTCTGCCCCGGCGGCAGCGCGCGGTGACCGTGCTCCGCTACTACGAAGACATGACGGAGGCCCAGATCGCGGAGACGCTCGGGATGGCGCCGGGCTCCGTGAAGAGCCACAGCCACGCAGCCGTCCGTCGGCTGGCCGAGCTCCTCGGCGAACCGATGGAAGCGCCCGCCGTGCCGGCCCTCCCCGCCGAGGAGGCAACGCCATGACGGTGGACCAGCGCCTGACGCGGGCGGCTCGTCAGGTCGTCGAGGGGCTCGCCGCGCCACCTGAGGTGGATCTCGATGCGATTCGTGTCCGGGCGCATCGCAGCCGGAGACGTCGAAACCTGCTGACCGCCGGGGCGGCGGTGCTCGCCATCGTCGCCGTGGGTGCCACGGCCGTCGTCGCTCGCGACACGGCCGCGCCGGATCCCGTGAGGCCCGGGGTCCCGACGCCGACCGGGATCGTCACACCGGACCGCGCCTCCGAGGAAGCGATCCCGTTCCCCACGTCCATGACCGACGAGGAGGTCGTCAACGATCCGCGAGCCGTGCTCCACACCGCCGCGGTGGCGCCCGGTGACCCGGACACGAGGCTGTCGATGTGGGTGGTCCAGTGCACCAGGCCGTGCCCGGACGTCGGACCGCGGGCGTTCGAGGCGGTCGCCCTGACCACGGACGGCTATGCGACGACCACCTACGTGCGCCCGCCCTTCCCGTCCGGTGGCGACCTGCACGTGAGCACCCCTGCGGACGGCGTCTTCCTCGTCGTCGACCAGAGCAACGGCCGAGAGTGGCTCATCGACGCCGCAGGCACCTCGCGTGCGGTGACGCGGGTCTCCACGGAGATCGAGCCGACGGAACCGCGGTCGTGGTTCCAGTGCACCGGTCGCTGGCGCAGCAACTGGTGCGCCCTCGACCTCGAGACCGCGACGGCCTACAGGTGGTCGGGTGCCTGGGACGGCTCCGCCGCCAGCCCGGCCGTGGTCGACCGGCCCTGGGGTGCCAATCCCGAACCGCGAGCAACGTCGACCTCTGGCCTGCTGGAGGCCTGGTGGGACACCGACGAGGGCCGTCAGCTGCGCACCCTCGCGGAGGTCCACGAGGGTGACTACGTGCTCGACACGCCATCCGGCGAGATGGCCTTCTGGTCACGGGCGGAAGGCGCCGACAGCGTCGATCTCCACACGAGCCGCAATGGTGGCGCGGACTGGGAGGTGGACAACCGCGAGATCGCGGGCCTCAACGAGTACACGCAGATGCGTCGCTCGCCGGACGGCGCAATTCTCGCGTGCAGCTTCTACCCGCGACTGGTGGTGTGGCGGGCGGACGCGTCGGGAGGCCCCTTCCGAGTGGTGTTCGAGGAACCCCAGGACTCGGGGCCGGAGACGTCAGGTGCAGGGCTGTGGACGCAGGGCGACACGGTCTACGCCACGGCGAACGGCACGGTGGCCGTCTCGGACGACGACGGCCTGACCTGGGCGACCATCCGGACCTGGCGCTGATCTCCGACCGGGGGAGGACGCGGTGGGGGTCGTGCTTCGACAGGATCGGGTCATGGAACGCCGCAGCGTCGACCTGGCCGCCGGGACGATCCACTACCGCGAGAGCGGGCCTGCCGACGGGCGGCCGGTGGTGTTCGTGCACGGCTTCCTGGTCGACGACACGTTGTGGTCCGACGTACCGGAGCGGCTGGCCGAGGCCGGGTTCCGTACGCTCGCGCCGACCTGGCCGCTGGCCTCGCACCGGACGGCGATGAAACCGGGCGCCGACCTCTCTCCTCGCGGGGTGGCGCGGGTGGTCGCGAGCTTCCTGGAGGCGCTGGACCTGCACGAGGTGGTCATCGTGGGGAGCGATACCGGGGGAGCGGTCTCGCAGCTGCTGCTCGACGAGGACCGGAGCCGCGTCGGCCGGCTGGTGCTGACCAACTGCGACGCGTTCGACCAGTTCCCTCCGGCGCCGTTCGGCGCGCTGTTCCGAGTGGCCCGGCACCAGGGCGTCACCAGGGCCTTGATGCAGCCGATGCGCGCCACGTTCCTGCGGCACAGCCGGCTCGGTTTCGGCGGGCTCGTCCACCGCAGGCTTCGCGCGGAGGACAGCCGACCCTGGGTGACGCCGTACCTCACGGACAGCGGCGTACGCCGGGACGTCACCACGTTCGCGAAGGGGTGGAACCCCGACGAGCTGGTCGGCTCGGCCCGGTGGCTCGCGACCTTCGGCGAGCCGGTGCTGCTCTGCTGGGCGTCGAAGGACCCGTTCTTCAAGCTCGAGCTCGCGCGGCGGCTGCTGGCGACCTTCCCGGACGCCACCCTGGTGGAGTTCCCCGACGCGCGGACGTTCGTCTCGCTCGACGAGCCGGAGCGGCTGGCGGAGGAGATCGTGCGCTGGCTGCGAGAGGACTAGCGTCACCGACGTGACCCAGCAGCCGATGCGCGCGCGGTTCCCCGACTTCGCGCCGCGCCGCGGCGGCTACGAGAGCTTCTACGTCAAGGCTTCGGCACCGGACCGCTCGCGAGCGGTCTGGATCCGCTACACCGTCCACCAGCGTGCCGACGGGTCTCCGAAGGGCTCGATGTGGTTCACGTGGTTCGACCCGGCCGCCGACGGGCCGCGGGCGTCGAAGGTCACGGTCGGCGGCGTCCCCGAGGTCGGGGCCGGCGACGGGCTGCGCATCGGGGAGGGCGTCTTCGGTGGCGGTGTCCTGCGCGGCGTGGCGCCGTCGGACGGCCTGGACGCGTCGTGGCAGCTCAGCTACGACGGCGCCGACGAGCCGCTCTGGCACCTGCCCCGCTCGTGGATGTACACCGCGCCGCTGCCGAGGACCAAGCTGCTCTCACCCGTCCCCAGGGCGCACGTGAGCGGGACCGTGCACCTCGGCGACCAGACCGTCGAGCTCGCCGGCTGGCCGGCCATGGTCGGCCACAACTGGGGGACCCAGCACGCCGAGCGGTGGATCTGGCTCCACGGCGCGCTGTTCGACGGTCATGGCGGCAACACCTGGCTCGACGTCGCCCTAGGGCGCATCAGGGTCGGCCCGGTCACGACCCCGTGGATCGCCAACGGCGCCATCTGCCTCGATGGCCGGCGTCACCAGATCGGCGGCATCGGCAGGACCCGCGCCACCACGGTCGTCGAGACGCCCGGGGGTTGCGAGTTCACGCTGCCGGGTGCCGGCGTGACCGTCCGGGGGCGGGTGTCGGCGCGTCGTCAGGACCTCGTCGGCTGGGTGTACGCCGACCCGGACGGCTCGGAGCACGACACCGTGAACTGCTCCGTCGCGGACCTGCGGCTCGACGTGGACGTCGACGGGTCACCGCCGCTGAGCCTGGCGGCGCCCGGCTCGGCGACGTACGAGCTCGGCATGCGGGAGAAGGACCACGGGATCAGGATCCAGCCCTTCCCCGACCACTGAAGGTGGCCACGTCTAGGGTGGCGCGGTGCCGATCGACGCCGTGATCTTCGACTGGGGCGGCACCCTCACCGCCTGGCACGACATCGACTTCCACGCGGAGTCGCTGGCCCTGGCCCAGGCGGTCGTCAACGCCGACCACGAGGTCGAGGTCTCCCAACAGCTGCTGCACGCCGCGGGCAGCACGATCTGGGGCCGCTCGCGCGACCACCAGCAGAGCGCCACGGTCGCGGACCTCTTCGACGAGGCCGGGCTCGAGCACGACCCGGAGCTGCTGCAGGGCTACTACGACTTCTGGGAACCGCACACCTACACGGACCCCGCGGTGCGGCCGACCTGGGAGGCGCTCCGCGCGGACGGCATCAAGGTCGGCGTGCTGTCCAACACGATCTGGCCGCGGGCCTGGCACGAGCGCATCTTCGAGCGCGACGGCGTGCTCGACCTGCTCGACGGCGATGTCTACACGAGCGAGATCCCGTGGACGAAGCCGTCACCGCGGGCGTTCGCGAAGGCCATGGAGGCGGTGGGAGCCACCGATCCGGCGCGCTGCGTCTACGTCGGTGACCGGCTCTTCGACGACGTCTGGGGCGCCCACAACGCCGGTCTCAGGGCGATCCACCTGCCGCACAGCGCGATCCCACCCGAGCAGGTCGGGCACACCGAGGGAGAGCCGGATGCGGTCGTCCAGTCCCTCGACGAGATACCGACGCTCGTCCAAAACTGGGGTTGACCTGCAACATCGCAGGAACACGCAGGAAGCAGGTCCCGAGAGCGGGTAATACCCCTCTAGGTACAACTTTTGCAAGAACTTGCAATGCAGACTTGTGCAGGGATCGGTCCCTCGCGGTCCCCGCCCCTCGGCCTGCATAGTCATGCCCAGGACGAAGCAGGTGGGGACGGCCCAAGCCAGGGGGTCCCAGCGTTCTCCTCAGCGGTCCGCGTACTCGTCGGCTCCGGGGAATATCTCGGGAGTTCCCCGGAACGACAGTTCGCGGGCCGCTGCGTCGTTCAGCAGCGCGATCGCCTCGAGCCGGCGGGTCCCCGCCGTGGCTCCCACGAGAGCGGCGTACGTCGACGCGCAGGCCTTCTCCAGGCCGAGCGCGGCCAGGTAGCGACCGTCGGTGGTGTCCAGCCCGGGGGGCGGGGTGTACGCCGGCGCGGCGGGTGCCGGGGTGACCGCCAGCGCGGTGATCTCCCCGATCAGCGTGTCCCTGCGTTCCCGGTGGGCGTCGTAGGCCGCGCGCAGCGCCAGGTAGAGCGGGGCCTCGGCTGTCTGCGAGGTGCGCGACCCGAGCAGGCCGTAGACGTAGACCGCCGCGTGCTCGGCGGCCAGCGTGGCCTGCAGGGCCTCCTGCTCGGTGGTCATGCGGGGGCACCTGCGCCCGCGGGTGGGGGGAGCGTCGCGAGGTGCTGGGTCGTCGACGCCGACATCGACGCGAGCAGCTTGGCCAGCGCGCCGCTCTCGGCCCGGCCGGCGGCGCCGACGAGGGCTGCCTGGAGCCCGGTCTCGCTGACGCGCACCGCCTCGGTGGCCGCGTCCAGGTCGGTCGGCCTCGACGCGGGCGCGTTGTCGTCGAGGTCGCCCTCGAGCACCTCCGCGTGCGCACGGTGGGCGCGCAACACAGGCGCGACCGTCGGCCGCAGCTGCTTGAACCTGCGGGCGGCCTGGAGCACGGCGACCGCGGCGCCCAGCCGGGCCAGCACGTCGTCGACCAGGGCCTCGTCGGGGGTCTGCTCGGGTTCCTGGGCGACCGAGGCCGACGGGGACGGCGACCCGGTCGGGTCGCCTTCTCCGAGGTCATCGCCGGTGTCGCAGCCCGTCGCGAGGACCGTCGCGGCGATCCCGCCGAGCGCTCCCGTGAGCGCCGTCCGCCGGCGTACGAGCGGGCGGTCGGGCAGCACGGCGCGACCCTATCCGGGCCGCTCGGCCCAGCGGCTATCGTGAGTCGGAGCAGCTCGACGCACCACCACAACCAGCACGACACAACAGCACACAGGAGGTCGCCGCCGTGGCCCGCGCTCAGGACGTCGTCCGTGACCGGATCGAGCAGGAGCTCGTGACCCCCTTGGGTGCCCTCGGGCTGGATGTCGAGGCGGTCGAGCTGACCGCAGCCGGCAAGCGGAGCGTCCTGCGGATCGCGGTCGACGGCGACCAGGGCGTGACGCTGGACGACATCGCCAACGCTGCCAAGCAGGTCTCGGAGACCCTCGATGCCAGCGACGTGATGGGCGAGCAGTCCTACACGCTCGAGGTGACCTCGCGTGGCGTGGACCGCCCCCTCACCCTGCCGCGCCACTGGCGCCGCAACGCCGATCGGCTGGTCAAGGTGACGACCACCGACGACGAGACCGTCCTCGGCCGGATCACCGACTCCGGCAACGAATCCGTCACCCTCGACGTCGACGGCGCCCAGCGCGAGGTCGCCTATGCGGACATCGCCAAGGCGCTCGTCCAGGTCGAGTTCAACCGCAAGACCCCGGAGGACTGACCCATGGACATCGACCTCAACATCCTGCGCAGCCTCGAGCGTGAGAAGGAGATCTCCTTCGACGTGCTCGTGGAAGCAATCGAGCAGGCCCTCCTCACGGCGTACCAGAAGACGCCCGGGGCCGCCGAGAAGGCCCGGGTCCTCCTGGACCGCAAGTCCGGCCACGTGACCGTGTTCGCCTCCGAGCTCGACGCCGAGGGCGAGAAGGTGGGCGAGTTCGACGACACGCCCGAGGGGTTCGGCCGGATCGCCGCGACCACCGCCAAGCAGATCATGCTGCAGCGGCTGCGCGACGCCGAGGACGACATCCGCTACGGCGAGTTCTCCGGCAAGGAGGGCGACATCATCTCCGGGGTGATCCAGCAGGGCCGCAATCCCGACGACGTGATGGTCGACCTGGGCAAGCTGGAGGCGCTCCTGCCGACGGCCGAGCGGGTGCCGGGGGAGAAGTACGAGCACGGGACCCGGATCAAGTGCCTGGTCTTCTCGGTGCGCAAGGGCATGCGCGGGCCGCAGATCACCCTGTCGCGGTCCCACCCCAACCTGGTCAAGAAGCTGTTCGCGCTCGAGGTGCCCGAGATCGCCGACGGCACGGTCGAGATCTCCGCGATCGCCCGCGAGGCCGGCCACCGCACCAAGATCGCGGTCAAGTCGAACGCGTCCGGCGTCAACGCCAAGGGGGCGTGCATCGGCCCGATGGGCCAGCGGGTCCGCAACGTGATGTCGGAGCTGCACGGCGAGAAGATCGACATCGTCGACTGGTCCGACGACCCCGCCGAGCTCGTCGCCCAGGCCCTGTCACCGGCTCGGGTCAGCGCGGTGGAGATCGTCGACCTCGAGGCACGCTCCGCGCGTGTCATCGTCCCCGACTTCCAGCTGTCGCTGGCCATCGGCAAGGAGGGCCAGAACGCCCGCCTAGCGGCCCGGCTCACCGGCTGGCGGATCGACATCAGGTCGGACGAAGCTCCCGCGGACTGACGTGTTCGTCACGGGGGACGGTCCGACCGGCGTGCTGGTGCTCGCCGGCTCGAGCGGGCGGGTGGAGGAGGAGCGCTGTCGCGTCCTCGCCGGACTCGGCGCCACGGCGGCGTCGTACCGCTGGTTCGGGGAGACGATCGACCGGGTGCCGCTGGAGTCCTTCGAGGAGCCGCTGGCCGCGCTGCACGAGCGGTGCGAGCGGCTCGTCGTGCTCGGGACGTCGAAGGGCGGCGAGGCGGCGCTGCTGCTCGGGTCGCTGCACCCCGAGATCGACGCGATCGTCGCGGTCTCGGCACCGCACGTGGTCTGGGCCGCGCTCTCGCAGGAGCGGCCGCAGCGGTCCTCTTGGACCCGAGGCGGTGAGCCGCTCTCGTTCGTGCCCTACGACGACGACTGGGAGGCGGACACCGACCCGGTCGAGTTCGCGGGCATGTACGAGCAGAGCCTCGAGACGTACGCCGACCGGGTGCCGGCGGCCAGGATCCCGGTCGAACGGATCGCCGGCGACGTGCTGCTGGTCGCGGGCGGCGACGACCGACTGTGGCCGTCCTGCGACTTCGCCGAGCTCGTGGTCGACCGGCGCCGTGGGGCCGGCCTGCGCACCGAGCTGGTCAGCCATCCGCGGGCCGGGCACCGGGTGCTCCTCCCGGGCGAGCCGCCGCACCCGGCGTCGCACCTCGTGCACGGCGGCAATCCCGAGGCCGACGCCGCCCTCGGCGCGCTGGTGTGGCCCTACCTGGAGGAGCTGCTCGGCTGAGCCGGCTCCAGGCACACCGCGGGCAGGTCGAACCACCTCAGGTGCTCGAAGTCCGCGCTGACCCGGTCTCCGACACCGTCCTCGCAGGTGATCTCGGGGAGCGAGTCGAACAGCTCCACCGCCTCCGACAGGTAGCCGGCCAGCGCGCTCTCGGACGCGGAGTCGTGCTCGCGCGGGTAGGTGAGGACGCCGTCCGCGTCGTAGGACAGGTGGGTCAGCCGCAGCGGAGGCTCGACCGGGCCCTTGCGGTGCTGCCACAGCCCGGTCATCGGGTCGAAGGCGTACTGCGGCGCCAGCTTGTGGCCGTGGTCGGCGACCAGCGTGACGGCGCGGACGACGTACTCGAAGACGGTCTCGCTCACGAAGTAGTTGAAGTTGATGCGCACCCAGCCGGGCTTGATCCCCTCACAGCCGCCGGTGATCTCGCGCTCGAACTCGTGGGAGCGCTCGAGGTCGATGCCGAGCAGCCGGTGGCCATAGGGTCCGGCGCACGAGCAGCCGCCGCGGCTCTGGATGCCGAACAGGTCGTTGAGGATCGAGACCACGAGGTTGTGGTGCAGGTAGCGCCCGGCGGGTCGGCGCACCACGAACGACACGATCGAGAGCCGCTCGGCGTCGGGGTTGCCGAGCACCTCGATGGCCGGGTGGTCGTGCCAGGCGGTCACCGCGCGTCGCAGGAAGTCCTTCTCGTGCGCGCGGATCGTGGCGACGCCCACCGCGTCCTTGAGCGCGAAGACCAGGCCCGCCCGGATCGACTCCACGATCGCGGGCGTGCCGCCCTCCTCGCGGTGGGCGGGGTCGAGGATGTAGCGGTGCTCCTGCGGGTTGACGTAGGAGACGGTGCCCCCGCCGACCACGTCCGGCACCGAGTTGGTGAGCAGCTTGCGGCTCACCGCCAGGACTCCGGGCGTCCCGGGACCGCCGATGAACTTGTGCGGGGAGAAGAAGATCGCGTCCTTGCGGGCGGCAGGGTCGCCGTCGTGCGGGTTCATCTCGATGTCGACGTACGGCGCCGCGGCGGCCACGTCCCACAGCGCCAGCGCACCGTGCTCGTGCAGCAGCCGGGTGATCAGGTGGGTGTCGGTGACGATCCCGGTGACGTTGCTGGCCGCGCTGAACGAGCCGATCTTGAGCGTGCGATCGGCGTACCGCTCGAGCTCGGCGCGGAGCTCGTCGACGTCGATGTGGCCGTCGCCGTCCTCGTGGATCGTGACCACGTCGGCGATCGACTCGCGCCAGGGCAGCTCGTTGCTGTGGTGCTCGTAGGGACCGATGAAGACGACCGGCCGCTGCTCGAGGGGGATCCGGCGCGAGAGCTGGTGCCGGCGGTCGAGGTCGGCCGGCAGCCGGATGCCGAGGATGCCCACCAGCTTGTCGATCGCGGCGGTGGTGCCGCTGCCGCAGAAGATCACCACGGTGTCGTCGTCGCCGTTGATCGAACGGTGGATCTGGTCGCGGGCGTCCTCGCGCAGGCGGGTGGTCTGCAGCCCGGTGCCGCTGCTCTCCGTGTGGGTGTTGGCGTAGCGGGGGAGCACCTCGTCGCGGACGAAGTCCTCGATGAACCCGAGGGCCCGCCCACTGGCGGTGTAGTCGGCGTAGGTGACCCGGCGCGGACCGAACGGACCGTGCATCAGCTGGTCGTCACCGATCACGGACTCGCGGATCCTGCGCAGGATCGGCGGGTCGTCCAGGTCGGGATCGCGCGGCGGGATGGCACACCAGTCCCACTCACCCGCACCCATGGGTGGACCCTACGACGGTTGCGCCGGATCCGAGCCGTACCTCGTGCACACCCAGCCGTCCGCGTCGGCCAGGACCTCGACGGTGTCGCAGTTGCCGAGCCGCTGCGGTGCGGCGTCCATACGAGCGATCGCGCGTACGCCGAGGCCGATCGCACCGCCGTGCGAGACCACCAGGACGGTCTCGCCGGGGTGAGCGTCCGCCACCTCGCGGAGGACGTCGTCGAAGCGGTCGGCGATCTCGCGGCCCGTCTCTCCGCCGGGCAGCCGGGCGTCGAGCTCGCCGCTGACCCACTGCTGGTAGGTCTCGAGGAACGGGTCCAGGTCGCGGGTCTCGCCGGAGAGGTCGCCCGACGAGAACTCGCGGAGCCCCTGTCGGGTGGTCACACCCACGCCGAGCCGGGCCGCGACGATCTCGGCCGTCTGCACGGCGCGGGCCAGAGTGCTGGTCCACACGTGGGCGACCCGACGGCCCGACAGCCACTCGCCCAGGTCGGCCGCCTGGCGCCGGCCCAGCAGGGTCAGCGAACCGCCCTCGTCGTCCCACTCCGACGACTCGTACTCCGCCTCGCCGTGCCGCGCGACCAGGATCGTGGTCGGGCACTGCAGGGTGCTCATGAGCGAGTGCCCGCGATCCGGTCGACCACGAGCCGTGGCACCAGCTGGTCGTCGTCGCCGACCGACCACTCGGGGAAGTCGTAGACCGTCACCATCAGCTGCAAGGGGTACGTCGGCGGGCGCGGGCAGCGCCGGATCACGACCCCGTCGACGGTGAAGACGGCTTCGTCCACACTCCAGTCCACGGCGTAGAGATGCGGCTCGGCCACGTCGATCGGGAGCCTGGGCGCCTCGAAGTCCTGGCGCAGGGCCGGGTCGCGGAAGGCCTTGATGCCCGCCCCCACCTCGGCCGAGGGTGCGGTAACCGGGCCCAGTGCGTTGCCGAAGATCTCGAAGACGCACAGCTCACCGCACTGCAGCTGCTCCTCGTCGTCCTCGAAACCGCTCATGAAGAGCGCGGCCATCGAGCGGGGCGACAGGTCCATCCGGGCCGAGATCTCGACCCGGCCCCGGCTCGGCAGCCACCCCTCCAGACGCTCCTGCTCCTCCAGCACGAGCTGCCCCTCACGGAACCGCTGCTGTCCGCGGGTCGAACCGACCGGCCCGGACCAGTTCCCCGACTGGATCCCCGACACCCGCAGCGGCGGGTCGTGGTCGCCCTCGCACCACAGTGGCTGGTCGACCGGGATGTCGAGCGTCAGCCCCTCGTGGCCGACGCGGTGGCCGGCGCGAGTCCGGTCCCGCGACGACCAGGCCGGTAGGTAGTGAGGGAACCAGGTGTTCTGGTCCAGGTCGGAACCGGTGAACCGGTCCTCGAACCAAGTGGGATCCGCGGCTCCGAGCGCCATGTCGAAACGCTATCCGGGCGCTCCCCGGTTCGGGAACACGGCCCCAGAGCGGTAGTGTTGATCCTTGGTGGCTAGCGAACCGGTCCGGACCTGTGTCGGATGTCGAGCGCGAGCCGCCAAGCGTGAGCTGGTGCGGGTGACCGTCGGCTCGGACGCGCACGGCCAGTCGGCCGTCGTACCCGATCCGCTGGGCATCGCACCCGGCCGCGGGGCGCACCTGCACCCCACGACCGCGTGTTACGAGCTCGCCGTGCGCAGGAAGGCGTTCGGCCGGGCCCTCCGTTTTTCGGTGGGGCGGGGTCAGGGCAAGCTGGAGAGCGCTGCGGTGGGGGACTACGTAGCCGGACTCGCACGCGAACAGACCGAAGACCGACCAGAAGGCTGGAGCACAAGCTCATGAGCACTCGATGAGTACTTCCCGATGAGTTTGCAACACCCCTAACGGTCCCACCGCTCCCACATAGACGGAGCGCCCGAAACCCGGGTCTGGGGCCATAGAAGGAGAATTGTGGCCAAGACCCGCGTTCATGAGCTCGCGAAGCTCTACAACGTCGAGAGCAAGTTCGTTCTCGAAAAGCTGAAAGAGATGGGCGAGTTCGTCAAGTCGCCCTCCTCGACGATCGAGCTTCCCGTCGAGATGAAGTTCAAGAAGGAGTACGGCGACCAGCTGAAGGCTGCCGCCGAGACCGCCGCCCCGGCCGCACCGGCCGAGGAGAAGCCCGCCGCCAAGAAGGCTCCTGCCAAGAAGGCGGCCGCCCAGAAGGTCGCCGAGGCCGAGCCCGAGGCCGCAGAGGCCCCGGCCGCGCCCGAGGTGGAGGCGCCGGCCGCCGCCGAGGTCGTCGAGGCCGAGAAGCCCGAGCCCCCGGCGGAGCCCGAGGCGCCTGCCGCGTCCACCGACACCGAGGCCGAGCCCAAGGCTCCGGCTCCGCGGCCGGTCGGTCGTCCCGGCGCCCCGCGTCCGGGCAACAACCCGTTCGCGTCGAGCCAGGGCATGGGTCGGCGCCCCGCGCCGCGTCCAGGCACCGAGGCCGCAGGCAGCGACGCCGTCGAGGGACAGCAGCGCCCGCCGCGGCCGCCGGCCGACGGCCGGCCAGGCATGCCGCGCCCCAACCCGGCGATGATGCCCAAGTCTCCTGCCGCCTTCGGTGGTGGCCCCGGCGGCCGCGGCCCCGGCGGCCCCGGTCGCGGTGCCCCCGGAGGTCCCGGCGGACCCGGTCGCACCGGCGCTCCCGGTCGCGGTGGCGCGCCGGGTCGCGGTGGACCCGGAGCCGGCGCAGGTGCCGGCGCCCCCGGTCGTCCCGGAGGCTTCGCCGGTGGCGGACGCCCCGGTGGCGGCAACCGTCCCGGTCAGCGTGGTCAGACCCAGGGTGCCTTCGGGCGTCCGGGCGGTCCCTCACGTCGGGGTCGCAAGTCGAAGCGCGCTCGTCGTCAAGAGTTCGAGGCCATGGAGGCCCCGACGATCGGCGGCGTGCGCGTCCGCAAGGGCGACGGCGAGACCGTCCGGCTGCCCCGCGGTGCCTCGCTGACCGACTTCGCCGACCGCATCGGTGTCGACGCGGCCCAGCTCGTGCAGATGCTGTTCAGCCTGGGCGAGATGGTGACGGCGACCGAGTCGGTCAACGACGCGACGCTCGAGCTGCTCGGCGAGGAGCTCAACTACGTCGTCGAGGTCGTCTCGCCCGAGGACGAGGACCGCGAGCTGCTCGAGTCGTTCGACCTCGAGTTCGGTGAGGACGAGGGCGACGAGTCCGACCTCGCCTTCCGGCCGCCGGTGGTCACCGTCATGGGTCACGTCGACCACGGCAAGACCAAGCTCCTCGATGCGCTCCGCGACGCCAACCAGGTCGACAAGGAGGCCGGCGGCATCACCCAGCACATCGGTGCCTACCAGGTCACCGCCGACGTGGACGACAACGAGCGACGGATCACCTTCATCGACACCCCGGGTCACGAGGCGTTCACCGCCATGCGTGCGCGCGGCTCGCAGTCCTCGGACATCGCGGTCCTCGTGGTCGCGGCCGACGACGGCGTGATGCCGCAGACGGTCGAGGCGCTCAACCACGCCAAGGCCGCCGGGGTCCCGATCGTGGTGGCGGTCAACAAGATCGACAAGCCCGACGCCGACGCGACGAAGGTCCGGGGTCAGCTCACCGAGTACGGCCTGGTGCCCGAGGAGTACGGCGGCGACGCGATGTTCGTCGACGTCTCGGCCAAGGCCGGCACCAACCTCGACAAGCTGCTCGAGGCGATCGTGCTCACCGCCGACGCGTCGCTGGACCTGCGGGCCAACCCCAACCAGGACGCCCAGGGCATCGTGATCGAGGCTCACCTCGACCGCGGACGTGGCCCGGTGGCCACGGTCCTGGTCCAGCGCGGCACGCTGCGCGTGGGCGACTCGATCGTCGCCGGCGCCGGCTACGGCCGGGTGCGGGCGATGCTAGACGAGCACGGCGAGAACATCGAGGAAGCCGACCCGGGTCGTCCGGCGATGGTCCTCGGTCTCACCGCGGTGCCGGGTGCGGGACAGACGTTCATCGTGGTCGAGGACGACCGGATGGCGCGTCAGATCGCCGAGCGGCGCGAGTCGCGCGAGCGGGCGGCCATGCAGGCCAAGCGCCGCGTGCGTCGTACCCTCGAGGACTTCATGGCCTCCATGGAGAAGGGCGCCGAGAGCCAGGAGCTCAACCTGATCCTCAAGGGCGACGTGTCCGGTTCGGTCGAGGCGCTCGAGGATGCGCTGGCTCAGATCTCGGTCGGCGACGACGTGAGCATCCGCATCATCGACCGCGGTGTCGGTGCCATCACCGAGACCAACGTCGACCTGGCGGCCGCGTCCGACGCGATCATCATCGGCTTCAACGTCCGCCCGCAGGGCAAGGCGACGGAGCTGGCGGACCGCGAGGGCGTCGAGATCCGCTACTACTCGGTCATCTACCAGGCGATCGAGGAGATCGAGGCGGCCCTCAAGGGCATGCTCAAGCCGGAGTTCGAGGAGTCGAGCCTGGGCCAGGCGGAGATCCGTGCGATCTTCCGCTCGTCCCGCCTCGGCAACATCGCCGGCTGCATGGTCACCAGCGGGGTCATCCGGCGCAACGCGAAGGTGCGCGTCATCCGTGACGGCGCCGTCGTGGCCGACAACCTCGACCTCGCCTCGCTCAAGCGCGAGAAGGACGACGCCACCGAGGTCCGCGAGGGCTTCGAGTGCGGCCTGGTGCTGCGCAACTTCCAAGACATCAAGGAAGGCGACATCGTCGAAGCCTTCGAGATGAAGGAGATCCCGCGCGCCTGACCCACCGCTGACCCGCCCGTACTGTTCGGGCGGGTCAGCGTCCAGGTCATACGACGCAGGTCTCAGGAGGAACCATGGCCAGCCCACGGGTCAGGAAGATCGCCGACCGCATCCAGGTGATCGTGGCCGAGATGCTCGAACGTCGGGTCAAGGACCCGAGGCTCGGGTTCGTGACCATCACCGACGTTCGGCTCACCGGTGACAGCCAGCAGGCGACGGTCTTCTACACCGTCCTGGCCGGCGCCGCCGGGGAGCAGAGCGACGAGGCAGCCCTGGCTGCGACGGCAGCGGCACTCGAGTCGGCGAAGGGCCTCATCCGCTCGGAGGTGGCCAAGCAGCTCGGCATGCGGATCACCCCGTCGCTGACCTTCGTCGCGGACGCGCTGCCGGAGTCTGCTCGCCACCTCGACGAGCTGCTCGAGCGCGCCCGTCTGCTCGACGAGGAGGTCGCCGCGCAGCGCGGCTCGGCGTACGCCGGGGACGAGGACCCGTACAAGAAGCCGCGCGTGGCCGAGGATGACCTCGAAGAGGATGACTGAGCCCGGCCTGGTCGTCGTCGACAAGCCTGCCGGGATCACCTCCCACGACGTCGTGGCCCGGGTCCGGCGGCTGGCCGGCACCCGCAAGGTCGGCCACGCCGGGACGCTCGACCCGATGGCGACCGGCGTGCTCGTGGTCGGTGTCGAGCGCGCCACCCGCCTGCTCGGCCACCTGATGCTGACCGACAAGGCGTACGACGCCACGGTGCGCCTCGGCGTGGCCACCACGACCGACGACGCCGAGGGGGAGGTGACGGCGACGGCCTCGACGGCGGCCCTCGACGAGGCCTCGGTGCGCGCGGCTGTCGCCGAGTTCACCGGCGACCTCCTCCAGGTGCCCACCGCGGTCTCCGCGATCAAGGTGGACGGCAAGCGTGCCTACCAGCGGGTCCGCGACGGCGAGCAGGTCGAGCTGGCCGCGCGGCCGGTGACCGTCCATGAGCTCGTGGTGCACGACGTGCGGTTCGACGGTGACGTGGTCGACGTCGACGTCTCGCTGCGCTGCACCAGTGGGACCTACGTCCGCGCGATCGCCCGCGACGTGGGCGCCCGGCTCGGTGTCGGCGGCCACTTGACCGCCCTCCGGCGTACCGCCGTCGGACCCTACGGCCTCGATGTCGCCCGCACCCTCGACCAGCTCGCCGACGCCTTCGAGATGCTGCCCATCGCGGACGCCGCCCGCGCGGCGTTCCCGAGCATCGACCTCGACGACAAGGCCGCGGGCGACGTACGTGTCGGCCGCAAGCTCGATCTCGCACTGGCCGGCCTCAGCGCCCTCTTCGCCCCCGACGGCGAGTTCCTGGCCCTCTACGAGCCGCGCGACGGAGTAGCCCGTGCCGTCGCGGTGTTCGTATGAGTTCTAGAGTTCGCGCCGTGGAGATCTGGCGTTCGCTCGCCGACGTGCCGGCCGACCTGGGCGGCACCGTCGTGACGATCGGCAACTTCGACGGGGTGCACCTCGGGCACCAGCACGTGCTGGCCCGCGCGAGGGAGGTCGCCGACCAGCGCGGGCTCACGCTGGTGGCGGTGACGTTCGACCCGCACCCGATGGCGGTGCTGCGGCCGGAGCACGCACCGACCCAGCTCACCACCATCCAGCGGCGCGCCGAGCTGCTCGCCGAGGCGGGCGCCGACCACGTGCTCGCGCTGCCCTTCGATCGGGACATGGCGTCGTGGACGCCCGACGAGTTCGCGCAGCGGGTGCTGGTCGACGCCCTCCATGCCGGGGCCGTGGTCGTCGGCGCCAACTTCCGCTTCGGCACCAGGGCCTCCGGTGACGTCGCCACCCTCCAGGCCTTCGGGGACGAGCACGGCTTCACCGCCGAGGGGATCCCGCTCGACGGCGGCCCGATGGTCTGGTCGTCGACCTACGTCCGCACCTGCCTGGCTGCCGGTGACGTGGCCGGGGCGTCGGAGGCCCTCGGCCACCCGTACGCCGTGCGCGGCATCGTCGTCGAGGGCGACCGGCGCGGCCGCGAGCTCGGCTTCCCGACCGCCAACGTGCCGACCGACGGCATGACCGCAGCCCCCGCCGACGGGGTGTACGCCGGGTGGCTGAAGCGGCTCGACACGGGGGAGTCCTACCCGGCCGCGATCAGCGTCGGCACCAACCCCACCTTCGACGGGGTCCGCGCCCGCCGGGTCGAGAGCTACGTCCTCGACCGCACCGACCTGGAGCTCTACGGCGTCGAGGTGGAGGTCTCCTTCGTCGACCGGCTGCGTGGCATGGTCGCCTTCGAGTCCGTCGAGAAGCTCGTGGAGCAGATGCACGATGACGTGGCGCGCGCCCGCGAGCTCCTCGGGTAGACGCGCCCCCTACGCCGCCACCAGCTCACGGTTGCCCGTCGTCGACTTGAGCGCGATGACCGCGGCCGCACCGACGAGGACGCCTGCCGCCAGCGAGATGACGAACCCGAGCACGTTGTCGACCGCGAAGAGCACGAAGATCCCTCCGTGCGGTGCGCGCAGGCTGACGCCGAACGCCTCGGCAAGGCCACCGGTCACCGCGCTGCCGAGCATGATCGAGGGGATCACCCGCAACGGGTCGGCCGCGGCGAACGGGATCGCACCCTCGGTGATGAACGACGCGCCGAGGAGCCAGCCGGCCTTGCCGTTCTCGCGCTCGGGGATGGTGAACAGGCCCGGCCGGACCACCGTGGCGAGCGCCAGCGCGATGGGCGGCACCATGCCGGCCAGCATCACCGCGGCCATCACCTTGAGCTCGGGCGCGTCGGTCGCGGTGGCCGCGGCCGCGAGCCCGGTGGTCGCGAACGCGTAGGCGGTCTTGTTGAGGGGTCCGCCCATGTCGAAGGCCATCATCAGCCCGACGATGACGCCGAGGAGGACCGCCGAACCGCCGCTGAGGCTGTTGAGCCCGTCGGACAGCGAGTTCATCAGCGAGGCGAGGGGACGCGCGAGGACCACGATCATGACCAGCCCGGCCAGCAGGGTGGTGAGCAGCGGGATGACCAGGACCGGCATCAGCCCGCGGCCCCAGGTGGGCACCCGCCATCCGGTGATCCAGTGCGCGATCACTCCGGCGAGTACGCCGCCCGCGATGCCGCCGATGAAGCCGGACTGGGTGGTCCCGGCGATCGCGCCCATCACGAAGCCGGGCGCGATGCCCGGGCGGTCGGCGATGGCGAAGGCGATGTAACCCGACAGGGCTGGCACGAGGAAGCTGAACGCCGCACCGCCCAGCACGAACAGCAGTGCGCCGAGGTAGGCCATCAGGTCCGAGCCGAACAGCGCGTGGTCGAGGCCGATCCCGCTCGCGTCCGGCAGGTCGAAGATCGAGTTGCCGGTGGCGATCCCGGTCGCGTCGACGTCCGCGAGGGCGACCTCGTAGCCGGCGAGCAGGAAGCCGAGCGCGATCAGCAGACCGCCGGCCGCGACGAACGGGATCATGTACGAGACGCCGGTCATCAGCACGCGGCGTACGCGGGCACCCCAGGACTCTCCCGCTCCCGGCCCGCTCGCGCCCACGGCAGCCGCGTCGCCCTCGACGCGCGGCGCGTTCGGGTCGCCGGCGAACCGCAGTGCCTCGGCGATCATGGCGTCGCCGTCGTCGATCGGTCGCTTCACCCCGGAGGAGACGACCGGCTTCCCGGCGAACCTGGCCCGGTCGCGCACCCCGACGTCGACGGCGAAGATCACCGCGTCCGCGGCGGCGATCGTCTCTGCGGGCAGCGGCTTGGAGCCCGCCGAGCCCTGGGTCTCGACCGCGATCTCGATGCCGGCGCGTGCGGCCGCGTCCTGCAGGGCCTCCGCGGCCATGTAGGTGTGGGCGATGCCGGTAGGGCACGCCGTGACCGCCACCAGGCGCCGGGCGCCGGCGGGAGCCGTGACCGGCTCCTGCGGGGCAGTGGCGGCCGCGGTGGTGGGCGCGGTGGTGGGGGAGGAGCCGATCGCGCCGTTCACCCGCTCCGCCACCTCGTCCGCCGTGGTGGCCGCGCGGAGCGCGTCGGTGAACTCCGGCTTGACCAGTGACTGAGCCAGCTTGGCCAGCAGCTGGAGGTGGGTGTCGTCGCCACCGGCCGGGGCCGTGATGAGGAAGACGAGATCTGCACCGCCGTCCTTCGCACCGAAGTCGACCCTAGGCTCGAGGCGGGCGAACGCGAGAGTCGGCTCCTCGACGCCGGTGGTGCGGCAGTGGGGAATGGCCAGGCCGCCGGGCAGCCCGGTCGCCGACGTGGCCTCGCGGGCCAGGGCGTCGACGACGATCTGGTCGCTGTCGACGGCCCGGCCGGCCTCGCCGACCAGCGCGGCGAGCGCGCGGATGACCGCTTCCTTGTCGTCTCCGAGCCTCGCGTCCAACAGGACGAGCTCCGACGTGATCAGGTCCACCATGTGCGCTCCTCGGGCAGCATCTCCGGGGAAGAGATGATGTTGATTCACCTTCGTATAAGTTGTTTTATGCCCGTTTAGAGTGCAAAGTCAAGATGCTGGCGCAAACGTTTTAGTAGGTGGACAGTGCCGAGCGGGTCTATCGCTCAGCCGAACTTCGCGCCTTCGACCATGGAGTCGAGCTCGGCGAACCGCTCCGCCTGGTCCGGCGCGTCGCCGTTGAGGGAGAGGTAGAAGACCGTCGGCGCGTTGCCCTCGCCCTGGTCGACCACCACGAACCGCGAGTCCCTGCCCGCGATCAGGTGCATGCAGTCCGACGCCTTGTCGATGGTGAGGTAGCACGCGATGGCTCCTTGGGCGTCGACGAGCGTCGACACGGACATCGCGGTCGCGGCGCGGCCGTCCACGGTGATGTCCGCGCGATCGGAGAGCGTGATGATGTCCGCGGACTCCAGCTCCTGGAGGTGGGCGACGTAGTCGTCGTACGACGGCTGGGTCGTGATGGCTGCCTCGCCAGGGCGGTAGAAGGACGTCAGGGTCAGCAGCCGGAGCCTCAGGTCCGCGTCGGCCGGGCAGGGGTTCTCACCGTTGAGGCTGGCGCAGTCGCCCTCCGCGAACGTGGCGGTGGCCGTCGACCCGTCCTCGACCGTGGCGTCCTCGGTCCAGGCGGGGAGCTGCACGGTCACGGCCGGATCGAGGTTCTTCGTGGTGTACGGCACCGTGGACGGGGTCGGGTCGACCACCGGGGGCTGGCTGTCCGGCTTGCCGGAGGGGCGGACGACGAGCGCGACGATCACGACGGCTACCGCCAACGCCGCGGCGCCGGCGACGTACCACCCGCGTCGGCGCCCGTCACTGTGGTCGAGCCTGGTGCGCAGCTCCTCGGCGGCGCGCTGCTGGTCGATGGTCATGGAGATCTCCTCGGCTTGTCCCTTGAGCGCGTTGGCGAGGATGAGCTCGAACTCGGTCATGCCCATGCCTCCATCCGTTTGCGCAGGGAGTCAGTCGCTCGTGAGGCATGGCGCTTCACCGAGCCCGTGCTGACACCGAGCCAGTCCGCGATCTCGAGCTCCGAGAGGTCGAGGAAGTACCGCAGGACCACCACTTCGCGCTGCCGTCGGGGCAGCTGTTGCACCGCCGCGACGAGGTCGTGGCGACGGCTGGTGGCTAACCCACCGGACTCCGCCGACGGCTCGACCCCGGCCTCTGGCGGCTGGAACGACCGAGCCGTCACCCGTCGACGCACCTTGGACCTTGCGCCGTTGACGACGCTGCGGTTCAGGTAGGCGATGGCCGCGTGGGGGTCACGCAGCCGCGTCCAGTGCCGGTAGAGCGCCTCGAAGGAGTCCTGAACGACTTCCTCGGCCGTCTCCCGGTCGTCGACCATCAGTCCGGCCAACCCGACGAGCCTCCGGTAGTGCTGGTGGAAGAGCTCGGTCACCGCCGCGCGTGGCGTGGCAGGCAGGCGGAAGGTCTCCGCGCTGTCCTCCCAGCCCGCCATGACGGCTCCCCTCGCTCGATGTCAGGGGATAGGACGCCCGAGCACCCATCAGGTTGACACCGGCGGAGCAGAAAGGTCGAGCGGCCCTAGTGTCCTGATTCAGAAGTCCGCACGCGCTACGCGCGCACAGAGCACGCACCTCGCGGCACCGGAGCCGCTCGAAAGACGCCCAGTCTGCCTTCGCGCCTCCGGCACCCCGATGCACGCACTCTGAGCACGCCTTCCGAGCTACGGATTTCTGAATCAGGACACTAGCGACGCCGGGCGACGGTCACCCCGTCGCGGAGCGGCAGCATGACGGCGTCGACCCGGTCGTCGGCGGCGACCCGGTCGTTGACCGCCCGCATCACCGTGACCCGCTCACCCTGCTCGCCGTCGTCGAAGACCCGGCCGCCGAGCAGCACGTTGTCGAGCAGCACCAGCCCGCCCGGTCGCAGCCGGCTCACCAGCTCCTCGTAGTAGGTCGGGTAGGTCTCCTTGTCGGCGTCCACGAACGCGAAGTCGATCGTCGGCTCGACCGGCAGCGCCGCCAGCGTCTCCACGCCGGGTGCCAACCGGAGCTCGATGCGGTCCTCGACACCGGCCTCGGCCCAGTAGCGCTGCGCCATCCCGGTCCACTCACCACTCACGTCGCAGGCCAGCAGCCGGCCGCCCTCGGCCAGCCCGCGCGCGATGCAGATGGAGGAGTAGCCGGTGAAGGTGCCGACCTCGACGGCGTTCCTTGCTCCCGTGAGCCGGACCAGCATCGTCAGCAGTGCGCCCTCGTCAGCGCTGATCTGCATCCCCGCCGAGTCCGGGAAGGTGCGCCGGGTCTCCTCGGCCAGTCTTGCCAGCACGTGGTCCTGGGCGCTGCTGTGCGCCAGCAGGTAGTCGCTGACCGTTTCCTCCGACGCGGCGACATCCATGATCGTGATCACCCTCCGAAGGTACGACGGAGGCTAGCCTCCTCGCGTGCCACCCCCGTCCGACGCCACCGCCCAGCGCGCCGCGGCCGAGGCGTGGTTCCTCGACCACGGCCTGCCGTGGTTCGTCGACGACGTCCGCGCCGAGGTGAGCCGCCGACTGCAGCGCAGCCGCGTGGTCGGGGTCCTCGCCGCCGGGGTCGTCCTGGGTCTGGTCGCCGGGGTCGTCGTCCGTGCGGTGACCGACGAGTTCTCGCTGGGTTTCGCGACCTGGACCAGCGTGCTCGGCGCGGTGCTGCTCGTCTACGCCTTGTGGGCGCTGCACGCGAGGCTGATCGCGGTGTGGGCGTTGCGCAGAGCCTTCGGCAGCCTCGGGCTGCTGCTGCCGCTGGCCACCCGGGCACTGCCCATGCTGTTGCTGTTCATCACCTTCCTGTTCATCAACACCGAGGTGTGGCAGGTGGCGTCCGCGCTGCACGGCGGGATCCTCTGGAGCTCCATCCTCTTCTTCGTCGTGGCCGCGCTCGGCTTCCTGGTGCCGCGGCTCTCGCAGGAGCTGGACACCCTCGACGACACCCTCGACTCGGAGTCTCTCTGCGCGGCCGCCGCCGGCACCCCGCTGGAGGACGCCGCCCGGCAGCTCTGCGAGGAGGACACCGAGCCGACCGTGGGAGCCGAGATCACCGGACTCCAGAAGGTCAACCTGGTGACCGTGCTCGTGATCGCGCAGGCGGTCCAGGTGGTGCTGCTCGCGCTGGCGGTCTTCGTCTTCTTCATGGTCTTCGGCTCGGTCGCCATCCAGGACGACGTGATCGAGAGCTGGATCGGGCACGCCCCGACCTACCCGCCGGGTCCGGAGCTCGTCAGCGTGGAGCTGATCCGGGTGTCCACGTTCCTGGCCGGCTTCGCCGGGCTCTACTTCACCGTGGTGGCGATCACCGACCAGACCTACCGCAGGGAGTTCTTCACGGTGATCCTGGCCGAGCTCCAGCGCGCGGTCGCCGCACGGGTCGTCTACCGGCGGCTCAAGGACGGGCCGACTAGAGGCGGAGGTACGCCAGCACCGCCTGCACCCGCCGGTTGACCTCGAGGTCGACGGGCAGGTCGAGCTTGGCGAAGATGCTGTTGATGTGCTTGGCGACCGCCTTCTCGGTGACGTGAAGGGTGGCGCCGATGGAGGCGTTGGACCTGCCCTCGGCCATCAGCCCGAGCACCTCCTTCTCGCGAGCGGTGAGGCGGTCCAGCGGCTGGTCGCGGTGCCTGGCCATCACGGTGGCGACCACCTCGGGGTCGAGCACCGTGCCGCCGTCCAGCACCCGGCGTACGCCGTCGACGAACTGCCGCACGTCGGAGACCCGGTCCTTGAGCAGGTAGCCGACCGCGCCCTCGCCGCTGGCGAGGAGCTCCCGCGCGTAGAGCTGCTCGACGTACTGCGACAGCACCATCACCGGGAACCCGGGCCGCTGGGTGCGCACCGCGATGGCCGCGCGCAGGCCCTCGTCGGTGAACGTCGGCGGCATCCGCACGTCGAGCACGGCCCCGTCGACGTCCGGGTCGAGCAGCGCGTCGTCGAGCTCGACGGCGTTGTCGATCGCGTGCGCCACCACGAAGCCCGAGCCCTCGAGCAGCTGGATCAGGCCGGCGCGGAGGAGGGCGTTGTCTTCGGCGAGGACAAGACGCACGGGACCTCCAGGGTGACGATCGTGGGCCCTCCGTCGGGGCTGGACACCGCCATCGTGCCGTCGAAGGCGGCCAACCTCCGCATCACACCCCGCATCCCGGTCCCGGAGCCGACGTCCGCGCCGCCCCGGCCGTCGTCGCCGACCACGACACGGAGCAGGGACTGCTCGTGGTGCAGCTCGACCCAGGCCTCGTGGTGGCCGGCGTGCTTGGCGGAGTTGGCCAGGCACTCGGCGACCGCGAAGTAGACCGCGGACTCGATCGGCGCCGGAGGCCGCCCGGGCAGCTCGCCGTTGACCTGGACCGGCACCGCCATGTCGAGCGCCAGGGCCCGGATCGCGCCGTCCAGCCCTCGATCGGCGAGCACCGGCGGGTGGATGCCGCGGACCACGGAGCGCAGGTCCGCGATCGCCGCGGAGGTCGCGGCGCGGGCCTCGCTGACCGTACGCCGGGCCGCCTCCGGGTCGTTCTCGAAAAGCTCCTCGGCCATGCCCAGGCTCATGGACACAGCGACCAGCCGGGCCTGCGTGCCGTCGTGCAGGTCGCGCTCGAGCCGGCGCAGCTCGGCGGCCGAGTGGTCGACGGCCGCCGCGCGACTCCGGGTGAGCGCCTCGACCCGGCGCTCCAGGGTCTCGGTGTTCCCGTAGGTCAGGAGCACCCGGTCCACCTGGGAGCGCATCCAGAGGAGGGGGTAGCTGCCGAACCACCAGAAGAAGACCGTCGCGACGGCGAGGAGCAGCACGATCACGAGCAGGGAGATGACCCAGCCGACCGTGATCGCCCAGAGCATCCAGACCACGTCGCGCCAGGTCATCGGGTCGGTGAGGACCGACCGGAGCTGGACCAGCGGCCCGCCCTCCGGGATCGGCTTGTACGGCGGCTGCAGGTCGACGCCGAGCAGCTGACCGGCGATGTGGCGCTGACGGTTGGCGACCAGCCGGATCATCGGGGTCGCGGCGGCGAGAAGCAGCACTCCGACCCAGACCACCGTGAGCACGCCGCCGACCACGAAGAGCACCAGGCCGAGGACCAGTGGCACGAGCCACAGCACCTGCTCGACGGCGTACCCGGTGAGCACGAGCGGGCTCGGCCGGGTGCGCTCGGGCTCGGGGACGGGATGGGGATCGGACACGACTCCATCTTGTCCGAGACCCGCTCTCCGGACAGTGGTGCCAGCACCACCACGGGCCGGGTCCTGGGACCCCTGACCTGCGGCTTCGCAGCGCGAAGGCTGGTGCCATGACGAATCCACTCTCTTCCTTCGCCCACCGCACCGCCCGCTGGTGCGCCCTCCACCCGTGGCGCGCGATCCTCGGCTGGGTAGCGTTCGTCGCCTTCGCCGTCGGCCTGGCCACGATGATCCCGACCCAGGAGACGAACGACGCCGACTACCGGCTCGGGGAGTCCGGTCGTGCGGACGCGATGGTGTCCTCGGCCGGTCTCCAGGAGCCGGACACCGAGCACGTCGTGATCAGTGCCAAGTCCGGCCAGCTCGACACGCAGCAGGCCGAGCAGGCCGCCTCGGCGGTCGTCACCGCCATGAAGAAGCTGGACGGCGTCGACGAGGTGGCCAAGCCCCAGGTCAGCCCGGACGGTTCGGCGTACCTCGTCTCGATCCAGCTCGCCCGGGACCAGGACGACGTCTCGGCCCTGGAGAAGGTGACGGCTGCCGTCCAGTCCGACTACCCGTCGCTCGAGGTCCGCGAGTCCGGTGACATCAGCCTCGACGAGGCCATCAACGACCGCGTCGCCGACGACCTGTCCGCGGCCGAGACGCTGAGCCTGCCGGTGACCCTGATCCTGATGCTGCTCGCGTTCGGCGCCCTGATCGCCGCCGGCATCCCGGTCTTGCTCGCCGCCACCAGCGTCGCCGCCACCATCGGCATCCTCGCCCCGGTCTCGCACCTGATCCACGCGGACTCGACCGTGACCAGCATGATCGTGCTGATCGGCATGGCGGTGGGCGTGGACTACTCGCTGTTCTACCTCAAGCGGGAGCGCGAGGAGCGGGCCAAGGGCCACTCGACCCGCGACGCCGTCGAGATCGCCGCTCAGACCTCGGGCCACTCGATCCTGGTGTCCGGTGCGGCCGTCATCTGCTCCATGGCCGGGCTGTTCGTGATGGGCGACTCGACGTTCAACTCGCTCGCCGTCGGCTCGATCATCGTCGTCGCGGTCGCCGTGCTCGGCTCGATCACCGTGCTGCCGGCCCTGCTCGCCAAGCTGGGTCGCTGGGTGGACCGCCCGCGGGTGCCGCTGCTGCACCGGGTGCTGCGGCGTACGAAGCGCGGTGCCATCAGCGGTCGACTGCTCGCCCCCGTGGTCAAGCACCCGATGGTCTCCCTGGCCCTGTCGCTGGTCGTCGTCGTGCTGCTCGCGATCCCGGCACTCGGCATGAAGACGCACAGCGGCAACCTCGAGACCCTGCCGGCCTCGATCCCCGAGGTCCAGACGATGCGCGACCTCAGCGACGCGTTCCCGACCGAGGGCACCACGGCCGACCTGGTCGTCAAGGCCGCGCCGGGTCAGCAGGACGACGTCGCCGACGCGCTCGCCGACGTACAGGCCGCGGCCGAGGACTCCTCGCTGTTCCGCCCGTCCGGCGCCCCGGTCCAGGTCTCCGACGACGGCACCACCTCGGTGCTGACGCTGGCGATGCCGTTCAACGAGTCCGACGACCGGGTCGACACCGCGATCAAGGAGGTCCGGTCCGACCTGGCGCCGGCGGCGCTCGACAAGCTCGAGGTCGACTACGCCGTGGGCGGCGACGCGGCCGAGTCCCTGGACTTCGTCGACCGGGAGCAGTCCCGGCTGCCGCTGGTGATCGGCTTCGTGCTGCTGCTGACCCTGCTGATCATGGGCATGACGTTCCGGAGCGTCCCGATCGCGCTGATCTCGGCGGCGCTGAACCTGGCCTCCGTCGCGGTCTCGTTCGGCCTGATGACGCTGGTCTTCCAGCACGGCTGGTTCGAGAGCGCGCTCGACTTCAGCAGCCCGGGCTTCATCATCGACTGGCTGCCGCTGTTCGTACTGGTCGTCCTCGTCGGGCTGTCGATGGACTACCACGTCTTCGTGCTCAGCCGGATCCGTGAGCACGTGCAGCGTGGACTGCCGACCCGGCTCGCGGTCCGTCAGGGCGTGGCCGACACGGCCGGCGTCGTGACCAGCGCGGCCGCCGTCATGGTCTCGGTGTTCTCCATCTTCGCGACGCTCTCGATGATGGAGATGAAGATGATGGGCGTCGCACTGTCGGGGGCGATCCTCCTGGACGCGACGTTGATCCGGCTGGTGATGCTGCCGGCGATCCTCTGCCTGCTCGGTGACCGCGCCTGGTGGCCGATGCGTCGGCCGCGGCCGCTCGGCGAGCGAGTGGTCGAGGAGGAGCCGGCGTACGAGCTGGCCGGGCGGTAGCCAGTCTGCGTCGTCACTCGACCTGGGGGGTCAGTCGGCGTCGAGATCCTGCTCCACGAGCGCGGCGATGCTGTCGACGGCCGACTGGTCGTCACCAGCCACCTCGACGGTGTCGCCGCACTTCGCGCCCAGGGTCATGATCATCAGCGACGACGAGGCGTCGACGCCGTTGATCGTCACCGTGCTGTCCAGGCCGCCTGCGGCCTCGGCGATGAGCGCGGCGGGCCGCGCGTGGAGGCCGACGGACGAGCCGACGGTGACGGACTTGGTGGGCATGGGTTCTCCTAGGTGATCAGTCGAGCTGCTGGACGTCTACGCGTTCGGGATGCAGGTCGTCGGGGCGGGGGATGGTGGTGCCGGGCAGTCCGGCGGCGGCGCTGCCGTACGCCACCGCGAGGGCGAGCCGGTCGGGCGCGGGCAGGCCACGCTGCTCGGCCAGCAGGTAGCCGAACAGTGTGCAGTCACCGGCACCGACGGTGCTGACCACGACGGTGGGCGGCGGCGGTGCGTACCAGGCCCCCTCGGCGTCGACCAGTACGGCGCCGCGCCCGCCGAGGGTCGCGAGCACCGCGCCTACGCCGCGGTCGACGAGGGTGCGGGCCGCCTTGGCGGCCACCTCGGGGTCGGTCTCGAGCTGGGCGGCGTCGGTGCCGGTCACCGAGGCGAGCTCCTCGGCGTTCGGCTTCAGGAGGTCGGGTGCCGAGGTCCTGGCCCGGTCGACCAACGCGGCCAGCGCCCACTCGCTCGTGTCGACGGCGACCCGGCTCACTCCCTGCAGGCGCTCGGTCAGGTCGGCGTAGAACGCGGCCGGCGCACCGGGTGGCAGCGAGCCGGCGAGCACCGCCCACGAGCCACCGGCGGCGGCGTGGACCAGCGTGTCCGCCAGGTCGTCGAGGTGCTCGGCGTCGATGGCCGCGCCGGGACCGTTGAGCTTGGTCGTGGTGCCGTCGGGCTCGGTGAGGGTGAGGTTGACCCGGATGGGCCCGGCGGGTCGGGCCGTGCGGCAGTCGATGCCGGCCGCCTCGAGGTCGCGCACGAAGGGGTCGTCCGGCAGGGCGGGAAGCACGGCGACCGTGGCCAGCCCGGCGCCGACGGCGGCGCGCGAGATGTTGACGCCCTTGCCGCCCGCCTGGGATGTCATCGCCTCCACGCGGACCACGGCGCCGCGCTCCAGGGGTCCGGGCAGGGCGACCGTGCGGTCGAAGCTCGGGTTGGCGGTCAGGGTGACGATTGGTCCCGTCGTTCCCGCCTCGGTGTGTTGAGTCACGCCCGGACCACGTCCAGCCCGGCGGCCTCGAAGGCCTTCACGTCGGCCTCGGCGATGCTCTTGTCGGTGACGAGCACGTCGACGTCCTCGAGGTCCGCGAACCGCACGGTCCGCTCCTGGCCGACCTTGGTCGCGTCGGTGAGGACGACCACGCGCTGCGCGCTCTCGATGAGCGCCCGCTTCGTGGCGGCCTCCTCAGGGTCCGGCGTCGAGAGACCGTGTCGCGCGGAGATGCCGTTGGTGCCGATGAACGCGAGGTCGGCGCGGAACTGCCGGATCGCCTCGATCGTCGCGTGGCCGACCGCCGCCTCGGTCGCCGGGCGGACCCGGCCCGGCAGCAGGTGCAGCTCGACGTGGGGGAGCGGGGCGAGCAGTGCGGCGATGGGGACGGCGTGGGTGATCACGGTCCAGTGCTCGTGGGGCGGCAGCTGGGCCGCCAGCCGGACGGTCGTGCTGCCGGCGTCGAGCAGGAGCGTGCAGCCGCCCTCGGGCAGCAGGGCGACCGCGGCGCGGGCGATCCGCTCCTTCTCGGCCGACTGGGCCAGGTCGCGGTCGGGCAGCTGCGCCTCGAGCATCGTCACCGAGCGCATCGAGACCGCGCCGCCGTGCACCCGGCGCAGCAGCTTGAGCTTCTCCAGCTGCGACAGGTCCCGGCGAACGGTCTCGGTGGTGACGTCGAAGTGGGTCGCGAGCTCGGTCACCGCGACGCGGCCACGGCTCGCCACGAGCTCGGCGATGGCCTGGTGCCGCTCTTCGGCGTACATTGCGTGCTCCTGACTCGGGGCGCTGGAGTCAATCTGTGAATATGTTGTTTTAGTCCCGAATGTGTTGACTGTCAAGGAGCGCGTGGTCTTGGATGTGGCCATGGTCACCTCCTCGGCACCCTCAGATCCAGTCGCCGCGCTGCGCGGGACGCCAGTCGTTCCGGGTCTCGCCTACGGCCCCGTCGTGCTGGTCGCGCAGGAGGTCTCGCCGAAGGCGGTCGCCGCGTACGCCGGTCCCGCGGACGCCGAGTCCGCACTCGCGGCGTACGACGCCGCGGCCGAGGCGGTGGCCGAGGGGTTCTCCGCCAAGGCGGCCCGCGCCAGTGGAGCTGCGACCGAGGTGCTCACCGCCAGCGCCGGGCTGACCCGTGACAAGGGCCTGCGGCAGGCGGTCGCGACCAGGGTCGAGGGCGGTGCCTCGCTGCTGGACTCCGTGCACGAGGGTGTCGCGCAGTTCGTCGACATCTTCACGGCCATGGGCGGCCTGATGGCCGAGCGCGCCACCGACCTCCTCGACATCGAGCGCCGGCTCGTCGCCCGGCTGGTGGGCGAGCCCGAGCCGGGCGTCGTACTGCCGGAAGTCCCGTCGGTGCTCGTGGCCAGTGACCTCGCGCCGGCGGACACCGCTGGGCTCGACCCGGCCCTCGTGCTCGCGCTGGTGACCGAAAAAGGCGGGGCCACCAGCCACACCGCGATCATCGCGCGGCAGCTCGGCATCCCGTGCGTGGTGGGCGTGGCCGGAGCGCTCGGCCTGCCGCTCGGCGGCTCGGTGCTGGTCGACGCCACCGCCGGCACCGTCGACGCGTCCGTGGACGCGGCCGACGCCCAGGCGAGCGTCGAGGCCGACCGCGCCGCGCGCGCCGGTGTGGAGTCGTGGACCGGTCCCGCCGAGACGACCGACGGCGTCCGCGTCAAGCTGCTCGCCAACGTCGCCGACGGCGAGTCCGCGCGGCACGCCGCGGAGGCGCCCGTCGAGGGCGTGGGGCTCTTCCGCACCGAGCTGTGCTTCCTCGACCGCCGCGACGAGCCGTCCGTCGACGAGCAGGCCTCGATCTACGGCGAGGTGCTCGATGCGTTCAAGGGCGACGACCGCTACGTCGTGGTGCGCACCCTCGACGCCGGCTCCGACAAGCCGATCGCCTTCGCGACCTTGGAGGACGAGGAGAACCCCGCCCTCGGCGTCCGCGGGCTCCGGCTCTCGGTGCACAACCCGGGGCTGCTCGAGCGCCAGCTCGACGGCATCGCCGCCGCGGCGTCCGCGAGCGGCACCGAGACCTGGGTGATGGCGCCGATGGTGGCCACGGTCGCCGAGGCCCGCGACTTCGCTGACGCGGTGCGGGGCCGTGGTCTCAAGGCCGGCGTCATGGTCGAGGTGCCGAGCGCCGCGCTGCTGGCGGACCGGATGCTCGAGGTCGTCGACTTCATGTCGATCGGGACCAACGACCTCACGCAGTACACGATGGCCGCCGACCGACTCGCCTCCGACCTCGCTCACCTGACCGACCCCTGGCAGCCGGCCGTGCTCCAGCTGATCGCGGCCACCGCGGCCGCCGGCCAGCGGGCCGGCAAGTCGGTCGGGGTGTGCGGTGAGGCCGCTGCGGACCCGCTCCTGGCCGTCGCGCTGATCGGTATGGGGATCACCTCGCTCTCGATGGCGTCGGCCGCCGTACGGGCCGTGGGTGCGCAGCTCTCGGCGGTCTCCACCGACACCTGCCGCCAGGCCGCCGAGGCCGCGCTGAACGCCTCGGACCCGATGGCCGGCCGCGACGCCGTCCGCGCCGTCGTCAACGCTGGCTGACGACGCGACCCCGGATGGGGCGGTGGGTAGGCAACCGATGTCCACAGGCATCGCCGCACGAGCGGTGCCGCAGCAACCACTCTCCACGGGGATAACGGTTGCCCGGCCACCGCTCCCCGGACGTGCCCTGTGGACAACGGTTGGCGACCCACCGCTGCCGGGGCCGTCCGTCAGGGCTCGACCGTGACCTTGATGGCCTCGCCGTTCTTGACGATCTGGAACGCGTCGAGGACGTCGGCCAGCGGGATGTGGCGGGTGATCAGGTCCTTGACGGGGACCTGGCCGGTGGAGATGTACTCCAGCGCGCGCTTGTTGTGCTCGGGGGCGGAGCCGTTGGCGCCGTGGATGTGCAGCTGCCGGTAGTGGACGAGGTTCGAGTCGCACTTGATGAACGGGTCGGTCTTGGGGAGGCCGCCGAAGAACGAGATCCGACCGTTGCGGGCGGCCATCGAGATCGCCTGCTCCTGCGTGACGTTGGCGGCGGTGGCGGTGATGACCACGTCGGCGCCGCGGCCGCCGGTGAGCTCCATGACCTTCTCGACGACGTCGACCTGCGAGCCGTCGATGGTCTCCTCGGGCTGGACCGCCTCGGCTGACATCTTGAGCCGCTCGGCGTTGACGTCGACCAGGTAGACCGGGCCGGCCCGGTGTACGCCGCGCGCGATCCGGATGTGCATGCAGCCGATCGGGCCGGCGCCGAAGACGACGACCGTGTCGCCGGGCTCGATGCCGAGCAGCTCCTGGGCGTTGATCGCGCAGGCGAACGGCTCGGCGGCCGAGGCCTCGTCGTAGCCGACGTTGTCGGGGATCTTGTTCAGCCCGTCGACCTTGAGCACCTGTCGCGGCACGATCATGAACTCGGCGAAGCCGCCGTCGTACTGGTAGCCGACAGAGGTCTGGTTCTGGCAGACCGCCATCCAGCCCTTCTTGCACTCGTAGCACTCACCGCACGGGACGGCCGCGATCACCTGGGCGCGGTCACCGACCTGCCAGTCGCTGCCGTACGTCGCGTTGACGTCGGCGCCGACCTCGACCACCTCGCCGGCGATCTCGTGGCCGATCGTCCGTGGGGGAGTCAGGTTCTGGTGACCGTTGTAGAAGATCTTGACGTCGGTGCCGCACGTCGAGCAGTTCTTCACCCGGAGCTTGACCTCGTCGGGTCCGCACGTGGGCTCCGGCACGTCTTCGAGCCGGACGTCTTCGGGGGCGTAGAACCTCAGGGCCTTCATGGGCTCGACGCTAGTGCGGCTTCACAGAAAAGACCACATCAACGGGCAAGAAAGTATGCCCGGATGCTTGGCAACGTGCCCGAATGTGTGCAAGATGGCGCCATCGGCCCGTGACGCGCGTCACGGCGTGCTCGACGAGAGGGAAACCAGATGGCCTCGACCACCGCCACCGCACCCCGCACAGGGACGCGGGTCCGGGTGCAGCAGTTCGGCACCTTCCTGTCCAACATGGTCCTGCCGAACATCGGCGCCTTCATCGCCTGGGGCCTGATTACCGCCCTGTTCATCCAGACGGGCTGGATCACGCTGATCGGCGACAAGATCTTCGGCTACGCGCCCGGTCTGGAGCCCGGTCAGTACGACTACGGGTTCGTCTCGCAGCTCGGCGGCTGGGACGCCGACGGCGGAGGCATCGTCGGCCCGATGATCACCTACCTGCTGCCGCTCCTGATCGGCTACACCGGCGGCCGGATGGCCTACGGCGGCGACAACATCCGCGGCGGTGTGGTCGGTGCGATCGCCACCATGGGCGCGGTGGCCGGCGCCGACGTGCCGATGTTCCTCGGCGCGATGGTGATGGGCCCGCTCGGCGGCTGGTCGATGCGCAAGCTGGATGCACGCTTGGAGGGCAAGATCCGGCCCGGCCTGGAGATGCTGGTCAACAACTTCTCGGCCGGCATCTGGGGCATGATCCTGGCCATCGCCGGGTTCGTCGTCGCCGGACCTTTCGTCGAGCAGTTCTCCAATCGCGCAGGGGACGCCACCAACTGGCTGGTCGACCACAACCTGATGCCGTTGGCCTCGATCTTCGTCGAGCCGGCCAAGATCCTGTTCCTCAACAACGCGATCAACCACGGCGTCTTCACCCCGCTCGGGCTGGACGAGGCGAGCAAGCAGGGCCACTCGCTGCTGCTCCTCGTCGAGGCCAACCCAGGGCCAGGCCTCGGGCTACTGCTCGCGTTCATGTTCTTCGGCAAGGGCGCCGCGAAGTCTTCGGCCCCGGGCGCGATCCTGATCCAGTTCATCGGCGGCATCCACGAGATCTACTTCCCCTACGTGCTGATGAAGCCCAAGCTGGTCCTCGCGGTGATTCTCGGCGGCATGACCGGTGTGGCCACCAACCAGGTGCTCGACACGGGCCTGCAGAGCGTCGCTTCACCGGGCTCGATCATCGCGGTCTGGATAGCGACGCCGGCCAGCAGTTTCGTCGGGGTCACCCTGTCGGTGGTCCTCGCGGCTGCAGTCAGTTTCGCTGTGGCCGCCTTCCTGCTCAAGATGGAGAGCGGTGACGACGAGGGCGACCTCGCGGCCGCCACCGCCCAGATGGAGGCCAACAAGGGCAAGAAGTCCTCGATCGCCGGCGCGCTGGTCGGTCGCACTGGTCAGATCCGATCGATCGTCTTCGCCTGCGACGCGGGGATGGGTTCCTCCGCGATGGGCGCTTCGGTGCTCCGCAAGAAGATCCAGGCCGCCGGGCACGGCGAGGTCACGGTGGTCAACAAGGCCATCTCGAACCTGAAGGACGAGTACGACCTCGTCGTCACCCACCAGGACCTCACCGACCGGGCCAGGCAGAAGACCGCGTCCGCGGTGCAGGTCTCGGTGGACAACTTCATGGCCAGTCCCAAGTACGACGAGATCGTCGAGCTGATCGACCAGTCGAACGGCGGCGGTGGTGACGCCGCAACAGCGGAACCGGCCGCAGCCTCGTCGACGGGTGACGTCCTGACCCGGGACTCGATCGTCCTGCACGGCACGGCCACCAGCCGCGATGCCGCGATCACCGAGGCCGGCGAGCTGCTGGTCGCGGCGGGCGCGGTCGACCCGACGTACGTCGACGCCATGCACGAGCGGGAGCGGTCGGTCTCGACGGCGATGGGCAACAGCCTGGCCATCCCGCACGGCACCAACGAGGCGAAGGGGCTGATCCAGCGCACCGGCATCTCGTTCGTCCGGTACGACGCCCCGCTGGACTGGAACGGCAAGCCCACCGAGTTCGTGCTCGGGATCGCCGGTGCGGGTGACGACCATCTGGCCCTGCTGTCCCGGATCGCGGAGACCTTCACCGACCAGGACGCGGTGGCTCGACTCCGGGCTGCGACGACCCAGGACGAGGTCCTCGCGGTCCTCGACGTCGTCCGGGTCTGACTGACTCCTACGGGGGGAGAGTCAGACGGGCTGGACCGTCACGGGAACGCCGTTCAACGCGGCGTTCCCGCTGACGTCCAGCCGCTCGACGTCGGTGAGGTCGTTGATCGAGACTCCGGCGACGGTCGCGGCGTGCCGCATCCGGGTGCCCCCCACCTGGTGGCCGAAGCCGTGCGGCAGCGAGACGACACCGGGCATCACGTCGTCCACCGCGGTCACCTCGACATCGACCTCACCGACCCGCGAGCGCACCCGCACGAGGGCGCCGTCCTCGATGCCGCGCTCGGCGAGGTCCTTCGGGTGCATCAGCAGGTGGTGCCGAGGCTTGCCGCGGGTCAGCCGCTCGGTGTTGTGCAGCCATGAGTTGCAGTCCTGCTTGTGCCGCCGCCCGATCAGCAGGAGCTGATCGGGTCCCACTGCGTCGACGGCGTCCAGGGACGCCTCCAGGCGGTCGAGGTCGGCCACCACGAGCTCCGGGGTGAGGTCGATCCGCTTCGACTTCGTCTGCAGGCGCTCCGGCATCGTCGGGCGCAGCGGCCCGAGGTCGACGCCCTCCGGCTGCTTCCTCAGCGCGCGCATCGTCGTACGCCCACCGGTCTTCAGCAGCCCGGCGATCATCGTCGCCGGAGAGGCCGCGAACCGGGCCTTGACGGCCAGCCGGTCCTTGAGGCCCGCGCCCAGCCGCGCCGTCACGCGCTCGGCGAGCTCGCTGAAGATCTCCCAGTCGTGGCGGGCGTCGTCCGGCCGCGCGAAGGTCGCCGGGGTGAACCGGGCGGTGTTGCGGATCGCGAAGGTGTGGAAGATCAGGTCGTAGTGGTCGCGCTCCAGGGCGGACGTCGGAGGCAGGATCACGTCGGCGTGCCGGGTCGTCTCGTTGAGGTAGATGTCGACGGAGACCATGAAGTCCAGGCCGTCCAGCGCCTGCGCCAGGTCCGAGCCGCCGGGGGTGGAGAGCACAGGGTTGCCCGCGATCGTCACCATCGCCCGGATCTGGCCCTCGCCGGGCGTCTCGATCTCCTCGCGCATGACCGCCGCCGGGAGCTCGCCCCCGAACTCGGGCACGCCGCGCACCCGGCTGCGCCACACGTCGTGGTGGCCGGCTCCGACGAGGCCGCGCTTGACCACGTCGATCGCGGGTTCCGGCAGCAGCACGCCGCCCTCGCGGTCGAAGTTGCCGGTCAGCAGGTTGAGCAGCTGGATCGCCCACTGGCACACCGAGCCGAAGCCCTGGGTGGACAGCCCCATCCGGCCGTACGCCGCGGCGCGCTCGGCTCCGGCGAAGTCACGAGCCAGCCGGCGGATGGTGTCGGCGGCCACGCCACTTGCGACCTCCGCGCGCTCGGGCGTGAACCCGGCGACCAGGTCGCGCACCTCGTCCACGTGGTCGACGTACGCCGGTGGAGTGGTGAGCCCCTCCTCGAAGAGCACGTGCAGCATCGCCAGCAGCACAGCGGCGTCGGAGCCCGGCCGCACGAAGTGGTGCTCGGTGGCGACCTTCGCGGTCTCGGTGCGCCGCGGATCGAGCACGACCATCCGGCCGCCGCGCGCCTTGAGATCGCGCAGCCGCTGCGGGAAGTCCGGCACCGTCATCAGCGAGCCGTTGGAGGCCATCGGGTTGGCGCCGAGGACCAGGAAGAAGTCGGTGCGGTCGAGGTCCGGGATCGGGAGCATCAGCTGGTGGCCGTAGAGCTGCCAGGCCACGAACTGGTGCGGCAGCTGGTCGACCGACGTGGCGCTGAACTTGTTGCGGGTGCGCAGGGTCTTCATGAACGGCACCCCGTGGGTGAGGAACCCGAGCGAGTGCACGTTGGGGTTGCCGACGTACATCCCGACGGCGTTGGGGCCGTGCTCGGCGACGGTCGCCGCGAGCCGCTCGGCGACCAGGTCGTAGGCCTCGTCCCAGTCCAGCTCCTCCCACGTCGCGTCGTCACCCTCGCCGACCCGGCGCAGCGGCCGGCGCAGCCGGTCGGGGTCGGTGTAGACGTCGGCCATCGACACGCCCTTGGGGCAGATGTAGCCGCGCGAGAGCGGGTCCGCCTCGTTGCCGCGGATGCCGGTGACCGCCCCGTCGGTGATCGTCAGCTCGATCCCGCAGATCGCCTCACACAGGTTGCAGACGCCGATCCTGGTGCCGGTGAAGCCGGCCGGCACGGGATCCTCGGTGAGCAGGCCCATGCTCTCGACCCTAGTCCGGCAGCGAGCCGGGCGGTTTGCAGATGACGGTGTCCGAGGGGATGTACGTCGTGTGGATCTTCTCGGTGCGCTCGAGCTCGCTGGAGCCGGCCCGCCGCCAGTAGCGCCAGATGTTGATGTCGAAGCCGCCGTACCCGGTGTTGGGGTAGCAGTCCTCGGTGTCCAGCGTCCGGGTCGCCGGCGAGGTGAACGCGTAGCGCTTGCCGGTCTTCGTCGTGATGTCCCAGTACTTCGTCGAGAAGAGCCGCACCGTGACCACGCCCTGCGACGAGGGGGTGCTCGGGGTGACGTGGGCGTGCACGAGGACGCCGTACGGCGTGTCGTTGCGCCACTGCAGGTCGACGGTCGGCCAGGCCACGGTCGCCTCGCGACCGACCGGGTAGCGGTCGATGTAGAAGGAGTGCGGCTTGTGCTGCACGTCGGTCATGCCGCCGAAGAACGCCGCGTTGAACGTCGTGGTCGCCATCTGCGAGACCCCGCCACCGAAGTCCTCGGCGAAGATTCCGTTGCTGATGATGAAGCCCTTGGTGAAGCCGTTCTCCGCCGTGCGCTCACCGACCGTGCCGTTGAGCGAGAACGTCTCCCCGGGCTTCACGATCGTCCCGTCGACCAGCTCGGCGGCCCGGCCGATGTTGATGTTGCGGTACTCCGCATAGGGGTAGTAGGTCGTGAACGACGAGATCTCCTTCTTGATGCCGAGCGCCTTGGCGTTCGCGGTCGTGAAGGCGGGCTCCACCACCTCGGAGGCGACGTCCATCGACCGCTCGCCCTCGGGTCGGGTGACAAGGTCGAGGAAGGCCGCGTCGACGTCCGCCTGGTCGAAGGTGACGCCTGGTTTGGCGGGGATCACCCGCGGCTTGCCCGCGAGCAGCTTGATCTCGGCGTCCACCGGCACTGCGCCGTCACCGGACACGAGGCCGGAGAGCTGTTGGGCGAGTGCCTTGGGACGCAGGGTCGGGACCAGCTCGCCGCCCTCGGCCACCAGCCGCAGCGCCCCGATGTACTGCCTCGGCTTGAGCACCACCTCGGCATCACCGAAGCGCAGCGTCACCGCCCCCGACAGGGCTGGCTCCGCGAACTCCCGGACCACGCGCTCGACGTCCTCGCTGTCGATGTCGGGGGAGACCTCGGCGGCGGGCAGCTCGACCGAGGGTTCGTCCGCATCGAGGTACGCCGCCACGAAGGCCTCGCGCGCCACGCTCGGATCCGCCGCCGTGCCCGGGACCGGGTCGGTGACCTTGACCCCCTTCGGCTTGAGGCGGACCGCACCGTCGACCGGCTCGGTCGTCGGGAGTGCCCCGACGTAGTCGGCCACGGCGTCGTCGTCCACCTCGACGACCGCGTCGACGTGGCCGCCGTCCCGTGCCGCAGCGGCCGAAGCGGCGTAGTCGATCGCGAGCCCCAGCTCGCCCGGCGGGACCGTGTCCGACCGGCCTCCGAAGGTCACCTCCAGGTCCCGATCGGCGCGGTCGGCCAGCGCAGCCTCCAGCGCGTCCTCGGCCTCCGCTTCGCTGAGTCCGCCCACGGCCACGCCGGAGACCGTGGTGCCTTCGGGGATCCCCTCGCTCGCGGTCGCGACCAGGACGCCGCCCACCACGGCGCCTGCGGCGACGAGCGCGCCGACGCCGATGGCGACGCGGCGGGCCGTGGTGCTCACGCGTGCAGGCTACGGAAAGGTTCCTGAAGACGGGAGAACCGTCCACGCAAGAGGTATTATCTGTACTGATTTAGTGCTATACATCTCATGACCTCCATCTCCCGGGTAGCGCTCACCCGCCGCTCCGTCCTGGGTGCCCCGGCCCATCGGCTTGTCGCCCGAAGCGCACGCGGCCTACCCAGCGATCCTCAAGCTGACCCCGGCCGACCAGTTCTACGACTACGGCACCAACGCCGAGCTGCGGTGGGACTCTGTGGACCTCGCTGGAGGTCGCCACGACCCAGCTCACGTCGCCGTGGATCACCAAGTGGTACGTGATGACCGGCGGCACCTACCCGGCCGGCCAGCCGCCGCTCTCGGTCAACCCGGTGCGCTCCGCGTGGGAGCTGCCGTCGCCGGCCGCGCTGCCCGCGGGTCGCACGGTCACCCTGACCGGCCGGGCCTGGAGCGGGCAGGCGCCGATCCGCCGGGTCGACGTCAGCCTCGACGGTGGCACGACGTGGCGCCGGCCGAGCTGCGCGATCGGCAGGGCCACGAGCACGGGCACGGCCACGGGCAGCGGAGCGAGCGCCGGCACGACCACCCGGCGCTGCGCGGCTTCGGCTGGAGCCGGTTCGCGGTCACCTGGCGCAAGCCGGCCGCCGGCACCTACGCGCTCCTGGCGCGGGCCACCGACGCCGCGGGCCGCCAGCAGCCGCTGACCACGCCGTTCAACGACAACGGCTACTTCTTCGACGCGGTGGTCCGGCACCCGCTCACGGTCGCCTGAGCGAGCTCCTCGGGGTTTGGGCCGCTCCCGAGCGCGCTGTTACTCTTCATCGGTTGCCCGAGAGGGCGACTCACTTTGCTGAACCGCCGTGCAACGGCCGCGGATCCAGAGTGCCCGGGTGGACAGGCCCCGGCGCGCCGCGCAGACGAGAAACCGAAGGAGCCCGCATGTCAGTCGGAACCGACACGGAAACCAAGAACAAGATCATCGCCGAGTACGCCACGACTGAGGGCGACACCGGCTCTCCCGAGGTGCAGATCGCGCTGCTCAGCCACCGCATCGCCCACCTCACCGAGCACCTCAAGATGCACAAGCACGACCACCACAGCCGGCGCGGCCTGCTGCTGCTGGTCGGCCAGCGCCGTCGGCTGCTCAACTACCTGAACAAGACCGACATCGGGCGCTACCGCTCGATCATCGAGCGTCTCGGCCTGCGCCGCTGAACTCCCGGAGGACCCGCTCATGCGGGTCCTCCGCTACATTTCACAACAGAACACAGCACACACATCACAGGAGTGACCCGCCGTTCTGGCCCGGTCCTCGGTAGTGGCTCTCAGAACTCTCGACGCAGACTCTGCGGGCCTCGATCGAAGATCGGCCCCGGAATCAGAATCCGGCCCAAGCGGGACGCAGCGGGATCGCTCCGCGACAGACAGGTATTCCCCTTGACCGACAACTCATTCGAGCCCGTCGTCTCTTCCGTCGAAACGGTTCTGGACAACGGCAAGTACGGCCAGCGCACCATCAAGTTCGAGACCGGGCTGCTCGCCCGCCAGGCGGCCGGCTCCGTCACCGCCTACCTCGACGACGACACGATGCTGCTCTCGGCCACCACCGCGGGCAAGACGCCCAAGGACCAGTTCGACTTCTTCCCGCTCACCATCGACGTCGAGGAGCGGATGTACGCCGCGGGCAAGATCCCCGGCTCGTTCTTCCGCTCCGAGGGCCGGCCGGGCGAGGACGCCATCCTCACCTGCCGCCTCATCGACCGCCCGCTGCGCCCGACCTTCAAGAAGGGCCTGCGCAACGAGGTCCAGGTCGTCATCACGATCCTGGCGCTCAACCCCGACGCTCCCTACGACGTGCTCGCGATCAACGCGGCGTCGTTGTCCACCCAGCTCTCAGGCCTGCCGTTCTCCGGCCCGGTCGGCGGCGTCCGCGTCGCCCTGATCGAGGGCAACTGGGTGGCCTTCCCGAGCCACAGCCAGCTCGAGGAAGCCGTCTTCGACATGGTCGTCGCGGGTCGGGTCACCGAGACCGGCGACGTCGCGATCATGATGGTCGAGGCCGAGGCGACCGAGCAGGCCTTCACCCTCATCGAGGGCGGCGTGCAGGCGCCGACGGAGGAGATCGTGGCCAGCGGCCTCGACGCCGCCAAGCCCTTCATCAAGCAGCTCTGCGAGGCGCAGAGCGAGCTGGCCAAGCAGGCCGCGAAGCCCGTCCAGGACTTCCCGGTCTTCCTCGACTACGAGGACGACGTCTACGCCGCCGTCGAGGCCGCCGCCAAGAGCGACCTCGCCGCCGCCATGACCATCGGCGACAAGCAGGAGCGCGAGGCTCGCACCGACGAGCTCAAGGCCGGCGTGCTCGACCAGGTCGGACCGCGGTTCGAGGGTCGCGAGAAGGAGATCGGCGCGGCGTTCCGCTCGGTCAACAAGTCGCTCGTGCGCGAGCGCGTCCTGCGCGACAAGATCCGCATCGACGGTCGCGGGCTGGCCGACATCCGACCGCTGCACGCCGAGGTCGGCGTGATCCCGCGGGTGCACGGCTCGGCGCTGTTCGAGCGTGGCGAGACCCAGATCCTGGGCGTCACCACCCTCGACATGCTCAAGATGGAGCAGCAGCTCGACACGCTCTCCCCGGAGAAGCACCGCCGCTACATGCACAAGTACGTCTTCCCGCCGTTCTCCACCGGTGAGACCGGCCGGGTGGGCTCGCCCAAGCGTCGCGAGGTCGGACACGGCGCGCTCGCGCGGCGCGCCCTGCTGCCGGTGCTCCCGAGCCGCGAGGAGTTCCCCTACGCGATCCGCCAGCTCTCCGAGGCCATGGGCTCCAACGGCTCCACCTCGATGGGCTCGGTCTGCGCCGCGACGCTGTCGCTGCTGCAGGCGGGTGTGCCCCTCAAGGCGCCGGTCGCCGGCATCGCGATGGGCCTCATCTCCGGCGAGATCGACGGCGAGACGCAGTACGTCGCGCTGACCGACATCCTCGGCGCCGAGGACGCCTTCGGCGACATGGACTTCAAGGTCGCCGGCACCCGGCAGTTCGTCACCGCGCTGCAGCTCGACACCAAGCTCGACGGCATCCCCGCGGAGATCCTGGCCGCGGCGCTCACCCAGGCCCGCGACGCGCGCCTGGCGATCCTCGACGTCATGGCCGAGGCCATCGACGAGCCCGAGGAGATGTCGCCGACCGCGCCGCGGATCATCAGCATCAACATCCCGATCGACAAGATCGGCGAGGTGATCGGGCCCAAGGGCAAGGTCATCAACCAGATCCAGGACGACACCGGCGCCTCGATCTCGATCGAGGACGACGGCACCATCTACATCGGCGCCACCAGCGGCGACCAGGCCGAGGCGGCCCGGACCGCGATCAACCAGATCGCGAACCCGACGATGCCCGAGGTCGGCGAGCGCTACCTCGGCACCGTGGTGAAGACGACCAACTTCGGCGCCTTCGTGTCGCTGCTCCCGGGCAAGGACGGCCTGCTGCACATCAGCAAGCTCCGTCCGCTGGCCGGCGGCAAGCGCGTCGAGGCGGTCGAGGACGTCGTCTCGGTCGGCCAGAAGATCCAGGTGCAGATCGCCGAGATCGACGACCGCGGCAAGCTGTCGCTCGTCCCGGTGGTCGAGGACGACGGCGCGGGCGACGAGGCCCCGGCCGCCGAGGCCGACGCTGAAGAGTCGGCTCCGGCAGAGGCCTGATCCTGACGGCTCGTACGCCGATGCGCACCGGCTCGACCCGGACGCTGCAGACGGAGACGGACGGCGCCGGACGCGTGACCTCACGCGTCCGGCGTACCGTCCTGCCCGGCGGGTTGCGGGTGATCACCGAGCAGCTGGCCGGCGTCCGCTCGGCGAGCATCGGTGTCTGGGTCGGCGTCGGCTCTCGCGACGAGACGCGGACCCTGCACGGCTGCTCGCACTTCCTCGAGCACCTGCTCTTCAAGGGCACCAGTGAGCGCTCGGCCCTCGACATCTCGATCGCGCTCGACGCGGTCGGCGGTGAGTTCAACGCCTTCACCGCCAAGGAGTACACCTGCTTCCACGCCCGGGTCCTCGACGAGGACCTCGGGCTGGCCGTGGACGTGCTCGGCGACATGATCACGTCGTCGCTGCTCACGCCCGAGGACGTCGAGGCCGAGCGCGACGTGATCCTCGACGAGATCGCGATGCACGACGACGACCCCGACGACGTCGTGCACAACCTCTTCTCCGAGCAGGCCTACGGCCCCAACTCGCCGCTCGGCCGCCCGATCGCCGGCACCGTCGGCTCGATCGAGGAGCTCACCCGCGCGCAGGTGGCGCGGTTCTACCAGCGGCACTACCGCCCGGCCAACATGGTCGTCGCCGCGGCCGGCAACCTCGAGCACGCCGAGGTCGTCAAGATGGTGCGTGGCGCGTTCGGCCGCCGCGGCTGGCTGAGCGGCGACGAGCCGCCGGTCTCGCCGCGCAAGGGGGCGAAGCGGGTGCGCGTCCACCCCGGCGTCGTCGAGGCGACCCGCCCGTTCGAGCAGGTCAACCTCGTGCTCGGCATGGAGGGCGTGCACCGCAACGACGACCGACGGTTCGCCCTGGGCGTGCTCAACACGGCGCTCGGCGGCGGGACGTCGTCCCGGCTGTTCCAGGAGGTCCGCGAGCGCCGAGGGCTGGCCTACTCGGTCTTCTCGTTCTCCAGCCCCACGCCGACTCCGGCCTGGTCGGGGTCTCGGTCGGCTGCCTGCCCAACAAGCTCGACGAGGTGCTGTCCGTGGTCCGCACCGAGCTCTCCCGGGTCGCCGCCCACGGCATCTCCGAGGAGGAGCTGGTGCGCGGCAAGGGCCAGCTGCGCGGCGGGCTGGTGCTCGGGCTCGAGGACTCCGGCTCCCGGATGTCGCGCATCGGCAAGGCCGAGCTCGTCCACGACGAGCTGCTCGGCATCGACGACGGTGATGGACCGGATCGGTTCGGTCACCCTCGACGAGGTGCAGTCGGTCGCCAAGCAGGTCTTCGGCAAGCCCGAGATCCTCGCGGTCGTCGGGCCGGCCTGATCTGGTCTTTCGTCGGGGTAATCACGACGTTCTGGCCCCGATGGGCGGGTTTCCGGGGCCATCTCGTCCGTGACTACCGCCGCACCAGCGCCACCATCCCGGCGCAGGCGGCGGCCCAGAGCACGCTGGTGAAGGTGCCGATGATGAACCGCTCGGTCGTCGCGCCGCCGGCCGCGCCGTCGCCGCGCAGGTCGGGGAAGCGGCCCACGCTCTTGAGCGCCAGCACGACCGCCACGCCCTCGGGGAAGCCGGCCGCCAGGCCGGCGAAGACGGCCAGCCGCTCCAGCGCGCCGATCCAGGCGCCGCCCTTGAGGATGGCCCCGGCGTCGCGAGATCGAGTCGACGGCGGGCTGACCGCGGTCGACGACCGCGAAGATGCGGGTCGTCAGCGGCCCGCCGCCGGCCACGGCGAGCAGCCCGGCGACCGCCACGAGGATCGTCACCTCGACCCGGTCGGCCGAGAGCTCGTCGGCGACCGCCGCGACCACCGCGGCGGCGGCCAGGGCCGCGACCGAGACGCGGGGGCCAGACCGACGGCCGTAGGGCGACCAGCCGAGCGCGCCCGCCACCAGGGCGAAGCCGAGCAGGGCCAGCACGAGCTGGGTGGTGTTGTCGGGGCTCATCCCTCGTGATCCTGCAGCAGACCACCGACCATCTCGGTGACCAGCTCGCGCGCCCGCCGGCCCTCGACGATGCCGGCCGCCTGGGCGCGCTGGCTGATCGCCGACTGGGTGACGCCGAGCCGCTTCGCGGCCTGGTCGTACGACGCGCCGGCGTCGACGAGGTCGGCCACCTCCCAGCCGCGCGACGTACGCCGGTTGAGGACCGCGGCCCAGAGCCACAGGGTGGTCTCCAGCCCGCGGACGCCGTGACTGCCGTCCGGGTCGTCGCCGGCGACCCGCAGCCGCCAGGGCGCGGACTTGGCGGCGGTCACCGCCTCGCGCGCGTGGAGGTACGCCGGGCCGCGGCCGGCCCGGGTGCTCTCGGGGAGCGGCTCCTCGACCTCGCCGATGCCGATGCCGATGTTCCAGCTGCCCTCGCGCAGCAGGCGCTCGACCACCGCGGCGAGCGCGGCCGGCTCGGTCGAGGACGCCCTGGAACTCGTCGCCGGCCGTGCGCTCGAAGGGGCGCAGCATCTCGACGTCGGCGAGCGCCGACCAGGGTGGCGGGGACCTGGTCGGTCGCGGCGTCGTGGGTGGACCCGCGCTGGTCGATGGTGAGCACGGCGACGCGCATCGGCTTCTCCTCGCTTCAGGCTCTGTCCTGAAGTGAGACTACATCAGGGAAATAACCTGATGTCGAGTTCGGTTCAGGGAAAACCCTTCACCGCTTGCCGATGATCCCGACCACGGCGGGCGCCTTCTGCTCCACGACGGAGATCCGGAAGCCCGCCTGCTGAAGTGCCGCAGACGCCTTCTCGACCATGGTCGGGACCTGATCGGGCCGCGAGGCGTCGTAGTAGAGGTAGACCGAGCCGCCCGGCAGCACCCGCTCGTGCAGCAGCGCCACCTCGTCGGCGCAGTCGCGCACCCAGAACAGGTTGACGTTGAACGCGAACACCTTGGTCAGCCGCTTCACGGGGACCCGCAGCGTGGCCAGGTCGATCTGGCGCACCGTGAGCCGGCCGGCCTCGATGAACTTCGCGCAGCGCCGCCGGGTGCGGTCGACACCGGACTCGGAGCGGTCGATGGCGAACAGCCTCCCGGTCTCGAGCCGGGAGCAGATCAGCTCGGCACCGGCGCCCGGTCCGCAGCCGATCTCGAGGATGTGGTCGTTCGGCTTGATGTCCATGAAGTCCACGGCCCACCGGATCCGGGCCGGGATCGTCTGCACCGCCATGGGCCACACCCTGCCATGACCTCCCACCGCAGGTCAGCGGCCTCCCGGTAGGTTCTTGCGACGTGGCAGCGGTACGACGGGTCGGCGTGCTCGGAGCGCAGGGCAAGGTCGGCGCCGAGGTGTGCCGCGCGGTGGACGGCGCGGACGACCTCGAGCTGGTCGCCGCCCTCGACGTCGACGACCGGCTGCAGGCCCTGGTCGAGGCCGACGCGCAGGCGGTCGTGGACTTCACCCACCCCGACGCGGTGATGGACAACCTCGAGTTCTGCATCGGCCACGGCATCCACGCGGTGGTCGGCACCACCGGCTTCGACGCTGACCGGCTGGCGACCGTCGAGGGGTGGCTGGCCGACGCCCCCGAGGTCGGCGTGCTGATCGCCCCCAACTTCTCCATCGGCGCGGTGCTGATGATGCGGTTCGCCGCGGCGGCCGCGCCCTACTTCGAGTCCGTCGAGGTGGTCGAGCTGCACCACCCGGACAAGGCCGACGCACCGTCCGGTACCGCTCGGCGTACCGCCGAGCTGATCGCGGCCGCCCGCCGCGAGGCCGGGATGCCGCCGGTGCCCGACGCGACGTCGACCGGGCTGGAGGGCGCCCGCGGCGCCACCGTGGACGGCATCCACGTGCACGGCTTGCGCGTGCGCGGCCTGGTCGCCCATCAGGAGGTCGTGCTCGGCGGGGTAGGCGAGACGCTCACGATCCGCCACGACTCGCTGGACCGGGTGTCGTTCACGCCCGGGGTGCTCACCGGGCTCCGCGCCATCGGTGACCGGCCCGGCCTCACGGTGGGCCTGGAGCACGTCCTCGGCCTCGCCTGAACCTCGGCGTCGGCGGTCTTGCAGGTTTGTGCACTGCAGATTCCTGCGAGGTCGGTTGCTTTCCCTCGTAACCCCGCGTACGCCACGTTCGTTTGTGACTCGCCCGACTCGGGGCGTGTGAGAAGAAGAGGTTGACCATGCACAAACGCTCATCTCGGGCCTGGAGCGTCGCCGTCGCGCTGCTCCTGGCCGCTGGAGTGCTCGGCACCCAGGCTCCCGGCGCGTCGGCCGGGACCACGACCGCCGACCGATCCGACAAGGTCGTGGCAGGGGCAGTGTCCGCGCTGCGCCAGCACTCGGCCGAGCTCAAGCTGACCCAGGGTCAGTCGTTCCGCGCCACCGACACCGTCCTGGATCGGTCCGGAGCCAGCCACGTCCGGATGGCTCGGACCTACCGGGGGCTCCCGGTCCTCGGCGGTGACCTGGTCGTACACCAGGCGGCCGACGGCTCCTACGCAGGCGTGAGCCGCACCCTCAACGCGCCGCTGCGGATGAGCACCACCGCACGGCTCTCGAAGGACGTCGCGCAGTCGCGGGCCACCCGGCCCAGCAAGGCGACCCGCGGCATCAGCCATTTCAAGGCGGAGGGCGCCCCGCGCCTGGTCGTCGACGCCATCGGTCACCGCGCGCGGCTGGCCTGGGCGGTCACCACGGGTGGCCGGCACCAGGACGGCACGCCGAGCCGGATGACGTCGTACGTCGACGCGCGCACGGGCAAGGTGCTGCGTCGCGAGGAGGGCATCGAGACGGTCGACGGCTCCGGGCAGAGCCTCTACAGCGGCACCGTGCCGCTGAGGGTCACCCAGTCGGGGTCGACGTACCAGCTCAAGGACCCGACCCGCGGCAACACCTACACGACCGACCTCAACAACAAGACCGACTCCATCTTCTGCCAGCTCTTCAGCATCGGCTGCCAGGCGGGGACGACGTTCACCAGCTCGACCACGACCTTCGGCAACGGCTCGACGAGCAACCGCGCGTCGGCCGGCGTGGACGCGCAGTACGGCACGAACATGACCTGGGACTACTACAACCAGGTCCACGGCCGGAACGGCATCTTCGGCAACGGCACCGGGTCCTACAACCGCACCCACTACGGCTCGAACTACGTCAACGCCTTCTGGGACGGCACCAAGATGACCTACGGCGACGGTGACGGCGTCAACTACGGCCCGCTCGTCTCGCTCGACGTGGCCGGCCACGAGATGTCGCACGGCGTCACGGAGAACACCGCCGCCCTGACCTACTCGGGGGAGTCCGGCGGCCTCAACGAGGCGACCTCGGACATCTTCGGGACCATGGTGGAGTTCTTCGCCAACAACCCGAACGACCTGGGCGACTACCTGATCGGTGAGGAGTTCGACCTCGCCCACCACGCCGGGCTGCGCCGGATGGACAACCCGATCTCCGACGGCTCGTCGCCGAACTGCTGGTCGACCAACACGAAGAACCTCGACGTGCACTACTCGTCGGGCGTGGGCAACCACTTCTTCTTCCTGCTGGCCGAGGGCTCGGGTCAGCGCTCGATCAACGGCGTCGCGCACAACTCGCCGACTTGCAACGGGTCGACGATCACCGGCATCGGCCGGGACGCCGCGCAGAGGATCTGGTTCCGGGCGCTGACGGTCTACATGACCTCGGGTACGACGTACGCGCAGGCCCGGACCGCCACGCTGAACGCCGCCCGCGACCTCTACGGGGCCGGCTCGACCAACTACAACACCGTGGCAGCAGCCTGGAGCGCCGTCAGCGTCAGCTGAGTGCTGCACCAGGGCGACGCCGCCCGCGTGGGACGGAAACCACGCGGGCGGCTTTGCCCGCTTCAGCGGTGCGGGTCTTCTGCGTGGTGGGGTAGTCCGGGGACAAAACGCCCCGGATCGACGCTGTCCGGGGCCGTTTAATCACGGATTACCCGGCCAGCCGGAGCAGCGCGGCGGTGACCGCGGCGCCGATGACCACGACCAGGAACGGCGCGCGGAGCAGCAGCAGGACGACGGCGGCAGCCAGACCGGCGGCGCGCTCGTCGACGACCAGGCGGTGCCCGGAGCTGAAGACCTGCACGGCGACCAGCGCCGAGAGGAGCGCGACCGGGATCAGATCAGCCACCCGGCGTACGACCGGTCGCTCGAGCACGCTCGCCGGCACCGACAGGCCGGCCAGCTTGAGCAGGTAGCAACCGATCCCGCCTGCGACCACTGCCGCCCAGATCATGCGCGCCGCCCGGAGAGCAGGCCGATCAGCAGCGCCACCGCGCCCGCGGCGAGGACCGGTACGCCGGCGGCGGTCACCGGCACGACGCCCAGGGCCACCGCGACGGCCAGGACCGCGACCAGCCGGTTGCGCGGCTCCGACAGCCGGGGCCACAGCAGCGCGAGGAACGCGCCTCCGACGGCTGCGTCCAGGCCGTAGGTCCGCGGGTCGCCGATCGCCGAGCCGCCGACGGCGCCGAGGAAGGTGAAGAGGTTCCAGAGCACGAAGATGGTGCCGCCAGTGACCAGGAAGCCGGTCCGGGCTCCCTGACGCGTCTCGCGGGTCACCGACATCGCGGTCGACTCGTCGATCAGCAGGTGCGCGGCACCGATCCGCTGCCGGCCACGGAAGCCGAGCAGGGGAGCGAGCCGGAGGCCGTAGAGGGTGTTCCGGGTGCCGAGGAGCATCCCGGTCGCCGCCGCCGAGAAGGCGCCGCCACCAGTGGCGAGCACGCCGACCAGGGCGAACTGGGACGCACCGCTGAACAGCAGCAGCGACAGCACGCAGGTCTGCGCGACCGAGAGCCCGGAGGACACCGAGACCGCTCCGAACGACACGCCGTACAGGCCCGTGGCCACGCCGACCCCGAGGCTGTCGCGGACGATGGCCCGGCGGTTCTCGCCCTCGGCCTCGCCCTGGCTCACGCGAGAGCGGTGTGCAGGCGGACCTGCTTCATCCGTACGTCGCCGGCCTCGTCGAGCTCGAGCTCACGGTGCGCGCCGTCCGGTGCCCAGCCCGCGTCGGTCAGGAACGACCGCAGCGCGTCGTCGTTCGCCGGCACCCACGTCACCGCGCGGGTGAACCGGTCGGCCGTCAAGGTGTCGGCCGCCGCCTGGAGCAGCCTCGATCCGTGGCCCTTGCCGCGCTCGTCGGGGTCGATGGTCAGCTCGCGCAGCTCGCCGTCGGAGACCGGGTCGGCGTCCGGGTCGGCGGCCGGACAGGTGATGGCGAAGCCGCACACCCGGTTGCGCTCCAGTGCGACGAGCACCCGGTTGCGGGCGTCGCCGGGCTTCTGCAGGGACTCGGTCCAGGCCGCTGCCGCGCCCGCCTCGGCCTCCGGTCCCGCGGGGATCGCCTCGGGCGGCACCAGGTCGCCGTACAGGCTCGGCCAGGTGCGCAGCTGCACCGCGGCGACGGCCGCAGCGTCGTCCGCCCACGCGACCCGCACGGAGACGTCGGCGGTGGGGGAGGACATGCCGCCATCATCTCAGCCGTCAGAGTTGAGCGATCGCTCAAGCCGGCGTACGGTGTTGAGCGGTCGCTCAATGCGAAGAGGTGTGCTGGTGATGGTCTTGCTCCGGGGGATGCTCCTAGCGCCGCTGGTCGGCGCGTTGACCGGGCTGTTGTTCGCCTCGCCGTGGGTGGTGCTCGGGCTTCCCTCCGAGCCGAGGGTCGCCGCCACCTTCGCGGGGTTCGCCATCTGGATCGGCGCGTGGGCGGGCGCCTGCGTCGGAATCCCGACGGCGATCCTCCTGACACTGATCAGCCCGAGGCTGAGGTCCACCGACGCGGCCGCCCTGGCCAGCTGTGCCGTCACGGGACTGGTGGGCTTCACCGCCGTGCTGGTGGTGGGTGCTGGTGTGGGTGTCGGACTGGTCCTCGGGGGTGGGTGCGCGATCATCGGCGCCATGGTCGGCCGGTGGGTGGTCCTCGGACCGAGGAAGAAGGCGTGACCACCCGCGACAAGCTCTTGAGGGCGACGCAGGAGGCATTGGTCGAGGACGGCATCGCGCACCTGTCGGCGCGGACGGTCGCCACGCGGGCGGGGGTCAACCAGGCGCTGGTCTTCTACCACTTCGGCACGGTGAGCGAGCTGGTCGAGGCGGCCGCCCGGGCGTTGTCCGATGAGAGCTTGGCCCACTACCGCGAGCGGTTCGCGGCCGTGGACTCACTGGGTCAGCTGCTGACCCTCGGCGAGGAGGTGCACGCGCACGAGCGCACCACCGGCAACGTCGCCCTGATGGCACAGCTGATGGCCGGCGCCCGGCGCGACGAGGTGCTGGCCCGGGCCGCTCGCTACGCCATGGACCTGTGGCGGCAGGAGGTCGAGACCGTCGTACGTCGGGTCCTGGAGCCGAGCCCGCTCGCCGACGTGGTCGACCCGGCTGGGCTGGCCCGAGCGATCAGCGCGGCGTTCATCGGCCTGGAGCTCTACGAGGGCGTGGACCCACAGGGTGCCGGCGCCGCACTCGCCGCACTGGAGCAGCTCGGGGTGCTCGTCGAGGCGGTCGACGATCTCGGCCCCGTGGCCCGACGTGCCGTCCGAGCCCGGCTCCGACGCGGTGGCAAGGGACGGTCTACCGCTGGCTAGGGTCGATGGCATGGAGATTCGCAACCTCGGCTCTAGCGGCCTGAAGATCTCGGCCATTTCCTACGGAAACTGGCTGACCCACGGCAGTCAGGTCGAGGAGGACGCCGCGCTGGCCTGCGTGCGCCAGGCGCTCGACGAGGGCATCACGACCTTCGACACCGCCGACGTGTACGCCGAGACGAGGGCCGAGAGCGTGCTCGGCAAGGCGCTGGCGGGCGAGCGCCGCGACGGGCTGGAGATCTTCACCAAGGTCTACTGGCCGTCGGGACATTCGGGACCCAACGACCATGGCCTCTCGCGCAAGCACATCATGACGTCGATCGACGGGTCGCTGAGCCGGCTCGGCACCGACTACGTCGACCTCTACCAGGCGCACCGCTACGACTACGAGACGCCGCTCGAGGAGACGATGGAGGCCTTCGCCGACGTCGTTCACTCCGGCAAGGCGCTCTACATCGGGGTCTCGGAGTGGCGGGCCGAGGACCTCCGCCGGGCGCACGCGCTCGCCCGGGAACTGCACATCCACCTGGTCTCGAACCAGCCGCAGTACAACATGCTCTGGCGGGTCATCGAGGAGGAGGTCGTCCCCGCGTGTGAGGAGCTCGGCATCGGCCAGATCGTCTGGTCGCCGATCGCCCAGGGCGCGCTCACCGGCAAGTACAAGCCGGGGGAGCAGCCCCCGGAGGGCTCGCGCGCGACCGACGACAAGGGCGGCAAGGACATGATCGAGCGCTGGATGCGCGACGACGTCCTCGAGCGGGTGCAGCGACTCCAGCCGCTCGCCGACGAGGCCGGCCTGAGCCTCGCCCAGCTCGCGGTCGCCTGGGTGCTGCAGAACCCCAACGTCTCGTCGGCGATCGTCGGCGCCAGCCGTCCCGAGCAGGTCACCGAGAACGTCAAGGCGGCCGGGGTGACGCTCGAGGACGAGCTGATGACGAAGATCGACGAGATCATCGGCGACGTGGTCTACCGCGACGCGTCGTTCAACGCCTCACCGTCGACCCGCAACTTCTGACGGCCCAGCACGACCGCTCCCGCCGTCGAGAGCAGCAGCCCGGCCGACACCGCCGGCCACCAGCCGTCGCGGACGCCGTCGCCGAGCAGGGCGACGCCTACCGCGGCAGGCACGAACGTCTGGGCCACGATCAGCGACGCCGTCGTCGACGGTACGGCGGCGCGGTGCATGCCGAGCGAGTAGAGCCAGAACGCCACGAGACCGAAGCACGGGACGGCCAGCGCGGCGACGACCACGACTCCGTCGACCGGCGTACCGATGCCGCGGACCGAGATGGCCGACCCGGCGTACCCGAGACCGGCGAGCAGCCCGAGGACGGGACCGGTCAGGTGGCGGCCGACGATCGATGCCGCCCCCAGGGCCGCCACGGCGACCCACATCACGACGACGAAGACGGTGGTCGTCTGGACGTCGCCGGGGTCGCCCGCGCCGAGCGAGAGCAGCACCAGCCCGAACGTCACGACCCCGACCGCCACCCAACCGTTCCGCTCGAGCGAGTCCTCGACCCGGCGGGAGGCGACGGCGGTCACGGGGAGCGACATGGCCACGAGCGACTGGGCCAGGTAGAGCGGCAGCAGCCAGATCGCGGCGGCGTGGAGGACGAAGCCGACGAGGTACGCCGCGACGACGAGCATGGAGCGGAGATCGCGGACCGAACGGGTCACGAAGCCGAGGAGCCCGTCGGGCGTGGCCTCGAACCCGCGGACCGCCTGGGCCTGGACCACCGCCGCGACCCCGAAGACGACCGCCGACAGGAGACCGAGCCCGATGCCGAGCCACGTCATCGCGGCCTCATCGGAAGCTCATCGGCGGCTCATCGGTAGTGCTCGGGGATCTCCTGACCGATCTTCACCTGCGGCTTGGGAAGCCGCATGAACTTCATCTGCATCGCACGGGTGACCGCGTAGTACGTCGTGCCCTTGACCGACTCGTCGGGGAACCTGGCGGCCAGCTGGCGCCGCAGCCGGAAGCGCAGCATCAGCATGTCGACGATCACGAGCAGGATCGAGCCGAAGAGGAGCGCGTTGCCGAGGCTCCTGAGCGTGTCGTTGCCCGAGTAGCCGAACACCATGGTGACCACCAGCAACGGGATGAGCAGCTCGATGAAGCTGAACCGGCTGTCCACGAAGTCGCGGATGAAGCGGCGTACCGGACCCTTGTCGCGGGCGAGGAGGTACTTCTCCTCGCCGTTGCGCATCCCCTGGCGCACGCGCTGGCTCGACTCGCCCTTGACGCCGCGCTGGGCGGCGACCTGACCCCGGCGGGTGCGCGGCGGCTTGGCGCGCGCCTTGGCCGCGGCCTGGGCCTCCTTGCGGGTGGGCGTCGGACGCCCCTTGCCGGACGACTTGAACTCCTCGCCGGGCGGGGTGGTGACTTCTGCTCTGGTACGACGGAACACCGTGGGCCTTCGGATGGTCTGGACGACGAACGCCACCGAGCCTACCGGCGCCTTGCCGTAGCGCCGTAGGGTGAGTTCACCAAGCAGCCACTGGCAGCGAACAGACGTGAGTGCACGGAGAGAGAGCCGCCCGCAATGAGCCTGATGAGTCGCATCAGCCTGATCTTCCGGTCGAAGGCCAACAAGGCGCTCGACCGCGCCGAGGACCCACGCGAGACCCTCGACTACAGCTACCAGCGCCAGCTGGACCTGTTGTCCAAGGTGCGCCGTGGCGTTGCCGACGTGGCGACCAGTCGCAAGCGCGTCGAGCTCCAGGTCACCCAGCTCGAGCAGTCGGCCGCCAAGCTCCAGGCCCAGGCCGAGAAGTCGCTCCAGATGAACCGCGAGGATCTCGCCCGCGAGGCCCTGACCCGCAAGTCGGCCCTGGCCGGCCAGATCTCCGACCTGAAGGCGCAGCACGCCCAGCTCCAGGGCGAGGAGGAGAAGCTCACCCTCGCCCAGCAGCGGCTGCAGGCGAAGGTGGAGTCGTTCCGCACCCGCAAGGAGACCATCAAGGCGACCTACACGGCCGCCGAGGCGCAGACCCGCATCAACGAGGCGATGTCGGGGATCGGCGAGGAGATGGGCGACGTCGGCCTGGCCATCCAGCGGGCCGAGGACAAGACCGCCCAGATGCAGGCCCGCGCCGGAGCCATCGACGAGCTGATCGCCTCCGGAGCGCTCGACGACGCCAGCGCGATCAACAGCGGCGACGACATCACCCGCGAGCTCGAGTCGATGAGCTCGCAGGCCGACGTCGAGGCCGAGCTGGCCCGGCTCAAGACGCTCTCCGCCCCTGACCAGCCTGAGGCCATCGAGGCCGCGCCCGAGCCGGGCGAGATCCTCGACGCCGAGCCGGAGAAGCAGGAATCCGCGACCGACACGGCCAAGGACGCCCAGCCATGATCATCCGGATCCTGGGCGAGGGGCAGTACGACGTCGCGGACCACGCGCTGGACCGCCTCAACGAGCTGGACACCGTGGTCGAGGGCGCCGTCGAGTCCGGCGACGAGGCGGCGTTCACCACCGCGCTCACCCAGCTGCTCGACGGCGTACGCACGGTCGGGGTCGCCCACCCCGCCGACAGCCTCGACGAGTCCGACCTGATCCTCCCGCCGGCCGACGCCACCATCGACGAGGTCCGCCAGATGCTCAACGAGGACGGCCTCATCCCCGGCTGACGACCGGAGAGCAGCGCTCGCAGGCTCCCTTTGGACCCGCGATGAACACTGGTCGTATGGCACGTTCTCGATTCGTCGGCGACGCCGGGCTCACCGTCAGGATGACGACGGTGATGTTCCTCCTCGGCGCCCTTTTCGTCGCGCTGGTCGTCGGTCTGGCCCTCGCCGCCGGCGGCGGGCTCGGGGTCGTGATCGGTGTCGTCGGCATCGGCGTCGCGATCTACCAGTGGGCCAACTCCGACAAGGTCGCCATGCGGGCGATGCGGGCCCGCGAGGTCACGCCCGAGCAGGCGCCCGAGCTGCACGGCGTGATCGACCGGCTGTGCGCGCTGGCCGACATGCCGAAGCCCCGGGTCGGTGTGGCCGACACGCCGGTCCCCAACGCGTTCGCGACCGGCCGCTCGCCGCAGCGCTCGGTGGTCTGCGTGACCACCGGGATCCTCGGGATGCTGACGGCCGAGGAGCTGGAGGGCGTGCTCGCGCACGAGCTCTCGCACGTCGCCCACCGCGACGTCCTGGTGATGACCGTCGCCTCCAGCGCCGGCATCGCGGCCGGGATGCTGGGCCAGGGCGCCCGCTTCGGCGGCCTGGGCTTCTTCGGCGGTCGGCGTGACAACAACGGAGGCGTGCCGGCCTGGCTGGTCGTGCTGCTGTTCAGCCTCGCCGTCTACGCCATCAGCTTCGTGCTGCTCCGGCTGCTCTCGCGCTACCGCGAGCTCGCGGCCGACCGCGCCGGCGCCTACCTGACGATGCGCCCCGACGCGCTCGCCTCGGCGCTGCAGAAGATCACCGGGGGCATCAACCAGATCCCGCAGCGCGACCTTCGCCAGGTCGGCGCGGCCAGCGCGCTCTGCATCGCGCCGGCGATCAGTGGCGTCTCGCTCAAGACGCTGACGTCGACGCACCCCTCGCTGGAGCAGCGGCTCGAGCAGCTGGCGCGGATCCAGGCCGAGCTCAGCCGCCCGTCGGCCTGAAGTGTCGGCCTGAAGCGTGGGTCTCTGGGAGACGATCTCCGGCCGGAGCCGGCCCAAGCGCGCCAACCTGGATGCGCTGTTCCTCGTGCCGAGCGCCGCGATCACGCTGCAGACCGCGGCCGGACTCACGCCGACCGGCGAGGGCTCGGTGTGCTTCAGAGCGGCGACCGGGGCTGGCTTCCACCAGACCCAGACCGACATCGTCGCGCTCCTGGAGGGTGCCGCCGACGCGCCGCAGGTGCGGACGGACAACGACGAGTACGGCTTCACCTGGCTGCAGGTGCAGCGCGCGCCCGACGACCCCGAGGGCGTGGCGGGGCTGTGCACGGACCTCCATGCTGTCAACACCACGCTGGAGAGCGAGGGCTTCGGCCCCGGGCTGCTGTGCTCGGTGGTCCCGTTCACCGATCCCACCGGGCGCCGCGTCGGTCTCGTCTACCTCTACAAGAAGGGCACGTTCTACCCCTTCGCCCCCACCGGCCCGCAGCAGCGCGACAACCTCCTCGAGCTGCAGGTCCGCGACACGCTGCGCGACGAGCTGCCGATCGAGCCGGAGCTGTCGGGCTGGATGGCGCTCTGGGGAGCCCCCGGACTGTGAGACTGGTGTGACCCCAGTGACCTGTGGCGTTCCCCCATATTCGGGATAGCCGGTGCCTATCCTGACCCGGTGAGGGTGGCGCAGGTCGACGACCAGCGGCGGGTGGCGGCGATCTTGGCGTACGACGCCTTGCGGATGCCGCCGCGAGCGGAGCTGCGGGGTCGGTGGAGCTCGCGGCCCGGATCACCGGCGTCCCCAAGGCCACGGTCAACATCATCACCGACACCGAGCAGCACCAGATCGCCACGACCGGCTTCGAGGGCTCGGTCAGCAGCCGCGAGGACTCGATGTGCGCGACGATCCTCTCCGCCGGCGAACCCGTCGCGATCGCCGACGCGTCGCAGGACGCCCGGTTCGCCCGCAACCCGTTCGTCACCGGTGAGCTCGACACGGTCAGGGCCTACGCCAGCCTACCCGCTGATCACCCGCGAGGGCGTACCCGTCGGCACCCTCTGCGTGTTCGACAACGAGCCTCGACGAGCTGGACGCCGACCAGTTGGACGGGCTGGCCACGCTGGCCGCGCGAACCGTGGACGTGTTCGAGGAGCGGCTGCGCGGCCGCGAGCTGGCCCTGAGCCTGATGGAGAACCAGGCCGTCCAGGCCGAGCTGGAGCGCTCGAACGAGCGGCTCGCGTCGTTCGCCGGTCAGGTCAGCCACGACCTCAAGACGCCGCTCACCACCCTGTCGCTGTCGTTGTCACTCATCCGTGAGCAGCTCCAGGACGGCCACGTCACGGCCGACTCGGGCCCGCTCCTCGACCGGGCCATCAACGTCTCGGCCCGGATGGCCGAGCTGATCGACGACGTACTCGACTTCGCGACCCTCGGCGGTACCTTCCGGGCGACCGAGGTCGACCTCGGCTTCGTGCTCGGCAAGGTGCTCGAGGACCTCGGACCCGAGCTCACCGACGTCACGCTCCACATCAGCCGTCTGCCCACCGTGCTGGGCGACCGCTCCCAGCTCCGTGCCGTGCTGCAGAACCTGCTCGGGAACGCCGCCCGCTACCGCTCCGACGAGCGTCCGCTCGAGGTGCACATCTCCTCCAGGCACGTCCAGCGCGCCTGGCGGATCGAGATCACCGACAACGGCCGCGGCGTACCGCCCGCCGAGCGGCACCGCATCTTCGAACCCCTCGCGCGCGCCGACGACTCGGTGGAGGGCACCGGCATCGGCCTGGCCACCTGCCGCAGGATCGTCGGCGCCCACGGCGGCCGGATCGGCATCGACGCCTCGGTCACCGAGGGCGCACGGTTCTGGTTCGAGCTGCCCGACTGACGCCGAACCGCCCGTTCTGTACCGGCGGGTCAGCGACGCGCGTACGCCGCCCGAGCGCGCGTGCGGTCGTCGTCAGCGCGCCAGCGGCGCAGCGTTGCGGGCAGGGTGAGCACGAGGCCCACCGCGACGCCCAGCACCGCGCCCATGGTGTTGGCGGCGATGTCGCGCTCGTCGGACACCCGGCCGGGGATGCCGCGTTGCGCCGACTCGATCAACGAGGTCATCACGAGCGCCGCACCCACGGCCACCCACCAGAACCGGGTGCCGAACAGCAGCAGCAGGAACAGCCCGACCGGCGCGAACAGCGCGACGTTGGCGAGGAACTCGGCCCGGTCGTAGGTGAGCCAGGAGAGCCGCTCGTAGTCCTGCAGCCGCGCCAGCACCCGCAGCACCAGGTCGCTCTGCGTCGGCGCGTCCGACGACGGAGTGAGCGTCACCCAGCCCACGAAGGCCAGGTAGGCGAGCGTCAGGACGCTCAGGAACGGGTGGCGGTGCAGCATCCCACCAGTGTGAAGGCACGGTGGTTGAGGAGGTTGCGCAGCAACCGTCTCGAAACCCAGGGCCGAAAGCAGGTCCCAGCGGCACCTTGAGTGGCTTCGTCGCGTCGCGCACCTCGCCGCTGACGCGTCGACGTGCGCCGACACTCCTCAACCATCTCGCTGATCGCGGCCCGAGCGAGCTCGGTCCGCGCGCTCAATCCTTGTGCGTCTTGCCCGGCAGCGCCAGCATCCGGTCGAGCGCGACCTTGGCCCACTTCTCGGTGTCCTCGTCGACCTCGATCTGGTTGACGACCACGCCGTCGACCAGCGACTCCATGGCCCAGACGAAGTGGGGGAGGTCGATGCGGTTCATCGTGGAGCAGTAGCAGACGGTCTTGTCGAGGAAGACGATGCGCTTGTCTGGGTGGTCGGCCGCGAGCCGCTTCACGAGGTTGAGCTCGGTGCCGACCGCCCACGCCGAGCCCGCGGGCGCGGCCTCGATGGTCTGGATGATGAACTCGGTCGACCCGACCAGGTCCGCCTGGAGCACCACCTCGTGCTTGCACTCGGGGTGCACGAGGATCTGTACGCCGGGGATGGCGGCCCGCAGCTCGGGGATCGTGTCCTCGGAGAACCGGCCGTGGACCGAGCAGTGGCCCTTCCAGAGGATCATCTTCGCGTCACGGAGCTGCTCCGCGGTGAGCCCGCCGTTCGCGCGGTGCGGGTCCCAGACCACGCAGTCGTCGAGGGTCAACCCCATCTTGAGCACGGCGGTGTTGCGGCCGAGGTGCTGGTCGGGGAGGAACAGCACCTTCGAACCCTGCTGGTAGGCCCACTCGAGCGCGGTCTCGGCGTTGGAGGAGGTGCAGACGGCGCCGCCGTGGCGGCCGCAGAACGCCTTGATGTCGGCGCTGGAGTTCATGTAGGTCACGGGTACGACGTCGCCCGCGACCCCGGCCGCCTCCATCGCGGCCCAGGCGTCCTCGACCTGCCGCAGCCGGGCCATGTCGGCCATCGAGCAGCCGGCGGCCAGGTCGGGCAGGATCACCCGCTGCGAGTCGGCGGTGAGGATGTCGGCCGACTCGGCCATGAAGTGCACGCCGCAGAACACGATGAACTCGGCGTCCGGCCGGGCCGCTGCCTCGCTGGCCAGCTTGAAGGAGTCTCCGGTCACGTCGGCGAACTGGATGACCTCGTCGCGCTGGTAGTGGTGGCCCAGGACGAACACCCGCGAGCCGAGCGCCTCCTTCGCGGCGAGGGCGCGCGCGACCAGGTTGGGGTCGGACGGCGACGGCAGGTCGCCGGGGCACTCGACGCCACGCTCCGAGCCCAGGTCGACACCTCGGCCCAGGGGCAGCAGCGGCAGATCGACAGTGGTCATGTCCGGATCCTATTCGCGCGGCATCGACTACAGCAGGGCACCGTTGTGAACGTACGGCGCGGGAGGTTTCATCCCGCGCAGCCCCAGGTAGCCGTCCTGCTTGAGGGTGAGCCGGGCCGCGAGGCCGACGTCCAGCACCCACTGGTTGGCGCCGGTGACGTGCCCGATCGTGGTCTCGGCCGGTCCGTCGGCGAGCGCCGCCCAGAGCAGGCGGGTCGCCGTTCGCCGGTTCGAGGCCGCCAGGAGGGCGACCCGGCCGCGTTCGTCGACGTACGCGTAGCCCGCCCCGGTCGTGCTGTCGGACACCAGCAACCGCCAGGCGCCCAGCATCAGCTCGTGGTCCACCCCGTGCCCGGCACCGCGGGTCGCCCGGTCGAGAGAGTCCATCAGCTCGAAGTCGGACGCCGACCCCTCCCGCACCTTCTCCACCAAAGGGATGGCGGAGCGGTCGAGGGTGCCGGTGAGGTACATCTGGGGATGCATGGCGAAGCCGACCTGGTGGTAGACGCGCACCGCCTTGGCGTCCGGCGACGCCGACAGCATCCATCGGCTGCACGCGCGGCCGTGGTGAAGCGCCGCGGCCAGCAGCTGCTTGCCGATGCCCTGGCCCTGCCGGCCCGGCAGCACGGCGTACGTCGTCAGGCACCACAAGATCTCGCGCCGGAACGACGTGGCCATGCCCACCATCCCGGTCTCGTCCTCGGCCACCCAGCAACCCTCCGGGTCGTGGCGGACCAGGTGCCGGGTCCGCTCGACCCACACCGCGCGGTGCGCCTCTGTCCGTCGACTCGGCTCGGGTTCGTCGAGCCGGCGCTTGCGCGAGTCGAGCTCGAAGAACCCCTCGTCGCTCACCCGCTCGGCCTCGGGCACGTCGTCGGGTCGCATCTGCCGGATGGTGAGCGCCACGTCGACGAATCTAGAGAGTGGGCAGGATGGGCGCATGCGAGTTCTGGTGGCGCCCGACAAGTTCGCCGGCACGCTCTCGGCCGTCGAGGCGGCGGAGGCGATCGCCGCCGGCTGGCGCGAGACCGCACCGGACGACGAGCTCGACCTTGCGCCCATGTCCGACGGCGGCCCCGGGTTCGTCGACGTGCTGCACGAGGCGCTCGGCGGCGAGCTGCTGGCGGTCACGGTCCGCGGCCCGCACGGCGAACCCACGCCCGCAACGGTGCTCGTCGCGGGCGACACGGCGTACGTCGAGAGCGCGCAGGCCTGCGGGCTGCACCTGACCGGCAAGGAGGGTGCCGAGGTGGCCACGACGTACGGCGTCGGCGAGCTTCTGGCCGCGGCGCTCGACGCTGGCGTCTCGACGGTGGTCGTCGGGCTGGGCGGCAGCGGAACCAACGACGGCGGCGCGGGCCTGCTCGCGGCGCTGGGCGCGACCGCCGACTCACCTCTCGACGCCGGGGGTGCCGGCCTCGACGGCGTGACCGAGGTCGACGTGGCCGTGGCCCGCGAGCGGGTCGGCTCGGTGCGGCTGGTCGCGGCCTCCGACGTGGACAACCCGCTCACCGGGTTGTTCGGTGCGACGAAGATCTTCGGCCCGCAGAAGGGGATCACCGAGGAGCGGCTGCCACTGGTCGACGGGTGGCTGGAGCAGTACGCCGCGGCGCTGGACCGCCGGCTCGCCCTGGAGAAGGGCGCGGGCGCCGCGGGAGGCCTCGGCTACGCGCTGCTCGTGCTCGGCGCCACCCGGGAGCCCGGGATCGCCCTGGTCGCCGACGCGGTGAGCCTGGCCGACCGGGCCGGAGCCGCCGACCTGGTCGTCACGGGCGAGGGAGCCTTCGACTACTCCAGCCGGGCCGGGAAGGTGCCGCACGGGGTCGCCCAGGTCGCCGAGGCGGCGCTCCGGCCGTGCGTGGTGCTGGCCGGAAACGTCCTGATCGGCTCGCGGGAGATGCGGGCGCTGGGGATCGAGTCGGCGTACTCCCTGGTCGACCTGGTGGGGGAGGAGCGCGCCTTCGCCGAGCCCGCGGCCGCCCTCGCCGAGCTGGCCGCGCGCACGGCGCGCACCTGGTCGCGCTGACCCGGTCAGCCCTCGCGCGGGGTCCCGAGCAGCGCAGCTGACACGGAGGCGGTGAGCCACCGCTCGTAGTCGTCGTTGGTCCAGCCCCGACGCTGCACCAGGGCGGCCCAGGCCTCGGGGGAGATGAGCAGCCAGAGCTCGTCGCGCGCCCGGTCCGCCGTGAGGCCGGTCCGGAGGGCGCCGACGTCGTCGAGCGCGGCGACGAAGGTGGTCGCTCCGAAGAGCCGTTCGGCCTCGATGGTCTGCGCGAACTCCTCCACCTCCGGGTGCGCGCCCCGGCACTCGAGCACCCGGACGGCGAGGGGGCCGGTCCGCTCGCTGATCTGCCGGCCGAGCGCGGCGTAGTGCCGGACCTTCCCGGCGGGGTCCGGCTCGTCCACCATCGCGCGGTACTCCGGGCGCTCGATGAGCGGCATCGGCGCGTCGTCACCGGCCAGCAGGACGTCGTACGCCGCCTTGAGCAGCCCGCCCTTGTTGCGGAACTGCTTGTAGACGGTCTCCACGGAGACCCCGGCGGCCTCGGCGACGTCGGCCAGCCGCATGCCGGCGAAGCCATCCGTGACGAGCAGCCGATGCGCCTCCTCGAGCACCTTGCGACGGCTCTCCCGGGCGCGCTCGGTACGCCGGCTGTTGTCGTACTTGACTCGTGGTTCGGCCATTGCTTACAGTCTCCTGTATTCAATACAAGCACCTGTAAGGAAGATACCCCATGACCGACCAGTTGTACGCCGACACCCTGCCCCAGGCCTTCGCCGAGACCCAGGCCGACGTGGCGATCGCCTCGATGCAGGCCATGGCCCACGGGACCTTCGCCGATCTCGACCGGGTCACCCACCCCGAGGCGGTGAACCGCGAGGCCGTCGACGAGCCGCCCGCAGCCTCGGAGCCCGGAGCGGCAGGCTTCTGGGCCACGGCCCTCTGGCTGCGGGAGGCCTTCTCCGACCTGGCCTTCGAGATCCACGAGGTCGTCGAGGTCGGCGACCTGGTCGTCGTCCACAACACGATGTCCGGGCGGCACACCGGCAACTTCGTGGGCTGGGACGACGGGGAGATCGAGGTGGTCATGCCGCCGACGGGGCGGGAGTTCGCGAGCACCCAGACCCACTGGATGCGGTTCCGCGACGGCCTCGTCATCGAGCACTGGGCCAACCGCGACGACTTCGGCACGGCCCAGCAGCTGGGGTGGGCGCCGCCCAGCCCGGCGTTCCTGTTCCGGCAGGTCCGGGCTACCCGACGCGCCCGCCGGCTGCTGGCGCGCGAGCGGGCCGCGCAGCCTCACCAGAAGGACCGGGAATAACCCCTGGTGTGCGAGACTTGAGGCAGGCAGAAGCACCCGCCTGCACTCACACCTGGGAGCCTGGACTACATGACCGAGCAGCTTGAGACCGAGCGTCGCACCGACAGCATCAACCTGAGCCCGGTGGCCGCCTCGAAGGTGAAGAGCCTCCTCGAGCAAGAGGGTCGCGACGACCTGGCGCTGCGCATCTCGGTGCAGCCCGGCGGCTGTTCCGGACTGCGCTACCAGCTGTTCTTCGACGAGCGCAGCCTCGACGGCGACGTGATGACCGACTTCGACGGCGTCGGCGTGGTCGTCGACCGGATGAGCGTCCCCTACCTCAACGGCGCGATGATCGACTTCGTGGACACCATCGAGAAGCAGGGTTTCACCATCGACAACCCCAACGCGGGCGGTTCCTGCGCCTGCGGCGACAGCTTCCACTGACCTCAGCACATGGAGAAGCCCTCACCGGACCGGTGAGGGCTTCTTGCTGTCTGTGGTCAGTCGAGGTGGAGGTGCAGCGCGTTCGCGATCCGCTGGGCGGCCTCGGTGATCTCGATCTCCCGCTTAGGGAGGTCGGTCGGGAAGCCGGCGTAGACGTCGGTGTACGGCAGAAGCCCGGCGACGAGGGGCAGCCGCTGGTCGACCGCGGCCGCGTCGGTGCGCATGGTCTGCGGGCTGTCCAGCTCGTAGAAGGCGCTCATGTGGTCGACGGTAGGGATTACCGCTGGGTACGCCCACAACTACGCGTCGGTAGCCTTTCCCCCTAGTCTTTCCCGACGTGCCTCACTCTGCTGGGTCCCTGCTGATCGCCGGATCCATAGCCACCGACCACCTGATGAACTTCGGTGGCAAGTTCGAGGACTCTCTCGTCGTCGAGCAGCTGCACAAGCTGTCGGTGTCCTTCCTGGTCGACGACCTCGAGATCCGCCGCGGCGGCGTCGCCGCCAACATGTGCTTCGGTCTGGGCCGGCTCGGCCTCCGACCGGTGCTCGTCGGCTGCGCGGGCGACGACTTCGCCGACTACCGCTCCTGGCTCGAGCGGCACGGCGTGGACTGCGACTTCGTCCGGATCTCCGAGACGCACCACACCGCACGGTTCGTCTGCACCACCGACACCACCGGCGCGCAGTTCGCGTCGTTCTACCCGGGCGCCATGAGCGAGGCCCGGCTGGTCGAGCTCGCTCCGATCGTCGCCAAGGTCGGCGACCCGTCGTACGTCCTCATCGGCGCCGACGACCCCGACGGGATGCTCCGCCACACCCAGGAGTGCCGCCAGCGCGGCTACCCGTTCATCGCCGACCCCAGCCAGCAGCTGGCCTTCGGCGTCGGAGAGCTGATCCGCGACCTGATCGACGGCGCGGCGTTCCTCTTCTCCAACGAGTACGAGTCGCACATGATCGAGCAGAAGACCGGGTGGGCGGCCGACGAGGTGCTGTCGCGGGTCGACATCCAGGTCACCACGCTGGGCAAGGACGGCGTCCGCGTGCTGCGTCGCGGCGAGGCCCCGATCGAACGGCCGGCCGCGGCCGAGGTGACCGCCGTCGAGCCCACGGGGGTCGGCGACGCCTTCCGGGCCGGGTTCCTCGCCGCGCTCGCGTGGGGGCTCAGCCTCGAGCACGCGGCCGAGGTGGGCTGCGTGCTAGCGGCGTACGTCGTCGAGACCGTAGGCCCGCAGGACTACAAGTTCACCGCGGAGCAGTTCCTGGGCCGCTTGGACGCGTCCTACGGCGGCGAGGCGGCCGAGGCCGTCCGTCCGCACCTGACCGACCTCAGCTGACCCGCTTCACCAGGTAGCGCGGCACCCCGTCGTCGGCCGGCTCCTCGCCGACGTACTCGTGCCCGCGCATCCGGCACCACGCCGGGATGTCGTGGGCCGCCGCCGTGTCCGTCGACGCGACAGCGACGATCTGGCCGACCTCGACGTCGCCGATCCGCTTGCCGAGCTCGATGACGGGCAGCGGGCAGACCTTGCCGCGGCAGTCGAGCTCGAGGTCCGCGGTCACAGTCCCGCGTCCCTGCGGATCTGCTGCACGACCTGTGGGAGCACGGCGAGGCACTCCTCGACGTCGGCCTCGGTGGCGTCGCGGGTCAGCGAGACGCGGACGTTGCCGTGGGTGAGCGCGCCCATCGCCGCCAGGACGTGACTGGGCTCCAGCGTCGAGGCGGTGCACGCCGAGCCGCTCGCGACCTCGAAGCCGCGGCGGTTGAGGCCGTCGACGAGCGCCTCGCCGTCGACGTAGAGGAACGAGAACGTGACGAGGTGGGGGAGTCGGTCGACGGGGTCCCCGACCACCTCGGTGTCGGGGATCTGGGAGACGCGTTCGCGGACCCGGTCGATCAGCGCGTGCTGGCGGGCGTTGACCTCGTCGCGGTCGGCGACGACGGCCTGGAGCGCCGCGGCCGCGCCCAGGGCGGCGGGGACGTTCTCGAAGCCGGACACCCGCTCGTCGACCCGGTCGTCCTCCGGGAACGGGTTGCGCCACGGCGCTCCCTTGCGGACCAGCAGCACCCCCACGCCGGCCGGGCCGCCCCACTTGTGGGCGGAGCCGGCGGCCACCGACCAGCCGTCGGGGAGGGGGAGTCGCCCCATGGAGGCGCAGGCGTCCATGAAGACCGGCCGGCCGGCAACGGCTGCGACCGGCTGGACGGTCCCGACCTCGTGGTTGGCCGACTGGAGCGCGACCACGTCGGGGTCTTCGAGGGTGGTGAGGTCGACCCGGCCCAGGCGGTCGACCGGGAGCGAACGCACCTGCAGGTCGGACCGCCAGGCCAGCGCGTGGAGGACGGCTGAGTGCTCGACCGCGGCGTGCGCCACGGTGCCGCCGGGCCGAGCCAGCCCCAACAGCCCTCGGTGCACGGCGTCGGTGCCGGAGGAGGTGAACGACACCTCGTCGCGGCGTACGCCGAGCGCTTCCGCGACCGCCTCCCGGGCGTTGTCGAGGATCAGCCGGGCGTTGCGGGCGGGCGTGTGCAGACGGCGCGGATCGGCGTACCCCTGGTCGAGCGCCGCGAGCATCGCGTCGCGGGCCGCCGGGTGCAGCGGCTCGGAGGACGCGGTGTCGACGTACACGCTCGAAAACTACCCGTACGGAGGAACCCACCCGGGCGCTTCGGCACGCCGCGGTTGGGCTAGGGTCAGCAGTGTCCGAGGTGTTGGTCGAGAGGGGCTCTTCCGTGGGTCTGCAGCGCATCGTGCGTTGGGCCGTACCACTCGCCGGAGTGGCACTCCTGGCGAGCGGTTGCTCCGATGATTCCGAGGCGGGTCGCCTCGCGATGCCCGACCCGGCGTCCGCGCAGGGTCAGCACGTGCTCGACCTCTGGCAGGGCGCGTGGATCGCGGCGCTCATCACCGGCGTCGTGGTGTGGGGCCTGATCTTCTACGTCGTGGTCCGCTTCCGGCGTCGTTCCGACGACGAGATCCCGGTGCAGACGCGCTACAACCTGCCGCTCGAGATCTTCTACACGATCGCGCCGGTCGTGATGGTGATCGTGTTCTTCTCCCACACGGTGAAGACGCAGAACATCGTCCTCGAGGACAAGACGGCCCCCGAGAACATCGTCGAGGTCACCGGCCAGCAGTGGTCGTGGACCTTCAACTACGGCATCGGCGACCCGGACGACTCGGCCGACGACGACCGCTACGACGACGAGTTCCCCTACGACTCCTACGTCCACGACGGCGGCACCGGCGCCTACATCCCGGAGCTGTGGCTCCCGGTCAACGAGACGACGCGGTTCAACCTGCACAGCCCCGACGTGATCCACGACTTCGGTGTGCCCGAGTTCCTCATGAAGATGGATGTCGTCCCCGGCCGGGTCAACCACTACGTCATCACGCCCACGCGGACCGGCGTCTGGACCGGCCGGTGCTACGAGCTCTGCGGGGTCTACCACTCGCGGATGCTGTTCGAGGTGCACGTGGTCAGCCGTGAGGACTACGAGGCGCACCTGCAGGACCTCGAGGACGCCGGCCTGACCTCCGACCTCCCGCTGCTCGGTGGCGAGGAGGCCTACACGCAGGAGGGCCTCGACGAAGGCACCGTGGAGGGACCGAAATGACCGCCACCGCGTCGCACCCGAGCACGGTCGTCGGCCAGCGGCGGCAGCTGGGCCAGCAGGTCGTCCGGGTCCTGACGACGACCGACCACAAGGTGATCGGCAACCTCTACCTGGTCACGTCGTTCTGCTGGTTCCTCATCGCCGGCCTGATGGCGATGTTGATGCGCTCCGAGCTGGCCTACCCCGGCCAGCAGGTCGTCAACGAAGAGCTCTACAACCAGCTCTTCACGATGCACGGCACGATCATGCTGCTGCTCTTCGCGACCCCGCTGTTCTTCGGCTTCGGCAACGCGATCATGCCGCTCCAGATCGGTTCGCCCGACGTCGCGTTCCCGCGGCTCAACATGTTCAGCTACTGGCTCTTCCTCATCGGCGGCCTGATCGCCGGGTCCGGGTTCCTGACCCCGACGGGTGCGGCTGACTTCGGGTGGTTCGCCTACACGCCGCTGTCGGACGCCGTGAGATCACCGGGCGTCGGTGGTGACCTGTGGATCATGGGCCTCTGGATGGCCGGTCTCGGCACCATCCTGGGCGCGGTCAACTTCATCACGACGATCATCTGCATGCGTGCGCCCGGCATGACGATGTTCCGGATGCCGATCTTCGTCTGGAACACGATGGTCACCAGCCTGCTGGTGCTGATCGCGTTCCCGGTCCTGGCGGGTGCGCTGCTCTCGCTCGAGGCCGACAGACAGCTCGGCGCCCACGTCTTCGACACCGCCCATGGCGGCGCGATCCTCTGGCAACACCTGTTCTGGTTCTTCGGCCATCCGGAGGTCTACATCATCGCGCTGCCGTTCTTCGGCATCGTGACCGAGATCCTGCCGGTGTTCAGTCGCAAGCCGATCTTCGGCTACATCGGCCTGGTCGGCGCCACCCTCGGCATCGCGATCCTCTCGGTGGCCGTGTGGGCGCACCACATGTTCGTCACCGGCGCGGTGGACCTGCCGTTCTTCTCCGGCATGACGTTCCTGATCGCCGTACCGACGGGCGTGAAGTTCTTCAACTGGATCGGCACGATGTGGGGGGATCTCTGTCCTTCGACACCCCCATGCTGTGGTCGATCGGGTTCCTCACGACGTTCCTGTTCGGCGGCCTGACCGGCATCATCCTGGCCAGCCCGCCGCTCGACTTCCACGTCTCCGACTCCTACTTCGTGGTCGCGCACTTCCACTACGTCGTCTTCGGCACCGTGGTGTTCGCGATGTTCGCCGGCTTCTACTTCTGGTGGCCGAAGATGACCGGCCGGATGCTCGACGAGCGCCTCGGCAAGGTGCACTTCTGGTTGCTGTTCGTCGGCTTCCACACGACGTTCCTCATCCAGCACTGGGTGGGTGTCGAGGGCATGTCGCGGCGCATCGCCGACTACCTGCCCTCCGACGGGTTCACGACGCTCAACCAGGTCTCGACGATCGGGGCGTTCCTGCTCGGTGCCTCGACCCTGCCGTTCCTCTACAACGTCTGGATCTCGCGCAAGGGACCACTGGTCGAGGTAGACGACCCGTGGGGCTGGGGGCGCTCGCTGGAGTGGGCGACGTCGTGCCCGCCGCCGCGGCACAACTTCGTCACCATCCCGCGGATCCGCTCCGAGTCGCCGGCCTTCGACCTGCACCACCCGGAGATCGCCGCGATCGAGCTCGAGGAGAACGAGGCAGCCGCCGAAGGTCGCCCGGCCGATGCTCCCGACATGACGGGCCGCGAAGAGCTGATCCAGGAGCGGACCGACGAGACCGGGGACGGTGAGGACCGATGAAGGCCGAGGCCTGGATCTTCGCGTCCTGCACGATCTTCCTCGTGCTGGTCACGCCGGCCTACTGGCTGGTGACCGACGCGAGCGACCACGGCGGTGACTGGACCGGCACCTCGGCGCTGGTGATGACCACGCTGCTGACCCTCATGGTCACGATCTACCTCGGCTTCCACGCGAAGCGGATGGACCCGCGCCCCGAGGACCGCGCGGACGCGGTGATCGCCGACGGAGCCGGTGAGCTGGGCTTCTTCCCGCCGTACTCCTGGTGGCCGCTGTGGACCGCCGCCGCGCTCGGCGCGGCCGTGTTCGGCATCGCCGCGGGAGCCTGGTGGCTCTTCATCATCGGCGGCGTCCTGGGTGCCATGGCCCTGGTGGGCTGGATCTACGAGTACTACCGGGGTGAGCACGCTCACTAGCGTGAGGGCAACTTCCGGCGGCGCCACGCCGTCGTAAGGGACATGCGCGCTTTCGTGGGTTTTCAGCGCCAGCGATTACGCTGGAGCAGTCCGGACCAGACGGTTCGGGCCTTTTCGTGGGAGTCCCTGGAGTCCAGCATGTCCTCTCGCCGACGCCGCCTCCGCGGCCTCGTGGCGCTGTCCGCCCTGCTGCTCGGGACCTCGATGCTGAGCGCCTGCGACAACGGCGACGACATCCTCAACGGGGGCTCGGCCGACGACACCACGGGCTCCTCCGCCGGCTCCAACGGCGACTCATCGTCGGACGAATCGTCCGACTCCGAGGACGCCGACGCCGGCTCGATGTCCACCAACATCAAGAACAAGACCGACGTCCCGGTCTCCACCCAGGTCATCGTCTTCGCCCACCACGGCCGGCTCAGCAATGTCACCGTCAGCGGCTCCGGCGAGGTCGGCGCGCTCAACGGCGCGATCGCGGGCGACGGCGAGAAGTGGAAGGCCGACGACCTGCTCGAGCCCGGTACGACGTACACCGTGAAGGCGAGCGTGGCGGGCGACGACGGCGAGGTCGTGACCAAGAAGCAGCAGTTCACCACCCAGGCGCTCGACCTGTCCCAGCAGACCTTCCCCTCGGTGGCGCCCCTGCCCGGCGAGACCGTCGGTGTCGGTATGCCCGTGGTCGTGAGCTTCGACGTACCCGTCACCGACCGGGCGAACATCGAGAAGCACCTGCACGTGACTACGGCGCCCGAGCAGCCCGGCACCTGGCACTGGCTCAGCGACACCGAGGTCCACTACCGGCCGAAGAAGTACTGGAAGGCCGGCACCACCGTCGACGTCGACCTCGACATCAACGGCGTGGACGCCGGCAACGGCATCTACGGCCAGGAGGACCGTGAGGTCCAGTTCCAGATCGGCGACGCCCACATCTACAAGGTCGACACCCGGACCGACCAGATGAAGGTCTTCTCGAACGGCGAGCTGCTCCGCACCATCCCGATCACCACCGGCCAGCAGCCGAAGTTCACCACCCGCTCGGGCATCAAGGTCATCATCGAGAAGTTCGACTCCAAGCGGATGAACTCCGAGACCGTCGGCATCCCCGTCGACAGCGCGGACGGCTACGACATCGACAACGTCCAGTGGGCCATGCGAGTGACCTTCTCCGGCGAGTTCGTGCACGCCGCCCCGTGGTCGGTCGGCTCCCAGGGCCACGCCAACGTGTCGCACGGCTGCACCGGCATGAGCACCTCCAACGCCGACTGGCTCTACCACATGACCGTCCGCGGCGACGTCGTCGACTACGTCGGCACCGACCGCCCCATGGAGCCCGGCAACGGCTACAGCGACTGGAACATCCCGTGGGACGAGTACCAGCAGGGTTCCGCGCTCGCCGGCTGAGCGTCACCGGCTCAGGCATCTGACCGGAAACCTGGCTGAGCCGGGTGGCGGTCAGTAGGCAACCCTTTCGGGGATGTCTGGGGGCTGTCGAGGTTGTTGGCTGACCGCTGGGTGGGGCTGAGCCGAGATGGCGGTCAGCTGGCAACGTCTGCGGGCTGCCTCGGCCCCTATGAGGTTGTTGGCTGACCGCTGAGTCTCCACAGGCATCGCCCAGCGTCGACTGCTCCACAGCTGACTGCCTACGCCCCACGGCGGATCGCCGCGCCCCGTTCGATGAGATGCATGAGCGACGAGTGGCGACCGGGACCGTTTACGCGTGCCCAGGGCAAGGCAAACGGCGTGACGTCGAGGATGCTCCAGGGACGGGGATACGAACGAGTCCATCCCCGAGTGTGGAAGCCGGTCGGTCATGTGATGACCGACGAAGACTGGCTGCTGGCGGCGCGGCTCGCGCTCCCGGCCGGCGTTCATCTCACGGGCATCTCGCGCCTGCAGATGTTAGGACTCGACTACGGTCCGCGGCGTCCGCTCCGGTTCGTCGTCGATCGCGATGTGCACCGGGTGGTGGATGGCGTGTTCCTCCACAGGACGAAGAAGCTGCCGCCATTGGACGATGTCGGCGTGTGCGTCGAGGCGGCGTACATCTCCTACTGCTCGCTGAGTCGGGTCATCGACGCCATCAAGGTCGGGGACTGGCTGCTGCATCACGGGCACATGGATCTGCGTCGATTGAGAGAGCTGGCGGTCGCGGAGCCCTGGCGGGATGGAGCTCAGGAGGCGATGTGGGTCATGCCTCATCTCGACGAGCGGTCTCGATCGCTGAAGGAGTCGGAGACTCGAGGGATCTTGAAGTTTGCCGGGCTGCCCGAGCCGGAGCCCAATCAAGAGCTCGGACTCTCCGAGGAAGTTCGCGTCATCGGAGACCTCGTCTATCGCAAGTGGAGGACGGTGGTGGAGTACGAAGGCGAGCAGCATCAGGACGATCGTGACCAGTACTCGAGCGACATCGATCGCTATGAGCTGTTCCGAGGACACGACGTGTCATACGTCCAAGTGACGAAGGAACGCCTCTGCAAACCACGGGAGCTGGTGCTCAGGGTCGATCGCACCCTGCGTCGCAACGGCTACGACGGTCCGCCTCCACTGTTCGGTGAGCGCTGGCGACAGCTGTTCGGTTTGCTGTCCGTGGCCGTCGGGCCGCGGGATCACAAACCGGTTGCTGGCTGACCGCCGCCGGGGGCTGAGCCGGGCTGGCGGTCAGTGGCCAATTCGGCGGACGCTGGTCGGGGGCCCATGGGGTTGCTGGCTGACCGCTGCCGGGGGCCGAGTCGGGCTGGCGGTCAGTGGGCAACCCGGTGGGCGCCGGTTGGGGGCGGGTGGGGTTGCTGGCTGACCGCTGCCGGGGGCTGAGTCGGGCTGGCGGTCAGTGGCCAACCCGGTGGGCGCTGGATGGGGGCGGGTGGGGTTGCTGGCTGACCGCTGCCGGGGGCCGAGCCGGGCTGGCGGTCAGTGGGCAACCCGGTAGGCGCCGGTTGGGGGCGGTGGGGGTTGCTGGCTGACCGCCCCACCCGGGCGCAGCACACTAACGACAGAAGGCCCGCCCCAGAGGGAGCGGGCCTTCTGCGATGAACGACGATCAGTCGTCGGCGCGGAGCTTCTCGCCCTCGACCAGGTGGTGGCCGTCGAACTGGTGACCATCGGCGGCGTGGCCCTCCATCGGTGCCTGGAGCTCGTGCTCGTGCTCGGCGTGGTGGTGACCCGCCTCGAGCTCCTGGGTCGTCGGCTTCTGGACGTTGTCGGCGTACATCAGCGTCCGCAGGCGGTGACGTACGGCGGCGAGCCGGGTGGCGATGCCACCGCGGGGTTCCACGCCGTTGGCGTCCGGGCCCTCCTCGAGCTCGCCGAGCACGTCCGGGTCGCGGTCGCGGGCGGCGAGCACGTAGGCGCGCTCGGAGGACAGCGGCAGGTGCCGCTCGGCGTAGCCGCCCTCGGGGGAGCGCATGATGATGCCGGTCTCGTAGCCGTGCAGCAGGTCCTGCTGGTCCTTGCGCTGCAGGGAGATGCACCAGCGGCGCGTGATCATGAACGCGATCACCGGGCCGATGAACACCGCACCACGCAGGAAGTACGTGATCTGGTTGATCGACAGGTGCAGGCGGATCGCGATGATGTCGTTGCCGCCGGCCGCCCAGAAGAGGCCGTACATCGTCATCAGGGCCACCATCGTGGCGGTGCGGGTCGGGGCGTCGCGCGGCCGCTGGAGCAGGTGGTGGTCGCGCTTGTCGCCGGTGATCCACGCCTCGATGAACGGCAGCATCAGCAGGATCGTGAACATCAGCATCGGGAGCACGATGATCGGCAGCAGCACGTTCCAGGAGAACGTGTGGTGCCACAGGTGCGTCTCGAGGTTGGGCATGATCCGCAGTGCGCCGTCCGGCCAGCCCATGTACCAGTCGGGCTGGGAGCCCGCGGTCACCTTGGACGGGTCGTAGGGCCCGAACTTCCACACCGGGTTGATGCTCAGCAGACCGGCCATCAGCGCCGTGACGCCGAAGACGATGAAGAAGAACCCGCCGGCCTTGGCGGCGTACACGGGCAGCATCGGGTAGCCGACGACGTTCTGCTCCGTGCGGCCGGGCCCGGGCCACTGGGTGTGCTTGTGGTAGACGAGCAGCAGCATGTGGGCCGTGATCAGCGCGAGCAGGATGCCCGGGATCAGCAGCACGTGGATGATGAAGAAACGTGGGATGACGTCGGTGCCCGGGAACTCGCCGCCGAACAGGAAGAACGACATGTAGGTGCCGACGATCGGCTGCGACTTCACGAAGCCGTCGGCCGCTCGTAGCCCGGTGCCGGAGAGCAGGTCGTCGGGGAGCGAGTAGCCGGTGAACCCCTCGAGCGTGCCCAGGAGCAGGAGCAGCGCGCCGATCGCCCAGTTGAGCTCGCGCGGCTTGCGGTGTGCGCCGGTGAAGAAGACCCGCAGCAGGTGGATCATCATCGCGGCGATGAAGAGCATCGCCGCCCAGTGGTGGATCTGGCGCATGAGCAGGCCACCGCGTACGTCGAACGACAGGCGGAGCGCCGAGGCGTAGGCCTCCGACATCTCGACGCCTCGCAGCTGCGCGTAGCTGCCTTCGTAGGTCGTCTCGCCCATGCTCGGGTTGAACCAGAGCGTGAGGAAGACGCCGCTGAGCAGGAGTACGACGAAGCTCCACAGCGCGATCTCGCCCAGCATGAACGACCAGTGGTCGGGGAAGACCTTGCGCAGGTTCTTCTTGGCCAGCGTGGCCAGCCCGAGCCGGTCGTCGGCCCACTCGGCGGCGGCACCGACCCGGTTGGGCTTCGAGGCAGTGGCTGCGGTGGAGTTGCTGGTGGCGACCTTGCTCGTGTCGATGCTCATGACTGGTTACCCATGTCTCGGCTCATTTGCTCGTGCTCTGCTGGGAGTCGCGCTCCCAGTAGCTGGGTCCGACAGGTTCCTTGAAGTCGCTCTGGGCCACGAGGTACCCCTCCTCATCGACCATAAGCGGCAGCTGGGGCAGCGCTCGGGCGGCGGGACCGAAGATCACCTTCGCCGAGTCGGCCAGGTCGAAGGTCGACTGGTGGCAGGGGCACAGCAGGTGGTGTGTCTTGCGCTCGTTGAGCGAGATCGGGCAGCCCACGTGGGTGCAGATCTTGGAGTAGCAGAGGATGCCGTCGACGGCCCAGTCATCTCGACCGGGGCCGGGCTTGTTGTCGTCGGGGTCCATCCGGATCAGGACGACCGCGCCCTTCGACTTGGTGATCTGGACGGTGACGCCTTCCATCACCGGCTCGCCGTCCTCGTCGACCTCGAAGAGGATCTCCGGCTCGGCGTTGACCAGGTCGCCGATCTCGAGATCACCGGGCCGGATCGGCGTGCCGACCACGTCGCGCACGACGCGCATGCCGGTGTCCCAGACGGTGTGCTCGAGGCCCGCCCCGGGGTACTCGGCCGCGGCGATGACCTGGGCGTTGGTCTTGCCGAGGTCCTTCAGCAGTACGACGACCGGTGCCAGCAGGATGGTGACGGCGCCCAGCAGCGAGTTGCGGATCAGCGGCCGCCGGGCGATGCCCGACTCCTCGGCACCGAGGTCGAGCACCCGGAGGGTCTCGGCGCGGTCCTCGTCGGACGAGCGCGCCGGGTGGCGCATCTCGACGATCTCGTGGTCGCCCATCAGCTTGCGGGCCCACTGGATCAGCCCGACGCCGATCAGCAGCAGCGCGAGTCCCAGCGACGCGCCCAGCGCGACGTTGGAGGCGCCCAGGCCGAAGACCGTCTCGACCTTCTCGCCGTCGCCTCCGCCGTTGACCTGGAACTTGAAGTAGGCGACGACGAAGAGCACCGCGCAGATCGCCGACAGGCCGAACAGTGCCGCGACCTGACGCTCGGCGCGCCGCTCCGCCTTGGGGTCGACGTCGGTCGGCCGCCACGTGTGCTCAGGCAGGCCCGGGTTGGCGATCGGCTCCTCGGGGACCAGCGACTTGTCGGAAGCCGGCGCGTCGTCGTTGCCCGGCTCGGCGGGAAGGTGGCTGTGCTCGTCGGTCATGCCGCGGCCTCCTCCTTCTTCCTACTCGTGCGTGCGGTGTGGGCGGCGATCCAGGCCGCGAAGGCCACCAGGGCGCCGATGCCGGCGACCCAGGCCATCAGCCCCTCGGCCACCGGCCCGTTGCCGCCGAGTCCGAAGCCGCCGTACTGCGGCTGCTCGCGGATCGAGTAGAGGTAGGCGATGACGTCGCGCTTCTCCTCCGGCGAGAGGTTGCCGTTGGAGAAGGTGTCCATCTGGCCGGGGCCGGTCAGGAGCGCCTCGTAGATCTGCCGGGCCTCGGTGTTGCTCAGGTCGGGTGCGTCGCCGCCGCGCGGCATCGCGCCGCCCTTGCCGGCGAAGTTGTGGCAGGCGGTGCAGTTGGTCAGGAAGATCTGGCCACCACGGGAGACCGCCTCCTCCCGCTCCTCCTCCGACAGGCCCGCGAGGCTGTAGTCGGACGGGTCGGGGATGGCGGGGCCGGGGCCGAGGCTCGCGACGAACGCCGACAGCGCGGCGATCTCCTCGTCGTTGAAGGTGACCGGCTTGGTGGGGTTCTGGGCGCCCGGCTGGACCGCAGGCATCCGGCCGGTGGTCATCTGGAAGTCGGCGGCGGCGGCACCGACACCCGCCAGCGACGGGCCGAGCTGGTTGCCGTCCTGGGTCAGGATCCCCTCGCCGTTCTGGCCGTGGCAGGTCGCGCAGCTGACGAGGAACAGCTTGCGGCCCTCGTCGGCCAGCGCCTGGTCGTCCTTGGCCGAGTCGGCCGTCGACGAGGGGGCGAACGACGCGTAGAGCGTCCCGGTCAGGACCAGGCCCAGCAACATCAGCAGCAGCCCGGCGACCGGGCGGCGGCGGTGGCGGGACAGGAGTCCGGCGGAGCGGTTCAGGAAGCGCACTGAGGTCCTCACAGCCGGTTACTTGATGAGGTAGATCGTCGCGAACAGCGCGATCCACACGACGTCGACGAAGTGCCAGTAGTACGAGACGACGATCGCGCTGACCGCTTGCTCGTGGGTGAACCGCCTGGCGATGTAGGTACGGCCCAGCACCAGCAGGAACGCGATGAGACCGCCGGTCACGTGGAGACCGTGGAAGCCGGTGGTCAGGTAGAACATCGAGCCGTAGGCCGAGGAGGAGATCGTGACGTCCTCCTGGACGAGCGAGGTGTATTCCGTCACCTGACCCGCGATGAAGATCGCGCCCATGACGTAGGTGAGGATGAACCACTCGCGCAGACCCCAGCCCCGGGGGTCGAGGATCGACGCGGTCCGGCCGACCTGGCCGCGCTCGGCCGCGAAGACGCCGAGCTGGCAGGTGACCGACGACAGCACCAGGATCGTGGTGTTGACGGCGGCGAACGGGACGTTGAGGAGCTGCGGTGTTCTGCTCCCACAGGTCGGTGCTCACCGAGCGGATCGTGAAGTACGACGCGAACAGCGCGGCGAAGAACATCAGCTCACTGGACAGCCAGATGATGGTCCCGACACTGACCATGCTCGGACGGTCGTGGTGCCCGTGGAGGCGCGAGGCCGGGATGGTCGTTGCTGTCGCCACGGGCTCATTATGTCCCGCGGCATCGCTGAGGTCAGCCCCGGGTGGCGTGTCGGATCCCACGCTTGTTCCGGCAACCGATCACTCCCGGGCCACGAATAGGATCCGGGAGTGCCGCCCTTCGACGCAGGCCGTCTCCTGACGGGGTGGGAGTTCGCTCCCGTGCCCCTCGTGGTGACCGTCTGGGCGGCCGGTCTCTACCTGCTCGGCGTGCGGTCCCTGCGCCGGCGCGGCGACGCCTGGCCGGTGGGCCGCACGGTGGTGTTCGTGGGGGTCGGGATGGGCGCGTTCTACGTCGCCACGTCGTCCGGCCTGGCGGCGTACGACACCACGCTGCTGAGCGTGCACATGGTCCAGCACATGGTGCTCGCGATGCTGGTCCCGCTGGCCCTGGCGCTCGGCGCGCCGGTCACGCTCGCGCTCCGCACCCTTCCGCACGCGCCCCGGCGCTGGCTGCTCACCGTGCTCCACTCGCGGGTCGCGAAGGTGCTGTCGTTCCCGCCGCTCACGCTGGCGCTGTACGTCGTGACGCCGTGGGCCCTCTACTTCTCCTCCTGGTACGACGCCACCCTGACCCACGTGTGGCTGCACGAGCTGATGCACCTGCACCTGGTCGTGGTCGGCACGCTGTTCTTCTGGCCGATCGTCGGCATCGACCCGGTGCCGGGACGGGTCGGCTACCCGGCCCGGATGCTCCTCGTGGTCCTGACCCTGCCGTTCCACGCGTTCCTCGGGGTCACGATCATGGGCCAGAACACCCTGCTCGGCGGCGACCACTACCGCGCGCTCCGCGAGCTGCCCGGGCTACGGCTGGCTCCCGGACATGCTGGACGACCAGCACCTCGCCGGCGGCCTGCTCTGGTCGTCGGGGGACCTGGTGGGGCTGGTGCTGCTGGGGGTGCTCTTCACCCAGTGGGTCCGGTCCTCCATGAAGGAGGCGGCGCGCGAGGACCGTCGGCTGGACCTGCTCGAAGCCCGCGCCCGCGACGGCGGCGACCCCGTGGAGCGGTAGCATCCCGGGCGTGGCCGACCCCAACAACCTCCGCGTGCTCGTCTACTCCGACGACGTCAACACGCGCCAGCAGGTCATCCTCGCTCTGGGACGTCGGTTGCACCCTGACCTGCCCGAGCTGGAGTACGTCGAGGTCGCGACCGAGCCCGTCGTCATCCAGAACATGGACGCCGGTCGCATCGACCTCGCGATCCTCGACGGCGAGGCCGTGCCGGCCGGTGGCATGGGGATCGCCAAGCAGCTCAAGGACGAGATCTACCAGTGCCCGCCGCTGCTGGTGCTGACCGGCCGCCCCCAGGACGCCTGGCTCGCGACCTGGTCACGGGCCGACGCGGCCGTGCCGCACCCGATCGACCCGATCCAGCTCGCCGAGGCCGTGTCCGGGCTGCTCCGGTCGCGGGTCCCGGCGACCAGCTGATCCGCGTCGCAGGTCCCGGATGACGACCTGGCCCGAGGTGCTCGGTGCGCTCGTGACGCGCACCGACCTCAGCGCCGACCAGGCGACCTGGGCGATGGGGGAGATCCTCTCCGGCGAGGCGACCCCGGCCCAGATCGCCGGCTTCGCGGTGTCCCTCCGCGCCAAGGGCGAGACCGTCGGCGAGATCACCGGGCTGGTCGCCGCCATGTACGAGAAGGCGACCCCCATCCAGGTCACCGGGCGGCTGCTCGACGTGGTCGGCACCGGCGGTGACCGCTCCATGTCGGTGAACATCTCCACGATGGCCGCGATCGTGGCGGCCGGCGCCGGCGCGAGGGTGGCCAAGCACGGCAACCGGTCCGCGTCGTCGCAGTCCGGCTCCGCCGACGTGCTCGAGGCGCTCGGCGTACGTCTCGACCTGCCGCCCGAGCGGGTCGCCGCCCTGGCCGACGAGGCCGGCATCACCTTCCTCTTCGCCGCGGCGTTCAACCCCGCGATGCGGCACACCGCGGTCCCGCGCCGGGAGCTCGGCATCGGCACGACGTTCAACTTCCTGGGGCCGCTCGCCAACCCGACCCGGCCGGCCGCCAACGCGGTGGGCTGCGCCGACCCGCGGATGGCGCCGGTGATGGCCGGGGTCTTCGCCGAGCGCGGCTCGGACGCCTGGGTCTTCCGCGGTGACGACGGCCTCGACGAGCTCACGACGACCACCACGTCGTCGGTGTGGGTGGTCGCCGGGGGAGAGGTCACCACCGCCACCGTCGACCCCGCCGCCCACGGCTTCGCGCCGGCGACCACGGAGGACCTGCGCGGCGGCGACGCTGCGCACAACGCCGACGTCGTACGCCGGCTGCTCGACGGCGAGCCGGGCGCGGTGCGTGACGCCGTGCTGCTCAACGCGGGCGCGGCCCTCGCTGTCTACGACGCCCCGGAGGCGCCGGTCGACGAGGCGCTGGACGCCGGGATCGCCCGGGCTCGCGACGCGGTCGACTCCGGTGCCGCCAAGCAGACCCTCGAGCGCTGGGTCGCCGCCAGCGCCGTCTGACCGCTACTCGTCCATCCAGCCGGCCGGCGGCTGCAGCAGCTCCAGGTCGTCGCCGTGCTCGAGCACGGTCCAGTGCTCCACCTCGCGCAGGTTGTAGGCGAGCGGCGAGCCGGGCGGCAGGACGGCGTACGCCGCGTCCGTGCCCTGCACCAGCTCGACCCAGCCGCCGCGGACGCCCTCGATGTCCGCGTTCCGCTCGAGCTCGTCGTCGGTGTAGAGGTCGCCGTAGCCGTGCACGACCACGTCGAGCTGGGGGAACCGCCACATCAGGTAGCCGCCGAAGCCGCTGTCGTCGATGACCGCGGTGCCGGCGGGGAGGTCGCCCAGGGCACCGTCGAGCCACGACGCGGTCTCGAGGGGCTCGTCCGCGGTGCGAGGCGCCAGGACCGCGAGCGAGGCCAGCGCGAGCACGGCCCCGCCGAGCAGGAGCAGCCGCTCGCGGCGGAGCACCGGGGGCCGCGTGCCGAGGATCGGCTGGAGGGCGGCCGCGGCCAGCGGAGCGGCCAGGCAGGCCGCCACCGGCACCGTCCGCATCGAGTAGATGGCCCCGACCGCCGCCAGCCCGACCAGCAGCACCTCCAGCCACGGGACCCGCTCCGCGCGCCGCAGCCACGGCACGATGGCGAGCGCCAGGATGACGGCCAGCATCGCGACCCAGGGCTTGGTGTAGTCAGGTGGGTTCCACTCGTAGAAGTACTTGGCCCGTGAGCCCACTCGGAGGACGGCGGGGAACAGGCCCGGGCCGGCCGGAGTGAGCAGCGAGACCGCCGCCGACAGCACCGGCACCGCCGCCATCGTGGCCAGCGAGCGGCGCGGGTGATCGCGGTCGAGGGCGAGGCCGAGCACCGCGACCACGCCGATCACGATCCCGAGCGGCCACATCCCGTGGCACATCGTCCAGACGAAGGTGACCGGCACGAGGAGCCAGGGAGCCCGGCCGGTGTCCCTGGCCCGCAGCCAGGCCGCGGTGGTCACCACGACGAGGAGGTACGAGACCAGCTGGGGGCGCATCGAGATGCCCGACGTGCACGCGATCATCGTGAGGACGACGAGCAGCGCAGAGATGACCGGCTCGGCCCCGCGGCGGCAGGCCGCGTAGACGCTCAGCGCCAGGGACACGAACAGCAGCCCCGCCAGCCACGCGACGCCGGCCAGGCCGAACCAGTCCTCGACCTGCGCCATCACCACCTCGGACAGCCACTGGGTCGGCACCCAGTCCGCGGTGGCGCGCGTGGTCACCGAGCCCGGGTCGCGCAGCGCCCAGTCACCGCTGAGGAACTCCTGCCCGAACCTCAGGTGGAAGTAGGTGTCGAGGTTGTCCAGGGGCAGGGCGGCCCGCCTGACCAGCGCGCCGAGGACGACCGCCATGGCGACGTACGCCACGAGGTGCCGCGCCCGGACGAAGGTCACCCCGCGAGGGTAGGGCTGGGTCAGACGACGTCGGCGGAGCGGGGCCGGACGATCTCCGCCTGCGCCGCCGATGCCTCGGACTGTGCCGCGTTGAGCGCGACCTGGCGGGCGAGCTCGACGTACCGGTCGTGCATCGTGGCCAGCCGCAGGTGCAGCCCGATCGTGGTGAAGAGGAACGTCACGCACAGCAGGTAGACGACCAGGTCGGTGCCGCGGCCGACGCCGACGGCGTGGGCGACCACGGTGACCAGGTCGGGGAACAGGACCGCGACCGCCCCCAGCCCGAGCGCGAGCAGGGCGATGCCCCGGCGGACCAGGAGGCTGAGCGCGGAGCGCCGCCCGTGCATGAGCGTGTACGCCGCCGCGGCCAGCCCTCCGAGGAGCAGCAGCTTGATGATCACGCCGCGGCCCGCATCCGGTTGACCGCCAGCTCGAAGAGGATGTTGAGCGCGTTGTAGCCGCGCTGGCCCTTGGCGCGGGAGTAGTCGGTGTAGCGGATCGTCACCGGGTGCTCCTCGACCGAGAACCCGCCACGGGCCAGCAGCGTGACGATCTCGCTGGCGTGGGACATGCCGTGCAGCCGGAGCCGCACCGCCTCGGCGGCGTCGCGGCGCAGCACGCGCAGGCCGTTGTGCGCGTCGGTGAGCGCCAGCCCCGTGGCCTGGCGGGTGAACCGCACCGCACCGCGCAGCAGCAGCCGGCGGGCGAGTGGCACGTCCTTCGACGCGTCGAGGAAACGTGAGCCGAGCACGACCTGGAGGTCGCGGTAGATCGCCCGCTCGACCATGGCCCGGGCGTCCGCGACGTCGTGTTGGCCGTCGGCGTCGAAGGTGACGACGTACTCCGTGGCCGGCAGCGAGAGGGCGAACCGGATGCCCGTCTCGAGCGCCGCGCCCTGGCCCAGGTTGGTGGGGTGGGGGACCACCACTGCGCCAGCGGCGCGGGCCACGACCGCGCTGTCGTCGGTGCTGCCGTCGTCGACGCAGACCACGACGGGGAACTCGTTCTTCAGCTCGGTGACCACCCCGGCGACCACGGCCGCCTCGTTGTGCATCGGCACGACCGCGACAGCGCGGGGCAGTGCCTGGTCGGGGGTCACGGTTCCACACTAGGAACGGCGGGTCCGGGGCGTCGGCGCTCCACGGAAGTCCGGTCGAACGACGCTCGCCACATGGCCCGTCCGGGCCATGCGGCACGCCGATCGGATGACATCGGTCCGGGTCACCGGTGGACTGGTCCAGTCCTCGCTACCGTCGCGGTGTGAGGGCTGGTGCAGGCAGTGGCTGGCGCGTGGCCGCGCTGGTGCTGCTGGCGACCTTGCTCGCCCAGGCAGCCTGGATCCTCGCGGTGCCGCCCTTCCGCGGGATGGACGAGTTCGACCACGCGTTCCGGGCGTCGGGAGTGGCGTCGGGCCAGTGGCGGCTGCACGACCCGGCGGCGGGTGGCCGTGGCCTGCTGGTCGACGTCCCCGCCGACCTCGCGAAGGCGGCCCAGGGTCAGTGCGAGGACCTGCCCTACATCGTCACGGAGACCTGCGCCGGGGACGGACCCGGCGCGACCAGCGGCACCGTGCGCGTCACGACCTCGGCGGGTGGCTACGAGCCGGTCTACTACTGGGTCGTCGGCACGCCGGCCGAGGCCTTCTCGGGCGCTGACGCGCTCTACGCGATGCGCGCGATGTCCGCACTCCTCTGCGCGGCCATGCTCGCGCTCGCCGTCTGGTGCCTGAGCACCTGGAGCCGCGGTCGTCGGTGGACCTTCGTGGGCCTCCTCGTCGGGATCACCCCGACGTTCCTCTACTCGACCTCCGTGGTGGCCCCGAACGGCCTCGAGATGGCTGCTGGGGTCTGCCTATGGGCTGCGCTGCTCGGGCTCGGTGGCCGCGACGAGGTGGACGCCGTCCTGCTGCGCCGCGAACGCTGGCTGCTCGCCGCCGCGACCCTGTCCGTCGTACTGCTGGCGGGGCTCCGGACGCTGGGTCCCCTGTGGGTGGTGCTCATCCTGGCCTGCGTCGCGGCGCTGCGTGGACCCCGCGCGCTCGTGGCGGTCGCCCACCGGCACCGCGGCCAGGTGGCGCTGGCCTGCTCGCTCGCGGTCGTGGTCAGCGGCGCGGTGTTGCTGTGGAACCGCGGCAACGTCTCCTTCCCGCCGGGGGCCAAGAACGGCGACATCGACACCAGCTGGGCCCAGGTGGCCCGCTGGCCGAACTGGATCCTCGGGAGCATCGGGGCTTTCCCCTACCGCGACCAGCCGGCACCGCTGGTCGTGCACCTGCTGCTGTTGCTGGTGCTGGTGACGATGCTGGTCGCCGCCCTACGGCGCGGCGCGCGCCAGGGCCGGGCCGCGGTCGTCCTGGCGACCGCGCTCTGCTTCCTGGCGCCCTCGGCACTGGTCGCCCTGACGCTGGAGAGCCGCGGCGGCATGTGGCAGGGCCGCTACGACCTCCCGTTCACTGCCGGCGTCATGCTGCTCGCCGGTGTCGTCCTCGACCGGGTGCGATGGCGCTCCGAGCCGCGTGACCTACGGCCGCCCGCGCTGGCGGTGCTGATGCTCGGGGTGGGCCAGGTCGTCTCCGTGGTCCACGTCCAGCTCGCCGAGCTCGACCGCACCGTGTCAGCGAACGACGCGGGCTGGATCCACCCACCAGCGTTCTGCACCGGGCTCTTGATGGTGGCCGGCTGGTTCGCCCTCGCCGTGGTCGCGCTCCGGGTGTTGCCGCAAGGTCACACCCCGCCGGGCGTGACTCCGTCGGCCACGGAGGCTTCGCAGACGACGGCGGCGCCGTGAGCGGCCACACCGTCTCGGCGCTCCTCCCGGTGCACGCGGGCGTGGCCGCCGACGACCTGCGTGCCGCGCTCGACAGCCTCGACCGGCAGACCCGGCCGGCGGACGAGGTCGTCATCGTCGAGGACGGCCCGCTGACGCCCGCCCACGAGGGCGTGCTCGACCGGTACGCCGCGTCGCGCGACGGCGTGGTCCGGATCCGGCTCGGAACCAACCAGGGGGCCGGCGTCGCCAACGGGGCCGGTCTGGAGGCGGCCACCGGCGCCTGGATCGCCAAGATGGACGCCGACGACCTGCTGCTGCCGCACCGGTTCGAGACCCAGCTCGCCGCCCTCGAGGAGACCGGGGCGGACCTCTGCGGTGCGGCCATGTGGGAGTTCGACCACGACCCCGAGCGACCGACCCGGCTCCGCACCAACCCGGTCACCCACGAGGCCATCGCCCGGCGGATGCGCTTCAACAACCCCGTCAACCACCCGACCGCGATGTACCGCCGCGAGCTCGCGCTGAGGGTGGGCGGCTACCCGGCGATGCGGTTCATGCAGGACTACGACCTGATGGCGCGGATGCTGGCCGGTGGTGCGCGGATGACCAACCTCACGGAGCCGCTGGTGCTGTTCCGCGCCGGCGACGGGATGCTGCGGCGCCGTTCGGCCCGCGGCTACCTGGTCCTCGAGCGCGAGCTCCAGCGCAACCTGCGGGCCTACGGCCTGGTCGGCCGCGGCCGCGCGGTCGTGAACCTGACGATCCGCGGTGCCTTCCGTGTGCTCCCACGCTGGGGGCTCTCCCGCGCCTACGCTCGGTTCCTGTCCACGCCGGTGCCCGACGTGGAGGTGGAGCCGGGGAAGACGGCGGAGGTGGGCTGATGCCCGTGACGGGCGAGATGGTGCGTACTCAGCTGCGCCTGGCCGGTCGCAGCGCGAAGGTGCTGGCGAGGCATCCCGGCTTCGGCAAGGAGCTGCCGAGGCTGGCCGCGACCCGCGGTCGGAGCACGATGCGGCTGCGGCTGCCGTGGCTGCCGTTCCGCCTCATCGACGAGCTCGCCGCCGTGATCGGCCCGGGGTCGCGCGTCTTCGAGTACGGCGGCGGCGGCTCGACGCTGTGGTTCCTCGACCGGGGTGCCGAGGTGATCACCGTGGAGCACCACGAGGGGTGGGCCGACGAGCTCCACCGGACGATCAGCTCGCCGGCATGGACCCTGCTGCGACGTACGTCGGAGGACCAGTACGCCGCCTACGTGGCAGCGATCGACGACCAGCCCGACGACTCCATCGACCTCGTCGTCGTCGACGGCCGCGAGCGGGCGCGATGTGCCGCGCGAGCCACCGCGAAGGTGCGGCCCGGCGGGCTGCTCCTCGTCGACGACATCGACCGCGAGCGCTACCACGCGGCCGTCGACGCCATCGGCTGGCCGCGCCACGACGTGGTCGGGTTCGCGCCGGCCAAGCCGACCCTGTCCTACACCGCGGTGCTCGCCCGCCCCGCGGGATGAGCTGAGGTGACACCGCGGCAGGGCACCGGACTGCGGGTCCCGCTCGGCTGGTCTGCGGCCGCCACGGTCGTCACCGGCGTCCTGGGCTGGGTCACGATGGTGGTCGTCGCCCGCGCCTCGGGACCGCGGGACTTCGCGTCCTTCGCCGTGCTCTGGGCCCTGTTCTTCGGCATCGGCGGCGCCTTCGCGGGGTTGCAGCAGGAGGTGACCCGCAGCACCGCCGTCGCCGCGCGTGAGGGCGCCCGCACGCGGCTGCTGCCCGTCGTCCTGCTGCTGACCCTGCCTTCGGCCCTGCTGGGGGTGCTGGTGGTCGCGACCGATGCCGTCCGGGTTCCGGGGAGCGCGGCCGCGGGCGCCACCGCGATCGCGGTGGGGCTCGTCGCGCTCGGCCTGCTGACGTTCGTCAACGGCGTCCTCGCCGCACGTGGTGACTGGTTCGACCTGGCCCTGGTGCTCGCCGGCGACGCGGTGCTGCGGACGTTCGCCGTCCTGCTGGCCGTCGCGGTGGACTCGTCGTCGGCGCTCCCGTGGGCGATCGCCGTCGGGGCCCTGGCCTGGTTGCCCCTGCTGGCCGTGCGTCCGCCGGTGCGCGAGGCGCTGGCCGCGTTCGGCTCCGACCCGGTCGGCGGCCTGGTGCGGCGCAGCGTCACCGCCATGGGCTCCACCGCGTGCGCGGCGCTGCTGGTCGCGGGCTTCCCGCTCCTGTTGTCGGTCCTGCGGGGGCACGACGACCTGACCGGCGCGACGGGCGTGCTGCTGGCGACCCTGGTGCTCGTCCGGTCGCCGCTCCTCGTGGTCATCTACGGACTCCGGCCCGCGATCATGCGGGCCTTCCTCGACGAGACCGGCTCCCTCGGCCGCGCGGTCGTCCGGTGGTGGCTGGTGCTGGGAGGGGTCGGGGGAGTGGCGACGCTGCTGGCCGCGGCGATCGGGCCGGATGTGGTCCGGGCCGTCTTCGGCGACCGCTACTCGACCAGGGCGGCAGACCTGGCCGCGCTGACCGGGGGCAGCGTGCTCCTCGCTCTGCTCGTCGTCTCCGGGCTGGCCCTGGTGGCGGCCGACAGGCACACCGCGTCGACGGCCGGGTGGCTCGCCTCGCTGGTGCTGTCGGGGTCTCTGCTGCTCGCGGTGCCCTCGGTCCGCACCGCGCTCCTGACGGCCGTGCTCCTCGCACCGGTGGCGGGGCTCGTCGTACACGCTGCCGCGCTGCGCTCGGCCAGGGCCGTGGCCGGGTCCGGGCCGGCCACCGTGGAGACGGCGGCCGGCCCGACCTGACGGCTACTTCTTGGGTCCCTTGACGACCTTGATCGTCACCTTGTCCGAGGACGACAGGGTCGACACGCTGCCCAGGTAGGTGATGGTCAGCTTGTGCTTGCCCAGCTTGAGCTTCTTGAGCCGGATGGTCAGCACGCCGTTCTTGCCGGTCTGCAGACCGGGGTTGGCGATGACCTTCGAGCCGTCCTTGACCTGGACCTCACCCAGCGACACCCCGAAGTCGAGGAGCGTCACCTTCACCGTGAGCACGGCCCTCTCGCGCTGGGTGATCTTCTTCTTCGCCGCGCTCGCCGAGAGTTCCGAGGAGAGCTTCGCGACGGACATCGCAGCGCTCTGCGCGGTTCCCGGCTGCTTGCCATCCTGGGTGGCGGTCACCCGTACGGAGACGGGAAGTCCGGCGTCCCGGGTGCGAACGACGTACGTGGGCTTGATCTCCTTGGCGACCGCCACGCCGTTCACGAACCACTGGTAGGTGAAGGCGGGGTTCCCTGACCACGTGCCCGGGGTGGCCGTGAGCGTCTCCCGAGCCGCGGCCACGCCGCTGATGGTCGGCAGCACGCTGGGAGTGGGCGCCGAGCCGAGCACGATGGTGATCGGGCTCGACGTGCTCACCCCGTCCACGTAGCCCGCGAGCTTTCCGGTCACCTTGAGCGTGATCGCCTTGTCCACGTCCGACAGGGTCGTCACGTAGGTCGGCGAGGTGGCCCCGTTGATGTTGGAGCCGGCGCGCTGCCACTGGTAGCTGTTCGTGACACCGGAGTGGTTCCATGACGGGTCCGTGCTCGTGAGCGTGGATCCGACCTGCGGTGCCCCGGATGCCTGGATCTGGGTCCCGACCACCGCGCTCAACGCCGTGTCGACCGTGAAGTGCCAGGTCGGGCTGGTGGCGATCACGTTGTCGCTCGCGTCGTACGCGCTCACGACCCAGGTGTAGGTGCCACCGGGGTAGGTCACGGTGGGTGCCCACGCCGTGGCGGCGGTGCTCGTCACGGACCCGACGCTCTGGTTGCTGGAGTTGCGGATGTCGACGGAGTACTTCGTCGCGCTCGTGGGCCCGCTGCCGTAGGACTGCCAGGAGAGCAGCACACCCGCCGGTGTCTGGGCTGCGTTGTCGACGGGGTTGGACAGGGTCACCGGGTCCTTGTCGACGAAGAAGCTGCCCAGCTCGGACCAGCGGCCCTTGTTGTCCTGGCCGGTCCCGTCGTACCGCACGATCCGCCAGCGGTAGGCGAGGTCGGACGGGGGGAGCGCGGTGGCTGCGACGTACGCCGCCTGCTTGGGGCTCGCGGAGACGACCCGCTTGGCCGGGGACAGCGTGGTGTCGTTGTCCTTGTAGACCTCGAGCTTCCAGGTCACGTCGAACGGCTGTCCCTTCCACTTGAACGGGAAGGCGCCCGTGACGTGCTGGCCCTGGGCCGGGTAGGTCACCGGGTCGTTGAGGTCGAGCGCGGGCGAGTTCTTCACGAACTTGCGCGTGTCCGACCAGGCCAGCCGGTTGCCGGCGTCGTCGATCGCCTGCACCCGCCACCAGAGGTCACCCTCGGGGTACGTGCGGTCGTAGGCCGTGTACGTCGTCTGGTCGACGGTGACGTCGTCGATGGCATTGCCGTCGGTGATCGTCGCCGACTGCGCGACCTGGAGCCGGTAGCGCTGCGCGGACTGGTGCGACGGGGCCGAACCACCGAAGAAGGTGACACCGGCGTTCGTGGTGCGGTAGTCCTCCCAGCTGAAGGTGACCTCGGTGCCGGTCTCGGTCGAGTCCGCTGCCGGCGCCGTCTGCACCACCTTGGGTGAAACCTTGCGGAAGGCGTTGGTCGCCGCGTCGGTGTCGGACACAGGGTCCGGGCCGCAGTGGATGACGGGCCGGACGCTCGCACAGGGCCGGATGAACCAGTAGTAGGACGCCAGGCCGGACTGGTTGTCGGCCAGCGCCTCCAGCTCGCTGAAGGTCGGAGCCCAGCGGGAGTTCGTGGTGATCGCGTAGGGATTGGTCACCCGGTTGGTGAAGTCGGGGTCCTCGGCGATGTAGACGAGGTAGCCGCCGGCTCCGGTGATCGGTGCCCAGTCGAGGACCGGGGTGGCGGGGAGGTTGTCACACAGTCCCGGGGTCCCCACCACCAGGGAGGCCGTGCACGTGGTGCCCAGGTCGAGGGCCCGGCCGTCGAGCGCCAGCTGCTGGCCAGAGACGGCGCCGGGTTCGGTGATCGTGAACGTCGACTCCGCACCGGTGGAGATGAAGTGGTCCTCGTCGTCGTAGGCGTCGACCCACCAGGTGTAGTCGCCGGGACGCAGGAAGAAGGTGCCCCAGTCGGTCACGGAGGCGGAGTGCAGCTCGGTGCCGAGGACGTCGGTGGCGTTCTCGGGCAGCACGAAGCCGGGCGTGTCGGACACCCGCAGCTTGTAGTAGTAGGCGTCCGTGACCGGCTCCCAGGCCAGCTGCGGGAAGCGGAACAACACGGGCTCGAAGACGCCGGGGAGCGGGTCGGGTGCGGCGCTGGTAGTGGGCGGCGCGACGACGTTGAACGTCCACAGGGCCGGGGTGGGCGAGTGGTGGTTGTCGCCGTCGACGGCCGTCACGGTCCACCGGTAGGGGCCGTCCTCGGGCAGGAGCTCCTCGGTCGGGGTCCAGGACAGCGCTGACGTGGTCGCCGAGTCGGCCTCGTCGCCGTTGGGGTAGTACACGACGACGTCGTACTTCTGCGCCTCGCGGCTCGGCGCCCACCGCAGGGTGGGCACGGAGACGCTCGCGCCGTTGGTCGGGCTCTGCCGGGCCACGACGCCGGAGCTGTAGACGAACTTGCCCGGCTGCGTGCCCAGCAGGTCCGGGTCGGCATCGGAGTAGATGCCCTCGACGCCCAGTGGCTGGTCGAAGGCCCGGACCCGCCAGTAGGTCGTCACGCCCTGGAACGGCATGCAGGGGTCGTTCGCCTTGTAGCCGGCCGCGTAGGTGGTCTGCGCCGTGGTGCAGATGTTGGTCAACGGCGGCGCGAAGTTGGGGTCGGAGCTGACCTCCAGCCGGTACAGGCCGGCGTGCTGCACCGGCGTCCACTGGTAGTAGAAGTCGTCGCCGACGGTGCTGGCCGTGGTGTTGGGCGGCCACACCAGCGACGGCCGGTCCGGCCAGCGCCGCTCGAAGTCGCTGGGAGTCGGCGGCCACGGGGCGGGCTGGTTCGCCGCGTTGATCGGGCGAACCTTCCAGTAGTACGTGTTGTTGTCGTACGTCGTCTTGGGTGAGTACCTCGTGGAGTAGACGACACGACGCTCGACCTCGTTGGTGAAGTCGGAGTTGAGGGCGACCCAGATCTCGTACTGCTTGGCGCCGGCGACGGGGTCCCAGTCGAAGACCACGTCCTGCACGGTGGCCCGCGCGCGGACGCCTCCACCGGGGGTCGGGGCGCAGACCAGGCCGGCGCCGCAGGTCGCCGAGGTCACCGCGTCGAGCTGGGACACGTTGTACGACGAGTAGGGGGTCCAGTCGGTCTGGAGGCTGTTGGGGAACTTGGCGCGCACCCGCACGAAGAAGTCGGCAAAACCTGTCGTCTCGCCCACGCCCTGGGGGTCGGGGATGACGTAGGTGGTCGTCTTGATGTTGCTCGTGACGACGCCACCGACGCCGTCGCCCTCGTTGTCGAGCTCGAGGTCGTAGCCGATCGCACCGGGCACGGCGTTCCACGTCACGACCGGCGGCGACACCGGCGGGAGGATCGTGGTGCCGCTGGGAGGCGCGACGGTGAGTCCCGTGGGCGGCACATGGGTGGCGATCGTCGCCTCGGCGATGGTGGAGAACGGACCGGCCCCGGTGCCGTCCACCGCCTGGACGCGCCAGTAGAGCAGGCCCTCCTTGAGCACCCGCACCGGGACGTAGTTGGTGTTGACCGTGTTGACGTCGAAGACCTTGGTGCCGGTGAACCCGATGTTCTCCGAGCCCTGCACCTGGTATCGGGTCGCTCCGCTCACCGGGTCCCACGACAGTCGCGGGATGTCGTCCGCGCTGGACTGGAGGTTGGTCGGAGTGCCCGGCAGCGCGACCGCGCTCCCCGAGGTCTGGACAACCAGGAGGCCACTGGCCACTAGGAAAGTGGTCACCAAGGTGGCGACAGCGCGCGACACACGACGTACGGGCATGGGGGCTCCTCCCGGGAACAAACGACCACTCACGCTAGGTCGGGGTGGGTGGTTCCCGCGGGAGAACAGGGGACCCTATGGCCCGTACGGGCTACGTCTCCTGGCTGATCAGGGGAGGTTCTCCGGGATCGGGAGTGTGCTGAACGAGGGCGTGGATGCCAGCGTCGCGAGAGTCGTGCGATGGCACGACGCCGCCCCGAAGGCAGGCTGGGCGCCTTTCGAGGGGCGGTAACAAAGCCGGTGTGCGGCTATCGGGGCGCTGGCGCCGCGAAATCGTTCAGTGCACTCCTAGGCCCGGACGGCTACTCCAGGCCGAGGGAGAAGGCGGCCTCGAGGTCGTGGCGGGAGTAGGCGCGGAACGCGATGTGCGTCTCGGTGGACGTGACGCCGGGGACCTTGTTGAGCCGGTCGGCGACCACGTCGGCGACGTCCTCGTGGGCGCGGACCCGCACCAGGACGATCAGGTCGATCTCCCCGGTGACGGAGTAGACCTCGCTGACCCCGTCGAGGGCGGCGATCGCCTCGGCCACCTCGGGGATCCGGGCCACATCGGCCTTGACGAAGACGACGGCGGTGATCACGAGAGCGAACCTATCGCGCGGGCTGGTGCACCGGCGTGAGGTCGCGGCGGTCGGCGAACGGGACCAGCGAGCGCCGGGACTCGGAGACCGCGTCGTGGACCGCGAGGTGGCGGGTGGCGCCGGCGACGGGACAGGCCCACTCGCCCTCGACGTCGACGAGCCGGACGCCCTCGGACTCGAGCCAGCGCAGCACCTTCTCGGACTCCTCGGCCGTCGCGGCCGGCACCGGCCCGGGCGCGTCGCCGACCGTCTCCGCGGACAGCTGCAGCTCGGCGACGTATTGGTGGGCGTCGGCACCCGGCGGGATCACGCCGGCCGCGGCCAGCCGGCCGTGCCGGACCACGTGGACCGCCCAGCGGCCGTCGGCCTCGCGGCGGGCGGCGACGATCTGGGGACAGCGGGAGAGCGCGGTCAGCCGCTGGGTGCGGGCCGCGGCCCGCACGAACGACGCCAGCCGGTCGCGGTGGACGCCGGCCTCCTCGAACCGCTCGTCGGAGGCCAGCGCCTCCATCCGGCGGTTGATCGCGTCGACGACCTCGTCGGGACGGCGCAGCAGCGTGTCCTGGAGCAGCCGCACCACGGCGGCGTAGGTCGTCGCGTCGACGCTCCCGTCGCACGGCGAGAGGCAGCGGCCCAGCTCGGCCAGGACGCACGGCGCTCGCGACGGCACCTTGCCGAACCGGTCACTGCACTGGCGGACCGGGAAGGTGTCGTGGAGTGCGGCAAGGCACTTCTCGGCGGCCTTGCGGGACGCGAAGGGCCCGAGGTAGTCAGCGTCGTCGCCGAGCACGCGGGTGACCAGGGAGAGTCGCGGCCACGGCTCGCGAGTGAGCTTCACGAAGTGCATCCGCTCCGGGAAGCGGGAGCGCCGGTTGTAGCGCGGCTTGTGCTCGGCGATCAGCCGCAGCTCGCGGACCTGGGCCTCGAGCGCGGTGCTGCAGACGATGCCCTCGACGGTGGTCGCCAGCCCGACCATCTCGCCCATCCGCGACCGGGTCTCCGACGCCGTGAAGTAGGAGCGCACCCGGGTCCGGAGGTCGCGCGAGGTGCCGACGTAGAGCACCCGGCGGGCGTCGTCGCAGAACAGGTAGACGCCGGGGGAGTGCGGCAGGCCCTCGGCCAGGTGGCGTTTGCGGCGCTGGGCGGTCGAGACCCGCGCGGAGAACGTCTGGAGCTCCTCGAGCGTGTGCACGCCGAGACCGCCCAGCCGCTCCATCAGCCCGTGCAGCACGTCGACCGTGGCCCGCGCGTCGGAGAGGGCACGGTGGTTGGGCGTCGTGCCCGACCTGAACACCCGCGCCAGCGAGGAGAGCTTGCAGTTGGGGGCGTCGTCGCGGGTGATCACCCGGCGAGCCAGCCTGGCGGTGTCGACGACCTCGAACCCCGGCCAGGCGCGGCCCTGCTCCTCGTTGAAGTGCTTGAGGAAGCCGACGTCGAACGGCGCGTTGTGGGCGACCAGGATCGTGCCGGCCGCGAACTCGAGGAACGCCGGCAGCGCGGACTCGATCGACGGGGCGTCGGCGACCATCGCGTTGCTGATGCCGGTGAGCACGGCGATGAACGGCGGGATCTGGGTGCGGGGGTTGACCAGGGTCTGGAACTCGCCGAGCACCTCGCCACCACGCACCTTCACCGCACCGATCTCGGTGATCATGCAGCCCGCCTGGGCCGATCCGCCGGTGGTCTCGAGGTCGACGACGGTGAAGGTGAGGTCACGCAGGGGACGGCCCAGCTCGTCGAAGCTGCGCTGGGACTCCCAGCGCGACCCTGCTTCGCGGACCGTCGTACTCACGCGTTCGACGGTAGGTGTGGTCGCCGACAGTCCGGTGGACCACACGCCGCCGAAGACCGGCAGCCTGCGGTGCGTGAGTAGGGTCGTGACGTGCCGAAGTTCGACGAAGAGCCGCCCCCGCTCCCACCGGGCTTCCTCCGGGTCATCCCACTGGGAGGCGTCGGTGAGATCGGCCGCAACATGGCGGTGCTCGAGTTCGACGGCCGACTGCTGATCATCGACTGCGGTGTGCTGTTCCCCGAGGAGCACCAGCCCGGGGTCGACCTGGTGCTACCCGACTTCACCCACCTGCAGGACCGCTGGGACGACATCGAGGCGGTGATCCTCACCCACGGGCACGAGGACCACATCGGTGGTGTGCCCTACCTGATCCAGGCCGGCCTCCGCGCGCCGCTCGTCGGGTCGCGGTTCACCCTGGGGCTGCTGGACGCCAAGCTCACCGAGCGCCGCCTCGACTCGGACGAGACCGAGGTGGCGGCCGGCCAGACCGTGCGGTTCGGTCCGTTCACGTGCGAGTTCATCGCGGTCAACCACTCGATCCCCGACGCCCTGGCCGTCGCCGTGACGACCGAGGCCGGGACGCTGTTCCACACCGGCGACTTCAAGGCCGACATGACACCGCTGGACGGCCGGCTGACCGACATGGCGGCCTTCTACCGGCTCGGCGACCGCGGGGTCGACCTGCTGCTCAGCGACTCGACCAACGCCGACGTCAAGGGCTTCGTGGCCACCGAGCGCGACATCGGGCCGGTGCTCGACCGGGTGATCGGCGAGGCGTCCGGCCGGGTCTTCGTGGTGTGCACCTCGAGCCACGTGCACCGCATCCAGCAGGTGCTCAACGCCGCCCGCAACCGGCAGCGGCACGTGGCGATCATCGGGCGCTCGATGGTCCGCAACGCCGGGATCGCGGGCGACCTCGGCTACCTCAACGTGCCGCCCGGGCTGGTGCTCTCCGTGGAGGAGGTCGACAAGCTGCCCGACGACGGGATGCTGGTGCTCTGCACCGGATCGCAGGGCGAGCCGGCTGCCGCGCTGAGCCGGATGGCCAGGGGGCAGCACAAGGACTTCACGCTCAGCGAGGGCGACCTGGTCATCTTCGCGAGCTCGCTGATCCCAGGCAACGAGAGTGCGGTCTACCGGCTCATCGACCGCCTCGCCTACTCAGGGGTCGACGTGATCACCCGCCAGCAGGCGCCGATCCACGTCAGTGGGCATGCCGCGGCCGGCGAGCTGACCGGCGTGCTCAACGCCCTGCGCCCGCGCAACTTCATGCCCGTGCACGGCGAGGGGCGTCACCTGCGCGCCCACGCCAAGCTCGCGATGAAGGTCGGCGTACCCGAGGACCGGATCCTCGTCGTCCGCGACGGCGCGGTGGTCGACCTGGGTGACGGGAAGGCCTCCGTGGTCGGCCGGGTCTCGGCCGGATTCACCTACGTCGACGGCGGTGGCGTCGGCGACGTGGGCGAGGAGAGCCTGCGCGACCGGCTGATCCTCGGCGACGAGGGCTTCATCTCCGCCGTGGTCGTGGTCGACTCGCGCTCCGGCACGGTGGTCGCGGGTCCGGAGATCTCGGCCCGCGGGTTCGCCGACGAGGACGCACCCCTCGACGACATCCGGCAGCGGGTCGCCGACGACATCGCGAACTCGCCGCACTCGGAGCCGGTCGACCCCGACGAGCTCCGCCGGATCATCCGCCGATCCATCGGCTCGCAGGTCAACCGGGTGCACCGGCGGCGGCCGATGATCCTCGTCTACGTCGTGGAGACGTAACGGAACTGAATACCCCCGCGGCTGCCTGATACCCCCGCGAGCTTCGGCCCCCAGTCCGTGGCGACAGCTCGCTGCGCTCGCGGGCGCTGTCGCTCGCTGCGCTCGCTCGGCGCAGTCGCCACGGCCATGAGGGCCGATCGCGGGGCGCGCGGGCTTCGCCCGCAAAGACCGGGTCGCTGCGCTCCCGCCGCTCCCATTGCTTTTTACCCCCGCGAGCTTCGGCCCGGGTCCACGACGGACAGCTCGCTCCGCTGCGCGGGCTTCGCTGGTCCATCGTGGGCACCGGGACCGATCGCGGGGCGCGCGGGCTTCGCCCGCAAAGACCGGGTCGCTGCGCTCCCGCCGCTCCCATTGCGTGGCGCTGACGGGCGGGCGGCAAGGGTGAAATCCGTGTGGTGGGTGACCGCCGGGGTGAGAACGTTGACCCATGGACCTTCCCGAGGCGGTGCGAGCGCGGCTGGTGTCGCTGGTTGCGGCCAGCCTCGCTGACGTCTCGCCGCTGCCGGCTGCGCTGAAGCAGGTGGCCGGCTTTGCCCCCGCCCGGCGTGCCCGGCTCGGGGCGGGGGCGATCATGGCCGAGCTCGAGCGCGACGACGGGCTGCGCGAGCGGGTCGCGACGCAGGTCCGGGTCCGGGCCACCGATGACGTCGGAGACGTGGCCGCGCTGGCCTGGCTGGAGCGCTCCGAGGGCTGGCAGGACGCCGTACGCCGCGTCGCCGAGCGGGCGGTCCAGTCGAACGGCGACGGCCAGCAGGAACGGCGCGAGCAACGGCTCCGCGACCGCGTCGAGGAGGCCGACCGGACGCTGCGCGAGGTGCGCCGCGGCCACAAGGAGGCGCTCGACGCGCTGAAGGCCGAGGTCGCCACGCTGCGGCGCACGCTCGGGGAGACCCGGACCAAGGAACGCGCCGCCCGCGAAGAGGCCGAGGAGGCGCGGAGCCGAGCCGACGAGACCTCGGCGCGACTGGAGCGGGAGCTGCGCCAGCTCCGTGCGCAGGTCACGAAGCTCGAGGAGCAGGCCGGGGAGCAGCGCCGCCAGACCCGCAGTGACCGCGACGACGTGACCATGCGGGCCCGTCTGCTGCTCGAGACCATCAACGACGCGGCGGTCGGGCTGCGTCGCGAGCTCGGGCTGCCCAGCGTGACCGGCAACCCGGGCGACCGGGTCGAGGCGCCGCTCGCCGACGAGGGCACCCGGGAGCCGACCTCGACCGCGTCGATGGCGCCGAGCAGCCCGGCCCTGCTCGAGCAGTACCTCGCGCTGCCCAGGTCCCGCCTGATCATCGACGGCTACAACGTCACCAAGGCCACCTGGCCGACGCTCAGCCTCGAGGCGCAGCGCGGCCGGCTGCTCGCCGCACTGCCCGCCCTCGTCGCGCGCACCAACGCCGAGGCCACGGTGGTCTTCGATGCCGCGGCCTCCGAGGCCCGGCCGGTCGTGGCGTCCCCGCGCGGGGTCAGGGTGGTGTTCAGTCCTGTCGGCGTCATCGCGGACGACGTGATCCGCGACCTGGTGGCGGCCGAGCCGGCCGGGCGGGTCGTCGTGGTCGTCACCGAGGACCGCGAGCTCGCCGACGACGTACGCCGCGCGGGAGCCCGCGTGGTCGCCCCGGCCGCCCTGACCCGCACCTAGCCGGGAAATCAGCACTGTCGGTGGTCGCTGTCACGGTGGTCCACATGACGACGCGAATCGACTGTGACACCTGCGTGGTGCGCGGGCTGGCCTGCCACGACTGTGTGGTGACAGTCCTGCTGGGGCCGCCTCCCGAGCTCACCATCGACGACGACGAGCGGCGGGCCCTCGACGTGCTGGCCGACGGTGGCCTGGTCCCGCCGCTGCGCCTGGTCCAGCCGGTGGCCGGGCCTGAGGTCGAGTCCGCGTGAGTCCTGGCTCTGTGACCTGTGTGACCTGTGTGACAGGAGGGGCTGCACCGAGCCTGATTGCCTGAAAAACCGGGCGACTTGAACGGTTGAGGTTTGGACGACTCGCGGTAAAACCCACTACGGTGCTTTTCAGGTGCTCGTGGAAGTGGTCCACCAGGTCCGCGCGAGCACCGCGTCGAGCTTCGGGTCGTCTTCGGGCGGCCGGGGGGCCGGGGAACCAACCGCTGTCGATGTCGGACAGCACCTGGGGTGAGTCTCCAGCGAGGGAGCCAGAGGGCCGGATCGGCCTGCGGCGAGGGAGCTGGAGTAGGGCAAGTCGTGCCCGAACCCGTCAGCTCACCCGGTAGGCGTACGACAACAAGGAGACCTCCGCCTCGTGTTCCACGGACGGAAGCGACTGGCCACGGCCGTGTCGTGGCTGGCCCTCGTCGCAGGCGTCGGCATCGTCGGGTTCATGCCCGCGCAGCCGGCCCAGGCCGAGCCCGACATCGACGACGTCCAGGCACGCGTCGACACCCTCTTCCACGAGGCGGAGCAGGCCTCCGAGCGCCTCAACGACGCCAAGCTGGAGCTGGCCGAGCTGCGCGGTGACATGGTCTCGCTGCAAGCCGACCAGGACCGCCAGCACACCAAGCTGGAGACGGCCCGCGAGGACCTCCAGGACTCGATCATCAGCCAGTACGAAGGCCAGAACCTCTCCGCGGTCGGCGTGGTCGCCAACACCGACGACGCCAACTCCTTCGTCTCCAACCTGTCGACGATGTCGGCGTACAACGACCTGCAGGCGCAGCTCTTCGACTCGTTCACCACCGAGGCCAAGGCGCTCGACATCCGCCAGAAGGCCACCGCGCAGCGCGCCGCGGAGATCCAGAAGAAGCAGGACCAGCTCGTCGCCGAGAAGGAGACGATCGACTCCAAGCTCGCGTCGGCCAAGGACCTGCTCGAGGAGCTCAAGGCCGATGAGCGCGAGGCGCTGCTCAGCCGCGGTTCGGTCGAGATGCCGTCGGGCGTCGACGCCTCCGGCCGCGCGGCGGTCGCGATCCGCTACGCCATGGCCCAGGTCGGCAAGTCCTACGTCTACGGCGCCGCCGGTCCCAACGCCTTCGACTGCTCCGGCCTGATGATGATGGCCTGGGCGCAGGCGGGCATCTCCCTGCCGCACTCGTCCGGCGCCCAGTACGGCGTCGGCCGGCACGTCGGCTCGGGCGACCTCCAGCCCGGCGACCTGGTCTTCTACTACTCGCCGATCAGCCACGTGGCGATGTACATCGGCAACGGCCTGATCGTCGAGGCGGCCAACCCGGGCGCCGGCGTCCGGGTGTCCGGTGTCTTCTCGATGCCGTACGTCGGCGCGACCCGGCTCATCTGACCCCTGACACACTCGGTCCATGCCGGGGCGTCGCTCGTCACCTCATGGCCTGCTACGTGCCGCGCCACGGGCGCCACGGGCGCTCCGCGGCGTTGCCGTCGCTCGTAGATGGGCCTACAGCGACGTCGCTCCGGCGCCTTGCGGAGCATCCCGTGGACGCGACGCTCGCGACGGCCGAAGGTGACGAGCGACGCCCCGGGTCGCCGTCCGTGGGTGCTCACGGGCGCCCTGACGGCCCTTGTCGTCGTGGTCGCACTCGTGACCTACCTGCTGGTCCGGTCCGACCCGTACGTCGCACCGACGCCCAGCGGTAGCACCCCGAAGGCCGACCCGAACGGCGCCGCGCACGCACTGCAGCTCCTCGAGGACGCGATCGGGTCGGGTGACACCGCCTCGGCGGAAGCGCTGGCTCCCGCCGACGACCGGGCGGCCGGCGAGCTGCTCGCGGCCGTGGTCGGCAACGCGGAGGCGCTGCACGTCGAGGAGTTCAGCGCTCGCTACGTCGACGGCGTCGGTGCCGTGGACCAGGCGGGGCGCTGGGAGGCCGCGGTCGACCTGACCTGGCGGTTCGGCGGCTTCGACACGGAGCCGGTGCACGAGGAGGTCCTGGTGGCCTTCGAGATCGAGGACGGCGGGTCGGTCGGCATCACGTCGTTCGGCGGCGGGGACCGGCGTTCACCGCTCTGGCTGAGCGGGCCGGTCGAGGTGCGGCGGTCCGCCGACGCGCTGGTGCTCGCCACGACGCCGGCAGCAGCCGACCTGGTCGCCGGCCGGGCCGAGGCCGCGGTGCCGGTCGTGCGCGACGTGCTGCCCCAGTGGGACGGGAAGCTGGTGGTGGAGGTGCCCGGGTCCGAGGAGGCCCTGGACGCCGCGCTGGGCGCCGAGCCGGGCAGCTACGCCGGCATCGCGGCCGTCACCGCGTCGGTGGACGGCACGATCGCACCCGACTCCCAGGTGCACGTGTTCGTCAACCCGGACGTCTACGACGACCTGGAGCCGGTCGGTGGCCAGGTCGTGATCAGCCACGAGGCGACCCACCTCGCCACCGGCGCGCCGCTCACCAGCGGGGTGCCGCTCTGGCTGCTCGAGGGGTTCGCCGACTACGTCGCGCTGCACGCCGTCGACCTGCCGATCACGACCACCGCCGGCCAGATCATCCAGCAGGTACGCGCGGACGGGCCTCCGGACCACCTGCCTGGCCAGCCCGAGTTCGACCGGACCGACTCGCACCTGGGGGCGGCGTACGAGAGCGCCTGGGTGGCCTGCCTGGTGCTCGCCGACGAAGGCGGACAGGACACCCTGGTGCGACTCTACGAGGCTGTCTCGGGCGGCCAGGAGCTCGACGGGCAGCTCCGCAGCCTCTACGGCCTCACCGAGGCCTCGCTGACCGAGCGGTGGCAGCAGCGGCTCCAGGACCTCGCCGCGGAGTCGACCGACGGCACGTGACCACCGCAGTGCGAGACTGACCGTCGTGCTTGGGCGTCACCCGCAACCCGATGACCTGCTACGCGACGCGCCACGGGCGCTCCGCGGCGTTGCCGTCGCTCGGTGATGGGCCTACAGCGCCGTCGCTCCGGCGCCTTGCGGAGCATCCCGTGGACGCGGCGCTCGCGACGGTCCCGGGCTGGGGGTGACGCCCGGACCAGACGCATCGCCGCGGCGGTAGCGGTCGTCGGGGCCCTCGCGTTCGTCGTGCTCGCGGTCCTGCTGGTCCCGTGGGACCCGATCCCCGGTGGGCCACTGCACCCGCCCTCCGCGTCCTCGGTGTTCACCGCCGAGCAGATCCAGCGCGCCGAGGACTACTCGGGGACCCAGCGGCTGCTCAGCTGGGCCTCGCTGGCGGTCTCGCTGGCGGTCGCGTGCGTGCTGGGCTTCGGCCGGCTCGGCAGCCGCTTCATGGACCGGGTGCGCGGGCCATGGTGGTGGCGGGTGGTGGTGGCGGTCTTCGCGCTGGCCCTGGCCGGCCGGATCGCGACCCTGCCGTTCTCGATCGTCCTGCGGCACCGGGGCCTGGAGTTCGGGCTGTCGAACCAGGCCTGGTCGGCGTACGCCGTCGACCTGGCCAAGGGCCTCGCGGTGGGAGTGGTGGCCACCTCGATCGCGCTGGTGGTGCTCGTCGGTGTCGCGCGCCGTTGGCCGCGCGCCTGGCCGGCGGCCGCCGGCCTGCTCCTCGCCGGCTTGGTGATGCTCGGCTCGTTCGTCTACCCGCTGCTGGTCGAGCCGCTGTTCAACCACTTCGAGCCGCTGCCGGACGGGCCGCTCCGCACGCAGGTCCTCGCGCTCGCGGACGAGGAGGGGGTCCAGGTGGACGACGTGCTCGTGGCCGACGCCTCACGGCGCACGACGACGCTCAACGCCTACGTGTCCGGCTTCGGGTCGTCGCGCCGGGTCGTCGTCTACGACAACCTCGTCGACGGGCAGTCGAGCGTCGACGACCGCGAGGTCCTCTCCGTCGTGGCCCACGAGCTGGGCCACGCCCGGCACGACGACGTGCTCACCGGCTCGCTGCTCGGCGCGGCCGGCGCGCTCCTCGGCGCCGGGCTGCTCGGCCTCCTGGTCGGAGGAGCGGTGGCCGACCCGCGAAAGGTGCCCCGGGTCCTGGCGCTGCTGGCGGTGGCGACCCTGCTCGCCAGCCCGGTGGAGAACGGCATCAGCCGGCGCATCGAGACCCGGGCCGACGTGGCCTCGCTGGAGGCGACGCGCGACCCGGAGGCGTTCGCCGCCGTGCAGAAGCAGCTGGCCCTCACGTCGCTGTCCGACCCCACGCCGTACGCCGTGACGCAGTTCTGGTTCGGCAGTCACCCGACGACGCTGCAGCGGATCGCCCTGGCCGAGCGGTTCGCCGGCTGACCGAGCTCAGCCGGAAATGCAGTCACCCCCCAGGAGCAACTGCTCCCGAGGGGTGAAGGGGTCGGTGCGCTTGGCCCTGCCTACTAGCAGGTGCCGATGCCCTGGTCCTCGTAGATGTCCGAGCAGCTTCCGTGGAAGAGGCCGCGCGCGCCGCCGCCGAAGGCGAAGACGATCACGACGATCAGCGCCGCGATACCGGCGATCAGCAGGCCGTACTCGACGGCAGACGCGCCGCGCTCGTCGCGCTCGCTGCCCTCGTGAGGGGGACGGAGCTCGTGCATGGGGGGCTCACCTAACCGAGTTGGTCCGAGACGGTCCGATAAATCTGGGACGGGGCGCCGCGGCGTACCAGCCGCGACGCCCCGCCGTGCAGAGGTGCTGCGATCAGCAGCCGGTGCCGGAGCCGCCAGCGGCGACCGAGTTGCAGGTGTCCTCGAAGACAGCCTTCAGGTTGTCACCGAACGCGAACACGACGACGACGATGAGGGCCGCGATGCCGGCGATCAGCAGGCCGTACTCAACGGCCGAGGCGCCGCGCTCGTCCATCTTCTCGACGCGAGCGTTCAGCATGATGCGGAGGTAGTCCAGCATGGGTGTTTCTCCTTCAGAAGTGGTCCCACGAGACGGGGCGGGGATGCCCCGGTGAGATCAATCTTGGAGTTCCCGTCAGGCCTTCGGGGCGGAATGCCCGAGGTCCAGCCGAGTGACCGTTGGCATAGTCATTTCGGACTATGCGACGACGCTCCGGACGCCGGTATCGCCGCGGCCCGGTCACCGGGTGCTGGTTGCCGAATTCGGGGTCTGACCTGCGCTTTTACGCTCGATCAGCGCGTGCGGGCCCGCGGCATCCCGGTCTGGACCCGTGGCTGGGCGCTTGGCATCATCTCGGGCGCCGCCAGGCGCCCGATCCGGAGGATCTCAGTTGTCGACGGGGCGCACGCTGGAGAGCAGCCCGATCCGCATCGCGGTCACCAGGGCCTGGGCGCGGTTGGACGCGCCGAGCTTCTGGTAGATGCGGGCGATGTGTGACTTGGCCGTCGACTCGCTGAGGTAGAGCTTCTCGCCGATGGCCGCAGCGCCCAGGCCGTCGGCCAGGAGGAGCAGCACCTCGTGCTCGCGGTCGGAGAGCCGGGTGGACTCGGCGGCGCTGCGGCGCATCATCGCGCCGACCAGGCCGGTGCAGACGAAGGAGCGGGGGGACACGGCGGCGTGCCGCGCCGCGCGGATCACCTCGCCCGACGGGGCGTCCTTGCCGACGAAGCCGGAGGCGCCGGCCTGCATGGCCGCGAAGATCTGGTCGTCGCCCGAGTGCATGGTGAGCACCACCAGTCCGGTGGTGTTGCTGACCTTGCGGATCGAGCGGACGATGTCGAGCCCGGTGCCGTCCTGCAGCTGCAAGTCGGCGACGACGACGTCGGGGCGGATCTCGTCGTACTTCTTGAGCGCCTCGACGACCGAGCCGGCCTGAGCGACGATCGTCATGTCGTCCTCGAGGTCGAAGACTCCGGCGAGTCCGCTGCGGATGAGCTCGTGGTCGTCGACGAGGAGGACCGTGGTGGGGGTCGCGGTCATGCGGTGACCTTTTCATGGATGGCGTCCGGAACGGGGGACTCGGACGCGGGGCTTCCGGGGAGTCGCACAGTGACCGAGAGGCCCCCGGATGCCGTCTCCCCGATTTCGAGCGTGGCGTTGATGAGCAGCGCCCGCTCCTTCATGATGTGCAATCCGTGCGAGGTCGACCGGGCGGCCTGGAGGCCTCGACCGTTGTCGGAGACCGTGATGAGGGCCTCCGGGGCGTGCACGACGCAGTGGACGTTGATCGCCGACGCCTGTGCGTGCCGGACAGCGTTGTTCATCGCCTCCTGGGCGATGCGGAACAGCTCGGCCTCGACCTCGCCGCGCAGGCGCTGGGTGTGCTCGTCGAGCGTGACGTGGATCGGCACCCCGGACACCTCGGACAGGTTGCGGGCGATCGAGCCGATCGCGGTGCCGAGGCTCTCGCTCTGGCCGACGCTCGTGCGCAGGGTGACCACCGAGCGGCGGATCTCCGCGACGACCGACGAGATCCGGTCGCGCAGCATGTCGATCCGCTCGGCCTGCTCGGGCGAGCTGACGCCGACGCGGAGCGTGTCGACGAGGTAGCCGAGGGACGCGATGTCCTGGGCGACACCGTCGTGCATCTCCCGGGACAGCCGGCGCCGCTCCTCGGCGGTGGCCGCGTCACGGAAGGCCGAGAAGAGCAGGGCGGTGTCGAGGTGGACGGCGCTCGGGCCGAGGCGACGCATCAGCTTGCGGATGCGGTCCTCGACGCCGATCCGGGCCGGGTCGACGCGGGCCGACAGCACGCCGGCGACGATCGCGGTGGTGCCGGCGTCGGTGTTGAGCGGGAAAGCGAAGACGTGGTCGTGCAGCACGGGGAGTCCGACCGCCCAGGCCTCGACCGCGATGTCCTCGCACTCGTTGACGTCGACCGAGGCACCCATCGCCTTGGTCACCAGCGGCGTGAGGGTGTCGCCGCGCGGCACACTCACGACGAGCGCCGAGGTCGGCAGGTCGTCGCGGACCGCACTGAGGATCGCGCCGCCGAGCGCGACCGGGTCGAGGCCGTTGTCGAGCCCGCCGGAGATGTCGATGAGCTGGCGGATCAGTCCCTGCGCGTAGTGATAGGGCGCGAGAGGGTCCGGCTTCTCGTTGAGCGCGGAGTGCAGGAAGGTGCCGACCAGGCCGAGGCCGAGGCCGGTCATGCTCCAGCTGAAGGCACCGAACCCCTGCTGGGTGCTGAGCCCGTCGTAGGACACGAAGGAGACCACGACGACCGCGGTGAGCTGGGCCGAGAGACCCAGGGCGACGCCCTGCAGCGAGCGGTAGAGGCCTGCGGTGAACGGCGGCACGGCGAGTGCGCCGAGGACGGCCAGCGAGCTGTGGATCGTGAAGCCGCAGATCGCGCCGACCATCGCCGCCTCGACGGTGACGACCACCATGACGGGGAGCCGCTGACGCCAGTCGGCGAGGGTGCTCAGCGCCCAGACGGCGCCGATCGAGATGAGGGCGATGAGGGCCGGGATGTCCTGCGCCCACAGCACGGGGCCGAGCAGCGCGACCAGGACGAATGCCCTTGCCGCGGCACTCAGCCTGACGTGCTGACGTTCGCGAACCCTCATGTCTCGCTCACTTGCTGAAGCTGTCCATGATGCTCAGCACGGCTGGTCCCATGACCGCGATGAACAGGGTAGGAAGGATGCAGAAGATCAGCGGGATGGTGATCTTCACGGGAACCTGCTGGGCCTTCTCCTCGGCCCGCTGACGACGCTTGACCCGCATTTCAGCGGACTGTACCCGCAGAACCTGCGCGACGGGGATACCGAACGAGTCCGCCTGCACCATGGCGCCGACGAACGTGCGCAGGTCGGCGACGCTGGTGCGCTCGCCCATGGCGCGCAGTGCGTCCGCGCGACCCTGGCCGATCTGCATCTCCCGCATGACGCGGGACAGCTCCTCCGCGAGCGGGCCGTCGGTGTTGCGGGCCACCTGCTGCAAGGCTGCGTCGAAGCCGAGTCCGGACTCCACGCTGATCGTGAGCAGGTCGATCGCGTCGGGGAGGTCGCGCTGCAGCCGCTCCGCGCGCTCGTGCGACTTCTGGTAGAGGTAGAGGTTCGGGGCGAAGAAGCCGGCAGCCAGGGCACCGACCACCACGACGATCTTGAACGCGGGGGACGTGAGCATCAGCTGGAACACCAGGCCGCCGACGAGGCCGGCCACGGCCCCGATCACCTTGCCGGACAGCACCCGGTCCACGGTCCAGCCGGCGGGGTTGCCTGCGAGGTCGAGCTTGCGACGGATGCGCTCGGCGGTGTCGGCACCGGAGATCCGGCGGCCGAGGCCGACCGCACGGGCCTGCAGAGGGGCCAGCACGCGCTCGCCGAACGACTTCTCCAGCTCCGCGTTGAGCTCCTTGGGCGCGTTGGTCATCGCCTCGAGGACCGCCAGCGAGCGGGTCACACCGCTCTGGGTGCTCGTGCTGAGCGCCGAGCCGAGCAGGACGATCGCCAGGAAGACGAGGCCGATGCCGAGTACGAAGAGGATGACCATCTCAGACCTCCACCTTGACGAGCCGGCTCATCCAGAAGACGCCGATTCCGAGGATGGTGGCGGCGCCCGCGAGCATCGCCCACCCCAACGGCTCCTGGAACATCACGATCACGTAGTCGTAGTTCGTCAACAGAAGGTAGAGCATGAAGAGCGGCGGAAGGCCGCCCAACACCCATGCCGAGAGCTTTCCTTCTGCGGCCAGTGCGGCCACCTGGCGACGTACGTACTCACGCTCGCGCATCGTGGCCGCCACCGTGTCGAGCAGCTCGGCCAGGTTGCCGCCGACCTGTCGCTGGATCTTGATCGCCATGACGACCCACTCGAAGTCCTTGCTGTCGAAGCGCTCCGCGACGCCCTCGAGGGCGTCCTCGAGCGAGACGCCGAGACGGGTCTCCACCAGCACGCGGCGGAACTCGGAGGCGATCGGCTCGGCACCCTCGCGGACGATCGTGTCGATCGACTGGGCCAGGGAGAGACCTGCGGCGAGCGAGCCGGACATCAGCTGCAGAGTGTCGGGCAGCCCCGAGTTGAACGCCTTGCGGCGACGGCCGCGGCGGAAGCCCAGGTAGATCCACGGGCCGAACAGTCCGACCACGACGAAGACGAAGCCGATGAGCAGGTTGCCGCCGCCCAGCAGCAGGCCGGTCAGACCGGCCAGGAAGAACAGTCCGCCGTGCACGAGCAGCCACTCGGACGACTTGAGCTCGCTGCCCGCTCCCTGGAGCCGCGAGCTGATGCGGGCGTCGAGGTCCTTGTTGCGGCGCAGCACGTTCGCCGCGGTCTCCTTGGCGGAGGCGAAGGTGACGTCGGCGTCGAACAGCGGACCGCCGCCCTCGGCGCTGCCACCGGCGGCCTGGATCTCGGTGTAGCGGGTGACCCGGTCGGCCGCGCTGAGGCTCGCCTGCTTGCGCGGCACCAGGAGTGCCGCGAAGAACGCCAGTCCGAGCGCGAGCGCCGCCGGGCCGGCGTAGAGCGCCCAGGACGGCGGGGTCCAGGCGCGCTGGCGGACCAGCTCCTGGCCAGCCGGCTCGACGGTTGAGAACGCCTCGGCGGTCACCGAACCGTTGGAGGTCGGCAGCGTGACCTTGATCGTCGCCTCGGTCTTGTCGAAGCCCGAAGGGAGCGTGGCGGTCACCAGCACCTGGCGGGCGAGGACATCGGCCTCGGCGGCGAACGCGGCCTGCAGGGCGGCGGGATCCGACGAGATCACCTGACCCTGTCCGGCCGCGGCCAGCTGCTGCAGCGCCTCGAGCGCCTTGCCGTCCTGCTCGAGAGCGACGACGTCCGCGAGGACCTCGGCGTCCTTGATCTTGGTGGTCGCGGCGTCGATCGGCGTCTGGCTCGTGTCGGCGCCGTCGGAGAGGACCAGGAGGCTGCGCTGGCCCTCGGTCCCGGCGACGTCGACGGCCTGGATCACGCCGTCGTACAGCCGGGTCTGCCGGGTCAGGGTCAGTCCGTTGAGCACCTCCTGCGCGGCGCCGCGGTCGGTCGTCGGCTCGAGGACCGTCGTCACCTCGCCGGCGAAGGTGACGATGCCGACGTAGACGTCCGAGGGGACCGAGGAGATGAACTCCTGCGCGGCCACCTTGGCGGCGTCGAACCGGCTGCCTCGCATCGACTTGCTCGTGTCGATGGCCATGACGGCGGTACGGCGCACGGTGCTGTCGGAGCCGGCGGTCTCGGCGGTGGCGGTCGCGGCCTTGCCGTCGACGGTGACCTTGACGCCGTCGAGGTCGACATCCGCGTCGGCGGGGACCGAGACGAGGATCTGGACCGAGCCCGGCGTGGTCTCGACGTGTGCGATCGAGCCGTCAGCGGCCAGCGCCGCGGAGGGCGCCAGGGCGAGGCCGACCGCGGCGAGTCCGGCCAGGACGCGCGCCGCGGCGCGGGGGATGGTGATCATGAGCGCTCCGGGGCGAACAGCATCGGGTCGACCGTGGTGTTGGCGTAGGCCATCTTCTCCAGGAACTTCGGACGCAGGCCGGTCGAGGCCAGCCGGCCGAGGGTGCGGCCTTCTCCGTCGAAGCCGCGGGTGCCGTCCCAGAGGAAGATGTCCTGCAGGGTGATCACGTCACCCTCCATCTTCTCGACCTCGGTGACGTGCGTGATGCGCCGGGATCCGTCCTTGAACCGGGTCTGGTGCACGATCAGGTCGACGGCCGAGGCGACCTGCTCGCGGATGGCCCGCATCGGCAGGTCCATGCCGGCCATGAGCACCATCGTCTCCATGCGGGAGAGCGTGTCGCGCGGACCGTTCGAGTGAAGGGTGCAGATGGAGCCGTCGTGACCGGTGTTCATCGCCTGGAGCATGTCGAGCGCGGAGGCGTCGCGAACCTCACCGACGATGATGCGGTCGGGTCGCATACGGAGGCTGTTCTTCACCAGGTCGCGGATGGTGACCGCGCCCTTGCCTTCCAGGTTGGACGGTCGGGACTCGAGCCGCACCACGTGCTCCTGCTTCAGCTGGAGCTCGGCGGCGTCCTCGATGGTCACGATCCGCTCGTCGTGGGGGATGAAGGACGACAGCACGTTGAGGGTCGTCGTCTTTCCGGCACCGGTGCTGCCGGACACGATGATGTTGAGCCGGCCCCGTACACACGCGTCGAGGAACTCGGCGGTCCTGGGGCTGAGCGATCCGTACTCGATGAGGTTCTGCACGGTCAGCGGGTCGGCCGCGAACTTACGGATGGTCAGCGCGGAGCCGTCCACCGCGAGCGGCGGCACCACGGCGTTGACACGGCTGCCGTCGGGGAGGCGGGCGTCCACCATCGGGCTGGACTCGTCGACGCGACGACCGATGCGGGACACGATCTTGTCGATCGTGCGACGCAGGTGCGCCTCGTCGGTGAAGTGCGCGTCGGCGGGCATCAGCCGGCCGGACTTCTCCAGCCAGACGCTGTTGTGGCCGTTGACCATGACTTCGGAGACGTCCGGGTCGCGCAGGAACGGCTCGATCGGTCCGTAGCCGAGGATGTCGTCGCTGATCTCCTGGGTGACGCGCGCCCGGTCGCTGCTGCTCAGGGGCCGGTCCTGCGAGCCGAGCACGTCGGCGAGGACCTTGCGGACCTCGGAGTCGAGCTCGTTCTGGTCCATGTCGGAGTCGTAGAGGTGCGGACCCATCTGCTGCAGCAGCTGGACGTGCACGCTGCTCTTCAGCTCCTCGATCCGGTCGGACTTCGCGCTGCTGACGAAGCCGCGACGGATCGCGGGCTCGGGACCGGTCGTCCCCGACCGCGGGACGGAGCCGGGCTGGGTGGTGCCGCCGGTGTCCTGGCCCACGGCAGCCGGGACGTCGGCCCGGCGCTTGCCGACGCGCGAGGCGGCCTCGGCAGCCGAGACGGCGGAGTCGACGGGCGAGACGGGGTCGGGCACCGTGTGGTCGGTCACGGGCAGCCCCTCGGCGTCCAAGAGGTCGTCGCCCAGGTCCCCGTCGCTGCGGGACTCCCGTGCGGCAGCGAGCCGGTCGGCAAGGTTCATGGCTACTTACGCCTCCTCGAGCGGCGGCTCTTCGCCTCCGCCTCGCTCTGCGGGGTGCTGGAATCGGAACCGCTGCCCAGCGAACCGACGAACTCGCCGGCCAGGGTCGCGGCCAGCTGTCGGACGGCCGCGCTGAGCTGGTGCTCGGGATCGCTCACGATCACGGGGCTACCGGCGTTGGTCGCCGCCGCGATCTCCAGCGAGCTGGCGATCTGCGAGCCGACGGTCATGCCGAGGATGCCCTCGACCTTGTCGGCGGTGATGCCGACCTCGTCGTCGGCCCGGTTGAGCACCAGGTGCCGGTTGTCGCGGGCGATGTGGAGCGCATCGAACGTCTCGACGGCGACCTTGACGTTCTTGAGGGTCGGGACGTCGAGGGTGGTGACGAGGACGATCTCGTCGGTCTCGTCCAGCGCGGTCAGCACCTGCTCGTCGAACGCGGGGGCCAGGTCGATCACGATGTAGTCGAAGGTCTCCCGCAGCGTGCGGATGATCCGCGAGACCAGCAGCGGCGTGATGCGCTCGCGGGTGTCGGGGTGCGGCGGGGCGGCCAGCACCATGAGCGAGTCCTGGTGCCGCGTCAGCAGCCCGTCGAGCATCTCGACGTCGATCGAGTCCTCCGAGCCGATGGCCTGCTCGATGGAGTGGGTCGGGAACAGCTGCATGGTGATCGCGACGTCGCCGAACGCGAGGTCGAGGTCGACCAGGCACACCCGGCGGGCGCCCTTCTCCGTCAGCGCCAGTGCGAGGTTGACCGAGATGGTGGTCTTGCCGACGCCCCCCTTGGGCGAGAACACGGCGATGACCTTGCTCATGTGCATCGCGCCGGCCGGACCACGCAGGGCCACGAACAGCTCGAAGGCGCGGTTGAGCGCCTCGGTGATCGCGGTGGTGTCGCTGTGGTGCACGACGTCGCGTGCGCCACTCTTCATCGCCGCGGCGAGCAGCTCTCCGGTCAGCTGCTCGCGAGCGAGGATGGTGCTGATCGCCGGAGCGGTGGTGCGCAGCACCTCACAGGTGACGACGGCCTCCTCGTCTGTGAGGGTCGGCCCGAGCACGACGACGTACTCGTCGGAGTGCGAGCCGATCCACGCATTGAGACGGTCGACGGACTCGACGCCGTGGGACCCTGCCGGCATTGATGCCAGGAGGGTCTCCACGACCATCGGATCGGGGTCAACGACGACGGGCATCGTGCCTCACTTGAAGAGGTTCTCGAAGGTCATGGGGCCAGCGTCGGGAGCGACGGCGCTCTCGGCGGTCAGGAGGCCGAAGGCGAGCTCTCCGGTGCTCTGTGCGTAGAGGATCTTCTCGGCCTGGAGCTGGTTGACCGACAGCGTCAGGAGCGTCCTGGGCAGCTGCTCGGTCGTCGAGGCACCCGACTCGTCGGTGGTGGTGGTCGACACCGGAGTGGTCGAGCCGACACCGAGCACGGTGACCCGCTCGAGCAGGAGCCGCGAGTAGCCGAGGCCGTCGCTGTCCGTGACACCGGTCAGGAAGATCGCGACCTCGGAGCCCGGGTTGACGAACCCGGCCACGCGGGAGGGGTCGGTGAGGTTCACCGACACGGCCATGTTGGTCTCGGGGATCTGGAGCGCGGACCCGACCGCGGCCGACTGGCCCCACTTCGCCGAGATGATCTGCTCACCCGGGTAGATGGTGCCGAGCGACACGGTGCCGGTCAGGGAGTCCGTCGTCGTCTGGTAGCCGTCGAGCAGCGCGTCCTTGGAGACGGCCTGCTTCGCCAGCTTGCCGGCGGCCTGCGCGTCCTCGAACGTCTCGCCGGGAGCGATGACGGCGGTGGCTTCGAGCACCTCAATGGTGTCGAACTTCTCCTCGGCCCGGGTGTCAGCACCCTTGGTGTAGAGGAAGACAAGTGCAGAGCCGACAGCCGCCACGAGCACGGCCACGACCATAAGAATCCTACGACGGTCCATCGACGAGACCTTTCCGTCCCTTTAGAGAGGCAGGCCGATGTGCCCGCCAGCCCTGTCCCACGAGTGCTGTTCCTCGGTCTAGAACTGTATGAACGAGCGGGCAGGCGCGTACGCGTTTTGGCGGAACTCGTGTGACTCAAGTGGAACTGGCCCGCGTCGCCGGAAGAACTGCTAGAAGGGGACGACCCGGCTACGTGTCCGGCTGTGTGTACGGCGAGGTGTCGGGCTACGTGTAGAGCGCAGCGACGTCGTCTTTCGCCTCGCGCATGACGACGTTCCGCTTGAGCTTCAGGCTGGGCGTGAGCTGCCCGCCCTCCTCGGTCCACTCGTCCGCCAGGATGCGGAACTTGCGGATCGACTCGGCCTTCGAGACGGCCTTGTTGGCCTCCTCGACCGCGGCCTCGATCTCGGCGTGCAGGTCGCTGTCGTCGACGAGGTCCGCGACCTTCGCCGTCTTCCCCTGCTGCTCGGCCCAGACGGCGACGGACTCCCGGTCGAGGGTGACCAGCGCCGCGATGAACGGCTGCCCGTCACCGACGACCAGGCACTGGTCGACCAGCGCGTGGGCGCGGACGCGGTCCTCCAGGACCGCCGGCGCGACGTTCTTGCCGCCCGCGGTCACCAGGATCTCCTTCTTGCGGCCGGTGATCCGGACGAAGCCCTCGTCGTCGACCTCGCCGACGTCGCCGGTGTGGAACCAACCGTCCGGGCCCAGCACCTCGGCGGTGGCCTCGTCGTTGTTCCAGTAGCCGGTGAACACCTGGCCACCCTTGAACAGGAGCTCGCCGTCCTCGGCCACGCGCACGGCGGTGCCGGGGAGCGGGCGGCCGACCGTGCCGATCTTGGCAGCGCTCGGCTGGTTGACGGTGAGCGCGGCCGTGGTCTCGGTCAGGCCGTAGCCCTCGAGCACGGTGACGCCGATGCCGCGGTAGAAGTGGCCGAGCCGGTCGCCGAGCGGCGCTCCGCCGGAGACGGCGAACTCGCATCGGCCACCGAGGGCCTCGCGGAGCTTGCCGTAGACGAGCCGGGAGAACACCGCGTGCTGGGCGCGGACGGCCATCGACGGTCTGCCCCGGTCGAGGCCTCGAGAGTAGGCGATGGCGACCTCGGCCGCGCGGTCGAAGATGGCGCCGCGGCCGTCGGCGGTGGCCCGCTGCGAGGCGGTGTTGAAGACCTTCTCGAACACCCGCGGCACCGCGAGCACGAACGTCGGCCGGAACCCCTGCAGGTCGGCGACGAGGTTCTTGATGTCCGCGCTGTGCCCGAGCCGGGACCGTGACTTGACGGCGCCGATCTGGATGATCCGGGCGAAGACGTGCGCCAGGGGCAGGAAGAGCAGCGTCGAGGCGTCATCGGACTCGAAGAGCTCGGGCAGCTCCTCGACGGCGACGCCGAGCTCGACCATGAAGTTGCCGTGGGTCAGCTGGCAGCCCTTGGGCCGGCCGGTGGTTCCGGACGTGTAGATCAGCGTGGCGAGGTCGCCTGGGCCGGCCGCCGTACGCCGCTCCTCGAGGGTCCCGTCGGTGATGTCCTGCCCGAGCCTGGTGAGGATGTCGATCGCGTTGTCGGTGATCGACCACACGTGGTTGAGCTGGGTGAGCCGGCCGCGGACCTCGGTGACCCTGGCGACGTGGTCGGGGGTCTCGGCGACGACGGCACGCGCACCGGAGTCCTCGAGGATCCACTCGACCTGCTCGGTCGAAGACGTCTCGTAGACCGGCACGGTCACGGCGCCCGCGAACCAGATCGCGTAGTCGAGCAGCGTCCACTCGTAGCGGGTCTTGGAGATCAACGCGACCCGGTCGCCGGCCTCGATGCCGGCCGCCACGAGGCCCTTCGCCACCGCGGCCACCTCGCCGTGGAAGGCGGCGGCGGTCACGTCGGCCCAGCCGCCGGCGGCGGGGCGGCTGAAGACCACCTTGGAAGCGTGGTCGCGCGCGTTGCTCACGACGTCGTCAGTGAGGTTGCCAGACGTTGGGGGCTCCATGGTCGGCGGCGTGGAGTACTCGCGCACGTGCGGCAGGTTACCGCCGGGTCCGGTGCGGGAGTTTTCGGCCCCGCCGCATCCGGTACGCTCGCTGACCGGCGATCCGGCCGCGCCTGCGCAGTTCCCACAGGGCTGCGGTCAGGGTCGGGGAGGACGAGCGCAGGGAGTTCGAGATGGCCGAGCAGACCACTTCCTCCATCACCGTCGACGCGCCAGCGTCCGCGGTCATGGACGTCATCGCCGACTTCGACGCGTACCCCCAGTGGGCCAAGGGTGTGACCAAGGCCGAGACCCGGGCGTCGTACGACGACGGACGGGCCGAGCAGGTGTTCTTCTCCCTCGACGTGAGCCCCATCAAGGACGAGTACACGCTCGCCTACGAGTGGAACGGCGACCAGGAGGTCACCTGGACCCTGGTCGAGGGCCGGATGCTCCGCGCTCTCGACGGCGCCTACGTGTTGCGTGAGCTCGGCGGCGGCTCGACCGAGGTGACCTACCGGCTCGCGCTCGACGTCTCGATCCCGCTGATCGGGATGCTCAAGCGCAAGGGCGAGAAGATCCTCATCGACACCGCGCTCAAGGGGCTGAAGAAGCGCGTCGAGTCCCTCGGGTAACCCCTTGCGGATCCTCCTGTTCACCGGCAAGGGCGGCGTCGGCAAGTCGACTGTGGCCTCGGGCACGGCTGCCCTCGCGGCCGCCGAGGGCCACCGCACGCTCGTCCTGTCCACCGACGCGGCGCACTCGCTGGCCGACGCGTTCGGCACCATGGTCGGCCCCGAGCCGACCCAGGTCGCCGAGAACCTGTTCGTCCAGCAGGTCGACGCCCAGCTGCGGTTCGAGCAGTCGTGGGCGGAGATCCAGGGCTACCTGATCTCGGTCCTCGACACGACCGGCATGGACCCGGTCGCCGCCGAGGAGCTGACGGTCATCCCGGGCGCGGAGGAGGTGCTGGCCCTCCTCGAGCTGCGGCTGCACGCCCTCTCCGACGACTGGGACCTCGTCATCGTCGACTGCGGGCCCACGGCCGAGACGCTGCGGCTGCTGGCCCTGCCGGAGGCGCTCGGCTGGTACATGCAGCGCGTCTTCCCGGTCCAGCAGCGCGTGGTCAAGGCGCTGCGGCCCGTCCTCACCCGGGCCGCGGGCGTGCCGATGCCCGGCGGGAGCGTGTTCGGCGCCGTCGAACGGCTGCACGCCGAGCTCGACGAGGTCCGCAACCTGCTCTCCGGCCCCGACGCCAGCGTCCGGATCGTGCTCACCCCCGAGGCCGTGGTCCTGGCCGAGGCGCGCCGCGCGTACACGACGCTCTCACTGTTCGGCTACCGCGTCGACGGGGTCGTCGCCAACCGGGTCTTCCCGGCCGACGGCGCCGACGACTGGCGGGCCGGCTGGGTGATGGCCCAGGACGCCGTCCTGGCCGAGGTGACCCAGTCGTTCGCCGGCATTCCCCTGTGGCGCTCGGAGTACCGCGCCACCGAGCCCGTGGGCGTCGCAGCGCTCGAGGACCTCGCCCGCACGATGTACGACGGGTCCGACCCCGTCGCCTCGTCCGGCGTGCGCAGCCCCTTCGAGGTGGTCTCGGTCCGCTCGGGCGTGCAGCTGCGGCTGCGGCTGCCTTTCGTCAACCGCGACGAGGTCGACCTCGCGCGCAGCGGCGACGAGCTCGTCGTGACCGTCGGGTCCTATCGGCGCCTGCTCACACTGCCGGCGAGGCTGGCTCGACTGCAGGTGACCGCCGCTCGGGTCGACGACGAGGGCGTGCTGCGCGTCTCGTTCCAGGACCCGGCCGCCGGGACCAAGACGGACACGAAGGAGCGAGTCGGATGACGCCGCCCCAGGACGAACCCGCGGGCAGCGTCGGCGACGAGGCCGCCAAGCTGCTCGGCGCGCTGGCCGACTGGGCCGGCGACCAGTTCGGTGACAGGGCCCGGGACGTCAACGACCACATCGCCACCGGCGACGCCGAGTGCCTCTACTGCCCGATCTGCCGGACCGTGCACGCCATACGCGACGCCAGCCCTGAGGTGAAGGCCCAGCTCACCCAGGCGGCTTCGACGTTCCTGCAGGCCGCGGCAGGGCTGCTCTCGGCGGCCGGCGCCGCCGAGCCGCCGTCGTCCAGGGTCCAGCACATCGACCTCGACGCCGACGCGGCCGACGACAGCGACAGGGGTGAGGACGTCCCATGACCCTCGCCTGCGGCATCGACGTCGGCGGCACCAAGATCCTCGGCGGCGTGGTCGACGACCAGGGCGCCATCGTCGAGGAGCTCCGTGTCGAGTCGCCGGCGACCGACACCGAAGCCATCGAGAAGGCCATCGAGGAGCTCGTGACCGAGCTCAAGTCGCGGCACGAGATCACCGCGGTCGGGGTCGGCGCGGCGGGCTACATCGACAAGGCCCGCGCGACGGTGATGTTCGCGCCCAACATCGCCTGGCGCGACGTCACGCTCAAGGCCGACCTCGAGGCGCGGGTAGACCTCCCCGTCGTGGTCGAGAACGACGCCAACGCCGCCGCCTGGGGCGAGTTCACCTACGGCGCCGGCCACGACGTCGACGACCTCCTGCTGGTCACCGTCGGCACCGGCATCGGCGGGGGCATCGTGCACGACGGCGAGCTGCTCCGGGAGCGTTCGGGGTCGGCGCCGAGATCGGCCACATGCGGGTGGTGCCCGACGGCCTCCTGTGCGGCTGCGGAAACCGCGGCTGCTTCGAGCAGTACGGCAGCGGCAACGCGCTGGTCCGCGAGGCCCGTGGGGCAGCGCGCGCGGGGTCGCTGCTCGCCCAGACGCTGCTGGACCTCGCCGGCGGTGACCCCGACGAGATCACCGGACCGCTGATCACCGAGGCGGCCCGCGCCGGCGACCCGTTCGCCATCGAGCAGCTGGCCGCTGTCGGGCGCTGGCTGGGCGAGGGCATCGCCTCCTTGACGGCGGTCCTGGACCCGGCCGTCGTGGTCATCGGCGGCGGTGTGGGTGAGGCCGGCGACCTCCTGCTCGCCCCGGTGCGCGCGGCGTTCCAGTCGCAGCTGACCGGCCGGGGCCACCGCCCGGTCCTCGAGATCCGCAAGGCCCGGCTCGGCAACCGCGCCGGGCTGATCGGTGCCGCCGACCTGGCCCGGCGTTGAGGTAGACGACCACCATGTCCGAACGAACCACCCGAGCCTCCACCCGTGCCTCGCGCCGGGCCCGCGTCAACCTGTGGGACCCGCTGACGATCGGCATCGACATCGGCGGGACCAAGATCCTGGCCGGCGTCGTCGACTCGAGCGGCAGCGTGGTGGAGCTCCGCCGCCGGCCCACCCTGGGTCACGACATCGTCGGGGTCGAGAACACCATCGTCGAGCTGGTCCACGAGCTCCAGCAGCTGTACGACGTCGCCGCGGTCGGCATCGGCGCCGCCGGCTTCGTCGACGCCAGCCGCTCCACCGTGATGTTCTCTCCGCACCTGGCGTGGCGCGACGAGCCCCTGCGGGCGCGCCTGTCGAATCGCATCAGCATCCCGGTGGTCGTGGACAACGACGCCAACACCACGGCGCTCGGCGAGAGCCGGTTCGGTGCCGGCGCCGGGCACCGCTTCGTCCTCTGCATCACGCTCGGCACCGGCATCGGTGGCGCGATCGTCATGGACGGCCGGGTCTACCGCGGCGCCAACGGCATGGCCGGCGAGTTCGGGCACATGCAGGTGGTGCCGGACGGCCACCGCTGCCCGTGCGGCAACCGGGGCTGCTGGGAGCAGTACGCCTCCGGCAACGCCCTCGAGCGCGAGGCGCGCGAGCTGATCGTGGCCCGTTCGCCGGTCGCCCACCACCTGACCCAGGTCTGCGGGGGCAACCCCGCGCAGCTGAGCGGCCCCCAGGTGACCGAAGCCGCCCAGCAGGGCGATCCGCTCTCCATCGAGCTCCTCGCAGACGTGGGCCGCTGGCTCGGCACCGGCGCCGCGGGCCTCGTGGCGGCGTTCGACCCCAACGCCATCGTGATCGGCGGCGGGGTCTCCGACGCCGGCGAGCTCCTGCTCGGGCCGACCCGGGAGTCGATGCTCCGGTCGCTGGTCGGCCGTGGCTACCGCGCGGAGCCGCCGGTCCTGCTGGCCAGCCTCGGTCCTCAGGCGGGCTTCATCGGCGCCGCCGACATGGCGCGCTCGGCCGCGCGGCGGTCCCGTCGCGCCGACCGCCGGCGCGAGCGTCAGCTCGAGCGTCAGCAGCTGCGGCAACAGCTGCGCGAGCAGCGCGGCGAGGGCTGGTTCCGCCGGACCACCCCGTAGGACTTGATTGTCTACCCCCGCGAGTTCGCGGGGGCGCGCGAGCTCCGCTCGCGCGAGCTCCGCTCGCGAACCTCCGCGCCCTGGTTTAGATACGTGCTCCGTCGTCCCAGGGGTCGATGTCGGTGTTCCGCGGCATCTTCACCACCAGGTAGGCGAACCCACCGATGAACGACGCGACCAGCAGGTAGCCCAGCCAGGGCGCCAGGTGGATGTCGAGCACCAGGCAGATGAGCAGGATCGTGGGCGACCCGAAAAGCCCCGCCCAGGCGAGGAACCGGTCAGGGGACAGCTTGGGCAGGGGCGGTGGCGTCGGAGGCACGAACTCGTCGAGCTCGTCCTCGAAGTCCGTGTCGGTCTGCGGCTCGGGCAGCGGCCGGAACAGCCGCTGGAGCCCGGCGCTGGGGGCCGCGTCGTACTCCTTGTTGTCGTCGGGCTCGCCGACGGACTCGCTGGACGACTCGTCGTCCAGCTCGATCCGCTCGCCGTAGTTGTCGACGATGGAGCGCCAGGCGTCCTCGTCGCTGTCGCGCTGCACGGGACCGAGCGTACGCCGGTTGCGGGGAGGACTAGAGTTCGGCCGACGGGCAGTCCAGTTGGCGAAGATGTGGGAGGTCAGCGGGGTGTTCTACTGGTTCCTGAAGTGGGTGGCCCTCGGACCGGTGCTCCGACTCGTCTTCCGCCCGCAGGTCAGCGGGGCCGAGCACGTGCCCGCGTCGGGACCGGCGATCCTGGCCAGCAACCACCTGTCCTACGCCGACTGGCTGTTCATGCCGCTGACGCTGCCGCGACGCGTCACCTTCGTGGCCAAGGCGGAGTACTTCAACACGCCCGGCATCAAGGGCTGGTTCCAGAAGAAGTTCTTCTCCGGCGCCGGCCAGGTGCCCATCGACCGGTCCGGCGCCAGCGCCGCCGAGGGCGCCCTGTCGGCGGCCAAGCGGATCCTCACCGAGGAGGGTGACCTCTTCGGGATCTACCCCGAGGGCACCCGGTCCCACGACGGCAAGCTCTACCGCGGCAAGACCGGGGTGGCCCGGCTCGCTCTCGAGTGCAAGGTGCCGGTGATCCCGGTGGCCGTGGTCGGCACCGACGTCGTGGCGCCCCCCGGCCAGACCTTCGGCAAGTTCACCCGGCCGATCGTGCGCTTCGGCAAGCCGCTGGACTTCTCGCGCTACGAGGGCATGGAGAACGACCGCTACATCCTGCGGTCGATCACCGACGAGATCATGTACGAGATCATGCGGCTCTCCGGCCAGGAGTACGTCGACAAGTACGCCGGCCGCGCCAAGGAGGAGTCGAAGAAGGCCGCGGCCGACGCCGAGAACGCCGCCGAGGACGCCGCCGTGCACGACGAGCTGAACAAGAAGGCGTCGTAGGGCATGTCTCTCCAGGGCTGGTGGATGCTGGCGTCGTCCAGGCGCGGGCTGGTCAGTCACCGGCACGCACCCAGACTGGGCGTCTTCGAAGGGTCGGCGCCGCCGCCAGCGCGTGATCTGGGCGGCGTCCGGCGCCGCCAGCACTTGAGAGAGATGCCCTGACTCTGGCCGGTCTCCGGGTGCCCTCGCCGGTCCGTCGGGCGGCGACGTGGTGGTTCAGCCCCGCGCAGACCGTCGAGGACCGGCTGTTCTCGTGGCTGGCGATCCTCCGGATCCTGCTCCTGGCCCACGCGGTCGCGCTCAACGTCTATCGCCGCGACAACTTCGTGCACCCCCTCGGTGGGGCGGCCTGCCTCGTCGCGATGGCCGCCTGGACGGCGTTCTCGATCTGGGCGTACGACGTCCGGCGGCGCCGCACGGCGCTGCTGCTGGTCGCCGACCTGGCCGCCGCCGTCGGTGCGGTCCTGGTCTCCCCGCTGCTCAAGGGGGACGGCCTGTCGGCGACGGTGCCGGCGTTCTGGGTGATGGGCGCCCTGCTGGCGTGGGCGATCCACTGGCGCTGGCTCGGGGGTCTGGTCGCCGGGGTGTGCATCACGGCCGCGGACCTGTCGATCCGGGAGCACGTGAGCCAGGCCAACTACGGCAACGCCTTCCTGCTGCTGGTCGGCGGGCCGATCGTGGGCTTCATGGTCGAGTCCCTCCAACGGATGGCGGACGAGCGTGACCGGGCCCAGCGCGACGCGGCCGCGGCCGCCGAGCGGGTCCGGCTGGCCCGGGCGGTCCACGACGGGGTGCTGCAGGTCCTCGGCCTGGTGCAGCGGCGGGGCGCCGAGCTGGGCGGGGACGCCGCCGCACTGGGTCGCCTCGCCGGCGAGCAGGAGGTCGCGCTGCGCACCCTGATCCGTGAGCAGGACCAGGTCTCGCCCGGCGCCGAAGGAACCATCGACCTGGCGTCCGCGCTCGTCCACCTCGAGAGCCGCCCCGGGGTCGAGGTCGTGACTGCAGGCTCCGTCGAGCTGCCCGCGGAGGTCGCCTCGGAGCTGGTCGCCGTGGTCGCCGCCTGTCTCGACAACGTCGCCGTGCACGTGGGTCCCGACGCGCGTGCCTGGGTGCTGCTCGAGGGCTTCCCCGACCGGGTCGAGATCTCGGTCCGTGACGAGGGGCCGGGCATCCCCGAGGGCCGCCTCGAGCGCGCCGCTGCCGACGGGCGGCTCGGGGTCAGCCAGTCGATCCTGGGCCGGGTCGAGGACCTCGGCGGGACGGCCAGGATCACGACAGGCACCGACGGCACGGAGTGGGAGCTCGTGGTGCCCCGGTGACCATCCATTCGACCCATCCGTTCGCCGACCCCGAACCGGACCCGGCCCGTCGGTTCCGTGGCCGGCTCGGCGGCGCGGCCACCCTCTGGACCGCCGGCCGCGACTCCGACCGGGCCGGGCTCACGCTCACCTCTGTCCTGGTCGCGCTGGGCGAGCCCGCCCGGGTCCTCGGCCTGGTCGACCCCGACTCAGAGCTCGCCGAGGCGGTCGCGGACACCGGCTGCGCGGTCGTCCAGCTGCTCAGCTGGCCGGACCGCGACCTGGCCGAGGGCTTCGCCGGGACGGCGCCCGCGCCCGGTGGGGTGTTCCGCCAGGCCGACTTCGTCGACACCGAGTGGGGACCCCGGCTGGCGCATGCGACCACCTGGGCCGGCGTACGCGTCGAGATCGTGAGTGAGGTCGGCTGGTCACGGCAGCTGACCTGCGTGGTCGAGCACCTCGAGGTGGGCGCGGACGACGACCCGCTGCTGCACCGGCGCGGGCGGTGGCTTCGGCTCTAGGGCCTAGCCCAGCGCGGCCTCAGCCTCGGACAGCTGGGCCACGCAGAACTCGTTGCCGTCGGGGTCGGTGAGCGTCACCCAGCGGAACGACTCGTCGCCGCGTCGCTCGACCAGTCCGGCACCTGCCGCCACCAGGCGGTCCACTTCCGTGTCGAGGTCGTCGGCCACCAGGTCGATGTGCAGCTTGTTCTTGCCGGGGGTGGGGTCGGCGACCTTCTGGAACGCCATCTGGATCGGTCCGCCGGACACGAAGACGAAGAAGCCGCCGAAGGGGTCCCTGGCCTCACCCCCGAGCTGGTCGGCCCACCACCGGGCGAGGGGGACGGGGTCGGTCGAGTCGAAGGCGACGGTGGCGATGCTCAAGGTCATGCTCGGGATCCTAGGCAGGGCCTCCGACATCGCAGGCGGGCGCCGGGCGCGTGGTTGGATTCCCACGTGAGTGAGGCCGAGTCGCAGCCACGGATCAAGGTGATGGTGGTCGACGACCACCCCATGTGGCGCGACGCGGTCGAGCGCGACCTGCAGGACGCCGGGTTCGACGTCGTCGGGGTCGCCGCCAACGGCGGCGAGGCGCTGGCCCGGTTCCCGGCCTGCCGCCCGCACGTCGTCGTGCTCGACCTCCAGATCCCGCCGCCCAACGGTGTCGAGGTCACCGCGGAGGTGCTGCGGCAGGACCCGTCGGCCCGGGTGCTGATCCTGTCGGCTTCGGGCGAGCAGGAGGACGTGCTCGAGGCGGTGAAGGCGGGCGCGACCGGCTACCTGGTGAAGTCCGCCTCGCGCAAGGAGCTGCTGGACGCCGTACGCCGCGTGGCCAACGGCGACACCGTCTTCACCCCCGGCCTGGCCGGGCTGGTACTGGGGGAGTACCGCCGCCTCTCCGAGCCCGCGACCACCGACCCCGACCAGCCCACGCTCACCGAGCGCGAGACCGAGGTCCTGCGGATGGTCGCCAAGGGGATGTCCTACAAGCAGATCGCCGAGCGGCTGGTGCTCTCGCACCGCACGGTCCAGAACCACGTGCAGAACACGCTGCGCAAGCTCCAGATGCACAACCGGGTGGAGCTGACCCGCTACGCGATCGCCCAGGGGCTCGACCAGGACGAGGACGCAGAGGACGACGGTGCCGCTGAGTGAGGCCGCCGCGGCGTACCTGCGCCGCGTCGGCATCGCCGGCGACGACCTGCCGCCGACGTACGACACCCTGGTCACGCTGCACCGGGCGCACCTGGACGGCGTGCCCTACGAGAACCTCGGCATCATGCTCGGCCGGCCGCCCTCGGCCGACCCCGGAGACAGCCTGGCGCGGGTCGGCGCCGTGGGTCGGGCCGGCTACTGCTTCCACCAGAACGGCGCGCTCGGCAGCGTGCTGGGCGAGCTCGGCTTCGAGCTGAGCCGCCGGCACGGGCACGTGTGGACGACCGAGGACGACCGGTACGACAACTCCCTGAACCACCTCGTGCTGGTCGCCGACCGACTGCCCACCGCCGACAACCCTGGTGGGCGGTGGTGGGTCGACGTGGGCCTCGGCGACGCGTTCCGCGAACCGGTCCCGATCCTCGTCGGCCGGCACGACCAGGACGGCTTCCGCTACGAGATCACCGAGGTGCGCGAAGACGGCTGGTCGTTCCTCCACGACCGCGCCGGGACCTTCACCGGCATAGAGATCTCGGCCCGGTCCACCGAGCAGTCGGTCGTCGAGGAGGCGCACGCTCGTTTGTCGGCGCCCGGCGACGGCCGGTTCGCCAAGATCCTGGTCGTCCAGCGTCGGGACGCCGACGGCATCGACACCGTTCGCGGCTGCCTGTGGCACCGGATCCTCCCGGACCGCGCGACGCAGACCGAGCTCACGTCGTACGACGCGTGGCGCGAGGCGCTCGTCGATGGGACCCGTCTCTCGTTGGAGGGGATCGACGACGTCGAGCTCCGCGCGCTGTACGCCGACCAGTGGGCCAAGCACCTCGCGTGGACCGCAGCCGGACGGCCGTGACCTGGCGTCCGGCCACGGCCGACGAGGCGGCCGCGCTCCGCGACCTCGAGCGCGAGGCGAACGTGGTCGGGCTGGCCCACGTGTTCGGCGGGCTGCCGTTCCCCGACGACGGCGTGCTCGCCCGGTGGCGGGAGACGCTCGCCGACCCGTCCGTGACGGTGCTGATGACCGACGTCGCCTTCGTCTCCTGGGACGACGCCGGTCGGCTCCGCCACCTGGCGGTGCATCCGGACCACTGGGGCACCGGGCTGGCGCGCCAGGGCGTGGCTCTGGCCGTCGACGACATCCGTGCCGCCGGACGCGTGCCGGTGCTGTGGGTGCTGGTCGCCAACCACCGGGCGCGCGGGCTCTACGAACACCTCGGCTGGGAGCCCACTGGTCGCGAGCAACCGGCCGAGTGGCCGCCGTACCCGTTGGAGCTGGAGCTGCGCCTGCCAGAATCCGCACATGGCTGATGAGCTGTTGGCGATCGCTGACGAGCTGTATGCCCTGACGCTGCCCGAGTTCACCCCGGCGCGCGACGCGAAGGCCAAGGAGCTCAAGGGCACCGACCTGGCGAAGGAGGTCAAGGCGCTCAAGAAGCCGTCCATGGCCGGCTGGGTCATCAATCTCCTGGTGCGGCACGAGGCCGAGCAGGTCGAGCAGCTGCTCCAGGTCGGGACCGCGCTGCGGGCCGCCCAGGAGTCGATGTCCGGCGACGACCTGCGCCAGCTCACCCGGCAGCGCCGCCAGGTGACCGCCGCGGTCACCACCCAGGCCCGCCGACTGGCCCGCGAGCACGGCCAGAAGGTCACCGAGGCGGTTGCCGCCCAGGTCGAGGCCACGCTCACCGCCGCCATGATCGACGAGGAGTGCGCCAAGGCGGTCCGCAGCGGGATGCTCATCACCGCGCTCGAGTCCACCGGCGTCGGTGCCGTCGACCTGGACCGCGCTGTCGCCCTCCCGGACGCGCTCGGCTTCGTCGCATCGACCCAGGACGCCGCCCCCTCCAAGCCGGACCTGCACGTCGTCCCCGACCCCGACCGCGACGAGAAGGCGCTCGCCGCCGCTCGCGAGGCGCTGTCGGAGGCCGAGGACGAGCTGACCGAAGCGACGTCGACCTACGACGAGGCTGCCAAGGAGCTCTCCGACCTGGAAGCCAGGTCGATGCAGATCCAGGCCGAGATCGACGAGCTCAAGCGCAAGATCGCCGCGCTCGAGGAGACCGGCGACGAGGTGGACGACGAGATCGCCGAGGCCGAGGAAGCCCGAGACGAGGCGCAGGAGGCGGTGGCTGAGGCGACCAAGGCGAGAGACGCGGCCACCAAGGCGGTGGCGAAGCTGGAGGGGTAGGCGCCGAGCCGGGTGCCGCCGGCGGTCTGGTGCAACCTGGGCACGTGGTTGCGTATCGCTGGTCGAGCTTGTCGAGACCACCGCAGGCCGCGCTGGAACTGGCCCACTACCGCTGGTTGAGGAGGTCGCGCAGCGACCGTCTCGAAACCTCCGCAGCGGAGGCACATGCTGGCCCACCGCTGGTCGAGCTTGTCGAGTCCACCGCGGCCCGCGTGCGTGAGTGGGTACGGCGGCAACCCGACAGGCGAGGGTCAAAGGCGGGCTGGCTATCGGGTTGCCGCCGGAGCTCTGCCTGCGGCTTGGGCACGTGGTTGCGTATCGCTGGTTGAGGAGGTCGCGCAGCGACCGTCTCGAAACCTCCGCAAGGTAGGCACCTGCTGGACCACCCGCTGGTCGAGCTTGTGGAGACCACCGCAGCGAAGGCTGGGACCCGACCCGAGCCGACCCCGCCGACCGGCCTCGCAAACTTTCTGAAAAAGGTTTCGGGATCCCTGTGGAGTAACGCGATCTGGGCCCTTCGACTGTCGGTGGTCGATGGTTGAGTTGGTCCCACGATGACCTCCACCCTGGACCCGATCTCGCTCGAAGGAGCAGACGACCCCGCCGCCGTGCTGGCCTACGCGCGGGCGCGCAAGGCGGCCGAGGACGACGCCGCCCGCGAGGTCTTCATGGCGGCTGCTCGGTGGGCGGCGATGCACTCCGGTGACTCGCTGGTCGGGCCCTTGGATGAGTGGCACGAGTCGTGTCTGCCGCTCGGTGGGCAGGGGTGTCCGGAGGTCGCGGAGTTCGCCGTCGTCGAGTTCGCCGCTGCGATGGGCCGGTCCACCGACTCCGGGCGCCGCTACCTCTCCCAAGCGGTCGAGGGCTATTACCGGCTGACCAGCTGCTGGGCCCGTCTCGACGCAGGTGAATTGCAGGCGTGGAAGCTGGGGTTCATCGCCGAGCAGACGATCTGTCTCTCACCGGAGACGGCGGCGTTCGTGGACGCCATGGTCGCCCCGTTCGCGCACTCCATCGGGCCCGCGCAGCTGGGCCGGTTGATCGAGGAGGCCAAGGCCCGGTTCGACCCCGAGGCCACCGAAGCGGAGCGCCTCGCCGCCGTCGAGGCGGGGCACTTCGACATCGCGCTGGCCGAGGTCGGCGTCAACGGGCGGGTCCGGGTCGATGGCGACATCGACCTGGCCGACGCCCTCGACCTCGAGGCAGCGGTCGCCGCCGACGCCCACCACCAGCTCCTCCTCGGCTCCAACGAGTCCCTCGACGTCCGTCGCGCGCTCGCGGTCGGCAACCTGGCCCGCGGCCAGCAGCCTCTCGAGCTCCCCGAGGGCGCCGCTGAGCCCAAGCAGCCTCGCAAGCGTGAGGTGGTGCTGCACGTCCACCTCGAACAGGCCGCCGTCCTCGGCGCCGGCGGGATCGCCAGGCTCCAGGAGACCCGCGGCCCGATCACCGCCGCGCAGGTCCGCGAGTGGTGCGCCGCCCCGACGCCCAGATCACCGTCCAACCCGTCCTCGACCTGGCCGAGCACATCCACGTCGGCTCCTACGAAGCCTCGGCGCGGCTCAAGCTGCAGACCCAGCTCCGCGACGGCACCTGCGTGTTCGCGTTCTGCTTCCGCCCCGCCGAGGACTGCGACTGCGAACACCGGGTCCCTCACGAGGACGGCGGGCCGACCTGCTCGTGCAACCAAGCGCCCTGTTGCCGACGACATCACCGCGCCAAGACCACCGGCGGCTGGACCTATGTCACCGTCGAACCCGGCGTCTACCTGTGGCGCAGCCCGCTCGGCTACCAGTTCCTCAGAGACCACTCCGGCACCGTTGACGTGACCCCCGATCCGGAACGACTCCGATGGGCCCGCGACTTCCTCCGCCACTTCGGCGAACCCTGACCACCCCGCCCCGGACCCCGCCCACCCGTTGGTGAGCGGGGCCGTCGGGGCGGCGCTACTGCCGAAGGTCGAGCCGCAGCAGGCGGCTGGCCAGATCCACGACCGGGCCGAGCAGGAGGATGACCGCCAGGGTCCCGGGGCCGACCGTGGCGCCGAGCAGCCACCCGAGGACCGCACCCGTGAGCTGGACCGCGCTGTAGCTCCAGCGGAACGGCACCGGCGGATCCCAGGCGAGGGCGGCGGACTCGGCGGGGCCGGCGCCGAGGTGGGAGCCGAGGTAGGACGCGATACCCAGGGCGAGCACGGGGAGCGACGCCGTCAGCAGGAGGACCTGGCCGACCAGGGAACCCGGGACGTCCATGACCGGCATCAGCAGCGACACGATGGAGCCCACCAGCACGACCTGCACGAGCGTCCCCACGCCGGGGCGGAGTCCTCTCACCGCTGCCAGCAGCAGGAAGGCCACGCTGACCCCGGCGTTGGCCAGGACGAAGGGGGTGTCGACGCTGATCGAGACACCGTTGACCAAGGTGGAGAAGCCGTCCGAGCCGAGGTCCGCCGTCAGCAGCATCGCCACCCCGGTGCCGAGCGTCACGCATCCGCCGAGCAGCAGGGCGACGCGGCGGCGGGTCAGAGATCCGCTCCGAAGATGAGCACGTCGCCACCGCTCTTGAACGCCGTGCGCTCTAGCGTCAGCCCGATCTTCTGGGCGACTCGCTGGGAGGGCAGGTTGTCCGGGCGGATGATCGCGATCAGGCGTGGCATGCCTGCGTCGCGCGCGGCGTCACGGACCGCCGCCGCCGCCTCGGCGGCCAGGCCTTGGCCGCGCATCGCCAGCTTCGTGTGGTAGCCGACCTCGAGGAACGGCTCGCCCTCGACGTCCTGGATCGTCAGCCCGCAGTCGCCGACGACCTCACCGTGGTGCGTCTCCACGATCCAGAGACCGTGGCCGTGGTCCGCGTAGTTCCGGATGTTCCAGGCGATCCAGCGCTCGGCGTCCTCGCGCGTCCGCTCCCGCCGGTCCGGGCGGGCCGGGTCGGGGCCGCCGAGTACGGCGGTCATCTCGTCGAGGTCGTCGACGGTCATCTCGCGGAAGCGCAGGCGCGCGGTGGGGGAGGGCAGCACTACTCCGTGGCCCAGCCCTTCGAGCGCTCGACGGCGTCGATCCAGCGGACGTGGCCCGCATCAGCCAGAGAGCGATCGGCCGCGGGCGTGAACGCGCGGTCGAGCTGCCAGGTCTCGCGGAGGTCGTCGGTCGACGACCAGACGCCGGTGCCGAGCCCGGCGAGGAACGCCGCTCCGAGAGCGGTGGTCTCGACGAGACGAGGCCGCTGGACCTCGACGCCGAGCTGGTCGGCCTGGAGCTGGCAGAGCAGGTCGTTGGCGGAGGCACCGCCGTCGACGCGCAGCGGGGCGCCGTGGTTGGGCATGGTCTCGAGCACGTCGCGGACCTCGAACGTGATCGCCTCGAGCGTCGCGCGTACGACGTGCGCCCGCGTCGTGCCCCGCGTGATGCCGATGATCATCCCCCGCGCGTGCGGGTCCCAGTGTGGAGCGCCGAGGCCGGTCAGGGCGGGCACGAAGACCACGCCCTCCGTGGAGTCGACCGTGGCCGCGATCGCCTCGGTCTCAGCGGCGGAGCCGACGATCTGGAGCCCGTCGCGCAGCCACTGCACGGCCGCGCCTGTCACGAAGATCGCGCCCTCGAGCGCGTAGGTGAGCTCGCCCGACGGCGAGCGCCACGCCGCGGTCGAGAGCAGCCCGGCGTCCGAGCGCTCCAGCGAGGAGCCGGTGTTGGTGAGGATGAACGACCCGGTCCCGTAGGTGCACTTGGCGTCGCCCGGGTCGAAGCAGGTCTGCCCGAACAGCGCCGACTGCTGGTCGCCGGCGATCCCGGCGATGGGCAGCGACAGGTCGAGGAACGACGAGGGGTCGGTGGTGGCGACCTCGCCCCAGTTGGGGACCAGCTCGGGCAGCGCGTCGCGAGGTACGCCGAACAGCTCGCACAGCTCGTCGGACCAGTCGCCGGCGGCCAGGTCGAAGAGCAGCGTGCGGCAGGCGTTGGAGACGTCGGTGACGTGATAGGTCCCGCGGGTCAGCCGGGCGATCAGGTAGGAGTCGACCGTACCGACGGCGTACCGCCCCGACTCGACCAGCGCCCAGGTGTGCGGCTCGTGCTCGGCCAGCCACATCAGCTTGGTGCCGGAGAAGTAGGGGTCGAGCCGCAGCCCGGTCAGCTCGGCGACCCGCTCCTCGTGGCCGGCGTCCTTGAGGCGTGTGCAGATCTCGGCGGTACGCCGGTCCTGCCACACGATCGCCCGCCGCGGGGAGCCGAGGGTCTCGCGGTCCCAGAGCACGATCGTCTCGCGCTGGTTGGTGATCCCTACGGCCCCGAGCTCCGACGCGTCCACCTGGTCGATCGCCTGCCGGACCGCCGCGAGCGTGGCCTGCCAGATCTCCTCCGGCGCGTGCTCCACCCAGCCCGGCTTCGGGAAGTGCTGCCGGAACTCCTCGTAGCCCTTCGCCGCGATCCCGCCGTCTTCGGTGACGACGACGGCGGTGACGCCGGTGGTGCCGGCGTCGATCGCCAGGACGGTCACTTCGCGGTCACTTGGCGGGGGTGCCGCGGACGATGTCGAGGATCTTCTGGTCGATCCAGCTGGTGTCGGGCGCGACGCGCATCTCGTAGTTCTCGGTGCCGACCCAGGCCTGGAAGTCACGGGCGCCCTGCGCCTGCGCGAACGCCTCCAGCTCCTCCTCGAGCTCCTTGGTGACCGGCACCTTCTCCTCCTCGGTGGACGCCTGGAGGAACAGCTCGCTGAGGGTCAGTAACCGGGTCAGCTCGGGGATCGGCTCTGCGTGGTCGTCGACCCGCAGATCGACGGCGATGTCGTCGAGGCCGTCGTAGCCGGCGCCCTCCTTGACCACCAGCAGAGCCGCCGACTGCCGGCCGCGCGCGTCCCCGCCGGCCAGGTCTCCCGCGGTCAGCGTCTCGAGGAGACGCCGCGCGAGCGGGGCGTCTGGGTCGGAGGTCTTCCAGGCCAGCTCCATCGCGTCCACGACGTCCTCGCCGGTGAGGATGTTGCCCTGGATCGCGTAGCCGTCGCCGGTGACGCTTCCCGCCCAGTCGATGCAGGCGTGCCCGGTGTGCGACGCGGCGCCGCCGTCGATGTCGACGATGCCGACCTGGCGGTGGTCGCGGCCCTCGTCGTCCTCCAGCAGCCGCAGCAGCGCCACCGACGCGGTCGCGCCGTCGTCGAGGTGAGCGAGCGCCTGCCCCTTGTAGGCCACGTTGGCGTCTGGCCTGGGTGGCGATGGCGCCGACGCCGGCCACGGCGGCGGGTACGGCGGACCCGACGGCGAGGAACTTCGAGGCCACCGCGACCCCCCACGACTCTCCGTCTGCGGACCTGGCCACGATCGAGAACGTCATGGCCCGCACGATAGCGAGCAGCCGAACGACCACCGCAGTCGATACTGGCTTGCCTTCAACCGCTGTTGAGGTCGCACAATCAGCGTGTGCTCCAGCGGCTCGGCTTCCCGTCCGTCGGCCGCCATCGACGTTTCGTCACCGCGATCGCGATCGACGCGGTCGGCAGCGGCGTCTTCATGCCGGTCTGCATGCTCTACTTCCTCGTCGCCACCGACCTGTCGCTGGTGCAGGTCGGGGCCGCCATCTCGCTCGCCAGCCTGATCTCGCTGCCCACCGGCCCGCTGATCGGCTCGGTCGTCGACCGGATCGGCGCCAAGCAGGTGCTGCTGGCCGGCAACGCGCTGCAGGGCGTCGGCTTCGTGGCCTACCTGTTCTCCGACTCGTTCGTCGCGGTCACGGCGTGGACGGTCGTGGTCGCCGTGGGGCGCACCGCGTTCTGGGGCTCCTACGGCAACATCGTCGCCGCCATCTCGGTGCCGGGGGAGCGCGAGAAGTGGTTCGGCTTCCTGGGCGCCCTTCGCAACGTCGGGTTCGCGCTGGGCGGCCTCGTCTCGGGTCTGGCGATCACCATCGGCACGCAGAGCGCGTACGCCGCGGTCGTGATCGCGAACGCCGTCTCATACGCCGTCGCGTTCGTGCTGCTGCTCGCCGTACCCGCGACCGAGCGCAGCGAGCACGAGGCGCAGCCCGGATCGTGGGCCACCGTGCTGCGCGACGGTCCCTACCGGGTCCTGTGGTGCGCGCAGTTCGCGTTCTCGATGTCGATGATGGTGCTCAACTTCGCGATGCCGGTCTACGCGACCACCGTGCTCGGGCTGCCCGGCTGGGTCACGGGCGCGGTGTTCACGATCAACACGATCATGGTCGGGCTCGGCCAGGGGCTGGCCGTGCGCGCGATGACCGGCCGGGTCCGGTGGCGGATCCTTGTGGTGGCCAACCTGTTCTTCGCGGCGTCGTTCGTGGTCCTCCTCGGTGCCAACGCGGTGGGCATCACCTTGGGCGTGGCGGTGGTGCTGGTCGGCTCGGTCGTCTACACGCTCGGCGAGCTCACCGGTGGACCGGTGACCTCCGCTCTGGCGGCGGAGGCGGCACCGGACCACCTGCGCGGCCGCTACCTCTCGATGATCCAGCTGGCCTGGAGCGTGTCGGGGACGATCGCCCCGGTGTCCTTCGCCTGGCTGCTCGAGCGGGGCGATACACCGCTCTGGCTGGCGCTGCTCGGCCTGACGCTGGCCGGCGTCGGGATCTCGGTGCTGCTCGGCCGGGTGCTGCCGCTCGCCGCCGCGCCGGTGACCAACCAGGCACCCGTCGTGGTCACCCTGGAGCCGGTCCACGACGGGGGCCCGGCACTGGAAGTCTGAGGCGATCGTCACTACTGTCGGCGTCGACTTGAACGATCCAATTTCGTCAGGAGCACTCATGCGAGTCGGCGTCCTGACCGGTGGCGGCGACTGCCCCGGTCTCAACGCGGTGATCCGGGCGGTCGTACGCCGCGGGGTCCGCGATCACTCCTTCGACTTCATCGGCTTCCGCGACGGCTGGCGGGGTCCGCTCGAGGGACTGACGATGGAGCTCGGGATCAAGCAGTGCCGCGGCATCCTGCCCCGCGGCGGCACGATCCTCGGCTCGTCGCGCACCAACCCGTTCAAGATCGACGGCGGCGTCGAGCAGATCCAGGCCAACCTCCAGGCGAACGGCGTCGACGCGCTCGTCGCCATCGGCGGCGAGGACACCCTCGGCGTCGCCACCAAGCTCGCCGAGCTGGGCGTGGACGTGGTCGGGGTGCCGAAGACCATCGACAACGACCTCTCCGGCACCGACTTCACCTTCGGGTTCGACACCGCCGTCAACATCGCCACCGAGGCGATCGACCGGCTGCACACCACGGCCGAGTCGCACCACCGGGTGCTGGTCGTCGAGGTGATGGGACGGCACGCCGGCTGGATCGCGCTGCACGCCGGCATCGCCGGCGGCGCGACGGAGGTGCTCATCCCCGAGCAGCCGTTCGACATCCAGGCGATCTGCGACCGGGTCGTGACCCGCTTCGAGACCCACTACGCGCCGATCATCGTGGTCTCTGAGGGCGCGGTGCCCTCCGAGGGCGGCGACATGACGCTGGTGTCGGGGGAGAAGGACGCGTTCGGGCATGTGCGGCTCGGCGGCATCGGCGACCGGCTGGCCCACGAGATCGAGACCCGCACGGGGAGTGAGGCGCGGGCCGTCGTCCTCGGCCACATCCAGCGCGGCGGGACGCCGTCGGCGTTCGACCGCTGGCTGGCGACCCGGTTCGGGCTGCACGCGATCGACGCGGTCGCCGACCGCGACTTCGGGAAGATGGTCGCGCTCCGCGGCACCGACATCATCCGCGTCCCGCTGAGCGAGGGCACGGCCCAGCTCAAGCTGGTCAGCCCGGAGGAGTTCGCCGAGGCAGCGGTCTTCTTCGGCTAGAACTCAACCTCGTCTGGGTCACCTGCGTAGAGACTGGTGACGACACACAGACAGGAGCAGGTGTGAGCCGGTCCTCGAACGACGACGGGTTCGACGAGTTCGCGACGGCGGCGTGGCCGCGGCTGCGGCGCTCGGCGTACCTGCTGACGGGCGACCACCACCTGGCCGAGGACCTGGCGCAGGCGGCGCTGGTGCGCACCTACGCGCACTGGCGGCGGGTACGCCGGGCCGACGCCCTCGCTTACACCCGGCGGGTGCTCGTGAACCTCAACATCGACCGGATCCGGCGCAGGCACGGGACCGTCGAGGTGGGGGACACGCTCATGGGGACCGTCCCGTCGCGACCCGACACCCGGGTCGACGAGCGTGACGAGGCGGTGCGGCTGCTGCACACCCTGACCGACCGGGAGCGGCGGATCGTGGTGCTGCGGCACTACTTCGACCTCTCCGAGGCAGAGGTGGCCGAGGAGCTCGGGGTCACCCGCGGCACCGTGAAGAGCACCCTGTCCCGCGCGCTAGGGAAGCTGCGTGTCACCGCCGGCAACGGCGACCGGACCTATGAGGAAGTGGTGGGACAGTGAACGACGAACGCACGGTCGCCGAGCTCGAGCGGACCCTCAGGACCATGGAGCCGGAAGCCCTCCGGCCCGACACCCTCGCGTCGATCCGGACCCTGGGCGGCAGGCGGCGACGGGCTCGCACGACCGTCGCCGTGGCCGGCGCCGCCGCCGGCGTCGCCTTCGCCTCCGTCGGTCTGGTCGCCGCCCTCGGCGGAGACGGGCCGCAGGCCTCGAACGTCGACGCCACGGGGCGGCCCTCGTGGTCGTCCACGACCCTCTCGCCCCTGACCCGGCGGGTGCTGACCGAGATCCCCGGCGCCGTCCAGGTCTCGGACACGCAGGTGGTCATCCCGGAGCCGCCCGGCGCGACGAACGAGCTCGCCGGCATGGAGGTCGAGGACGACTGGGTCGACGGCGCGCGGGTCGACGTCGGCGCGCACAGCTACCGCGGAGTGACCTCCTTCGCGCCCGGCGCCTTCCCGGCGTGGCTGTACGACAAGGTCGCCGAGTACGGCGCGGACGACCACGTCGCCGGCTCCATCGCCCAGGGCGTGCTCGTCGACACCGGTCCCATGCAGCTCGCCTGCGTGCGGGCGCCGAACTCCGCTGACCAAGGGACGCCGGTCACCGGCTGCATCCCCATGCTGCTCGAGCGCGCCAACGACACGTGGACGACCGCCTGGACGATGGTGACCGACGGTTTCCTGCAGCCGGGGCAGGAGCTGCAGGTCTTCTCGGCCGACACCTACGCGAGCGGGGCGAAGGACACCGTCTGGATCGGCGGCACCTACGGCACGGACGTGGCGTCCGTCGAGCTCGTCGGCGAGGACGGCAGCACCGTCGCCGCCACGGTCGAGTCGGGCACGGTCAGTCCGGGCAACACGATGTTCTGGGCGCACTTCGACGGAGCGCCCGCCGAGGTGGTCACCCGCGATGCCGAGGGTCAGGTGCTCGAGGAGCACGTCACGCAGTCGTGCGAGGACCTGGGTATCGTCGACTGCACCGTCCGGTGAGCGTCTGCTGGCAGGCCGTCTGCATGTGATCTCACCCCTACGGGTATCTCACGGGGGTGACCACGACCTCCAGCGACCCCGTCGACGTGAACGGTCCCGAGCCTGATCTCAAACGGGTGATGGGACCCAAGCTCCTGCTGCTGTTCGTGGTGGGGGACATCCTCGGTGCCGGCGTCTACGCCGTGACCGGTCAGATGGCCGGCGTCGTCGGCGGCATCGTGTGGCTGCCGTTCCTCGTCGCCTTCGCGGTCGCCACGCTGACCGCGCTGTCCTACCTCGAGCTGGTCACGAAGTATCCGCAGGCCGCGGGCGCGGCGCTCTACACGCACAAGGCGTTCGGCGTTCACTTCATCACCTTCCTGGTGGCCTTCGCGGTGATCTGCTCCGGCATCACCAGCGCGTCGACCTCGGCCAACGTGCTGGCCCAGAACCTCACCGGCGGCCTCGAGGCGAACGGCTGGATCGACAGCACACCGGGCACCGGGACCATCACACTGATCGCCCTCGGGTTCATGGTGCTGCTGGCCCTGATCAACCTGCGCGGAGTGGGTGAGTCGGTGAAGTTCAACGTGTTGCTGACCCTGGTCGAGGTCACCGCGCTGACCATCGTCATCGGCGTCGGCTTCTACGTCATCGCCCAGGGCGACGGCAGCTTCGACCGGATCACCACGTTCTCGAACCCGGATGACAAGGGGATCTTCCTGGCGGTCACCGCGGCCACGTCGATCGCGTTCTTCGCGATGGTGGGCTTCGAGGACTCGGTCAACATGGTCGAGGAGACCCAGGAGCCCGAGAAGATCTTCCCGCGGACGCTCCTGACCGGTCTCGGCATCGCGGTGATCATCTACATGCTCGTCGCGGTCTCGGTGGTCACGGTGCTGACGTCCGACCAGATCGCCGACGCCTCGGAGGGCCGGGCACTGCTCGAGGTGGTCCGGATCGGCGCTCCCGACTTCCCGATCGACAAGGTCTTCCCGTTCCTGGCGGTGTTCGCGGTCGCCAACACCTCCCTGATCAACATGCTGATGGCCAGCCGGCTGATCTACGGCATGGCCCAGCAGGACGTGCTCCCGCGCACGCTGGGCAAGGTGTCGCCCAACACGCGGGCGCCGTACGCCGGGATCATCTTCTCCACGCTCCTGGCGCTCGGCCTGATCATCTACGTCTCCGAGAAGGCCGAGTCCGACGTGGTCATCAACCTGGCCAGCGTCACGTCACTGCTGCTGCTCGGCGTCTTCACGATCGTCAACATCACCTGCCTGGTGCTGCGCCGCGACGGCCGGGAGTCGATGTTCCGCTCGCCCGGGCCCACGCCCGCGATCGCGGCGGCGGCCACCGCGTTCCTCCTCGGACCCTGGGTGGACCGCGACACGCTGATCTACCAGATCGCCGGCGTCCTCATGCTGATCGGCATCGGCCTCTGGGCGATCACCTGGGTCGCCAACCGCGGCGTGCGGGCCAAGAAGACCGGCTTCCGCGACATCGACCACCTCGAGTAGCCGCCGCCGGACGGTGAGAACGATGCGGGGCGCGCTGCCCCGCGCCCGTACCCTTGAGCGGTGAGCAGCACCGTTCCCGACCTCGAGGCCCTGCGTGCCCTGGGCCCGGCCCAGCAGCCGGTCTACCCCGACGCGGCGGCCGTCGACGCCGCCGTGGCCCGGCTCCGGACCATGCCGCCGCTGGTGTTCGCGGGTGAGTGCGACGAGCTCAAGACCAAGATCGCCGCCGTGGCCCGGGGCGAGGCCTTCATGCTCATGGGCGGCGACTGCGCCGAGACGTTCTCCGGCGTCACCGCCGACAACGTGCGCAACAAGCTGCGGGTGCTGCTGCAGATGGCCGTCGTGCTGACCTACGCCGCGTCGGTGCCGGTCGTGAAGGTCGGCCGGCTCGCGGGGCAGTACGCCAAGCCGCGCTCCTCCGACCTCGAGACCCGCGAGGGCGTCACCCTCCCGGCCTACCGCGGCGACGCCGTCAACGGCTACGACTTCACCGACGAGGCGCGGGTGCCCGACCCGCAGCGGCTCGTCGACGTCTACAACTCCTCGGCGGCGACCCTCAACCTGGTGCGCGCGTTCGTCACCGGCGGCTACGCCGACCTGCGCCAGGTCCACACCTGGAACACCGACTTCGTCCGCGAGTCGCCGATCGGCCAGCGCTACGAGCGGGTGGCCGCGGAGATCGAGCGGGCGCTCACGTTCATGCAGGCCATCGGGGCCGACCCCGACGAGTTCCACCGGGTCGACTTCCACACCTGCCACGAGGGGCTGCTGCTCGACTACGAGCACGCGATGACCCGCATCGACTCGCGCACCGAGACGCCGTACGACGTGTCGGCGCACTTCGTCTGGATCGGCGAGCGCACCCGCCAGCTCGACGGCGCCCACGTGGAGCTCTTCAAGCACATCCGCAACCCCATCGGCGTCAAGCTCGGGCCGAGCACCAGCGCCGACGACGCGCTGGCGCTGGCCGCGAAGCTCAACCCCGACAACGAGCCGGGCCGGCTGACCTTCATCACCCGCTTCGGCGCCGGCAAGATCCGGGACGGCCTGCCCGACCTCGTCGAGAAGGTCACCGCCTCCGGCGTCGAGGTGGCGTGGGTCTGCGACCCGATGCACGGCAACACCTTCGAGGCCTCCTCCGGCTACAAGACCCGCCGCTTCGACGACGTCATCGACGAGGTGCAGGGCTTCTTCGACGTGCACCGCTCGCTCGGCACCTGGCCCGGCGGCGTCCACGTCGAGCTCACCGGGGACGACGTGACCGAGTGCGTCGGCGGCGGCGAGGAGCTGGCCGAGATCGACCTCGGCTCCCGCTACGAGTCGGTCTGCGACCCGCGGCTCAACCGGGTGCAGTCGCTGGAGCTCGCCTTCCTCGTGGCAGCGATGCTCCGCACCGCCTGAACCGGATCCGTCCGACCAGAAGGGTGGCAAGCGGTCGGCTGGGCGCCGACCACTACAGTCCCCATTTCGTGACCTCCGGCCAGATCGACCTCCGCTCCGACACCCTCACCCGACCGACCGAGTCGATGCGCACCGCCATGGCGCGGGCCGAGGTCGGCGACGACGTCTACGGCGAGGACCCCACGGTGCTCGCGCTCGAGGAGCGGGTCGCGGGGCTGTTCGGCCACGAGGCCGCGCTCTTCACGCCCACGGGGTCGATGGCCAACGTGCTGGCGGTCGGGTCGCTGGTCGCGCAGGGGCAGGAGGTGCTCTGCGAGTCGTCGGCGCACATCGCCCGGGCCGAGCTCGGCGCGCACGGCGCGATCGGCGGGATCACGATGCGCACCTGGACGGACCCTCGTGGCCAGGCGGACCTGCCCGCGATCCGGTCGATGTTCGCGCCCGACATGGGTCCGTTCTTCGTGCGGACCGCGGCGGTATCGGTCGAGAACACCCACAACTTCGCCGGCGGCGCGGTGCTGCCGCTCGAGGAGCTCCAGGATCTGCGGGCCTGGTCGACCGGCGTGGGTGCCGGCGTACACCTCGACGGGGCCCGCATCTGGAACGCGCACGTGGCGACCGGCGTACCGCTCGTCGAGTACGGCGCCATCGCGTCCGTCCTGTCGGTCTGCCTGTCCAAGGGGCTGGGCGCCCCCATCGGCTCGCTGATGGTCGGCTCGCGGGACGCCGTCGACGAGGCGCGGGTACGCCGCAAGCGGATGGGTGGTGGCATGCGCCAGGTCGGCATCCTGGCGGCCGCCGGGCTGCACGCCCTCGACCACCACGTCGAGCGGCTGGCGGAGGACCACGCCCACGCCCGGTTGCTGGCCGAGGCGTGCGGGCTCGACCCGGCCACCGTCGACACCAACATCGTCGTGGTGGAGCGCAGCGACGCAGCGGCCTTCGTCGCCGCAGCGGCCGAGCACGGCGTTCGCGTGGCCACCGTCGGCCCGACCGCCGTACGCATGGTCACCCACCTCGACGTGTCCGACGAGGACGCGCAGGCCGCGGCCGCGGTCCTGTCGAAGCTGTCCTAGGTCGAGATCAGGTGGTGGGTTCGCCCACCATCGAGACCTCGCTGATCGCGGTGAAGTCGCGGCCTGCCCTGCCCTTGCCCGGGGCGGACACCGTCGCGAGCTTGAGCACCACTCTCTTGGTGACGACGTCCGGGACCTCGACCAGCTGCAGCTCGCGGGTCTCGTCGAGCTCCTGGCGGACCTTGCTCCCGTCGTCGAAGACCCAGATGACGGACTCGATGCGGCGGTTGCCGAGATACCAGTCGAAGGTGCGGCCCTTGCTGTCGGTCGAGGTCTTGGCGTAGCCGTTGACCAGCCCCACCTCGTGGAGCTCGGTCGGCTCGCGCAGGGTGAAGGTGAGCTTCAGCCCGCTGCCGTCGCCCGGTGCGCGCCACGCGGTGTCGGCGACGCCGTCGAGCATGTTGCTCGCGTCGTAGGAGACCTGGTCGCCGTTGACGTCCTCGTTGGGCTCCGCGGTCTTCGGTGCCTTGGCCGACGCGCGACCGGCGACCTCGACGCCGTCCTCGGCGCTGGTCTCGGACGCCGGGCCTGACTGTCCGCTGCCGCCGTCCTCGGCGGTCGGGTCGGAGCCGTCGTCGCGGACCAGGAACCACCAGCCCGCCGTGACCAGCGCCAGCACCAGCGCGGCCGCGAGGACCCACAGCACGGGGCTGCGGCGCTCCTCGTCGTAGACGTAGTCGTAGAGCATGGGCTGCGGCTCGGCCAGCGGCTCCGGCGCCGCGGCTTCCGGTTCCGGAGCCGGCTCGGTGGTCGTCGTGAGGGGGCCGTACGGCGTGTATCCGTCTACCTCGTCCGCGAACAGCGGGTAGCGCGGCGGCGGGGGCGGCGCCACGGCGGCGGGAGGCGTCCGCGGGTCGCCCGCGGCCTCGGACAGTCGCCGCTCGGCGGTGTCGGTGCGCCAGTCGTCGCCGGAGGGGGGTGGGGCGACCGGGTTGCTGACCGGAGAGCTGACCGGGGCGCCGTCTGGGGCGGAGGCGTCGACGGGCGCGCCGCAGTTGGTGCAGAACCGGCCGACACCGAGCTGGTGGCCGCAGGACGCGCAGCTGGTCATCGGATCACCTCCTCCTCCGGTCGGATCGTATCCACGGAGGGGTGTCCTTGCAGGTCAGGAGGTCCGTATGAGGGACGACGCGTCGACCCGCCCGACCACCGGGGGCAGCCGTCGTACGGCGGTCGCGAGCTCGCGCAGCTCGCTGCCGTCCAGCGCCTGCGGTCCGTCGCAGAGGGCGGTCTCGGGGTGCGGGTGCACGTCGACGAGCACGCCGTCCGCGCCCACCGCGATGGCGGCCCGGGCCAGCGGGACGACGAGATCCTTGCGGCCCGCGGCGTGGCTCGGGTCGACCACGACCGGCAGGTGGCTCGTGGCCTGCACCGCGGGGACGGCGGAGATGTCGAGGGTGTTGCGGTAGGCGCCCTCGAAGGTCCGGATGCCGCGCTCGCACAGGACGATGTCGAGGTTGCCGCGCTGCGCGACGTACTCCGCGGCCATCAGCCACTCCTCGATGGTGGCGTTCATGCCGCGCTTGAGCAGGACCGGCTTCCCGCAGGTGCCGACCGCCTGGAGCAGCCCGACGTTGGCCATGTTGCGGGTGCCGATCTGGACCATGTCGGCGTGCTCGGAGACGACCGCGACGTCGCGGGCGTCGACGACCTCGGTGACCACGGGGAGCCCGGTGGCGACGCCGACGTCGGCGAGGATCTCCAGCGCCTCGAGGCCGAGCCCCTGGAACGCGTACGGCGACGTGCGTGGCTTGAAGGCGCCGCCGCGCAGCAGCGTGGCGCCGGCGCCTTTCGGCCATCTGGGCGGCCTCGAGCGTCTGGTCGCGGCTCTCGACCGCGCACGGGCCAGCGATGAAGGTGAAGGTCTCCGGTCCGATCGGCACCTGGCTGCCGGAGCCGACCCAGACCGTCGAGCGGTCGGGATGGTGCTGGCGGCTGACCAGCTTGTAGGGGTCGGAGATGCGGTGCACGTCCGCGACGCCCTTGAGGGTGCGCAGGTTGAGGTGGTGGAAGGAGTCGATATCCCCGACCAGGCCGATGATCGTGCGCACCAGGCCCTTGGAGACGAACGCCTCGCCACCCACCGCCTCCACGCGAGCGACGACGGCTGCGATGTCCTCGTCGGTCGCGTCGGGCGCCATGACCACGACCATGGCGGCGAATCTAGGTCGCCGGGCCGCGTCGTGAGACGGCGAACTCAGAGTGCGGACAACCGTGACGCAATCGTGTCCGTCACACGGTGAGGTGCTGCACCTCGCCCTCGACCTTGCGCCGCGGTCCCACCTCGACCACGAGCATCGCGGCCAGCACCAGCGCCCCACCCAGCAGCATCCGCGACGTGAGGCCCTCGCCGCCGAGGAGCACCGCGAAGAACGCCGCGAACACCGGCTCCATGCTCATGACGATCGCGGTGCGGGTGGGGGACAGCTGCGACTGCGCCCAGGTCTGGGCGACCAGCGCGAGCGCGCCGGCCACCAGCGCCATGTAGACGATCGCGGCCCAGTCCTGGCCCCGGTCGGGAAGGACCACGCCGTCGGGCGCGGTGGCGACCAGGCAGATCAGGGCGATCACCAGCAGCTGGACGACGGACATGCCCAGGGCGTCCCGGGCCGTGGACCAGGCGCCCAGCGCGACGATGTGCAGCGCGTAGAGCACCGCCGCGACGAAGGTGAGCGCCTCGCCGTAGCCGATCGAGAAGCCGTCCAGCGTGAGTACGCCGAGCCCCACCGTCGCCAGGACCACCGCGCCCCAGGTGACCGCGGTGATCCGGGTCCGGAGCAGCAGGGCCGCGAGCAGCGGCGTGCACACGACGTACATTCCGGTGATGAAGCCGGAGACGCTCGCCGCGGTGTGCGCCAGCCCGGCGGTCTGGAGGATCTGCGCGATGCCGTAGATGCCTCCGACGAGGACGGCGCGGCGCAGCACCTCGCGGGAGAGCGCCAGGACCGCGCGGTGGGCCACCGCGAACATCACCAGCCCGGCGATGGCGAACCGCACCGCCAGGAAGTCCAGCGTCGGCACCCGGTCGAGCAGGTCCTTGATCAGGAAGAAGGTGCTGCCCCAGCTCGCGGTCGTGAGGAGCAGCGCGCCGGTCGCCAGCAGCGAACGGCCCCTGGGGGTCACCGCCCTCACACGAGGAAGAGGGTGACCGTCGAGCCGATGGGGATCTCGGTGCCGGCGCCCGGGTCCATCGAGTAGACGTAGCCCAGGCCGATGTAGCCCTCCGCTTCCTCGACCGCTACGACCAGGCCCGACGGCCTGCAGCGCCGCGGTGGCGTCGTCGACGCCGTACGCGACGACGTTGGGCATCTCGACCAGCTCCGGGCCCAGGGAGACGAGGAGGGTGACCGAGTCGCCCTTGAACAGCGTGCCGGTCCTGGGGTCCTGGGAGACGACGACGCCCTCGGGGACGCGTGTTGGAGTACTGCTGGGAGATGTCGACCTTCAGCCCGCGCTCCTTGAGGGCCTTCTCGGCGTCCGCCCGCGCTCTTGCCGGCCCAGCTGCCGACCGGGATCGGGCGGCGGCCCTTCGAGACCACGAGGTCGACCATCGTGCCGAACCGCTGCGACGTGCCGCCCTTGGGGTCGGAGGCGATGACGATGCCCTCGGGCACGGTCTCGGAGAAGCGCCTTGGTGGACTTGCCGAAGGCCATGTTGGCGCTGAGGATCCGGTCCTGCGCCTCGTCCTCGGTGATCCCGGTCAGCTTCGGCAGCTGCGCGACCGCACGGCCCAGCGAGACCGTGATCGTGACGTCGGTGCCCTTGAGCACGCGCTTGCCGGCCGACGGGTCGGTGCTCATCACCAGGCCCGCGTCGACCGTCTCGGAGTATTCGGACCCGCCGGTCTTCACGTCGAGCCCGGCGTCCTCGAGCCGCTGCTGCGCGTCCTCCGGGGAGAGCTGCAGGACCGCGGGAGTGGTCGTGTAGCGGGCGTAGCCGAAGTACCACGCGCCGGTGCCGACCGCGGCGGCGGCCAAGAGGGCCAGAATCAGCAGGATCGGCCCGCAGCCTGCGACGTCGCGGGCGCTTGGCCGGCTCGGAGGGCGCACCCGGCGGCGGGACCGGCCCGGGCCGTTCGGTGACGGTCGTCGGGACGCGCTCCCGCTCGATCGTCGTCGTCGCCTCGCGCGGCGGTGGCGCCATCAGGGCGGCCATCGAGGCGTGGTCCCACGGCTCGGGCGAGGTGTCGCCGCGCACCGGGCCCTGGCGACGCAGCACCTCTGCGGTGTCGGCGGTCTTGCGAGGCAGCAGGTCCTCGACGAGGTCCCGGTCGCTGGCGATGCCCGACGTGACGGCCTGGTTGACCCTGCGCAGGTGGTGGAGCAGCACGCCTGCGTCGGCGGGCCGCTGCTCACGGTCGCGGGCGGTGGCCCGGGCGACGAGGGCGTCGAGGTAGTCGGGTACGCCGGGGGCCAGCCGCGACGGCGGAGGCACGTCCTCGTGGACGTGCTTGTAGGCGACCTGGATCGGCGTCTCGCCCTCGTGCGGCTTCTTGCCGGTGAGGAGCTCGTAGAGGATCACGCCCACGGCGTAGACGTCGGCCCTGGCGTCGGAGCGGCCCTCGACGACGAGCTCGGGTGCGACGTACGAGACGGTCCCGATGAGGACGCCGGTCGCGGTGTGCTGGGTGGTGGCGCTCATCGCCTTGGCCAGCCCGAAGTCGGCGACCTTGATCCGGCCGTCGTCGGAGATGAGGACGTTCTCGGGCTTGACGTCACGGTGGATCAGGCCGGCGCGGTGCGCGGACGCCAGTGCGGACACCACCGGCTCGAGCAGCGCGAGGGTGCGGGCGGCCGAGAGCGGCGCCTCCTTGCCGATGGTGTCACGCAGCGTGTGGCCGGGGATCAGCTCCATGGCCAGGAAGACGGTGCCGTCGTCGTTGCCCTGGTCGAAGACCGCCACGACGTTGGGGTGCGAGAGCTTCGCCGCCGCCCGGGCCTCGGCCACGAAGCGGGCCGCGAACTCGTCGTCGTCACCGAGACCGGGGTGCATCACCTTCACCGCGACGGTGCGGTCGAGCCTCAGGTCGGTGGCCTCGTAGACGGTCGCCATGCCGCCGCGGGCGATCCGCGACCCGATCATGTAGCGGCCGTCGAGCACCCGGCCGGCCAGGTGGTCCGTGGCGTCGAGGGCAGGGTCGTTCGACTGCTGGTCGGCGCCCTGGGGGGCATGCCGGTCCGTCGTCACGGCGACCTCCTGCACCCGGACGGGGAAGGATCCGGATGGTCCATCGTACGGACCAGCCGCAGATATGGGCATTTCCGACGCTCCGGGCGAGCCGTGGGGTCTCCCCGCGGATGCGGCGCCGTACGCCTGGATGCCAGCATGGGCGCATGACGCTCGCCGAGGCCGACCTGTCCACCCTGGTCGACGAGTGGCTGGACTGGGACCAGGCCGCCGCGCGGCTCGGGGTCACCCCCGCCAAGGTCCGCACCATGATCCGCGTCCACGAGCTGGCCGCGGCCGTCCCCACACCGGGCGCCGGGCCACAGGTGCCGGCCGCCTTCATCGGCGACGACGGACTCCCGCTCAAGGGGCTGGGTGGGCTGCTCACCGTGCTCCATGACGGCGGGTACGACGACCGCGAGATCATCGCCTGGCTCCACCTCGACCTCGACCTGCCGGGCCGGCCGATCGACGCACTGCGCGAGAACCGCGGTGCCGAGGTCAAGCGTCGAGCCCAGGCGATGGCGCTCTAGGCAACCGGGCAGCCGTCGTGAAGTGGACTCGTGAGCGCGTCAAGGCGCTGGTGATCGGCTTCCTGGTCCTGGTAGTCACGCTCTTCTTCATCAAGTGGACCTTCGACCACGACGGCGAGACCATCACGCTCGGCGGGGACGACCCGACCCGCAGCGCCACCGCCGACCCGGGGTCGTCGCCCAGTGTCGAGAGCGGGGACATCGACCCGGACAGCGGGCTGCCGTGGGTCCTGGAGGAGGAGCTGCCGGTCGAGGGCCAGGGCACGCTCGCGCTGATCGACCAGGGTGGCCCGTTCCCCTTCCCGGGCAAGGACGGCTCGACGTTCGGCAACTTCGAGGGGCTGCTCCCGGACCACCCCAGGGGCTACTACGCGGAGTACACGGTCATCACTCCGGGCTCGACGGATCGCGGCGCCCGCAGGATCATCACCGGAGACGGCGGTGAGTTCTACTGGACCCAGGACCACTACTCATCATTCGAGCGGATCGCGCGGAGGCAGCTATGAGCGGACTGGCCGGGATCCTCGCCCACCACCACGACCCGGGCTTCTACCGCTGGCACGCGGCCTTCCCCGCCGAGGAGGTGGCCCACGCCGTCGAGCACGCCGGCTGGCGCTTCGGGTACGTCGACGGCTGGCACCACCAGACCCGCCACGAGTTCCTGACCGCCGTGGGCGAGGCGCTGTCCCTCCCTGAGCACTACGGGCAGAACCTCGACGCCCTGAACGACTCCCTGCGCGACCTGCCCGGACCCACGGTGCTGCTCTGGGACGGCTGGTGCACGCTGGCCCGCGAGGACGAGACCGCGTTCAGCGCCGTCCGGGCCGTCCTGTCCGAGCACACCTCCTCGCTCACCACCCTGCTCCGCGGCGACGGGCCGGACGTCGACGTACCGTCCCTCGACTGAGGCCGGTCACACCACCCGCTGGGTGACCGCGGTGGCCAGCCCGCGCAGCACCTCGCGGGCGTCGTCGTCGATGGCGGCCCGCTCCAGAGCCGCCAGCGCGACGCCTGAGAGCTGGTCGATCACCGCCTCCACCTGGGCGTGCGCTCCGGAGGCGTCGATGACCTCGCGCAGCCGCTCGACGTCGTCGTGCGACAGGGGCGTGCCGAGCGAGCGGTCGAGCAGCGCCGCCTCCTGCGGGGAGGCCGCGTCGAGCGCGAGCGCGACCAGCACGGTCCGCTTGCCCTCGACCAGGTCGTCGCCCGCAGGCTTGCCGGTGGTGGCCGGGTCGCCATAGACGCCCAGCAGGTCGTCGCGGAGCTGGAACGCCTCGCCCAGCGGCAGCCCGAACGCCGTGAGCTCGTCCAGGGTCGACGCCGTGGCGCCGGCCAGGGCGGCGCCGAGGTGGAGCGGCCGCTCGATCGAGTACTTCGCCGACTTGTAGCGCAGCACCGTCATCGCGGTGTCGACGTCCGCGTGACCACGGGCCTGGGCGGAGACGTCGAGGAACTGGCCGGCGATCACCTCGGTGCGGCACAGGTCGAACACGTCGAGGGCCGGCGCCACGACCTCTAGTGGCAGCCCGCAGCGGCGCAGCAGCTCGTCGGACCAGGACAGCAGTACGTCGCCGAGCAGGATCGCCCCTGACGCGCCGTACTGCTCGGGGTCGCCGCGCCACCCCGCTGCGCGGTGCTCGCCCTCGAAGGTGCGATGGGTCGACGGCCGGCCGCGCCGGCTGTCGGAGGCGTCCATGTAGTCGTCGTGCACCAGTGCGCTCGCGTGCAGCAGCTCGAGGGAGGCACAGGCCCGGACCAACGCGTCACGGTCGGCCGGCGGCGCCACCGCGAGGTGGCCCCACCAGCAGAACGACGCCCGGAACATCTTGCCGCCGGCGACCGAGGTGCGAGCCTCGGCGACCAGGCGAGCGGCGTCCTGGCCCAGCGGTGCCAGGCGCTCGGCCTGCCCGTCGAGGAACGCGTCGAGCGCGGCCTGCACGCGGGCCCGGAATCCGTCATGGTCCCACGCGCCGGTCACGGGGAGAGGCTAGGCCGCATGCCGGGAATTGGGGTTCGCACCCCCTCCCGTACCTAGACTCGATCCGTGGCCACGGGACCCGGACCAAGCCTGCGCGAGCTCCTCGCACGGGGGGAGCGCTCCTTCTCCTTCGAGTTCTTCCCGCCCAAGGACGAGGCCGGCGAGCAGGCGCTGTGGTCGGCGATCGAGGCCCTCGAGCCCTACGGACCCACCTTCGTCTCGGTGACCTACGGCGCCGGCGGCAGCACCCGCGACAAGACGATCGGGATCACCGGGCGGATCGCCCGCGACACCTCGCTCACCCCGGTGGCGCACCTGACGTGCGTCGGGCACACCCGCGCGGAGCTCGAGCGGATCCTCGACGCGTACGCCGCCGAGGGGATCGAGCACGTGATGCTGCTGCGCGGCGACCCCAGCGACGGGCCGCGGGCGGAGTGGACGCCGACCGCGGGCGGGCTGACCTACGCCGTCGAGCTGGTCGAGCTGGCGCGCTCGCGCGGCGACTTCCGGATCGGAGTGGCGGCGTTCCCCGAGGGTCATCCTTCGGCGGCGTCGCGGGACGCGGACGCGGACGTGCTCGTGGCGAAGGCGCGCGCCGGGGCCGAGTTCGCGGTGACACAGATGTTCTTCAAGGCCTCGGACTACTTCGGCCTCGTCGACCGGGTCCGCGCCCGAGGCGTCGAGATCCCGATCCTGCCGGGGATCATGCCGATCCTGAACCTCAACGCGATCCGCCGCCAGGGCGAGCTGATCGGCACCGACGTGCCGCCCGACCTCGTCGAGCGGATCTCGGTCCACGACGGCGACCCCGCCGCGATGCGCGCCGAAGGCATCGCGATCGCGGCCGAGCTCTGCGAGGAGCTGCTCGAGGGCGGGGCGCCCGGCCTGCACTTCTACACGCTGAACCGCTCGAAGGCGACGCTGGAGATCTTCGCCGCGCTCAACATGACCGTCTGACCGATAGCGTCGGAGGGGTGCGCACCCTCACCGTGACGGGGTCCGGCTCCGCGACCGCCGTGCCCGACACCGCCCTGGTCCGTCTCTCGGCCGTGCACCGTGCCGCCTCGCTCGCGGAGGCGCTCTCGGGAGCCGAGTCCGCCCGCGCCGAGGTGGTCGCCGCCGCCGGCGACCTGGTCGTCTCCACGATCAACCTGTCGGTCTGGCCGTACCACGAGGAGCGGCAGCCGGCCGGGTTCGAGGCGCGGCACTCGCTGACCATCGCGGCCGGCGACCTCGCGATTGCGAACGACCTCCTGTCGCGACTGACCGTCGATGTCGGCGACCGGCTCACGGTCGACGGCGTGGATCTCACGGTGAGTGATCCGGCGGCGGCGTTCGGCCGGGCCCGCGAGGCGGCGTTCGCCGACGCCCGCGCCAGGGCCGAGCACCTCGCGGCCCTGGCCGACGCGACGCTGGGCCAGGTGGAGGCGGTCGCCGAGGGTGGATCCTCGGCGCCGATGCCGCACGGCGGCCTGGCCCTGATGGCCAAGGCGGACGTCGGCCTCCAGCCCGGTGAGACCACGCTCTCGGCCAGCGTCACCGTGACCTGGTCGCTGACCTGATCCCACCAGTCACGCTGGCCACAAGTTTCACCGCCTACCCGGTGAATCTGCCACTGACCCGATGGAGTTCCAGCTGGACAGGAGCAGTTTCACCGGGTACCCGGTGAAACCGCCCGCCTAAGCCGGACCCACCACTTGCGCAACCAGCGCGGCCGACAGCCCCACGAACGGCAGGCCGGCTCCCGGAGTCGCGTGCGCGCCGGCGGCGTACACGCCCTCGATCGGGGTGCGCGGCCCGAGCCGCTGCCGCACGGTGCCGCGGCCCTGCCAGAGCACGCCGTACGGCGAGGTGCGCCACTGCTGCACCAGGTCGCGCGGGCTCCGGTCGACCCGGGCCACCAAGTCGGTGCGCAGGTCGAGCTGGTGCCGGGCGAGGGCCTTGAGGATGTCCTCGGCGAGACTGCCGCGGCCGTGCACCGTGTACGCCGCACCGCCGGCCGGCGCCCGGCCGCCGGACCGGACGACGAGCATGGGGTCGCCGTGCACGACCACCTCGTGCGGGCAGGTCGCGCACCGGTGCCGAGAGGCCGACGTGGCAGACCACCGGCGGCATCGTCGGCATCGTGCGCTCGACGTACGGCGCGAGCGCGGGCAGCATCCGCGGGTCGATCGCGCACACGACCACGTCGGCGTCGACGGTACCCGACGTGGTCGCGACCGCGACCGCACGCCCGTCGCGCACGCACGATGTCGGTGGCCTCGACCTCGAGCGCGACGGTCACCCCGCGGGTCGCCATCCGGGCGACCAGGGCCGCGGTGAGCGACGCCATCCCGCCGGTGATCGTCCACGCGCCGAACCGCTGCTCCAGGTAGGCGACCAGGCCCGCCCAGGCCGGCACGTTCCGCGGGTCGTGCCCGTCCGCGACGAACGGGTGTGCCGCCACCTGCCGCAGCCGCTCGTCCTTGAAGGTCTTCTTCAGCCGCTTGTGCAGCATCTCCCGGCTGTCGAACCGCTCCGCCACCTCGCGGGAGAGGTCCGCGGGGTTCCACGCGTTCTCGAAGTAGCCCCGGCGCAGCACCTCCCAGTCCTCGCTGAACGAGTCGACGTAGTCGACCCAGCGCCGGCCGAGCCCGGGCCCCAGCTCGTCGAAGGCGCGCAGCTGCGCCGCGCGCGAGTGGCCCGGCAGGCCGAGCACGGTGCCGTCCTCGAACCAGTGCTCCCGCACCAGGTCGAGCGGCTCGATGTCCAGCTCCCGCTCGACCGGCCGACCGCTCTTGCGGAACAGGTCTCGGATGACCGCCGGCAGCAGCGTCGAGGTCGGCCCGGCGTCCCACTCGAAGCCGTCCGCCGACGACCGTGGACATCGCGCCGCCGAGCGTGTCCAGCCGCTCGAGCACCGTGACCTCGTGGCCGAGCTTGGCCAGCCGGACCGCGGTGGCGAGCCCTCCGAACCCGCCGCCCACGACGACCACCCGGGCCACGTCAGGTCACCGTACGGACGTCGGGTGCGGGCTCCATCGGCCCGAACGACGTGCCGTACGACGCGTCGAGGAGCCGCAGGAGCGCAGCGTTGACCGGCGCCAGCCGCTGGCCCGGCACCACCGCGGTGCACGGCTCCACCCGGGCGAACAGCCCGCTCGCGGCGGACGCCGATCTGGAACAGGTTCCCGGTCTCCTCGTCGGCCCGCGCGAACGACCGTCCGTCCCAGGTGACCGGGTAGTCTCCTCGGGCACCTGCCGCCCTCCGCTCGCCGAAGGCGAAGACCTTGCCGACGCGGGCGGCGTCCATCGCCGGCACCAGCGCCTCGACGTCCGCCGCGGTGAGCCCCGGTGTCGGTGCCGGCCACGAGCGCCGCCTGCAGGAACGTGAAGAACCGCCGGTCCACCTCGCTCAGCGCCGTGGCGCCGGCCGACATCCGGGTGTTGAGCTCGGTGGGCCGGAACCCGTCGGCGGTGAGCACCCCGTCGATGCCGAACGCGCCGCGGTAGCCGTGGTCGCGCTGCAGGTGCGCACCCACGCGACGCGCGGCGCCGCGCATCGCCTCGCGGTCCGCCGCCGGCGGGTCCCAGGTGCTGCCCAGCCCGGAGTAGGTCATCGTCCGCGCCGCCGGGTCGCGCAGCGTCACGATCTCGACCGGCCGCAGCACCGCCGTACCGTCGGGCAGCACGAACCCGTGGATCGAGCACGGCACGCCCTCCAGGAACGGCAGCACCCGCACCCGGTCGCAGCGCGGCCCGGAAGAACGCCGCGGCCGCGGCCCGGTCGCGGTCGTCGCGCAGCCAGCGCACGAAGTTGCCACCGCCGTTGAAGCCGTCGCGAGCGTCGCCGGACCACACCGCTCCCAGCTCGGTGCCGAGCTCGGCGGTCGCCGCGTCGAGGGCGGCGTCGTCGGCGAGGTCGACGATGCGGTACGGCGCCCGCTCGACCTCGGCGGCGTCCCAGACGGCGTCGGCCACCAGCTTGTCCTCGAGGGCCAGGAACGACGCGGGCCGGCCGCCGGTCACCGGCCGGCCGTCGACGGGCTCGTCGGTGGTGACGAACGGGGTGGTGTACCAGAGCCCGCGACGCTCCGGGTCGAACGCGTCGACGGCGGCGCGCAGGTCGTCCGGACGGCCGGTGGACCATCCGGTCGTGGAGCCGGACCTCCTCGGTGAGCGAGGCCGTCGCAGGTGGGTCCAGCCAGACGACCTCGTAGCTGCCGCCCGGCGGGAGCGGACCCACGCCGCGGCTCGTCGCGACCACGAGCACCGGGCAGCCGAGATCGTGGAACCACTCGACGACCTTCGCGAACCCGGCCAGCACCACGGGGCCGATGATCACCGGGCGACCCGCCCAGGGCGCGCCGAGCCGGTCGGTCACGTCGGCGCGGACCGACTCGTCGAGCAGGTTCGGTCACGGAGGCGGCTCCGGCGGGCGACGCGCGTCGCCCCTTCCAGCGTCGCCAGCCGCGACGGACCAGCCGGGCGATGAAGAACAGCAGCACCAGCCCGATCGCGAGCAGCACGCCGGCGATGGCGGCCGCGGCCCGCGGGTGCTGGATCGCGAACGCGACCAGGCGCGAACACCGCGACGTCCTCGAGGAGGCTGATGCCGATGTTGGAGAACGGCTCCGGCGAGGTGTTGACCGCGAGCCGGACGCCGCCCTTGACCACGTGGGACAGGAGCGCGGTCACCCCGCCGACCGAGGCGAGCACGATCTGGTCGAGCGAGGTGTCCTCCGGGACGTTGCCGGCGAGCAACGCACCGATCACCGCGCCAGCCGTCGGGCGGATGAACGTCGAGATGGCGTCCCACGTCGAGTCGACGTACGGGATCTTGTCGGCGACGAACTCCAAGGCGTACATGAACCCGGCGATCGCGAGGATGTCCCAGCGGCCGAGCACGTCGGGGATGTCGGAGTAGTCGCCGACCCGGTCCGCGATGCCCAGCACGAGGACGACCAGGTAGGCGTTGACGCCGCTGGCCCAGCCGCTCGAGAACGCCAGGGGGAGGGACTCCACGCGGTGACTCTAGTGAGCGGTCGGACGCTCACTCCACCTCGATGGTGGGGGCGCCGGTCATGCGCGCGAGCTCGTCGTACGTCGTGGAGAAGACGGCCGCCGGGTGGCCGGCGGCGGCCCACACCACGTCGTACTGCTGGAGCTGGGAGTCGAGCCAGGTCGGCACCGGCGCGGGGTGCGCGATGGGGGAGACGCCGCCGATGACCTGGCCGGTGTGCTCCCGCACGAAGTCCGGGCGGCGCGCTTGAGGGCGGGTACGCCGACGCGTGCGGCGGTGGCCTCGGTGTTCACCCGGTGCGAGCCCGAGGTGAGGATCAGGACCGGCGTTCCCTCGGCGTCGAAGAGCAGGCTGTTGGCGATCGCGCCGACCTCGCAGCCCAGTGCCTCGGCGGCCAGTGCGGCGGTGTGGACCGAGTCGGGCAGAATGACGATCCGGCCGGTGCCGCCGAGCCGCGTGTGCGCCTCGCGGAACTGGACGATGGACGGGTGCTCGGTAGGCGGTGTGGTCGACTGGGGCTCCGACATGGCCCAGCGTAGATAGTGGCTGCGAACCCAGCCGACGAGCAGCCGGAGAGGGGCACCAATGAGCGTGGAGCAGCCCGTGTCGGTGACGCGGGCGCAGCAGCTGCTCGCGGCCCTCGTGGCGCTCGGTGCGGTGGTGACCGTCCTGATCGTGGTGCTCCAGGACCAGCTGATCCGGTCGTGGGCCGCAGGGCCGTCCGCGACACGCGCAAGGTGCTGCGGACCCGGGGGCTCCAGGCGGTCAAGGACGGCGAGGTGCACGTGCCGGCGTTCATCCCGGTGGCCCTGGTGCTGTTCGTGGTCGTCGCGCTGCTGATCTGGGTGCTGGCGGCGTTCCTGCGCGGCGGCTACGGCTGGGCCCGGATGTCGCTCACGGTGACCCTGTTCTTCCTGGCGGTGGGCACCATCGCCGGGCTGCGCACCGGAGCGCCGACGACGTTCATGGTGCTGTCGGTGGCGTCGTTCCCGATCGAGGCGGCCGCGGCGTACTTCCTCTGGCACAAGGACACCAGTGCCTATCCTGCGCGGCACGTGGGCGCCTGAAGCGCAGGACGCTCCCTCTCTGACGCCCCGTGGCTCTCTCCGACTCTCTCTGAGGTTCGGGGTTGACCTGCTGTCCGTGGGACGGTGTACCTTGGTGTTGTTCGAACATGTGTTCGAACAGATCGCGAGGAAGGAGCACCGCATGAGGCGTTACGCCGACCCCGTCGAGGTCCGCCAAGGCCCGTCAATCAGGATGCCAGTCAGGGTGCCGATCAGGGTGCCACCGAGGGCCCCCAGCAGTTCCTGTGGCGCGGTCGGCTGTGGAAGGTCCGGGCGGTGCTGGCGCACTGGGTCGAGACCGGCCCGTGGTGGCAGGCCGACCGGTGCCCGGGCGGCCATCGGCTCCGAGGACGCTGCCGGGTCCGAGGAGGCCGCCGAGACACCGCAGCGCCGTATTTCCGGGTGACCTGCTCACCGAGCGCGAGCTGTGGCGGGTCGAGGCCGGCCGCGGGCGACCCACGACCGACGGCGAGCCCGATGGTGGCGGCGTCTTCGACCTGGCCTTCGACTGGGCCGACGGGCGCTGGACGCTCGTCGGCTGCACCGACTGAGACCCGGGCGGACGATGACCATCGGCCAACCCACCACGTACTGCCCGCGACCACCCACTCCTACCTCGCCCGCGCCGCCGAGTCGCTGAGCGAGGCGGTGACCTCGACCGAGGTGACCACCCGCTACGCCTGTGCCCACGTCGCCGCGCTGCGGGCCGCGGCGGCGCTGCTCGCGGCGCGCGCCAAGCCGGCCGTCCCGACCCGGCGCAGGCCGCAGAAGAACGCCTGGGTGCTGCTCGCCGAGGTCGCCCCCGAGCTGGCCGAGTGGGCCGGGTTCTTCGCCGCCGGCGCCGGCAAGCGGGCGGCGGCCGAGGCCGGCTCGAGCCGCGCGGTCACCGAGCGCGAGGCCGACGACCTGGTCCGCGACGCCGACCGGTTCCTGGCCGTGATCGAGCAGTCGCTCGGGCTGGTGCCGCACGCCCCGACGCTGCCCTATCCTCGCCCAGCAGGTCGCCCCGGTCCCGCATCTCGCCGCACGCCGCGTCGGCTGAGCAGCACCGGAGGCGACCCGACATGTCCGACCCGTTCGTGCACCTGCACGTCGCCTCGGGCTACTCCCTGCGCTACGGCGCCTCGCACCCGCAGACGCTGGTCGAGCGGGCCGCCGAGCAGGAGATGGACACCCTCGCCCTCACCGACCGCGACGGCACCTACGGCGCGGTGAAGTTCACCCGCGCCTGCTACGCCGCCGGCATCCGTCCGGTGCTCGGGGTCGAGCTCGCCCACCACCCGACCCAGTCGTGGGGGCCGCCGCCGTCCCGCACCCGCACTCCGGTCCGCGGCGGCAGCTACCGCGACCCGGTCCCGCTGGGCGGCGGGCTGCCGCGGGTGACGTTCCTGGCCAGCGCGGACGGCCCACCATGAATGGGCTGAGCGGCGGGCGGGCCGGCTGGGCGGCGCTGTGCCGGCTGGTCTCGGCGACCCACCTGGCGGGCGAGCGCGGCCTCCCGGTCGTCGACTTCGCCGTCCTCGCCGACCAGCTCGGGCGCCCCCTTCGAGCAGCTGGCGGCCGGCCACCTGATCGTGCTGCTCGGCCCTGCCTCCGAGCTGGCCCGGGCCGCCTCTGCCCGTTGGGGCCGCCGCGACGACCTCGCCCTGGCCACCCTCGAGCCGTGGCGGGCGCTGGTGCCGCGCACCCACCTCCAGGTCGAGCTGGTCTCCCACCGGCTGCCCGGCAGCGCCCGCGAGGGGTGGGGTCCCGGCACCACCCACCACGCCGCCCGGATGGCGCGGATCGCCCGGCAGGCCGGGCTCGGCACGGTGCTCAGCAACGCGGTCCGCTACGCCGACCGCCGCGACGCCGCCACCGTCGACGTCCTCGACGCCGCCCGCCGGCTGGTCGCCCTCGACCGGCGCCACGTCGACCGCGGCAACGCCGAGGGGTTCCTCAAGTCCGGCAAGCAGATGGCCGAGATCGCAGAGGAGATCGCCCGGCTCTCCGGGCTGGCCGCCGACTCCGACCGCGAGGCGCGGCGGCTGCTCGCCCACACCCGCGCGGTGGCCGACCGGTGCGCGATCGACCCGCGGCGCGACCTCGGGCTGGGCGAGGTGCACTTCCCGGAGTTCGAGCTGACCACTCGCGGCATCGACCCGCGGATGACGCCCGGCGCCACCGAGGCCGACGGGCTGTTGCGGGCGCGCTGCGAGGGCGCGATCGGCGACCGCTACGGCTCGGCTCCCAAGGCGGTGGTCTGGAAGCGGCTCGACGACGAGCTGGAGATGATCCGCGGGCTCGGCTACTCGTCGTACTTCCTCACCGTCGGCGACGTCACCGACCTGATCCGCGAGATGGGGGTGCGCTGCGCGGCCCGCGGCTCGGGCGCGGGCAGCCTGGTCAACTACCTGCTCGGGGTCTCCGGCGTCGACCCGGTCCGGCACCGGCTGCTGATGGAGCGGTTCCTCTCGCCGCTGCGCGAGGCGCTGCCCGACATCGACGTCGACGTGGAGTCGGCGCGGCGGCTCGAGGTCTACGAGCGGATCCTCGACCGCTACGGCGGGGAGCGCTGCGTCTGCGTCTCGATGATGGACACCTACCGCGTCCGGCACGCCGTCCGCGACGTCGGTGCCGCGCTCGGGATGCCGCCGGGGGAGACCGACACGATCGCCAAGGCGTTCCCCCACATCCGCGCCCGCGACGCCCGGATCGCGCTGCGCGAGCTGCCCGAGCTGCGGGCCAGCGGGCTCGACGACACCCGGCTCGACCTGATGTTCCAGCTCGTCGAGCGGCTCGACGGGCTGCCCCGCCACGTCGCGGTGCATCCCTGCGGCGTGCTGCTCTCCGACGCCACGCTGCTCGACCGCACCCCGGTCGAGGCCAGCTTCGCCGGCTTCCCGATGAGCCAGTTCGACAAGGACGACGTCGAGGACCTCGGGCTGCTCAAGCTCGACGTGCTCGGCATCCGGATGCAGTCCTCGATGGCCCACGCGGTCGCCGAGATCCGGCGCACCGACGGGCTCGAGATCGACCTCGACGACGAGACGCAGGTGCCGCTCGACGACCCCGCGACCTACGAGCTGATCTCGTCGGCCAAGACCCTCGGGGTCTTCCAGATCGAGTCGCCGGGCCAGCGCGAGCTGGTCGGCAAGTCGGGGCTCGACTCGTTCGAGGACATCATCACCGACATCTCGCTGTTCCGGCCCGGGCCGGTCAAGAGCGACATGGTCACGCCCTACCTCGAGGGCAAGCAGGGCTGGAAGATGCCCGGCTACCTCCACGACGACCTGCGCCCGATCCTCGGCGGCACCCAGGGCGTGGTGGTCTTCCACGAGCAGGTCATCGAGATGATCGCCCAGTTCGCCGGCATCTACTTCGACGAGGCCGACGAGAAGCGACGGGCGCTCGGCGACGTCGAGGGGATGGCCGAGACCAAGGTGTGGTTCTTCCCGCGGGCGCTGGGCCGCGGCTACCCGCTGCCGGTGGTCGAGAAGATCTGGAAGGTGCTCGAGGCGTTCGCGTCGTTCGGCTTCTGCAAGGCGCACGCCGCGGCGTTCGCGCTGCCGACGTTCCAGTCGGCCTGGCTCAAGGCGCACTGGCCGGCGCACTTCCTGTCCGGAGTGCTCACCCACGACCCGGGGATGTACCCCAAGCGGCTGATCCTCGACGACGCCCGCCAGCTCGGCCTGGCGATCCTCGGCCTCGACGTCAACGCCAGCGAGTCGGCCTACGTCGTCGAGCGGGTCGGTCCCGACCCTGTGACCGACACGGACGGCGCGATGCGCGACGGCATCCGGCTGGCGCTGGCCGAGGTGAAGGGGATCAACGACGGCGAGGTCGAGCGGATCGTGGCGGCCCGGCCGTTCCACTCGCTCACCGACTTCTGGCATCGCGCCCGGGTGTCCCGGCCGGTCGTGGAGCGGCTGGTGCTGGCCGGTGGCTTCGACGCGGTCTACGGCATCGACCTCGTCGAGGGCGTCCACCGTCGCAGCCGGGTGACCCGACGCGACCTGCTGCTCCAGGTCGCCGAGCTCGACCGGCACGCCCGGGCGATCGAGCGCGCCGGCCGGGGCCGCGGGCTGGCCGGTCGTTCGGTGCGCTCCGGCGGCAGCCGGTCCGGCAGCCGAGAGGGGTCGGTGGCGCGGGCCAAGGCAGACGACGCGGCCGCCCGCAACAGCACCGACCCGCGGGTCCGCGACACGGTCGCCGACCTGGAGCGGCATCCGCTCGGCCAGGCCGGGGTCTGGGCACGCGCGGCGGCACAGTCGAAGGCGACTCCCGCCCCGCCGCCGGTCGACTCGGTCCAGCTCACCCTCGAGCTCGGCGACGCGCCGGCCGAGGGCGAGGTGTCCGGGCTGCCCGAGATGACGCCCGAGGAGCGGATGAAGGCGGAGCTCGAGATCCTCGGCCTCGACGCCAGCCGCCACGTCATCGACTCCTACGCCGAGTTCCTCGACGAGCTCGGGGTGACCCGCAGCCGCGACCTGCTGACCAGGCGAAGCAAGTCCGAGCTGCTGGTCGCCGGGGTCAAGGTCGCCACCCAGACCCCACCGATCCGCTCCGGGCGCCGCGTCATCTTCCTGACCCTCGACGACGCCACCGGTCCGGTCGACGCGACGTTCTTCGAGGACGCCCAGGGCCCCTACGCCGCGACCGTCTTCCACTCCTGGCTGCTGGTGGTCCGGGGCGAGCTGCGCCGTACCGGCTACAAAGGCGTCTCGCTGCGTGCCACCGGCTGCTGGGAGCTGCCGGTGCTCGCCGCGCTCTGGCAGCGGGCGGGCATCGAGGCGGTGCGGGAGGAGATGTCCGTCCTGCCCCAAGGATGGGAAGAGCGATTCGGGGCGGTGGGGGTGGATGCCGGCCCCGGCGCGGCGGAGTCGCGCTCCACCCGCCCGGTGATGGCCAATCCGCCGTCCTTCGGCGAGCAGGGCGAGCAAGGTGGTCACTACACGGCGGGCGGCATGGGCCGGCGCCGGGTGCTGGTGCACTCCAGCGGCTTCGCGATGTCGCCCTACTCCGACATCAAGCCGGCCGGTGAAGACACGAAGGACGTCGCCCGCAAGCTCTGGCACCGCAGCCCCGGGAGTGCGGGATGACCCCCCTAGGCTGTGGAGCATGCCCGGGTCCGCCAGCGAACGCCGCGACAGCGCCCGCACCGCCGTGGTGTGGGCGGCGCTCGGCTCCCTGCTCGAGCAGCCCGGGCTCGACGTCCTCGACATCGGCGGCGGCACCGGCGGCTTCGCGGTCCGGGTGGCCGGGCTCGGCCACCGGGTCACCGTGGTCGACCCCAGCCCCGATGCCCTGGCTGCCCTGGCCCGTCGCGCCCGCGAGGACGGCGTCGAGGTCGCGGGCCAGCAGGGTGACCTCGGCTCCCTGCTCGAGCTGGCCGGTCCCGCCGGTGCCGACGTGGTGCTCTGCCACGGTGTGCTCGAGGTGGTCGACGACCCCGCCGCCGCGCTGGCCACGATCCGCGAGGTGCTCCGCCCCGGCGGTCGGCTCTCGCTCCTGGTCGCCCAGCGGCACGCTGCCGTCATCGCCCGCGCGATGGCAGGCCACGTCGCGCAGGCGCTCGCCCTGCTCGACGACCCCACTGCCACGGGTCGCACCGGTCCCAGGTCAATATCCAGATTCACTGCCGACGAGGTCAAAGCACTGCTCGGCGACGCCGGCTTCGAGGTCGGCTCGGTGCACGGCATCCGGGTCTTCGCCGACCTGGTCCCCGGCGCCCTCCTCGACCTCGAGCCCGGCACGACCGCCGCGCTGCTCGAGCTCGAGAAGGCCGTGGCCGATCGGTCCGAGTACCTGCCGCTGGCAACCCAGCTGCACGTACTCGCGCAGCGCTGACGTCACCCCGGGAGCTCAGCCATGAGCGTGAGCACGCCGATCCTCCACGTCGACATGGACGCTTTCTATGCGTCCGTCGCCACCCGCGACAGGCCCGAGCTGCGCGACGTACCCGTGATCGTGGGCGGTGGCTACCGCGGCGTGATCCTGTCGGCCAACTACCGCGCCCGCGCCTACGGCGTCCGCTCCGGCATGCCGTCGACCCGGGCCCGTCGGCTCTGTCCCCACGCGGTCCGCGTCTCGGCCGACCACGACGTGTTCAGCATGGTTTCCGCAGCGGTGATGGAGAACTTCCGCCGGGTCACGCCGCAGGTCGAGGTGGTCTCGCTCGACGAGGCGTTCCTCGACGTCCGCGGCTCGACCCGTCGGCTCGGCCCGCCCCTGCAGATCGCCGAGCAGCTGCGCGCGACGATCCACGACGAGCAGGGGATCGACTGCTCCGTGGGGGTGGCCGCCTCGATCTCGGTGGCCAAGCTGGCCAGCCGCCGGGCCAAGCCGGACGGCGTCGTGGTGGTCCCGCCCGACGAGATCACCTCGTTCCTCCACCCGCTCGACGTGGGGGAGCTCTACGGCGTCGGCGAGAAGACCCAGGCGATGCTGCACCGGCTCGGCCTGGTCACCGTGGGCGACGTCGCGCACACGCCGCTGCGCACCCTCCGGCGCGCCGTTGGCGAGGGGCTCGGCAGCCAGCTCCACGACCTGGCGTGGGGGAGCGACTCCCGCGAGGTGACGCCGGGCCGGGTCTCCGTGTTCGGGATGGGTGGTGACCCCGACAAGTCGATGGGGGCGCAGGAGACCTTCGGCCGCGACATCGACGACCGCGAGGTGATCCTGCGCGAGATGCTCACCCTCACCGCCAAGGTCGCGAGCCGGATGCGGGTGGCCGGCGTGGCCGGCCGGACGGTGGCGATCACGGTGCGGTTCGCCGACTTCACCACGATCACCCGCACCCGCACGATCCCCGAGGCGACCGACGTGACGCAGGAGATCTACCGGGCGGCGGTCCGGCTCTACGACGCGCTCGGACTCCAGCGCGCCCGGCTCCGCCTGGTCGGCGTCCGGGTCGAGGGGCTGGTGCCGCGCACCACCGTGCAGCGTCAGGGTGTCCTCGGCGAGCGCGAGCGTGGCTGGCCCGACGCAGACCGCGCCGTCGACCGCGCCGCCCGCCGCTTCGGCCACGCCGCGGTGCGGCCCGCGAGCCTCATCGATCGCTAGCCTCGTAGCTACTTCCGAGTGGTGCGACGTACGGCGGGTACTAAATCTTGTGAACACCGCTAGTGAAGCGGGGAGCCCCTGCCTACACTTGGCTCACATCCACCGCGTCGCGCACCCGCGCGCCCGGATCCCTGTGGAGGAACGGTGCCCCTCTCCGAAGAGGAGTTGCGACTGCTCGAGCAGATGGAGCGCGCCCTCGTCGAGGAGGATCCGAAGTTCGCCTCCACCCTGCGCGGCACCTCCCTGCGTCGCTCCGCACGTAGGCGCGCGATCGCGGCCGGCGTCGTCTTCGTGCTCGGCATCGTCCTGCTCATGGGTGGCGTGATGAGCGGCACGGGTCCGGTCGGCTTCGCGGTCGGCATCGCCGGCTTCGTGGTCATGCTGGGCTCGGCGACCGTCGCGCTCACCGCGATGCGCGGCCAGCAGCACGCGGCCGCCCCGGTCGACCCCAACACCGCGATGCACCCCTCGCGCGGCTTCACGGTCATCGACGGTGGCCGCACCGGCCGGATCCGTCGACCGCGCCGCACCGCCCGGTCCTCGTCCGGGTCCTTCATGGAGCGCATCGAAGAGCGCTGGCGTCGCAGGCGTGACCAAGGCGGTTTCTGATCAGCTGACCTGAGCGGTCGGCGGTTGGGTGTGGGTCTGGCGCCTGCGCTCGTGGCACCGGGTCGAGGTGGGCCCGGGGGCTGTCGCCCCCGGGGCTGCGGCGGCGCGTCGCGGGCAGCGACCGCCGCCCCCATTGCGTAGCGCTACCCGCGCCGCGGCCAAGCCGCTTTATGCCCCGGGGGCGCCACCCCCGGTCCCACCTCGCGCGTCGCCGTCGCTTCGTCATCACTGTGGGTGGGGAGGGCTCGTCAGCGCTGCGCGCTGACTCGCCCGACCTTCTTCGGTACCGAGGCTCAGCCGACGTGGTCGACGACGCGGCCGGCGGTGGCTGCTTCGATGGATCCTTCGTCGATGGGCTTGCGTACGTCGGGTGGGCGGTTGAACACCGAGCGGGGCCACCAGTCGGCGGCGCGGCGGGCTCGCTTGGGGGCGCCGCCGTACAGCGCCTCGACGCAGGTCTGCATCTCGGCGCGCCAGGTGCCCGGCTCGCTGCCGTCGTGGCGGGCGTAGCGGAGCCGCTCGAGCGCGTGCACGATCTGGTCCAGGGCGAAGACGGCGTCCGGGTTGGTGTCGGGCCCGCGGCGCGGACGCTCCGGGGTGAACTCGTCGCGCGGCGCGCCGAACAGCTGGACCAGTCCCTCGCGGGTCTGCCACGGCGAGCGGTACTTGGGCCACGGCAGCCGGAGGTCGACCGCGGTGTCTCGCAGCTCCTGCCATGCGTCCTCGGGGCCGAGCAGGCCGCGCTGGTCGCGACGGCGCCGACGGAGTGTGCGAGGACCGAGCGCGATCAGGGCCAGGACGATCACCAGCAGCACCGCGCCGACCACCCACAGCCAGGGGAAGCCGCCGCCCTCGGACTGGCCGGCCGCCTGCTGGTCGGGCGTGTCCTGGGGCAGTGCCTCGTTGGGCGCGCGCGTCGCGACGTCCTCGGAGGCGCCGCCCGAGGCGCTCGGGTCAGGGGTGGTCTCGCCGACGGTGACCGGGTCGTTGGTGTAGTCCGGGACGCCGCTGGCGCGGGTCGATGGCGTCGGCTCGAACCGCACCCAGCCCGACCCGGAGAAGAACAGCTCCGGCCAGGCGTGCAGGTCGTGGGAGCTGTAGACCCAGGTGTCGTCGTCGATCCTGTCGGGCTCGAGGAAGCCCACCGCGACCCGCGCGGGGATGCCGAGCTCGCGGGCCATGACCGCCATCGCCGCGGCGAACTGCTCGCAGTAGCCCTGGCGGCCACCATCGCCCTGGGAGAGGAACCGCACCAGGTCGTCGCTGCCGTTGCCGAGATTGACGTCGGTGGTGTACTCGAAGCCGCCGTCCTCACGGAACCACTGCTGGAGCGCCACCGCCTTCTCGTAGCGGGTGTCCTCCTCGGAGGTGACCTGGGTGGCGAGCTGCTTGATGGCCGGGTCGAGTCCGGTCGGCAGGTCGACGAAGTCACGGGGGATCAGCGCACCGACGGGCGGCGCCTCCGCCAGGCGGTTCGCGGAGTAGTCGACCTTCACGGCCTCGAAGCTCCAGTTGAGCTGCGAGGTGTCGAGGTCGTCGTTGCTCGCGAGGAAGTCCATCGTCGTGAGGTCGTAGCGCCAGTCGCCGGGCGCCTCGACCCGGCTCACCAGCTGGCTGGTCGGCAGCCACTTGGAGCGGAAGTCGCGCGCCCCCTCGAGCTGGTAGTCGTACTTGTGGCGGGTCAGCTCGGCGGAGACACCGACCAGGCCGGGCATGGATCCGTCGGCGGACTGGCTGTTGGGCACCTCTCGGTCGCCGGAGCTCCACTCGTTCTCGCTGAACCGGTTCAGGACCGCGATCCGGAGGTACGACGGCTCGGGGTCGTCGGTCGTCAACGTGATCAGCGGACGGTCCTCGCCGCGGACCAGGTCGCGCTTGAGGTCGACCATCGGGTTCTCGATGCTGATGTCGTCGTCGCCACCGCTGCCCGGGCCGAAGTCGAACAGGTGCACGCTGAAGGTCGGGATCAGCACCGGCACGACGATCGAGAGTGCGGTCGCGACTCCGCCGATCGCCCGGGCGCCGGTCCGCGGCCAGGCCGAGACCGCGAGGGGCTTGGGCGCCGAGTTGCCGTGGTCCTCGGCGAGGATCGGGCCCCAGCGCGCGATCTGCTCGGACTCCGACAGGAAGATCATCGCGAGGAACCCGATCGCGGTGAGCATGTAGAGGATCCAGTGCGGGCTGTGACCGGTCATGCTCACCGGCACGCTGTAGATCGTGAGCAGCGGCAGGCCGGCCAGCGGCACGCGGCGCAGGGTGCACGCGAGGACGTCGACGAGCAGCAGGCACGCCGCACCACCGGCGATCAGCAGCGGGTGCACGGGCGGTTCACTGCTCGGGACGGGCGGCGCGAACCGGTTCGCGCTCTGGGCGGCGTCCTGGAACGCGGTGATCAACCGGTCCCAGGCCTCGCCGATCGGCAGGGGCGAGCCGCAGACGAACGCGCACACGACCATCGCGACGAGCAGCACCTGGGCGAGCACGAGCAGCGGTCGGGGCAGCCGCCACCAGCGACCGACCGCGCCGGTGCCGGCGACGATGACCGCGATGACGAACAGCGGGCCGAGGGTGGCGCCGAAGTCCTGGGTGAAGCCCTGCCAGGTGAGCAGCGAGATCAGAGTGGTGGTCGCGGCGACGGCCGAGAGACCGGCCAGCGCCATCGGGTGCGAACGGACACCGGGCATCGGACTCAGACCCCCTCGACGACGGGTACGGCGCCGACCGGGAACGTCGGCGCCGGGGGCACGGCGCCCCGCGACCGCGAGCTCTGGGTGTGCCGGCGCCCGAGCTCTTCCCACACCGCCTCGAGCCGGTCGGCCGGCCCGAGCGACACGGCGCGCCAGCCCTGCTGGCTGAGCATCCCGGACGCGTCGCGCCCGGCGGCATCGGGCGAGAGCCAGGCGTCCACGTCGACGGCCACCGCGAGGGCCGAGCCGCTGTGTGCGTGCATCCGGCGCAGCACGGGTACGTCGCGCTGGTCGACGTGGCCGAGCACCGCGACCAGGAGCCCGTCGCCGCCGGCCTCGGTCAGCCATCCGGTGTCGAGGGCAGGCCGGGGGAGTGGCTGCACCACTGCGAGCGCTTCGAGCAGAGGGCCGGTGTTGAGGTCGGTCTCGCGGGTGTGCCAGTCGCTGGCCGTGTCCTCGCCGGCGGCGGTGACCAGGCGGACCGTGAAGCCGCGCTTGCTGAGGTGTACGGCGATGGACGCCGCCGCTGACACGGCCGACTCCAGCGACGAGGCGATGCCCTGGCCGCGGTGAGCCACCACGCGGTTGTCGAGGAACAGCGTCGCGCGCGACTCCCACGGCTGCTCCTCGCGGCGCACCATGAGCTCGCCGACCCGGGCCGAGCTGCGCCAGTGGACGCGGCGCAGGTCGTCGCCGCGGCGGTACTCGCGGACCGTGACGTCTTCGGCGCTGCCCATCGCGAACGCCCGGGGCCGGTTGTCGCCCGAGCCGGTCCAGGCACCCCCGAGCGGGATGTGGGTGAGCGGGACGGTACGCGGCGTCACGGTCAGCGGGACCGTCGTACGGAAGGCGCGGCCGAGCTCGACCAGGCCGAAGGGGTCCTTGACCCGCACCGTCACCGGCCCGATCTCGAAGCGACCGCGCACGTCGGAGCGGATCTGGTAGGTCACGTCGCGGTGCCAGCCGTGGCCGATCCCCTCGAGCACGAACCGGGGCCGGGTGCCGAGCACGTAGGGCAGGTGGTCCTCGAGCAGGAGCACGCCGCTCGGCGCGCGGCCCTCGTTGACCAGCGACAGGCTGACCGAGGCCGGCTGCCCGGCCGCGACGAGCTGCGGGTTGACCGTGCGCACCAGCGCCAGCCGGTAGCGGCTGCGGCCGATGAAGAACGCGCTGACCAGCGGCAGGGCCAGGACCAGCACCCCGACCCGGCTCAGCGACGACTGGCCCAGGACGATCGCGCACACGATCGCGGTGACGCCGGCGGCCACGAATGCGCGACCGCGGACGGTGAGCCCGGAAAGTGCCTCGCGCATGGCGGCAGCCCCTGGCCTACGAGCCGGCCGGCACTGGCACGCTCGCCACGATCGCGTCGAGGATCGCGGAGGTCGAGCGGCCGCTCATGGACGCCTCGACACTGGGCAGCAGGCGGTGCGCGAGCACCGACCGGGCCAGCCCGTGGACGTCGTCGGGAAGCACGTAGTCGCGCCCCTGCATCGCCGCCATCGCCTTGGCGGCGCGCACCAGGTGGAGCGTCGCGCGCGGTGACGCACCGAGGGACAGCTCGTCCGAGCGCCGGGTGGCCGCGGTGATCGCGACGGCGTACCGCTGCACGGCCTGGGACACGTAGACCTGGCCGACGATGCCGATCAGCTTGCGGATCTCCGCGGCGTCGGCCACCGGCTCGAGGTCGTCGAGGGGGTTGGACCGCGTGTGCGAGTCGAGCATGGCGATCTCGGCCGCCTCGACCGGGTAGCCGACCGACACCCGGGCCATGAACCGGTCGCGCTGCGCCTCGGGGAGGGCGTAGGTGCCCTCCATCTCGATGGGGTTCTGGGTCGCGATGACCATGAACGGCGTCTCGAGCTGGTAGGTCGCGTTGTCGACGGTGACCTGCCGCTCCTCCATGCACTCCAGCAGCGCGGACTGGGTCTTGGGCGAGGCGCGGTTGATCTCGTCGCCCACGACGATGTTCGCGAACACGCCCCCCGGGCGGAACTCGAACTCCCGGCTGTTCTGGTTGAAGATCGAGACGCCGGTGACGTCGGAGGGCAGCAGGTCCGGCGTGAACTGGATGCGTCGCACCGAGCAGTCGATGCTCCGGGCCAGGGCCTTGCTCAGCATCGTCTTGCCGACACCGGGCACGTCCTCGATGAGGAGATGTCCCTCGGCGAGCAGCACCACGATCGTGGACGAGACCACGTCGGCCTTGCCCTCGATGCACTTCTCGATGTTCGTTCGGATGCGGCCCACGACCCGGGCCAATGTCTCGAGGTCGGCGCCACCTGTCGGTGCTGCCGTAGTCGGCGTCTCCACGTCCGTTCCTTCCGCTCCCTGTCTGTCACCACCGTAGGGCGTCCCGGCAACTTACGCGGTCGAGCGCGAAGCCCACTCCACTTCCACGATCACGAATCTGCATCGGTTCAGTTGTTGTTACCCCCGCGAGTTTCGGCCCCCAGTCCGTGGCGACGCTCGCTTCGCTCGCAGGCGCGCTCACTCGCTGTGTTCGCTCGGCGCAGTCGCCACGGCCCGGGGGGCCGATCGCGGGGCGCGCTCGCTCCGCTCGCAAGACCGGGTCGCTTCGCTCCCGTCACCCACTCGTGACGGAGGCGGGTCGACTGCGATGGCGCGGCGGTCCACGCGGTCGGTGGCGAAAAGGGGGCTGAAGTGGTGATTTGTGGTTGACGGTGGAGGGAAGTGGAGTACTGTGGGGGAAAGTGGAGGATCTAGCAGGAACCGTGGAGGCGCTCGATGTTCTTCATGGGCACCTACACCCCGAAGCTCGACGACAAGGGGCGGCTGATCCTTCCGGCCAAGTTCAGGGACCGACTGTCGGAGGGGCTCGTGGTCACACAGGGGCAGGAGAAGTGCCTCGACGTCTTCCCCTCGGACGTGTTCATGGAGGAGGCCGACCGCGCCCGCGCCAAGGGGATGACCTCGCGGAGCGGGCGGGACCAGATCCGGATGCTCTTCGCGAGCGCCGAGGAGGTCGTGCCCGACAAGCAGGGCCGGATCCCGATCGCTGTGCCGCTGCGGGAGTACGCCGCCATCTCGCGCGACGTGATCGTCATCGGGGCGATGGACCGCGTCGAGATCTGGGAGCCCACCCGCTGGCGCGACTACAACGCCGCGGCCCAGGAGAACTTCGCCGACCTCGACGAGGACGGCGCTCGGCAGGAACAGCAGCACTGAACCAGCAGCACTGAACCAGCAGCACTAGATCAGCAGCACTGACCTCCGGACAGCACCACCACAACTCAAGAGGGATCGCAGGGCGAGGTCTCGGCCCGCTCCAGCCACCCGAGCGTCGCCCCCTGACGGCAGAGCCACCTTCCCCGGTCCGGGGAAACAAACCGTCAGAGGGTCTCCTGTCACACCTTCCCCGGTGCCAGGCGACTTCCCACCTCCGGTGAGCGCCTTCTGGGACACCTTCCCCGGCCCCAGACGGCAGCGGAGCGGCCTGAGACCTGGCCCTGCGAACCCCACGACAGCCACAGCAACTTCCCCGCACCACCGAGTCATCGAAGGGTCGATCGATGCATCACCCCACGAAACCGCTTCTGATGGGCGCTTCGCGTGTCGGAGTCGCGCTTCCGCGGGGACCACGAAAAGACCACCCCGCAGTCACCGAGGCGCAGGCACCCCGCCGGGTGCGCGAGCAGGCGCGAGAAGCCGCGGTGCTCATGGCGTTCTCGGCGTTCATCTCGGTGGCTCTCGCCACCGCGCTCGTGGTGCTCAGCCACCTCGGACCGCAGGGCTGACCGGCCGGCCATGGAGAGCCCCGCCCACGTCCCCGTCCTCCTCGACCGGGTCGTGGCCCTGCTGGCGCCGTCCCTCCAAGGGGAGGGCGCGGTCATGGTGGACGCCACTCTCGGTCTCGGCGGACACACCGAGGCCGTGCTGACCCACTGCGAGCTCGCCCGGGTCATCGGCATCGACCGCGACCCGGCCGCACTCGAGCTGGCCGGGCAGCGGCTGGCCGGCTTCGGCGATCGCTTCACCGCCGTGCACGCGGTCTACGACGAGCTGCCCGACGTGCTCGACGACCTGGACCTCGACGCCGTGGACGCCGTCCTCTTCGACCTCGGCGTCTCCTCGATGCAGCTCGACGTGCGCGAGCGCGGCTTCGCGTACGCCGAGGACGCACCGCTCGACATGCGCATGGACGGCAGCTCCGGGCCGACCGCCGCCGATGTGCTCAACACCTACTCGGCCAAGGAGCTCACCCGCGTGCTACGGGAGTACGGCGAGGAGCGGTTCGCGAGCCGCATCGCCAGTGCCGTGGTCCGGCAGCGCGAGCAGTCGCCGTTCACGACCTCGGCCCGCCTCGTCGAGCTGCTGTACGCCGCGATCCCGGCGCCCGCCCGCCGCACCGGCGGCCACCCCGCGAAGCGCACCTTCCAGGCACTCCGGATGGAGGTCAACGACGAGCTCGCGGTCCTGCGCCGCGCCGTACCGGCCGCCGTCGACTCCATCCGGGTGGGCGGCCGCGTGGTCGTCGAGTCGTACCACTCGCTCGAGGACCGGCTGGTCAAGCAGGCGTTCGCCGCCGTCACGCGGTCGCTCGCCCCGCCCGACCTGCCGGTGGTGCCCGAGGAGCTGCAGCCCGCCTTCCGGCTCGTGACCCGCGGCGCCGAGCGTGCCGACGCCCCTGAGATCGCCACCAACCCCCGCGCCGCCTCGGTCCGGCTGCGCGCCGTCGAACGAATCAAGGAAAGGAAAGTCGCATGAGCGCCCCCGCCCTCCAGCTCCGCGAGCGGTTGCCGCGCCTCGCCGACGAGGCACTGAACCGGGCTCGGCTGACCGTCGTACCCCGGCGCCGGGTCCGCGCGGCGCGGATGCCGTTCGTGACGCTCGTCAGCCTGGTGCTGCTCGGCGGCGTCGTCGGGCTGCTCTGCTTCAACACCCAGATGCAGCAGGCGTCGTTCGCGGCCACGTCGTTGGAGACCCAGTCCGACAACCTCGCTGCCCGTGAGCAGACCCTCCACGACGAGCTCCAGTCCCTGCGCAACCCCCAGAACCTCGCGAGGCAGGCCCAGGACGAGCTCGGCATGGTGGTGCCGCAGAGCTCCTGCACGCTCCGGCTCGCCGCCAAGACCACGGAGAGCGCCTGTGCCCCGGCCACGGCGGACAACACCCCGACGCTGCTGGCCCGGCCGCCGAAGAAGCCGCCGATCCTCAATCCCGACCCCGTCATCGTCACGCTCCCGACGACGACACGGGCCGCCGGCTGACCCGAACCGGGCGCCCGACCCAGCAAGATGGGCCCCACCTTTCACTCCAGTCACACCCACCCCATGAGAGGGACCGTGTCCCGCAACCGCATCCGCCGCCCGGCCGCCCGGCCCACCAGCGCCGTCGTGACCACGGCCCGGCGCGGCAGCAGGCGCGGCTCGCCACAGGTCCGCCTGCGGGTGGGGTTCGTGCTGATCGCGATGGTGCTCTCGTTGTTCGGGGCGCGGCTGGTGCAGCTCCAGGGCCTCGACCCCGGCTCGTACGCCGCGATGGCGGCCGCGGAGGGCACGGTCGACGTCGTCCTCCCCGCCGAGCGCGGCGACATCCTCGACCGCAACGGCCAGCCGCTCGCGGCGTCCATCGACGGGCTCATGCTGGTCGGCGACCCCAAGATGACCGAGGACCAGGCACCCGAGATCGCCCGGTTCCTCAGCCAGAAGCTCGACGTCGACTACTTCACGGTGCTCAAGCGACTGCGCGACAAGGGCAGCCGCTTCGAGTACCTCGCGCGACACGTCCCGTCGACCCTGGCCAAGGACGTCCTCCGGGAGGCCGAGGACCGCGGCTACGAGGGACTCTCGACCCGCCGTGACGCGGTGCGCAGCTACCCGGGCCACGACGTCGCGGCCAACCTGGTCGGCTTCATGGGCACCGACAAGCCGTACGGCGGTCTCGAGGAGGTCTTCGACAAGGCCCTCTCGGGCAAGGACGGCAGCGAGAAGTACGAGGTCGGTGCCGGCAACCGGATCCCGCTGGGCGACAACACCACGGTCCCCGCGGTCGATGGCCAGGACCTGCACACGACCATCGACCGCGACCTGCAGTGGTACACCCAGCGCGTGCTCCGCCAGGCCGTGGAGAGGGCCGGCGGCTCGTCGGGGATCGCGGTGGTCATGGACTCGCGGACCGGCGAGGTCCTCGCGCTCGCCGACGACCCGACGTTCGACGCCGACGACCCGGGCGCCTCTCCCGTGAAGGACCGACGAGCCCGCTCGCTCAACCTGTCCTACGAGCCCGGATCGGTGGAGAAGGTGCTGACGCTCTCGGCCCTCATCGACACCGGGAAGGTCAACGCGCGCACCAAGATGCTGGTCCCCGGCGAGCTGCACCTGCAGGACCGCGTCATCCACGACCACTGGGAGCACGGGCTGATCAAGCTGACCCTGGCTGGTGTCCTGGCCAAGTCGTCCAACGTCGGCACCGTGCTGGCCTCCGACAAGTTCGACGAGGGCGAGCTCCGCGCATACCTCGCCCGGTTCGGGCTCGGCCAGCCCACCAACGTCGGGCTGGGCGCCGAGTCGCGTGGCAACCTTCCTGACCCGAGCGTGTGGAACAGCCAGATCGAGGACCGGATCACCTTCGGCCAGTCGCTCTCCGTCAACGCCATGCAGATGGCCGCGGCGGTCAACACCATCGCCAACGGCGGCGTCCGCGTCGACCCGACGCTGATCCAGGGCCAGGCCAGGCGCGACGACGGCATGGAGGTCGGCACCGACGTGTCGACGACGCGCCGGGTGGTGTCCACCCAGGCGGCCCGGCAGATGACGCTGATGATGGAGCGGGTGGTCGACCAGGAGGACGGCGTGGCGCCGCTGGCCAACGTGCCGGGCTACCGGGTGGCCGGCAAGACCGGCACCGCCCAGCGGGTCGGCACCTGCACGGTCAACGGGGTCAAGCAGGGCTGCTACGACGGCACCAACACCGTCTCCTTCGCCGGCTTCGCGCCCGCCGAGGACCCGAGGTTCACCGTGTACGTCGTCATCCAGGCGCCGAAGGTCGAGGGCGCGGGCGGTGGCATCACGGCCGGCCCGGTGTTCTCGAAGCTCATGGGCTACGCGCTCCAGCGGTACGGCATCCCCCCGAGCCACCGCGAGCAGACGGTCCTGCCCATCGAGTGGTAGGACTCACCGCATGGCGGTGACCGCGCAGACCCGGCCGGAGCGGCCGCCGTCGACGCCGCTCGGCGATCTCGCGGGCTGGCTGCGGGCCCAGTCCGACGACGTCACGGCGTCGGGTGCTCAGGACACCGTGGTCACCGGACTCACCCTCAGCTCGCAGCGGAGCTTCCCCGGCGACCTCTACGCCGCGCTGCCCGGCTCCCGCGCACACGGCATGACGTACGCCGCCGAGGCCTTGGCAGGAGGCGCGGTCGCCCTCCTCACCGACCCCGCCGGCGCCGCGGACGCGCCGGACGGCGTACCGCTCCTCGTCGTCCCGGAGCCGCGCCGGATCCTGGGCCGGCTGGCCGCCCGCGTCTACGGCGACCCCGCCGCCTCGATGCGGATGATCGGGGTCACCGGCACCCAGGGCAAGACCACGACCACGCGGCTCGTCGAGGGCGGCCTCGAGGGCGCCCGCATCCGGGCGGGCGTGATCGGCACGGTCGGCACCCGGATCGCGGGGGAGGACGTGAAGACCTCGCTCACCACTCCGGAGGCGCCCGACCTGCACGCGCTCTTCGCGGTGATGCGCGAGCGCGAGGTCGAGGCCTGCGCAATGGAGGTGAGCAGCCACGCGCTGGTGATGGGTCGCGTGGACGGGGTGGTCTTCGACGTCGCGGTCTTCCTCAACCTCGGTCGCGACCACCTCGACTTCCATGCCGACGAGGAGGACTACTACCTCGCCAAGGCGTCGCTCTTCACGCCGGAGCGGGCCCGGCTCGCGCTCGTGTCGGTGGACGACGAGCACGGCCGTCGCCTGGCCGGCGAGACCACCCTGCCGCTGCGCACGTTCTCGACCGAGGGCAGGGACGCGGACTGGACGGTGGCCGACATGCGGCCGGGGCCGGACGGCTCGACGTTCCGCGTCCTGGGCCCCGGTGTCGACGTCGAGGCCGGGGTCCCCCTCCCGGGCGCGTTCAACGTGAGCAACGCGTTGGCGGCCGTGGCCGCGTGCGCAGAGGCCGGGCTGGACGCCGAGGCGGTGGCCGCGGCGATCCCCGGCGGCGGTGGGGTCCCCGGCCGGTTCGAGCGGATCGACGCCGGCCAGCCGTTCACGGTCGTCGTCGACTACGCGCACAAGCCCGACGCGGTCAAGGCCGCGCTCGAGAGCCTGCGCCCCCTCACCGACGGCCGGCTGATCGTGGTTCTCGGCGCCGGGGGCGACCGCGACCCGGGCAAGCGACCGCTCATGGGCGACCTCGCCGCCCGCCTCGCGGACGTGGTCGTCGTGACTGACGACAACCCGCGCACAGAGCTGCCGGCCGCCATCAGGGCCGCGGTCCTCGACGGCGCCCGCGACGGCACCGCGCAGGTCATCGAGGAGGGCGACCGACGCGCGGCGATCGCCACCGCGCTCGACCTCGCCCGGCCCGGCGACATCGTGATCGTGGCGGGCAAGGGACACGAGACCGGCCAGGAGGTGGACGGGGTGGTGCACCCCTTCGACGACCGGGAGGTGGTCCGCGAGCTGCTGGTGGCGTACGCCGGGCCCTAATCGGCAACCGGTCGTCGGCGGGCCGCGTCGGACTCCGGAGCGGCGTACGGAATCATGGGCCAGCGGTCGGTCCGGGTCCACAGAAGGGAAGCGATGAGAGCCATCCTGCTCAGCGGCGCACTGTCGCTGCTCGTCTCGCTCCTCGGCAGCCGCGTCGCCATCAACCAGTTCCGCAGGCTCGGCCTGGGCCAGCAGATCCGCGACGACGGCCCGACCAGCCACCACACCAAGCTCGGCACGCCCACGATGGGCGGCACCGTCGTCATCCTGGCCACGCTGGTCGGCTACTTCGTCGCCAAGCTGGTCACGATGAGCGCGCCGACCGGGTCCGCGCTGCTCCTGTTGTTCCTCTTCGTGGGCATGGGTCTGGTCGGCTTCCTCGACGACTACATCAAGATCGCCCGGCAGCGCAGCCTCGGCCTGCGCAGCAAGGCCAAGATGATCGGCCAGACGGTGGTCGCGCTGGTCTTCGGCGGGCTGGCCGTCTCCCCGTGGCTCAAGGACGAGGACGGCATCACGCCGGCGTCGAAGCACATCTCCTTCATCCGCGACTGGCAGAGCTTCGCGCTGCCCACCGTCGTGGTGATGCTGCTGATCTGGTTCATCGTCACCGCGACCAGCAACGGCGTGAACCTCACCGACGGCCTCGACGGGCTCGCCGCGGGCGCGTCGATGATGGTCTTCGGCGCCTACATGCTGGTGAACATCTGGCAGAACAACCAGTCCTGCGCCTCCTCCAGCCTCGACGAGGCCAACCTGAGCCTCTGCTACACCGTCCGCGACCCGCTGGACCTCGCGGTGGTCGCGGCCGCACTCACCGGCGCCTGCTTCGGGTTCCTGTGGTGGAACGCCTCCCCGGCCGCGATCTTCATGGGCGACACGGGGTCGCTGGCGCTGGGCGGCGCCGTGGCCGGCCTGGCGATCCTGACGCGCACCGAGCTGCTGCTGGTCATCCTGGGCGGGCTGTTCGTGCTCGAGACGGTCTCGGTGGTCCTCCAGGTCACGACCTTCAAGGTGACCAAGCGGCTGACGGGCACCGGACGCCGGGTCTTCCGCATCGCGCCGATCCACCACCACTTCGAGATGCTCGGCTGGGAGCAGGTCACCGTGACGATCCGGTTCTGGATCATCACCGGTATCTGCGTCGCGGCGGGCCTGGGCATCTTCTACGCCGAGTGGGTCTCGGGCATCGGATGACACTTCCCGCATGAGCCCGGCATCCCTGGGCCGACACGACTCCTGGGACGGCGTCCGCGCGGTGGTCGCCGGGTTCGGCGTCTCCGGCTTCGCCGCCGCCGACAACCTGCTGCACCTCGGCGCGACCGTCACCGCCCTCGACGAGAAGCCGGAGGGCAAGGAGGAGAAGGCCGAGCTGCTCGGCGTCCTGGGCGCCAGCATCCGGCTGGGCGAGGGCACCACGGCGACCCTGCCCGACGACGTCGACCTGCTGGTCACGTCGCCGGGCTGGCGGCCCGACGCGCCGCTGCTGGCGCAGGCCCGCGACCGCGGCGTACCGGTCTGGGGCGAGGTCGAGCTGGCGTGGCGGCTGCGGGACCCCGACCACGACACGCCCTGGCTCGCGGTCACCGGCACCAACGGCAAGACCACGACGGTGCAGATGCTCGACGCGATCCTGCGCGCCGACGGGCTGCGCTGCGTCGCGGCCGGCAACGTCGGGCTGCCGCTGGTCGAGGCGGTCATGGACCCCAGGCCGTACGACGTGCTCGCGGTCGAGCTCTCCAGCTTCCAGCTGCACTACACCGACTCGATGAGCGCGCAGGCGGCCGCGGTGCTCAACGTCGCCGAGGACCACCTGGACTGGTACGCGTCGATGACCGACTACGCCGCCGACAAGGGCCGGATCTACCAGCGCGCACAGCGCGCCTGCGTCTACAACGTCGCCGACCCGGCCACCGAGGAGCTGGTCCGTGACGCGGACGTGGTCGAGGGCGCCCGCGCCGTCGGCTTCACCCTCGGCATGCCGGCCGTCGGGATGGTCGGCGTGGTCGAGGACATCCTCGCCGACCGCGCCTTCATCGAGGAGCGCGCGACCAGCGCTGCCGAGCTCTGCACGCTGGCCGACCTGGCCGCGCCCGGCACGCCCGGCCCGGCTCCCCACACCGTGCAGAACGCGCTGGCGGCGGCCGCGCTGGCCCGGGCGCACGGCGTCAGCCAGGCGGCCGTCCGCGAGGGACTGCGCGGGTTCCGGCCCGACGGCCACCGGATCGCCCTGGTGGCCCAGCGCGACGGCGTCGCCTGGGTCGACGACTCCAAGGCGACCAACCCGCACGCCGCGCTCGCGTCGCTGCTCGCCTACGACCCGGTGGTGTGGGTGGCCGGCGGCCTGGCCAAGGGAGCGCCGTTCGACGACCTGGTCCGGTCCGTCGCCGGCCGGCTGCGGGGCGCGGTGCTCCTGGGCCGGGACCGCGACGTCATCGCCGAGGCTCTCGCGCGACACGCGCCGGATGTGCCCGTGATCGTCGTCGACACGCGTGAGACTTCTGTGACTGAAGGTGACCATGCGTCTGATGTGGCAACTCCCATGCGACGCGTCGTGGCCGCAGCGGCCGGGCTCGCCCGGCCGGGCGACACGGTGCTCCTCGCCCCGGGATGCGCCTCGCAGGACATGTTCACCGACTACGCCGCCCGCGGTGACGCGTTCGCCGCGGCGGTCCAGGAGCTGAGCGACTAGAGGACACGAAGGGGGCGCGCGACCGGATGACGACCGTGAACCCCGACGGCGCCCGTCCTCGCCGCTTCGAGCTCCCGACCCTGCCAGGGCTGCCGACCCGGCTCCGGTTGCGCCGCAACGTCGCCCACGTGATCGCCACCGAGTCTCCCGTCCGGCCGCGCACCTGGTTCGGCTCGCTCCGCGCCGCCCTCGACCGGCCGCTCACGTCGTACTACCTGCTGGTCGGCGCCTCCGCGCTGCTGCTCACGATCGGGCTGATCATGGTGCTGAGCGCCAGCAGCGTCTACTCCTACGAGGTCAACGACGGCGACTCCTACGCCGTCGTACGCCGCCAGCTGGTGTGGGTCCTGATCGGGCTCCCGCTCGCGTGGGTCGCGAGCCGGCTGCCACACCGGTGGGTCCGGCGGCTGGCCTACCCGGGCTTCTCGATCTCGCTGGTGCTGCTGCTGCTCACGGCGTTCTTCGGCGTCGAGCGCAACGGCAACCAGAACTGGCTCGGCGTGGGGCCCGTGGTCATCCAGCCGTCGGAGATCGCCAAGCTCGCGATGGTCATCTGGGCGGCGCACATCTACGCCAACAAGGAGCGCCGGCTCTCGAGCACCCACGAGATCGTCGTCCCGGTGGTGCCGGGGATGATCCTGGCCACCGGGCTGGTGGTGCTCGGCAACGACCTCGGCACCGCGCTGGTGCTGTTCGCGCTGCTGCTGGGATCGCTGTGGGTGGTCGGCGCACCGCGCCGGTTCTTCACGATCATGTTCTCGGTGGTCGCCGTCGGCCTCTTCGTGCTCGTCGGCACGAACGCCGAGCGGCTGGGCCGGGTGACCACCTTCTTCGACCCGTTCAGCGACTACCACGACAAGGGCTGGCAGCCGGCCCACGGCCTCTACGCGCTGTCGACAGGCGGCCTGTTCGGCCAAGGCATCGGGGCGAGCCAGCAGAAGTGGGGCGACCTGCCGGAGGCGCACACCGACTTCATCTTCGCGGTGCTCGGCGAGGAGCTGGGCCTGGCCGGCACGCTGCTGGTCATCATCCTGTTCCTCACGATCGCGTTCGCCGCGCTCCGGGTCGCGCGCCGCACCGAGGACCCGTTCGTCCGCTACGCGTCGTTCGGCATCGTGGTCTGGCTGGTCGGGCAGATGATGATCAACGTCGGCATGGTGCTCGCGCTGCTGCCGGTCATCGGCATCCCGCTGCCGCTGATCTCGTACGGCGGGTCCGCGCTGCTGCCATCACTGGTGGCCCTCGGCCTGCTGGTCGGGTTCGCGCGCCGCGAGCCGGAGGCCGCCCGCGCCCTGGCCCAGCGACGCAAGCTGCGCTCGGCCGGTGTCTCGGCCCGTCGGTCGCACTGAACCTGCAGGTCACTCCCTACTCTTTCAACCGATGCGCATCCTCCTCGCCGGCGGCGGTACGGCCGGCCACACGTCTCCGCTGCTGGCGACGGCCGACGCCCTGCGCCGGCTCGAGCCCGCCACGGAGATCACCTGCCTCGGCACCGCGCGCGGCCTGGAGACCCGCGTCGTCCCCGAGGCCGGCTACCCGCTGGAGCTGATCGCACCGGTGCCGCTGCCCCGCAAGCCCACGGTCGACCTCCTGCGGGTGCCCGGGCGGCTGCGGGGCGCGGTGAAGGAGGCCCGGGCGGTGCTGGAGCGGGTCCGGCCGGACGTGGTCGTCGGCTACGGCGGCTACGTCTCGATGCCGGCCTACCTCGCCGCGCGGAGGGCGAAGCTGCCGATCGTCGTCCACGAGCAGAACGCCCTGCCCGGCCTCGCCAACCGCGCCGGCGCCCGGATCGCGCAGCGGGTCGCGGTGAGCTTCCCCGACACGCCGCTCCCGCGTGCGGAGTACGTCGGCCTCCCGATCCGCACCATGATCTCCGGCCTCGACCGGCTCGCGCTGCGGGCCGAGGCCCGGGAGTTCTTCGGTCTCGATGCCGACCTCCCCACGCTGGTGGTCACCGGCGGGTCGCAGGGCGCGCGGACCATCAACGACGCCGTCACCGGCGCCGCCCGGGCCCTGGGTCGGGCCGGCGTCCAGGTGCTCCACGTGGTCGGCCCCAAGAACGACGTGACGCCCCAGGACGGCGTGCCCACCTACGTGCCGGTGGGTTTCGTCGACCGGATGGACTACGCCCTCGCGGCCGCCGACCTCATGGTCTGCAGGGGCGGGGCGTCGAGCGTCACCGAGGCGGCCGCCGTCGGCGTACCCGCCGTGTTCGTCCCGCTGCCGATCGGCAACGGTGAGCAGGACCTCAACGCCCGGCCGGTCGTGGAGGCCGGGGGAGCGCTGCTCGTCGCGGACGGCGACTTCACGTCGGCCTGGGTGACGGAGCACGTCCCGCCGCTGGTGTCGGACGCCGGCCGATTGGCGGCGATGAGTGCTGCCGCCTCGGGGCTGATCCCGCGGGACGCCGACGAGAAGCTGGCGCGGATCGTGCTGGAGGCCGGCGCGTGAAGGTCCACCTCGTCGGCATCGGCGGAGCCGGACTGTCCGGGATCGCCCGGCTGCACCTCGCCCGCGGCGACGAGGTCAGTGGAAGCGACGGGGTCGCCTCGCCGACCCTCGACGCCCTGCGCGACCTCGGCGCGATCGTCCACGTCGGCCACGATCCGCGCCACCTCGACCACCTCACGGACGACGACACCGTCGTCGTCTCCGCCGCGGTCAAGCCGGACAACCCCGAGTACGCCGAGGCGACGGCGCGTGGTCTGCGCGTGCTGTCCCGCGCCGCGGCGATGGCGGCCCTGATGCAGGGGCGCCGGGTGGTCGCGGTCGCCGGCACCCACGGGAAGACGACGACCACCTCGTTGCTCACCGTCGCGCTCCAGGAGGCCGGCGCCGACCCGACGTACACGATCGGCGGCGACCTCGCCGCGACCGGTGTCAACGCCGGCGAGGGCAGCTCTGACCTGTTCATCGCCGAGGCCGACGAGAGCGACGGGGCCTTCTTGCACTACGCGCCCTACGCCGCGGTCGTGACCAACGTCGAGGCCGACCACCTCGACCACTGGGCGACCGAGGCCGCCTACACCGCGGCCTTCGACGACTTCGCGGACACCGTCGATCCGGACGGGTTCCTCGTCTGCTGCGTCGACGACGCCGGGGCCGCAGCGCTCGCCGACCGCCAGGAGGCGGCGGGCCGGCGGGTCGTGCGCGTCTCCACCGTGGAGCCGGGGGCGCTCGACGGCGTGACCCTCTGGTCGCCCGGTGACCACTACCTCGCGGACGCGCTCGCGGCGTTCGCCACCGGCGTCGAGCTGGGCCTGGACCCTGACGACCTGCGTCGCGGCCTCGCGTCCTACACCGGGACCCGGCGACGGATGGAGCGCAAGGGCGAGGTCGGCGGGGTCCGGGTCTACGACAGCTATGCGCACCACCCCACCGAGATCGCAGGCGACCTCGCGGCCGCCCGGGAGCTGGCCGGCGACGGTCGCCTGATCGTGGCGTTCCAGCCGCACCTGGTCTCGCGGACCCGGGCGTTCGGGACCGCGATGGGCGAGGCGCTGGGGGCGGCCGACGAGGTGGTGGTCTGCGACGTCTACCTCGCCCGAGAGAAAGCCGACCCCTCGGTGACCGGTGCGCTCGTCGCGTCCGCCGTACCCCTTCCCGCGGAGGCAGTCGTGTTCGTCCCCGACCTCGACGACGTCCCGGCCGCCCTGGTGGCGCGCGCCCGCCCGGGAGACCTGGTGCTGACCCTCGGTGCCGGCAGCATCACCGAGGCCGGCCCGCTGGTGCTCGAGCTGCTCGGCGGTGATCGTGCGTAGCCTGCGCCGCTCGTCCGCCGACGCCGAGGGGGTCGACCGGGCCACCCGGCGGAGCAGGCGACGGTTCGCGCGCCGGCAGTGGCGCCGGCGCTGGCTCGCCCTGCGCTACGTCCTCGTGCTCCTGCTGGTCCTCGCGATCGTCGGCGGCGGGATCTACGCCGTGTGGTTCTCGAAGTGGCTCGCCGTCGAGGACATCGAGGTCAGCGGCGCCCAGACCGTCGAGGCCTCCGACATCCGCGCCCGCTCCGGCATCGACGAGGGGGAGCCCCTGGTCCGCGTCGACCTGGCGACGGCCGAGCGGCGGATCGGCGCGCTCGCCGTCGTCCGGTCCGTGTCGGTCACCCGCCAGTGGCCGCACGGTGTGCTCATCTCGATCGAGGAGCGGGTCGCGATCGCGGTCGTCGAGATCGGCGGGCGGCTGCGCGGCCTGGACGAGGACGGCGTGGTCTTCGGCGAGTACAAGAAGGCCCCGGCGGACCTGCCCCGGGTCGAGACCGACATCGGTACGACGTCGGGCGCCCTCAAGGAGGCGGCGAAGGTGGTCGCGGCCCTGCCCCGCGCGCTGAGCCTGCTCGTCGACCATGTGCAGGTCGCGTCCGTGGACAAGATCTCCCTGGTCCTCAAGGACGGCCGCACCGCCGTCTGGGGGAGCGCGGACGAGTCCGACGCCAAGGCCGAGGTGCTGGTCCAGCTCCTCGCCACCGTGGACGCGCAGGTCTACGACGTGTCCGTCCCGTCGAGGCCCGCCACCCGCTGACCCGTCAGAAACTTTTCTTCCGGGTCGTCCGGCCCCGCGTGTCGCCACCACCGGGACCACACGCGTCCCTACTGTCATCGACACGGACAGGTTGACATAACTATAACCCTCAGCCTGAGGGTGACAGTTGAGGCCGACAGTTCCGAAGAGCCAGAGCAGCCAGAGAGGGCGGGCACCGTGGCAGCAGCGCAGAACTACCTCGCGATCATCAAGGTCGTGGGCATCGGCGGGGGCGGCGTCAACGCCGTCAACCGGATGATCGAGGTCGGCCTCAAGGGCGTCGAGTTCATCGCGATCAACACCGACGCCCAGGCCCTGCTCATGAGCGACGCCGACGTCAAGCTCGACATCGGCCGCGAGCTCACCCGCGGCCTCGGTGCCGGCGCCAACCCCGAGGTCGGCCACCAGGCCGCCGACGACCACGCCGACGAGATCGAGGAGGTCCTCAAGGGGGCCGACATGGTCTTCGTGACCGCCGGCGAGGGCGGCGGCACCGGCACCGGCGGCGCGCCGGTCGTGGCGCGCATCGCGCGCTCGCTCGGTGCCCTGACCATCGGTGTCGTCACCCGACCGTTCGCGTTCGAGGGACGCCGCCGCGCCGGCTCGGCCGAGGAGGGCATCGCCAACCTCCGCGAGGAGGTCGACACCCTCATCGTCATCCCCAACGACCGGCTGCTGTCGATCTCCGACCGCAACGTCTCCGTCCTCGACGCCTTCAAGCAGGCCGACCAGGTGCTCCTCCAGGGCGTCAGCGGCATCACCGACCTCATCACCACTCCGGGGCTGATCAACCTCGACTTCGCCGACGTCAAGTCGGTGATGGCCAACGCCGGCTCCGCGCTGATGGGCATCGGCTCGGCGCGCGGTGAGGACCGGTCGGTCGCGGCGGCCGAGATGGCGGTCTCCAGCCCGCTGCTCGAGGCCTCGATCGACGGCGCCCACGGCGTCCTGCTCTCGATCGCCGGTGGCTCCGACCTCGGCCTGTTCGAGATCAACGAGGCCGCGGCACTGGTCGCCGAGGCGGTCCACCCCGACGCCAACATCATCTTCGGCGCGACCATCGACGACGCGCTGGGCGACGAGGTGCGGGTCACGGTGATCGCGGCCGGCTTCGACGGCGGGACGCCCAAGCGTGCCCACGAGGGCTCCGCGCTGCGTCGCACCCCCCCGAAGCCGCAGACCCAGGCCGAGACCCGGGACGCGGCCACGGCCGTCAACGCTCAGCGCCAGGAGGAGAAGGAGCGGGTGCCGGCCGGTGCCGCCCCCGTCAACCCGACCTCGACCACGCCGCGCCCGGCTCCGAAGCCGATGCAGTTCGACGACGACGACCTGGACGTGCCCGACTTCCTCAAGTAGGCCCTTGTACTCCCTGCGCACCTCCTGCGGCCCCGCCGACCTGGCCTTCACCGACCGGTACGGCGGGGTCAGCGCGTCTCCCTTCGACGAGCTCAACCTCTCGGTCTCCGGGCCCGACGACGAGGCCGCGAAGGCCGAGAACCACCGGCGGCTGCTGGCCGACTTCGCGCCGGCCGACGTGATCTGCGACCTCCACCAGGTGCACGGCGCCGACGTGGTGGTGGCCGCACGCGAGTGGCCGCAGCGGCCGCAGGCCGACGGAATCGTCGCCACCACGGCCGGCGTGACGCTGCTGGTCCGCGCCGCCGACTGCGTGCCCGTGCTGCTGGTCGCCCCCGACCAGGGGGTGGTCGGCGCGGCCCACTCCGGCCGTCCCGGCCTGGCCGCGGGCGTCGTCCCGGCGACCGTGGCCCGCATGCGCGAGCTCGGCGCCGCCCGGATCGAGGCCTGGATCGGTCCCCACGTGTGCGGCCGGTGCTACGAGGTCCCCGAGGAGATGCGGGCCGACGTGGCCGCCGCCGTACCCGACTCCTTCGCCGAGACGTCGTGGGGCACTCCGTCGCTCGACCTCGGTGCCGGCGTCCGCGCGCAGCTCGAGGAGCTCGACGTCGCCGTCCACGACGTGAGCCGCTGCACCCGCGAGTCCGCCGACCTCTACTCCTACCGCCGCGACGGCGACCGGTCCGGGCGGCTTGCTGCCGTGGTCCGGCTGCGGAGCGACTCGTGACGCGCCGCGACGACATCGAGCAGGGGCTCGACGGCGTGCGTCGGCGCATCGCCGCTGCCTGCGCCGACGCGGGCCGGGCGCCCGACGGCGTCGGGCTGGTCGTGGTCACCAAGTTCTTCCCCGCGAGCGACGTCCGGATCCTCGCCGAGCTCGGCGTCACCGACGTGGGCGAGAACCGCCACCAGGAGGCCGAGGCCAAGGCCGCCGAGTGCGCCGACCTCGACCTGCGATGGCACTTCATCGGCGGGCTGCAGAGCAACAAGGCGGCCGCGGTGGCGACCTACTCCGCCGTCGTCGAGTCCGTCGACCGGCGCAAGCTGGTCGGCCAGCTCTCGCGGGGGGCGCACCAGCGGTCCCACCCGGTCGACGTGCTGCTCCAGGTCTCGCTGGACCCGCCGGGGCGCGAGGGTCGCTCCGGCGCCGACCCCGACGAGCTCGCCGGGCTGGCGTCCGCGATCGACGAGGCAGGCATGCTCACGCTGCGCGGCCTGATGGCCGTCGCACCCCTCGACGAGGACCCCGCGGCGGCGTTCGGCAGGCTCGCCGAGCTCCGCACGGAGTTCCTGACCCACCACCCGTCGGCGACCTGGCTGTCGGCGGGGATGAGCGCGGACCTCGAGCAGGCGATCGGAGCCGGCGCGACACACGTGCGCGTTGGCTCTGCGGTCCTCGGTTCGAGGCCCTCCAACAACTAGTGTTCCGAATGTTCAGACACAGCCAGGATGCGCGACCTCTGCAGGGGCCGCCGGACCCGGAAGGCAGACCATGAGCGGCGCGATGCGCAGGATCGGCGAGTACCTCGGCCTGCTCGAGGACACCGGCCGTTACGACGACGACTATGCCGACGGGTACGACGACACCTACGGGGGCCAGTACGCCGAGGAGACCGCTCCCGTCGCGGCCGAGCGACCGTCGCGTCGCGAGCTGCGCGAGGCTCGGCAGGCCACGACCGTCGCGAACCTCGACGACCGCCGCAGGGGCGGAGCGCCGACGATGACCGCGGCTCCCCGCGTGGCGGAGCTGTCGCGGATCACCACGCTGCACCCGCGCACCTACAACGAGGCCCGCACCGTCGGCGAGAACTACCGCGACGGCACCCCGGTGATCATGAACCTGTCCGAGATGGACGACAACGACGCCAAGCGGCTCGTCGACTTCGCGGCCGGCCTCATCTTCGCGACCCGCGGCTCGATCGAGCGGGTGACGAGCAAGGTGTTCCTGCTGTCGCCCCCCAACGTGTCGGTCGCCGCCGAGGACAAGGCCCGGATCGCGGACGGCGGTTTCTTCAACCAGAGCTGACCGCTACCCGGTCGGTTCTCCTGGTGTGGCGATGCGGCCGGTGGTTGAGCGACCGGGCATGATCGTCGCGTGCACGCCGTCTGGTCGCTCATCCACATCGCGCTGTGGGTCTTCATCGCGCTCATGTGGATCCGCTTCGTCGTGGACTGGGTGCAGATCTTCGCGCGGAACTGGTCCCCGACAGGGTTCCTGCTGGTGGTGCTCGAGGTCGTCTACTCGGCCACCGATCCGCCGATCAAGGCGCTGCGCCGGGTGATCCCGCCGCTCCGAATCGGTACGGTCGCTCTCGACCTGTCGTTCATCATCGTGATGATCGTCGCTTACATGCTGCTCTATATCGTCGGTGGCTTCCTCTAGCGAAGGGGGAGTGAATGCACCTGCCAGATCGCAGCACCTGTCACATCAGCCCCATGACAGGCGCTACAGTTCCGAAGAAGACTTTCCGTCTGGATGAGATTTCCGGATGCCAGGGGACGTCGCTGAACCTCGAAGAAGATGAATGGGTGGGAACATGCCGCTGACGCCTGAGGACGTGAGTAACAAGCGCTTCACGCCAGTCCGGCTCCGCGAGGGCTACGACATGGGTGAGGTGGACCAGTTCCTCGACGAGGTCGAGGCCGAGCTGGCCAGGCTGACCAAGGAGAACGACGACCTGCGCTCGAAGCTGTCGGCGGCCCAGACGGGCGGCGGCTCCAGCTTCCAGGACACCGCGTCCACGGCGCAGACCCCCGCGGTCCAGGAGCGCGCTCCCGAGCCCCCGCCGGCCCCCGAGCCCACCCCGGTCCCGGAGCCCGAGCCCGTGGTGGCGGCCAGCGCCAGCCCCGAGACCATCCGGGTCGAGACCGTCCCTCAGGCGTCCAACGCGGCGGCCCGGCTGCTCGAGATCGCGACGCGCAACGCCGACGAGCTCGTGGAGTCGGCCAAGAACGAGGCCGACAAGATCATCGGCGAGGCCCGCACCAAGTCCGAGCGGCTCGAAGGCGAGTCGAAGGTCAAGGCCGACCGGGTCGAGTCCGACGCCCGCACCCGAGCCCAGATGCTCGACTCCGAGACCGCCGAGCGGCGCCAGCAGATGTTCGGTGAGCTGGAGCGCGAGCGCGACAAGCTCAACAGCGAGGTCGAGACGCTGCGCGCGTTCGAGCGCGAGTACCGCTCGCGGCTCAAGAGCTACTTCAGCCAGCAGCTCGAGGCGCTCTCCGGCCCGGGGGAGTCCCCCGCGGTGTCCGACGAGGCGCCGGCGCCCAAGCGACTGCGCTCCATCCTGGGTGACGACGAGGTCTAGAAGCGGCCTCACGGCCGTCCGAACCCGCTCGCTCCGGTCGTCCTTCAGGCACTTGACCTGCACCTTTCGCAGACGTAAGCGCTTGCGCTGGTTGATCACGACTTGAGCGCGCCTGTTTGAGTGGGCGGTGGTCAGCCGATACGGTTCCGCGCAGCAGCCGTGGCCACCGCCACGGGCCAGGCCACAAGGAAGGCCCGCTTGATGGCGCGCACCAGCACCCGCTCCCTCGCCGGACGGACGGCCACCGCCGCCCGGAAGGTGATTGGTCGTCGTACGGCCAAGGCCACCGCCGGCGCGGCCGCCTCGACCAAGAAGACCGCGACCAAGTCAGCGGCCAAGAAGGCGCCCGCGAAGAAGGCGGCGCCAGCGAAGAAGGCTCCGGCGAAGAAGGCCGCGCCAGCGAAGAAGGCCCCAGCGAAGAAGGCCGCGCCGGCCAAGAAGGCCCCAGCGAAGAAGGCCGCGCCAGCGAAGAAGGCGCCCGCGAAGAAGGCCGCGCCCGCGAAGAAGGCGCCTGCGAAGAAGGCCGCGCCCGCGAAGAAGGCTCCGGCGAAGAAGGCCGCGCCCGCGAAGAAGGCGGCACCGGCCAAGAAGGCGCCTGCGAAGAAGGCGGCACCGGCCAAGAAGGCTCCCGCGAAGAAGGCGGCACCGGCCAAGAAGGCTCCCGCGAAGAAGGCAGCGCCGGCCAAGAAGGCTCCCGCGAAGAAGGCAGCGCCGGCCAAGAAGGCTCCCGCGAAGAAGGCAGCACCGGCGAAGAAGGCAGCGCCGGCCAAGAAGGCAGCGCCGGCCAAGAAGGCTCCCGCGAAGAAGGCTCCGGCCAAGGAAGCTCCCGCCAAGAAGACGGCGCCGGTCGCGAAGAGGACCACCCCGCTGAAGAAGGCTCCCGCGGCCCGCAAGGCGTCGGTCAGCTCGCTGGTGGTCAAGGCCGGAGAGGGTTCCTGGACCAAGAGCGAGCTCAAGGGGGTGCTCGACCAGCTGCACGGGCAGCGCGAGCACAGCCTGGCCTTCATCTCTTCTCAGACCTCGGAGCTGACCGGGCTGATGCGCGACCCGGGCGACGGTGCCGGGCAGGACCAGGCCGACATGGGCGCGACCAGCTTCGAACGCGACCACGAGCTCACGGTCCTCAACAGCGAGCGCGACAAGCTGCACCAGATCGACCGGGCTCTGGCGCGCATCGACGACGGCACCTACGGCATCTGCGAGTCGTGCGGGGAGCCGATCGGCAAGATGCGGTTGATGGCATTTCCGCGTGCCACACTGTGCATGACATGCAAGCAGCGCGAGGAACGTCGCTGAGTCACGACGACTCCAGCGCGGAAGAAGCCCCGTCCGCTCCGTCTCGTGCCCGTGTCCGGGCCCTGCTGTTCGCCGTCTTCGCCGTGCTCTACGCCGTCGACCAGGCCACCAAGTGGCTGGCCGTGGACCGGCTCACCGGCCAGCCGGACAAGGAGCTGATCGGTGAGCTGCTGATGCTGCACCTGACCCGCAACGCGGGCGCGGCCTTCAGCACCGGCACCGAGTACACCGGCTTGTTCAGCGGCCTCGCGATCGTGGCCGTCCTGGTGGTGCTCTGGCTCGCTCGTCGGGTCGGCAACGTCGGGTGGGCGATCGCCTTCGGCCTGCTGCTGGCCGGCATCCTCGGCAACCTCACCGACCGCGTGGTCCGGGACCCGGGCGTGCTGCGCGGCCACGTGGTCGACTTCCTCATGCTTCCGCACTGGCCGATCTTCAACGTGGCCGACATGTGCATCAACGGCGCGGCCGCGGTGATCCTGGTGCAGGCCTTCCGCGGGATCCGGCTGGACGGGTCGCGGATCGCCCGGCACACCGACGAGCCCTCGGACCCGTGATCTCTCCCGGGACCCACGCGGACCACCGCACCCTGCCGGTGCCGGACGGGCTGGCCGGCGAGCGGGTGGACGCCGCGCTCGCGCAGATGTTCGGCCTGTCGCGGACCCGTGCCGCTGACCTGATCGCGCGCGGCCTCGTGCACGTCGACGGCGCCGACACCGCCAAGAGCGACCGGGTGCTCGCCGGGGCCACCGTCGACGTGACCCTCCCCGTCGAGGCCGACCCCCTCACCGTCGTACCCGAAGAGGTCGAGGGCATCCAGATCATCCACGACGACCCCTCGATCGTGGTGATCAGCAAGCCGGTGGGGGTCGCCGTGCACCCCTCGCCGGGCTGGACCGGGCCGACGGTGGTCGGGCACCTGGCCGCGGCCGGTTTCAAGATCGCGACCAGCGGCGCCTCGGAGCGGCAGGGGATCGTGCAGCGGCTGGACGTCGGTACGTCGGGGGTGATGGTGATCTGCAAGTCCGAGCACGCCTACTCGGTGCTCAAGAACGCGTTCCGCCGCCGCGACGTCGACAAGGTCTACCACGCGCTGGTGCAGGGCTACCCCGACCCGCTCGAGGGCACCATCGACGCCCCGATCGGCCGGCATCCCAAGGCGGACTACAAGTTTGCGGTGATGGCCGAGGGCCGTGCCAGCGTCACCCACTACGCGACGCTCGAAGCGCACCGGTTCGCGTCCCTGCTCGAGGTGCACCTCGAGACCGGCCGGACCCACCAGATCCGGGTCCACCTGGCCGCCCTCAAGCACCCGTGCGTCGGCGACCTGACCTACGGTGCGGACCCCACGCTGGCCAAGCGGTTCGGGCTGGAGCGCCAGTGGCTGCACGCCGTGAAGCTGGGGTTCGAGCATCCCGACAGCGGCGAGTACGTCGAGTACGAGTCGGGCTACCCCGACGACCTGGCCCGCGCCCTGGAGGCGGTGCGTGGAGCCGACTGACGAGCTCGTGCTGCGACCGGTGACGCCCGAGGATTTCCCCGGGCTCGCCGAGCTGAACATCCGGGTCCGCGCGGCGGCGTACCCCGCGATGCCGCACGGCATCCACCCGGACCACGAGGTGCGGGCCTGGGTGGCCGGCTGGGACCTGTCGGCCTACGACGTCTGGGTGGCCGAGCTCGGCGGCGAGCTGGCCGGGTACGCCCGGGCCACCCCTCAGTGGCTCGACGATCTCTACATCGAGCCCGCGGCGCAGGGCGGCGGTGTCGGGTCCGCGCTGCTCGACCTGGTGAAGGCGCAGCGACCGGACGGCTTCTGCCTGTGGGTGTTCGAGTCCAACGAGCCGGCCCGCGGGTTCTACCGGGCCCGCGGCCTGGTCGACCTCGAGCGCACCGACGGCGCCGCCAACGAGGAGAAGGAGCCCGACATCCGGATGGCGTGGCCGGGCAACGACCCGCTGGCCTTCTACCGAGCCCTGATCGACTCGGTCGACCACGACCTCGGCGAGCTCCTCAACCGACGTGTCGCCATCACGGCCGCCGTCCAGCCGCACAAGGCGACGCCCGAGCGCGACCTCGAGCGCGAGCGCGAGATCGCTCGTGCCCTGGCCCTGCGGGCCCCCTCACTGGGCGAGGACCGTCTCTACCGGATCGTGCACCTAGTCATCAGCGAGAGCCTGGATGCCGGAGGATTCCCCACCGAATGAGGAGCCGAACCGACCGAACCGCGGACTGTCGGTGGCGCCTGCGACCATCGCGACAGCGCGCGTCGTAGGCTGAGGTCCTTCCCCGGGTTCTCGGCGTTCGACGTCGATCCCTGAATCAAATCTGCTGTTGCACGCCCCGACGATCCGGTGAGGAGCCCCCCGCACCCATGCCCGGCCAGGACTCGTTCGTCCACCTGCACGTGCACACCGAATACTCCATGCTCGATGGTGCGGCGCGGTTGACGGAGCTGACGCAGCGGGCGGCGGAGCTGGGCATGCCGGCGGTGGCGATGACCGACCACGGCAACGTGTTCGGGGCCTATGAGTTCTACAAGAAGGCGAAGGACGCCGGGGTCAAGCCGATCATCGGCACCGAGGCCTACTTCGCCCCGGGTTCGACGCCACGGTCGGACAAGAAGGGCGTCAACCTCTACGCCGGTGGCCCCGACGATGTCAGCGCGCGGGGCGCCTACACGCACATGACGCTGCTCAGCGAGTCGACCCAGGGGATGCACAACCTCTTCCGGCTGAGCACAGGCGCGTGGCAGGACGGCTTCTTCAAGCAGCCCCGGATGGACCGCGAGCTCCTCGCCCGGCACTCGACCGGGATCATCGGCACGTCCGGCTGTCCGTCGGGCGAGGTGCAGGTCCACCTGCGGCACGACAACTACGACGCGGCCCGACAAGCGGCCGCCGACTACCAGGACATCCTGGGGCGCGACAACTACTTCATCGAGCTGATGGACCACGGCCTTCCCCTCGAGACGCGGGTCCGGGGCGGGCTGATCAAGCTGTCGAAGGATCTGCAGATCCCACTCCTGGCGACCAACGACTCCCACTACGTCATGGAGGAGGACGCGCCGAGCCAGGAGCACCTGCTGTGCATCAACTCCGGCTCGACGATGGACATCCCGGCCGGTGACGGCCCCGGTCAGCGGTTCGCCTTCAGCGGCACCGGCTACTACCTCAAGTCCGCGGCCGAGATGCGCGAGATCTGGCGCGAGCTGCCCGAAGCCTGCGACAACACCCTGCTGATCGCTGAGCGCTGCGACGTCGAGTTCACCGAGGGCAACGGCACCTACATGCCGCGCTTCCCGTGCCCCGAGGGCCACAGCGAGGAGACCTGGCTCATCGAGGAGGTCGACCGCGGGCTGGCCCGGCGCTACCCCGACGGGGTCAGCGCGGAGGTGCGCGACCGGGCGAGCTTCGAGATCGGCGTCATCCTCAAGATGGGCTTCCCGGGCTACTTCCTGGTCGTCGCCGACTTCATCAACTGGGCCAAGCAGCAGGGCATCAGGGTCGGGCCCGGGCGCGGCTCCGGTGCCGGTTCGATGGTCGCCTACGCGCTGCGCATCACCGACCTCGACCCGATCCGGCACGGCCTGCTGTTCGAGCGGTTCCTCAACCCCGAGCGCATCTCGATGCCCGACTTCGACATCGACTTCGACGAGCGTCGGCGCAGCGAGGTGATTCGCTACGTCACCGACAAGTACGGCGAGGACCGGGTGGCGATGATCGTCACTTACGGCACCATCAAGGCCAAGCAGGCGGTCAAGGACTCCAGCCGGATCCTCGGCTACCCGTTCGCGATGGGTGACAGGGTCACCAAGGCGATGCCCGCGGCGGTGATGGGCAAGGACGTCCCGCTCAAGGAGATCTTCAACCCCGACCACAAGCGCTACGGCGAGGCCGGGGAGTTCCGCTCTCTCTACGAGTCGGACCAGGACGTCAAGAGGGTCGTCGACACGGCGCTGGGCATCGAGGGGCTCAAGCGCCAGTGGGGTGTGCACGCCGCCGGCGTGATCATGTCGAGCGAACCGCTGGCCGACGTGATCCCGCTGCTCAAGCGGCCCGCCGACGGCACGATGATCACGCAGTTCGACTACCCGACGTGTGAGTCGCTCGGCCTCATCAAGATGGACTTCCTCGGCCTGCGCAACCTCACGGTGCTCGACGACTGCATCCAGAACATCCAGGTCAACCGCGGCGAGACGCTGGTCCTGGAGGACCTGCTCCTCGACGACGCCGAGTCCTACCGGCTCCTCGGCACCGGCAACACGCTCGGCGTCTTCCAGCTCGACGGCGGCCCGATGCGGTCGCTGCTCCGGCTGATGCGTCCCGACAGCTTCGAGGACATCTCCGCCGTCCTCGCGCTCTACCGACCCGGGCCCATGGGCGTCGACTCGCACACCAACTACGCGCTGCGCAAGAACGGCAAGCAGGAGATCAACCCGATCCACCCTGAGCTCGCCGACCCGCTGGCGGAGATCCTCGAGCCGACCTACGGGCTGATCGTCTACCAGGAGCAGATCCTGGCCGTGGCGCAGAAGGTGGCGGGCTACACGCTCGGCCAGGCCGACCTGCTGCGCAAGGCGATGGGCAAGAAGAAGAAGGAGATCCTCGACGCCGAATACGGCCCGTTCTCCGAGGGCATGAGCGCCAACGGCTACTCCGCCTCCGCCATCAAGGCGCTCTGGGACACCCTGGTCCCGTTCTCCGACTACGCCTTCAACAAGGCCCACACCGCGGCTTACGGCCTGATCTCCTACTGGACCGCCTACCTGAAGCACCACTACGGCCCCGAATACATGGCGGCCCTGCTCACCTCGGTCAAGGACGACAAGGACAAGTCTGCGATCTACCTCAACGAGTGCCGACGGATGAAGATCCAGGTGCTCCCGCCCGACGTCAACGAGTCATCGGCCAACTTCACCCCGGTCGGCAACGACATCCGCTTCGGGCTCACCGCGATCCGCAACGTCGGCACCAACGTCGTCGACCGGATCGTCGCCGGCCGGGAGGAGAGCGGTCGCTACGAGCACTTCAACGACTTCCTCGAGAAGGTCGACGGGCTGGTCTGCAACAAGCGGGTCATCGAGTCCCTGATCAAGGCCGGCGCCTTCGACGACATGAAGCATCACCGGCAGGCGCTGTTCGAGGTCCACGAGGAGGCCGCGGACCGCTACGCCACGATGAAGAAGGACACCGGCGGCGGACAGGACTCCCTGTTCGACGACCTCGGCGCCGACTCCGAGGCCGTCTTCAACATGGCTGTGACGGTCCCGGACATCGAGGAGTGGGACAAGCAGCGCCTGCTCAGCTATGAGCGGGACATGCTCGGCCTCTATGTGTCCGACCACCCGCTCAACGGGCTCGAGCACGTCCTCTCACAGGGGAGCGACTGCACCATCGGCCAGCTGATGCTCGACGAGGAGCGGCCACACGGCAGCACCGTCACTGTCAGCGGCCTCGTCACGTCGGTGCAGCGCAAGATCACCAAGCGCGGCGACAGCTGGGCCACGATCACCCTGGAGGACCTCGACGGTGCCATCGAGGTGCTGCTCTTCCCCAGCACCTACCAGCTGGCCAGCACTCTCCTCGTCGAGGACTCCGTGCTCCGCATCAAGGGGGCCCTCTCCCGCGACAAGGACCAGCCCGAGCTGCGGGCCCAGGAGGTCATCCAGCCCGACCTGTCCGACGGGCCGAGCGGGCCGGTCGTGATCACCCTCCCGTCGACCCGCTGCACCCCGCCGACGGTGGCCCAGCTGCGTGACGTGCTCCGCACCCACCCCGGGGTCACCGAGGTCCGGCTGCGACTCTTGTCCCGTGAGAAGACCACGGTCATGCGTCTCGACGAGGGACTCCGGGTCGCCCCGAGCCCGGCGCTGTTCGCAGACCTCAAGCAGCTCCTGGGCCCGGGATGTCTGACGGGCTGACGGCCCACCCGGCCAGCCCTGAGCAGCTCGACGCGCGACCCGAGACCGCCCGGCGTTCGCCCTGGGTCGTCGTGTCCGCCCAGGCGCTGGCGACCGTGGCCCTCTTCGCCGCGGCGGGGGCCGCCGCCGGTTGGCTCTGGTACAGGCTCTGGGACGTCCCGAGCGGCGTCGTGTCCGGAGGTCAGTGGTACACCAGCGAGGCCGGTCTCCGCGACGACTTCCAGGGCGTCGCCTGGTACGTCGCGCTGTCGCTGGTCGCCGGGCTGGTGCTCGGCATCCTGACGGCCTGGTTGTTCGACCGCTCGGAGCTGGTCACCCTGGCTGCGGTGATCGCAGGCTCCGCACTCGCGGCCTACCTCATGCTCCGCGTCGGCACCCACCTCAGTCCGCCCGACCCACACGAGCTCGCCAGGACCGCCCAGGACGGCGACAAGCTCAAGGGCGCGCTGCGGGTCAGGTCGTGGGCGCCCAAGGGCACGTTCACGTTCGGAGCCCTCGTCGGGCTGTCACTGGTCTATGCCGTCTCGATCGGCCGGGCGCCGACCGAGGTCCGCGCCACCCCGGGCTTGACCGATAGCCGGTTGGGGAGCGGAACCCGCGGGTAGGCTCCGGCCGTCTCACCTGCGCAACGCTTCCTGGCACAGACGTCCCGGGCACGACCCGGCAACCCACTCGGAGACTCCCTTGTCCAGCACGCTCCCTCCTCCGCCCCCGCCTCCGAACGGCCCGCCGCCCGGCGGCCCCCCGACCGGCCCGCCCGAGTACCTCGAGAGCGGCGGCGGTGCCCCGCTCCCGCAGGAGCAGGGTGGCGCCGGCAGGGCGGTCCGCAGGGGTCTGTTCGTCGGCGGCGGGGTGGTCGGCCTGGTCGCGGTCGGTGTCGGCGCGTGGGCGGCGTACAACTTCCTCACCACGGGTCCGCAGCCTGCTGAGGCGCTCCCGGCGAAGACGCTCGGCTACGTCAGCGTCGACCTCGACCCCAGCGGGGGCCAGAAGATCGAGGCGCTGAAGACCCTGAACAAGTTCCCGGCGTTCAAGGACTACGTCGGCATCAACGCCGACGACGACCTGCGCAAGGAGATCTTCTCCCGGATCCAGGACGAGGCGCACTGCGACGACATCGACTTCGCCGACGACGTCGAGCCCTGGCTCGGCGACCGGGCCGCGTTCGCGGCGATCGACCTCGGCGGCGAGGACCCCGACGCGGTGATCGTGATCCAGGTCAAGGACGCCGACAAGGCGGACGCCGGCCTCGAGAAGATCAAGGACTGCGGCGGCACCGACGACGTCGGCTGGGCGATCGAGGGCGACTGGGCGATCGTCGGCGAGTCCGACGACATCGCCGACGACGTCGTCGCGGCCACCAAGAAGGGCTCGCTGGCCGACGACGACGACTTCAAGCACTGGACCGAAGAGGCCGGAGATGCCGGGGTCGTGACGCTGTACGCCGGCCCCGCGGCCGGCGACTACCTCGCCGACCACGCAGACTCGTTGTTCGGCTTCCCCCTGGGCCTGGTGACCGGTGGGGGCACGGACTGCGCCGCCTCCGAGTCCGACGACGGCTCCTACGACGAGAGCTGCACCGATGGCCTTCCCGGCGACTTCGGCAGCGACGAGGGCTCGGCGATCGCCGACGACCTCAAGGACAGGTTCCGTGACTTCGAGGGCATGGCCGCCACCCTGCGGTTCAACGGCGGCGCCATCGAGTTCGAGATGGCGGGCGACGGCAACCTGAGCGGTCAGCTCCTCACCAGCGGCGGCGCTTCCGCCGACGTCATCCAGACGCTGCCGGCCGACACCGCGGCCGCCTACGGGCTCGGGTTCGCCGACGGCTGGTTCGGCGACATCGTCGACACCGTCGCGTCCTACTCCGGCGAGAGCTCGGAGGACCTGCTGAGCGAGCTCTCCGAGATGACCGGCCTCGACCTGCCGGCCGACGCGGAGACGCTGGCCGGCGACTCGGCGGCGATCGCGCTGGGCTCGGACTTCGACCCGGACGTGTTCTTCAGCTCCGACGACGGCTCCGACATCCCGATCGCGGTCAAGATCGAGGGCGACCCCGACGAGATCGAGAAGGTGCTCGACAAGCTGCGCGACATGGCCGGTCCCCGGGCCAACGTGCTCGAGTCGGACGCCGACGGCGACACGATCGTGATCGGCCCGAACAGCGAGTACCGCTCCGAGGTCCTGAAGGACGGCGACCTCGGCGACGACGACGTGTTCAAGGACGTGGTGCGCGAGGCCGACCAGGCGCAGACGGTGCTGTTCGTGAACGTCAACGACTTCGAGGACGCGATCGCGGACGCGATGGGCGACGGCGACCGCGAGTTCCTCGACAACCTCGAGCCGGTCTCCGGCTTCGGAGTCACCGGCTGGGTCGACGGCGACACCGCGCACGCGGTGGTGCGGCTCACGACCGACTGACGTCGGCGACGATCGCCCCGGTCACCTCGATGAGGTCCGCCGGGGCGATCTCCACGTCCAGGCCCCGGCGGCCGCCGGAGACGTAGACGGTCTCCCACAGCTCGGCGGTCTCGTCGACGACCGATCGCATGCGGCCGCTTCTGGCCGAACGGCGAGATGCCGCCCGCGACGTACCCGGTCGCCCGCTCGGCGGCCTTCACGTCAGCCATCGCGGCCTTCGACGCACCCAGCGCCCTGGCCAGGGCCTTGAGGTCCAGCCGGCCGCTGACCGGGACGACGGCGACAACGAGCGCGCCGTCCGCACTGGCCATGAGCGTCTTGTAGACCCGATCCGGGTCGAGCCCGAGCTCGGCCGCGGCCTCGAGGCCGAACGAGTCACTGCGCGGGTCGTGGGCGTACTCGTGCACGGTGAACGCCACGCCCGCGGCCCGGAGCGCGAGGACGGCTGGGGTCATGCTTCTCCGGGGTCCCCGCGAAAGCGTGCGGGCTCCGCGCGCAGCGCCCCTCCGCAGGGTTTCGTGGGGTGGCTCAGTTCGGGCTCCAGCGGGTGCGGGCCACGTCGGTGGCCGGGAGCGACGGCAGCACGTTCATGGCCCGCAGCTCGGTGCGGAGCAGGTCGGTGACCATCCGGAGCCGGTGCTCGGCGTCCTCCGCCTCGAGCAGCGCCTGCCGGTCGTGCAGGGGGAGCGGCGCGCAGGCGGCCAGCGTCCAGGAGAGGTACGACGGGTCCTTGGGCAGGTCCCCGGTGTAGGGATCCGCGCGGATCTCGGCGAGCGCGGCGCGGTAGGCGGTGAAGATCTCGCGGGCGCGGTCGACCAGGTCCTGCGGCACCGTCCCGCCGGTCTCCGGCCGGTCCACGACCTGGCCGACCGGGAACTCGCCGGTGGTGTCGAGCCGCTCGAGCTGGATCCGGTCCAGCCCGACGGCGACGATCGAGAACGTCCCGTCGGGATGCGACTCGACCTCGGTCAGCTGCGCCCGGCAGCCGACGCGGAACAGCGACTGGGAGCCGTGGTCGCCGACCTCGTAGCCCTCGCGGATCCCCACCGACCCGAACAGCCGCTGGGTCGGGTCCTCCACCCGGAGCAGGTGATGGACGAGCGCGCGGTAGCGGTCCTCGAACACGTTGAGCGGCACGCTGACGCCGGGGAAGATCACCGCGTTGAGCGGGAACATCGGCAGCGACGTGCTCACGATCCCAAACTAGCCCCGAAGCCAGGCCAGGACGGCCAACACCCGCCGGTGCTCGTCGGGGGTCTGGTGCAGGTCCAGCTTGGTGAGGATCCGGGCGATGTGGGTCTCCACGGTCTTCACGTCGATGAAGAGCCGTTCCGCGATCGCCCGGTTGGACAGTCCCTGGGCCATCAGCTCCAGCACTCCCCGCTCGCGCTCCGAGAGCCGGGCCAGCTGGTCGGCAAGTTCGCTGCGCCCGAGCAGGTGCCCGATCACCTCCGGGTCGAGCACCGTGCCGCCGTCGGCCACCGACTGGAGCGCGTCGAGGAGCACCCGGGTGTCGGTGACCCGGTCCTTGAGCAGGTAGCCGAAGCCGCGGGCGTGCGCCCGGGCCAGGTCGGTGACGTAGCGGCTCTCGAGCGACTGGGAGAGCAGCAGGATGCCCAGGGCGGGGTCGCGTTCCCGGAGCTCGAGGGCCGCCTTCGACCCCTCGTGCGTGTACGTCGGCGGCATGCGGATGTCGACGACCGCAACGTCGGGCCGGGCGCTCGCGACCAGCTCGACCAGCTCCTGGGCGTCCGCCGCCTTGCCGACCACCTCGACCCCGGCCTCGGTGAGCAGCCCGGCGAGCCCGTCGCGGAGCAACGCGGAGTCGTCGGCGATCACGACCCGCACGGCAGCACCGCCTCGACCGTCGTGCCGCCCGCACCGGTGTCGACGGTGAGCCGGCCATGGGCGGCCTCGACCCGGTCCCGCAGCCCGCGAAGGCCCGGCCCGGCCGGGTTGGCTCCGCCGCAGCCGTCGTCGCGGACGCGGAGCCGCAGGTCGCCGTTGCTGCGCACGACGTCGACCTCGATCGCCCGGGCGGCGGCATGCTTCTGGGCGTTGACCACAGCCTCCCCGATCACCGACCACGCGGTGAACTCGGTGCGCGGGTCCAGCCGTTCGGCGCGTCACCTGCACGCGCAGCGGGACGGGGGAGTGGCGGGCCATGTCGTCGAGCGCCGCGGAGAGGCCGCCGTCGGCCAGCGCCGCCGGGTGCAGCCCGTTGGCCAGGGCCCGGAGCTCGCGGACGGCGGTCCGCGCCGACTCCGCCCCGTCGTCCAGGGCCGCCTGCATGCGGGCGGGATCGCCGTTGAGCCGGGCGGACTGCAGCTCCATGGCCAGCGCGAGCAGCCGTTGCTGTGCCCCGTCGTGGAGGTCGCGCTCGATCCGGCGCCGCTCCCTCAGGTGAGCCGTCTCCAGCCTCGACCGGGACTCCGTGACGGCCTGCACCTGCTGGGCCAGCTCAGCCCGCAGCGCCACGTTGTCGATCTCGGCCGCCGCCACGGCTGCGACCGCCTCGGCGACCTCCCGGTCACCGTGCTCGGGGTCGAACTCGAGGCGGGCCACGACGGATCCGTACCGGTGCACGTCCACGAACGAGGGGCCGGCAGTGACGTCGAGGCCCTGGGACGTGACCCACTCGCCGTTCGACGGGTACACCAGCTGCGCCCGGTCGCCGAGGGCGGCCGACACCAGCTCGTCGAGGTCCGCGGAGGAGCTGCCAGCCCGGCACGCACGGTCTCGACCGCGTCGAAGAGCGCCCGGTTGACCCGGCGGCCGACCGCACGCCGGCCCCAGAGGTACGACGCCCGAGCGACCGCGACCCCGGCGAGGGTGGCGGCGATGGTGACAGGCTGCGAGCCGCCGGCGATGGGCGTGCTCCGGCTGACCACCACAACCACGGCGACGAAGACCGCGACGATGGAGACGGACGCGATGGCGTAGGCCGCCGACTGGGTGACCACGCGCTCGACGTCGTAGAGCCGGTAGCGGAGCACCGAGAACCCCGCGCCGAGGACCAGCGAGACGATGGCCAGGCCGAGGACCACCGACGCGCCGGCGTACTGGTCCCCGCCGGACAGCACGAACGCGGCGACCACCGCCGGCGCCACCGGTGCCGCTCCGGCGGCCAGCCACAGCAGCTGCCGGCGGGCGTCGCCGCGGGCGCGCCGCCAGGCCGCGACGAGCACGATCACCGACGCGATCAGGCAGAGGCCGAGCAGGTAGATCGAGACCGCCGCGACCGTCCCGACCGGCCCGGCGATCGGCCGCACCGCGAACGGGCTGACGAAGTCCTCCAGGGGTGGGTCGAGGCGCTCGGAGCGCAGCAGCGCCGCCACCTGGAAGACGACGCCGCTGGCGACGGTGAACGTCGGCAGCCAGCGCCCGAGGCGACCTTCCCGGCGACCGGGAGGGGTGAGCTGTAGCACCAGGGCGAGGAAGACGAACCACCAGACGAAGCTGGAGTCGCTCAGCACCGCGAACACGTCGGTGCCCGGCCGCCGGTCTGCGTCCGGGGCATCCCGGATGACCCGGGCGACGTACTCGTCGGTCAGGGCGCTCCAGGCGAGGGCCGTGCCGAGCCCGAGGAACGCCCAGCCGGCGCCCTGCGAGAACGAGCGCCCGGTGACGAGCACGCCCACGAGCCAGCAGGTGGCCATCGCGAGCACGATCGGCACGTCCGCCACCACGAGGCTGGTCCCGCTCCCCGCGTGCAGGTCCACGACCAGGGTCGCGAGGATCAGCGCAGGTGCCAGCGGCCAGGTCAGTGCCCGGATCAGCGTCTGCCTCGCCGGCCCCATCCGGACATCGTGGCAGGGATTCCGGCCTTTGCAGTCAGGGTCAACCCCGATTCGAAGGCCGGAGCCTGCTCCGACGTGCTCGCCGGCGAACCGGCCCACGCTGGAGGCATCAGCAGCCAACCGATCGGAGCCATGATGACCGTAACCCACGCCCCCGACACCTCGACCGCCCGGCCTTCCAGGTCCGCCGCCGCCGTGGCGGCGGGCGCCGCGATCCTCTTCGGGGTGGCGATGTTCATGACGGTCGCCAGCGTGAACGTCCCCCACGACGCCAGCGACGCCGAGCTGCTCGACTGGTGGCAGCAGTCGAGCAACCGCCTGTCCGGGGTGGTCTCTGGACTCTTCGCCGTCTGCGCTGCGGCCCTGCTCGCCGTGGTCGCCAACCACGTGCACCGGCTCGACGCGACGCGGACCTCACCGATGTGGCGGGCCTTCGCCCGCTCGATGGCGGGCGCGTTCACGGCCGCCATGCTGGTCACCGCGGCCACCCGCTCGGCCATCGGCCACCTCGTCGATGTGATGGACGAGCCGCTGCCCTCGGTCGACGTGCTGCGCTACGCGACGGCGCTGAACTACCAGGTCCTCGGACTGTCGGCGATGGGTGCCCTGGCCCTCATGATCGTCGCAACGTCCGTCCTGGCGCTCCGGACCCAGGCTTACGGTCGCTGGGCGGGTTGGGTGGGCATCGGGTGCGGCGTCCTGATGACGGGTGCGGTGGCCGCCGGCTACGGCGGCTTCACCGTCCCGCTGGCGATCCTGTGGTCGGTCTGCCTCGCGATCGCGATCCGCCCGCGGTCCTAGGAGGGTCCAGCCCTCGTCCGGGCGCGGGGGAGCGACGGGGCGGTTCGTAGAATCGACACCATGATGCGCCGGATCGACCTGCGTGGCGAGCGTCCCGGGGACTACCGGGACGTGGTGCCGCGCGCCGACTTCGATGTCGAGGCGGCCATCCCGGCGGTGCATGCGATCTGCGAGGCCGTCCGCACCCGCGGGCTCGAGGCCATCCTGGAGATGTCCGAGAAGTACGACGGCGTCACCCAGACCGACATCCAGGTGCCGGTGGAGGCCATCCACCAGGCGCTCGACCACCTCGACCCGGACGTCCGCGCCGGGCTCGAGGAGTCGATCCGGCGGCTGCGGGCCACCTGCGCGGCCGAGCTGGAGCAGGACGCCGTCACCGAGCTCGGCGCGGGTGCCACCGTGACCCACCGCAAGGTGCCGGTCGACCGGGTGGGCCTCTACGTGCCCGGCGGCATCGCCCCGCTGGTCTCGAGCGTGCTGATGAACGTCGTCCCGGCGCAGACCGCCGGGGTCGGCTCGATCGCGCTCAGCAGCACCCCGCAGAAGGAGCACGGTGGGCTGCCGCACCCGACCATCCTGGCCGCCTGTGCCCTGCTCGGCATCGACGAGGTCTACGCCGTCGGCGGGGCGCAGGCGATCGCGATGTTCGCCTACGGCACCGGCCCCTGCGCGCGCGTCGACCTCGTGACCGGGCCGGGCTCGATCTGGACCGTCACCGCGAAGCGGCTGCTCAAGGGCAAGGTCGGCATCGACTCCGAGGCAGGGCCGACCGAGATCCTGATCCTCGCCGACGAGACGGCCGATCCGGCGTACGTCGCCGCGGACCTGCTCAGCCAGGCCGAGCACGACACTCTGGCCGCTGCCGTCCTCGTCACGTCGAGCGAGGAGCTCGTCGACCGCGTCGCCGTCGCGCTCGAGGCCCAGGTGCTGGCCACCAAGCACACCGAACGGATCCGGGCGTCGCTCACCGGCCGCCAGTCGGCGGTGGTCCTGGTCGAGGGGCTCGAGCAGGGCATCGACGTGGCCAACGCGTACGCCGCGGAGCACCTCGAGCTCCACACCGCTGACGCGTCGTCCGTGGCGGCGCGGATCCGCAACGCCGGCGCGATCTTCGTGGGCCCGCATGCCCCGGTGTCCCTCGGTGACTACTGCGCGGGCTCCAACCACGTACTGCCCACGGGCGGCTGCGCGTGCCACTCCTCGGGGCTGTCGGTGCGCGCGTTCACCAAGTCGGTGCACGTCGTCGACTACTCGCGCGAGGCGCTGGCCGAGGTCGCGGACCACGTGGTGACGCTGGCCGACGCCGAGGACCTGCCCGGCCACGGTGCCGCCGTCCGCGCGCGCTTCGGGGGCTGACATGAGCGACTTCCCGCCCCTTCGTGACGAGCTCAAGGGGCTGACGCCCTACGGCGCGCCGCAGCTCGACGTGCCCGTCCAGCTCAACGTCAACGAGAACCCCTACGGCCCGTCGACCGAGTGCGCGGCCGACATCGCCGCGTCGGTGGCCGCGGTCGCGGGATCGCTCAACCGCTACCCGGACCGCGAGTTCACCGAGCTCCGGACCGCGTTGGCGGCGTACCTCTCCAAGGACACGCCTCACGGGATCGCCCCCGAGCAGGTCTGGGCCGCGAACGGCTCCAACGAGGTGATGCTCCAGGTGCTCCAGGCGTACGCCGGCCCCGGCCGGACCGCGCTGAGCTTCGCGCCGACGTACTCGATGTATCCGGAGTACGCCCGCGACACCAACACCGACTGGGTGACGGGCCACCGCGAGGAGGACTTCTCGCTCGACCTCGACCACGCCGGCACGCTCATCGAGCGGCACCGGCCGGCCGTCGTGCTGCTGCCCAGCCCCAACAACCCGACCGGCACCGCGCTGCCCCACGACGCCATCGCCGGCCTGTGCGAGGCGGCCGGCGACGGGCTGGTCGTCCTCGACGAGGCGTACGGCGAGTTCCGCCGCGCCGGCGTCCCCAGCGCGCTCGAGCTGCTGCCCGAGCACCGCAACCTCGTGGTGACCCGGACCATGAGCAAGGCGTTCGCCCTGGCGGGCGCCCGGCTCGGCTACCTGGCCGCCGACCCGGCGATCTGCGACGGCATCCGGGTGGTCCGGCTGCCCTACCACCTCTCCGCGGTCACCCAGGCGGTCGCGCTGGCCGCGCTGCGGCACGAGAGGGAGTTGCTGGGTCGCGTCGACGACCTGCGCGCCGAGCGGGATGCCACGGTGACCTGGCTGCACGAGCAGGGTCATCAGGTGGCCGAGAGCGACGCGAATTTCGTGTTGTTCGGCGTCTTCCGGGATCGTCATGCTGTCTGGCAGGGGTTGCTCGACCGGGGCGTGATCGTTCGGGAGGTCGGTCCCGACGGGTGGCTGAGGGTGTCGATCGGCACCCCGGACGAGATGAAGTCGTTCAGACTGGCCTTGGACCAGGTGATGGAGGAGATGTCATGACCCGCACAGCTCGCATCGAGCGGCAGACCAGCGAGTCGAAGGTGCTCGTCGAGGTGGACCTCGACGGGACGGGCCGTCATGACGTCTCCACCGGGGTCGGCTTCTACGACCACATGCTCATCTCCTTCGCCCGCCACTCCCTGGTCGACCTCGTAGTCCAGACCGAGGGCGACACCCACATCGACGCGCACCACACCGTCGAGGACACCGCGATCGTGCTCGGCCAGGCGCTGCGCGAGGCGCTCGGCGACAAGGCCGGCATCCGTCGCTTCGGTGATGCCACCGTGCCGCTCGACGAGGCGCTGGTGCAGGCCGTCGTCGACGTGTCCGGGCGTCCCTACTGCGTGCACACCGGCGAGCCGGAGGGCCAGCAGTACGTCACCCTCGGTGGCGACTACCTGGGCTCTCTGACGCGCCACGTCTTCGAGACGCTCGCCTTCCAGGCCCAGATCGCGCTGCACGTGCGGGTGCTGGCGGGCCGCGAGCCGCACCACATCGTGGAGACGCAGTTCAAGGCGTTCGCGCGGGCCTTCCGCGACGCCGTCGCGCTCGACCCGCGCGAGACCGGGATCCCCTCGACCAAGGGTGCGTTATAGCCAAGAACGTCGTCGTCCTCGACTACGGCTCCGGCAACCTCCGCTCCGCCGTACGCGCGGTCGAGCGGGCCGGCGCCGAGGTCACCCTCACCGGTGACCGCCGGGCCGCCGAGGACGCCGACGGACTCTTGGTGCCGGGCGTGGGGGCGTACGCCGCGTGCATGGCCGGGCTGCGCGCCGTCGACGGCCCGCGGGCGATCGGGCGCCGGCTTTCCGGCGGCCGGCCGGTGCTGGGCATCTGTGTCGGCATGCAGGTGCTGTTCGAGCGCGGGATCGAGCACGGCGTCGAGACCGAGGGCTGCGACGAGTGGCCCGGGCTGGTCGAGCGGCTTCAGTCGCCGATCGTGCCGCACATGGGCTGGAACACCGTCGAGGTGGCCCGCGGCTCGCAGATGTTCGAGGGCGTCGAGGGGGAGCGGTTCTACTTCGTGCACTCCTACGGCGTCCGCACCTGGGCGCTCGAGACCCATGGCCGCACCGCCGCGCCGCTGGTGACGTGGACCGAGCACGGTGGGGACTCGTTCGTGGCGGCGGTCGAGAACGGGCCGCTCTGGGCCACTCAGTTCCACCCCGAGAAGTCCGGCGACGCGGGCGCCGTACTCCTTCGCAACTGGGTGTTGACCCTGTGAGCAAGGAACGCCAGCAACGGCGGGCTGCGCGGGAGGCCGAGGTGGCCGCGGCCACCGCGCGGCGGGCGGCGGAGGCCGAGAAGCAGGCCCGTCGCGACGCGCGCAAGGACCGGCTGGTGGGCTGGGTGCCGAAGCCGCCCGCGCGGCAGACCGGCCTGCTGGCCGAGAAGCGGCGTCGTCAGGCCGGGGCGACGTTCGCCGGTCTCGTGGCGTTCAACCTGCTGGTCTTCGCGTTCACGCAGGACTTCTACATCACCGGCTTCACCGTGGTCGCCAGCCTGCTCGGGGCGCCGATCATCCACATGATGCTGTTCCGGAAGGGCTGACCCTTGAGCAACTACCTCGAGCTGCTCCCCGCGGTCGACATCGCGGACGGCCAGGCCGTCCAGCTGGTCCAGGGCGTGGCCGGTTCGGAGAAGAGGTTCGGCGATCCCGTCGAGGCCGCGCTGCGCTGGCAGGAGGCCGGCGCCGAGTGGATCCACCTCGTGGACCTCGACGCGGCGTTCGGGCGCGGCCACAACCGCGAGCTCCAGGCCCGGATCGTCGGGACCCTCGACCTCCAGGTCGAGATGAGTGGCGGCATCCGCGACGACGAATCGCTGGAGGCTGCCATGGCCACCGGCTGCCGGCGGGTCAACATCGGCACCGCCGCGCTCGAGCAGCCGGAGTGGTGCGCGCGGGCGATCGCGACGTACGGCGACCGCGTGGCCGTCGGCCTCGACGTCCGTGGTCGCACCCTCGCCGCCCGCGGCTGGACGCGCGAGGGCGGCGACCTCTACGACGTACTGGCCCGCCTCGACGCCGAGGGCTGCGCGCGCTACGTCGTCACGGACGTCAACAAGGACGGCATGCTCGAGGGCCCGAACCTCCAGCTGCTTCGCGACGTCTGCGCCGCCACCGACCGGCCCGTCGTGGCCTCGGGCGGGGTCACGACGCTCGACGACATCCGCGCGCTCATGTCGCTGGTCCCCGAGGGTGTGGAGGGTGCGATCGCCGGCACCGCGCTCTACGAGGGCCGGTTCTCGCTCGAGGACGCGCTTGCCCTCACGAAGGGCGCGTCATGACCCTCGCGGTCCGCGTGATCCCGTGCCTTGACGTCGACGGCGGCCGCGTCGTGAAGGGGATCAACTTCCAGGAGCTGCGGGACGCAGGCGACCCGGTCGAGCTGGCCCGCACCTACGACGCCGAGGGTGCCGACGAGCTGACCTTCCTCGACATCTCGGCCTCCCACGAGGGCCGCGCCACCACGATGGATGTGGTGTCGCGCTGCGCCGAGGAGGTCTTCATCCCTCTGACCGTCGGCGGGGGCATCTCCTCGGTCGACGACGTCGACCGGCTGCTGCGCGCGGGTGCCGACAAGGTGTCCGTCAACACCGCCGCGATCCGCCGGCCCGAGCTGGTCGCCGAGATCGCCGACCGGTTCGGCAACCAGGTGCTCGTCCTTTCTGTCGACGCCCGCCGAGCCCCTGGCACCGAGTCCGGCTTCGAGGTGACGACCCACGGCGGCCGCAAGTCGGCCGGGCTCGACGCCGTCGAGTGGGCCGCGCGTGCCACCGAGCTCGGCGCCGGCGAGATCCTCCTCAACGCCATGGACGCCGACGGCACCCAGGACGGCTTCGACCTCGAGCTGATCGCCGCCGTACGGCGCGAGGTCACCATCCCCGTGATCGCCTCGGGCGGCGCCGGTCGAGTCGACCACTTCGCCCCGGCCGTCGAAGCCGGCGCGGATGCGGTGCTGGCGGCGACGGTGTTCCACTTCGGCACGCTGCGGATCAGCGAGGTCAAGGCGGCGCTCGCGGGGGCGGGCCACCCCGTGCGCTCGTAGTCGGACGTAGTGAACATCGCCGCGAGCGCCATCCTCAGGCGCGGAAAGGTCTCGGCTGAAGCCGATCACTACGTTCGTCGACGGCGACCTGCCCGGAGGAGGCTGAGCCGGTCGCGGTGGCGAACGTCGCCGTGACCGAGACGCCCTCGCACGCCAGAGCGGCGACGAGCAGGACACGCGCCTTGGCGGCGCCCAGGAAGCCCGACCACAGCAGACCGCGCCCCAACAGGTCAGTCTCCGAGCCGGGGGCGCGGTAGGTCGACGTCAGCACCCGGCCGGCGCCGATCCGGCTGGCCAGGACGACCGGCATCCGCTCCGCGACTGCGCCCAGTGGGTCGACGAGGCGCCCGGGGACGTGGCCACCTCCGAGCGCGGCCACCACGAGCCCGTCGGCGACGGCGGCCAGGGCCTCGACGACCGACGGGTCCTCGTCGAGCCCGACGGTCAGCACCGGCACCCGTGCGGACAGCGGCCCACTCGGTCTGAGGGTGACCCCGCGCGTGACCGGCCGCTGCAGGAGCCTCGGCCGACCCTCGACCACGACCCCCAGCGGTCCGCCGTCGGGAGAGGCGAACGCGTGCGGCCTCGTCGTGTGCGCCTTCATCACCGAGCGGGCCGAGTGCACCTCGTCGGCCAGTACGACCAGCGCTCCGAGCTCGCGGAACTCGGGGTCGGCCGCCACGGACACCGCGGCCAGCAGGTTCGCCGGCCCGTCCGCCCCAGCCAGGGTCGGGTTGCGCATCGCGCCGGTCAGCACCACCGGCTCGGGTCGGTCCCACAGGAGGTCGATCAGGTACGCCGACTCCTCGAGGGTGTCGGTGCCCTGCACGACCACGATCGCGTCCGCCGTACCGTCCGCGCACGACCTGGCCGCCTCACCGGCGAGAGCGGAGAGCTGCGCGAAGGTGAGCGACGCGCTCGGGACGGGTTCGCCGGCACGCACGTCCAGGGTCACGTCGAGCCGGTCGAGGCCGGGTACGCCGTCCAGCAACGCGTCCGCGCCCAGCCGGACCGCCTCTGCGCCGGCCGCGCCGGCGTAGCCGATGGTCCCGCCGAGGAAGTGAATCTCGATGGTGGTCACGACACCTACCTTCTAACCTCCGCAGGTGGACGACGACTACCGGACCCTCAACAGAGCCAGCTGGGACGAGCGAGCGCCCGCGCACGCGGCGTCGCCGGGCTACCACCTCGACGAGTTCCGCAACGATCCGGCGTACCTCTCCGAGGTCGTGACCTTCGACCTGCCGCTGCTCGGCGACGTGAACGGCTTGCGGGGCGTGCACCTCCAGTGCCACATCGGCACCGACACCATCTCGCTGGCCAGGCTCGGGGCGCGGATGACGGGGCTGGACTTCAGCCCAGCCGCCGTCGCGCAGGCGACCGCCTTGAGCGAGGAGCTTGGCGCGGGCGTCGACTTCGTCGAGGCCGACGTGTACGACGCCGCAGCGGTCCTGCCGAACGGTGAGTTCGACCTCGTGTTCACCGGCATCGGGGCGCTCTGCTGGCTGCCGAGCGTCGGTCGCTGGGCCGAGGTGGTCGAGAAGCTGCTCAAGCCGGGCGGCCGGCTCTTCATCCGCGAGGGGCACCCGATGCTGTGGTCGCTGGCCGACCCGCTGCCCGACGGACGCCTCGAGCTCGAGTACTCCTACTTCGAGCACGAGGAGCCGATGGTCTGGGACGAGGGCGGGACCTACGTCGAGACCGACGTCGAGTTCCGGCACAACGTCACCAAGGAGTGGAACCACGGTCTCGGCGAGATCGTGACAGCCCTCCTCGACCAGGGACTGGTGCTGGACACCCTGGTCGAGCACGACAGCGTGCCGTGGGACGCGTTCCCGGGGTACACCGAGGAGCTGGAGGGTGGCGAGCACCGGATCAAGGACCGCCCGCGGCGGCTGCCGCACAGCTACACGATCAGCGCGACGAAGCCGCGACCCTGAGCCCCAGCCCGACCAGGATCGTGCCGCTCAGGGCCTCGAGGCGGCGACGCACGGTCGAGCGGCGGAACCACGCGCCCGCCCGTGCCACGAAGGCCGCCAGGGTGAAGTAGACGCACAGCTCGATGCAGACCTGGAGCAGCGCGAGCACCGCGGTGGTGCGGAACAGCGGCTCCGAGCTCGGGACGAACTGCGGGTAGAACGCGATCATGAAGACCGCGGCCTTCGGGTTCGCCAGCTGCACGACCAGGCCCTCCGCGAACGCCTTGAGGGCACCGGGGCCGCGGTCCTCGACGGGCGAGTCGACGTGCGGCCCGCCCTTGCGCTCGCGCCAGGCGGCCAGCCACGACCGGACGCCGAGGTAGACCAGGACGCACGCGCCGATGATCTTCAGCGCCCAGTACGCCGCCTCGGAGGCGGCCACCAGCGCAGCGAACCCGGCCGCCGCGGCCAGCGCCCACAGGTAGAGGCCGAGCTCGAGGCCGAGGATCAGCGGGACGGCGGTGCGCATGCCGTGCAGCGCGGTGCGACGCAGGATCAGCGCCATCGCCGGCCCCGGCGAGGCCGAGATCAGCAGCACGGCGACGACGAACGCCGGCAGCGAGACGGACAGGTGCATGGAGGACAGGCTAGAAGCCCCGCTCCGCCTGATGCAGCCGACTTATCGCGTCCGGGGGACCGTCGAAGCCGACCTCGTGCAGCTGGGAGCGGCCGAAGAAGAACAGCACCAGCTCCGAGGGCCGCCCGATGGCGACGACCGGGTCGTCGCCACGGCGCACGGTGGCCTCCTGGTCGGGCCGGTCGGGCCGGTCGGGCCGGTCGGAGCGGCGTACGACGATGGGCACGGCCACCTTCCGGGTCGCCAGCTTCGCCGAGCCCGGCAGCAGCTTCCAGAGCTCGTCCTCGTCGGCAGGCGGCAGCTCACGCGGCACCCAGCCGGGCTGCGCACGCCGGAGGTCCTCGTGGTGGACGAGGTACTCCAGGGTGTTCGTCAGCCGCTCCACCCCGGGCAGCCGGTACGGCGTGATGCCCGGGTCGTACAGCTTCGCCACCATCTCGGTGAACGGCTTCCGGGCCGCCCTGGCCATCGCCTTCTCGGTCAGTCCGGCCAGGGGGGAGAAGGCGATCCCCGCGGCACCGATCATCGAGTTCTCCCGGACCAGCAGGTGCGCGACCAGGTCGCGAGCGGTCCAGTCCCCGCACAGGGTGGGCGCATCGGGCCCCACGGCCAGAGCGGTGTCGCAGAGCGCGTGCCGTTCGCGGCGGACGAGGTTGAGAGTCACGTTGCCGAACGGTAACGGGTTCGTCCCATGTCCCCGGCCGGGAATAGCCTGCAGGCCCGCCCGGGTTCCTCCCGGGAGGGTGACGGACGAGGAGAGTGTGGTCGGGGTGAGCGAGTCGGGTGCCACGGCGCGTGCAGCCACCACCCTCGAGGGGTTCCGCGTCATCTGGGTCGCCGTCAAGCGTGAGCCGTGGGTGTTCACGCTGTCCACCATCGGCAGCGTGCTCTTCGGTGCCCTGACCGTCGCCGACGCGTGGGTGCTCGGCTGGTCGACCCAGCACGTCGTGCTCCCGGCGTTCAAGGACGGCGAGATCGGCGGCGGCCTGCTGGTCGCGGTGCTGGCGCTCTTCCTCGGGGTCGCGCTGCTGCGCGCGGTCGGCATCGTGGCCCGCCGGCTCGGCGCGGGCATCATGCAGTACCGCATGCAGGCCCACAGTCGCCGCGCGGTGACCCGCCAATACCTCTCGCTCCCGATGGAGTGGCACCAGCGGCACCCGACCGGTGAGCTGCTCTCCAACGCCAACTCCGACGTCGAGGCCGCGTGGGGGCCGATCGCGCCGCTCCCGATGGCGGTCGGCACGGTCGCGATGATGGTGATCGCGGTCGTGCAGATGTTCATCGCCGACGTCGTCCTGGCGATCGTGGGGCTGCTCGTCTTCCCGGCCGTGATCGTCGCCAACCTCGCCTACCAGCGGCTCGCCTCCCCGTTGATGACCCGGGCCCAGGAGCTCCGGGCCGAGGTAAGCGAGATCGCCCACGAGTCCTTCGACGGCGCGATGGTGGTCAAGACCCTGGGTCGCGAGGGCGAGGAGACCGACCGGTTCGCCGCCAAGGCCCGCGAGCTGCGTGACATCAACATCCGGGCCGGCCGGATCCGGGCGGCGTTCGACCCGACCCTGGCCGCGCTGCCCAACGTCGGCGTCCTGGTCGTGCTCGCGGTCGGCGTCAGCCGCGTCCTCGACGGCGCGACAGTCGCCGGCGACGTGGTCACGGTCGCCTACCTGCTCACGATCGTGTCCTTCCCGATCCGCTCGATCGGCTGGCTGCTCGGCGAGTTCCCGCGCAGCGTGGTCGGCTTCCGGCGGGTCAGCCGGGTCATCGACGCCACCGGCGAGATCCCCTACGGCGCCACGCCGGCCCCGACCGGGTCGCGCGGCGCGCGCCTCGAGGTCGAGCACCTCGGCTACTCCTACGTCGCCGGCCAGCGGCTGCTCGAGGACGTCGGCTTCACCGTCGAGCCGGGTCGCACGGTCGCGATCGTGGGCGCGACGGCGTCGGGCAAGAGCACGCTCACCGCGCTGCTCGCCCGCCTGGTCGACCCCGACCGCGGCCGGATCCTGATCGACGGCGTCGACCTGCGCGACCTCGACCGGGGCCAGCTGGCCGGCGTCGAGGCGCTCGTGCCCCAGACGGCGTTCCTGTTCGACGACGACGTCCGCGGCAACGTCACGCTCGACGTCCAGGTGGGCGGTTCGGAGGTCTCCGACGAGCAGGTCTGGGCCGCCCTGCGCGCGGCCCAGGCGGACGGCTTCGTGGCCGCGCTGCCCAAGGGGCTGGACACCAAGCTCGGCGAGCGCGGCACCTCGCTGTCCGGGGGCCAGCGCCAGCGCATCTCGCTGGCCCGGGCCCTCGTACGCCGGCCGCGGCTGCTGGTGCTCGACGACGCCACGTCCGCGGTCGACCCCGAGGTCGAGGCGCGGATCCTCGCGGCCCTACGCGAAGGCGACGCGGACGCGACCCTGGTCGTGGTCGCCTACCGCAAGGCCACCATCGCGCTGGCCGACGAGGTCGTGCACCTCCAGGACGGCCGGATCGTCGACCGCGGCACCCACGCCGAGCTGCTGGCCCGCTCCGAGTCCTACGCCCGGCTGGTCAACGCCTACGAGCACGGTGAGCACCCTCCCAACACTCCAGGGGAGTGCGACCCGATCGAGCTCGACGAGCTGGCGGGGGAGCCCTCATGAACGGCAGAGCCAGATGACGACTCTCGCCGATCCCGGCACGGTGATGGACTCCGGCGACGACATCGCCGCCCTCGACACCATCCGCCGCGGCATCGCGGTCAGCCCCGAGCTCACCGAGGGACTGCGAGGCACGCTCGCGCTGGCGGTCGTCGCCTCGCTCGGCCAGGTGATCGTGCCGATCGTGGTGCAGCAGACCCTCGACCACGGCCTCAACGAGAAGAGCGGTCCCGACGTCTCGTTCACGGTCATGATGGGGCTGTTCGCCGCCGTGGCGATCGGGATCACCAGCTGGGCGGCCTACCTCATGACCGGCCGGCTGTTCACCACCTCCGAGCGCGGGCTGGCCACGCTGCGCATCAAGGCGTTCCGCCACGTCCACGACCTGCCGCTGCTGACGCAGAACACCGAGCGCCGCGGCGCCCTGGTCTCCCGCGTCACCAGCGACGTCGACCAGGTCAGCCAGTTCCTGGTCTTCGGCGGCCTCTTCTTCATCATCAGCGCCGGCCAGGTGCTCATCGCGACGATCGTGATGGTCGTCTACAGCTGGCAGCTCGCGATCGTGGTGTGGGTGGCGTTCGCGCCACTGTTCCTCTCGCTGCGCTACTTCCAGCGCAAGCTGTCCGCCGCCTACGGCGTGGTCCGGCGCCAGATGGGCGCGATGCTCGCCGCGGTCTCCGAGCCGGTCGTCGGCGCCGCCGTCGTGCGCTCCTACGCCGTCGAGGACCGCACCCAGGCACGCATCGACGACGCGATCGACCAGTTCAAGGCCGCCTCGACCACGGCTCAGAGGTTCACCGTCGTGTCGTTCTCGCTCGGCGGCATCTCGGCCGGGCTGGCCAACGCCGGCGTGATCATCATCGGCGTGTGGCTGGGCTTCACCACCGACATGACCGCCGGCACGGTCCTGGCCTTCGCGTTCCTCGTCACGCTGTTCGTCGGCCCGGTCCAGATGGGCACGCAGATCCTCACCGATGCGCAGAACGCCATCGCCGGCTGGCGCCGGGTCATCGGGATCCTCGAGACGCCCGCCGACCTGGTGGATCCCGGCCCCGACGGCGAGGTGCTGCCGCGAGGCCCGATCGACGTGCGCTTCGAGGGCGTGTCGTTCGCCTACCCGGGCGGGCCGCTGGTGCTCCAGGACATCAACCTCCAGATCGACTCGGGACGGCGGGTCGCGGTCGTCGGCGAGACGGGCTCGGGCAAGTCCACGGTCGCCAAGCTGCTCACCCGCCTCATGGACCCGGGCGAGGGCGCGGTCCTGCTCGACGGCGTCGACGTCCGGCGGATCGCCCAGTCCTCGCTGCGGCGCAGCGTCGTGCTGGTGCCGCAGGAGGGATTCCTCTTCGACGACACGATCACCGCCAACGTGCGTTACGGCCGGCTGGGTGCGACCCCCGACGAGATCCACGCCAGCGCCGCCGAGCTGGGTCTGGCCGACTGGCTGGCCACCCTGCCCGCGGGCCTCGACACCCAGGTGGGTCAGCGCGGCGAGTCCCTGTCGGCCGGCGAGCGCCAGCTGGTCGCGCTGCTCCGGGCCCACCTCGCCGACCCCGACCTGCTCGTCCTCGACGAGGCCACCAGCGCGGTCGACCCCCAGCTCGAGATGCGGATCGGCCGCGCGCTGGAGCGGCTCATGAGCGGTCGTACGTCGGTCACCATCGCCCACCGGATGTCGACCGCCGAGTCCGCCGACGAGGTGGTCGTGGTCGACCGCGGCCGGATCGTCCAGCGCGGCCCGCACGCCGAGCTCGTGCGCGACCCCGAGGGGGTCTACGCGGGGCTGCACCGCTCCTGGGTGGCCCAGCAGGGCCGCTGACCGGCCCCCGGGGACAATGGAACGGTGACCGACTCGCCCACGCTCGACCCGGCCATCGCGGCGCGGCTCAAACGCGCCGCCGACGGACTGGTGCCGGCGATCGTCCAGCAGCACGGCAGCGGTGAGGTGCTGATGCTCGGCTGGATGGACGACGAGGCGCTGGGCCGGACGCTGACCACCGGGCGCGCGACCTACTGGAGCCGGAGCCGGCAGGAGTACTGGCTGAAGGGCGAGACCTCCGGCCACCGTCAGTGGGTGCGCGAGGTCCGGCTGGACTGCGACGGCGACGCGCTGCTGGTCACGGTCGACCAGGAAGGACCGGCCTGCCACACCGGCGACCGCAGCTGCTTCGACGCCGACGTACTGCTCCCCGAGCAGCCCCGGCAGCCCGCGCACGGTGTCTGACCGCACCGGGCGCCGTACCTTCGGCCCGACCGTGCTGGTCGGGCTCCTCGGGGCGGGACTCGTCGCCCTGGCCGGTTCGGAGTCGTGGGCGAAGGGCGCGGCCTGCGGCAACCAGCGGCTGGGCGGCACGGGCGAGGGTCCGGGAGCCACGGCCGTCGCGCTCGCGCTGCTGGCCGCGTGGGGCGTCCTGCTGGTGACCCGGGGCCGGGTACGCCGGGCGGCCGCTCTGGTGACCGCCCTGCTGTCGGTCGGACTCGTCCCCGCGGTGTTCCTGGGCGCCGGGTCGGCGCAAAACAGTGTCCGCGACAGCATCGCCGCGGTGGGGCTGGACTGCGCCGACGTCCAGCTCGAGGCGTGGTTCTGGGTGGCGGTCGCGGCGCTCCCGTTCGCGGTGGTCCCGGCCCTCCTCGCGGTCCGGCTGGTGCGGTCGTGGCCCGAGATGGGGAGCAAGTACGACGCCCCGGTCGGTCAGGAACCGCCGGCGAAGGCGCCCGAGGAGCAGGAGAACCTCGATTTGTGGAAGGCGATGGACGAGGGTCGCGACCCAACCGCCTGACGCACCAATACACTTCCCCACATGTCAGCGCACCACGGGAACACCCCGGCCGCCTGGACCGCCGTCGTCGTGGCCCTGCTCGGCTTCACCGTCGGCGGGGTCGGGCTCATGTTCGACCCGGTCAGCTACCCGGTCTTCTGGGTCGGCGTGGCCATCACGGTCGCCGCCGGTGTGGTCTTCGTGGTGATGGACCGGCTGGGGATGGGCGACCACTGACCGCGCTGGCCGCCCCGCCCGCACCGCCCGCCACCCGCGGGCGCCGGATCCTCGCGCCGGCGGCCACCATCGGCGCGCTCTCCCTCGCCACCTTCGCGCTGTACCTGCGGGACCCGCACGAGCACGGCAGCTGGGGGCTCTGTCCCAGCGCCGCCATCGGCTTCTACTGTCCCGGCTGCGGGGGCCTCCGCGCGGTCAACGACCTGACCCACGGCGACGTCGGCGCGGCACTCTCCAGCAACATCCTGGTCACGCTCATGATCCCGCTGGTCTCGCTGGGGCTCCTCGTCTGGCTCGTCGACCGCTGGCGAGGCCGCTCCCGCGAGCTGAACGCCCCGCGGATCACGAGGACGACGGTGACGTTCTGCCTCATCGCCATCGTCTTCGCGATCGTGCGGAACACGCCCGTCGGCGCCTGGCTGGCGCCCTGACGACTCAGCTGTCGTACTCGAAGTTGGTGTCGATCACGCCTGTGGCCACGAGGATGATCGAGATCACCACCATGACGATCCCGATGATGCCGGTGATGATCCCGGTGAGGGCGAAGTTGTCACCCTTGAGCTGACCGTTGCTGGCGGCGATCTCCTTGCGGCTCATCAGCCCGAGAACCAGGGCAACGATGCTGGACACGACGAAGAAGCCACAGCAGATGGTGAGCAGGCCCACCAGGCCGGTGACCATCGCAGCTACGGCCTTGCCGGAGTTCTTCGGCTCTCCACCCGGCATCCCGGGCGGCGGCGCGCCGTACTGCGGCGGTGGGGGCGGGGGCGGGTTGTCGTAGCTCAAGGCGTGGCTCCATACGGGTCGGGCCGGCATGGTCGTCCGGCCAATGCCCGGGACCATACCTGCCGTGCGTCCCGGCTCGACCCGGGTGTCAGACTTGGCTGTCCCCGTCCCGAGGAGCTGTCCATGTCTGTGCTCGACGACATCGTCGCGGGCGTGCGCATCGACCTCGCCGGGCGTCGTGCGGTCGCCAGCGAGGCGGACCTGCGGGCCGCGCTCTCCGACGTCGAACCGGCGCGTGATCCCATGCCTGCGCTGCACGGCGTCGGCTCGAGCGTGATCGCCGAGGTCAAGCGGCGCAGCCCCAGCAAGGGCGACCTCGCCGAGATCGTCGACCCCGCTGCGCTCGCCCTCCGCTACGCCGCGGGTGGTGCGGCCGCGATCAGCGTGCTCACCGAGGAGCGCCGCTTCTCCGGCAGCCTCGACGACCTGCGGGCGGTCCGCGCCGCGGTCGACGTCCCGCTGCTCCGCAAGGACTTCGTGGTCGAGCCCTACCAGGTGCTCGAGTCCCGGGCGGCCGGCGCCGACCTCGTCCTGCTGATCGTCGCCGCGCTCGACGACGACCTGCTGCGGGGGCTGCACGACCAGGCCCGCGAGCTCGGGATGACCGTGCTCGTCGAGGTCCACGACGAGGCCGAGACCGCCCGCGCGGTGGAGCTCGGCGCCGAGCTGGTCGGCGTCAACGCCCGCAACCTCAAAACCCTCGACGTCGACCCCGACACCTTCGCCCGGCTGGCGCCGCTGGTGCCGGCGGACCGGGTGCTGGTCGCCGAGTCCGGCATCTCCGGCCCGGTCGACGTCAAGCGCTACGTCGCCGAGGGCGCCCACGCCGTGCTGGTCGGTGAGGCACTGGTCAAGGACGGCGACCCCGAGGGCGCGGTCCGGGCGATGACCGGGATCACCGCATGAGCACCGACGTCTCGACGTTCGACTCGGACGACCAGGGCTGGTTCGGGGACTTCGGGGGCAGGTTCATGCCCGAGGCGCTCGTGGCCGCCCTCGACGAGCTGACCGTGGCCTGGCAGGAGGCGATGGCCGACCCGGTGTTCCTCGCCGACTTCGACACCATCCTGCGGGAGTACGCCGGAGTGCCGAGCCTGCTCTACGACGCCCCCCGGCTGTCGGAGAAGGTCGGCGGCGCGCGGATCCTGCTCAAGCGCGAGGACCTCAACCACACCGGCGCCCACAAGATCCGCAACGTCCTCGGCCAGGCGCTGCTCACCAAGCGGATGGGCAAGCAGCGCGTGATAGCCGAGACCGGTGCCGGCCAGCACGGCGTCGCGAGCGCCACCGCGGCGGCGTACTTCGGGCTCGACTGCACCGTCTACATGGGCTCGGTCGACACCAAGCGCCAGGCGCTCAACGTGGCGCGGATGGAGCTGCTCGGCGCCCAGGTGGTGCCCGTCGACTCCGGCAGCGCGACGCTCAAGGACGCCATCAACGAGGCGCTGCGCGACTGGGTCAGCACCGTCGACCACACCGCCTACCTCTTCGGCACCGCGGCCGGCCCCCATCCCTTCCCGACCATGGTCCGCGACTTCACCCGCGGCATCGGCGACGAGGCGCGCGCCCAGTGCCTCGAGCTGACCGGCCGGCTGCCGGACGCGATCGCGGCCTGCGTCGGTGGTGGCTCCAACGCCATCGGGCTGTTCACGGCGTTCCTCGGCGACCCCGACGTCCGCATCTACGGCTTCGAGCCCGGTGGTGACGGAGTCGAGACCGGGCGGCACGCTGCGACCATCACCGCCGGCGACAGCGGCGTCCTCCACGGTGCTCGCACGTTCGTGCTGCAGGACGAGGACGGCCAGACCATCGAGTCGCACTCGATCTCGGCCGGGCTCGACTACCCGGGCGTCGGCCCGCAGCACGCCCACCTGGCCAAGAGCGGCCGGGCCGACTACCTGCCGATCACCGACGCGCAGGCGATGGACGCCCTGGCGCTGCTGGCCCGCACCGAGGGGATCATCTGCGCGATCGAGTCCGCCCACGCGCTGGCCGGCGCCTACGACGTGGCGCGCGAGCTCGGCCCGGGGGGGCTGGTGCTCGTGAACCTCTCGGGCCGGGGCGACAAGGACATGGAGACGGCCCGCGAGTGGTTCGGGCTGGGCAGGGCCGTCACGGAGTGAGCACCTCCACTGCCTTCGAGAAGGCCCGCGCGGACGGGCGCGCCGCGCTGGTCGGCTACCTGCCCGCCGGCTTCCCCGACGTCCAGGGCGGCATCGACGCGATCCGCGCGATGGTCGAGGCGGGCTGCGACGTGATCGAGATCGGGCTGCCCTACAGCGACCCGGTCATGGACGGCCCGACCATCCAGGCCGCCGCCCAGCAGGCGCTCGACCGCGGCGTCCGCACCACGGATGTGCTCCGCACCGTCGAGGCGGTCGCTGCCACCGGCGTACCCACCGTGGTGATGACCTACTGGAACCCCATCGAGCGCTACGGCGCCGAGCGTTTCGCCCGCGACCTCGCGGCCGCCGGGGGAGCCGGGCTGATCACCCCGGACCTGACTCCCGACGCCGACCCGCTGTGGCCCGCCGCCGCCGACGCGCACGGCCTCGACAAGGTCTACCTGGTCGCGCCGTCGTCGACCGACGCGCGGATCGCGATGACCGTCGGCGCGTGCCGGGGGTTCGTCTACGCGACCGCCGTCATGGGCGTCACCGGCACCCGGTCCACCACCAGCGACCTCGCCGGTCCGCTGGTCGCCCGCACGAAGGCGGCCGTGTCGCAGCTCGGGCTCGAGCTGCCCGTCGGCGTGGGCCTCGGGGTCAGCAACGGCGACCAGGCCGCCGAGGTCGCCTCCTACGCCGACGGGGTGATCGTCGGCTCGGCGTTCGTGCGTGCCCTGCTCGACCACCCCGACGACCGCGTCGCCGGGCTGCGAGCGCTCACCGCGCTCACCGAGGACCTGGCCGCGGGAGTACGCCGTGCGTAGGGCCGCGGCGCTGCTCGGAGCCGCCGCCCTCGTGGCCGCCCTGGCCGGTTGCGGCGGTGACGACGCCGAGGCCGGTGACCTGCACGGGAACGTCCTCGACCCGCCGTTCACGGTCTCGGAGGACGCGCTGGTCGACACCGACGGCGACTCCTACTCGCTGGCCGACAGCACCGACAAGCGCCTCACCCTGGTCTTCTTCGGCTACACCAACTGCCCCGACATCTGCGGCATCGTGATGAACAACCTCGCCTCGGCCATGACCCGGCTCGACGACGGCGACCGAGACCAGGTCGACGTGGTGTTCGTGACCACCGACCCCGAGCGCGACACCCCCGACGTGCTGCGCCGCTACCTCGACCACATCGACAAGAGCTTCATCGGGGTCACCGGCCCGATCGACGAGATCGCCGCGGTCGGGAGGTCGATGGCGGTCGGCATGGGCGACAAGCTGCCCACCGGCGGCTACGAGGTCGACGCGCACACCACCCAGGTGACCGGTATCGACAGCCAGGACGAGGCACCGATCTACTGGAACGAGTCCACGTCGTCCAAGCAGTTCGCCGACGACATCCACACCCTGCTGGGAGAGTCCTGACCGTGATCGCCCAGCTTGTCTCGCAGTCCATCCCCAGCCCGTCGAGCGGGGTCTGGCACCTCGGGCCGGTCCCGATCCGCGGCTACGCGCTCGCGATCATCTTCGGCATCGTCGCCGCGATCTGGATCGGCGAGCGTCGCTGGCAGGCTCGCGGCGGCCAGCCCGGGGAGGTCCAGGACCTCGCCGTCTGGGCGGTGCCGTTCGGACTGGTGGGCGGCCGGCTCTACCACGTCGCCACCGACCACGAGCGCTACTTCGGAGCGGCCGGCGACCCGTGGCAGATCCTGTACGTCTGGCGCGGTGGCCTCGGGGTCTGGGGCTCGATCTTCCTGGGCGCGGTCGGCGCAATCATCGCCGCCAAGAGGCGCGGGATGCGGATCGGGCCGATGGTGGACGCCCTCGCGCCGGGACTCCTGGTGGCGCAGGCGCTGGGCCGGTGGGGCAACTGGTTCAACCAGGAGCTGTTCGGCAAGCCCACCGACCTGCCCTGGGCGCTCGAGATCGACCCCGAGCACCGGCCGCCCGGCTACGAGGACCAGGCGACCTTCCACCCGACGTTCCTCTACGAGTTCGGCTGGAACATGCTCGTCTTCGGGGTGCTGATCGCCCTGGACCGCCGGTTCAAGTTCGGCCACGGGCGGATGCTCGCCCTCTACGTGATGGGCTACACGCTCGGCCGGGGCTGGATCGAGATGCTGCGCATCGACACCGTCGAGCTCAGCGACGTGCACGGGCTGCGCTTCAACGTGTGGACGTCGATCGTGCTGTTCATCGTGGCGGCGGCGTACTTCCTGATCAGCCTGCGGCTGCGCCCGGGCCAGGAGGAGTCGGCGTACGTCGAGGGACGCGGTCCGCAGCCTGCGCTGGCGCCCGCGGGCGAGGACGCCGGGGGTGCCCACGACCCGGAATCGACCTCGGAGCCGCCGGCGTCCCCTTGATAGGCTGAACCGCTCGCTTGGGCCAATGTCGTCCCTGCACCCACCACTGCACCAGATGGATCCGTTCCGGGTCCTACGACGACGGGAGATGGACCTGTGCCCTACCAGCACTCGTTCCCGCCGCCCCAGGGGCTCTACGACCCGCGGCACGAGCACGACGCGTGTGGCGTGGCCTTCGTCGCCACCCTGACCGGTGAGGCCAGCCACGAGATCCTGCTGAAGTCACTCACCGCCCTGCGCAACCTGGAGCACCGCGGCGCTGCGGGCGCCGAGCCCAACTCCGGTGACGGCGCGGGCATCCTCATGCAGATCCCCGACGCGTTCCTCCGGGCCGTTGCCGGCGAGGCGGGCTTCGAGCTCCCGCCGCCCCGCGCGTACGCCGCCGGCACGGCGTTCCTCCCCGGGGACGACGAGGCGGTGGCCAAGACCCGCACCCAGATCGAGGAGATCGCCGCCGAGGAGGGCCTGTCCGTCCTCGGCTGGCGCGAGGTGCCGATCCAGCCCGACTGTCTCGGCAGCACCGCGCTCGGCGTGATGCCGCAGTTCGCCCAGCTGTTCGTGACCGCGTCGGGTCAGCGGCTCACCGGCATGGCGCTGGAGCGGATGGCCTACTGCCTGCGCCGCCGGGCCGAGAAGGAGACCGACGTCTACTTCCCGTCGCTCTCGTCGCGGACCCTGGCCTACAAGGGCATGCTCACCACCGAGCAGCTCGACGAGTTCTTCCCCGACCTGCGCGACGAGCGAATGGCCTCGGCGCTGTGCGTGGTGCACTCCCGCTTCTCGACCAACACCTTCCCGAGCTGGCCGCTCTCGCACCCGTTCCGCTTCATCGCGCACAACGGCGAGATCAACACCGTGATGGGCAACCGCAACTGGATGCGGGCCCGCGAGGCCCTGCTCTCCTCCGACCTCATCCCGGGCGACCTCGAGCGGCTCTACCCGATCTGCACGCCGGGCGCGTCCGACTCGGCGTCGTTCGACGAGGTCCTGGAGCTCCTGCACATCGGCGGTCGCTCACTGCCCCACGCGGTACTGATGATGATCCCGGAGGCGTGGGAGAACCACACCGAGATGGACGACGCCCGCCGGTCGTTCTACGAGTTCCACTCCACGATGATGGAGCCCTGGGACGGCCCCGCCTGTGTCGTGTTCACCGACGGCGACCAGGTCGGAGCGGTCCTCGACCGCAACGGTCTGCGCCCCTCGCGCTACTGGGTGACCGACGACGGGCTGGTCGTGCTCGCCTCCGAGGTCGGCGTCCTCGACCTCGACCCCGCCTCGATCGTCCGCAAGGGCCGGCTGCAGCCGGGCCGGATGTTCCTCGTCGACACCGAGGAGCATCGCATCATCGAGGACGACGAGATCAAGTCCACCCTCGCGGCCGAGCATCCCTACCAGGAGTGGCTGCACGCCGGGCTGGTGCACCTCGACGACATCCCCGAGCGTGAGCACATCGTGCACACCCACGCGTCGGTCACCCGCCGCCAGCAGATCTTCGGCTACACCGAGGAGGAGCTGCGGGTGCTGCTCACGCCCATGGCCAACACGGGTGGCGAGGCGCTGGGCTCGATGGGCACCGACACCCCGATCGCCGCGCTCAGCGACAAGCCGCGGCTGCTCTTCGACTACTTCGCGCAGCTGTTCGCCCAGGTCACCAACCCGCCGCTCGACGCCATCCGCGAGGAGCTGGTGACCTCCCTGGCCGGCTCGATCGGGCCCGAGGCCAACCTGCTCGACCCGACGCCGGCGTCCGCCCGACAGATCGTGCTGCCGTTCCCCGTCTTCTCCAACGACGACCTCGCCAAGATCCGGCACATCAACCGCGACGGCGACATGCCGGGCTTCGAGTGCCACATCGCCCGGGGTCTCTACGACGTTGAGGGCGGCGGCACCGCGATGGCCGCCCGGATCGACGAGATCTGCGCGGAGGTCAGCCAGGCCATCGCGGACGGCGCGCGGATCATCGTGCTCTCCGACCGGCATGCGACCCAGGAGCTGGCCCCCATCCCGTCGCTGCTGCTCACCGGCGCGATCCATCACCACCTGGTCCGCGAGAAGACGCGCACCCAGGTCGGCCTGCTCGTCGAGGCCGGCGACGTCCGCGAGGTGCACCACGTCGCGCTCCTCATCGGCTACGGCGCGGCGGCGGTCAACCCCTACCTCGCCATGGAGTCGGTCGAGGACCTCGCTCGCGAGGGCTACTACGTCAAGACCGAGCCCGAGGTGGCGGTCAAGAACCTCATCAAGGCGCTCGGCAAGGGCGTGCTCAAGGTGATGTCCAAGATGGGCGTCTCGACGGTGGCGTCCTACACCGGGGCGCAGATCTTCGAGGCCGTCGGCCTGTCGCAGGCGGTGGTCGACAAGTACTTCACCGGCACCGCCTCCAAGCTCGGCGGCGTCGAGATCGACGTGATCGCCCAGGAGGTCGCCCGCCGGCACGCCACGGCGTACCCCCGCGGCGGCATCGCGCCGTCCCACCGCGAGCTGGCCATCGGCGGCGAGTACCAGTGGCGCCGCGAGGGTGAGCCGCACCTGTTCGACCCCGAGACGGTGTTCCGGCTGCAGCACGCCACGCGGACCGGGCGCTACGACATCTTCAAGCAGTACACGAGCCGGGTCGACGAGCAGGCCCAGCGGCTCATGACGCTGCGCGGGCTGTTCCGGTTCAAGGGCGGACACGTCACCGGCCGCGACCCGGTCCCGATCGACGAGGTCGAGCCGGTCTCCGAGATCGTCAAGCGGTTCTCGACGGGCGCCATGTCCTATGGATCGATCTCCCAGGAGGCGCACGAGACCCTCGCCATCGCCATGAACCGGCTGGGCGCCAAGTCCAACACCGGCGAGGGCGGCGAGGATGCCGAGCGGCTCTACGACCCCGAGCGCCGCTCGTCGATCAAGCAGGTCGCGTCCGGCCGGTTCGGCGTCACGTCGGAGTACCTCACCAACTCCGACGACATCCAGATCAAGATGGCGCAGGGCGCCAAGCCGGGCGAGGGCGGCCAGCTGCCCGGGCCGAAGGTCTACCCGTGGGTGGCGAAGACCCGCTACTCCACGCCCGGCGTCGGCCTGATCAGCCCACCGCCGCACCACGACATCTACTCGATCGAGGACCTGGCCCAGCTGATCCACGACCTCAAGAACGCCAACCCGCGGGCGCGGGTGCACGTGAAGCTCGTCGCCGAGGTCGGTGTCGGCACCGTCGCCGCGGGCGTCTCCAAGGCGCACGCGGACGTCGTACTGATCTCGGGCCACGACGGCGGGACCGGCGCCGCGCCGATGACCTCGCTCAAGCACGCCGGCGGACCGTGGGAGCTCGGCCTGGCCGAGACCCAGCAGACGCTGCTGCTCAACGGGCTGCGCGACCGGATCGTCGTGCAGACCGACGGCCAGCTGAAGACCGGTCGCGACGTGATGATCGCGGCCCTGCTCGGCGCCGAGGAGTACGGCTTCGCTACCGCGCCGCTGGTCGTGTCGGGCTGCATCTTGATGCGGGTCTGCCACCTCGACACGTGCCCGGTCGGCGTGGCCACCCAGAACCCCGTGCTGCGGGAGCGCTACACCGGCCAGGCCGACCACGTCGTGAACTTCTTCGAGTTCATCGCCGAGGAGGTGCGCGAGCACCTCGCCGAGCTCGGCTTCCGCACCATGGACGAGGCGATCGGGCAGGTCGGCGCGCTCGACATCGCCGAGGCGGTCAACCACTGGAAGGCGTCCGGCCTCGACCTGACGCCGATCCTCCACGCCCCCGACCGCACGGCGTTCCCCGACCAGGACCTCCACCAGACCAAGCGGCAGAACCACGGGCTGGAGAAGTCGCTCGACGTCACCGAGCTGGTGCCGCTGTGCCGGTCGGCGATCGACAGCGGCGAGCCGGTCCGGGCGCAGGTCGCGATCCGCAACGTCAACCGCACCGTCGGCACCATCCTCGGCCACGAGGTGACCAAGAAGTACGGCGGCCAGGGGCTGCCCGAGGGCACCATCGACCTCACCTTCACCGGGTCGGCCGGGCAGTCGTTCGGCGCGTTCGTGCCGCGCGGGATCACCCTGCGGCTCGAGGGCGACGCCAACGACTACCTCGGCAAGGGGCTCTCCGGCGGCCGGATCGTCGTACGCCCCGACCGGGCCGCGACGTTCAAGGCCGACGAGCAGATCATCGCCGGCAACGTGATCGCTTACGGCGCCACGTCGGGCCGGATCCACATCCGCGGCGGCGTGGGGGAGCGGTTCGGCGTGCGCAACTCCGGCGCCTGGGCCGTGACCGAGGGCGTCGGTGACCACGCCTGCGAGTACATGACCGGCGGCCGGGTCGTCGTCCTCGGCAAGACCGGCCGCAACTTCGGCGCCGGCATGTCGGGAGGCGTGGCCTGGGTGCTCGACCTCAACGAGGGCCGGGTCAACGCCGAGCTGGTCGAGCTCGGTCCGGTCGAGGGCGAGGCGGCGCAGGAGCTGGAGCAGCTGGTGCGCGACCACGCGGAGGAGACCGGCTCCGAGGTGGCCGCCTTGCTGCTCGAGGACTGGCCCGCTGCGCTGGCCCGCTTCACCGAGGTGATGCCGACCGACTACCGCGTCGTGCTCGAGGCCAAGGCCAAGGCCGAGGCCGAGGGCCTGTCCGAGTCTGAGACCGCCACCGCGATGATGGAGGCCCTCCATGGCTGACCCCAAGGGCTTCCTCAAGAACGGCCGCGAGGTCGCCGAGCGGCGTCCGGTCGAGGAGCGGGTCCAGGACTGGGACGAGGTCTATCCCGGTGGCATGGGCCGCGCGCTGCTCCCGATCATCACGACCCAGGCCGGGCGCTGCATGGACTGCGGCATCCCGTTCTGCCACCAGGGCTGCCCGCTGGGCAACATCATCCCGGAGTGGAACGACCTGGTCTGGCGCGACGACTGGGAAGGGGCGATCGAGCGGCTGCACGCCACCAACAACTTTCCGGAGTTCACCGGCCGGCTGTGCCCCGCGCCGTGCGAGACCGCCTGCGTGCTCGGCATCAACCAGGACCCCGTGACCATCAAGAACATCGAGGTCTCGATCATCGACAAGGCCTGGGAGAGCGGGTTCGTGCGGCCGCAGCCGCCCGAGTGGCTCTCCGGCCGGACCGTCGCGGTGGTCGGCTCCGGGCCGGCCGGCCTGGCCGCGGCCCAGCAGCTGACCCGGGCCGGGCACACGGTCGCGGTCTACGAGCGGGCCGACAAGATCGGCGGGCTGCTGCGCTACGGCATCCCCGAGTTCAAGATGGAGAAGAAGCACCTCGACCGGCGCCTCGACCAGATGCGCCGCGAGGGGACCGTCTTCCGCGCCGGGGTGTCGGTCGGTGACGAGCTGACCGCTGAGTCGCTGCGCGACCGCTACGACGCGGTCGTGCTCGCCATGGGTGCCACCGACGCCCGCGACCTGCCGGTGCCCGGACGCGAGCTGGGCGGGATCCACCAGGCGATGGAGTTCCTGCCGCAGTCCAACCGCGCGTCGCTGGGCGAGGAGGTGTCGGACCAGGTCACCGCTGACGGCAAGGACGTCATCATCATCGGCGGCGGTGACACCGGCGCCGACTGCCTGGGCACCGCGACCCGCCAGGGCGCCCGCTCGATCACGCAGCTCGAGATCATGCCGGAGCCGCCGACCGAGCGTCCCGGTGGCCAGCCGTGGCCGACGTACCCGATGACCTTCCGGGTCTCCTCGGCGCACGAGGAGCTGGCTGATCGGAGTCTGGGCGACCGGGTCTACTCCGTGTCGACCAAGGAGTTCGTCGGTGACTCGTCCGGGAACGTCTCCGGCCTGCGGCTGGTCGACGTCGAGTTCAAGGACGGGAAGTTCGAGGAGGTCGAGGGCTCCGAGCGCGAGATCCCGGCGCAGCTCGTGCTCTTCGCCATGGGCTTCGTGGGGCCGGAGAAGCCGGGTCTCGTGGAGCAGCTCGGTGTCGACCTCGACGAGCGCGGCAACATCGCCCGCGACGCGGCGTACATGACCTCGGTGCCCGGAGTGTTCGTGGCCGGCGACGCCGGTCGCGGCCAGTCGCTGATCGTGTGGGCGATCGCCGAGGGCCGGGCCGCTGCGTCCGCCGTCGACCAGTACCTCACCGGATCGACCACCCTGCCCTACCCCATCCCGCCCACGGAGCGCCCGCTCGTCGTCTGACCCTCGACGCGCCGTGGACGGCGGCTGTTGGATCGTTCCAATCCTCGCTAGGGTGTGGTCACGTGAGAAGAGCGAAGATCGTGTGCACCCTGGGCCCGGCGACCGCGAACGAGCGGCGCATCAAGGAGCTGGTCTACGCCGGGATGGACGTCGCCCGGCTGAACTTCAGCCACGGGTCCCAGGCCGACCACGCAGAGGTCTACCGGTTGGTGCGCCAGGCCGCGGACGCGAGTGGTCGCGGCGTCGGCATCCTGGCCGACCTGCAGGGGCCCAAGATCCGTCTCGAGAGCTTCTCCGCGGGTCCGGTGCAGCTGACCCGCGGCATGGTCTGGACGATCACCACGCGTGAGGTCGACGGCAACAGCGAGATCTGCGGGACGACGTACAAGGGGCTCGCCGACGACGTGAAGGCCGGCGACCCGATCCTCATCGACGACGGCAAGGTCCGGCTGCGGGTGACCGAGATCAAGGACGGCACCGACGTCGTGTGCGAGGTCCTGGTCGGCGGCAAGGTCAGCGACCACAAGGGCATCAACCTGCCCGGTGTCGCAGTGTCGGTGCCGGCCCTGTCCGAGAAGGACAAGGAGGACCTGCGGTTCGCGCTGCACCTGACCGTGGACTTCATCGCGCTGAGCTTCGTGCGCAGCGCCGCGGACGTCGAGGACGTGCGGGAGATCATGCGTGAGGAGAACGTCGTCCTCCCGGTGATCGCGAAGATCGAGAAGCCCCAGGCGATCGAGAACCTCGACGAGGTGATCGCGGCGTTCGACGGCTTCATGGTCGCCCGTGGTGACCTCGGCGTGGAGTGCCCGCCCGAGGAGGTGCCGTTCCTGCAGAAGACGATCATCGACAAGGCGCGGCTCAACGCGAAGCCGGTCATCGTCGCCACCCAGATGCTCGAGTCGATGACCACGAGCCCCTCACCGACCCGCGCCGAGGTCTCCGACGTCGCCAACGCGATCCTCGACGGCGCCGACGCGGTGATGCTGTCCGGCGAGACCGGGGTGGGGGAGTACCCCGTCATCGCGGTCGAGACGATGGCCCGGATCGTGATGGCCACCGAGGCGCACGCGATGGAGCAGCACGAGGTCGGCACCCTGCGGGCGCTCACCTGGGACCCGCACACCACCGGTGGGGTGATCGCCAAGGCGGCCGGTGAGGTCGCGGAGCGCATCGACGCCACGTACGTCGTCGCCTTCACGCAGTCCGGCGACTCTGCGCGTCGGATGTCGAGGCTGCGCGGTCCGGTGCCCGTGCTCGCCTTCACCCCCGAGGCGCAGACGCGCTCCCGGCTGTCGCTGAGCTGGGGTGTGGAGACGTTCCAGACCCAGATGGTCGAGCACACCGACGAGATGGTCGCGCAGGTCGACGAGCAGCTGCTGAACATCGGCCGGGTCGAGAAGGGCGAGCTCGTCGTCATCATCGCCGGCTCGCCCCCCGGCATCCCGGGCTCCACGAACGCCCTGCGGGTGCACCGCATGGGCGACGCGGTCGACGGCGTCGCTCCGGCGTACCGGCGCATCGCCGAGGACTAGCTCGGCGGCCCGGGTGGCGGTGGCTCAGCAACCGCTCTCCCTGTGGAGAGACGGTGCCAGCCCACCGCTGCTGACGGGTGCCCCGGGTGGGATTCGAACCCACACTGAATGCTGTTTGAGAGCATCGACTCTGCCGTTGGTCTACCGGGGCTCGAGCGGTGTCAGAGATTACCGGAGTGAGACCGTTCACCTCGTCTTGGCAAAAGTCGAGTAATTCACTACAGTTTGGCTCGTGGTCTTGGTGAGCGGTGTGTGGCGCGGTGCCTTCTCCTGGGCAGTGGCGAGCAACGAGCGGGCGGTGGCGAACGCCCGGGCGGCCGCGACCGAGTGTTCACGCATCCGGGTGGAGCGGGCCGAGGTCGAGCAGTTCTTGGTCGACCTGGCCGGGTCCACGGTCGACCTGACGGCAAGGGCGGCCGGCACCGGCGGTTAGCCTGTCGCCCGTGACGGACACCCCCAGTGGAGCGGCTCGCACGGTCGTCGTGGCCGAGGACGAGGTCCTCATCCGCATGGACCTCGCGGAGATGCTCACCGAGGAGGGGTACGACGTCGTCGGGCAGGCCGGTGACGGGGCGACCGCCGTCGACCTGGCCGAACAGCTGCGGCCGGACCTGGTGATCCTCGACGTCAAGATGCCGATCCTCGACGGGATCGCGGCGGCCGAGCAGATCGCCAGCCAGCGGATCGCACCGGTGGTGATCCTGACGGCGTTCAGCCAGCGCGACCTCGTCGAGCGGGCCCGGGACGCGGGCGCGATGGCCTACCTGGTCAAGCCGTTCACGCAGGCGGACCTGGTGCCCGCGATCGAGATGGCGGTCAGTCGGTTCGGTGAGCTGGCGCTGCTCGAGGCCGAGGTCGCGGACCTGACCGACCGGCTGGAGACCCGGAAGGCGGTCGAACGTGCCAAGAGCCTGCTCATGGAGCAGCTCGACCTGTCCGAGCCCGACGCGTTCCGCTGGATCCAGAAGACTGCCATGGACCTGCGCCTGTCCATGCGACAGGTCGCGGAGGGCGTCGTCGAACACGGACCGAGCGTCACCGGCTCCTGAAGTGCATTCCACTCGTGTCACTCGGGTCACCCGACTGACCACCTTCACTGACCCGCGCGGGGGGTGGCGCAATCGACAGTTGCCACCCCTAGACTGCCGGGCAGCATCCGGCCGGGTGCCGGGGGAGGAGGACCCTTTGTTGTCTCGAACCAGCGTCCCTGAGCGTGGGGCCATCGCTAGAGGCGCGGCACTCCTCGGGCTGGTGATGCTGCTCGCGCCGTTCCTGTTGCTGCTCTCCAGCCAGTCCGCCGACGCAGCGACGCTCTGCCTTCCGAAGAAGGACGAGAACGCCTGCATCGCCGGCACCATGGGCACCCGGGCCGACCCGATCGAAGGCGTCGACGTCATCCTCACCAAGCCCGACGGCTCGACGGAGACCCAGACCACCGAGGCGGACGGCAAGTTCTCCTTCTCGGTCACCGAGCCCGGCAGCTACCTCGTCGGGGTCGACCCGGACACCCTGCCCAAGGGCTCCGAGCTGCGCCCGCCGGCCGAGGCCGCGCTGCGCGGTCCCGACGGAGCGCTCAAGGTCGACAACGTCCAGCTCGGCAAGAACTACGGCGCCACCCTGACGGTCCGCGCAGCAGACTTCGACGACTCCACCAGCAAGTGGGAGGAGTTCATCCAGTCCAGCGTCAACGGCATCCGGCTCGGCCTGCTGCTGGCCCTGGCCAGCGTCGGCCTGAGCCTGATCTACGGCACCACCGGACTCTCGAACTTCGCGCACGCCGAGCAGGTGACGCTCGGCGGCATGGTCGGCTACGGCCTGGTCAACGTCGCGGGGCTCCCGCTGGTCGTCGGCGGCGTCCTGGTCATCATCATCTGCGGGTTCAGTGGCTGGTTCCAGGACCGGATCCTGTGGCAACCGCTGCGGAGACGAGGGCTGGGTCTGACCCAGCTGATGATCGTGACCATCGGCCTCTCGCTGGCCATGCAGTACGCCTTCCAGTACTTCGTGACGGCTGCGACCGTCCGGGTGGTGGTGGAGACACCAACGGTCCGCCAGTTCGGCTCGGTCACGATCACCAACCTGTCGCTGATCTCGATGGGGATCGCGATCGTGGTGCTGGCCCTGGTCGGCTACGCGCTGCTCCGCACCCGCATCGGCCGCGCCACCCGCGCGGTCTCCGACAACCCCGCGCTCGCGCAGGCCTCCGGCATCGACACCGACAAGGTGATCCGGCTGGTCTGGACGGTGGCGATGGCGCTGGCGGGTCTCTCCGGGCTCCTCTACGCGCTGGTCGTCAACGGCGTGAAGTGGGACACCGGGCTGCAGATCCTGCTGCTGCTCTTCGCCTCGGTGACGCTGGGCGGTCTCGGCACCGCCTTCGGCGCCCTGGTGGGGTCGCTCGTGATCGGCCTGGTCGTCGAGCTCTCGCCGCTCGTGATTCCCGGTGACTTCAAGTACGCCGCCGCACTACTCATCCTCATCCTGCTCCTGATGGTGCGGCCCCAGGGCCTGCTCGGTCGAGCCCAACGGGTCGGGTAGAAGGGACCAAAGCGATGGACGACATCCAGAGCATCCTCAATGCCATGGTCCGCGAGGCGGTGTCTCCCGGGACAGCCGCGGTCGCGGTCGCGGTCATCGGGCTCAACATCCACTTCGGCTACACCGGCCTGCTGAACATCGGGCAGTCCGCGTTCATGCTGCTCGGTGCCTACGGGTTCGCGATCTCCATCACCCAGGGGTGGCCGCTCATCGTGGCCGTCCTGGTCGGGTTGGCGGTCGCGTTCGTGTTCGCGCTCGTGCTCGGCGTACCCACGCTGCAGCTGAGAGGTGACTACCTCGCGATCGTCACGATCTCGGCGGCCGAGATCGTGAGATACGTAGGACGGTCGGTCGGCTACGAGAAGCTGTTCGACCTGACCGGTGGCGCCCAAGGCATCCCGGGCAGCCAGTACCGCGGCTCGTTCAGCGACCTCTCCTTCTTCGGCGACGGCAACACCCAATTGCTGGCGTTCAACTACACCGACATCGGCAACGGTGACTCGACGCTGGTCCGCCTCGTCGGGTGGCTGGTCGTGATCGGCCTGATCTGGACAGCCATCCGGATCGGCCGCGGCAAGATGGGGCTCGAGGGCCCGCCGCGCACGATCGCGCTGGTCGGCCTCAGCATCCTGGCCATCCTGGTCATCTTCTTCCTGGCTCCGGTCAGCCAGCAGAACACCGGCGTCAACGGCTGGTGGTTCACCGCCGTCACCTGGGCCATCGTGGCCATCAGCCTGGTGATCGTGCTCGGTCTGACCCGCAGCCCCTGGGGCCGCGCGCTCAAGGGCGTCCGTGAGGACGAGGACGCGATGCGCAGCCTCGGCAAGAACGTGTTCGCCATCAAGATGCAGGCGCTGGTCATCGGCGGCCTGTTCGGCGCCCTGGGCGGCATGCTCTACGTGCTGCCGTCGTCCCTCCAGCCCGACGCGCTGGGCCGCTCGATCACGTTCTTCTGCTACACCGCGCTGCTGCTCGGCGGTGCGGCGACGATCTGGGGACCGGTGCTCGGCGCCCTGATCTTCTTCGTCGGCCGCGTCGCCATCATCGGGATCGCCAGGACCTACCTGTCCTCCGACGACTACATCAACGTGATGAACGGCCAGCAGACCAGCCAGTTCGCCTTCGTCGTCGTGGGTGTCGCGCTGATGTTGCTGGTGATCTTCAGACCGCAAGGCATCCTGGGTGACAAGAGAGAGCTCCGATTCAATGTCTGAGACCACGACGGCCCGCGGGCTGGCCGATCCGGCCGCCCGACGCAAGCTGATGTCCGGCGTCGAGCCGGTGCCGGGGTCGGCGAAGCCCGAGCCGATCCTCAAGGTCGACAACATCCAGCGTCACTTCGGCGGCATCACCGCCGTCGACGTCGACCACCTCGAGGTCCAGCGCGGCATCATCACCGCCCTGATCGGACCCAACGGTGCCGGCAAGACGACGTTCTTCAACCTGATCACCGGCTTCGACAAGCCGTCGTCCGGCCACGGTGCGCACTGGAGCTTCGACGGTGCCACCCTCGACCGCACCTCGGCGTCCAAGGTCGCCAAGTCCGGCATGGTCCGCACCTTCCAGCTCACCAAGGCGCTCAGCCGCATGACGGTGATGGACAACATGATGCTGGGCGCGCAGAACCAGGCAGGCGAGAGTCTCGCCAAGTCCCTCTTCAAGCCTTTCTGGGGCGCACAGGAGAAGCAGATCGAGACCAAGGCCCTCGAGCTGCTCGAGCGGTTCAGCCTGCACGAGAAGCTCACGGACTACGCCGGGTCGCTCTCGGGGGCCAGCGCAAGCTCCTCGAGATGGCTCGGGCGCTGATGAGCGATCCGAAGATGATCATGCTCGACGAGCCGATGGCAGGCGTGAACCCCGCGCTCACCCAGTCGCTCCTCGGGCACATCCAGTCCCTGCGTGACGACGGTACGACGGTCCTGTTCGTCGAGCACGACATGCACGTCGTGCGCCACATCTCCGACTGGGTCGTGGTGATGGCCGAGGGCCGGCTCGTCGCCGAGGGCGCCGCCGACTCGGTGATGTCCAACCAGGCCGTCATCGACGCCTACCTGGGCGCCCACCACGACACCGACCTGGGCGACGACGCCCTCCTCTCCGACGCCACTCTCGAACAGCTCGAGAAGGAAGTCGCCGAGGAAGAGGCCGAGCGCGAGGAGGAGCGGTCATGACGACCGACACCCAGCAGCAGACCGCGGTCATCGAGGCCAAGGACGTGGTGGCCGGCTACCTTCCCGGCGTCAACATCCTCAACGGCTGCAGCCTGGTCGCCTACCCCGGCGAGATGATCGGCATCATCGGCCCCAACGGCGCCGGCAAGTCGACGCTGCTCAAGGCGATGTTCGGCCTGGTCAAGATCCGCTCCGGCAACGTCCACCTCGGCACCCAGGACATCACCAACCTGCGCGCCAACACGCTGGTCGAGATGGGGGTCGGCTTCGTCCCCCAGAACAACAACGTGTTCCCCTCCCTGACCATCGAGGAGAACCTCCAGATGGGGCTGTTCCTGCGCCCCAAGAAGGTGCGTGAGCGGCTCGACGCCATGTGGGACCTGTTCCCCAACCTTCACGAGCGCCGCACCCGGTCCGCCGGCGCGCTCTCCGGCGGTGAGCGTCAGTCGTTGGCCATGGCCCGGGCACTGATGATGGAGCCGTCGGTGCTTCTGCTCGACGAGCCGTCCGCCGGCCTCTCGCCCGTCCGCCAGGACGAGACCTTCATCCGCACCCGGCGGATCAACAAGTCGGGCGTCTGCGTGGTCATGGTCGAGCAGAACGCCCGGCGCTGCCTCCAGATCTGCGACCGCGGCTACGTGCTCGACCAGGGCAAGGACGCCTACACCGGCACCGGCCGGGAGCTGGCGAAGGACCCCAAGGTGATCGAGCTCTACCTCGGCACCCTCGCCGAGGACGTCGAGGCCGAGCGCGAGGACCTGAAGGCGGAGTAGGGCCTCACACCGGCAGGGCGGCGACCGGCTCGTCGGTCGGCAGCCGCTTGCGCTGCAGGCGGCGTACGTCGCCCGAGGTGAGGGCGACCAGCACGCTGCCGACGATCACCGCGCCCACGACGGTGAGCCAGCCCCGGTTGCCCACGAGGGCGGCCAGGGGGCCGGTGAGCACCAGCCCGACCGGTCGCGCGATGAACGAGCCGATCATGTCGAAGGAGTAGACGCGCGCCAGCTTGTCGGGGTCGACCTGCTCCTGGATCGACAGGTCCCAGCCGACGCTGAAGATCTCGAGGCCGAAGCCGTGCAGCCACGCACCCAGCAGTACGACGACCAGCGAGTCCGACCACGCCATGGCGAAGGGGAACGCGGCGGTCAGGGCCAGGAAGCAGGTGCCGACGAAGAGGGCGTGACGGGGCCGCCAGCGCAGCGTGACCAGCCCACCGACGACGAAGCCGACCATCATCGCCGACAGCGCCCACCCCCACGCCGGGCGGCCGAGGCCGTCGCCCACCACGATCGGGCCCAGCACGCCCTGGGCGCCGCCGTAGAAGAGGTGGTAGAGCAGGGCCTGGAGGATGAGCAGCCACAGCCACGTGTGCCGCATGACCTCGCGGAAGCCGTCCGCCACGTCGCCCCACAAGCCCGCCTGGGCGCTCGGAGCGGTCACCGGGGCCACGCGCACCTGCCTGAACAGCACGGCGGCCACGGCGAACGTGAGGGCGTCGAAGGCGAGCGCCCACCCGCTGCCGACCCAGACGACGAGCAGCCCGGCGATGCCGCTGCCGATGATCAGCGACACGTTCTGGGCGATCCGCCGCCACGAGATGGCCTGCTGGAGGAGGCCGGCCGGGACGGTCTGCTGGGTGATCGCCGACGAGCTCGGGCCGCCCAGGGCGCCCAGGCAGCCGTTGGCCATGCCCAGGACCGCGAGCAGGGGGATGCTCGACCAGCCACCGATCAGCGACAGCGCCACGAGTCCCTGGGCCACCGCGGCCGCGGCGGCCGAAGCCTGCAGCATGACGGTGCGGGAGAGTCGGTCACCGAGGACGCCCCCGAACAGCACGGCGCCCACGTCGGCGAGCGCGTAGAGGCCGACGACCAGGCCCAGCTCCGCGGCGCCGCCGCCGAGGTCGAGCACCGCGAAGGCCAGGGCCACGGGGGCGATGCCGGTGCCGAGCAGGTTGACCGTCGTACCGCTGACGAGCCAGCGGAACGGCGCGTGGCGGAGCGGGTGGTCCCGAGTCGTGCTCACAGCCCTAGATTATTCGCTAGCGAAATATTCGTCAACGAAATAATCGCTAGACTCCAGGGGTGACCAAGGACGGTGCGGACCTGCACGTGGAGCGGTGGCGCGACCACTGGGTGCTCGACCAGGGCTTCGACGACGACGTCGAGGCGATGACCGTCAGGATCGGCGCCATCCAGAAGTGGTTCCGGATGACCAGCAAGGAGGCGTTCGCGACCGTCGGGCTGCAGGACTTCGAGTACGAGACCCTGCACGCGCTGATGATCCGGGACACCCCGGGCCGCGCCTCACCCGGCGAGCTGGCCCAGGAGATGGAGGTCTCCAACGCGGGCGTCACCGGCCGGCTCGAGAGCATGGAGAAGAAGGGGTGGCTCAAGCGGACCCCTGGCGCCGAGGACCGGCGCCGGGTCGAGGTCGAGGCGACCCGGGAGGGACTGCGGATCTGGCGCGAGGCCATGGCGCTGCGCGGCTCCGCCGAGGACGACATCGGCCAGGTGCTGACACCCGAGGAGCTGGCAACGCTCAACGGGCTGCTCAAGAAGATGACGCTGCACATCGAGAAGCAGCGGTCGGAGGGGGACTAGCCGTCAGCCGGGTGCCCGCGCCGCTGGCCGGTCTCGCACCTTACCCATCGTGGCGAGCGGAGCGAGCGTTGCGAGCGGAGCGAGCGCGCCCCGCGATCGGCCGAAGCTCGCGGGGGTGAGCAGAAGGGCCCCGGACCAGCTGGTCCGGGGCCCTTCCTTCAGAACTCTGGGTGGTTCAGTCGATCACTCAGGCTTCGAGCCCTCGACCGTGCCGCTCAGGACGTTCTTGTTGTTGGCGTCGTACTGGTAGATACCGATGAACGCCGACGACGGGTCGTTCTCGTCGTCGATCGGACCGATGCCCGAAGGTCCGGCGTACCGGATCTCCTTGCCCTCCTCGAGCAGTGCGACGCAGTCCGCGTAGGTGTTGCACTCCTCGCCCTGGGTCGCACCCGAGACGGCGGCGAAGTTCTTGTCCACCGCCACCGAGTCGTTCGACCCGCCCTTCACCGCAGCGAGCGCGGAGAGGATGGTGGCGTCGTAGGACTCGGCGCCGTAGGAGAAGTCCTTCACGTCCTCGCCCTGAGCCGACTTGTACCAGCCCACGAGCATGTCCTTGAAGCCCTGGTCGGGGTCCTGGCCGGGCAGGGTGCCCTGGGCGCCCTCGAGCGTGCCCGGCTCGAAGTCCGCGCCGTAGTCGGACAGGTTGCCGTCCACGAAGTAGGTCTTCGACATGTCCCAGCCGGACGCAGCCAGCTCGGGCACGATCGACTTGGTCTCGTCGAAGGCGATGATGACGATCGCGTCGGGCTTGGCAGCGGTCACTGCCTGGACCTCGGCGGAGAACGTCGTCTGGCCGGCCGGGAACTCGTCGCCCTGACCCTGGCAGCCGTAGACGCACTTGCCACCGGCGGAGGTGATGGTCTCCTCGGTGGAGTTACGCAGACCGGTGCCGTAGGTGTCGTTGAACACCAGGAAGCCGATGTTGGTGTAACCGTCGGTGCTGATCAGCGTTCCGAGCGCGTTGCCCTGGACCGTGTCCGGCGGGGCGGTGCGGAAGTAGAACGGCGAGTAGCCCGACAGGTCGATGGCCGTGTTGGCCGGGGAGACCTGGGTGATCTTGGCGGCCGTCAGGGTGTCCACGAAGTTGAGGGACACACTGGACGACTCTGCGCCGATGACCACCGACGGCTTCGCGGCGACCATGGTGCCGGCCGAGCCCGTCGAGATCGACATGTCGGTCGAGTCACCGGAGTCGAGGATGTTGTGGCAGGCCTTCGCGCCGTTGACGCCACCCGCCGCGTTGATGTCGGAGACAGCCAGACCAACGCCGGAGACAGCCGGCGGCCCGAGGAAGGCGAGGTTGCCGGTCAGCGGCAGGATGCCGCCGACGTAGAACGAGTCAGCGCTGCTGGCCCCAGCCGCACACTTGTCGTTGGTGAACGCGGGTGCGGCCTCCGACGAGGTCTCCTCGGTCGGGGCAGCGGCGCTCGAGCTCTCGTCGTCTGTGGCGTCTGCTTCGGAGTCGCCGTCGTCGCCGCACGCGACCATGGTCAGACTCAGGGCAGCGCCCAGAGCGACCGTGGCCGAAAGCCGCCTGAACCGCCGGGAGGCGGTGGTGGATCGATTCACGTTGTGAACCTTTCTTCTCGTGAGTGCACTTCACCGCGGCCCGGATCCCCGAACACGACCGGGCTCGACACGGCCACCGTAATCTCAGCAAGGATGGCCGCGCCTCCGCGAACACTCTCGTTAGCGAACCGTTACGTCAATGCGCCACACGGGCCAGAACATGACGCTTTCGGGCTAGGTGAGGACTATTCACACCCGCGCTTCAGCCATGTAGCGCCGCTGCGAGCTCCACGAGCAGGGGTGCGACGAGCAGTGCAGGGAGCAGGTCGGCGACGGGGAGCTCACGGATCCGGAGCAGCCGCAACGCCACCCCGACGAGCAGCAGGCCGCCGGCCGCGGTGATGGCGGCGAGGTGGGCGTCCGGCAGTACGTCGCCCAGCGCGACGCCCACGAGGGTCAGCCCGCCCTGGATCACCACGATGGTGACAGCGCTGGCCGCGACCCCCCAGCCGAACGACGCGGCGAACGCCACGGCCGCGAACCCGTCGAGCACCGACTTCAGCAGGATCTGGTCGGCCCCGTTGCCCAGCCCGTCGTTGAGCGACCCGAGGATGGTGAGCGGCCCGGTGCAGAAGACCAGGGAGCTGATGACGAAGCCCTCGATGAACCTCGCTCTCTCCTTCGACCCGGTCTCGCCGGCCAGCCGCCGCTGAAGCCAGCCGCCGAAGCCCTCTACCCGCTGCTCGATCCGAAGCAGGGAGCCCGCGATACCGCCCAGGAGGAGCGAGCCGAGCACGATCAGCATCGGCGCGCTGTCGCCGACCTCGTCGGTCAGGTCGGGCGACAGGACCTCCATCGCGGACGTCGCGGCGATGAGCAGGGTGACGAGGCCGAGGGCATCGGTGACCAGATCCCTGGTCCGGACCGGCAGCCGGTTTCCGAGCAGCACCCCTGCGGTGGCGCCCAGGAGGACGGTCGTGACATTGACGAGCGAGGCGAGACCCGGTAACAAGAGAGGCTCCTGCGGTGAGGGAGGGCGGGCACAGTCTCGCGCATCGGGTCCTTCGCGCTGCACGAAGGACAGGGGTCGCGATGAGCCGGCAACCGGTTTCGATGCGTCAGGCGGTGATCGGCGACGTACCGTTCCTCGTCGAGCTGTGGAGTGGTCTGCTCCGCCGAGCAGACCGCCAGGAGCAGGTCCACGACCTCGAGATCATCGTCAAGGAGGCGGCCGAGTCCGCCGAGCAGCGTCTCCTCCTGGCGGAGTACGACGGTGAGCCGGCCGGCGCCGTGTTCCTGCGGGTCACCCCGATGACGCCCCTCAACCTCGAGCCGACGGTGCAGGCCCTGGCGGCGCACGTGACCCCGAGCTTCCGCGGCAAGGGCATCGGCAGCGCCCTCATGGAGGCCGCGGTGCTGTGGGCCGAGGACCTCGGCATCGGCCACCTCACCACCGCCGCCCCCTCGTCGTCCCGCAGCGGCAACCGCTTCATGGCCCGGCTCTCGCTGGGGCCGCAGGCCGTGTTCCGCGCCTCGTCGACGCCGTTGGTCCGCGCCAAGCTGGCTGCTCTCCAGCCGAGCAGTGCGCGGATCACCGAGCGGATGGCCGGTCGCCGCCACCTCGGCCAGGTGCTGGCCGCCCGCCGCCAGCTCAGCAGGCGGACCAGCGAGGACACCGCCCGATCCTGACTGTCGGTCCCGCCCTTTAGGGTGGGCCGAGTGACCGACGGTTCCGCCCGGCTGCTCCTGCTCGACGGCCATTCACTGGCCTACCGCGCCTTCTTCGCGCTACCGCTGGAGAACTTCTCGACCACCACCGGCCAACCGACCAACGCGGTCTTCGGCTTCACCTCGATGTTGATCAACGTGCTCCGCGACGAGCGGCCGACCCACGTCGCGGTGGCGTTCGACGTGTCCCGGCAGACCTTCCGGCTGAAGGAGTACGCCGAATACAAGGCCGGCCGCAGCAAGACGCCCGGTGAATTCTCCAGCCAGCTGCCCCTCATCGAGGAGGTGCTGACGGCGATGCGGATCCCCTTCCTCAAGAAGGAGGGCTACGAGGCCGACGACATCATCGGCACCCTCGCGACCCAGGCGAAGGCGGCCGGGCAGGAGGTCCTCATCTGCTCGGGCGACCGCGACTCCTTCCAGCTGGTCGACGACACCACCACCGTCATCTATCCGATGCGCGGGGTGTCCGAGATGAAGCGGATGACGCCCGAGGCCGTGGAGGAGCGCTACGGCGTGCCGCCGGCGCGCTACCCCGAGCTGGCCGCGCTCGTCGGCGAGACGTCCGACAACCTCCCCGGCGTCCCAGGGGTCGGGCAGGGCTACGCCGCCAAGTGGCTCAACCAGTACGACGGCCTCGACAACCTGATCACCCACGCCGACGAGATCACGGGGAAGAAGGGTGAGGCGCTGCGCGAGCACCTCGCCGACGTGATCCGCAACCGGCACCTCAACGCACTGGTGTGCGACCTCGAGCTCGAGCTGGCGCCCGCTGACCTCGCCTGGCCCTCGTGGGACCGCACCGCGGTGCACGAGCTGTTCGACGGACTCGAGTTCCAGGTGCTCCGCACGCGCCTGCTCGAGTCGCTCCCGACCGAGGAGGAGGCGGCGGTCGACGACTCCGGCTTCGACGTCTCGATGCGGGTGCTCGACACCGGGGAGCTCGCCGGCTGGCTGGCCGAGGACGCCTCAGGGGGCGACCGGGTCGGCATCCACCCGGTCGGGCACTGGGGAGCCGGGACGGGCGACCTGCTCGCGCTGGCCTTCGCCACCGAGGAGGGCGCCGCCTACGTCACGACCGACAAGCTGGACGTCGCCGACGAGGAGGCGCTGGCCGACTGGCTCAAGGACGCCTCCAGGCCCAAGGTGCTCCACGACGCCAAGGGACCGATGCTCGCCTTCGCCGCGCGCGGCATGCCGCTGGCCGGCCTGGAGCGCGACACCGCGCTGTCGGCCTACCTCGCCCGGCCCGACCAGCGCTCCTACGACCTGGCCGACCTCACGGTCCGCTACCTCAAGCGCGAGCTGCGTCAGGGGCCGGCCGACGACGGTCAGCTCAGCCTGGAGGGGCTCGACGGTGACGCGGGGCCGGGTGGCCCGGGTCCGGGCGAGACCGAGATGCTGCACGCCCGAGCGGTGCTCGACCTGGCGGCGGCGCTCGACGACGAGCTGGAGGAGCGCGGCGGCACCCGGTTGCTGACCGAGGTCGAGCTGCCGCTGGTCGACCTGCTGGCCCAGATGGAGCGCACCGGCATCGCCGTCGACGGCGAGCACCTCGGCGCCCTCGAGGACCACTTCGCCGCCGAGGTCAAGCTGGCCGCTGAGGAGGCCTTCGCGGTCATCGGCAAGGAGATCAACCTCGGCTCGCCCAAGCAGCTGCAGGTGGTGCTCTTCGACGAGCTCCAGATGCCCAAGACCAAGCGGACCAAGACCGGCTACACCACCGACGCCGACGCGCTCCAGGCCCTCTACGTCAAGACCGAGCATCCGTTCCTGCTGCACCTCCTGCGGCACCGTGACGTGTCCCGGCTCCGCCAGACGATCGAGGGGCTGCTCAAGACCGTCTCGCCCGACGGCCGGATCCGCACGACGTTCAACCAGCTGATCGCCGCCACCGGCCGGCTCTCCAGCACCGACCCCAACCTGCAGAACATCCCGATCCGCACCGAGGAGGGTCGTCGGATCCGAGAGGGCTTCATCGTCGGCTCGGGCTACGAGTGCCTGCTCACCGCCGACTACAGCCAGATCGAGATGCGGATCATGGCCCACCTCTCCGAGGACGCGCTGCTGATCGAGGCGTTCAAGTCGGGCCGCGACTTCCACTCGATCACCGCCTCCCGGGTCTTCGGCGTCCCGGCGGAGGACGTGACCGTCGAGATGCGCGCCAAGATCAAGGCGATGAACTACGGCCTCGCCTACGGCCTCTCGGCGTTCGGTCTCGGTGCCCAGCTCGGCATCGACCCGGGTGAGGCGCGCGGCCTGATGGAGGAGTACTTCGAGACCTTCGGTGGCATCCGCGACTACCTCCAGACCGTCGTCAACCAGGCCCGCACCAGTGAGTACACCGAGACGCTCATGGGCCGGCGCCGCTACCTGCCCGACCTGACCTCCGACAACCGGCAGCGCCGTGAGATGGCGGAGCGGATGGCCCTCAACGCCCCGATCCAGGGCTCGGCCGCCGACCTGATCAAGATCGCGATGCTCAACGTCGACCGGGCCATCAAGGACGCCGGTCTCGGCTCCCGGATGCTGCTCCAGGTGCACGACGAGCTGGTGTTCGAGGTCGCGCCGGGGGAGAAGGACACCCTCGACGAGCTGGTGCGCGCGCAGATGGGCTCGGCCGCCGACCTGCTGGTGCCGCTCGACGTGTCAGTCGGCACCGGGCGCAGCTGGCACGACGCCGCCCACTAGTTCTCCTGCGCCACCGGCTGCCGACCCCCAGTGAGGGCGACACCGAGCAGGGCCAGGAACAGGATGCCGTCGATCGCCACCACGACGAGCACGAGCGAGGTGGCCACGCTGACCGCCAGGGCGCCGACCACGAGGGCGGCGAGCGAGGTCCAGATCAGGATCACGGCCCGCCCCTGGCGCCGCGCGAGCGCCGAGTAGACGAGCAGCTGGATCATCGCCAGCAGCGTGCCGACGATCGCGAACTTCCAGATGTCGTCGGCGATCCCCTCGAAGTCGTCGCCGCCGACGAACAGCAGCGCGAGGTCGGGCAGCGCCAGGGTCGCCAGCACGCCGATCAGGCCGAGTCCGGACGACATCGTCAGCGCCAGCAGCAGGGTCCGCCGGCTCGTCGACTCCTTCGACAACGACGGGAAGGCATAGACCACCACGAACTGCGGCAGGAACAGGATGGCCTTGGCCATGATCAGGCCCGCCGCGTAGAGGCCGGCATCGGAGTCCGACATGGTCGCGCGGGCGACCAGGATGTCGGCGTTCGAGAGCGCGAAGAAGGCCAGCAGCGCCTGGCTGCTGTGGCCGACCTCGCGGAGCAGGTCGAGCCCGGGATGGCCGTCGGTGTGGGGTACGTCGGTGCGCGGGCGCCGCAGGGCCAGCCAGCCGATCAGCACGGGCAGCCAGCATCCGAGCGCGACCCCGGCCATCGCGGCGAACTCCGTCGGCCAGAAGACGATGAGCACGACCCCGAAGAAGATCCGGCCTAGGCCCTGCGCGAGATAGACCAGCGCAAGCAGGCCCCAGCGACGCTCGCCCTGCAACACGCCGGCCTGGGCCCCCATGTAGGTGAGGGGGAACGCCGCGACGCCGACCATCAGCGCGGTCGGGAGGCTCTCGAGGTGGAGCACCGCGTTGAGCACCGGCGCGAGGGCGAGGCACACCGCACCGAGCACGAGGGCGCTGCGCAGCCCGACCCCGAGCACCACGCGCTCGATCGCGACCACCTGCTCGGGCTGCGCCGAGATCCGGCGGGCGCCGGTCGCCTGCAGCCCCAGCGACAGCACGCTGATCACCAGCAGGGCGCCCATCAGGGCCGAGAAGGCGCCGTACGCCTCCTTGCCGATCGTGTGCGCCGCGAGCACGGTGTAGCCGTAGGTCGACAGGTTCATGATCCCCATCGCGACGGCGATGACGGCTCCGCTGCGCAGCCTGCGGCTGGTCTCGGTCGCCATCTTGCTCACGGGCCTGAAGCCTACGGGCGACGTTCCAGCGCAGCGCATTCGAGGACCGCCGCTCGAATGGTTGGATCGTCGCCATGCGGCGCGGGTGGAGGCGGGAGGCGCCGGTCGTCGTCTGGGCGCTCGCGCTCGCCCTGCTGGTGCTGGGACCCGCCCTCGGCCCCGGCTTCCTGCTCGTCCGCGACATGGTCTGGGTGCCGGACCTGGCGCTGCGCGCCGACGCACTCGGCCTCGGGTCGGGTCTGCCGCGCGCGGTGCCGTCCGACGCCGTCGTCGCCGTGCTGGACGAGCTCGTCCCCGGGATGCTGCTGCAGAAGCTCGTGCTCGTGCTCGCCCTCGCCGCCGGCGGGGTCGGGGCCGCGCGGCTGCTGGACCCCGACGCGGGACTCGTGGCGCGGCTGGTGACAGTCACCGTCTACGGCTGGAACGCCCTGGTGGCCGAGCGGCTGCTCATGGGTGCCTGGCCCCTGCTGATCGGCTACGCCCTGCTGCCGTGGCTCCTCGTCTCTGCCCGTCGATGGCGGGCGGAGGGCCGGCTGCCCCCGCACTGCTCGTGCTCGTCCCGCTCGGGTGCCTGAGCGCGAGCGCCGGACTGGCCACCGCCGTCGCGGTGCTCGCCGGCGCGGCGGGGAAGGGGCGGACGGTGAAGGCGGCCCTCCTGGTCGGGGCCGGCAACGCGCCGTGGATCGCTGCCGGGCTGCTGCACGCGTCGTCGGCGACCTCGGACCCCGCCGCCGCGGAGGTGTTCGCACTCCGGGGGGAGGGATCCGTCCCGGCCCCGTTGGCCGCGCTCACCCTCGGGGGGATCTGGAACACCGCCGTCCAGTCCGGCGCTCGCACCGGAGCGCTGGGCTGGGTGGCACTGGTCGCGCTCGTCGGGCTGGCCGCCGTGGGCGCTGGGGCATGGTGGCGTCTCACGCCGCCGCGGGAACGGACCACGCTCCTGGTCTGCTGGGTCGTCGGCTGGGTGCTGGCGGTGCTGACCTGGCTGGCTCCAGGGGCGGTCGGCTGGGCCTCGGAGCACGTCGCGGGCGCCGGCATCGTCCGCGACGGAGCCCGGTCCCTCGTGCTCTGCGCTCCGCTGCTCGCGGTGCTGGTCGCCGAGGGGGTGCGGGTGCTGGCCGCCCGGGCACCCCGGGAACGAGTGGCGCGGGCGGCGCTCGCCGTCGGCGCCGTCCTGCTCCCCGTGGCGCTGCTGCCCGGCCTGGCCCTCGGCGTCGGGCACCGAGTCGAGCCGGCCGACTACCCGGCGGCGTACGACGACGCGCGCCGGCTCCTCGACGGGCGCGACGGCGACGTGCTGGTGCTGCCCCTGTCCAGCTACCGGGCGCCGGCCTGGAACCACGAGCACCTGGTGCTGGACCCGATCGGCCGCTACCTGGGCCACGACTACGTGGCCAGCGACGTGCTGGTGATCGACGGGGTGCCGCTGTCGGGGAGGACCCGCGGGTCCGCGACGCGGCCCTCGCGCTGGCCGAGCCAGGCCCAGAAGAGCGGGCGGCGGCACTGGCCCGGATCGGGATCGGCGCCGTGGTCACCGACCCCACCGCACCGGGTGACGTGCCTCCCGAGATCGCCGGGGACCAGGTCCTCGACGATCCGGACCTGCGGGTCACCGTTCTCGGTGAGGTCGACGTCCGGGACGTCCAGACCACCTGGCGGCTGGCGATGGCGGCCGCCTGGTTCGGCTTCCTGGCGCCGTGGGCACTGGCCGTCCTCGCCGCCGTCAGGAGACTCCGAACCCGCCGGTAAACCCGCGAGTAGCATTCGCGATACCCCGTCGGGTAGGTTGTGCCCCGGACTCAGGGAGGGGCCCGCAAGTGAAGATTTTGACCACGTTTGCCGCCATGGTCGTGGGTGGGGGAGTCGCAGCAGGCTCGATGTACGGCCTGCTCGCCTCGCAGACGGGCGCGCCCGCTGACTCACCGACCAACGTGAACGCGCCGCAGTTCGACTACGGGTCGAACAACTGAGTTGACGCCTGCCTGACGGCAGCCGATCAGGACTCCGGATCCTGCGCGTCCAGTCGGCGTCCCTCGAGGGCGGCGCGGACGACGGTGGCGAACGACTCCTGCGCATGACCCCACGTGAACGCGTGACTGGTCACCTGGGCGCCCCGGCCGAGCCGCTCCCGGCCTTCGTGGTCGGCAAGCAGGTCCCCGATCGCCGTCGTGAACCCGGCCAGGTCCGACACGAGCACCCCGGAGACGCCGTCGACCACGGACTCCTGGGTCCCGCCCGCCTCGCGGTAGGCCACCGTCGGCGTGCCGTGCATGCCGGCCTCGCCGACCACGAGCCCCCAGCCCTCCTTGAGCGAGGGCAGCGCGAGCAGCCAGGCCCGCTCGTAGACCTCGTGCTTGCGGGCCTCGTCGACGTGCCCCTCGAAGACGACGGCGTCGGCGGCGTCCCGGGCGCGCGCGTACTCGTGCAGCTTGGCCTCCCACCAGCCGCCACCCACGACGTGCAGCCGGAGCTCGGGGTAGGTCTCGCGCAGGGCCAGGACGGCGTCGATGGCGTGCTCGACCCTCTTGTGCGGGACCAGCCGGCCGACGATGGCGACCAGCGGCGACTCGGATTTGCCGCCTTCGACCGGCAGCACCGGGTCCGTCCCGTTGTGCACGACCGCGACGCGCGGACCGCGAACGCCCAGCTCCTGGAGCTCGCTGCGGGTGGCCCGCGACACGGCGACGTACTGGCTGCGCCGGTAGAGCCGGGGCGCCACCCGGCGCTCGATGAACCAGCCGACCCGGCCGGTCAGCCCGGGGTAGACGACCGGCCACTGCTCACGGTGCACGTGGTGGACCAGCACCACGACCGGCTTGCGGGTCACCAGGCGGGAGAAGAACGGCAGCCCGTTCTGCACGTCGACCACGACGTCCGGGTCGCCGAGGTCGCCGCGCCGCAGTGCGCGCATCCCCTCGAGGTAGACCGACAGCTTGCTGCCTCGCCGGACGTAGCGGATGTCGTCGACGACCTCCTCGGGAGGGGCCGCGGCATGGGCCGCGCAGAAGATCGTGACCCGCGCGCCGCGCTCGGCCAGCCCCTTGGCCATGGACTCGAGGTAGCGCTCGGCGCCGCCACCTTCAGGGTTGCGGGTGTCGCGCCAGCTCAGGAACACGACCTGCTTGCCTCGCAGCGGGTCGACCTCGGGCACCCGGAGAACAATAGGACCAGCCCGCTTGCGTGGGAGGATCCCGGTCGATGGTGAGCGAGGGCACGTTCGGGGCGTCGGCCACTCCGGAGCAGGGAGTGGCTAGGGCGCTGGTGCGCGCCGTACGCCCGAGGCAGTGGATCAAGAACCTGCTCGTCGTGGCCGCCCCGCTGGCGGCCGGAGAGGTCACCGACGGCGACGTCGTCGCAGCCACTCTCCTGGCGCTGGCCAGCTTCTGCCTCGCGGCCAGCGCCGTCTACCTCGTCAACGACGCGGCCGACCGCGAGGTCGACCGGCTGCACCCCACCAAGCGGCTGCGGCCCATCGCGTCCGGTGCGCTGCCCGTGCAGGTGGCGCTGGTCGCCGCGGGATTGCTGGCGGTGTCCTCGGTCGGCGTGGCCTGGCTGGCTGATCCGCAGCTCGCGGTGCTCGTGACCGCCTACCTGGGCCTCCAGCTGCTGTACGCCGTATGGCTCAAGCACGAGCCCGTGCTCGACATCTCGATCGTGGCGGCCGGGTTCCTGATGCGGGCGGTGGCCGGCGGCATCGCGGCCGACCTGCCGCTCTCGCAGTGGTTCCTGCTCGTGTCCGGCTTCGGCTCGCTGTTCATCGTGGCCGGCAAGCGCTACTCGGAGCTGCACACGCTCGGCAGCGAGTCCGGCACCCGGCGCAGCCTGGTCCGATACACCGACACCTACCTGCGCTTCGTCTGGAGCATCGCGGCCGGCGCCACCGTCATCGCCTACAGCCTGTGGGCCTTCGAGCAGGCACCCGGGTCCGGCATCCCGTGGCACACGATCTCCATCGCGCCGTTCGTCATGGGACTGCTCCGCTACGCGGTCGACGTCGACGCCGGCACCGCCGCGGAACCCGAGGACATCGTCTTCCGCGACCGCGTCCTCCAGCTGATCGGCGTGGCCTGGCTCGTCACCGTCTGCATCGGGGTGCTCTCCTCATGACACCTCTGCTCACCGGCTGGGGGCGGACCGCGCCGACCGCCGCCACCCTCGTCGAGGCGGGCGCCGCCGACGTACCTGCGCTGCTGCGGCAGCGTCCGGAACGAGGGCTCATCGCGCGCGGGCTCGGCCGGTCCTACGGCGACGCCGCCCAGAACGCCGGCGGCACCGTGCTCGCGCCGATCACCGGGCCGACGACTGTCCACCGCGCCGAGGACGGCACGTCCCTGGTCACCACGGCTGCCGGCACCAGCCTCCACGACCTGATGACCACCCTGCTGGCCCACCGGCTGTTCGTCCCGGTCACCCCCGGCACCCGCTACGTGACAGTGGGCGGTGCGGTGGCCGCCGACATCCACGGCAAGAACCACCACCGCGACGGCGCCTTCGGCGCGCACGTGCTCTCGCTCGACCTGGTCACCGCCGACGGCGCCCGGCGCACCATCGGCCCCGGCACCGACCCGACGCTGTTCTGGGCGACGGTCGGCGGCATGGGGCTGACCGGTGTCATCACGTCGGTGACGCTCCTGGCGCTCCCCGTCGAGTCGGCGTACGTCACCGTCCGCACCGAGCGCATCGCCGGCCTCGACGCCCTGATGCGGACGATGCGCGAGCACGACGACGACCACCGCTACTCCGTGGCCTGGATCGACACCCTGGCGCGAGGGAGGTCGCTCGGCCGGTCGGTGCTGACCCGCGGCGACCATGCGACCGAGGCCGAGCTGACCGGCTCCGCGGCCCGGCACCCGTGGCGCGCGCCGGGGTCGCCTCGGCTGACGGTCCCGCTCACCCCGCCCGGCGGCCTGGTGTCGCGGCCATCAGTGCGCGCCTTCAACGAGCTGTGGTTCCGCAAGGCGCCGCGCGACCGGGTCGGCATCGAGTCGATCGGGTCGTTCTTCCACCCGCTCGACCAGGTCGGGAGCTGGAACCGGCTCTACGGCCGGGGCGGCCTGGTCCAGTACCAGCTGGTCGTCCCCGAGCACGCCGAGGCCGCGCTGACCCAGGCGCTCCGGCTCCTGTCGGACGCCGGGCAGCCGTCGTTCCTCGCGGTGCTCAAGAGGTTCGGGGCCGGCAACCCCGGACTGCTGTCCTTCCCGATGCCCGGCTGGACGCTCGCTCTCGACCTGCCCGCGGGCCCGGCCCTGGGCCCGCTGTTCCGAACCCTCGACCGGCTCGTGGTCGAGGCGGGTGGCCGGCTCTACCTGGCCAAGGACTCCCGGCTCCAGCCGGAGACCTTCGACCGCATGTACGAGCGGGCCGATGAGTTCCGCAAGCTCCGCCGGGAGCTCGACCCCGACGGCATCCTGCAGTCCGACCTCGCCCGTCGCCTGCACCTCTGACCACCGACCAACCCCACCGAACACCCCCACCGAACACCCGAGGGAGACCATGCTCAACGCGCTCGGCGAGCCCCAGTCGCTGCTGCTGCTCGGCGGCACCAGTGACATCGCCCTGGCCGTCGCGGAGAAGTACGCCGCCACCGGCAGCCTCCGGGTCGTGCTGGCCGCCCGCCCCGGCCCGCGCCGCACCGAGGCGGCGACCCGGCTGTCCGGGCTCGGCCACGTCGTCGAGGTGCTCGACTTCGAGGCCACCGACACCGCCAGCCACCCCGCCCTCGTGGAGCAGGCCGCGGCCGGAGGCGACCTCGACGTCGTCCTCGTCGCGTTCGGCGTGCTCGGCGACGAGGAGGAGGCGTGGCAGGACCACGACGCCGCGGTCCGGCTCGCCGAGGTCAACTACGTCGGCCCCGTCAGCGTCGGCACCGCGCTCGCCGCGCAGGTCCGGCGGCAGGGCCACGGCGTGATCGTCTTCCTCTCCTCGGTGGCCGGTGAACGCGTGCGCCGCTCCAACTTCGCCTACGGGGCGAGCAAGGCCGGGGCGGACGGGTTCTACCTCGGCCTCGGCGAGGCGCTGCGCGAGCACGGTGGCCGCGTGCTCGTCGTCCGGCCCGGGTTCGTGCACACCAAGATGACCGAGGGCCGCGAGGCGGCCCCTCTCTCGGTCGGACCGGAGCAGGTGGCCGACGCCGTCGTCGCGGGCGTCGCGGCCCGCAAGGATCTGGTCTGGGTGCCGTCCTCGATGCGCGTCGTGATGTCGGGACTGCGGCACGTGCCGCGCCCGCTCTTCCGCCGGCTGCCGCTCTGAGCCCGTTCAGTACTCCTCAGTAACCATCGTTAGGGTCTCCGCCATGTCTCGTCAGCGTGCCGCCTCGCCGTGGCGCGCCGACCTGCGCCGTTCGCGGCAGCTGTTCTCCGACTTCCGGGTCGAGCAGACCGACCCGGCCCGCTTCTACGGCGCCCTGGCCCGTGACTCGGTCGGCCAGCTCACCGGCTACCTCGACCTCGCGGGCGCGACGATGCTCGACGTCGGCGGCGGCCCCGGCTTCTTCCGCGACGCGTTCCAGGCCGCCGGTGCGACGTACTGGGCCCTCGATGCCGACGTCGGTGAGCTCTCGGGACAGGGCGCCATCGAGTCCGGCACCGTGATCGGCGACGGGATGCGGCTGCCGTTCCGGGACGACTCGGTTGACCTCTGCTACTCCTCCAACGTCCTCGAGCACGTGCCCGACCCGTGGCGGATGGCCGAGGAGATGCTCCGCGTGACCCGGCCCGGCGGTGTCGCCTTCATCTCCTACACGTCCTGGTACGGGCCCTGGGGTGGGCACGAGACCGCACCCTGGCACTTCCTCGGCGGCGCCCGGGCCCGTCGCCGCTACGCCGCCAAGCACGGACACGAACCCAAGAACAAGTACGGCGAGTCGCTGTTCGCGGTCACCGTGAAGGAGGGGATCGACTGGGCGCGCCGGCAGCGGCTCGGCGAGGTCCTCGACGTCATCCCTCGCTACAACCCGCGATGGAGCTACTTCCTGACCAAGGTGCCGGGCCTCCGCGAGCTGCTGACCTGGAACCTCGTGATCGTGGTCCGCGCCCGGTGAGCGAGGCGACGACGGAGGAGCAGACCAAGCCGACCCGGGCGCTACCGACCTCCGCCCTGCGCCAGGCCGGGTACGCCGCGATCCTGACCGCGTTCGCGTTCGCCCAGTCCTCCGGGCAAATGGTCGCGGACACCAAGTTCGACCTGCTCACCGCGCCGCGGCGGTTCCTGGCGTCGGGCCTCCAGCTGTGGGACCCGTCGGCGGCGTTCGGCCAGCTGCAGAACCAGGCCTACGGCTACGTCTGGCCGATGGGGCCCTTCTTCGTCCTCGGCGACCTGGTCCGGCTCCCGCCGTGGGTGGTGCAGCGGCTCTGGTGGGCGGTCCTGCTCTGCGTGGCGTTCTTCGGGATCCTCCGGCTGGCGCGCAAGCTCGACCTCGGCACGCCCGGCACCCAGGTCCTGGCGGCGTTCGCGTTCGTGCTCACCCCACGGATCACGACGCTGCTGGGCGGGGTCTCGGTCGAGATCTGGCCGATGGCACTGGCGCCGTGGGTGCTGCTGCCCCTGGTCCACGCCTGCGAGCGCGGGTCGGTACGCCGGTCGGCGGCGCTCAGTGCCCTGGTCGTCGCGACCTGCGGCGGCGTCAACGCGATCGCCGTCGCCGCGGTGCTTCCTCTCGGCGTCGTCTTCCTGATCACCCGCGCCCGCGGCTCGCGGCGCTGGCGGCTGCTGGGCTGGTGGACGCTGTTCACGATGCTGGCCACCGCCTGGTGGTGGCTCCCGCTGCTGCTGCTCGGCCGCTACAGCGTGCCGTTCCTCGACTACATCGAGAACGCCACCATCACCACGGTCCCGACCGACCTGTCCCGGTCGCTGGTGGGGGAGTCGGACTGGGTGGCCTACTTCGCGGGCATCGACTTCCAGGCCGGCCAGCAGCTCGTGACGACGCCGTTCCTGATGCTCGATGCGGCAGCGGTGGTGGCGCTCGGGATGGTGGGCATCGCCCTGCGTGACAACCCGCACCGACGCTTCCTGACCCTCGGGCTGCTGACCGGGCTCGTCCTGGTCGGCTTCGGGTACGCCGGTGACCTGGCCGGCTTCTTCGCCGCCGACCGGGCCGATGCCCTCGACGGCGTGCTGGCGCCGCTGCGCAACCTGCACAAGTTCGACGTGGTGCTGCGCGTCCCGCTCGTGCTCGGACTCGCGCACGCGATGGCCGTGCTCCCGAAGCTGCTGCGCAGCCCGGAGTCACCCGGCGGGACCCGCGCCGCGGTGCTCGCGGTCCGGGCCATGGCGGTCCTCGCCCTCGTGGCGCTCGCGCTGCCGTGGGCGCAGGACCGGATCGCGCCGCGGCAGGGCGTCGAGGCGGTGCCGCCCTACTGGGAGCGGGTCGCGAGCTACCTGGCCGACAACGACGACGGCACGGTCGCGCTCGAGGTCCCGGCGTCGGGGTTCGGCGTCTACACCTGGGGCAACACCCACGACGACGTGCTGCAGGGCCTGGCCGAGAGCCCCTGGGCGATCCGCAACGTGATCCCGCTGGCCCAGCCCGGCAACGTCGAGTTCCTCGACGCGGTCACGCGCACCATCGAGTCGGGTGCGCCGAGCCGGACGCTCGCGTCCTACCTGGCCGCCAACGGCGTGGGGCGGCTCGTGGTGCGCAACGACCTCGACCGGTTCCAGACCGGCGCCCCGGACCCGGCGTACGTCCGCAGCGTGCTCAGTCAGTCCGACGGCATCGACCTCGAGCGGTCGTTCGGGCCGACGGTCGGCTCGGTGCCGTACACGGTCACCGGCGCCGACCAGGTGAGGTTGGTGACGGGCAACGGCATGAACACCGAGGTGGGGTCCGTCGACGTCTACTCCGTGAGTGCGCCGGCGACTGCCACCCTGGTCACCGACCCCAAGGTGACCGTCGGTGACCCGTCGACCGGGCTGTCGTCCGCGATGCGGTTCCTGCGCGCGACCACTTCGGTGCTGGCGGGCGACGCCACCGGCGAGGAGCAGAGCCAGGTGCTCACCGACGGCACGCGGCGGCGGGAGACCAACTTCGCCGCGGTGCGGTGGAACGAGTCGGCGACCATGGGCCGCTCGGACCCCTACCGCCTCTTCGGGCCCGAGCACTTCCACCGCTTCGACGCCGACCAGGAGGACCGGGAGACCACCGCCGCGTGGACCGGAGGGATCGGCTCGGTGGTCGCCAGCACCTCACAGGGGTACGCCGACGGTCGGGTGCCGCTCCAGATCGGGTCGCACCCCGGCGCCGCGCTCGACGACGACCCGGCCACCGCCTGGCGCTCCAACCCGTTGCTCAACCCCATCGGGCAGTTCTGGCAGGTGACCTTCTCGACACCGACGGACCTCACCTTCGTCTCGGTGTCGATGCCCCGCGACGCGTCCCCGATCGAGAAGCTGTCCATCGAGGCCGGCGACCGACGGATCGTCGAGGACGCGCCACGCCCCGGAGGCTCGCGCACGTACGCCGTGGATGCGGGCGATGCGCCGAGCCTGAGGATCGAGGCGGCCGGCCGCGACTCCGGCCTACCCGGCACGTTCGCCCTGGCCGAGGTGCGGATGACGGGTGTCGAGACCCAGCGCTACCTCGACCTGCCCCTGCCCGACCCGGACATCCCGGTCGACGCGATCATCATGAACCGCGACCCGGACCGCTCGCCGTGCGTGCTGATCGGGAACGCACTGCCCTGCGACACCCTGCTCGTCTCACCGGGGGAGGACGGCGACACCCTGGCGCGCAGGTTCTCGGTCCCGTTCGCCGACACCTACCGGATCGGCGGCACCGTCTCGCTGCGGCGGACCGTGGACGCCTCGTCGCTGCTGCGGGCGCCGGCGGGCGCGTTCAGCAACGGTGACGCGTCGGGCGACGTGGCGCAGGGGCCGATCGCGGCCCGGGACGGCGATCCGGCCACCACCTGGCGCCCGACCCAGGACGCCGAGACGCTCCAGGTCCAGCTCTTCAACAAGCGGCCGGTCACCGAGATCCAGATCGAGGTCAACCCGGCCGCGCCGGTCTCGCGGCCGACGCTGGTGCGCTTCCGCGCGGGCACGCGCAGCATCGACCTGGAGTTGGACGACCAGGGCCGGGGGGTGCTCCCGAAACCGTGGACGGTCTCGAGGTTCTCGCTGCAGATCCTGCAGGTGGAGACCGCGTTCTCCGTCCAGGGCCAGGAGTTCGTCCCCCTGGACCCGGGGATCAGCGACATCAGGTTCGACGGTCGCCCGCTCAAGCCGCACCCCGCGCACCTGAGGGCGTTCCCGTGCGGGAGTGGTCCCGACCTGGTCATCGGCGATCAGGTCGTGCAGACGAAGTTCCGGGCCAGCACCCTCGCCCTCATCCGCGGGCGCAGCGTCCCGCTCGAGGCCTGCACGGACAACGAGGTCACCGACGGAACCGCGGCCGACGAGGTCACGCTCGGCACCTCGGCCACCGAAGTGCTGGCGAAGCCGACGTCGCTGTTCCGGGTGGACACGCTCTCGCTGACCCGGGTCTCGGCGCAGCCGTCGGCGGTCACCTCGCTCGACGTACGCCGTGACTCGGGCGGGACCCCTGCGAGCGTCGACCTGCCCCGGCGCGCCGGCCCGTCGGTCCTGGTGCTGCCCCAGAACTTCAACGACGGCTGGGTGGCCACGATCGGCAACAAGGAGCTGGAGGCGCAGCAGGTCGACGGCTGGAAGCAGGGCTGGGTCGTCTCGGGCGGCGATGCCGCCGAGGTCCGCTTCGACTACCGCCCCGAGGGCACCTTCCGGATCGCGCTGGGCGTGGGCGCCGCGGGCGTGCTGGTCTGCCTGCTCGCGGCGCTGGTCCGGCCACGCCGACGCACGCTCGACAAGGATCCGCTGCCGAGCCTGCTGCCCGGACGAGTCGGGCCGCTCGACGCGGCGGTGGCGCTCGCCGCCGGCGGTCTGCTCGTCGGGTGGTACGGCCTGGCCGCGGTCGCCCTCGCGCTCGTCGCCGGGGTCGCCGTACGCCGGTTCGAGGGCTGGGGTGCGCTCGCGGCCGCCTCGATGCTCATGGTCGGCGCCGGACTCAGCTGGGACCGGATCACGCAGGAGGCCTGGGCCAACGAGTGGCGGCAGGGCTGGAGCCTGGCGGCCGTGGCCTGCCTGGTGGCCGCGCTCGCGACCGGGCTGGTCAGGGAGCGATCTCGGGAGTCGGCCGGGGCTCCGGAGCCAGGTCCCGAGGCTCCATCCGGGTGAAGAACCGGACGTTCTTGAGCCGCAGGATCGGCTTCTCGAAGAGGTAGAACGACACGGTCGCCAGCACCACCGTCACGCCCAGGGTGAGCAGCGCGACCGTGAGGAACCGGCCCGTGAACACGTCGAGGTCGAGGGCGCGGAAGACCAGGTTGAGCACCACCATGTGGATCGCGAAGATGCCGTACGAGATCTCGCCGAGCCAGAAGGGGACCGGCCCGGTCAGCTGGCGGCGCACCCATCCCTCGCGCTCGGGGCCGAAGACGAGCGGGAGCACGAAGAACGCGCCGGCCACGGCGTAGAGGACGACCTTGGTGCCGGCCTCCCACCCGTCGGGAGTGAGCAGCAGCCGCGGACCGGCCAGCGGTGAGCAGGCGAGGGCGAAGGTGGCTGCCGCGAGGATCCAGCAGCCGGTGAGGTCGTGGCCCAGCCGCTCGAGCAGGTGGTCGCGGGGGTGGACGGCGAGGTCGGCCGAGATCGCGGCGAAGGCCAGGCCGACCATGAACCACGGCAGGTAGCCGGGCAGCCACTGCGCGTAGTGCGCTTCGTAGCCGGGGATCTGGGCGACGACGGCCTGCCAGACCAGACCGCCCAGGGCGAGGACCCCGGCGCCGATGAGCACCCGGTTGAGCCTGAGCGTCGTGGCGCGGCGGCCGACCAGGGCCAGGCAGATCAACGGCAGCACGAGGTAGAAGGCCACCTCGGTGCACAGGCTCCACATCTGGGTCAGCGAGCTCGCCAGGAGGTCGTGGCGGTAGAGCTGGGTGAGGGTCAGCTGGCTGACCCAGTCCTCCCAGGTGGCGTCCTTGTTCAGCGGGTCGACGAGGAACGCGGCGACGACCACGACCCAGTAGAGCGGGAGGATCCGCAGCGCGCGCTTCCAGAGGTAGTGGCGCGACGACGGCTCACGGTGGCCCAGGGCGGCCGCGAGGAACCAGGGCCGGCTCAGCAGGAAGCCGGACAGCACGAAGAAGAGCGTCACGCCGAAGTCGAAGCGGGCCAGCATGGCGCCGACCCAGCCGTCGTTGATCCGGCCGGTGTTGAAGGCCGCGTGCGTGAGCACGACCATGATCGCGCCCGCGGCGCGCACGGCGTTCAGGGCCGGGAAGGTGCGGTCGCGGAAGCTCATGGGGTCGTCTCCGGGTTGTCAGCGGGCGCCGGGTGGCCCACGATCACGTCGTCGGTGCAGAGGCGTACGCCGTCGGCGAGGCCGCTGATCACCACGGAGCTGAACTCGTCGCCACCGTGGAAGTACAGCGCATGGACGCCCGGCTCCACCACGGTGCTGTAGGTGCTGGCGCCGGCGGTGACCACGACCGGGCTCCGTCCGGAGCTGAGGTAGCCGATCCGCACCCACCAGCCGCCGTACGCCACGGCGTCGTTCAGCGGCACCGTCACGGCATCCTGCTCGACCGAGTAGCCGCAGTCGGTCGGGCCCGGCAGCGCCCCGCGCACGAAGGTGACCTGGGCGGGCAGGACGTTGCCGTCCCCGTCCACCACGTTGAGGTGGTCGGTGCTCACGTCGACGAAGTCGACGTCGTCGGAGTAGTGCACCAGCAGGTGGCTGAGCAGGTTCTCCGGGTAGCCGAGCGGCCACATGATCGTGGTGGGGACCGCGTCGTCGACGAGCGGGACCGGGTCGTCGGCGGAGGTGATCCCGTCGAGGAGCGCCGTGAAGTACGGCTTGCCGGGCATCGTGTCCTTCCAGTGCGTGACGTACTGCACCGAGGACACCACGCTCAACACGGCGACGACGCCGACCGCGGCCGCGACCCGACGGGGATGGTCGACGAGGGGGCTGGCGCCGGTGGGGGCGACGGTCTCCCGCGCGCCGATGATCGGGAGCGCCGCGCAGCCCAGGGCGATGGCGGTGACCGCGGCCATCTCTCCCTGGTAGCGGTAGTCGAGGGAGATCAGGGCGCCCACGAAGGTGGCGCGGCCCGCCGCCACGAGCACGACGTCGCAGGTGAGGAAGAACAGCACCAGCCACCAGGCCCTCAGGCTGTGGCTCCGGCTGCGGGTGAGCTCGCGCACCACCAGCCCGATCACGGCCAGGCTCACCAGCTGACCGGCGTTCCCGGGGTCGGCGAGCGAGAACTGGTCGAACGCCGTCCAGTTGAGCGGTCCGCCGACGAGCGCGGGGGCATACCCCTGGAGGACGAGGTAGGAGAGGACGCCGCCCAGGTCCGAGCTCGTGACGCCGCCGGCCCCGAAGTTGAGCGCCAGGCTGACGTACGTGACCACATAAGCGAGCCCCAGGCCGACGTAGGTCAGCGTGGCCGCCCGGTAGCGGCGCCAGACCTCGGCGAGGCGGGCGAAGAAGCCGCCGCTCGCGAAGTAGCTGAGGCTGATGATCCCGATCGCGCCGAGCACCAGGATGGTCTTCTCGTAGAACGCAAGCCCGAAGAGGAGCCAGGCGACCGTCTGGAGCAGCGGCGCCAGCCGCCGGGTCCGCAGGTGCTGCACGTGCGCGGCCAGCCCCCAGAACAGGGCGATCTGCAGCGGCAGCTGGTTGACGCCAGCGGCCCACCAGATCGCGACCGGGACCGAGATGACGCAGAAGAGGTAGAGCGCCAGCGGCGGCAGGATCCCGGCGCGTACGCCGAAGAGGCGGACCAGCAGCACCAGGAGCCCGACGCTGGCGAGCAGCTGCATCAGCAGCAGCATCGCCGCGGTCACCCGGAAGTCGTACGGCGCGACCTCGTCGGCGGCCCACGACAGCAACATCCCGCCGGGCATCACGTGCCCGGCGTACGGCTCGAAGCTGCGCTGCAGGCCGTCGTTCGACATCCGGGAGATGAAGAGGAAGTCGTCGAAGGTGTACCAGGACGACAGGGTCGCCCACGCTCGGAAGGCCAGCTGGGCCACGATCAGGCCGACGGCGGCCTGCAGCACCCGGCTCGCCCGCAGCGACCCGGCGAACGGCCGGCCCGACCCCAGCTCCGCCCGCTGGTCGTCGCGGGTGGTGAGGCTGGTGGTCATCGGCTCAGTTCGCGGGCGGCGTCGGTACGGGCAGACCGAGCGTGAGAGCGGTCACGCACAGCCCGGTGTCGGCAGGGTAGTTGTCGAAGATGACCCGGTCGAACTCGCCGTTGGCCTGCACGAAGGCGTTGTGCAGCCCCTCCGGGAGGCTCAGGTCGTGCGACTCCTCACCGGCTTGGAGGTGCAGGTCGACCGCCTCGGGGCTCGCGTAGGAGATGCGCAGCCACCAGCCGCCGCCGATGACCGGCCCGTCGAGCGGCACCGTGGTGCTGTCGTCGACGAGCGGGAAGCCGCAGCCGGAGCCGCCCAGCTGGGCGCGGGTGGGCGGGACCGTCACAGGCGAGAGCACACCCTGGTCGTCGAACATGAACAGGCTGTCCACCGACGACCGGGGGTAGGTGGTCTCGTCGTCGAGGTTCTTGAAGACGTGGGAGTAGGAGTTCTCGGGGTAGCGGTAGGACCACAGCAGCGTCTGCGGGACGCCGATGTCGACCAGCGGCACCGGCTTGCCGTCCTCGGCGGCGAGCGTGCGGTCGACGTTCGCGAAGTACTGCTCGGACGGGTTGTTGTGCTGCCACAGGTCGACGTAGCGCAGGCTCGACACCAGCGCCGCCACCACGACCGCGGCCGTGATCGCCACGACGAGGCGCGGGTTCTCCGGCTCCGCGGCCTCGCGGACGGTGTTCTGCTCCGGTGCGCCGAGGAGCGGCAGGAAGGCCAGCCCCACGGCGAGCACGAACAGTGCGGCGGTCTCGGTCTGGTAGCGGTACTCGCGGGCGATGTCCGGCCCGACCACGTTGGCGCGGGCCGAGGCGAGCAGCACCACGTTGCACAGCGCCGGGAAGGCGAGCAGCGTCCACGCGCGCCGAGTCTTGGTCCTGGTCCGCTGCGCGTGCACGACGAGTGCGACGAACGCGACCCAGGACAGCAGCACCACCGCCTGAGTCGGGTAGCCGAACGCGCCGACGGTGAGGGGCTGCCACCGCAGCGGACCGCCGACGAGGCCGGGGAGCATCGTGGTGCCGACCAGGTCGTAGGCGATCGGGCTCCAGGGCTGGGTGTTGGCGTTGCCGGGGGAGAAGTCCAGCCCGTAGTGCACGTAGACCGCGAGGTAGCCGATGCCCAGGGCGCCGTACCCGAGCACGCCCGCGCGGTAGTGCGACCACAGGTGCCGGAGCCGGTGCACCGTGTCCCCGGTGCAGAACCAGCCGAAGCCGATGATCGCGAAGACCCCCAGCACCAGCAGGGTCTTCTCGTAGAACACGAGGCCGGCCAGCGTCCAGGCGATGGCCAGGACCAGTGAGCGGATCCGCCGGTGTCGCAGGTACTCGACGTGCGCGTGCAGCCCGAAGACGAGGGCGACCTGCATCGGGAGCTGGTTGATGCCCGCCGCGAACCAGATCCCGGCCGAGAGGGTGAAGACGTAGGCGAGGTAGCCGGCCAGCAGGGCCAGCACGAGCGGTCGACGGCCGAACAGCGAGATGAGCAGGCGCAGCATCCCGAACCCTGCCAGCGCCTGGAGGCCGAGGAGCACAGCCGCCCAGGGCGCCCACGAGTAGACCGCGACCTTGGTGAGCAGCCAGGCGGTGAGGAACCCACCGGGCATCAGGTGTCCGCCGTACGACTCGAGGAGGTACGTCGCGTCGAGCGGCTCGTTCATCGCGCGGGACATGAAGGCGATGTCGTCGAAGTAGAACCACGACCCCGCGAGCGCCCACCCGCGGAAGGCGAGCTGAAGGACGACCATGGCGACGCCGTACCGGACGAGGTGCCGGCTCAGCCGCTCGGGCAGACCGGTCTCGGAGTGACGCGAGACGGGTCGCTCGACCGGTGCGGGAGCGTCGGGCGCCCGCCGCTCGACCTCGGGCTGCGACACGCCGTGGATTGTGGCACGCGAGCCGCTCCGAGCAGGTCGCTAGACACCCGTGTGACGGCTTGCACAACCTATGTGACTGTGCGGTAGGTTTGCGCTGTCTTTCTGGGAGGGGAGCGCAGATGAGGGTGTTGACGCGTGTTCTTTTGGGGCTGGGAGCGTTCCTGCTGATCCTCGGAGTTCTGGCTGTCGCCTACGCACCGGGGGTGGTCAAGAAGACGCCGCTCGACGTCGACACCACCACGATCTACGAGGGCCAGGCCGCCAAGCTCAACCCCCTCACGGGCGACTTCGAGACGAGGCCGGCCTACGCGATCCGGCACACCCGGGCCGACTCGAAGGCGTCGGGCGACGACCACGTCATCATGGTCGAGACCGCCTGCGCGGTGTTCGACACCGGCGGGGCCAAGGAGTGCGTCAACGGCAACGACCCCGACCTGATCACGGCGAGCATCGACACCTTCGCCGAGGACCGTGTCACGGCCGAAGCGGTCGAGGACAAGAACCTGCCGCCCGACGCGGTGCCCCACAAGGGCCTGATCAACAAGTTCCCCTTCGACGTCGACAAGGGCGAGACCTACTGCCTCTGGGACGGCGACGTCGGCGACTGCGTGGACCTGGAATACAAGGGCACCGAGGACCTGTTCGGGCTGGACGCCTACGCGTTCTCCTACACCGTCACCGACATCCCGATCCAGATCGGTGAGGGCATCTCCGGCACCTACGACAACGTCGTGACCGTCTACGTCGACCCCAAGACCGGCTCGATCGTCAAGAGCGGCCAGGACCAGCAGCAGTACCTCGACGACGGCACCCAGGTGGCCGACGTCGTGCTGACCCAGACCGACGACTCGGTCAAGGACGCGGTCGACGAGGCCAAGACCGCCGGCACGCTGCTCAACATCCTGCTGACGATCCTCCCGATCGTCGGCTTCGTGGGCGGGATCCTCTGCCTGCTGGGTGGCCTCGCGCTGGTCATGCGGGAGCGCAGGGAAGAGGACGAGCCGCCCGTCAAGGTGAAGGACAAGGTGGGCGCGGGCGCCTGAGCCCCGCGACTACCGCGGCTCCCAGTCCGCGCCGAACAGCGCGGTCCCGGGGGTCAGCCTGCCGCGGGTCCGGGACCACCCTCCCCAGACCCGGTCGTGGCCCTCGGGCCACTCCGGCTCGAGCAGGTCGGTGATCCGGAAGCCGTGTCCGGCGAGCAGCGCCACCCAGTCGCCGAGCGTCCGGTGGTGCTCGACGTAGGCCACGGTGCCGGTGCGGTCCTCCACCTCGACGTACGGCGTGCGGTCCCAGTAGGACTGCGAGGCCGTGAGCCCGTCCGGGCCCGGGTCGTCGGGGAACATCCAGCGCGTCGGGTGGGTGATCGAGAACGCGAAGCGCCCGCCGGGGCGCAGCACCCGGGCGGTCTCGGAGACCGCGTCGCCGATGTCGGCCACGAACTGCAGCGCCCCGAACGAGCAGAACACGACGTCGAACCGGTCGTCGGCGAACGGCAGCGCCGTGGCGGTGCCCAGCACCGCCGGCACCGCGACCCCGGTCTCGTCGTCGATGCGCCGCGAGTGCTGGAGCTGGCGGAAGGACAGGTCGACGCCGAACCCGCGCCCACCGCGCCCGCGCACCCAGCGTGAGCACTGGCCCGCACCCGACCCCACCTCGAGCACGTCCTTGCCGCTGACGTCGCCGAGGATCCCGGCTTCGTCCTCGGTCAGCCCCTCCGGCCCCCACAGGAACCCGGCGTCGCCGAGGTAGCTGCCGTGGGTGGCCTGGTACTCGTCGGCATACCGGTCCCAGTCGGGTCCGTTGGCCGCGCGCGACTCCCGCTCGTCGACCGCCCGGCGCTCCACCCGTACCGGACGGTCGTACGGCGTGCCCATGCGCCGATGGTCCCAGACGTCCGGCGGCCCGGACCTCAGGGAAGACTGATGGGTGTGGACTTCTCCTCGTTGACGCCGCTCGAGGGTGGCTGGTCCGGGCAGACCTTCCTCGCCGAAGCGGCGGGGGAGCGGAGCGTGGTCCGCATCTACCCGCCCGACGAGCGCGGGACGGTGAAGGCCGAGATCGACGCGGCCGTACTGCGGCTGGTGCGCGGGCTGGTGCCGGTGCCGGAGGTGCTGGAGATCCGACCGGCCCGGCCGGAGGTCGACGAGCCGGGGCTGCTCGTCACGTCGTTCCTTCCTGGGGTCCGGGGCGACGAGCTGCTGCCGACCCTCGACGCCGTCGGGCTCGCGGGCGTGGGCGCCACCCTGGGCGGGCTCCTCGCCGACCTCGGCGGGATGCCGATGCTGCGGACCGGCCCGTTCGTGGATCCGCAGCTGGCGATCGGCGACTTCGGTCTCGACGGGCTCCCCGAGTACCTCGAGACCAGGCTCCCCGAGCTCGGTCACCTGTCTCCTGAGGAGATCGACGGCCTGCGCGAGGTCGCGGTGGAGGCCCAGGTACTGCTCGACTCCGTCCCGCGCGCGTGCCTCGTGCACAGCGACGTCAACCCCAAGAACCTGCTGCTCGACCCGGGCACGCTGGCGCTCACCGGCGTCCTGGACTGGGAGTTCGCCCACGCCGGCCACCCGTTCACCGACCTCGGCAACCTGCTGCGCTTCGACCGCGCGCCGGCGTACGTCGAGGCGGTGCTGACGGCCTACGCCGAGCGTCGGGGCACGCCGCCGGAGGAGGCCCTGGGCCTGGCCCGGGCCGCCGACCTGTGGGCGCTGGTCGACCTCGCCACCCGCCGAGCCGCCAACCCGGTGGCCGAGCGGGCGGACCGGCTGCTGCGCGCCATCGCTCGGGAGCGCGACCCCGGGACGTCCGTGCCCGCGTGAGCAGCGGCTGGAAGAGCGCTGCGCGAGTTGGCCGGATCCGGCGTCGCCGCGTACGCTGTTCTATTGCGTAGAGGTCTGCCTGCGTCCCGTACGGAGTGGACTCTTCGGCTCGCTATTGATGCCGGTGCCCATCAGGTGCCAGTGCAGCAACCAGTCGGTAGTGAAACGGACCTCTCGCGCGCGCCCACACAACCTCTGCCCACCCAAGGACCCACCTACCTCATGACAGCCACGATCTCCATTCTTCCGGACTACGACGCGCCCCAGGTGGCCGTCAACGACATCGGTTCGGAAGAAGACTTCCTCGCCGCCATCGACGCGACCATCAAGTACTTCAACGATGGCGACATCGTGGAGGGCACGATCGTCAAGGTCGACCGCGACGAGGTCCTGCTCGACATCGGCTACAAGACCGAGGGCGTCATCCCCTCGCGCGAGCTGTCGATCAAGCACGACGTCGACCCCAACGAGGTCGTCGCCGTCGGCGACAAGGTCGAGGCCCTGGTCCTCCAGAAGGAGGACAAGGAAGGCCGGCTGATCCTCTCCAAGAAGCGCGCCCAGTACGAGCGCGCCTGGGGCACGATCGAGCAGGTCAAGGAGGAGGACGGCGTCGTCGAGGGCACCGTCATCGAGGTCGTCAAGGGTGGACTCATCCTCGACATCGGCCTGCGCGGCTTCCTGCCCGCCTCGCTGGTGGAGATGCGCCGCGTCCGCGACCTGCAGCCGTACGTCGGCCAGACGCTCGAGGCGAAGATCATCGAGCTCGACAAGAACCGCAACAACGTCGTCCTCTCGCGCCGCGCGTGGCTGGAGCAGACACAGTCCGAGGTGCGCCACGGCTTCCTGACCCAGCTCCAGAAGGGCCAGATCCGCAAGGGCGTCGTCTCCTCGATCGTCAACTTCGGTGCGTTCGTGGACCTCGGCGGCGTCGATGGCCTGGTGCACGTGTCCGAGCTGTCGTGGAAGCACATCGACCACCCCTCGGAGGTCGTGACCGTCGGTGACGAGGTCACCGTCGAGGTGCTCGACGTCGACATGGACCGCGAGCGGGTCTCGCTGTCGCTGAAGGCGACGCAGGAGGACCCGTGGCAGCACTTCGCCCGGACCCACCAGATCGGCCAGATCGTGCCGGGCAAGGTCACCAAGCTGGTGCCCTTCGGCTCGTTCGTGCGGGTCGAGGAGGGCATCGAGGGCCTGGTGCACATCTCCGAGCTGGCCGAGCGCCACGTGGAGATCCCCGAGCAGGTCGTCCAGGTCAACGACGACGTCATGGTCAAGATCATCGACATCGACCTCGAGCGTCGCCGGATCTCGCTGTCGCTGAAGCAGGCCAACGAGACCGCAGCCGCGGCCGAGGTCGAGGACTTCGACCCGACGCTCTACGGCATGGCGGCGACCTACGACGACCAGGGCAACTACGTCTACCCCGATGGCTTCGACCCGGAGACCGGCGAGTGGCTCGAGGGCTACGACGAGCAGCGCGCGGTCTGGGAGGACCAGTACGCCAAGGCGCACGCCCGCTGGGAGGCCCACCTCAAGCAGCAGGAGGAGGCCGCCAAGGCCGAGGTCGAGGCCAGCGAGGCCACGTCCTACTCCAGCGGCTCGGAGTCCGAGGAGACCGAGAGCGACAGCAGCGGCTCACTGGCCTCCGACGAGGCCCTGCAGGCCCTGCGCGAGAAGCTGACCGGCGGCGGCGAGAGCTGACCCGCTAAGAGCTCAGAACACACGAAGACCCGGCAGCTGCGAGCTGCCGGGTCTTCGTGGTTGCGGTGAGGGAGTGGCCCTGCTCAACGCGCGCTCGGCGCGAGGAAGTCGGGGTCCTGGAAGTGGGAGACCGGGGGCCGCTGCGGGCCCTGGCCATCGGTGACGACGCGGCGAACGGTCTGCACGCTGAGAACCACGGCAACCGCCAGGAGGATCAGTAGGAAGGTCATGGCAGTAATCATGCCTCCGATGGATTCCTGCCACGAGTGGCAGGAATGCCACCATACATTGATTTTCTGCCAACCTTGCGCCACGATGGCTGCATGCCGCAGAAAGTGACTCCCATCGGACCCGTCCACACCGTGGCCGTGATCGTCCAGGACGGCGCCGAGCCGTTCGGTCTGGGCTCGCTCGTCGAGGTGTGGGGGGAGCCGGAGCACCCCGAGGACGAGACCCCCGTCTTCGACTTCCGGATCTGCACGCCCCGTCCTGGCCGGGTCAAGGGCCGCTCCGACTTCGACCTGTACGTCGAGCGTGGCCTCGAGGCGACCGCCGATGCCGACCTCGTGTGCATCTCACCCCACTTCGACTTCCTCAACTACGACGACGCCGTGCTCGAGGCGGTCCGGGCCGCCAACGACCGCGGCGCGATCCTCTACGCGCACTGCTCCGCGTCCTTCGAGCTCGGCGCGGCCGGGCTGCTCGACGGCCGCGAGTGCACCACGCACTGGCGCTACACGGGGCTGCTCGAGCGGATGTACCCCGAGGCCAAGGTCAAGCCCGACGTCCTCTACTGCCACGACGACAACATCCTCACCGGCGCCGGATCGGCGGCCGGGATCGACGCGTCGCTGCACCTGATGCGCGACCTCTACGGCGCCCGCGTGGCCGCGAGCGCCGCCCGCCGGATCGTCGTACCCCCGCACCGCGACGGCGGCCAGGCCCAGTTCATCGAGCGCGCGGTCCCCGACTACGAGAGCGAGACCTTCGGCCCGCTGCTCCAGTGGATCATCGGTCACCTGGAGGAGGACCTCGATGTCGACACCCTGGCCCGCAAGTCGCTGATGTCGCCGCGCACGTTCGCGCGCCGGTTCCGCGCCGAGACCGGTGCCACCCCGCACTCCTGGGTGACCCAGCAGCGGGTGCTGCGGGCCGAGGAGCTGCTCGAGCAGAGCGACCGCTCGGTGGAGTGGATCGCGTCCGAGGTCGGGTTCGGCAACGCCGCCACCCTGCGCCACCACTTCACGCGCTCCCGGGGCGTGAGCCCGCAGCAGTACCGCCGCTCGTTCCGGCCGGGCGTCGCCTGAGGCACGCCCCGGTCAGTCGGCCATCGCGGGCACGGACTCCTCCGGGTGTGGGCTGGACGGCTGAACCCGGAGCACCTTCGCGACCGCGTCGGGGAGCTTCCAGTTCCACGACCCGAACAGGGACACCAAGGACGGCACGAGCACGCTGCGGATCACGGTCGCATCGAGGAGGATGCCGAAACCCAGCCCCGTGGCCACCACCTTGATGTCGGTGCCGGGCCCTGACGCCAGCGCCGCGAACGCCAGGAACAGGATCAGCGCGGCACTGGTGACCAGCCGACCGGTGCGACCGATGCCCTGGATGACGGCGGCATCGGTGGTGGCGCCGGCGTCGTACTCCTCGCGGACCCGGCTCAGGATGAACACCTCGTAGTCCATGGACAGGCCGTAGAGGAACGCGAAGACCATGATGGGTATCCAGAAGGTGACCGCACCGGTCTCGGCGATGCCGAACACGGCGTTGGACCCGAAGCCCTCCTGCCAGAACAGCACCATGACGCCGAAGACGGCCATGAGCGACACCAGGTTGAGCAGCACCGCCTTCAGCGGCAGGAGCAGTGACCGGAAGGCGCGGACCAGCAGGACGTAGGTGACCAGCGAGATCAGCGTCAGCATCAGCGGCAGGTTGCCGTAGACGGCGTGCAGGAAGTCGACCTGGTCCTGCCCGAGGCCGGCCAGCCCGATCACGCCGTCGGTGTCGTCGGCCGCGTCGGCGACCCGACGGACGACCCCGACGCTCTTGGAGTTGACGGTCTCCTCATCGGGGACGAGGACCACGTCGGTCATCCCGTCGACGTCGCTCCCCGGCCCGGTCGGGACGAAGGCGTGGTCGATGCCGTCGACCTCGCCGAGCTTGTCGGCGACCGCCTGGGCCTTGTCGGTCTCGGTGAGCACCTCGATCGGCGTGAGGTTGCCCGTGGAGACGCCGCCGTCCTCGAGGACCTGGAGAGCGTCGTAGGCCTTGCCGTTCGTGGCCAGCGACTCCGAGTCGGCGGCGCCGATCTTGATGCCCGGCGAAGGCGGCGATGAAGATCCCGAGGAACACGACGGCGGCGGCCGGCGGCGATCCACCGGCGCCGGACCACGAGCCCGGCCCACCGTGTCCAGCCACGGCTCGAGTCGGTCTCGTGCCGGATCTTCGGCCAGTCGACCCTCGGGCCGATGCCGCCGAGGATCGCGGGGTCAGGGTCAGCGTCACCAGCACGCTCGCGAGCGGGATCAGCGCACCGCCGTAGCCGATGCTGCGGAGGAACGGCACCGGCAGCACCACCAGGGCGAGCAGGCCGATCGCCACGGTGATCCCGCTGAACAGCACGGCGTGGCCGGCTGTCTCCATCGCGGTGACGACGGCCTCGTGGTTGTCGCGGCCCCGGTCGCGCTCCTCGCGCCATCGGGTGACGAAGAGCAGTGAGTAGTCGATCGCGACCCCGAGCCCCACGAGCGCGATGAGGAACTGCACGATGAACGAGACGTCGGTCAGGTAGGTGATCGGCAGCAGGAGCAGGAACGTCGTGAGGATGGACACGGCCGCGACGAGGAGCGGCAGGAACGCCAGCAGCGACGCGAAGACGAAGAGCAGCACCGCGAGCGCGCCGAGGCCGCCGAGCAGCGTCTCGACCAGCACGCTGTTGCCACCCGGACTCGTCGCCGACCGCGAGCGCGTCCATGCCGGTGATCCCGACGACGGAGCCGGCCGGAGCCTTCGCGTTGACCGCGGTGTCGACGGCCTCGGTGGGCAGCTCGGTGGCGAGGCTCGTGGGGAACGGGTAGAACACCATGGCGTAGGCCGTGCGGTCGTCGTCGGTGCGGAAGGCGTCGTCGCCGGTGTTGGCCTCGTCGATCACCCGCAGGGGGACCTCCCCGCCGGTGATGCGCGGCGAAGGCGGCGCCGATCTCGTCCTCGCTGCCGGTGACGGTCTGCCCCTCGGGCAGGGTGATGCTCACCAGGAGCGGGACGGTGCTGCCGCCGTTGCCGTAGGCCTGGGTGATCTTCGCCGCCGTCTCGGTCCCGGGCTGGCCTGGCAGCGAGAAGTCGACCGTCAGCCGGTCGTTGACCGTGCTCGTGACCCCCATGCCGGCCACCGCGATCAGCAGCCACGCCACCATCACGATCCTCCGGTGGTGCAGGACCCACTCACCCATGCGACGCATGCCGCCCCCTCCGTGGTCCCGCGGACCGTCGGCCCGACGCTAGTGGTCCTCGGGGACAGCCCCCGTTGCGGCCGTGCGTTCGAGACGGAAACCGGTGCCCTAGCCTCAGTGCTCGTGAGCGGCGCCGGCACCTTCCTCCTCGGCGTCGGGTGCCAGAAGGGCGGGACCGCCTGGCTGCACCGCTACCTGGAGGCGTCGCCGCAGTGCGACCCCGGGTTCCGCAAGGAGTACCACGTCTGGGACGCCCTCGACCTGGCCGCGGGGCGGCTGGCCCGCGAGCGGATCGAGAAGCAGGGCGGCCAGCGTGCGGCGTTCCTCCAGGACCCCGACAGCTACTTCGACTACTTCTCGGGGCTGCTCGAGCCGGCCGGTACTCGCCTGACCGCCGACATCACGCCCGGGTACGCCGCGCTCTCGGCCGAGCGCCTCACGATGATCCGTGACGGCTTCGTGACGCGCGGCGTACGGCCGGCCGCCGTCTACCTGGTCCGCGACCCGGTCGAGCGGATCTGGTCGGCGTCGAGGATGGACATGCGCCGCCGCGGCGACGAGGCGCCCGAGGACCCCGAGACCCGGGTCAGCCACATGTACAAGCACCCGATGTACGCCGACCGCACCCGCTACGACCTCACCATGGACGCCCTGGACCAGGCGTTCGCCCGTGAGGACGTCTTCTACGGCTTCTACGAGCGTCTGTTCACCGCCGAGACCCTGAGGCCGCTGTGCGACTTCCTGGGCATCGACTTCCACGAGCCGAACGTCGAACGGCAGGTCAATGTCTCCCCGAAGTCGGAGGGCGCCGTCCTGCGGGAGGAGACCAGGCGCACCATCGCCCGGCACTTCGCCCCGGTCTACGACGCCGTGCAGCGCCGGTTCCCCGAGCTCGACCTGGCCGACCTCTGGCCGTCGACGCGACTGCTCTGACAACCGTCCGCTCGCGCGGGACGTCTCACCGGCATGAGGTCGGTCGTCGCGATGGTCCTGATGCTCGCCCTCGCGGGCTGCACCCACGCATCCGCTGGGCCCACGCCCCCGCCGGAGCCATCGTCGGCTCTCCAGCACGGCTTGCTGGCCCGGCTGGCGGCCGACCCCGCCGTCGTCGTGGAGATGATCGGTAGGGAGCCCCGGGGAGTCGTCCTGTGCGGCATCGACCTGCTGGGCCGGTCAGAGGGCGAGCGCTACGCCTGGCTCGTGTGCGGCGACTTCCGGATCGGTCCGGACGCCGAGCTGCTCTCTGGGAGCGCCGAGCCCGTGGTCATTCGCGGAAACGGGGTCGAGTTCCCGCGGCAGGCGCACCTCGACGCCGACTACGACCGGCTGTTCCCGGCGGCCGTTGTCCACGCCATCCGCGACCGCGCCGCGACGCCCGAGCCGACGCAAGACGAGCTGCTCGCCCTGGCTATCGCGGCAGCTCCTGTCGCAGCACCTTCCCGGTGAGGGTGCGGGGCAGGTCGGGCATCGGGTGCCAGGTCTTGGGTCGCTTGGGCGGGGCCAGTCGCTCACGGACGAAGGCGTCGAGCTCGGCGGCCGTGGCCGCGCCGACGTACGCCGCACACACCCGCTGTCCCCACTGCTCGTCGGGGACTCCGTAGACGGCCACGTCGTGGACGCCGGGATGCTCGAGGAGCGTCTGCTCGACCTCGAGCGGGTAGACGTTGACGCCGCCGCTGATGACCAGGTCCTCCCGCCGGCCGTCGAGGAACAGGTAGCCGTCGTCGTCGAGCCGCCCGAGGTCGCCCACGGTGAACGCCGGCCCGTCCGCGGTGTCGCGCCACGCCTCGGTGGTCTTGTCGGGCTCGCCGAAGTAGGAGAAGCGGGCGAAAGACGGCACCGCGCACCAGATCGTCCCGTCGTCGTCGGTGCTGAGCACCCGACCCGGCCGCGCCCGGCCGACCGTCCCGGGCCGGGCCAGCCACTCCTCGGACCGGCACGCCGTGAACTGGCCCTCGGTCGAGCCGTAGAACTCCCAGGTCGACCCCTGGGGGAACGTCTCGACCAGCCGCCGCTTCACCGCGTCGGGGCAGGGCGCACCGGCGTGGGCCACGAGGCGGAAGGACGACAGGTCCGGCGTACCGACGTCGTCCCAGTGCGCGAACAGTCGTTGCAGGTGCGTCGGCACGCAGAACACGGACGTGGGCCGCTCCCGCTCGATCGCCTCGGTCACCACGGCCGGGTCGAACGGGCCAGGCACGACGACCCGGCCGCCGGCCAGCGCGGTGCCCATCGCGAAGCGGAGCGGGGCAGAGTGGTGGAGCGGCGAGAGCACCAGGTTGACGTCGGTGTCCGTGAAGCCCCACAGAGAGCGCTCCTCGGCCACGAGCGCGGCCGCGTCGTCGTCGGACAGCAACCCGCTCCAGACGCCCTTCGGTGTCCCGGTGGTGCCGCTCGTGCAGTGCATCGGCCGGGCGCGCGGCAGCCCCCGGTGGTCCGGGTACGCCGCCCGCAGGTCGGCCAGCGCGTCCTCCGTGGTGACGAGCTGGATGGGGGAGAGGTCCGACAGGATCCGCTCGCGCTCGAACGACGTGAGCCGGGGGTCCAGCGGGATGGGGACGACGCCCGCTGCGAGGAGCCCGATGACCACGTCGAGGTAGGCCGGCGACGGCGACACGAGCAGCGCGACCCGGTCACCCTTGCCCAAAGACCTGCCTTGAGTCGTGCTCATCGGGGAAAGAGTAGGGAACTCGACCGGACGTCCGGACATGTACGGGTGTGACCCAAGGAGGAGCGGTGGCCATGGGCAGTGACGAGCGGGAGCTCGTCGACGGGCTGCACCAGGACGACCCGGGCGCGCTCGCGGCCCTGTTCGACCGCTACGGCGACCGGATCTACAACCACTGCTTCCGCCACCTCGCCGACTGGACCGAAGCCGAGGACGCCACCTCGTCGGTGTTCCTCGAGGTCTGGCGGCACCGGCGGCGGGTCCAGCTCCACGACGGCTCCGCGCTGCCCTGGCTGTACGGCGTCGCGACCAACGTCTGCCGCAACGCAGGCCGGTCGCGGCGCCGCTACCTCAGGGCGGTGACGAGCCTGCCCGCACCGGCGCCGGAGCCCGACCACTCCGAGCAGGTCACCGAACGGCTCGGCTCCGAGGCCCGGATGCGTGCGGTGCTGACCCGGATCGAGGCGCTGCCGGAGCGTGAGCGCGAGGTGCTCGGCCTCGTCGCCTGGGGCGGGCTGACCTACGAGCAGGCCGCCGCAGCGCTCGACGTTCCCGTCGGCACCGTCCGTTCCCGACTCTCCCGGGCTCGCGCCCGGCTCACCGACCTGACCGAGGAGCACCTCCATGACTGAGACCACCCCGCCGCCCGAGCGCCCGCTCCCCGACCAGGCCCGCGCGCGGATCCGCGCCGAGCTGCTCGAGCACGCCCACGACCACCGATCCGCCGCGCCGCGGTGGCTGGTCCCGGCGGGCGCCGCGGCCGCGGTGGCGCTGGTGGCCGGCATGGCCTACTGGGCGATCGACCCCGGTGGCTCCGAGACCAACGGCATTCCGGTCACGGGTGGCGGCACGTCGAGCGCGCCGGTGACACCCAGCGACCCCTCGCCGAGCTCGATCCCCGAGTCCACCTCGACATCCACTCCGACGCGGCCCGACCCGGGTGCGACGGTCACGGTCGGCACCCGGGGGTGCGAGCAGGAGATGGCGAACGTGCTCGAGGGCGCGAGTCTCGCCGTGCAGGTCGAGGGGCGCGCCCTCTCGTCCTTCTGGGTCAAGGGCGAGAAGTTCGTGCTGTGCGACGAGTTCGACGGTCGCACGACGATCCACCAGGCCCTGCCACTCACGCCGCGGGACGACGTGTCGACGTACGCCGTGAGCACCGACTTCCTCGACGGGCAGGTCAGCCGTTCGGCGGGGGGCATCGTCCCGGCCGGCCTCGAGGAGGTCTTCGACGTCGCCTACACCTTCCCCGACGGCCACACCGAGCACGCCACCAAGTCGACCGACGACGAGGGCCGGACCTGGTGGCGGATGGTCTACACCTACGACGACGGTGGCGGCAACGAGATGCAGAAGCCCGAGATCGTGGTCGTGGTGAGGCTGTCCGGCGCGGAGCTCGACTACACCCTCGAGTGGGGCCTGGACACCTGCGCCCAGGCCAACCACGGCTGCTGAGACCTAGAACCCCAGGTCGTCGGCGAGCTGCTCGACCAGCGTCGCGTAGTGCGCTTCGTAGTCGAGGACCCCGCGGTACATGTGGCCGAACAGCTCCAGTGAGACGTTGCCGAACAGCGTCGCCCAGGCCATCAGGCCGCGGATCGAGTAGGCCTCGTCCAGCTCCTCTCCGACGAACGACCGGACCGGCGCGAGCGAGGCCAGCTCGGCCTCGGTGGCCGGCCGGGTGGGCGCGGCGGGGGAGCGGCCCGCCTCGTGGGCGTCGTGCACCAGGGTCAGCAGCACCGTCGCCACCCGCGCCGCCGAGGCGACCGTGTCCTGCGGTGCGGCGTACCCGGGGACCGGTGAGCCGTAGGTGAGGGCGTACTCGTGCGGGTGCGCGACGGCCCAGCCGCGCAGTCCCTGGGCCAGACCGCTCCAGCGACCGCGGAAGTCGTCGCGGGCCGCTGCTGCGTCGCCGTTCTCGACCGCTTGGCCGAGGTCGTCGAAGGCGCGGATCAGGAGTGCGGTCAGCAGCGCGTCGCGGCTGGGGAAGTAGCGGTAGACGGCCGAGGAGGCCATCTCGAGCTCGCGGGCGATCTGCCGCACCGACAGCGCCGCCGGGCCGACCTCGCCCAGCTGGGCGCTCGCGCGCTCGAGGATCGCGCGGGTCAGCTCGGCGCGGGCGACGGCACGGGCGGTGCGCGGAGCGGACGACATGTGGTCATTCTGGCATGGAACGAGAGCGGTGCATACAAATGTGAGCAGTGCTCTTGTTTTGTGGTGACCGAGGGTCTAGCGTTCAGGAAAGAGAGCGGTGCTCTCGTTTCGGACAACAGACATCAGGAGCAGAGATGAACGAGCGTCACGTGGTGGTAGGGGCCGGTCCGGTCGGGCTGGCGACGGCGGAGCTGCTGGTGAAGCAGGGCAAGGACGTCGTCCTGGTCAGCCGTTCCGGCACCGGCCCGGAGCTGGAGGGGGTACGCCGAGAGGCGGCCGACGTCGCCGACGCGGGCCGCCTCGTTGACCTGGCCGAGGGTGCCGTCGCGCTGTACAACTGCGTCAACCCGCCGTCGTACACCGTGTGGCCGGAGTTCTGGCCGCCGGTCGCGGCTGCGTTCCTGGAGGCCGCCGAGTGGTCGGGTGCCGTGCTCGTCACCGCCGCCGCGCTGTACCCCTACGGCCCGCTCGACGGGCCGATGGTCGAGGGACTGCCGGACGCTGCGATGACCAGGAAGGCCCTCATCCGGGCCGGGATGTGGGGCGACGCGAAGCGGCTGCACGAGGCCGGCCGGATCCACGCCGTCGAGGTGCGCGGTTCCGACTACATGGGACCCCGGGTCTCGACCGCCACCGGACACATCGCCCGGGTCGCGCCGGCCGCGCTCGAGGGCAAGACCGTCCGCGTCTTCGGCAGCCCCGACCAGCCGCACTCGTTCACCGACGTGCGCGACATGGCCCGGGCGCTGGTCCGGGTGGCCGGCGAGCCGAGCGCCTGGGGTCGGGTCTGGCACGCTCCGACCAACCCGGCCAAGACCCAGACCGAGGTTCTCCAGGACGTCGCCGCCTCGGTCGGTCGCTCGATCGGCAAGGTCAAGTCGATGCCGCACGTGCTGCTGTCGGTCGGAGGAACGGTCGTGCCGGTGCTGCGCGAGCTGCGGGAGACCGAGTACCAGTTCACCGCGCCGTACGTCCTCGACTCGTCCGCGATCGAGGAGGCGTTCGGTCTCGCGCCGACGCCGTGGGAGGACGTCTGCCGGGCCACCGCCGAGAACGCGCTGCTGGCGTCGTAGGGCCGCGGGGTCCGGGCTCAGTCGCCCATGACCTCCGCGATGGAGTGCGGGAACCGGGTCGGCGTGAAGTGCACCGCTCCGGCGGGCACCTGCCAAGGCACCACCACGACCTCGAACCGCCCGGCCTGCACCGCGGGATCGGCCTCCTTGAGCGCCCTGGCCTCGTCCGGGGGGACGCGCAGGATCGACAGGCCACGGAACTTGTCGTGCCCGAGCGGCCCGGCCGCCATCAGGTGGCCCTGCTCGTGGAGGTTGGCGAGGTGGTCGAGGTGCGCGTCCTGCATGGCGCTGGCCGTCTCGTCGTCCCACTCGGGCGCGTCGGCGCGCAGCACCAGCAGGCTCACCGTGAACGTGTCGAACTCCACCCGGTCACACTAGGGGCGTGCGGGTCGGACTCACAGGCGGAATCGCGTCGGGCAAGAGCACGGTGGCCGAGATCCTCGTCGGGCTCGGCGCCGTACTCATCGACGGCGACGCGCTGGCTCGCGAGGTGGTGGCCCGAGGTACGCCGGGGCTGGCGCAGGTCATCGAGGAGTTCGGCGAGGAGCTCCTGACGCCGGACGGCGACCTCGACCGGGCGGCCCTCGGCCGGATCGTGTTCTCCGACGAGTCCGCGCGGCGTCGCCTCGAGGCGATCACCCACCCGCTGATCTTCGAGCGGTACGCCGAGCTCGAGGCCGCCGCGCCACCCGACGCGGTCGTCGTCCACGACATCCCGCTGCTCGCGGAGGCGGGGCCGGAGCGGGCCGCCACCTTCGACCAGGTCATCGTGGTCGACGTACCCACCGAGCTGCAGGTCGAGCGGATGGTGCGCGACCGCGGCTGGACCCGGGAGGAGGCCGACTCCCGCATCGCCGCCCAGGCCTCCCGCGAGGACCGGCTGGCGATCGCGACGTACGTCGTCGACAACACCGGATCGCTCGACGACCTGCGGGCGCGGGTCGAGGCGGTCTACAGCGAGCTGATCGGCGAGCTGCGGGGCAGCGGTGGGTGAGCAACGGCTCTCCACGGGGAGGAGGGTTGCAGCGCCACCGCCCACCTGTGGAGGAAGGTTGCAGGGCCACCGCCGCCTGGTGTGCCGGCACAGCACAAGACGAGAGCCCCCGACGGCATGCGCCGGAGGCTCTCGTCTCTCGTGGGACCGCTGAGTCTCGGGTCTCAGCAGCCCTGCTTGGCGGCCGCGTTCAGGCGGCCAGGTCCGGGTCGGCGATCCGGCGCAGCTTCTGCAGCGCCTCCCGCTCGAGCTGGCGCACCCGCTCGGCGGAGATGCCGTGCTTGGCGCCGATGTCGGCCAGCTTGTGCTGACGGCCGTCGGTGAGGCCGTAGCGGGAGCGGATGATGTCCGCGGCGCGCTCGTCGAGGTGCTCGACCAGCGTGTTGAGGCGGTCTCGGGACTCGACGTCGAGGACGGTCAGGTCCGGGCCGGGCGAGGTCTCCTGGGCCATCAGGTCGCCCAGCGAGGTGTCGCCGTCCTCGTCGACGGGGGAGTCGAGACTGACGTGCTCACGGCCCCACGCCATCAGGTCGAGGACCCGGTCGAGGTCCATGTCGAGCTCGGCGGCGATCTCGGCGGGATCCGGGTCACGGCCGAGCTGGCGCTCCAGGGTCCGGCGGGCTCCGCCGACCTGGTTGAGCTCCTCGACCACGTGCACGGGGAGCCGCACGACGCGGGCCTGCTGGGCGATGCCGCGGGTGATGGCCTGACGCACCCACCACGTGGCGTACGTCGAGAACTTGTAGCCCTTGGTGTAGTCGAACTTCTCGACCGCACGGATGAGGCCGGTGTTGCCCTCCTGGATCAGGTCGAGCATCGGCATCTGGGCGCGGCCGTACTTGCGGGCGATGGAGACCACCAGCCGCAGGTTGGCCGTGATGAACGTGTCGACGGCCTTGCGGCCCTCTTCGGCGAGCCACTCGAGCTCCTCCAGGGAGGCGTTCATGGGCGCCCCGCCCTTCTTGCGGCCCACGCGGCCCTCCTGGAGGAGGAAGTCCGCCATCAGGCCGGCCTCGATGGTCTTGCTCAGCTCGACCTCTGCCGCAGCGTCGAGGAGGGCGTTGCGTGCGATCTCGTCGAGGTAGAGGCCGACGCTGTCACGTCCCTCGATCTCGCGTGTGGTACCCGTGGTGCGAGTCGCCATGGGATCCCTCCTTCGGTTCGTAGGACGTCGCAGTCGCCTACGTAGTACCCAACGTCCGCGCCGGCCTTGGGATTCCCGAGGTAGCGTTGACCCTTCTCCCTGACAGACGTGTGACGACCCCGCGTAGTTGCACGGTGAGAGAACTCTCAGGGACTTCTCAGGGCTCCCCGACCAGCTCTCTGTCAGGCGTTCGTCGCGGCGGCGCCGCCGGATGGGGCCGGGACCACGTCAGTCAGGCCCGTCCGGTCGAGGATCCAGGCCAGGGCGAAGGCCCGGTCGTGCCAGGACTTGTACCTCCCCGAGACACCTCCGTGGCCTGCCGACATCTCCGTCCGGAGCAGCACGTCGGAGCCGTTGTGGGCCACGGCGCGGAGCTTCGCGACCCACTTGGCGGCCTCGACGTAGATCACGCGGGTGTCGTTGAGAGAGGTCTCGGCGAGGATGGGCGGGTACGTCGTCTCGGTGACGTTGTCGTACGGCGCGTAGGCCGCGATGTAGTCGTAGACGTCGGGATCCGCCTCCGGATTGCCCCACTCGTCGTACTCCGTCACCGTCAGGGGGAGCGTGGCATCGAGCATCGTGGTCAGGTTGTCGACGAACGGCACGCCCGCCAGGATCCCGCCGAAGAGCTCGGGCGCCTGGTTGGCGACCGCTCCCATCAGCAGCCCTCCGGCACTGGCACCCTCTGCCACCAGCGTCTGGGGCGTCGTCCAGCCGGTCTCGACGAGGTGTCGCCCGCAGGCGATGAAGTCCGAGAAGGTGTGCTGCTTGGCGAGCATCTTCCCGTCGTCGTACCACCGGCGACCCATCTCGCCGCCGCCACGGACGTGGGCGATCGCGAACGCCGCTCCACGGTCGAGCAGCGAGAGCCGGGCCACCGAGAAGTACGGGTCGAAGGACGTCTCGTAGGCGCCGTAGCCGTAGAGCACGGTCGGGACCGGTCCGTGGTCGCGGGCGCCCCGCCGGCAGACGATCGAGATCGGGACCCGCTCGCCGTCCTCGGCGGTGGCCCACAGCCGGTGCTCCTCGTAGTCGTCGGGCTCGTAGCCGCCCAGCACGGGCGCCCGGCGCAGCAGCGTCAGCTCGCGGGTGCGCACGTCGTAGTCGTAGACCGACGAGGGGACCGCCATCGTCGTGTAGCCGAGCCGGACCGTGGGCTGGGCGAAGTTCGGGTTGCCGCCGGACCCGACCGTGTAGACCTCGTGGTCGAACTCGACGAGGTAGTCGTCGACCACAGCGGGGTCGTCGGTGCCGGCGCCGAGCTCGAGGATGCGGAGCTGGGTCAGGCCCTCGCTGCGTTGGTGTACGACGAGGTGGCCGGCGAACGCGTCGACGTCCTCGAGCCGGACCGCGGGGTCGTGCGGGACGAGCGGCGTCCAGTCCTCCGGGGCGGTGGGCGCGATGGGAGCGGTGCCCAGCTCGAAGTCCGGGCCGGCGTGGTTGTGCATCACCAGGAAGACGTCCTGGCCGCCGATGACCGCGTGGTCGAGGGCGTACTCCAGTCCTTCCCGGCGCGGGCTGAACACCTGGAAGCCGGCGTCGGGGTCCCGGGAGTCGAGGAAGCGGTACTCCGAGGTGATCTTGGACCCGGCGGCGATGATGACGAACCGGTCGCTGCGGCTGCGGCCCACCCCGACGAAGAACCGGCCGTCCTGCTCGTGGTGGACGAGCTCGTCGTCAGCCTGGGCGGTGCCGAGCGTGTGTCGCCAGATCTTGTCCGAGCGCCACGACTCGTCGACCGTCGTGTAGTAGACGTGGTCGCCCGACGGGTCCCAGGTCGCGCCCCCGATCACGCCGACGATCTCGTCGGGACGGTGCTCGCGGGCGGCGATGTCGAGGATCCTGATCGTGTAGCGCTCGTCGCCGACCACGTCGGTGGAGTAGGCGAGCAGGGTGCCGTCGGGGCTCACGCTCGAGCCGCCCAGCGAGAAGAACTCATGGCCCTCGGCCAGCTCGTCCACGTCGAGCAGCAGCTCTTCGCCCGGCAGGGCGGGCTGGTCCGGAGCGCAGTCCTCGACAGGTTGCGGCGGCGTCCAGTCGTCGGGGTCGGCGACCGGGACCCGGCAGCTCGCGCCGTACTCCTTGCCCTCGAAGGAGCGGCCGTAGTACCAGTGGCCACGGTTGCGGGTGGGGACCGACAGGTCGGTCTCCCGGGTCCGCGCCTTGATCTCCTCGAAGATCGTCTGGCGCAGGTCGGCCAGGTGCGCGGTCCGGGCCTGGGTGTACTCGTTCTCGGCCTCGAGGTGGGCCATCACCTCCGGCGTCCCCTTGGCGCGCAGCCACTCGTAGTCGTCGACGCGGGTCCGGCCGTGATGCTCGGTGGTGACGGGACGACGGGGTGCCTCGGGCGGGAGAACGTCGGCGGACGGGGGCGTCGGTTCGGTGGACTGCTGCACACCTCGGAACCTATCTCCGGTCCCTCTTCAGCCCTCATCGACGGGGGTCGCCGTTCGTCCACAGACAGTGGACTCTGCATGTGGAGAAGTCGTGGAACCTGTGGACCTACCCCTCACTCCTGTGGAGCAATCTGTGGGACCAGAGGAATGTCGAACTTTCTTCCGGGAATCCCTTGCGCACCTCTCGGAGCAGGGCATAGAACTCTCCCACCGATCAACCAGCGGCTCCGGCCGAAACGGAGATCGGGGATCAGGCAGAGCGAAGATCCGTACCACGAGGCAACTCGCGGCGTCGGCCCGGTGACGGGGGCGGCGGGGTCGGAAAGTCTGCCGGGTCGAGGGGGGCGTCACCCAGCCTCCTCGCTCGAGGGCCTCTTGGTGCTCATACCATCGAGAGGCCCTCACCCCTTACTTCCGCTCGGGAATCGGCCCTGCCGGTTCCAGGGCGGGGACCGAGTCCCAGCCGGCTTGCCGGAGGGGACAAGGGTCCCGGGTCGCCGACGGTTCGCCGTGGGGGAGTCGGGAGTCCGAGAAGCAGCCGGTTCGCCGGCAGCCGATCGGGACCCAGGCCGCAGCCGGTTCGCCGGAGGCGGAATGGGACCCCGGGTCATCGAAGGCTTCGGCCGGAGGTGGACCGGATCCGGACCACAGCCGGCTTGCCGGAGGTGGGACGGGATCCCGGACAGCGACAAGAGCTCCACACTGCGAGGCAACTCGCGGCGCCGACCCGATGACGGGGGCGGCGGGAGACGGCGGAGCTGACCGGACGAGGTGGGCGTCATCACCACCTCGACCCGAGGGCCTCTTGGTGCTCATACCATCAGGTGACCTTCAAAACTCCGATCGACCACCGGCTTGCCGGTGGGAGATCGGGGCCGGACACGATCGAAGATCCACACCACGAGGCAACTCGCGGCGTCGGCCCGGTGACGGGGTCGGCGGGGTCGGAGACCTGGTTCGGTCGAGGTGGGCGTCACCATTTCCGCCTCAAACCCGAGGGCCCTCTTTGATGCTCATACCATCGAAGAGGGCCCTCACCTTTTGCCCAGGTGCCTTTTGCCCGGGTGCCTTTTGCCCGGGTGATCGGCAGGGGCTCGCACCGTTCTGAGATCAACTGTGGACAGTCAGCGCGGCGGTCACACACCGGAACGGCGAACGACGCCCCACCTCCGGGTGAACTCCGTGACGGTCAGAGGTGCTTGACGAGCTCGGTGGACACCTCGACCGGCTCGAAGCCCATCCGTTCGTTGATCGAGACCATGTAGCCGTTGGTCTCGGCGTTCTGGGTGGTCACCAGGGTGAGGTCGTCGCGTGCCGCCTGGGCCGCACGCAGGTTCACGGCCTTGGTCGCCAGGCCGAGTGCGTGCCCGCGGTGCTCGCGGTGGACGAACGTGCCCCACTGGAAGACGGTCGTGCTGCCCGACAGGGGTACGGCGAGGGTCGACTGCGCGACCACCAGCCGGTCCGGCGTGAGCGCGAGCGTCTCGTAGCGGGCCCGGCCCATCGCCTGCACGGTGGCGACGTTCTCGGCGTACCGCTCCGGAGTCATGGCCTCCTCGTCGAAGTCGACCGCGCCGGTGGGCGCGTCGACCGCGAGCTGGCCCAGCAGCACGCAGAGCGACTCGACCAGGTCGTCGGGCACCTCGTCGACGAAGGTCTCGATGGTGTAGCCCTCGTGACGGGCCGCGGCCTCGTCGATCCAGCCCTGGATCCGCTCGTCGGGCACGGGCAGCGGCAGGTGCCGGACCACCTCGTAGTTGGCGAGCTGGTAGCCGCACGCCTCGGCGAACTGCCGGTAGCCGTGCGTCTCGCGCTCGGCGAAGGGGAGCTTGGTGTCGGTCAGCACCATCGCCCGGTTGTCGTCCTTGGCGATCTGCTCGATCCGCTGCAGCATGGCGCGGCCGACGCCGCGCCGGCGGTCGGGCAGGTCGACATCGAGGCTGAAGAAGGCCTTGTCGGTGTTGTCGAGGAGGAAGGACCACAGCACCGCGCAGGCGATCATCCGGTCGCCGTCGTACGCCGCGAAGAGCTGCTGTCGCTCGCCACTGTCCTCGGAACGGAACGCGCCGACGAGCTCCTCGAAGGTCCAGAACGGCGCTTGCTCGCGGCCGAGCAGCTCGGCGCGGCGGGACACGTCGTAGAAGTCCCGCATCACCGCGTCGTCGGCGAGAGCGGCGGCGTCGAGCTCCACGATGTCCACGAGCAGTGACGGTAGGCCGTGCGGGCACCGTCCGCGAAGGATTTACTGCCCGGTCGCCTCGTCCGGAGGAGGTTCCGGCTGCCACGGCCGCAGCGCGGGGTCGTCCGCGGAGTAGGAGCGGACGGGGCCGGCCGGGGTCTCCGCCGTCTCGAAGCGCACCGTCACCACCCCGCGCCCGGCGCCCCAGACCCAGCCCCTGCCCAGCGCGTCGTGGACGACATCCATCCCGGGCGACCAGCCGGGCTTGTCGCGGGCTCTCGTCACCTCGACCTCGGGCACCTCGGGCTCGGGCTCGTCCTCCTCGGTCTCGCCGAACAGGTCCTCCTGGATCCAGTCCGCGAGCCCCGAGACACCGACGCCGAGGAGCCGGACGCCGCCCGACGTGTCCAGATCGGCCAGGAGCCCACGCGCCAGCCGGGCCACGGTGGCGCCGCTGTCGGTGGGCGAGGACAGCGTGGTCGAACGGTTGAGGGTCGTGAAGTCGTGCAGCCGCACCTTGATGGTGACCGTGCGCCCGGACAGGCCGTGCTTGCGCAGCCGGGTGGCGACGTCGGTCGCCTGGCGGGTGAGCAGGTGCTCCATGAGCGAACGATCGGTCAGGTCCGTGTCGTAGGTGCCCTCGGAGCTGACGGACTTGGTCTCCCTGTCCGGCTCGACGGGCCGGTCGTCGTCCGCGCGGGCCAGGGAGTAGAGGCTCGCGCCGTGAGCCTTGCCGACCAGCCGGACCAGCTCGTCGAGGCTGACCGACTCGAGCTCGGCGACCGTGTGGATCCCGACTCGGCGCAGGCGCTCCGCCGTGGCCGGTCCGACGCCGGGGATGACCGTCACGTGCATGGGGCGGAGCAGCTCCTGCTCGGTGCCGGGAGGTACGACGACGAGCCCGTCCGGCTTGTCGAGGTCGCTGGCCACCTTGGCGATGAACTTCGAGCTCCCGATCCCGACGGACGCGGTCAGGCCGCCCGTCGCCTCGGCGACGGCGGCCCTGAGCTCCTCGGCGAACGCCGTCACCGTCGGGACCTGGAGGTCGTCGAGCTGTGCGGCCTCGAGGTCGATGAAGGCCTCGTCGAGGCTCAGGGGCTCGACCAGCGGTGAGACCGACCGGAGCAGACCCATCACGATGGTGCTCGCGTCGCGGTAGGCGTGGAACCGGCCCGTCAGGAACGCCGCGTGCGGGCAGCGCGACCGGGCCTCACGGGTCGACATCGCGGACCGCACGCCGTACTTGCGAGCCTCGTAGGACGCCGTGGCCACCACCCCGCGGCCGCCCACGCCACCGACCACGACCGGCTTGCCCCGCAGCGAGGGCTTGTCGCGCTGCTCCACGGCCGCGAAGAACGCGTCCAGGTCCAGGTGGAGGACCGAGGCGTGGGCGCGCACGGCGGCAACGTACCCCTCGGCGCGGACGGTCCTGTCCACCTGGCGTGCACAGCTCCGGCGTAGGAGCCCGTCGTCCACAGGGTGTCTCGTCCGGTCGCCGGGCCGTCGGCGCCGCTGGGAAGCGTCGATCGCATGACAAGTCCCGCCAACCCGGCGCCCAACCCGTCGCCCAACCCCTCACCCGACCAGTCGGCAGAAGCCACCAAGCTCAGCGTCCGCACGCCCGAGGACGTGTTGGCCGCCGTGCCCGTCGTGCTCGGCTTCGAGCCGTCCGAGTCGGTCGTCATGCTCACTTTCGGAGGCACCGAGACCTTCCACGCGCGGGTCGACCTGCTCCCGCCCGCGCAGGCCGACGAGGCGGTCGCGCTGCTGCTCGAGCCGGCGCTGCAACATCTCGTGGCCCAGGTCCTGATCGTCGTCTACGCCGACGACGGGCCGGCCGTGCGCGCAGTGCTGGACGGGCTGCGGCTCGCCTTCGATCGGGCCGGCATCGCCGTGGCCGAGGTCCTTCGAGTGCACGACGGGAGGTGGTTCGCCCCCGGCCGGCCAGAGGCACCCCCGGCCGGCGTGCCCTACGACATCGGTGGCCACCAGTTCCGCGCCCAGGCGGTGCTCGACGGGATCGTCGTGCACGGCTCGCGCGCCGACCTCGAGCTCGGGCTGCGTCCCAGCCCCGACGCGGTCGCCGAGGTGGCCCGCGCCCTGCGCCGGGCGGTGCCGAGCCCGCCGGGCGAGATCGCCGACCTGGTCGACTTCCGGCTCGAGGCGGGGCGGTTCACCGTCGTCGAGCTGGCTCGGGTGCTGCTCGGGCTGCTCGAGCCCCGGGGGCGCGACGCCGCCTGGGCGGCCATCTCGCGCGAGGTGGCGGAGCTCCACGTCCGGCTCTGGACCGACGCCGTCCAGCGCGCGCCCGACGACCTGGTCGCCGAGCCCGCCGCCGTCCTCGGCCTCGCCGCGTGGCTGGCCGGGCACGGAGCGCTGGCCTGGTGTGCGGTCGACAGGTGCCAGGCCGTCGACCCCGACAACACGCTGGCGCAGCTGGTCGCCGACATGCTCACCCATGCGGTGTCGCCCTCGGCCTGGGCGCAGGCGGCGTCATGAGGACGCCGGAAGGCTCGGTCGCCGTGGGTACCGCCCGCTCATGGACACCCGGACCGTCGGCGTCGAGGAGGAGCTGCTGGTCGTCGACCCGGCGACGCGGGCCGTGACCTCGCGGGCCCGCGAGGTGCTCCGACGGCACCAGGAGCACGGCGCCGGCAAGGCTCCGCGCGGTGCGAGCGACGAGCTCGACAAGGAGCTGTTCCGTCACCAGCTCGAGATCCGGACCGACCCGTCACGAGACGTGGACGACATCGTGGCTCAGGTCGTGGCCGGTCGACAGAACTCGGCCGAAGCGGCCGCCGATGTCGGACTGGCCCTGGCGGTCTGCGCGTCCGTGCCCCTTGCGCTCGACGAGCCGGTGGTGTCCGACAACGATCGCTACCGGGACATGGCGGAGACGTTCGGGCAGGTGGCCCGGCGCGGGACCACCTGCGGGATGCACGTGCACGTGGCCATCGAGTCGCCGGAGGAGGGGGTGCGCTGCATCGACCGGATCACGCCATGGCTTCCTGTTCTCCTCGCCGCCAGTACCAACTCGCCCTTCGACGAGGGTCGCGACACCAGCTACGCGTCGTGGCGCACCCAGCTGTGGTCGACCTGGCCCAGCGCGGGCCCCACCGAAGCGTTCGAATCGCTGGCCGGCTATCGCCGCGTGTGCGACCGGCTGATCGCCAGCGGTGCGGCCAGGGACCGCGGCATGCTCTACTTCGACGCACGCCTGTCGGAGGACCACCCCACGCTCGAGGTCCGCGTGCTCGATGCCGCGACCGACCCGGAGGACGTCGGGCTGCTCGCCGCTCTCGTCCGGGCTCTGGTGGAGAGCGCGGTGGATGACTGGCCCGAAGGGCTTCCGGTGTGGCGAGCCGAAGAGCTGCGGGCCGCACGGTGGCGGGCCTCCCGCTATGGGCTGTCGGACCAGCTGCTCGATCCGGTCACGCACGCTCTGACACCCGCCCGGGAGGTGCTCTCGCGCCTGGTCGAGGTGGTGTCTGGGCGGCTGGAGGTCGGCGGTGACGCCGAGCGCGTGGCACGGGGCGTGGAGAGGGTGCTGAGGGCGACGGGCGCGACCCGCCAGCGGGCGGCGTACGAACGCACCGGCACCGTCGAGGGCGTGGTGGACGACGTGCTTGCCCGCACAGTGGACTCGTGGACCTCCCGCAAGACCAGTGATCGGGCCTAGGGTCCGGTCATGGGCGAAGAGGTGGAGGCACAGGAGTTCTCCCGGGCCGACCGGACCCGCTACCGCGAGAAGGTCCGGCGCTGCCTCGACGTGTTCGCGCGCATGCTGCGCGAGGCGCGGTTCGACACCGACGACCCGATGACCGGGCTCGAGGTCGAGCTCAACCTCGTCGACGAGCGCGGCGACCCGGCGTTGAAGAGCACCGAGGCGCTGGCGGCGATCGCCGACCCCGCGTTCCAGACCGAGCTGGGCCTGTTCAACATCGAGATCAACGTGCCGCCGGTCAAGCTGCGCGAGGGCGGGCTGGAGAAGTTCGAGGAGCTGCTGCGCCGCGACCTCAACGGCGCCGAGGCGAAGTCGGCCGAGGTCGGCGCCCACATGGTGATGATCGGGATCCTGCCGACGCTGGCCGCCGACCACATGACCGCCGAGAGCATCAGCCCCAACCCGCGCTACAAGCTGCTGGGCGAGCAGATCCTCAACGCCAGGGGCGAGGACATCTCGATCCGGATCGCCGGCATCGGCAACGTCGAGAAGCTCGACACGTCCACCGACTCGATCGTGCCCGAGGCCGCCTGCACCAGCACCCAGTTCCACGTCCAGACGTCGCCGGACAGCTTCGCCGAGTACTGGAACGCGTCCCAGGTCATCTGCGGGATCCAGCTGGCGCTGGGCGCCAACTCGCCCTACCTCCTCGGCAAGGAGCTGTGGCGCGAGACGCGGATCCCGCTCTTCGAGCAGTCCACCGACACCAGGGCCGAGGAGCTCAAGGCGCAGGGGGTGCGGCCGCGGGTCTGGTTCGGTGAGCGCTGGATCAACTCGGTCTTCGACCTGTTCGAGGAGAACGTCCGCTACTTCCCGGCGCTGCTGCCGATCACGGAGGAGGAGGACCCGCTGGCGGTGCTGGAGGACGGCGGAGTGCCCAAGCTCGCCGAGCTGCGGCTGCACAACGGCACGATCTACCGCTGGAACCGCCCGGTCTACGACATCGCCGGGGGAGTGCCACACCTCCGCGTGGAGAACCGCGTCCTCTCCGCTGGCCCCACCGTCGCCGACACGGTCGCCAACGCCGCGTTCTACTTCGGCCTGGTCCGGGCGCTGGCCGAGAGCGAGCGGCCCCTGTGGTCGCAGATGTCCTTCAGCGCTGCCGAGGAGAACTTCCACGTCGCCGCCCAGCACGGCATCGACGCGCAGGTCTACTGGCCCGGCGTCGGACAGGTGCGGGCCACCGAGCTGACGCTGCGTCGGCTGCTGCCACTCGCCCACGAGGGGCTGGCGTCGTGGGGCGTGGAGACCGCGACCAGCGACCGGCTGCTGGGGATCATCGAGCAGCGCTGCCTGCTCGGGACCAACGGAGCGGAGTGGTTCGCGCGGCGCATGCACCAGCGATCCGACCTGGAGCGGTTCGACGCGCTGCGGGCGACGCTGCTGGAGTACCGCGAGCTCATGCACACCAACGAGCCCGTCCACACCTGGGACTAGTCCCTACACGCGGACCCGCACCCAGGTGCGGGACAGCCCGCTGCGCGGGTCGCGCCAGCCGCGTCGGTTGACGACGACGAACGACAGTGGCGCCTGGGCCTCGTCGTACGCCGCGCGGGTGGCGCTCAGCCAGTAGGCGTCGACGTCCTGCAGCTCGAGCCCGCCGCTGCGGGTGAGCCAGACCAGCTCGTCACGCCGGGCGCCAGCGCGCACCCGGAGAGCGGCCACGACGTCGGTGCGCAGTCCGGGGTCGCTGGGCTCGGCGGTCGCCACGGGCAGCGAGACGACGTGCCCGCCCGGGACCCCGACGTGGAGCACCGGGGGATAGGCGCGACGCCGTTCGTCGGACGCGTGCTCGAAGACCGCGCGCCGCAGCAGCACCTGGGTCTGGCGCGTCAGAGGTTCGCTGAGCCCGTCCACGCCAGTGGCCTCCCCGCAACCGGGCAGGTCCACGCAGGCTGTCCACAGGTCGTGGACCGGGACGACACCCGGTAGCGTGCCGGGCGGTGCCGATGGGTACCCCGGCCAACAGGAGGGTGATTCCATGCCGACTGTCGTTCTGGGATACGTACCGAAGCCCGAGGGTGAGGCTGCGCTCAATGCCGCGATCTCCGAGGCTCGGCTGCGCAAGGCCGACCTGGTCGTCGTCAACGCGCACCGTGCCCACCACGGTGACACGGGTGACGGGGACCGACCCGGGGCCGAGCTCGACGACGTGCGGGCCCGCGTCGAGGAGGCCGGGCTGAACGTCGACGTGCGCCACCCCGAGACCGGCCTCGAGGCATCGGAGGACCTGCTCGCCATCGCCGAGGAGGTGGGCGCCGAGCTGATCGTGATCGGCCTCCGGCGGCGTACGCCCGTCGGCAAGCTGATCCTCGGCAGCAACGCCCAGCGCATCCTCCTCGACGCCCACTGCCCGGTCCTGGCCGTCAAGTCGGAGTGACGGCGCGGCCGTCGATGAGTTCGTCACCCGGGATGGGTCAAGATGGCCACCATGGCCATCCACATCACCGGTGACGCCGACGCCGACCAGGTGCTCACCGACAGCCCGTTCGCGCTGCTCGTCGGGATGATGCTCGACCAGCAGTACCCGATGGAGCACGCGTTCCGCGGACCGCACAAGGTGCTGACCCGGTTCGGGACGATGGAGCCCAGCGCGATCGCGGCCGCCGACCCTGAGGAGTTCGCGACCCTCTGCTCCACTCCGCCGGCGATCCACCGCTACGGACGGTCGATGGCTGCGCGGCTGCAGTCGCTGGCCGCCCTGGTGGAGACGGAGTACGCCGGTGACGCGTCGCGCATCTGGACGGAGGCGACCACCGGCCAGGAGCTGATGAAGCGGATGCAGGAGCTGCCCGGGTTCGGCAAGCAGAAGGCGCAGATCTTCGTGGCGCTGCTGGCCAAGCAGCTCGGAGTCCGCCCGGAGGGCTGGGAGCAGGCCGTCGGCGCGTACGCCGAGGAGGGCTACCGCTCGGTGGCCGACGTCACCGACCCCGCGTCACTCCAGAAGGTCCGTGACTTCAAGAAGGCCAAGAAGGCCGAGGCGAAGGCCCAGGCCGGCTGATGAGGGCCACCCTTCTCCTGGCCGACCACGCGGTGGTGGCGGAGGGGAAGCTCTACATCAATGGCGGGGGCTGGAGCGTGACCAGCCCGGGGGCGCCCTCGGCGATCGCCGTCAAGCTGGACGTGCCCTGGGACCGCGCCAACCAGCGGCTGCAGCTGCGGCTGCGGCTCATCGGACAGGACGGCGAGCCGGTCACCGTTCCGGGGCCGCAGGGACCACAGCCGATCGAGATCACCGGGGACGCGGAGATCGGACGTCCGGCCGGGCTCGTGCACGGCGCCGACATCGACTTCCCGCTCGCGTTCCAGATCGGCCCGTTGCCCCTGCAGCCCGGCCAGCGCTACGAGTGGGTGCTCGACATCGACGGCGAGACCCAGGTGGACTGGCGACTGACGTTCAGCACCCGGACGGCCTGACCGCCCGATGGTGCCCGGTGCGACACGGACATCCGCGCGGCGCCAATGCGGGAACCCCTTTGGCTGCGTGGCAGAATGAACACCGCGGCTCTTGACGACAGCGGGTCGTGCCGCGCCCTGAGACCGATATCGGTCTCCGCCCCGACCTGTTCCACCAGTCACGATTGAAGAGGTGTTCGTGTCTTCCTCGAACGCGCGCAAGGTTCCTGAGCACGTGCTCACCCACCCGGCCGTCTCCGCACTGGTCGACAAGGGTGCCAGGGGGAGTCTCAGTCCCGAGGACGTCCGACAGGCCAGCGAGGCGGCCCAGGTCGAGCCCCGGCACCTCAAGGGCCTGCTCGAGCACCTGAGCGCGCTCGGCATCTCGGTCCACATCGACGTGACCGGTGCCCGCGTGGCGGCCGCGACGACCACCAAGAAGACCGCGACGGCGCCGGCGAAGAAGGCCGCGGCCAAGGCGACCCCCAACGGCACGACCAAGACCGCGCCGGCCAAGAAGGCCGCACCCGCGCCGGCCAAGAAGGCCGCGCCGGCCAAGAAGGCGGCCGCCAAGGCCGATGCTCCCGCGGCCGAGGTCGCGGCGGCCGACGTCGTGGTCGGTCCCGACGGCAAGAAGGTCCTGCCCGACCTCCCCGACGAGCAGTTCGAGAAGGACGTCGAGGCCGACCCGTCGATCAAGGAGGACGAGGAGGAGGCCACGGCCACCTCCAGCTTCGTGGTCTCCGCGGCCGACGACACCGACGAGCCCGCCCAGCAGGTCATGGTCGCGGGCGCGACCGCCGACCCGGTCAAGGACTACCTCAAGCAGATCGGCAAGGTGCCCCTCCTCAACGCCGAGATGGAGGTCGAGCTCGCCAAGCGGATCGAGGCCGGCCTCTTCTCCGAGGAGAAGCTCGCCAAGGGCGGCAAGATCAGCGCGAAGCTGCTCGAGGAGCTCGAGTGGATCGCCGAGGACGGCCGCCGCGCCAAGAACCACCTCCTCGAGGCCAACCTCCGCCTCGTCGTCTCGCTGGCCAAGCGCTACACCGGCCGCGGCATGCTCTTCCTCGACCTGATCCAGGAGGGCAACCTCGGTCTGATCCGTGCGGTCGAGAAGTTCGACTACACCAAGGGCTACAAGTTCTCGACGTACGCCACGTGGTGGATCCGTCAGGCGATCACCCGCGCGATGGCCGACCAGGCCCGCACCATCCGCATCCCGGTGCACATGGTCGAGGTCATCAACAAGCTGGCCCGCGTGCAGCGCCAGATGCTCCAGGACCTCGGCCGCGAGCCGACCCCGGAGGAGCTCGCCAAGGAGCTCGACATGACCCCCGAGAAGGTCATCGAGGTCCAGAAGTACGGCCGCGAGCCGATCTCCCTGCACACCCCGCTCGGCGAGGACGGCGACTCCGAGTTCGGCGACCTGATCGAGGACTCCGAGGCCATCGTCCCGGCTGACGCCGTGAGCTTCACGCTGCTCCAGGAGCAGCTGCACGCCGTGCTCGACACGCTCTCGGAGCGTGAGGCGGGCGTGGTCAGCATGCGGTTCGGCCTGACCGACGGCCAGCCGAAGACCCTTGACGAGATCGGCAAGGTCTACGGCGTCACGCGCGAGCGGATCCGCCAGATCGAGTCGAAGACGATGTCCAAGCTTCGCCACCCGAGCCGCTCGCAGGTCCTGCGCGACTACCTCGACTGAGGTCGATCGGGCCTCCGGGCCGAGAAGCAGCCGACGGTGTCACCGCGTGGCCGGCGTCGCCGCCTTCTTCGCGCGCATCGCCAGGCGGGCCATCAGGCACGGCCAGGGGTCCGAGGAGCCTCGTTCAGAGCAGTAGCTGCACTGGCCGTCTCGTTCTTTGTGGATACCCAATGTCACATGAGACCACTGCAGGCTCTGAGCGGAGCTCTTGGTCGTAGCAGCGTCCGTCATACATGTACAACGACTGCGCACCGTCCTGGCTATGCCTGTGGGCCCGAGTGGGCCATCCGCCTTGGTTCCGAAGGGGCTACCGGCCTTACTGGGGCACGCCAGACCCGCAAAGGGTATGGCGCCAGCTCGACCAGGCTCGCGGTCAAATCCACTCCGCGGGCTGCTCCGAACGTTTCAGGGGGATGTTGCCTCGCCGTTCCGGGGGGATCAGGCGAGGCACTGGCCTTCGCAAGCGAACGCCCTCCGCACTATGTCTGCGGAGGGCGTTCGTTGTGCGGTCGGTCAGAGCGCCGACCGAGGCTGGGCATGTCGGGTCGGCCACCACATCGTCCAGAGCACCAGGTTGGTGTCCTTGTGGAAGCCGACGTAGACCTGCAGCTCGGAGAGCGGGAGCTTGCAGGACCGGTACATCTTGGTCCTCACCAGCGGGTGCGAACCCACCCTGACGCCGTCGAGCGTGTGCGTCATGGTGTCGCCGCCGTGGCGCACGTCCCACTTGCCCTCCAGGGACAGCCTTCCGATCGTGTGGCCCGGCGACGGTCGGACCTTGGACATGCTGTCGTGCCCGGGCAGGAGGGGAACGGTGAAGTCCCGTGAGCCGAAGAACTCCCGCTTGGACACGCACGGGCGCTGGTCCTCGGCGTGAGCGGGTTGTCCGACGGCGATGAGGGTCGCGGTGGCGGTGACGGCCGTGAGGATGACGGCGACGAGGGTCCTGGACCTGAGGCTCTGGCTCATGTCCCGCAGCGTGCGATTGCGAGCGCTATGGCGGGGTTGTCGATGCATCAAGTGCTCGTCAAGAAACGGCCCCTTGCCCGGCTTGCCTCGGCACCGGCAAGGCATTGCCAACTGGGCTAGAGGCGTTACCGATCCGTGCACACCGCCCCCGTACGGTTGTGCTTGTTCGGCATGGGGGATCGGGGGGTCCGAACTTTGTCTGGACACCGAACGCCCTCCGCATTTCCTCTGCGGAGGGCGTTCGCGTCTCTCCACGCAGTCCGAGCGACCCCTTCGACCGGGTCCCTTCCGGCGGCGGCGTAACGCCGTGGGGCTCCCGTGACAGGTACCTGTGGACCTGTCCACTGTCGAAGGAGCCACCCATGAAGTTCGCCCGTACGCTCGCCGTCGCTGCCGCCACGGCCGTGGTGTCGCTGGGCGCCGCCCCGGTCGCGGAGGCGGTTCACGCCGGCAAGCCCGGCGGTGAGCCCTGCGCGAAGCAGGAGGCCCAGGTGGCCAAGGCCCAGGAGGCCCTGGCCCACGTGACTGCGGTCTTCGACCACCAGAAGACCAAGGTCGAGCGGCTCCAGGAGGCCCTCGCCGCGGCCACGACGCCCGAGGAGCAGGCCAGGCTCCAGGCGAAGCTGGACAAGGCCCTGGCGAAGAAGCAGCACACCAAGAAGGACAAGAAGGCACAGCTGCAGCGCCTGGCGAAGGCCGAGGCCCGGCTCGCCGACTGCGAGGCCGGCCACGCGGCCGGGTCGGCCTGATCGATCGCCGTTCCTGCTTCTTCACGATCCGCAACCGGAGGGTTGCATCCGGGTGGTCGATGTGCAACTGTGGTGTTGCACATCAACCCAAGGAGCGGATCATGACCCAGACCGGTGGACAGACCGACGGAAGCATCGACGCGGAGCTCGACCGGATCGAGCGGACCATCGACATCGACGCCAGCGTGGAGAAGGTGTGGTCGCTGATCACCCGACCCGGCTGGTGGATCAACGAGGGCGAGGTGGACGCGGACCCGGAGATGCACCGAGAGGGTGACTACGACGTCGTCGTGCACCCCAAGCACGGCACGTTCAAGTTCACCACCGTCGAGCGCGACGAGCCGCGGTACATCGCCTACCACTGGGTCGACAACGTCGCCCCCGAGGCCGGTACGACGGTCGCGTTCTGGATCGAGGACCGCCCGGGTGGCGTGACCCTCCGCGTGGTCGAGAGCGGCTTCCACGGACTGAAGAAGGACCGGGCCGCGATCGACAACCAGATCAAGGAGAACACCCACGGCTGGGAGCTCGAGCTGGCAGCCGCCAAGCGGTTCGTGCTGGGTGATCAGGGGAGCGCTGCGTGACGACCGGCACGCTGACGCCGGTGTTCGCCGCTCTGGGTGACGACACCCGCTGGGCCATCCTGGCCCGCCTGGGCGAGGCACCCGCCTCAGCGTCCGCCCTGGCCCGCGAGTTCCCGATCAGCAGACAGGCGATCGTCAAGCACATCGAGCTGCTCGACGCCGCCGGGCTGATCGAGACCGAGCGGGTCGGCCGCGAGCTCGTGCACCGCGCCCTGGGCGGCCGGCTCAGCGACGTGGCCCGCGAGCTAGAACGGATCGGGCGACGGTGGGACAGCCGTCTGGCCCGCATCAAGCGGCTCGCGGAGGAGGCTTGAGCTAGGGACCGACGCCCGGCTCGCCGAGGGCCTCCAGCAGCCGGAGCTCGTCACGGAGGCGGTAGGGAATCGGTGCGCCGTCGGAGTCCAGTGCGTCCTGATAGGCACGCAGCGCCTCGGCGAGGCGGGACTGGGCGATGCCGAGATCGAGGCGGACGACCGGCGTACGGCGCCGCTGGCGGAGCAGTGCTCCACGGGCCAGCACCACCTCGGTGAGCAGGTCACGCAACGAGCCGACTGTCTCCACTCTGCCCCCTTCAGCGCCCACGGTCAGGCCCCGGTTGGGTAGCTGGCGGTGTTGCCGCAGCCTACCTCAGGGCCGCCGGCACGTACGGGCGATGAGTAGTCCAGGTCACCCCGCCGCGACCAGTGCGACCGATACGGCGCACATCGCTAGGCCGACGGCCTGCGCACCGTGCACGCGCTCGCGCAGCAGCACCGCAGCGAGCAGCACCGTGAACGCCGGGTACAGCGACACCACCACCGACGCCACGGTCAGATGGCTGCCCCGGCTGGCGACCATGAACAGCCACGTCGCCAGGGCGGCCAGCACGCCGCTGACCAGTCCCAGCGCTGCGAGGCGCTGACGCGGCAGCCATGGCTGTCGCAGGGCGAGGGCCACGCAGATGATGACGACGCCACCCGCGGCCTGGTTGAGGGCCAGGGGGAGCAGCCCGGCGTCCTCGGACACGCGGGACAGGGCCACGAAGAGGGTGCCGAAGCCGAGTCCGGCCAGCACGCCGTCCGCGAATCCCCCCGAGCCGGCCGGCTTCGAGGCGGACGGCTCACGCGCCACGAACCAGATCGCCGGGAACGCGAGGGAGATCCCGAGCCAGACGATCAGCCCGGGCCGTTCCCCGATCAGCACGCCCGTCACCACCGGTACGAACGCGGCGCCGACACCGGAGACCGGCGCCACCACGCCCATCCGGCCGGAGGACAGACCGCGGTAGAGGAACGCCGTACCGAACCCGTTGCCGAGCCCGGCCAGCAGCGCCCAGGCGAGGTCGGTTCCGGACGGTCGCGCGTCGGACGGCAGGGCGATGACCAGCGTGGCCAGCACCCCACCGCACTGCGCGGTCAGGGCCACGCTCCAGGCGCTCACCCGCTTCGAGATCCAGCCGCCGTTGAAGTCCGAGAGCCCGTACGACGCGGCCGCCAACAAGGACAGGAGGACGGTCACGTGATGACCACGCCGGCGATCCAGACGAACGTCGCGACCACCCCCGCGGCCAGCTCGATGAGGATGCTGAGCCCGACCGCCTTGAGGGCGTGCTTGGTCGACGGCCAGGCCGCGTCGGCGCCGAGTCGGCGGTACTCGGCGAGGTAGACGCCCAGCACGAACCCGACGAACAGCCCGATGACGGGGACGACGAAGAAGCCGACGACGCCCAGGCCGGCGCCGATCCACTGGGTGGAGGCGGGAATGCCGGCGTCCTTGAGCCGCCGGTTGGGGACGAGGAACTTCACGATCCCGCCCGCCACCAGCAGCGCCGCGGAGATGCCGAAGACCACCCACGCCGTGGCGCCGCCGATCTCCCAGGCCCAGACCAGGATGGCGGCGAGGACCAGGATCGAGCCGGGCAGGATCGGCACCAGGATGCCGACCAGCCCGATGGCGATGGCGATGGCGACCAGGACCTCGACGCCGGACACGGAGTGACCCTTTCACACGGCAGAAGGCCCCGGATCCGTGGGATCCGGGGCCTTCTGAAGTCGGGGAACGGGCGGGGTCAGCCCTCTGCGTCGGACGCGGAGGTTGCGGGAGCCTTGGGATCGGTCAGCTTGCCGGTCTCGTCGACGAGCGTGACAGCGATCTGCCGGAGCTTGTCACCGTGCTCGCGAGCGTGGTGAGCGCAGAACAGGAGCTCACCGCCCGACTGGAGCTCCACACGGAGGTAGGCCTGAGCCCCGCACCGGTCGCAGCGGTCCGCTGCGGTCAGCGGGGCGCTGGGTGCGACTGCAGTGTTCACGACGGCCTCATTTCTTCTTTTGGTGTCGTGGGTGCAACGTAGACGGGGTCCCCAAAGATTCCCCGGCGACGCCTCCCCTTGACATCCCAATCCAACCACGGAAGGTGTTCTCACCCACGTGGCATCCCACTCCCGGACCAGTGTGTGGCCTGGAAAACGCTCGTGTGGTGTGAACGGTGAAGCCGGCGGTTCTGTTACGCGAATTTCCTGCGGTGCTGCGTTTCTCGTCACGTTAGACCCGGATCCGGCAGGCGTGCCTTCAAGCCGCTCCGGCGTGTCGTGGGTAGATTCGTCACCAGGCCGGTACCCGGATTGGCCGGCCGACCAGCAGAGCGAGTCAGTACGACCGAGGAGCACCTGATCGACACCGCCTACAACGCCGCACACCTCCTGGTTCTCGAGGGCCTCGAGGCGGTCCGCAAGCGGCCCGGCATGTACATCGGTTCCACCGACACGCGCGGGCTCATGCACTGCCTGTGGGAGATCATCGACAACGGCGTGGACGAGGCCCTGGCCGGCGCCGCGCACCACGTCGAGGTGACGCTGCATCCCGACGACTCGGTCGAGGTGCACGACGACGGGCGCGGCATCCCCACAGACAAGGAACCCCGCACCGGCCTGCCCGGCGTCGAGGTGGTCGCCACCAAGCTGCACGCCGGCGGCAAGTTCGGCGGCGGCTCGTACGTCGCCACCGGCGGCCTGCACGGCGTCGGGCTCTCGGTGGTCAACGCGCTGTCGTCCCGGATGGACATCGACGTCGAAAGGGCGCCCTCCCAGCAGGGTCTCTCGTTCAAGCACGGCACGCCGGGTGTCTTCGAGGGTGAGGGTCCCAAGGCGGCGTTCACGGCGAAGTCCGGGCTGACCCGCAAGGGCGGCCGGGTCCCCAAGACCAGGTCGGGCACCCGCATCCGGTTCTGGCCGGACCGGCAGGTCTTCACCAAGGACGCTAGGTTCGAGTTCGAGGGGCTGCTCGGCCGGGCCCAGCAGACGGCGTTCATCGTCCCCGGGCTCGAGCTGGTCATCCGCGACCTGCGCGGGCCGGAGATGCGCGAGGAGAAGTTCCGCCACGAGGGCGGCATCGCCGAGTTCGCGGACTTCCTGGCTCACGACGAGCCGGTCACCGACATCCTGCGGCTGCAGGGCAAGGACAGCTTCACCGAGACCGTGCCGGTCCTCGACGAGAAGGGTCACATGACCCCGCAGGAGGTCGAGCGCGAGCTCGACGTCGACATCGCGGTGCGGTGGGGGACCGGCTACGAGACCGAGCTGCGCTCCTTCGTCAACGTGATCGCCACCCCCAAGGGCGGCACCCACGTCAGCGGCTTCGAGCAGGGGATGCTCAAGACCTTCAACGACGCCATGAAGGGCGCGCGGGTCCTCAAGGTCAACGACGACGACGTGACCAAGGACGACGTCCTCGAGGGGCTCACCGCCGTGGTCACGGTCCGGCAGGCCGAGCCGCAGTTCGAGGGGCAGACCAAGGAGATCCTGGGCACGCCGCAGGTCCGCACCGCCGTACGTCGGGTCGTGTCGGCCGAGCTGAAGAAGTTCCTCACCTCCACCAAGCGCGCCGAGAAGGCCCAGGCCCGGCTGGTGATGGAGAAGGTGGCCGGGGCGGCCAAGACCCGGCTCGCGGCCCGTCAGCACCGCGAGACCCAGCGCCGCAAGAACGCCCTGGAGTCCTCGGCGCTGCCCGCCAAGCTGGCCGACTGCCGCGCGACCGACGACCGCACCGAGCTGTTCATCGTCGAGGGCGACTCGGCGCTCGGCACCGCCAAGCTGGCCCGCAACTCGGAGTTCCAGGCGCTGCTGCCGATCCGGGGCAAGATCCTCAACGTCCAGAAGGCGTCGGTCGGCGACATGCTCAACAACGCCGAGTGCGGCTCGATCATCCAGGTGGTCGGCGCCGGTTCCGGGCGCACCTTCGACATCGAGGCCACGCGCTACAACAAGATCATCTTCATGGCCGACGCGGACTCCGACGGCGCGCACATCCGCTGCCTGCTGGCCACGCTGTTCTTCAAGTACATGCCCGAGCTGGTCCACGCGGGGCGGGTCTTCACCGCCGTGCCCCCGCTGCACCGCATCGAGATCTCCAACCCCAAGAAGGGGATGGACAAGTACGTCTACACCTACTCCGACGACGAGCTGCAGCGGAAGCTGGCCGAGCTGTCGAAGAAGGGGATGTCCTGGAAGGACCCGGTCCAGCGCTACAAGGGCCTCGGCGAGATGGACGCCGACCAGCTGGCCGAGACCACGATGGACCCGCGTCGCCGTACCCTCCGCAAGCTCACCGTCGACGACGCCGACGAGGCCGCGAAGGTCTTCGAGCTGCTGATGGGCTCCGACGTCGCGCCGCGCAAGGAGTTCCTGGTGCAGGGCGCCTACGAGATCGACGCGGCCACGCTCGACGCCTGACCCATATGGGTCATGGCGCCGGCAGGAGCCGCGTGCTTACGGTCGGTCGGTGATGACTCGTCGCCTCATACCTGTTGCCCTGCTCAGCGCCGGACTCCTCGCGTTCGGCCTCCAGCCGGCACCCGCCGCCGGCTCCTCCGGACCTTCCGGCCCTGACGTCGCCAAGCTCGACGGCGGCCTGAAGATCCTCGCCGAGGCCGCGGAGAGCGGCCGCCCTGTCACCTCGCAGACCAGCATGGACGCCGGCAACGGTGTGAAGGTGCTCACCGGGGCCCGCGTCGATGACGGTGACGTGCTGGTCGACGTCTACGTCAACGGGTCCCTGGCCGACGCCGAGTCGGCCCTGCGCGGGCTGGGCATGCGGGTCACCGCGACCAATGACAAGGCCCCGCAGCGCCTGGTGGCCGGCTGGCTGCCCGCCACCGAGCTGCTCGACGCGACCGCCCTCGGCGCCACCAAGGCGATCCGGACCGTGCGCGCCGGCAAGGACGCTGCTGACGGCACCGACACGGGCAGCGTGCTCTCGCAGGGCGACGCCGCCCACCACGGCCCGCAGGCGAGGGCGCTCGGCGTCAGCGGCGCAGGCGTGAAGGTCGGCGTCATCTCCGACAGCATCAACAAGGTCGCCGGCGGTGTGGCCGCGAGCCAGGCCTCGGGCAACCTGCCCCCGGCTCCGGGCGTACACGTTCTGCTGGACGACCCCCAGGCCGGCACCATCGACGAGGGCCGGGCGATGGCCGAGATCATCTACGACGAGGCGCCGGGCCTCACCGACATCTACTTCTCGACCGGCACCGTCAGCGCCGCCGGCAAGGCGGCCAGCATCAACAACCTGGTCGCCCAGGGCGTCAAGATCATCGCCGACGACATCTTCTACCTCGACGAGCCGATGTTCCAGGACGGCCAGGTCGCCCAGGCGGTCGACGCCGCCAAGGCGGCCGGCGTCAACTACTTCGCCTCGGCCGGCAACCGGGCCCGGCAGAGCTGGGAGGGCACGATGAGCGCCGGCGCCGACAACGACTTCGACCTCAGCGGCGCCGACCGACACCGTCCAGACCATCGGCACCTTCAGCGGCGCCTCGCCGTACGTGTCGCTGCAGTGGGCCGAGCCGTGGGGCGGCGCCACCACCGACCTGTCGCTCGACTGGTACGTCGACGGCGTCCTGGTCGCCTCGCCGGACGACGAACAACATCACCACCGGCATCCCCAACGAGTTCGAGCAGATCGGCCTGCCGGCCGGGCCGCACACGGTCGGCATCGGCATCCACCGGGTCAGCCGGCACCGGCACGCCGAAGCTCAAGTACATCGCCGGCGGCGCGCACGTTCACGCATCGCCGAGCACACCACCAGCTCCAACGCGATCAACCCGGACGCCGCATCCGCGGCCGGCTCGCTGGCCGTCGCCGCCAGCCAGTGGTCCACGCCGACCACGCCCGAGGCCTTCAGCTCGCGCGGTCCGTCGATCACGCGCTACTTCGACAAGTTCGGGGTCCCGCTCGGCGCGCCGATCGTCCGGGCCAAGCCGGCCCTCGCGGCGGCCGACGGCGTGTCGACGACCGTGCCGGCCCTGATCACGTTCTTCGGGACCAGTGCCGCCACACCGAGCGCCGCGGGCATCGCCACGCTGATCCGTTCCGCGGCGCCCGGCCTGACGGAGAGCCAGGTGGCGACGATCATGACCAACCCAGCGTTCGCGCAGGCCTGCGCCACGGCGACGCCCGCGGCCGACTGCGGGTCCGGCTTCATCATGGCCGACCTGATGGTGGCGTCGCTCGACTCCACGGCGCCCACGGTGAGCGGGGCGCTGAGCCCGGCGACGCCGAACGGCGCCAACGGCTGGTACACCTCGGTCAACGTGGCCTGGGCGGTCGCGGACCCGCAGACGGTGACCACCCAGACCGGCTGCACGTCGGGCCCGGTGACCACCGAGGGTCAGCAGACCCTCACCTGCACCGCCAAGAGCATCGGTGGGACCAACGCTGCGTCGGTGACCTTCAAGCTCGACCGGACCGCGCCGACCGGGATCACCTTCAAGGGGATCAAGAAGAAGTACAAGAACGGCAAGAAGCCCAAGAAGAACAAGATCTCCTGCTCGGCCACCGACGCGGTCTCGGGCGTCACCAGCTGCGTCATCAAGGGCTTCAGCAAGAAGAAGGGCAAGCACACGCTGACCGCGACGGCCACGAACGGCGCCGGGCTCACCAGCACGGCGACGTTCAAGTACAAGATCCTCTGACGTGGGGGGCCACGCACCCAGGGCGTCTACCGCTGTGGGTGCGTGGCCAGCCAGCGTCCGACCGGCACCGGCCGGTCTCGCTGGTAGCCGACCGGGAGGCGTACGTCGCCGCGCGCGGTCAGGTAGTAGACGTCCCAGTGGTAGTAGCCGTAGAAGGCGCGCGGGCGTCGTTCCATGACCTTGGCCAGCAGGGTCACGCCCCGGACGTAGTGCTGCGAGTTGTTGTAGCGGAACAGCGCGTCGTCCAGGCGTGAGGGCCTTGCGCCTCCGTCGTGCGCGAGGTAGCGGGCGGCGGCCATGATCGAGTCGGCCGGGTCCTGGATGTCTCCTCGGCCCCACTTGGCCCACGTCGAGGGGAGGAACTGCATCGGGCCCTGCGCGCCAGCGACCGACGTACCGCGGATCCGGCCCATCCCGGTCTCGACGAGGTTGATCGCGGCGAGGTACTCCCAGCCGATGCCGAAGGCGCCCTCGCCGCGCTTGTAGTAGCGCAGCAGGTCCTCCGCCGGCGCCGGTGGCACGATCCGCCAGGCCGGCAGCGTGTCGGCGAGCACGCTGTGCATGGCCCGGAACTCCCGACGGGAGGCGACGTTGTCGCGCACCACCCCGCGCAGCGATCCGGGCAGCCCGGCCATGACCTTCTCGTCCCAGGCCGGGTGGGCGCCGAGCTCGCGATAGGCGAGCTGCTGGGCCCGGGCGGCGCGCACCAGCTCCTTCGGCCGGGTCGACCGATCGGCGATCGCGGCTTCGGCGGCCGCCAGCTGCCCTGCCGCCTGCCGCGCCGTCCGCGGACGAGGCGGCCCTGCGGCGGTCTCGGCCGTGGGATTCGTCGGGTCCTCCGACGCGGGGGCGGCTTGACCCGTGGCCGTCCGACCGGCCGAGGACTCGGGACGGGACGACGGGTCGGGGTCGTCGGTACAGCCGGTGAGAGCCAACGCGGTCAGCACCGCCCCCAGCCAGTACGACGCCGCCCGAACGCTCACCCGGAACAGCCTAGGCATGGTGTGATGCGGGCATGTCGATCACAGGGGCTCTCGGCCGGCTGTTCGTCGCGCAGGGAATTACTGGCGTGCTCCTCGCGGTGCTCGCGAACTCGAACGACCGTCCGGCCGTGGCCTGGATCCTCACGTTCCTCGGCTTCGTGCTGATCAGCACCGGCGCCGTGCTCTGGATGCTCGGCAATGAGGAGGACGACGACGAGTTGAAGGCGGCGGAGGCCAGGGGCCGGCAACGTGCCATTGACGGGCGTAGCGACTGGGCCGACCAGTAGTCGGTCAGAACCTCTGGTCGAGCAGCCCGGTGTCGACGTCGTACATGAACCCGCCGACCAGGACCGTGTCCGGGATCAGCGGGTGGGTGCGGACGCGTTGCACGTCCTCCTCGAGCGCGGCGATCGGGTCGTCGATCACGCCGAACGCCTGCCAGGTCGCATCCACCCCGGCGGACTCACCGACCTTCTCGCGCAGCTCCAGCTCGGTGTGCAGGTTCATGGCGCACCGGGTGTGCGGGATGATCAGGATCCGCTGCACCCCGAGCAGGTGGACGCCGAGCACGAGCGCCTCGAGGGCGGGGGAGGTGACCCGACCACCGGGGTTGCGGAAGATCTTGGCGTCGCCGGGGTTGAGGCCCACCATGCGCAGCGGGTCGAGCCTGGAGTCCATGCAGGTCACGATGGCGACGCCCGCGTGAGCGATGCCGTCGAACCCGGCCAGGTCGAAGGTCGCGGCGTAGTGACGGTTGGCCGCCAGCAGGTCGTCGAACTGCCCATTTTCCTGTCCCACGGTGCCGAACGCTAACGGGTGGTGGCGGCGGAGCGAGCGTCAGCCCACGGAGCGGAGCGCCTCGGCGGCATTGATCGAGCGAGTGGCGGCACCGCGGAACAGGATGAGCGCCAGCACCGCTGCCGCGAGCGCGCAGAAGACGGCACCCAGGAAGACGGTCTGCTCCTGGGCGACGCCGGCGAGCTTCTGGAGGGTGCGGAACTCCTTGCACACCTTCGGCTCGCCGCAGACCTCCGTGACGGACTGGAGCTCGTCCTGCTTCGCGTAGTAGCGGTGCAGGCCGATCGTGGTGAGCGCCGAGATGCCGACCAGCATCCCGACCATCCGGGCGACGACCACCATCGCGGTCGAGACGCCGTGCACGTCGGGGTCGGTCGAGGCGAGGATCGCGGCGTTCACCGGCGCCAGCGCCAGACCGAAGCCGAAGCCGCAGAGGACCAGGGTGGCGGTCGATGAGGTGTGGCTGTCGAGAGTGTCGAGGTCCCAGCGCGACATGATGGCGAACCCGACGGCCGACATGGTCATGCCGACCGCGGTGACCAGCCCCGCGCTGCGGGTCCGGATCAGGTAACCGCCGACGACCGCTCCGACGGGCAGCGCGACGAGGAACCGCAGGAGCACCAGGGCGGCCAGGAGCTGCGACTTGGGGTACGTGGTGGTGCGGGCGAAGATCGGGATGTCGATGAGCGCCGCGATCAGGGCGGCGCCGACGAAGAAGCTCACGACGACGGCGCCCCAGGCCGGCGTACGCCGGAGCGCGCCGCGGGGGAGGAGCGGCGCCTCGGCCCGGCGCAGGTGGAGGACGAAGGCGACGGTCGCGATCGCCGAGCCGAGGAGGTACCACAGCCCCTGGTCGGAGAACACCTGGACCTCGGGGTCCGCCGTCGCGAAGGCCAGGATCACGCCGCCCAGCGCGACCGCGAGGAACAGCGCTCCGGTGAGGTCGGCCTCCCGCGCGCTGCGACCCCAGCGTCGCAGGTCGACCAGCGGCCGCCTCGCGGTGGCGCAGCGCACCAGGAACAGCAGGAACGCCACGATCGCCACGACGCCGATGGGGGTGAGCCACCGGCTCTCGCCCGTGAACGGGATGAAGTAGTCGCCCCAGGTCAGGTCGGTGACCAGCTCGTTGGGCTGCACGAAGACCAGGCCGCCGATGACCAGGGTGACGAGCAGGAGGAGAGCGCCGATCACGTCCCACTGTCGCCATCGCCTGCGTGGGGGAGGTGTCTCTGGAGTGTCGAGGGCTCGCAGCGCCGCGACCAGCACCAGGCCGACGGCCAGGTTGATCAGGAAGATGGTCCGCCAGTCGGAGACCGACAGCACCACCGCGCCGAAGAGCGGCCCGATCACCGAGCCGAGCTCCTGGACGGCCGAGACGATGCCGAGAGGTACGCCGCGGCGCTCGACCGGGTAGAGGTCGGCGACCAGCGCGAGAGTGGCGGGGACCAGCCCGCCGCCACCGACGCCCTGGAGGAACCGGCCGGCGACCATCGAGGGCAGGTCGTAGGCGAGGGCGGTGACCAGCGATCCGGCGGCGAAGACGACCAGGGCCGCAACCAGGACGGGCACCCGTCCACGGAGGTCGGCGATCCGGCCGATCAGCGGCAGCATCGCGACGTACCCGAGCAGGAAGCCGGAGATGATCGGCGCCGCGCGCTGGAGCTGGTCGACCGGGATGCCGGTGCTGCCCATCATCTCGGGCAGGGCGAGGACGACGACGTAGGTGTCGGCCGCCGCGAACGCCACCGCGACGGCGGCCAGGCTCAGCAGGATGCGGGGGGACCGCGTCAGCCGCCCGGTCACCGGCCACTCATCACGGGGCGGTGATCTCCTGCTCCGTGCCGTAGTCGTCTAGCGTCAGGAGGTAGGTGAGCTTGCCGTTGTCCTCGCCGTAGAACGCGCCCTCGAGCTCGGCGCTGCACAGCTCGCCGTCGTCGTTGACCTTGTAGACGACATCGAACGAGCCCTCGGAGCCGGGGATCAGGCCGGCCATGGCATCGCCGGGAAGGGTGCCGGTGTAGACGGACGCCTCGTCGCTGTTCGTCGCGCTGCACCTGGTGGGGTCGTCCTCCGTCAGCGACGTGGTCGCCGACAACAGGGCCGAGAACCCCTTGTCCGGCTCCATCAGGGTGGCGGGGTCAGGCGTCTTGAACTCGGCCGGGTCGAACTCGGTCCAGTCGGGGAACAGCAGCGCGTTCTTGATGTACGTCGTGCCGTCGGTGGCGATGACCTCGGCGCTGGTCGGGAGACCCTGGTAGGTCAGGTCGAGGTCGCCCTCGAATCCTGACGGGTGGACGCCCACACCGGTCGCCACACGGATCGCGGTGATGCCGTCGGGCAGCTCGTCGGTCTTGAGCGAGACCTTGACGCCGCTGGTGTCGTCGAGCTTGGTCTTGGCGGCCGCAATGACCTCCTCGGGCGTTCCCGAGCTGCTGCCACCGGACTTCTTCTCGTCGTCGCTGCACCCGCTGAACATGACCGCAGCGACCAGGATGAGTGCCGACAGCCGCCTGAGCATGTCGTCAGCCTCGCACAAGGCGTGCGAGGCGGAGTCCGACGGGACCCGCCACCGCCGCGATCGGCTGGCTGCCCGGAGTGCCCGAGCCGTCGCGCTTGCCGACGGGCTCGGGCAGGTCGACCGGGGCGCCGCTCGAGGCCGCGGCCCGGGCGGGCGCGTCACCCGCCCACGCGGTCACCAGCAGGTCCTCGCCCTTCAGGAAGCGGTGGCAGCGCACGCCGCCCGTGGCCCGGCCCTTGGCGGGGTACTCCGCGAACGGCGTCACCTTGACTGCCCCCGGCTCGGTGCCCGGCAGCGCGGTCGACGAGCCGGACGCGGTGACCACGACCTGGTCGCCGGCGTCGCCGGACAGCGCGCCGAACCAGGCGACCCGCTCGTTGGCGGCGACACGGATGCCGGCGATGCCACCACCCGAGCGGCCCTGCGGCCGGACGGACTCGGCCCCGAAGTGGAGCAGCTGGGCGTCGGTGGTGATGAAGCAGAGCGTCTCGGTGCCGGTGGCCAGCTCGACGGCGCCCACCACCTCGTCTCCGTCGTCGAGCCGGATGACCTCCCACTCGTCCCTGCCCAGGACCTCCGGGTTGACCCGCTTGACCGTGCCGTTGCGCGTGCCGATCGCGAGCCCCGGGCCCTCGGTGGCGAGCCGGCTCAGAGCGAGCGCCCGCTCACCGGGCTCCAGCGAGGCGAGCTCGCTCACGGGGTAGCCACCCTGCAGGTTGGGGTCGTTGGCCGAGGCGGGCAGCCCGGGCAGGTCGAGGACGGACAGCTTCAGCAGCCGGCCACGGCTGGTCACCAGGCCGACCTCGCCGCGAGCCGTGGTCGGCACCGCGGAGACGACCACGTCGTGGTTGGCGCGCGCCACCGCCCTCGCCGACCGGCTCGTCGCTCGACGTACGGGCGAGCAGGCCGCTGGCCGACAGGAACGCGAAGCACGGGTCGTCGGCGACCTCCAGCGGGGCCGCGGCGGCCGGGGTCACCGTGGTGCCGGCGGACTCGAGCAGGACCGTACGGCGGGGGGTGCCGTAGGTCTTGGCGACCTCGGCCAGCTCGTCGGAGACGACCTTCTTGAGCAGCGCCTCGTCCGCGAGGATCGCCTCGAGCTCCTCGATCTCGCGCCGCAGGGTCTCCTGCTCCTTCTCGAGCTCGAGCTTGCTGAAGCGGGTGAGGCGGCCGAGCTGCATGTCGAGGATGTAGTCGGCCTGGGCGACGGAGAGGTCGAAGACCGAGATCAGCCGCTCGCGCGCGGCGGGACGGTCGTCGCTGGTGCGGATGAGCTGGATGACCTCGTCGATGTCGACGAGTGCCATCAGCAGGCCCTCGACCAGGTGCAGGCGATCGGCCTTCTTGTCGCGGCGGAACTGCGAGCGGCGGCGTACGACGTCGTAGCGGTGCTCCAGGAAGACCTCGAGCAGCTCCTTGAGGCCCAGGGTGCGCGGCTGCCCGTCGACCAGGCAGACGTTGTTGATGCCGAAGGACTCCTCCATCGGGGTCAGCTTGTAGAGCTGCTCGAGGATCGCCTCGGGGACGAAGCCGTTCTTGAGCTCGATGACCAGGCGGATGCCGTTGGCCATGTCGGTGAGGTCCTTGACGTCGGAGATGCCCTGGAGCTTCTTGCCCTGGACGAGCGTCTTGATCCGCTCGACCACCTTCTCCAGCCCGACGGCGTACGGCATCTCGGTGACCACGATGCCCTTGCGCCGCCCGACCGTCTCGACCCGGGCGGTCGCCCGCATCCGGAAGCTGCCGCGGCCGGTCAGGTAGGCGTCGCGGATGCCGTCGAGGCCGATGATCTTGCCGCCGGTCGGCAGGTCGGGCCCCGGGACGAACCGCATCAGCCCGTCGATGTCGGTGTTGGGGTGCGCGATCAGGTGGCGCAGCGCCTGGATCACCTCGACCAGGTTGTGCGGCGCCATGTTGGTGGCCATGCCGACCGCGATGCCGGTGCTGCCGTTGACCACGAGGTTGGGGATCGCGGCCGGCAGCACCACCGGCTCCAGCTCGCGGCTGTCGTAGTTGGGCTTGAAGTCGACGGTGTTCTCGTCGATCGAGGCCGTCATCGCCACCGCGGGCGGCGCCATCCGGCACTCGGTGTAGCGCATCGCCGCCGGCGAGTCGTCGACGGGCGACCCGAAGTTTCCGTGGCCGTCGACCATCGGCACCCGCATCGACCACGGCTGGGCCATGCGGACCAGCGCGTCGTAGATCGCGCCGTCACCGTGCGGGTGCAGCCGGCCCATCACCTCGCCGACCACGCGGGCGCTCTTGACGTGCCCGCGGTCGGGGAAGAGCCGCATCTCGTTCATCGTGTGCAGGATCCGGCGCTGCACCGGCTTCAGCCCGTCGCGGGCGTCGGGGAGGGCGCGGGAGTAGATGACCGAGTAGGCGTACTCCAGGAACGACGAGCGCATCTCGTCGCCGACGTCGATGTCGAGGATGTGCTCCTCGAAGTCTTCGGGGGGTGGTGGAGTCGTACGCCGTGCCATGGCCCCATCCTCTCCCGCGGCGCCGACGACTCCGTGCGGGCCACGCCGATGATCTACCCCCGCGAGCTTCGGCCGCCCGATCCCATGCGTGGTTTGTCCGCTCAGCGGCTTCGAGGAGTCGCTCGCGGTATTGTTTACCCCGGCAAGTTTCGGCCTGGATGTCCCCGACGACGCGAGCTTCGCCCGCAACAGCCCCGGTCGCTCGCTGCGCTCGCCCCGGGGCTGTCGCCACGGCCAGGAGGCCGATCGCCGGGCGCCGCGCTGCGCGCGGAAAGACCGGGTCGCTTCGCTCCCATCGCCACCCTGACCGACGACCGAGCAGGTAGTGCCTACCTGCCCGGTCGCGTGCTGCGTGGATGGGAGCGAAGCGACCCGGTCTTTCGCGGCGCAGCGCGGCGCCCGGCGATCGGCCTGGTGGCCCCGACGACAGCCCCGGAGCGAGCGCAGCGAGCGCCGGAGGCTGCCTGCGAGCGCAGCTCGCGTCGTCGGCGGACATCCAGGCCGAAGCTCGCCGGGGTATCCAACACCGCGAGCTGACTCCTCGAAGCCGGCAAGCAGGTGTGGGTGCAAGCTGCAGAGCGCGGCGGTGGGCACTGAGGCGGCCGCAGACGGGCATCAGCGCGTCGGACCGGTCCGCCGCTACGGTGGCGGCGTGAGCGGCGCGGACCAGGCGACGGCCGTCGAGCCGCCGCGCCACTGGGAGGCGGACGTCGTCCTCCGGGACGGCAAGACCGCGCACGTCCGGCCGATCCGGCCCGAGGACGCCGAGCTGCTGGTGGAGTTCTACGAGCGGGTCTCGGACCGGTCGAAGTACTACCGGTTCTTCTCGCCGATGCCGCACCTCTCCGATCGCGACGTGGCCCGGTTCACCCAGGTCGACCACGACCAGCGGGTCGCGTTCGTGATGACCCTGCAGGGCCAGATCATCGCGGTCGGGCGGTACGACGTCGTGGCGCCCGGCGAGGCCGAGGTCGCGTTCCTCGTGGAGGACCAGCACCAGGGCCGCGGGATCGCCCAGATCCTCCTCGAGCACCTGGCCCAGGCCGCACGCGAGCGCGGCGTCGAGCGGTTCGTCGCCGAGGTGCTGCCCGACAACCAGCGGATGATCCAGACCTTCCGCGACGCCGGCTACCGCGTGGTCAGCGCCTACGACGAGGGCGTGCTCCAGCTCGAGTTCCCGATCGAGCCGACCGACACCGCGATCGGGATCATGCAGGGCCGCGAGCACGTGGCCGAGGCGGCCTCGATCCACCGGTTCTTCAACCCGACCTCGGTCGCCGTGATCGGCGCCAGCCGCCGCCAGGACACGATCGGCCAGGCGCTGGTCCGCAACCTGGTGACCGGCGACTTCACCGGCCGCATCTACGCCGTCAACCCGAGCGCCCGCGCGGTGTCCGGGCTGCCGACGTACAAGAGCGTCACCGACATCCAGGACGACGTCGACGTCGCCATCGTCGCGGTCCCGGCCGAGTCGGTCGAGGACGTCGTGCTCGACTGTGCCGCGAAGGGCGTGCACGGGCTGGTCGTGATCTCGTCGGGCTTCGCCGAGACCGGCGAGGACGGGCGGCAGCGGCAGCGGCGCCTGGTCGGGCTGTCCCGCTCGTACGGCGTCCGGCTGATCGGCCCCAACGCGCTGGGCATCATCAACACCGACCCGGCCGTGTCCATCAACGCGTCGCTCGCCGGGCTGATGCCGCCGCGAGGACGGGCCGGGTTCTTCTGCCAGTCCGGCGCGCTCGGGTCGGCGATCCTGGAGAAGGTCCGCAACCGTGGGCTCGGCCTCTCGACGTTCGTCAGCGCCGGCAACCGCGCCGACGTGTCCGGCAACGACCTCCTGCAGTACTGGGAGGAGGACGAGTCGACCGAGGTCGTGATGATGTACCTCGAGTCGATCGGCAACCCGCGCAAGTTCTCCCGCATCGCCCGCCGGGTCTCGCTGCGCAAGCCGATCATCGCGGTCCGCTCCGGCCGCACCACCCAGGGCGTCCCGATGGGCCACGCGGTCCGCAAGATCGCCGCGCCGCCGCAGGCCGTGGACGCGATGTTCCGGCAGGCCGGGGTGATCCAGGTGGACACGCTGGAGGACATGTTCGACGTCGCGCAGCTCGCGGCGCACCAGCCCCTGCCGCGCGGCCGACGGGTCGCGATCGTGGGCAACTCCGACGCCCTGGGGCTGCTCGCGGCGGACGCCGCGTCCGCGGCCGGGCTGGTGGTCAACAAGCAGGTCGCCCTGAGCGCCGAGCCCACGCCGGAGGACTTCGAGGACGCGCTCGACGACGCCATCGACGACCCGGACGTCGACGCGGTGGTCGTCGTCTACATCCCGCCGCTCAGCGTCGCGGGCGAGCCGATCGCCAACGTGCTGGCGGCGGTGGGGGAGCAGTCCGACAAGCCGCTCGTCTCGACGTTCCTGGGCACCGAGGGAGTCCCCGAGCTGCTCCGCGTCCCCGACGTGGCCGGCTCCACCGCGGGCCGCGGCTCGGTGCCGTCCTACCCCGCGGTCGAGGCTGCCGTCCGCGCGCTCGCGCGGGTGGTGGAGTACGCCGTCTGGCTGCGCACCCCGGACGGCGCGGCGCCGGACCCCGGCGCGGTCGACCCGGCCAAGGCCCAGCAGGTGATCGGCCGGGCGCTCGCCGCGAGCCCGGACGGTGTCGACCTCGAGGACGAAGCGCTCACCGAGCTGCTCGCGGCGTACGGGATCGACCTGATGGAGGCGCGGCCCGTCGCGACCCTGCGCGAGGCCCAGAAGGCCGGCCGGGAGCTGGGCTGGAACGTGATCCTCAAGGCCACCACCGAGCGGGTCCGCGAGCGGCCGGACCTGGCGCACGTGTGGCGCAACATCGACACGTCCGCGGAGATGCGCGACGCGTGGGAGAACCTGCTCGAGGTCGTCGGTGAGTCCGAGGAAGCCGGCTACGTCGTCCAGAAGAACGCGTCGCCCGGCGTCCCGGTCGCGATCCGCAGCCTGGAGGACCCGCTCTTCGGCCCGGTCGTCTCGTTCGGCATCTCCGGGCCGATCATCGAGCTGCTCTCGGACGTGTCCTACCGGATCCCGCCGATCTTCCAGCACGACGCGGCGTCGATGGTGCGCGAGATCCGTTCCTCGCCGATGCTGTTCGGCTACCGCGGCAGCGAGGTGGTCGACATCGACGAGGTGGAGCGGCTGATCCAGCGCGTCGCCCAGCTGCAGAACGACCTGCCCCAGGTCCGCTCGCTCGAGCTGTCACTCGTGCTTGCCGGGGCGCACGGCGCGACCGTGCTGACCGCCGCGGCCCGGGTCGAGCCGGTCATCGACCCGCGCTCCGACTGGTTCGTACGCCGGATGCCGGACCTCCCGGGTGACACCATCCCGAGCTGATCTGTTGCGTCGGAAGGCTTAGTGAAGGAAGAGCTGCAGAACTCCCAAAGCAAGTGCCGCGACGGCGTAGATCTCGGTCCGCGTCTCACGTGTACGAAGGGCGTGCCCAGCACCCGTTGCGGTCGTCGGTGCTTGCGTCGCAGCGTGCTCGGGTACGACGGCGGATTCTGCGGCAGGACTGCTGCCTTCAGGCTCAATCTGATCGTCATCGGTGCCTCGGTCTGAATCGACCATCGATGCCCTCGCGCGGGCATCGATCTCGGCGAGCAGGTCAATTCTTCGCTTCCTGGTCTGTTGGGCCTCTGCAGCCTTTCGAGAGGCGTACCAGTAAGCGCCAGCGCCGAGCGCTAGCACCAGGAATGGAAGGCCGCGAGGAACCGGACCTCCGGACGCGAAATTCACGACGTTGAAAATTGTCCCAGCAACCGCCAGAGCGGTCCCTGCTCTTTCGAAATCGACTGAGCGACTGCTGAGGCGCCTCGTCTCTTCCTCCAGATCCCACGGTGTCGGACCATTGCTCACGAGGACCCCCTCTTCCCCCGGCAGTATTCGCCCTTGCATTGAAGGGCACGCGGTACTCCGCCGCAAGATGCGGCGTGATGCAGGCATCCGGAGCTGGCACATGTTGCTGACGACGAGAGCGACCTTTTTGACAGACACCATCTCGACGTCACCAGTCACCGGAGCGCACGACTCTCAACTTCTGCGGGCCGCATTTGGTCGACGACCCAGTCATCGATCACCGGCGCCGTGCAGAACCCATCTTCAACCGCCGGGCATTCATGCTCGTGCAAGACTCCACTCCATGTCCCTCCGCACCACCGACGACCAGGACCGCAGCGTCGAGCTGCGGGACGCGATCGACCACACCGGCTACTACCCCGACGTGGTCATCGACAGCGTCTCCGCGGCGGTCTCGGGGGAGCGGGTGGTCTCGTTCTACGTCCACCACGAGCCGACGTTCGACCGTGACGAGGTGCGCCGCCACCTGTCGGTCATGGTGCTCACGCCGAGCCGGCTGATCATCGTGCACACCGACGAGCACGCGGGGGACGACCTGCTGCCCGAGCCCTACACCTCGACCTCCTCCGAGGCGATCCGGCTCAGCTCGGTGACCTCCGTGGTGGTGACCCGCATGGTCGCCAACCCGACCAAGGGTCCGACGACGCCGGCCGAGGCCGTCATCACGCTCGGCTGGGGCGGGGTCAGCCGGGTGGACCTGGAGCCGGCCGGCTGCGACGACCCGCAGTGCGAGGCCGACCACGGCTACACCGGTGTGCTGGCCTCCGACGACTTCTCGCTGCGCGTCTCGGCCGCCGCCGACGGCCAGGACGCCGTGCCCCGCCTGCTGTCGTTCGCCGAGCAGCTCTCCGCCAGGACCCACTCGAGTTGATCGAGCCGTTCATCGAGCCCGCGTACGGCCACCGCGGACTCGGGGACGTCGTACCGGCGATCGGCCGCGCGCTCGGCAGTGACGCCCTCGCTGCGCCCACCGGTCTGGTGCTGCCCGACGCGCCGGCGTACGTCCTGTTCCTCGTCGACGGCCTCGGCTCGCAGCTGCTGGACCGGTACGCCGGCACGGCGCCGTACCTGTCGTCGCTGCTGGCCGACTCCGCGCCCGGCACCGCGGGGGTGCCGTCGACCACAGCGACCAGCCTGACCTCGCTCGGGACCGGGCTGACTCCCGGGACGCACGGCCTGGTGGGCTTCACCAGCCGGGTGCCCGGCACCGACCGGCTGCTCAACGCGCTGTTCTGGGACAAGTCCGTGGACCCGCTGGAGTGGCAGCCGCACCAGACCGCGTTCGGCCGGCTCACCGACGCCGGCGTGCGGGTGGACGTGGTCAACAAGCGGGAGTTCGACCGCAGCGGGCTGACCATCGCCGCGCAGCGCGGCGCCGGCTACATCGGTGCGGACCGGATCGGGGAGCGGATCGCGGGCGCGGCGGCCGGTCGGTACCGGTCTGGCGCAGCAGGACGTAGGCGACGCGGTCGTCACCGCCCACCAGAGTCGCCTCCCGCCGGGAACGGCAGATGCCGAGGGGGTCGATGCCGTCGTAGCGCAGCATCACCCGGGCGGGGAACACCTGGCCGGCGAAGAGGCCGCGCGTCTGCCGGTGGCCAGGAGGTGGCGTCCGTCGTGATTGGCCGCCATCCACAGCGCCGCGGTCCCCAGCCCGCTCGCCGCCGTCACCGCCAGGACGAGCACGAGCCGGTCGAAGCGAGGGATTGCCCGCAGCCGCGCCCGGTCACGCCGCCGGCCCGACGGCTCGGCCACGGCCAGCCACGCGCCGAGGACGGCGAAGGGCAGCACCAGCACCAGCCACACCGCCAGCGCTCCCCGGCTGAGGGCCACCGCGACGCAAGCGGTCGAGAGCAGGAGGAGCGGGGGCAGGTAGCGCCGGGCCCGCCGCCAGGCCGGAACGTCGCCCCCCAGGGCGACCAGCAGGGCCACCACCAGGAACGACGCGAACAGGAAGGCGGCGGTGGTGGTGGGGGCGAACCACGCGGCGAGGGCGACCAGGCCGACGCCGGCGGCACCGCCGATGGCGGCGGCGACCGTTCGCCCGACCGGCTTCACCGGGTCACGAACCGCCGTCACCCAGAGCGCGGCGCCGAGGGCGATCGTCGCGCCGGCGATCCAGCCCCACGCCGTCCGGCGTTCGATCGTCCACGCCTCGACGGTCAGGGCCAGCAGCGGTGCGAGGGCGACGAGCACGGGCGTGCCCTCCCCAGCCGGCCGACGCTTCCCCGGGGCGGCGGCCCCGCCGACCACGTGGCGGGTCAGGGCGGCGACCGCACCCGTGCTGACCAGGAGCACGGCGAGGAGCCCGAGCAGGGAGAAGGAAAGGACGAGGGTGCGGCCGGCGCCCACGCCGGCGTCGCCCGGGGTGATCCCGAGCGGCCGGTAGAACTGGGCGCTCGCTCCGTGGGCCACGCCGAAGGCGATGGCGGCGGCCACTGCCACCCACGGGCCGGCGTGGAGGATCCACCACGCCGCCGCGGGTCGGCCCCGGGTCGGAGTCGGATTCGGGGTCGGTTCGTCGGGAGACACTCCGTCTGGCGACATGCCGGGGGGCGACACTCCTCGTGGTGGGTCCCGCACTCTACGCGCAACTTTGAGGCGGCGTGATGCCGGTCCCCACCGCCCGGCTGGCGATCGCTGCGGCCGCGGCGTCGATCCTCGTCCTGGTCTCGCCGTGGCCGCGGACGACCCTCTGGGCGGGGTGCGGGGCCCTGTTCGTCGCCTTCGTCGTCGACTGGCTGGTCGCCGTCCGGCCCAGGACGGTGGGGGTCGAGCGCGAGCTGCCGGGCATCGTCCCGCTGGGAGGGACCGCCGAGGTCGTGTGGCGGGTCTCGAATCCCGGGTCGCGCCGGCTGCGGCTGCGGTTGGCCGACGAGCTGGCGCCGTCGCTGCATCCGGCGTCGCGCCGGGCCCGGGTGTCGGTGCCGCCGAACGGGAAGGTCTCGGCCCGGACGACGCTGAACCCCCAGCGCAGGGGCCTGTTCACCCCCACCGAGGTCGTCCTGCGGGTGGAGGGACCGCTCGGGCTGGCCGGCCGGCAGGGCCGGCTGCGGGTGCCGGGCGCCATGCGGGTGTACCCGCCGTTCAAGTCCCGGGAGGAGGCGGAGCTCCGCATCGACAAGGCCCGCATCCTGGAGATCGGCCTGCGCTCGGCGCCGGGGCGAGGCGGCGGCACCGAGTTCGACGCGCTGCGGGAGTACACGGTCGACGACGAGTTCCGGCGGGTCGACTGGGCCGCCACCGCCAGGACGGGCAAGCCGATCGTGCGCACCTACCGTCCGGAGCGCAACCAGACGATCCTGCTCCTGCTCGACTCCGGCCGGATGATGGCCGGCCAGGTGGCCGGCGTCCCCCGGCTCGACCACGCCATGGACGCGGTCATGATGCTCACCGCCGTCGCCTCCCGCCTGGGCGACCGGGTCGGCATGGTCGCCTTCGACCAGGAGGTGCGGGCGGTCGTGCCGCCGGGGTCGGGCCGCAACCAGCTGGGCAGGGTCACCGAGGCGATGTACGCCCTCGAGCCGGAGCTGGTCGAGAGCGACTACCGGGGCGCCTTCGCCTCGACCCTGAGCCGGTTCCGCAGGCGGTCGCTGCTCGTGCTCTTCACCGAGCTGGCCGAGCAGGCGGTGACCGAGACGGTGGTCCCGGTGCTGCCCCTGCTCAGCCGTCACCACCTGGTGCTGGTGGCGAGCGTCACCGACCCCCAGGTGGCGGCGTGGGCGGCGTCGGTGCCGACCGACGCCTCCAGCGCCTACCGCAAGGCGGCGGCGGTGGCGGCGAGGGCGTCGCGGGCGCGCACCGTCGCCCGGCTTCGGGGCCTGGGAGCCACCGTCGTCGACGCCGAACCCGGCCGTCTCGCACCCCGCCTGGCCGACGCCTACCTCAAGGTGAAGGCGACCGGGCGCCTCTAGGGGCGCTGCTCGACGAAGTGGGGGGTGGTGATCGGCGGACCGCCTCGCTGGACGATGAGAGACCGAGACATCACCAGCGCTCCGTCGAACGGATGCCCGGGAACCAGAGTCGCTCCGCTGGATCGCCGTCGCCGATCGACCGCGGGTACGAATTCAGGTCCTGCTGCCAGGTCCCCGGGCCGGGCCACAGCACGGGCAGTTGTGATTTGTAGCACTCGATGGCGCTGATCTTGGCCGACCAGCCGGCGGGGTGCAGGGGTGCAACCGCGACTCGCCCGGTGCCACCGGATCGCGCCCGATCTGGCGATGCTCGGAGAGCACGTAGGGCACCTCCTCGTAGTTCAGGACGTCGCAGCTGAAGCGACGGGCGGCGCTGGATACGAGCAGGTGGTCGATGTGGGCGCCGACACCGAGGGGGGCGAGCACCATGTCGGGCCGGATCGCTGCGATCTCGTCGCCGATCGCCTTCTCGACTGCCGCGAGCGTGTCCTTCTCCGACTCCTCGCCCGCCTCGAAGATCTCGGCCTCGGCGCAGTAGGTCGGACTGCCGTCGCCACGTTTCCTGTACAACGCTTCGGGAAAGCCGAGCCGCTTGGTCCTGGCGCCCACCACGGCGAGGGCAAGGTCGTCCTCGCGCTCGCGCTCCTCGATGGCGCGCTCGTCGGACAAGCCACATCGGGCGTGGAGCCTCTTCGCCGCATCGGATATCGGCGGGATCGGTTGTCCGTTGAAGACCGTGAGCACCACCACGTCGACGCCGCACCGGCTGACGTCGGCGATGAGCGCGCCGCAGGAAAGGACGGCGTCGTCAAGATGCGGGGCGAGGACCACCAGAATCGAGCCGGCCTCGGACCAGGGGGCTCGTCGCGTGCTCGAAAGCCCGCCGGCGCGGGCGTGTGACACCATCGCGGCGTGATCCTGACGCAGGCCGGCGGCGTGCTGCCAGCGACGCCGGGTTGGGGAAAGGGGGATCACGCGGTCCGTGCCGGCGGCCGGCCCGATGGCTGACTCGGGGACGCTCGCCCGTGAGGTTCTCGTCTATGGCTCGTATTTCGCCGACCTGATCTTTCTGGACTTGACTCGACCGGTGACACTGGGCGCGGAGGTCGACGCCCGAGGTTTCGATCTGCTGCCGGGTGGGGCGTTCTCCCCCGCGATGGCCATGCGCCGCCTGGGCCACGACGTCGTGTGGGCTGCCGACTTCGGCGACGACCTGTTCAGCCAGCACGTCCTCGCTGCGGCCCGCAAGGAAGGTCTCGACGAGACGGCCTTTCGCCACCACCGTCGCGCGCAGCGGAGCGTCACGGTGGCGCTCTCGTTTCCCGACGACCGCGCCATGGTCAGCTTTCAGGATCCCATCTGTCCGCAGTCGCTGGCCGCGCTCGTTTGCGAGCACCGCCCGCAGGTCCTGATGCTCGCCGAGCTGCAGTACGGCGAGCCCGTGGACGCCGCCCTACAGGTCGCCCACCAGCTCGGGACGTTGGTGTTCATGGACTGCCAGGACGTCGAAGGCCTGCTCGAAAGCCAGGCGGTCCGCGACACCCTCGCCGAGGTCGACATCTTCGCCCCCAACGCCGACGAGGCACTGCGGCTCACGGGAACCAGCACCTTGGACGACGCGCTCGAGGTCCTCACAGGTCTCGTCGACACAGTGGTCGTCAAGCGCGGCAGCGCCGGTGCCACCGCAGCCCAGGGCGGAGAGCGCTACGACATCGCCGCGGTCGCACTGGAGGTCGTGGACACCACTGGCGCAGGTGACTGCTTCAATGCCGGGTTCGTGCACGCCCACCTCTCTGGCCGGCCCCTTCGGGAATGCCTTGCCGCCGCCGTCGCCTGTGGAGCCGCAGGAGTGACGGCGCCGGGTCGAGCGTGGCGGTGGATGTAGCCGGGCTTCGGACGTGGCTGGCGCGTGTCCGTGGCTGAATGAGGATTCTCGTAGCTGACCTGGACGGCACGCTTCTCGGTGGCGGCACGGCCGATCGTCGCCGGCTGCATGCGGCGCTGACCCGCCACCCCGAGGTGACGGTCGTCTTCGCTACCGGCCGGGGCCTGGCGTCGGTGCACGAGGCGCTGCTCGACCCGCTGTTGCCGAGGCCGCGCTGGATCATCGCCGATGTCGGGGCGAGCGTCATCGACGGTGCGGACATGGTCCCGGTCGAAGCGCTACAGGGGCCACTGCGGAGCGGCTGGCCCGGTGCGGACCACGTGCGTGCCAAGCTCGGCGTCTTCACGGCGTTGGTCTACCAAGAGGGCGTGCCCCAGGACGGCCGTTGCTCGTTCCTCCTGGATCCGGGTGATCTGACCGAGGAGATCACCGACGCGGTGGACCAGCTGGGCTGCTCGTGGCTCTACTCCTCCGACCGCTTCTTCGACGTCCTGCCGCCGAGAGCGAGCAAGGGGAGGGCGCTGGTCGTGCTGGCTCGCGGTCTCGGGTGGCCCATGACCTCGGTGCTGGTGGCCGGCGACTCGCTCAACGACCTGTCGATGTTCCAGGTCGGCGCTCGGGGCGTCATCGTCGGCAACGCTGAACCCGGCTTGTGGGCAGCCGTGCCCGCCGGCGACACGGTTCACCGGGCCCGGCATCCGAACGCCGCCGGCGTCCTGACGGCCCTCCAGGAGCTGGGCTGGGTGGAGCGGGAGTACCCGCTGGTGATCGGTTATCACCGTCCCCCGGTGAGCTTGACGTCCTCCGGATGGCAGCCGACGTCGAGCCCGAACGGGATCCTGCCCACCCTCCTCAGCGTGTTCCGAGCGAAGCCCGACGCCGTGTGGGCAACGGCTGCGGTCGTCGAGTCGATCGACACTGCAGATGCCGGCCTCGGGGGCCACGGCACCGGTCTGCCGCTGTCCTTCGTCCCGGTGAGCGCCGCCGAGTGGTCGGGGTACTTCCACCGAGCCTGCAAGGACACGTTGTGGCCGTCATTGATGTCCCAACCCCACCGGCTGCGCTTCGACGCGTCAGCGTGGGCCCACTTCAGAACAGTGAACACACGTTTCGCCGATCACGTCAGCGCCCGGACCGCGCCCGGGGGGACGGTGTGGCTTCACGACTACAACCTGTGGCTCGTCCCCGGTGTTCTCCGCTCCATGCGCC
>CAVWYA010000019.1:0-162431 GCA_963759065.1 uncultured Actinomycetota bacterium | reverse complement strand
GATGGTCCACAGACCTGCTACCTGGTTGCCCTTGACCTGGCCCTGGAAGTTGATGGCGTGCCCGGCCTGGATGGCGCCGAACTGCACCTGGTCGCCGTTGACGGTAGCCGTCAGCTGCCCACCGGATACGCACCCGGAGTTGTAGATCGCGATCGAGCCGGTCATCGTCGTGTCAGAGCGGCGCACGTCCATCGTGAAGGTGCCATCGGATCCGTACCCGGTGTTGTGCCACTGTCCGGTCCACACCTCGTGCTGGGCCTTGGAGTCAGGCTTCGGCGGCTTCGGCTTGTCCTTGTCGTGGTAGGTCACCCAGACCTCGGTCTGGCCTCGTTCGGACAGCAGCTTCACCAGCCCCTCGCTGCCCTTGAGCGCCAGTCCGGTCAGGGCGTTGCTGAGGAAGTCGCCGATGATCGGCGGGAGGAAGTCCCTGATCAGCTTGCCGCCCATCGCGATCACCGCTCTGCGCAGCTCGTCGACCTTCGAGCGCTGGACCTCGGCCCGGATCGTCACCGGCCGGCGTACCTCTTCGCCCTTGGCGTCCGCGGGCTCGGTGCCGGTGACCAGGTACCACGTGGCCGTGGCGGTCGCCGGGCCCCCGTCCTGGAGGACGGCGCCCTGGGCGTTGGCCTCGTCGCTGCCCCGCAGCAGGCTCGGGTCGGCGGCATGCAGGCTCCAGGTCACCTTCTCGTTGACGGGCTTCAACGGGGGAAGGTCGACGCCCGCCGCATGGGCGCAGTCCGAGAAGGGCTTCGGCCAGTCGAGGTCGCCGAGGCCAACGTCGATGGATGCCCTCACCGTGGCGGGAACCGTGACCAGGTTCGCACCGACTCCCTTGGGATAGGTGTCCTTCGGCGTCTCCACCTTCACGTGCAACGGGCTGAGCCAGTTGACGAAGTTGCCCACCATGGCGGCCAGGGCGGCGACCTTGGCTACGACGGAGAGCACCGTGTCGATCAGGAACTTCACGCCCGCGATGACGAGGGTTCGTCCGGCCTCGATGATGTAGTTGATGCCGGCGATCACCACGTTGGCCATGCCCTGCAGCAGCTTGTCCAGGAAGGCGAGGCCGGTCTTGGGCACGTTGACGGGCTTGATGTGCAGGGCATCGAAGATCGTGTTGATGCCCCGATAGATCGCCTCGGTCGCCTCGCTGCACAGACCTCCCGCCGAGAGGCTCGTCGTGGTGAAAGCCGCTGGGGTCAGTACGTCCTCGGATGGATCCCCGAAGGCATGCGCGAGGTCGGACGCGAACAGCATCGTCACGAGCGCGGGGAAGATCACGTCCTCGGGATGGGTGAGGTCCTGGGGAGCCAACAGCCGGGCCGAGAGCAGCGCCCCGGGGGTGTCGACACCTCGCGCGTAGCCCGCGAGGAACGCGGCCGAGGCGATCGGTGTCGGACCGAAGGCATCGATCTCCGCGCCGGTCGGGCCGGAGCCGTCCACCGCCTCGGCGAGCAGGTTCGGCACCTGGTCGGTCGTCACGGACACTCCGGAGGCGGGCGATACCGCGGGGTGGGCCACCGACCCGTCGGCGCCGAGCACCACGATCCCCGCCGAGGTCAGGGCCGTCACCACCTCGTCCTCGGTCACCTGATCCGCGGCGTTCTCGGTCTGGCCGGTCCCGCGTGACGGGGTCGGGACCGGCTCGGTCACCTCGGTGACGGTCGGGTCGTCCTCGTCCGGGACCGGTGGCCGACCGGCATCGCGACCCGTCGACGTGCACGCGGCCAGGACCACCACGACCGTGATGGCCACAACTCGTTGGACCAAGGCGAGGACACTGCGCAGCTCCATGCCTGGACGATCCTCCTCGCGAGGGAACAGCGCCACCGGGCCATCGCGGGCCTTCGACTCAGGGCAGACCCTGAGACGGCCGCTGACGGGGTACCGCGGTACGTGTCCCTAGGATCATCGCGATGAGCGATCCGAGCAGTGGCCAGAGCCTGTGCGTGCTGGTGACCGGTGCGACCGGCTTCATCGGCAGCCGGCTGGTGCCTGCCCTCATCGCCGAGGGGCACCGCGTCAAGGCGATGACACGCAACCCGGATGACTACGACGGGCCCGGTGATCCGGTCTTCGGTGACGTCTTCGACCCGGGCACCCTGGCCGAGCCGATGGACGGCGTGGACGTCGCGGTCTACCTCGTGCACTCCCTCGACGACAACGACTTCGAGAACAAGGACGCCGAGGCCGCCAAGGCCTTCGGGCTCGCGGCTGCTGCGAGCGGCGTGCGCCAGATCGTCTACATGGGCGGGCTCGGCAAGGACGGTCAGGACCTGTCGCCGCACCTGCGGTCGCGGCGCGAGGTCGAGAAGCTGCTGGGCAGCTCCGGCGTACCGGTCACCGTGCTGCGCGCCGCGATCGTGGTCGGTGCCGGCGGCATCTCCTGGGAGATGACCCGACAGCTGATCAAGAACCTCCCCGCGATGGTCGTGCCCCGGTGGGCCGACACCCGCACCCAGCCGATCGGGTTGGTCGACGTCGTCCGCTACCTGGTCGGCGTGACGGGGGTCGAGAAGACCTACGGCCAGATCTACGAGATCGGCGGCGCGGACCGGCTCACCTACGTCCAGATGCTCCAGGAGGCCGCGGAGGTGATCAACGGCCGCCGGGTGCCGATCGTCACCGTGCCGGTGCTGACGCCGCGGCTCTCCTCGCACTGGATCGGCCTGGTCACCAACGTCGACACCACCACGGCCAGCAACCTCATCGACTCGATGAGCACCGAGGTGCTGCAGACCGACTACTCCATCCGTGACATCGTCCCGGGCGAGCCGATGACCTACCAGGAGGCCGTCAAGATCGCGGTCGAGGAGACCCGGAAGGGCTCCTAGCCGCCACCGCCGCCTTTGGACGGATTCAGCGCATTTGCGCTGGATCGGTCTTGTTCCACGCGTGGAGCAAGACCGATGCGGCGCGATTGCGCTGGATCGGTCGAAGTGGGCGGCTCAGAAGAACACCAGCGGCAGGGCCACCAGCATGGCCAGCGACCAGGTGCAGTGGGTGAGGATGGGGCCGAGGATCCCGCCACTTGCGCGGCGCTCGAGGCCGACGACGAGCCCGAGCAGCACGGCTGCGAAGGCGAGCATCACGTTGCCGGTGGCCAGCGTCGCGACGGCGTAGGCGACGGTCGTCCAGAGCACCGGCCGCATCGTGATGGCGGCGTACGCCGCCCCGCGGAAGAAGAGCTCCTCGGCGATGCCGTTGACGGCGGTGACGACCACGAGGATCGGCAGCGAGCCCTGGTCGGCGTAGTCGACGACCGAGACGACCTGGTCCTCCAGGAAGGAGAGCCGGGACAGGCTGCGCACCAGGAGGGCGCCGGCCACGAAGACGGCCGCCAGGCCGAGGCCGAGCGCGATCGGCGTCATGATCGGGCGGCGGTGCTCGTCGCGGAAGGTGATCCGGCCCAGGTACAGCGGACCGGAGGCGAACGCGCCCACGGCCCACACGCCGGCGAGGCCGAAGGTGGCGGGGTAGAACCACCGGCTGCCCGGGTCGAGCCGCAGCGAGAAGCCGAGGACGACCGCGCCCAGCAGCACGAATCCGATGGTGACCAGCTGCCGCCGGCGCAGGTCGCGGTCGCTCTGGCGGTGGTCGCGAGGAACCACGTCCCAGAGCGCCCGGCGTACCCACGCCCGCAGCTCGCTCACCGGGCCGATCCTAAGGAGAAGGCGCCGATGACTCAGCGGCGGCCGGAGCTGAACGACGCGGCGTTGTGCGGACGGCCGGAGGACGACGACTGGCTGCGACGACGACGGTTGCGGTTGCCACCGCCGGCCGGAGCCGCCGAACCGGACGCCGGACGCGGCTTGCCGCCCGAGCGCGACTGGCCCTCGGAGCGCTGCTGACCACCCGAGCGCTGCTGACCACCCGAGCGCGGCTGACCACCCGAGCGACGCTGACCACTCGAGCGACCACGGCCGCCATGGCCGCCACCACCGGACCTGCGCTGCTCGGGCTCCTCCTCGGTGACGCCGAGGCCACCGGCGACGAGGACCCGCTCACCGGGGGCGAGGGTCGTGAGCATCGGGTGTCGCGGGCCGTCGACGCGGGTGATGGTCGGCTTGATGCCGGCCGCCCGGGTCAGGTCACGGACGTCGCGGACCTGGTCCTCGGTCATCAGCGTGATCACGGTGCCGGCGGCACCGGCGCGCGCCGTACGGCCCGAGCGGTGCAGGTAGGCCTTGTGCTCCGACGGCGGGTCGGCGTGCACCACGAGGGCGATGTCGTCGACGTGGATGCCGCGCGCGGCGATGTCGGTCGCGACCATCGTGGTCGCGCGGCCGGAGTGAAAGGCGTCCATGTTGCGGGTGCGGGCGCCCTGGCTGAGGTTGCCGTGCAGCTCGACGGTCGGTACGCCGCTGCGGTTGAGCTGACGAGCCAGCGCCTTCGCGCCGTGCTTGGTCCGGGTGAAGACCATGGTCCGGCCGGGGGCGCTGGTGAGGTCGACGAGGACGGACACGCGGTGCTCGCGGGCCACGTGCAGCACGTGGTGGTCCATGGCGGCGACCGGCGTCTGCGCCGAGTCGGCCTCGTGGGTCACCGGCTGCTGGAGGAACTGCTTGACCAGGACGTTGACGCCCCGGTCGAGCGTGGCCGAGAAGAGCAGCCGCTGGCCCTGCTGGGGAGTCGCGGCGAGCAGGCGGCGTACGGAGGGCAGGAAGCCGAGGTCGGCCATGTGGTCGGCCTCGTCGAGCACGGTGGTCTCGACGGAGCCGAGGTCGCAGTGGCCCTGCTTGATGAGGTCCTCGAGCCGGCCGGGGCAGGCCAGCACGATGTCGACGCCGCGGCGCAGCCCCTGGACCTGTGGGCCCTGGCCGACGCCGCCGAAGACGGTGCGGGTGGTGAGCCCCGCCGTGGCGGCGAGCGGGATGAGCGCCTGCTCGATCTGCCCGACCAGCTCACGGGTTGGGGCGAGGATCAGGGCGCGCGGCTTGCCCGCGCGACGCGGCCGGCCGGACTCGGAGAGCCGGGCCACCAGAGGAAGCAGGAACGCGTAGGTCTTGCCCGAGCCGGTGCGGCCACGGCCGAGGACGTCGCGGCCGGCGAGCGAGTCGAGCAGCGTCGCGGCCTGGATCGGGGTGGGAGTGGTGATGTCGCGCGCCTTGAGGACGGCGACGAGGTCGTGAGGTACGCCGAGCTCGGCGAATGACAGGGTGGAGCGTGCGGAAGACAAGGGAGATCACTCTCGATGGTGGTGTCTCACCAGAGGTTTTGGTTCTTTCGTGGCCCGGCCGCGGTGAACGCGGGGGCTGGCCCGGGGTAAGACGTGAACGGGCCGCTCTCACCAGTGTGGCAGAGCGGCCCGCACGAGCCCGCATCGAGGCGGGCGTGACGCCTGTTACTTCTTGTTTCTCCTGCTACTTCTTGAACGCGTCCTTGACGTCGTCGACCGCGTCCTTGACCTTCTCGCCGGCCTGCTTGACCGAGGACTCGGCCTGGTCGGCGCGGCCCTCGTTCTTCAGCTCGTCGTCGCCGGTCGCCGCGCCCGCAGCTTCCTTGGCGCGGCCCTTGAGCTCTTCGCCCTTGTTGTCGACCTTGTCGTCGAAGCCCATCGAGCACCTCCGGTGCGTTGTCGGACCCGTCCGGTCTCCGATCACGGCGTGCGTCAAACGGCACTGAGAGTCGAATCACCCTTTCGGGCGGGCACCCGATCGAAGGCGAGCACGCCGTCCTCGATCGGCGCGCGCTTGATGCTGCGCAGGTCGACCAGGTAGTTCTGGCGCAGCCGCCAGGGTTCCCGGCTGCCCTGCTTGGGGAGCTTGGCCAGCGCCCGCAGGACGTAGCCGGACGTGAAGTCCATGATCGGCTCCTCCTCGACGTCCGGCTGCCGCACCGGGACGACCGACCGCGCGCCGATCTTGTCGAAGTGGCGCAGCAGCCGCACGACGTACGCCGAGATCAGGTCGGCCTTGAGCGTCCAAGACGCGTTGGTGTAGCCGATCGTGAAGACGAAGTTGGGGACGCCGCTCAGCATCATCGCCTTGTAGGCCATCGCGTCGCCCACCTCGACGGGGTCACCGTCCACGACGAGCTCGATGCCGCCGAAGGTGAGCACCTGGAAGCCCGTGGCGGTCACGATGAGGTCCGCGTCGAGGTGGTCTCCCGACGTCAGCTGTACCCCGGTCGCGTCGAACCGCTCGATCGTGTCGGTGGCGATCGAGGCCTGGCCCTTGCGCAGCGCACGGAACAGGTCGCCGTCGGGCACCACGCAGAAGCGCTGGTCCCACGGGTTGTAGCGCGGCCGGAAGTGCACGTCGACGTCGACCTCGGGCACCTGCGCCCTGGCCGCCTTGAGGACGACCCGCTTCACGAGCTCGGGTCGGCGCCGGGAGAGCTGGAAGGTCGCGATGCCGCTGAGGATGTTGGCCCACCGCACGAGCGGGTAGGAGATCCGCGCCGGCAGCCTGGACAGCCGGCGCGCGAACCGGTCGCGCGCCGGCCGGGAGACGACGTACGTCGGGGACCGCTGAAGCATGGTCACGTGGCCGGCGGTCTCGGCCAGCGCCGGGACCAGCGTGATCGCCGTGGCGCCGCTGCCGATCACGACGACCTGCTGGCCCGTGTGGTCGAGGTCCTCGGGCCAGTGCTGGGGGTGGACGATCGCGCCCTCGAAGTCGTCGGAGCCCGGGAACGCGGGCGCGTAGGGCTCGTCGTAGTCGTAGTAACCGCCGCAGGCCCACAGGAAGCTCGCCGTCAGCGTGGTCGGGGTGCCGGCGTGGTCGATCTCGACCGTCCACAGCGCGGCCTCGGAGTCCCAGCTCGCGCGGCGGACCTTGTGCCGGTAGCGGATCAGCTCGTCGACGCCGTACTCCTCGGCGACCTCGCGGAGGTAGGCCAGGATCGACGGCCCGTCCGCCAGCGCGCGGTCGCCGGGCCAGGGCCGCCAGCTGAAGCCGAAGGTGAACATGTCGGAGTCGGAGCGGATGCCGGGATACCGGAACAGGTCCCACGTGCCACCGCTGGCCTCGCGCGCCTCGAGCACCGCGACCGACCTGGTGGGCAGGTGGTCGCGCAGCTGGCAGGCCGCGCCGATGCCGGACAGCCCGGCCCCGACGATCAGGACGTCGACGTGCTCGGGGGAGGGTGTCACAGACGCAAAACTATCTGTGACATCGTGTCGCGGCAAGGGTGCGGTCGATCCTTTTCAGCGCCATCGCACCGAAAGTGACCGATGGCGGCTCTCAGCCACGACCGAACAGCTCCACGAAGCGGGCCAGGATCCGGGGCGGCTCGGTGATGACGGCGCCGCGGGAGCGGTCGACGATCTCGTCGGCCTGGTGCGGCTCGAAGTAGCCGAAGTGCCGGTAGGCCTCGGTGCGCGCGATGATCCCGGCCAGGTCGAGCTCGGGGTGGAACTGCGTGGCGTAGACGTTGCGCCCGATCCGGAACGCCTGCACCGGACAGGTCGCCGAGGACGCCAGCAGGGTCGCGCCGTCGGGGAGCCGGGAGACGGCCTCCTTGTGGCCGAGCAGGGCCGTGAACGACGGCGACAGTACGCCGAGCAGCTGGTCGTCGCGGCCGGCTTCGGTGAGGTCGATGACCATCGGGCCGATCGGCTCGCTGAAGGTGCGGTCGACCACGCCGCCGGCCAGGGTGCCGAGCGTCCCGATGCCGTAGCAGGCGCCGAGGAAGGGGAAGTCCGCCTCGACCACCTGGAGGGCGAGCTCGCGCAGCCGGGCCTCGCCGCGGACCTGCGCTGCGTCCTTCTGGTCCTGGGGATCGCTGACGTTCCACGGCCCGCCGCCGATCACGATCCCCGACCAGTCGTCGAGGTCGACCGGGCCGAGCTCGTCGCGCTCGAGCCGGACCCGGTGCACGTCGCGCTCGTCGAGCCCGGAGCAGCGCAGCACCGCGGCGTACTCGTCGTCGGCGGCGACGTCCTGGGCGCGGATGCCGAGGAAGAGGAAGGGTCTCACCCTTGGACCGCCACACCTCGTTCGATGAGCCCGTCGACGTCGTCGATGCCCCAGGCGGTCAGCGCGTCCCGGGTGTGGGTGCCGGCGACCGGCGAGGGCGGGAGCCCCAGTGACGCTCCGGTCCGCGAGAACCGCGGCGCGGGCTGCGGCTGCACCAGCCCGTCGTGCTCGACGAACGTCTCGCGCGCCTTGAGGTGCGGGTGCTCGGGCGCCTCGCTGACGGGGATCACCCCCGCGACGCAGGCGTCGGTGCCCTCGAACAGCTCGACCCACTCGGCCTGCGTCCTCTGCTTGAAGGTGTCGGTGAGGAGGGTCCGCAGCTCGTCGTACCGGTCGAGGTCCGCCTGCCCCGGCGCGGAGTCCTCGAGGCCGAGCATCCCGATCAGCGTGGCGTAGAACTGCGGCTCCAGCGCGCCCACCGACACGTGCCTGCCGTCCGAGGTCTCGTAGACGTCGTAGTAGGGCACGCCGCCGTCGAGGAGGTTCGCGCCGCGTCGTTCCTGGTAGCCACCGCTCGCGAGGAACGCCGAAGACATCGCGTTGAGGTGCGCCGTACCGTCCACGATCGCGGCGTCCACGACCTGACCCTGCCCGGACACCCGGGCCTCGAGCAGCGCGGCCAGCAGCCCGATGACGAGGTACGTCGACCCACCGCCGAAGTCACCGACGAGGTTGGCCGGGAACTGCGGCCGCTCCGGCGTCTGCCCCATCCCGAAGAGGGCGCCGGCCACCGAGATGTAGTTGAGGTCGTGCCCGGCGGCCTGGGCGAGCGGGCCGTCCTGTCCCCAGCCGGTCATCCGTCCGTAGACCAGCTGCGGGTTGACCGCGTGGCACTGCTCGGGGCCGATCCCGAGCCGTTCGGTCACGCCGGGCCGCATCCCCTCGACCAGCAGGTCGGCATCCTTCACGAGCTCGAGCACCGTCGCCGCGGCCTCCGGCTGCTTGAGGTCCAGGGCCACGCTCGGGCGGCCGCGGTTGAGCACCATCGTGGCGCCACCGGAGAGCAGCTGCCCGCCGGGCCGCTCGACGCGGATCACGTCGGCACCGAGGTCGGCGAGGATCATGCACGCGTGGGGGCCGGGGCCGATGCCGGCGATCTCGACGACCTTGACCCCCCGCAGCGGGCCGGTTCCCTGGCCGAGCGTGACACTCATGCCGGGAGCATTGCAGACCGGCGACGTGTGTCCGGTCCGGGTCCGAGACGGTGAAACACCCCCTTTAGGTGATGGCTCAACCACCGCCGTCGGCTAGTTTTCAGGGGTGATTCTCGGGGGGCACCGGCCGTCACGGCCCGTACACACGCAGTCTGAGAAGCCGGGGGCGATGTCGCCCTCGACCTCAGGCAAACACTGACGCGTTCTTGACCTGACCACGAGCCGATCAGTGCTCGTGGTGTTCGGCATGCCCCGAGCGCCCCGAGAGCCCCGAGAGCCCGGAGTGCGCCGCGTGCGCCTTCGCGTGCCCGAGCCCGCGGGCGATCATGGCGCGGTTCACGGGCACGGTGACCACGAAGGCGATCGTCAGCGCGATCGCCAGCGAGGCCCAGAAGAGCAGGTCCGGCAGCCCCGCCTCCATCGCCGACGGCCAGACCAGCAGGACGCCGTTGTCGACGATCTCCATCACCAGGATCGACACGGTGTCGGCGGCCAGGGCGATGCGGACCGCGGCCCCGAACCGGAGGCCGGCGCGGCGCTGTCCGGTGAAGGTCAGCAGGTAGCCGAAGAAGAACGCCAGCACGACGGCAGTGGCGATGCTGGCCACGTCGCCCCACCCGGCGGCGGTCGCGATCACCATGCCGAGCACCTCGCCGATGGCGCAGCCGGTCAGGCAGTGCCGGGTCGCGGTGATCGCCTCGCGCCAGCTCGCGTCCATCCGGCCATCTTGCCGCGATCCCACCGGTGTTGGATGGACTGGTGAGCCTCATCCGCGACTACACCGATGACGAAGCCCGTTCCGCACTGGTGCTCAAGTGGGGCATGGTCGAGCCGGATGTGCTGCCGGCGTGGGTGGCCGAGATGGACTACGCGCTCGCCGAGCCGATCACGGTCGCGCTGCGTGCCGCGGTGGAGCGCGGCGAGGTCGGCTACCCGGCGTACGAGCGGTCCGGTGGCCGGCTCGGCGAGGCGTACGCCGGGTTCGTCCAGCGCCACTTCGGCATCGACGTGCTGCCGGACCGGGTGCTGCCGACGGCCGACGTGACCGTGGGCGTCCGCATCGCGCTGGAGGTGCTGAGCGAGCGGGCGCCGATGGTGCTGCCCCTGCCGGCGTACGACCCCCAGCACGGGCTCGGCCAGATCACCGGGCGCGAGCAGTGGGACCTGCCGGTGGACCCGGACGGCGACAGCTACGTCATCGACCTCGATGCGCTCGACGAGCTGTTCGCGCGCGGCGCGCGGACCCTGCTCCTGACCCAGCCGCACAACCCGGCCGGCCACGTGCACACCCGGGCCGAGCTCGAGGGGATCCGCGACGTCGTGACCAGGCACGGCGCCCGGGTCGTCTCCGACGAGATCCACGGCCCGCTGGTGCTGCCGGGTGCCGAGCACGTGCCGTACGGATCCATCGAGGGGACCGCCGACCACTCGGTCACGGTCGTCGCGGCGTCCAAGGCGTTCAACATCCCCGGGCTCAAGTGCGCGCAGATGGTGACCGGCGACGACGCGACCCGCGACCGGCTCGCCGAGATCCCCATGGCCCAGAACGACTCGTGGAGCCCGCTCGGGGTCGTCGCGTCGATCGCGGCGTACGACGACGGCGACCCGTGGCTGACCGCGCTGCTCGAGCGGCTCGACCAGCAGCGCACCCTCCTGCGGGACCTGCTCGCCGAGCACCTCCCCGAAGCGCGGATGCGGCCGCTCGAGGCGACGTACATGGCCTGGCTCGACCTGCGCGCCTACGGCCACGAGGACCCCGCGGCGGTGCTCCTGAGCGGTGGCGTCCGGGTGTCGCCCGGCGAGATCTACTGGCCCGGCACGGCCGGACACGGCCACGTGCGGCTCAACATCGCCACCTCGCCCGACCGGCTGACCGAGATCGTCAGACGGATGGCGGCCGCGCTCACGGGCTGAGCGGTGTCGTGGCCGCCCCACTTTTCAGGTTGCCGACCAGGCTGACCTCGAGGGGCTTCTTCTCGCCGACGAACCGCTTCTGCGCCCAGGTGGCCAGTGCGGTCAGCACCAGGTTGACCAGGATGTAGAGCGACGCGATGACGATCATCGTGGGCACCCGGTTGTCGAACTCGAGGTAGATCTGCTTGTAGATCTTCGTCAGGCCGGGGGCCAGCACGTACTGGCCGAGCGCGGTGTCCTTCAGCGCCACGATGCACTGGCTGATGATCGCGGGCAGCATGATCTTGACCGCCTGCGGCATCATCACGATGTTCATGACCTGCGTCTTGCGCATCCCGATCGCGTACGCCGCCTCGCGCTGCCCCTTCGGCACGGCGTTCACGCCGGCCCGGAGCACCTCGGCCAGCACGGCGCCGTTGTAGAGGGTCAGCGCGATCACCACGGCCCAGAACGACGAGCCGTCCCTGTTGATGCCGATGAGGTACCAGGTGAAGACCATCAGCAGGAGCACCGGTACGGCGCGGAAGAACTCGACGACGAGCCACGCCGGCCACCTGACGAAGCCGTGGTCGGAGAGCTTGCCCACGCCCAGGACGGAGCCGAGGACCGTGGCTCCGACGATCGCGACGGCCGCCATCTTCAGGGTGTTCAGCAGCCCGTCGACCAGGATCACGCGCACGAAGTCGGGGGTGACGAAGACCTCCCACTTGTCGCCCTCGAACTGACCCGCGTCGTAGAACCGGTCGACCACGAACGCGAGCACGGCGAGCAGGCCCACCACGGCCACGACGCCGTAGAGGCGGTGCCGGCGGACCGTGCGTGGCCCGGGCGCGTCGAAGAGCACGCTGGTCGTCATGTGGCCACCCTCCAGTGCCGCTCGAGACGGTTCGAGAGGAAGGACACGACCTCGACGATCACGATGTAGCCGAGCGCGAAGCACGCGAAGATCCCCAGCCGCTGGGCCGAGTAGTCGTTGGTGAAGCCGCGCATCTGCGCGGTCGCCTCCGCGACGCCGAACACGGCAGCGACCGAGGTGTTCTTGATCAGCGCGATCTGGACGCTGGCCAGGGGTGGCATGGCGGCGCGGAACGCCTGCGGCAGCACCACCTGGGACATGACGCCACCGAACGGCAGGCCGATCGCACGAGCCGCCTCGGCCTGCCCCAGCGGTACGGCGTTGACGCCCGCTCGCAGCGCCTCGCACACGAAGCTCGAGGTGTAGAGCGTCAGAGAGGCGACGGCGGCGCCGAAGAGTGCGGTGAAGTCGTAGTCGCCGATGTGCACGTCGAGCCAGTTGAACTTGATGTCGAGGGTCGGCGCCGCGAAGGAGAAGAAGGCGAACATGATGACCAGTGGCGTGTTGCGCACCAGGGTCACGTACGTCGTTCCGGCCCAGCGGAGCACGGCGACCGGTCCGACCCGCATCGCGACCAGGAACGTACCGAGGACCAGCGACAGGACACCGGACACGAGGAAGAGCGCGAGCGTGTAGCCGAACGCCTTGAGGTAGAGGTCGAAGTTGTCGACGACGGCTTGCAAACTCACTCCTCCCGGGTGCGACGCCGGGCGGCGCGCTCAGCGCGCGCCGCCCGGACGTCAGCGGATGGCTGGAACGGGTCCTAGGCCGCGGGGCACTCGTCCAACGCCGGCGGCTCCGGCGTCTCGATGCCCGACGGGCCGAGGGTCTTCTCGAACGCCGCCGCCCAGCTCCCGTCCTCGAAGGAGTCCTCCAGGACGTTGTTGATCCAGTCGCACATCTCGGGGTGCTCGAGGCTGTACCCGACCCCGATCCGCTCCTCGGAGAACTCGTCGCCCACAACCTTCAGCTGCCCCTCGTTCTGGGCGGCGTACCCGGCCAGGATGGAGCCGTCGGTGGACATGGCCGGCACGGTGCCGTCCAGCACCTTCTGGACGCACTCCGAGTAGCTGTCGAAGCCGATGCCCTTGGCGCCCTGCTCGTTGATCCTGTCGATGGACGTCGACCCCGTGACCGAGCAGACCTCCTGGCCCGCCAGGTCGGCGATGCTCTCCACGTCACTGTCCGTGGGGACGAGGAGCTGCTGTCCGGTCAGGAAGTAGGGACCGGTCTGCCCGACCTCGGCACGACGCTCGTCGGTGATGGAGTACGACGCGAGCACCAGGTCGACCTTGCCCTGCAGCAGGAACGGCTCGCGGTTGTCGGAGATCGTCTCCTCGTAGGTGACCACGGAGGCGTCCTCCGGGTCGATGCCGAGGTCGGCGACCAGCAGCTTCGCGATCTCGACGTCGAAGCCGCTCGGGAGGTCGTCGGTCGCGCCCTTGAAGCCCAGTCCCGGCTGGTCGTACTTCACGCCGATCACGACCTTGCCGGCGTCGGCCAGCTCCTTCATGCGGGTGCCGTCGTCGAAGTCGTCGGCGGCGTTCTCCTCCACCTCGACGTCGGTTCCGCTGTCGTCGTCGTCGCCCGCGTCGCCGCAGGCCGTCAGGCTCAATGCCAGGCCGACACCGGCCAGCACCGCCTTCGCTCTGATGAATCGCATCTCTCTCCTTCTTCCCGAACTTCAGTTGAGTCGTGCTTGTGAGTTGATCCGGTTCCTCAGTGCCTGAGGATCTTGCCGAGGAAGTCCTTGGCGCGCTCCGACCGCGGGTTGGTGAAGAACTCCTCGGGGGTGTTCTCCTCGACGATGGCGCCGTCCGACATGAACAGCACCCGGTCTGCGGCGGTGCGCGCGAAGCCCATCTCGTGGGTGACGACCACCATCGTCATGCCGCGCTTGGCCAGGTCGACCATCACGTCCAGGACCTCCGAGATCATCTCCGGGTCCAGGGCCGACGTCGGCTCGTCGAAGAGCATCACCTTCGGCTCCATGGCGAGCGCACGCGCGATCGCCACGCGCTGCTGCTGGCCGCCGGACAGCTGCGCGGGGTACTTGTCGGCCTGCGCGCCCACGCCGACCCGGTCCAGCAGCTCTCTCGCCTTCGCCTCCGCGTCGGCGGGCTTGATCCCGCGCACCTTGATCGGCCCGAGGGTGACGTTCTCGAGGATGCTCTTGTGGGCGAAGAGGTTGAAGCTCTGGAACACCATGCCGACCTCGGCACGGAGATTGGCCAGCTCCTTGCCCTCCTGGGGCAGCGGCGTCCCGTCGAGGCTGATCGCACCTTTGTCGATCGTCTCGAGCCGGTTGATCGCTCGACAGAGCGTCGACTTGCCCGACCCCGACGGTCCGATGACCACGACGACCTCGCCACGCGCGACGGTCAGGTTGATGTCGTTGAGGACGTGCAGATCACCGAACCACTTGTTGACGCCGTCGAGCACGACAAGAGGGGCGCCCACACTCGCGGTCGCGCCCGAGGTGACCACCATCCGCAGAACCTACCCTCGCGGGCGAGGTCCTGACCACCGCGATCAGCGCCGCTTGAGCCGCTTGAACTTGTAGCGGGCCGGCGAACTGTCGGTGTTGCCGGCGCGGTCGACCGCCCGCACCAGGAGCGTGTGCTTGCCGCGCTTCACGCCGAACTTGTACGTCGACCCGCAGGCGCGCCACGACTGGCGGTCGAGCTTGCACTGGAACCGGACGCCCGCCTCGGACGAGGCGAACTTGAACTTCACCCGCTCCTTGAAGAACCGCTTGGGCGCCTTCTTGGTGAACCTGGTGTCCGGCCTGACGGTGTCGATCGTGAAGGCGGTCGTGGGCGGGTTCGCCTCGACATTGAAGACTCTGTCGGTGGCCCGGACCGTCAGGGAGTGCGGCCCGTCGGGCAACGCGGTCGTGGTCGTCGGGCTCGTGCACGGCTGGAACGCGCCGCCGTCCACCCGGCACTCGAACCGGGCACCGTCCTCGCTACGGAACTGGAAGACGGGCGTGTTGTCGTTGGTCCAACCGGAGGGTCGGGCGGTGAAGGTCGTGACGGGGGCGGTGATGTCGCGAAGCTCATACGCGCCCATGTCAGGGATCGGTGACCCGTTGCCGTCGCCGTCGAAGGCGCGTCCGTCGCCGTTCCGGTCGCTACCCGTGCTGGTGAGCGGGTCGCCCTTGTCGACGACCGGTGAGCCGGCCCGGAGCGCGAGGTCGCCTCCGCCGGGACCGGAGAACGAGGGATCGATGAAGGCCGGGTCGACGCCAGGCAGGTTGCCCGCACCCACGGTGACGGTGCCGCTGCCAGGGGGGTTGGTCTGGAAGTCGGTGTGGTGCACGGTGAGAGTCGCCGCAGCGCCGTTGGCCGCCACGGAGTCGGTGGGCCCGCGCACGATCGAGTTGACCAGGGTGACCGCGGTCGCCGCGCCCGCGGTGGACGCGAGGACGCCCTGCGACCCGGCGGCTCCACCGACGACGGTGAGGTGTCGGGCGTCCACGCTGGAGCCGGCGTCGGCCCGTAGCCCGGCCTGTCCGGTGACGTCGAGGTTGAGGACCGCGTTGTCGATCGCCAGCGACCCACCCTGCGCGGCCACACCGGTGCCGGAAGCACGCACGGAGACGCGCGAGACGACCGCCGGTCCCGACACCTGCCGGATGCCGGTGTTGCCGGGGCCGCGATAGAGGCTGACAGTCGAGTTCTCGACCCTGGAACCCTCGAGCCGGATGCCGACGGCGTTGGCCGCCACGGCCGCGGGGTCGTCGGCCACGATCACGTTCTGGGCGATCGAACCCGTCGTGAGCGCGAGGCCCTGGGCTCCCGAGCCGCTCACCTCGATCCGCAGGTTGCGGATGGTGACGTTCGTCGCGGTGGCGTACGGCGCCGCCGCGCCGCCCTTCAGCAGCGTTGCGTTGACGCCGGTGCCGTTGTTGGAGCCCTGGATCGTCAGCGGAGAGGTGCTGCCGTCGAAGACATAGGGACCGTCCGCGTAGGTCCCCGGGCCGATCCGGATCACCGAGTCCACCCCGTCAGCGGCTGCCGCCGCTATGGCGAGCGGGATCGTGGCCGGACGGGCGGGGTTGCACTCGCTGTCGTCGGGTCTGTTGACGCAGATGATGTTGGTGACGGCGTGGGCCGGGGCGGCCACCACCATCGGGAGGACAGGGACGACGAGGGCTCCGAGAAGGAGTGCGAGACGAGGGCGCACCCTTCGAGGGTACGTCGCGGGGTCAGCCGGTCCCTGGCAGCACTCGGCGCAGGAACTGGCGAGTGCGCTCCTGCTCGGGTGCGACCAGCATGACCGACGGTGGGCCCTGCTCCAGGATCCGGCCGTCGTCGAGGAAGCAGACGGTGGTGGCGATCTCGCGCGCGAAGCTCATCTCGTGGGTGGCCAGCACCATCGTGGTGCCCGCCTCGGCGAGGTCGCGCACGATCGTCAGCACGTCGCCCACCAGCTCGGGGTCGAGGGCGGCGGTGATCTCGTCGAGCAGCAGCAGCTCGGGTTGGGTGCAGAGCGCCCGCACCAGCGCGGCCCGCTGCTGCTGGCCTCCGGACAACCGGTCCGGGTGCTTCTCGGACTGGTCGCCGAGCCCGAACCGGTCGAGCAGGTCGCGCGCCCGCTGGGTCGCCTCCGACCGGGACACCCCGTGCACGCGCATCGGCGCGAGGAGGCAGTTGTCGAGCACGGACAGGTGCGGGAACAGGTTGTAGGCCTGGAAGACCATGCCGATCCGGCGACGTACGGCGCGCGGATCGACGCGCGGGTCGGAGATCTCCTCGCCGGCGAAACGGATCACGCCGTCGTCGATCTGCTCGAGCAGGTTGAGGCAGCGCAGCAGCGTCGACTTCCCCGAGCCCGACGAACCGATCAGGCAGACGACGTCGTGCTTGTTGACCGTGAGGTCGATGTCGGCAAGGACCACGCGGTCGCCGTACGACTTGCGCAGGTCGGTCACCTCCACGAGCGCAGTCACAGGGCACCCGCCCGCTCGCGCTCCATCCAGCGGCGCTGCAGCCAGTCGCAGAACCTCGCGAGCGGCACGGTCATCACCACGAAGAAGCCGGCGACCACGACCAGCGGCGTGTAGTTGAAGTTGAAGTTCCCGTAGTCGCGGGCCGCGAACACCGCATCGAACACACCCGCAGCGGCGACCAGCGCGGTGTCCTTCTGCAGCGAGACGAAGTCGTTGAGCAGCGGCGGGACGACCCGGCGGACCGCCTGCGGCACCACCACGAACCGCATGGTCTGTCCCCGGCTGAGCCCCAGGGCCGAGGCACTGGACACCTGCGAGGGATGGATCGAGTCGATGCCGGCGCGGAACACCTCGGCGACGTAGGCGCCGTAGGACAGGACGAGCGCCACGCCGGCCCAGAACAGCGCGCTGTTGGGGATGCCCTGCAGCCGCAACGCCGGCATGCCGAACGCGAGCAGGACCACCAGCAGGATCGTCGGGACGCCGCGGAACACGTCGGTGTAGCCGACCGCGATCAGGCGGACGGGCAGCAGCCAGGGGCTGCGAGCGGTGCGGGCCAGCGCCACCAGCAGGGCCAGCACCAGGATCACCGGCTCGCAGATCAAGAAGAGCTTCACGTTGACCCAGAAGCCCTCGAGGATGGCGTCGAAGGACTCCTTGGCGTGGAAGCCGTTGAAGAACAGCTCGTGGACGCTCGGCCAGCCCGGCGAGCTGAGGATCCCGAGCAGCAGCAGCCCGAAGACCACGACCGTCACCGCGGTGGCGACAGTGATCGAGACGGCCCGTTGTCGACGGCGTACCGCTCGTCGCTCGAGCTCCCTCTCGCTGGGCGACCAGAGCTCGGTCATTGCAGGACGGGAACGTCCACCACGTCCGACAGCCACTCCTGCTCGAGCTGGGCGAGGGTGCCGTCGGCCGTGAGTGCGGCCAGCGCCTCGTTGACGCACGGGACCAGCGGGTTGCCCTTCTGGAAGAGCAGCCCGAACTGCTCCTGCTCCCCGGTCGTCGGCTGGAACTGACCCACGATCGTGCTCTTGGGGATCTCGACCGCGGAGATGTAGAAGGCAGTCGGCAGGTCGGCGAGGATCGCGTCGATCTGGCCGTTGAGGAGGGCCTGCTTGGCGGCGTTGGTGTCCTCGAAGACCGCCGGGTCATTGGCTGGCTTGATCACGTCCCGGATGGCGGAGAGCGAGGTCGTGCCGGTCTGGGCCCCGAGGTTGTAGTCGGCCAGCTCCGCGACGCTGGCGGCCTCCGAGACGGGCGAGCCCTTGAGGGCGATCACGGCCTGCGACGCGGCGTAGTAGCCATCGGAGAAGTCCACGACCTCGGCCCGCGCCGGGCTGATCGAGATCTGGTTGATGTCGAAGTCGAAGTCCTTGTCGCCCGGCTTGTACGACGTGTTGAACGGCACCACGGTCCACTCGACCTGGTCCGGGCCGAAGCCGAGCCGCTCGGCCACCGCGTAGGCGACGGCCGACTCGTAGCCCTGGCCGTTGGTCGGGTCGTCGTCGACGAACCACGGCTCGTAGGCGGGCGAGTCGGTCGCGATGGTCAGCTGGCCCGCGGCGTTGAGCGGCAGCTGGTCGGGCGCGCACTCGGGCGAGAGGCCGGTCCCGCCTGGCTCCTCGGTCGGGGTGGTCGACTCGGTCGTCGCCGCGCTGGTCTCCTCGCTGGGAGAGCTCGACGTCTGGTCGTCCGAGGCGGCGCCGCTGTCGTCCTCCGGCGCGCAGGCCACCAGCGGGACCAGGACGAGGGGCAGGACGGCGAGGCCGGTTCGCAGGCGCATGTGCGTGATCGTAGGGCTCGGGAGGGCTAGAGCTCCATGAGCCGTCCGGGCCAGAAGCCGGGGGTCACCTGCGCCGCCCGGGCGCGCAGGTCGTCGAGGTCGGCCTGCCAGGTGTGGCCGGACGCGGTGCGGCGCAGCACGTAGCCGAGGCCGTGGGTGCGGTACGTCGTGCCACCGGCCGCGCGGACGGCGACGATCAGCTGGGCGTCCACGTGGCGGCGTACGGTGCGGAACCCGCCGACCTCGCGCAGCAGCCCGCGGTCGAGCATCAGCGTGCCGCCGGCGACGAACTGGCGGTAGACCTCGGCCGGCTGGCCGAGTCGGACGGTCTCGTCGGTGGGTTCGAGGTAGTAGGCGTCGTCGGGCATGCCGACCAGCTCGGCGCCGCTGTAGCTGCGGGCGAGCAGGAGGTCGGCGACGGCGTCGGGGGCGTACCAGTCGTCGTCGTCCATCTTGAGGACCACGTCGCCGGACGCGGCCCCCACCGCGGCGTGCAGCACGTCACCGAAGACGACGTCCTCGGGCTGCGGGACCACCCGCAGGTCGAGGTCATGGGTAGCCAGCACGTCGGGGTCGGGCTCGAAGCCGTGCGGGGCGAGCACCAGCTCGAGCCGCTCGACGCCACGCTGCCGCGCGACCTGGCCCAGCGCGTGCTCGAGGAGGTCGGGGCGGCGGGTGGCCATCACGACCGAGACCTCGGGCTGGGCGGCGACCCGGACGCCGGCCAGGGCGCCGAGCCGGGTGCGCCAGGCGGCCGAGGAATACGCCGTGAGCGCGGCGCGGCGGAGCACGACGCTGTGCTCCTCGCGGGCCTGTGGGTCCGACAGGTCGACCGGCGCCGTGATGGCGGCGGTGACGTCGGATCCGAGGTGGGCGGCTACGCGGGTGGCGACCCGGTCCGCCGACAGCGGTATCCCGGCCATGGCCATTCCGGCGATCACCCGGGCCGCCAGCAGTGGGGTCGCCTGCGGGAGGTCGGCGCGCACGCCGAGGTTGCCGCGCAGGCCCCGGACCAGCGCCTCGGTCGGACCGCGGCCCCAGTCCAGCTCGGAGAGGTCCACCACCGGTCCGTCGACGTCGCGCTCGAACCCCATCGGGTTGAGCAGCCGCTCGTCGAGCGGCCCGAGGGCGACCATGGGATCCGGGTCGGTCAGGTCCAGCGGGTCTGCGGCCACCTTGTCGGTCGCCTCCTCGGCCAGGACCAGGCCGCGCTCACCGGCGTGGTCGGGCCAGACCGCCTGCCGCCCCAGCTCGGTGACGACGCGGTGCACGGGAACGGAGGATTCGAACCGAAGCACGGTGAGCCAGCCGCCGTCGACCGCCCGCGACCGGATCATGGCCAGCGGCGGCCACTCCGGGCGCGGGGTCAGCGACAGCGCCGAGCTGCCCTCGTCCAGCCACACCGCCAGCGCCCTGGTGCGCACGCCCTTCGGGACCCGCAGTGCGCGGAGCTCGCCGCGGTCGCGGACCGTGACGGCGACGCGGTCGTACTTGCCGGGCTCGACCTCGCCGTCAGGCCCGATGACGACGTGGGACTTCGGGGCCTCCTGGACGAAGCCGTCGAGCGCGGGACCTGGGCCGGTCAAAGCTGGTCCTGGAGCTCGAGGCGGAGCGTGAGCGGTCGCGGCTCGAGCTGCATCCACTCCTTCGTGACGTAGTCGACGACGTGCACGCCGGCCGGCGCCTCGATCCGCTTCAGCCCCTCGATCTCGTGGCCCCGGCCCTCGTGGAGGGCGCGGTTGACCTCCATCTCGCGGGCCTTGCGCGGCGTACGCACGGGGTCGAAGGAGGTGTCGCTCCAGTGCGCGAACTCGTCCTGGTCGAGCCACTTGAGCTCGACGCACATGCCTTCCGGCGCGACGATCCGCTCGCTCGTGGGCGGGAACTCGCGGACCTCCCACTCGAAGGCCTTCACGAACGTGAACTCCGGACCCATCGGGTAGACCCACGGCTCGAGGAAGCGGTAGCCGAGGTCGAGCCAGGCCACCGACTCGCTCTCCACCGACATCGGGTGCCGCGGGATGGCGACGACGGCGTTGGAGTCCTCGAGCTGCCACGAGAGGTCGCGCAGCAGCTCGACGCCCTCGGCGGTGAGGACCATGTCGCCGTCCCACTTCATGGAGTACGACGTGCGCACGTGCGAGAACGACCAGTTGTAGAAGTAGGTCAGGGAGTGCACGGAGTCGGGTGGGGTCTCGAGGTGCTCGGTGCCGGCGCGCGAGACCCGGAACGGATAGCTGGCCAGGGTGAACCGCGCCGCCGCCCCGTGCTCCTCGGCGACCCGCTGGGCGATCTCCGCGGTTCCGTCGTCGGAGCCGTTGTCGACCAGGACGACGTGCTGGACGGCGTCGAACATCGGCGGCAGCACCCACGGCAGGTTGCGGGCCTCGTTCTTGACGCGGAAGACGCAGGTCAGCCCGGGGGTGAGCGGCCCGTCCTCCCACGCCCATCGGATCGGGAAGTCGGCGGGGTCCGGCGCGTTCACGAACCCAACGCTCTGCGGATCCGCCGCTTCGCCCTCGTCGCGAACGCGTCCGGCGTCGCCGGCCGGTCCTCCTGCGCCTGCTGCCGGCCCTCGCGACGCGCGGCGATCACGCTGGACTGCGCCACGGCCTCGGCCTCGTCGTAGAACGCGACGTACGCCTCGCGGACCTCGTCGAGCAGCGCGTGCACGTCGGGGGTGTCGCCGCCGGGCTCGGCCAGCTTGCTGAGCCCGCGCCACGTCTCCTCGGCGAGCTCGCGCAGCCGCTCGGGGACGGCCACGTCGTCCCACGTCGTCTGCACCCGCTTGAGGTCCGGATCGATGAACTGGTGCACCGCGCGGATGGAGTTGGCGCTCGCGGCCTTGACCGCTTCCAGATCCAGGTCCTGCCCAAGCCGGAACACGGGGACGGTCCAGTCGGTCAGAAGGTCGTCGTACCGGACGAAGGCCCGCTTCCCGTCGCGGGTGGCGCGCTCGGTGTGCAGCATCATGTTCACCCAGGCCGCGGTGCGCTGGACCTCGCTGAAGGCACTGCTGGTCTGGCCGGGCGCGTAGTAGCGCTGCTTGCTGCCGACCACCTCGGTGACGTGGCGGAGCATCGTGACGTACGACGGCTGCGCGTCGGTGCGGAGTGCGGCGGACTTCCAGAGGCCCAGGAACCAGGCCAGCCGCGGGTCCTTGACGACCAGCTCGTCGATGGCCGGCTCCTCGACCCCGTCGACGATCCGGGCCTCCTGGAAGTGCGGCTCGAGCCAGTCGGTCAGCCGGGCGCGGGTGATGCCGGACGCGCTCGCCTTGCCGGTCTCGTACCACGCCGTCGGCCGCGAGTCGGACACCTGCACGTGGCACCGCTGCAGCAGTTCGTGATGGAGGTCGACCACCCACTTCGACTCCGCGAACCCCTTCGGGTTGGTCTCGTCGGCCCGCACCTCCGGCTGCGGCACGTGCATCCCCAGCGCCTGGAGCGCACCGGCCATGGTCGACGTACCACTGCGTCCGGATCCCACCACGAAGACCACGCGGCGCTTGCTCTCGGACATGGGCGGCAGCCTAGTAGGGCTCCGCTGGACGGCTGGCACCCGCGCAACCACCGCACCTGCTGGTTGAGGAAGGCGCCCTGGCGCCTGTCTCGAAACCCCCGCAGCCCGCGCTCGGACCGGCCCACCGCTGGTCGAGCTTGTCGAGACCACCGCAGCGAAGGCACCCGCTCAACGACCCGGCCGGCGTACAGCGGGAGTCAGGGGCAACCCGACAGCCGATGCTGACGGTCGGGAAGCGAGGCGAGCCGAGGCTTGCGGACCAGTCCGCGCACGTTGCCGCCAGAGGGCTGGCTGCGGTGCCAGCTGGGATGTCATACGGGCGGTGCAGACGGCTGCTCCATCCGTATGACCTTCCGCGCTGGCCCGGCGACGACGAATCAGTCGACCCGCGCGGTCTCCGCGGCGATGAACTGCCGGTACCACTCGAAGGACTTCTTGGGGGTGCGCTTCTGGGTCGCGTAGTCGACGTGGACCAGGCCGAACCGCTGGGTGTAGCCCTCGGCCCACTCGAAGTTGTCCATCAGCGACCAGCAGTAGTAGCCGCGGACGTCGACGCCGCGCTGGATCGCGGTCGAGACGGCGTTGAGGTGCGACTCGAGGTAGTCGATGCGGGCCTGGTCGTCGACGACGCCGTTCTCGTCGGGCTCCATGTTGTAGGAGCAGCCGGACTCGGTGATCATCAGCGGCGGCAGCGCGGCGCGGAACCTGGCGCGCGTCATCACGAGCCACTCCCGCAGGGCCTCGGGTACGACGGGCCAGCCGAAGTCGGTGACCGGGTAGCCGAGCACCTGGCGGAACTCGAACGGCATCTCGGCGTCCTCGTCGGTCGCCGCCACCCGCATCGGGTTGTAGTAGTTGACGCCGTAGAAGTCGAGCGGCTGGCGGATCGTCGTGAGGTCGCCGTCGACGATCACGTCCTCGACCAGCGGCAGGCAGTCCTCCGGGTAGCGGCCGAGCAGCATCGGCTCGATGAACAGCCCGTTCCAGAGGCCGTCGAACAGCTTGCTCGCGCCGACATCGGCCTCGTCGTCGCTGGCCGGCCAGATCGGCGCGTGGTTGTTGGCGCAGCCGATGCTCGGGATCCGGCCGCGGACGTTCTCACGCAGCGCGATCGCTGCGCGGCCGTGCGCGAGGAGCAGGTGGTGGGCGACCGGCAGGGCCTCGAAGAGCAGCGCCCGGCCCGGGGCGTGCATGCCGATCGAGTAGCCGAGGATCGTGACGACGTTGGGCTCGTTGATCGGCACCCAGTGCTCGACCCGGTCGCCGAACCGGTCGCCCACGATGGCGGCGTAGTCGGCGAACGCGTCGATGGTGGCCCGGTTGAGCCAGCCGCCGTCGTCCTCGAGCGCCTGGGGCAGGTCCCAGTGGTAGAGCGTGACCATGGGGTTGACGCCGTGCTCGAGCAGCTCGTCGATCAGCCGGTCGTAGAACGCCAGCCCCTTGGGACTGGGCCGGCCCTTGCCGGACGGCTGGATCCGCGGCCACGAGATCGAGAAGCGGTAGGCGTTGGACCCCAGCTGCCCCATCAGGGCGACGTCCTCGGCGTAGCGGTGGTAGTGGTCGCACGCCTGCGCACCCGACGAACCGTCGACGATCGAGCCCGGCTTGGCCGTGAAGGTGTCCCAGATGCTCGGCCCTTTGCCGTCGCTGCTGACGGCGCCCTCGATCTGGTACGCCGCAGTGCTGGTCCCGAATCGGAAGCCCGGTGGGAACCGGGGCATGCCGTCAGGCTGTGTATCCCCCACGGGCACAATCTGTCACGTGGCCGTTCAGATTCGCCGGGGAACCGACCGATTTGTGGAACGGCAGGCCGGTCGGCTCACCGCCCACGCCTTCTCGTTCGGGTCGTCGTACGACGCCGACCACGTGCGGTTCGGAAGGATGGTCTGCCACGACGACCACCTGCTCAGGGTCGGCGAGGGCTTCCCCGACCACCCGCACTCCGACCTGACCATCGTCACCTGGGTCGTCTCCGGCGCGCTGGCCCACGAAGGCACGGCAGGGGCGGCAGCCCGGGTCGAGGCGGGCCAGTGCGCGGTGCTCCACGCGGGTGCCGCCACCGTGCACTCGGAGTTCGCGGCCGCGCCCCAGACCAGGTTCGTCCAGGTCTGGCTGGACCCGGCCGTCCCGGGAGGCGAGTCGTCGTACGACGTGCTCAGCCCCGAGCTGCCCGATGGTGAGCTCGTCCGCGTCACCGAGCCCCAACCGGGTGCGGTGCTGTCCGTGGTGCGGCTCGGCGACCACCAGACCATCACGATCCCCGCCGCACCGCGGACCCACGTGTACGTCGCCCGTGGCGCGCTGTTGCGCTCCTCGCTGGCCGAGCCGCTCCACGAGGGCGACGCGTTCCTCTTCACCGACGAGCCCGACACCGAGCTGACCGCGGGCGTGCCGAGCGAGCTGCTGGTCTGGTCCTTCCAGTAGGCGTCGGCCGAGGTCAGCCTCAGGGGACCAGCCCGTGGCGCATGGCGAACAGGCTGGCCGCGGCCCGGTTGCCGGCGCCGATCTTCGCGTAGAGGTGCTCCACGTGGTTGCCCACGGTCTTGGGACTGATGACGAGCACCTTGGCGATCTCGCGGTTCGACAGGCCGCGGACCAGGCAGAGCAGCACCTCCGTCTCCCTGGCGGTGAGGCCCGCGGGACCGGACGGACGACGACTGACCCGCCCACCCGCCGCTGACAGCACCGCGTCGACCACGATCGCGTCCATCCGGCCGGCGCGGACCTCCTCACGGAGGAATGTCGCCGCCTCGGCCGCACTGAGCGCCGACCGGTGCGGCCTGATCTCGCGCTTGGTCTGGTACGCCGCGGCGGTGGCGAGGATCCGGCTGGGCATGGTGAGCGCTCCGGCCGTGAGCCCGCCCGGGTAGCCGGACCCGTCGAGGCGCTCGGCCACCTGTCCAGCGACCCGGCCCGCGGCCTCGAGCGCCGGGGATCGGCTCAGCATCCGTTCCGTGTACGCCGGGCAGAATCGGACGCGCTCCCAGTCCGACGCGGTGAGCGAGCCGGACTTGTCCCAGATCGCGTTGGAGACCCCGAGCCGGCCGAACCCCGAGACCAGTCCTGCACGCCGTACCAGCTGCTGGTCCGACGCTGGGAGGCCGAGGCCGGCGGCCGTGGCCTCCGCCAGCCGGGCGACCGCCTCGGAGTGCCCGGCGGTGTAGGGCGACTTGAGGTCGACGTACCTGCCGATGGCGGCCAGCGCCGCGTCGCACTCGGCGTGGGTGAGCAGGTGGGCCAGCGCCGGCTCGGCGTCGATCACCGCGTCCCACGAGTCGGTCTCGTCGAGCCCCTGGAAGACCTTCTCTGCGTCGGCGAGGACCACGTCGACGAGAGTGGGGTCGAACTGCGACCCGGACCGCCGCCGAGCCAGGTCGAGAGCCCCCGCGACGCCGTCGTTGCGGTGCGCCACCTCGAGGAACTCGGCGAGCTGGGCGATGCGGGCCGCGACCGGGATCCGCTCTCCAGCGAGACCGTCCGGGATGCCCTTGCCGTCCCACCGTTCGTAGGACCCGGCGAGAGCGTGGAGCACGTCCGGGCCGAGACCGAGCTCGTCGCCCAGGGACCGCGCCAGCTCGGCGTGCCCCTGGAGCATCCCATCGATGTCCTTTCGACCGTAGAACGCGAAGTCCAGGCCCACGCGGAGCCGGTGCAGCGGCGTACCGCCCGAGCCGAGCAGGCGGAGCATGGCGAGGACCTCGGCAGGGCTGTAGGGCTCGGGTCCGTACTTCGTCGCCTTGAGGGCGATGTCGTCGCCGAACCAGCGCGCCTGCTCGTGCGCGTCGGTGTGGCAGCCGACGTTGACCAGGAGCGCGGAGTAGTAGATCGACGACCGGCTGCCCTCGTCGAGGCCGATCAGCTCGGCCAGCCGCAGCGCGATCCGGCACTGGCGGAGCACGTGCTCCATCGGCTGCCCGAAGCCGAGGTCGATCCCCAGCGAGAGCGCGGCCAGCAGCTCGGCGAGGCGAACCCGCTCGGGCGTGCGATCCACCCACCGAATGTAGGGCGAGAAGATGGGGAAATCGCCTCATGATCGTGAACCCCGCCGTTCGTAGGTTTGTCGGACCAACAACCACGGAGGTCGCCATGACCAGGACAGCCACCAGCGCCACAGCCGCGGAGCACGTCGACTTCGGACCGGTCGACGACCGGTGGACCGAGCTCGACGGCGGCTACACCGTCAACTTCACCACCTTCCGCGAGGACGTCGACATGACGCCGATCCTCGCCTCGCTGCCCGGTGGCCGGTGCGCCTGCCCCCACTGGGGTCAGGTCGTCAAGGGCCGGGTCGTCGTGCACTACGAGGACCACGACGACGTCGCCGAGGCCGGCGATGCTTACTTCATGGCACCCGGCCACGTGCCCGAGATCGTCGCCGGCACCGAGCTCCTGATGTTCAGCCCGACCGAGGAGCTCGCCGCGACCGAGGCGGCCATCAAGGCCGCGATGCAGCCCCAGTAGGGCCGCTCAGAACACGGGGCCGGGGGGCTCCCGGCCGGCCAGTACCTGCCCTGCCGCGGCGAACACGTCGGGACGCACGATGAAGTGCTGCGTCACGGCGTGTACGTCGCGCAACCGGCGCTGCAGCGGAGAGCTGTCGTAGAGCGCCGTCCCGCCTCCGGCGCGGTAGGCGAAGTCGACGACCTCGACGGCCTGCTGGACGGCCCACGCGGAGTCGAGCCGGGCCCGCGCCCGGAGCTGGTTCGTGAACGGCGCCCCGGACTCTGCGGCGGACCAGACCGACCCGGCCGTGTCGTCGTGCAGCGCCCGCGCGCTGCGGAGCCGGGCGTCGGCGGCGGCGAGGTCACCGTGGAAGGTGGGGCTGGTTGCGAGCGCGCCCGGCGCCAGGAGCGGGACCTTGTCCGTCGCGAGCGCCAGGATGTCGTCGAGCGCGCCGGCGGCGATGCCCAGCGCGACCCGGGAGACGCACATGGCCACGAGCGCCGGCGCCGGCACCCGCACGATCACAGCGTCGATGCATGCCTGACCGGTCATCGGCTCGCAGGTCCAGCCGGCCGACACCTCGACGCCCTCGGCCCGGACGTGCTGGCTGCCGGTGCCGCGGAGGCCGCTGACCCGCCAGGTGTCCTCGACCACCACCTGTTCGCGCGAGAGGACGGCGAGTCGCATGCCGGGCGGGCCACCCGCGTGGTCGTCGTACAGGCAGTTGAGTCCCACCCAGGTCGCGTACTCGACGCCGGTGACGAAGCCCCACCGGCCGTCGATCCTGAACCCGTCGACCCCGACCGCCTCGGCGGTCCCGCTCGGGCTGATCGCGCCCGCAACGACCGTGCCGGGCTCGGCGAACAGCTCGTCGAAGGTCGCCCGCGGCAGGTGCACCATGTCGGCCCACGCGCTCGACCCGATCATCACCGTCCACCCGACCGAACCGTCGGCGCGGGACAGGGCCTCGACCGCGCGCAGGTGGTCGTCCAGCGACCCTTCGACACCTCCGTGGCTGCGCGGGAGGAGCATCCCGAAGCACCCCGAGCCCGCGAGCAGTGCGACCAGGTCGGGTGGTAGCCGACGTGCGGCCTCGGTCTCGGCGGCGCGGGCAGACACCTCCGGGACCAAGAAGTCGATGGCGGCCAAGAGCGTCTCGGCGGAGTCGGGGACGCGCTCGGTCCTGGTCTCGCTCATGGTCAGGCACCCCCGGACGTGGAGTCTTGGACACCGTGGATGTCCAGCACGGCATCGGCGGGGATGCCTGTCCGCGCGGCAAGGCCAAGCAGGCTGGCCACGTCCGGAGCGATGTAGACGCACGCCCCGCTGTCAAACGTCACGTAGCCGCGCAGCCATTGGGCACCCGCCGCGCCCGTGAAGACCGCGGTGCTTCGCCGACCGGCATGCCCGGGCTCCTCGTCGGAAGGTCTCCCGGCGTCTGGTAGGGCGTGGTCGATCAGGAACGTGGACATGTGTCCTCCTCAGGTCTCTTGGTGCGCGTCACGGGTGCGTCGGTGGCGGTAGGGGACGGCGGTGCGGCCGGCGCGAGATCGTCGACTCGGAGTCATGCCGCACGCGGAGCGCCTCGTCCCAGTCCCCGCTGCAGTAGACGGTCATCTCGGCGATCCGCCCGTCGCGCACCACGCAGATGTGCAGGCGGCGGGCGGTGAGCAGTCCCCGGTCCGGCACGTCCTCGGAGGTGAGGTGCTCGGCAAGGAAGCCCTCGTCGGTGGTCGTGGTGCGCAAGACAGTGACCTCCCCGCCGTGGGCGACGTAGCCCTCGAGCCACGAGGTGAACGCGTCCAGCCCCTCTACCTGGAACCACCAGAACGGCGGGTGACCATCCAGGAAGAAGTCGTTCGTGAAGAGGTCGCCCGGCACGCCGGTGCGGAACGCCTCCGCCAAGGCGGCGCTGAGCCGCTCGACCTCGCGGTCGGTCGACGGGGTCCGGGCTGTGGTCGTGGTCATGCCCGAGAAGGTATGGACGCCGCAGCCGTGTCCGCATCGGGCGAACCACCCAGTCCTGCCGGCCGCGAGTGGGTAGTTCTGTGCAGCTAGCGCGTGTGGACGACGCCGTGCTCGTAGGCCCACGCGGTGGCCGCGGCCCGCGAGGCCAGGCCGAGCTTGGCGAACACGTTGCTCAGGTGGCGAGCGACCGTCTTCTCGCTGATGAACAGCTGCGCGGCGACCTCGCGGTTGGTGAGCCCGCGAGCGACGTGGACGAGCACCTCGGTCTCGCGGGTGGTCAGGGCCGGTTCGTCGGCCGCGACCGACAGTGGCCGCGGATGCTCGGTCGCGGCGCCCAGGTCGTGCAGCGCTGACCGGGCCGCGTCGAGCTCCATCTCGGCGCCGTCGGAGTCCCCCAGGAGGGCGCACGCCTCGGCGGCGAGAAGCCGCACCCGCGCGGCGTCGTACGGTGCGCCGAGGTCGTGCCACAGCCGCCATGCCCGGCGAAGCATCCGTAGTGCCTGCGCCGGCTCGCCCTCGGCGAGCACGACCGCCCCCTCCCACGTCGACGCGGTGGCGCGCATCAGAGGACCGCCGAGCTGGCGTGCGATCCCGGTCAGCTCGTCCACGCCGGTCCGCGCGTCGGCCAGAAGGCCTGCGGCCAGCGAGATCTCCACGTACGGCCCGAGCGCGCGGATCCTTTCGACCGGACCGCGAGCCTCGTCGGCGAGCCGGCGGATCGATCCAGTGGCCGCGGCGAGGTCACCCTGGCCCAGCCGAAGGAACGCGAGTCCGGGCTGTGGGTCCCGGCCGGCGCGGGAGGCTTGGCGGTAGGCGGCCTCTGCGGCGCCGAGGTCGCCACGGAGCCGATGCAGCTCGCCACGCTCGTACCACGCGTCGCCCACCGCGGGAGCGCCGTCGAGCCAGATGCACGCGGCCTCCGCGGCGGCCGTCGCCTCCGGCCAGGAGCCGCGCATCCGCAGCAGCTCGGCCCGGTGGACCAGACACTGACCGCGGTAGGGGACCAGGTCGGAATGCGCGTCGCACCACGTGCTCAGCGCAAACACCCACTCCTGGGCCCGGGTGACCTCGAGCAGGCGCTGGCAGGTGGCGATCGCACCGCAAGTGACGAGGCCGGCCGCCTGCGGAGAGAGCGCGTCGGACTGGACGGCGACCATGGCCTGGTCCATCAGGGCCACACCGCCGACCCGGTCACCGAGCTCGACCAGCGCCTGGCCCCGGCCCAGCCTCCCCATCGTCGTCACGTCGGCGTCGTCGTACCGCTCACCCAGCTCCACGATCTGGTCGAACCGCTCGAGCGCTCCCGCGGCATCTCCGGACTCCAGCATTCCCAGCGCGGCCGGGGTCAGCAGCAGACCGCGCTCGGCACAGTCGACGTCAGCGAGCAGCTCATCGGCGCGGGCCAGCCAGCCCGCCCCGCGGCCGATCAGGCCCTCATCCAACAAGCCGAACCCCAGCCAGAACGCCGCACGGGCCGCCGCGGCAGGGGCGCCGGCGTCGACACACGCGTCCACGGCCCGGGCGGACCAGTCGGCCCAGCCGTCGGGCCGGGTGAGGTAGGCGAGCTCCGCAAGCAGGCTCGACTCCTCGACGGTGTGCGGCTCCGAGGCGATCAGGCCGTCGAAGGCCTCCCGCCACGTGGGTGCCGCCCCGGTGCGGGTCTCCACCTGTGCAGTCTGTCAGGCGATGACCGCCAGCGCGCCCGGCTGCACCTCGATCACGGCCGGCTGAGCTGCCTGCGCAGGCAGCTGGCCGAGCGGCTCGCCGTCGCCGCCGACGGGCACCGGGCGCGACGCATCGGCGCGGAGCTCGACCCGCTTGCCGGTCAGCACGGTGACCTCAGGCAGCGAGACGTGGCCGCCGTCGTAGACCTTGGGCAGCGACCGCATCAGGGCGAGCCTGGAGGCCGCCTCGATGACCACCACGTCGAGCACGCCGTCGGCGACGGCCGCGGCGGGCGCGATCTTCATGCCGGAGCCGTAGTAGGCGGAGTTGGCGACCACGACGTTGGCGGCGGCGTACTCCCGCTCGTCACCGTCGACCGAGACCACGTAGCGGGCGGGCGAGTACGTCGCGAGCGCGCGGAGCGCGGCCCAGGGGTACTGCATCTTGCGCGGGAGCCACTGCGAGCGGTCGACGATCTCGCTGGCCCGGGCGTCGACGCCGGAGTAGACCGAGCCCGCGACGAGCCGCGGAGTGACGCCCGGCAGGGTCAGTGAGATGAGGTCGACCCGGCGTACGTCGCCCTCCAGAAGGAGGGCCGCGACCTGGGCCGGGTCGGACGGCAGCCCGAGCATCCGGGCGAAGTCGTTGCCGCGCCCGGCCGGTACGACGCCGAGGGTGCCGCCGGCTGCGGAGACCAGCCCGGCCAGCGACGAGAGCATCCCGTCGCCACCGACCGAGACGACGACGTCGCCACGCTCGACCGCGGCGGACACGAGCGCGCCCATCGCGCGCGGCCCCGGGGAGTAGGTCACGTCGACCGTGGCGCCGGCCTCGCGGAGGATGCGGGCGACCGGCACGACGGCCGCAGGCGCGGCGCCGCCGCCCGAGGCCGGGTTGACCAGGAAGGTGTAGCTGCGACTCACGGGACGAGTACCCCCGGGTTGAGGACGCCGGTCGGGTCGAGGTCGGCCTTGACCGCCCGCAGCACCGAGGCGCCGAGCTCGCCGATCTCGTGGACCAGCCACGGCCGGTGGTCGGTGCCGACCGCGTGGTGATGGGTGATGGTGGCGCCGGCCGCCACGATCGCGTCGTTGGCGGCGGCCTTCGCGGCCAGCCACTGCGGCAGCGGGTCGGCCGACTCCTTGGTCGCGACCGTGAAGTAGAGCGAGCAGCCGGTCTCGTAGACGTGCGAGATGTGGCAGAGCACCAACGTGCCCTCGCCCAGCGTCGACTCGAGCGCCTGCTTCACGCCCGAGTAGAGGACCTCCCGGTTGGACCACCACGTCGCGGTCTCCAGGGTCTCGACGAGGACGCCGACGTCGAGCAGCGAGTCGCGTAGGTACGGCGCGTTGAACCGCCCGTGCGCCCAGGCTTTGCCCGCGGCCTCGCCGACCGGCGTACCGCCGAGCCCGGTCAGCAGCGTGGTCACCGCCGCGCGCTTGGCCTCCACCGCGGAAGGCGTGCCCTCGTAGCCGGTGATCATCAGGCACCCGCCCGAGGAGCTCTGTCCGTCGCTGGCACCGATCTCGTCGGGCCGGGCGAGGTTGATCGCGGTCTCGGCCTCGTCGGAGAGCCGCAGGACCGTCGGCAGCATCCCGGCCTGGGCCAGGGTGCGCATCGCGTCGGCTCCGACGGCGAACGACGGCCAGCGCCACCCCTCGTAGACCTTGACCTCCGGCAGCTTGCGGACCCGCACGGTCACCTCGGTGATGACGCCGAAGGCTCCCTCCGAGCCGAGGAACAGCTGGCGCAGGTCGGGGCCGGCGGCGTTCGCGGGTGCGGACCCGAGCCGCACCTCGCCGCGCGGCGTCGCGACCCGGAGGGCGACGACGAGGGCGTCGAATCGGCCGTAGCCCGCACTGGACTGCCCGGAGGACCGGGTGGCGGCGAAGCCGCCGATCGTGGCGAACTCGAAGGACTGCGGGTAGTGGCCGAGCAGTACACCCTCGGCGGCCAGCAGCGCCTCGGCCTCGGGGCCGCGCAGCCCCGGCTCGAGGACGGCGGTCATGGACTCGTGGTCGACGGAGACCAGCCGTTTCATCCGGACCAGGTCGAGCGAGACCAGCCCGGCGAAGCTGTCGCGGCGAGCGGCCAGCCCACCGGTCACACAGGTGCCGCCGCCGAAGGGCACGACTGCGACGTGGTGCTCGACCGCCCAGGCGAGGACGGCGGCGACGCCCTCGTGCGAGCCGGGGCGGACGACGGCGTCGGGCGCGTCCGACAGGTCACCGGCGCGGGCGCGCAGCAGGTCGGGGGTCGACTTGCCGCGGGTACGCAGTCGCCGGGTCTCGTCGTCGACGAGCACGTGCTCGGAGCCGAGGACGGCGCGCAGCGAGTCGAGGAGCTCGTCGGAGAGCGCCGGCGGCGGCACCGTGACCGCGTCGACGGCGGGGGTCTCGACGATCCCGAAGGCCAGCTCGATCAGGCCCCGTGCGGAACCGGGAAGATCGGCGGCGGCGGCCGGGTCCCCCCAGCGCTGGGGGTGCATCTCGACCTGCTGCTCGATTGCTGTCATGTGTTACAGTGTGACACATGACGTCACTTCGTCACAACGCCTCCGTGAAAGAGCCGAAGGACGCCTACCTCGACGCCGCCCGCGACTGCATCCTCGACGTGGGCTGGCGGCGTACGACGCTCACCGAGGTCGCACGCCGCGCGGGGGTCTCGCGGATGACGATCTACCGGACCTGGGCCGACATGCAGACGCTGCTCGGCGACCTGATGACCCGCGAGTGGGCCGGCGTCGTGACCGGGCAGGTGGCCGACGGCGGACCGGCCATCCAGCGCATCGCCGGGGCGATCACCGGCACCGTCCGGCAGCTGCGGCAGAACGAGCTGTTCGTCCGGATCGTCGAGCTCGACCCGGAGCTGATCCTCCCCTACCTCTTCGCCCGGCGCGGACGCTCCCAGGAGCTCATCCTGGACCTCACCGTGCAAGCGATCACCCAGGGCCAGGAGTCCGGCGAGATCAGGAAGGGCAACGCGCTGGCCATCGCGCGCGGGCTGCTGCTGGCCAGCCACGGCTTCGTCCTCTCGGTGCACACGATGGTCGACGACGACGCCACCGAGCAGGAGCTCGACGCCGAGCTCGCCACCCTGATCACCAGGACGCTCCAGCCGTGAACACAGCCATGAGCGGCGGCACGAAGAGGATCACCCCCGGGCTGGCCGGCGCACCCACCGAGGTAGACGTCGTCGTCATCGGCCTCGGCATCACCGGCGCCGGAGCGGCGCTGGACGCCGCCACCCGCGGGCTGTCGGTGCTGGCGGTCGACGCGCACGACCTGGCCTTCGGTACCTCGCGGTGGTCGTCCAAGCTCGTGCACGGCGGTCTGCGCTACCTCGCCACCGGCCAGGTCGGCGTGGCCCACGAGAGCGCGGTCGAGCGGGGCATCCTCATGGAGGTCACCGCCCCGCACCTCACCCACGCCATGGCGACGCTGATCCCGCTCAACGACGCCGTGTCCAAGCTCCAGGCCGGCGTGATCCGGGGCGGACTGCTCGGCGGCGACCTCCTCCGCCGGGGCGCCCGCACGAGCAAGGACACCCTCCCGCGACCGCGCCAGATCTCGGCGACCGAGGCGCTCCAGCTGGCTCCGCCGCTGCGCAAGGCCGGGCTCCGCGGCGCGATGCTGGGCTGGGACGGCCAGCTCGAGGACGACGCCCGGCTGGTCGCCACGGTGGCCCGCACCGCCGCAGCCCACGGCGCGCAGCTGCGCACGCACGCGCGGGTGCTCAGCGCGACCGGGACGTCGGTGTCGCTGCGCGACGAGCTGACAGGAGCAGGCCTCGAGGTCACCGCACGCACGGTCGTCAACGCGACCGGGGTCTGGGCCGCCGGCCTCGTCGACGAGATCAGGCTGCGGCCCAGCCGGGGCACCCACCTCGTGCTGCGTGCGGAGTCGATGCCGGGCCTCCGGGCGTCGGTCTTCGCTCCGGTGCCCGGGGAGACCAACCGGTTCGTCCTGGTGCTCCCCCAGCCCGACGGCACGGCGTACGTCGGCCTCACCGACGAGCCCGCCGACGGCCCGGTGCCCGACGTGCCCCAGCCGACCGAGCCCGAGATCGGCTTCCTCCTCGACGTCGTGAGCGCGGCGTTCGAGCAGCCGCTGCACCGGACCGACGTGGTCGGCGCCTACGCCGGCCTCCGTCCGCTGCTCGAAGCCGGGCCCGGCAGCGACGACCAGAGCACGGCCGACCTGTCGCGCAAGCACGCGACGCTGGTCAGCCGGACCGGCGTCGTCACGGTCGTGGGCGGCAAGCTGACGACCTACCGCCGGATGGCCGAGGACGCCGTCGACGCGGCCGTCGAGCACGCCGGCATCGACGCCGGCGAGTGCCGCACCCGTGTCCTGCCCCTGCTGGGCGCGGCCGACCGGGTCACCCTGGCGGGGCTGGAGCAGCCGGCCCGGCTGGTCCGCAAGTACGGCACAGACGCCGGGCTGGTCCTCGAGACCGCCCGCTCCACCGGGCTGGGCGACGACGAGCTGCTCGCGCCCATCGCCGACGGCATCCCGGTCACGATGGCCGAGCTGGTCTTCGGGGTCACCCACGAGGGCGCGGCCGATGTCGACGACCTGCTCGATCGGCGTACGCGCGTCGGCCTGATCCCCGCCGACCGCGCCCTGGCCGTGCCTGCCGCCCAGCGGGCCCTGGCCCTGGCCGCAGGCGTCAGACCACGGGGGCTTGCGGAGAGGTCAGCGTCGCCGGGTAGAGCTGGGCCTGGTCCGCACGGTCATGAGCGCTGAGGCCGCCGCAGAGGCGCTCCCAGCCCAGGTAGGACATGACCGATCCCGAGTGTGAGTGCGGATAGTGACGAAGTCCGAGCGCATGGCCGAGCTCGTGAGTCATCGTGTGCTGGCGCTGGCAGGACCTGTCCTGGCTGGCGAAGTCCCGGATCCGTCGCGGGTTGACCGTCACGTCGGCGTGCACGATGTCTCCGGCCTCGTCCCAGTACCACGTGGTCCATCCGGTGTATCGGTTGTCGCCCTCCAGGTAGCGCACCACGACACTGCCGTTGCCGTCGGGGCACTTGTCCTCCAGCACGAACGTCGGCCCGGTGTCGCGCTTGTTCCATGTGCGGATCGCGCTGCGCACGCCCCACTCCTGGCCGACATGCGACTCCACACACACCGTGGTGGCGCTCCAGGCGTGAGCGGGCGCGGCCTGGGCGGGTGACGGCACCGCCTGGCAGCTGAGCGCCACGGCGATGGCCGCGAACCCGGCCCGCCAGCCGATGACAGCGCGCGCACGTGCGTGGACATGAGCCACTACGAGTTCCCCCAAGGTCTCCCGGCCCCCCGGCCGGGTCGTGCAACACAGACAACGCTGCACCAGGCACAAGGCTACGGGCGTCCGGGGGCGGGTGCGGACCGCCGGTAGGCCCGAGTAGCGGGGCAATCTGACGCGTTGGTGCAGGTCAGATGGGGTGCGGCGGCCTCAGCTCGACGTTCTGGTGCCGAGAATTCGTGGCCGGCTCGTGCACGAGGGTGCTCGTCTGTGGCCCGCCGGTACCAAGACTGTGGCCGTGCGCTGTCGCGCAACTTCGGGCCGACGGAGCGGGCAGGTCAGCCCACGCGGCTGCTGTAGACCACGACATTGGCCTGGTAGCCGCCGCGCGAGGAGTCGTAGGCCCCTCCGCACGTCACGAGGTTCAGCTGGCTGCGCCCCTGCCTGCCGTACACCTTCCTGGCGGGGAAGTCGGCGTTCGGGTAGGTCTCGACAGCGCGGACGCGGAATTGCGCGGTGGTGCCGTCGTCCATCCGGACGGCGATCCGGTCACCCGGGCTCAGCTCATCCAGCCGGAAGAACACGGCGGGCCCGCTGGTGGAGTCGACATGCCCGAGGATGACCGAGGAGCCCGCCGCCCCCGGCGGCGGTCCGAGCTGGAACCAGCCGGCCACGGCCGGGTTCTCGGGCACCTCGACGGTGCCGTCGTGGTGCTGTCCGAGCCGGATGACGTCGGTCCGTACGTCGATGGCCGGGATGCTGAGCGTCACCGGTCGAGCCGGCGGCACGGGAGTGGCGACCGGTCCCGTGGACGCGACTGACGCGCCGGTCCCCGAGGACGGCGCGACGGCAGGCCCGGACGTGGGCGCCGGGTCCGAGCCGGCACCCCACATCAGCAGGCAGCACCCCGCAGCGAGCGACAGCACGGCGGCCAGCGCCGCCCAACGCAGCCGGCCGGGGGTCCCTGCCCTGGGCCTGCTGCCGATCACACCCGAGGCAGGTTCGCGGGGCGTCGCGTACTCCGGACCGCGGCCGCGGTCGCTCCCACTGCGCAGACGACCGCACCGAACAGCCAGACCAGGGAGTCACCGTTGCGGTCCGGCAGCCTGCCGGTCTCCGGGTGGCCGGGCGGGATGACCGGGGTGCCGGGCGTGCCGGGCGTGCCGGGGGAACCGGGCGAACCGGGCGAACCGGGGGAACCGGGGCTGCCGGTCCCGGTGTGGGTGCCGCTACCGCTGCCTCCCGAGTCGGAGCCAGAGCCGCCGGAGCTCGAGCCGGAGCCACCCACGTGGAAGGTCGGCGTGCCGGTGGGTCCCGTTGACGGCGACGGCGACGCGGTCGGTGTTCCCGTCGCCGGCGGAGGGGTAGAGGCGCAGCCGGGCCGGTTGATGGTGTTGTTGTCGAGGGTGACGGCTCCGTTGCGTGCGAGCAGCCGGCCCTCGACTCTCGCGCCGGTCGTGGCCGTGATCGAGGTGAGGGCCAGGACGGTGCCGACGAAGGTCGAGTCCGTGCCGAGGGTGGCGGAGCTGCCGACCTGCCAGAAGACGTTGCAGGGCAGGGCGGAGCCGACGAGTGACACGGTGCTGTTGCTGGCCGTGCCGAGGGTCGACCCGGCCTGGAAGATGAACACCGAGGCCGGGTCGCCCAGCCCGTCGAGGGTGACGGTGCCGGTGAGGAACATCGAGGTCGAGGCGTTGTAGGTCCCGGGGAGCAGCTTCTGGCCCCCGAGATCCTGTCCGGTCTTGTCCACGACCGGCGTGCGGCCCGCGGCGTCGTTGTAGCCCGTCGTGAGGTCGGCCTTCGCCTGGAGCGCGGCTGCGTCGGCCGCGTGGATGACGCCGTTGTTGACCAGGCCGGGCGGGAAGCCCGTGACGGCGTTGCCCGGGGAGACGCCGACGTCTCCCGAGATCTTGGATGGGCCGGTGTTGGTGATGGCCGAGCCGGACAGGACGGCGTACGACGTGGCCGTGCCCAGGCCGACCTGGGGCTGGTCTGCGGACGCGGACGGTGCGGTGGCGATGAGCGTCACCGCGACCACGAGAGAGGGAACGGACAGCGTGAAGAGACGAAGGGGCAGCATGGGGGGGTGGCTCCAACCGGGGGTGGCCGGAGCGGGCTCAGAGGCAGCGTTGGAATCGACAAAGATCGAGTCCGGATGAACCGAGTCAACCCCAGCCGGACACGCACCGCAGGCTTATCCCCTTATTGCCCGGCTGTAGCCCCCGGCCCAGGCCCCTCTGCGATCTGCACACCCGACCGATGAGTTTCCGCCTCGACCCGTGTCGGTACCCACAGGCAGACTGGCGAGAGGCAGGAGCACACACACGTGACGACGGTGCAGGAGCGACGACCAGTGACTTCAACCCAGCATGGCGACCCGACGACCGAGCTGGACGACTTCCCGACCCTCACCGAGCGATACCAGCGCGAGCTCCTGGCGCACTGCTACCGGATGAGCGGGTCGGTCCACGAGGCCGAGGACCTCGTCCAGGAGACGTTCCTGCGCGCCTGGAAGGCCTCCGCCAGCTTCCAGGGCCGCTCCTCGGTGCGCACCTGGCTCTACCGCATCGCGACCAACGTCTGCCTCACCAACCTCGAGGGGCGCCCGAAGCGCCCCCTACCCGCCGGGCTCGGCACTCCCGACCAGATGGCCGGTGACGCGCTCGAGGAGAACCACGAGATCGCCTGGCTCGAGCCGGTGCCCGACGCGTCGGTCGTGGTGGCCGAGCGCGACTCGATCCGGCTCGCGTTCGTCGCCGCCCTCCAGCACCTGCCCGCCAAGCAGCGCGCCGTCCTGATCCTGCGCGATGTCCTGCGCTGGTCCGCCGCCGAGGTGGCCGAGTCGCTCGACACCACGGTGGCCGCGGTCAACTCCGCGCTCCAGCGCGCGCACGCCCAGATGAACGACCGCGGCCTGACCGAGGACACCGTCGACGACGGGCTCGACGACGGTCAGCGGATCCTCCTCGACCAGTACGTCGACGCGTTCTGGCGCAAGGACATCGACGCGATCGTCAAGCTGCTCAAGGCCGAGGCGACCTGGGAGATGCCGCCGTTCACGAGCTGGTACCTCGGCAACGAGAACATCGGCCGCCTGATCAACACCCAGTGCCCGGGCGGCATCAACGACATGCCGATGATCGAGACCCGCGCCAACGGCCAGCCGGCGTTCGGCCTCTACATGCGCACCAAGGACGGCGACTTCGAGCCGTTCCACCTGCAGGTCCTCGACATCCAGGACGGCAAGGTGGCCCACGTCGGTGCGTTCTTCGAGCGGTCCCTGTTCACCAGCTTCGGGCTGCCGGCCCGACTGCCCGCCGGCTACAAGCCCGGCGACCCCAACCCCGCCGACCTCGAGGTCGCCCGCGGTGACCACGTTCCCCTCGGACACGAATCGATTGCGGATCCGCGGTGAGCACGTCGGCGGCCCTCGAGGGTGCCGTCGAGCTGCTGGACCGGTCACTTGCTTACACACGGGGCACTCTCGCCGACGTCCGTCCAGACCTGCTCGACCGGCCCACGCCGTGCGTCGGCTGGACCTTGGGCCAGCTGCTCGCCCACATGGAGGACGCCCTCGACGCGTTCACCGAGGCGGCCGTGGGCCGGGTGGAGGTCGATCCAGTGCCACCGACGACCACGCGGGTCGACGCGCTGCGCGAGAAGGCGTGCGTGCTGCTCGGGGCGTGGACGGCCGCCAGGCAGACCTCCCAGGACGTCGAGGTCGGTGACCTCGGTCTCGACGCACCACTCCTCGTGGCCACCGCCGCCCTCGAGATCACGGTCCACGGCTGGGACGTCGGCCAGGCCACCGGCCGTCGGACCCGCATCCCCGGGGCGCTCGCCGAGGGCCTCCTGGCCATCGCCCAGCACGTGATCGACCCGGTCGATCGCGGCCCGCAGTTCGGGAGCCCGCGGCCGGCCCGGCCCGAGGCGCCGTCCGACGTACGCCTGCTGTCCTGGACCGGGCGTGCGACGGCTCACCTGACTGAACCACTACGGAGCAATAGCGGCGAACCGACCGCGCGGCGAGGCATGGCTTCATAACCTGTTCCCATGCCTGGGGTCCCGTCGCTTGAGAGCGCCATCGCGCTCGTGCGCGCCGGCGCCCTGAGCGAGGGCCTCGAACAGCTCCTCGCGCTGCACTCCACGCACGGCCCGGAGTCGTCCGAGCCGCTGCCCGACGTCGAGCTGGCCACCCTCCTGAGTGCGCTGATCGACTGCCGGCTGGCCCGTGGCGACCTGGCGAACGCGATGACGCTCGGCGACGAGCTGACCCCGCTCCTCTCCGGCACCGGTCTCGCGGCCGCCCTGGCGCACCAGGCCAAGGGCGAGGTCTGCGCGGCGCTCGGGGACGCCGAGTCGGCGGTCGCCCACTTCGTCAAGGCCGGACAGCTCGCGCCGGAGGCCGACCTCGACGTGCTGCCGTGGCGCGCCGGTGCCGCGCTGGCGCACCTGCGCAACGGCAACGCCCGCGCGGCCGGTGAGCTGGCTCGCGAGCACGTCGACCTGGCCCGCCGGGGCGGCACGCCGTACGCCATGGCAGGGGCGCTGCGCGCCCTGGCCGCGGTCGACGCCGGTCCCGACCGGATCCAGCACCTCCTGCGCGCCCGCGGCGTCCTGGCCGGGACCCCCGCGGAGCGGCTCGGGGCGCAGATCGACACCGACCTGGCCGGGCTGTTGCTGCTCACGCACGCCCCCGACGCCGAGGAGCGCGCGCTGGCCCTGCTCCGGTCGGCCGAGGACCACGCCGGCCGGCAGGAGCTGTGGCCGCTGCAGGGGCGGGTACGCCGCCTGCTCGACCGGCTCGGCGAGCAGCCGCGCAAGGTGCAGACCGAGGCGATGGCCGCGCTGACGGTCTCCGAGCGCCGGGTCGCCCGGATGGCGGCCGACGGGCTCACCAACCGGCAGATCGCCAACGAGCTCGTGGTCACGGTCAAGGCCGTGGAGTGGCACCTCTCACACGTCTACCGCAAGCTCGGCATCTCGTCGCGGACGAACCTGTCCGGGACCCTCGGCGCCACGGTCTGACGTCTCTCTAGACTCCTCCGCATGTCGGAGCTGCGGCACGCCGTACGCCGGATGACCGGGCGGGATCCGGACGAGGACGGTCGGGGCTCTACGCCGCTCGAGCTGCTCTTCGACCTGACCTTCGTGATCGCGTTCGGTACGGCGGCCGACGAGCTGGCGCACGCCCTCGCCGAGGACCACATCGCCGACGGGATCATCGGCTTCTGCTTCGCGACGTTCGCGGTCTCCTGGGCATGGATCGGCTTCACCTGGTTCGCGTCGGCGTTCGACACCGACGACTGGATCTTCCGGCTCACCACGATGGTGCAGATGGTCGGCGTGCTCGTGCTGGCCCTGGGCCTGCCCGAGATGTTCGCCTCACTCGGCCACGGCGACCATGTGGACAACTCCCTCATGGTGGTCGGCTACGTGATCATGCGGGTCCCGATGCTGTTCCAGTGGCTGCGGGCCAGCCGGCAGGATCCGGAACGCCGCGAGGTCTGCAGGGTCATGGCCGGCACCCTGCTCCTCGCGCAGATCGGCTGGATCCTCCTGCTGCTGGCCGACCTCACGATCGGGAGGATGTTCCTCGTCGTCGGCCTGCTGGTGCTCCTGGAGCTTGCCGGCCCCGTGATCGCGGAGACCCGGCTCGTCGGGACGCCCTGGCACGGTCACCACATCGCCGAGCGGTACGGCCTGATGGTGATCATCGCGCTCGGCGAAGGGCTGCTCGGCACCACCGCCGCCCTTGGCGCGCTCATCGAGGACGGCTGGACGACAGAGATCGTCGTGCTCGGCCTGTCGGGGGTGGCCCTGACGTTCGGCGTCTGGTGGACCTACTTCGTGATCCCGCACGGTCACCTGCTCGCCGCGCACCGCGAGCGCGCCTTCGGGTGGAGCTACTGGCACATACCGCTGTTCGGCGCCGTGGTCGCGATCGGCGCCGGCCTGCACGTCGCGGCGTACTACCTGGAGCACCACTCCGAGCTGTCCGCCACCGGCACGGTGGTCGCGCTGGCGGTGCCGCTGGCCGTCTACCTCGGCTGCATGTTCCTGCTCTACGCCGTGGCCACGCGAACCATGGACCCGTTCCACTTCATGCTGATCGGCCTCTCGGCGATCGTCATGGCGGTGTCGATCGGGCTGGCGTGGTCGGGAGTGTCGATGGTGTGGTGCCTGGCCGTGCTCGCGCTGGTGCCGTGGGTCACGGTCGTCGGCTACGAGACCGTCGGCCATAGGCACAACGCCGAGGTGCTGGCCGGTCTCGAGGACGAGCACACCGCCTGATCGGGCCATGCGCATGACCCACCTGCGTCGTTGCGGGGCCCGTCAAGGAGGGGCAGACTCGACGGCCAGGAGGCAGCGGCATCGACCCGGTCGTAACTACGGGGACAGTCAGCGCCGAGGAGCATGAACGACTTCGACGTAGCCACAACGCGCTCCAAGACCAGTTCGACGCGGCCAACGAGGTGCTGTCGGCCGTCGGCAGATCGGCCGGCGACACCGAAGCGGTTCTCACCACCATCGTCGAGAGTGCTCGACGTCTCTGCCGTTCCGATGCAGCGCATCTCTACCTCCTTGAAGACGGGGTCTACACGCTGATCAAGGCGGTCGGGATGTCCGCGGAGGCGATCGCGTACATCGCCGAGCACCCCATGCCGGTGGACCGCGACACCCTCGTCGGTCGGGTCGGTCTCGACCGCAGGACGCAGCAGATCGCCGACGTGGTCGCAGACCCGGACTACGGCCGGCTCGACCTGCAGCGCGTGGCGGGGTTCCGCACCACGATGGGCGCGCCGCTCATCCTCGAGCACGAAGTGGTGGGCGCACTGTCGCTGTGGCGCAACGAGGTGAGTCCCTTCGACGAGCGCGAGATGGCGATCGTGTCCGCCTTCGCAGGGCAGGCCGCGATGGCGATCAACGGGGTCAAGCTCGTCCGGGAGCTGCAGGACCGGCGTTCCGAGCTGGCGACCAAGGTGGACGAGCTCGAGGCGCTCCGCACGGTCGGTGAGGCGGTGAGCTCGAGCCTGGACCTCGACCGGGTCCTGGCCACCATCGCCACCCAGGCCGTCGAGCTGTCCGGGACCGACGGGGGCTCGATCATGGAGTACGACGAGCCCGAACACCGCTTCGTCGTACGCAGCGTCTACCGAACCTCGGCCGACGTCGTCCAGCAGCTCCAGGGCGTGCGCATCGACATCGACGCGACCTTGGTCGGCCGCGCCGCGAAGGAACGGCGGCCGATCGCCGTTCCCGATCTGAGCGCGGTCGAGCTCGACCCGCACCTGCGCATCCTCGTCGACGACGGGTGGCGGTCGCTGGTGGCGGTGCCGATGCTTCGCGAGGACCGGATCGTGGGCTCGCTCATCGTGAGACGCAAGCACACGGGCGAGTTCACCGAGGAGACCGTCGACCTCCTCGAGACCTTCGCCAGCCAGTCGGCCCTGGCCCTGCTCAACGCCCAGCTCTTCCGCACCCTCGAGGAGCGCAGTGCCCAGCTGGAGGTTGCGAGCCGGCACAAGTCGGAGTTCCTGGCGAGCATGTCGCACGAGCTTCGTACGCCACTGAACGCCGTACTCGGGTTCTCCGAAGTCCTCCTGGAGCGGATGTTCGGCGACATCAACGCGAAGCAGGAGGAGTACCTGCATGACATCCACAGCTCCGGCAAGCACCTGCTGGAGCTGCTGAACGAGATCCTGGACCTGTCCAAGGTCGAGGCCGGCCAGATGGAGCTCGAGTTCACCATCGTCGAGGTGCGGGCGGTTCTGGAGCACGCCGCCTCGATGATGCGCGAGCGCGCGGCCGCGCACTCGATCGCCCTGGGGGTCGAGGTCGAGGACGAGGTCGCAGAAGTCGAGGTCGACGAGCTGCGGTTCAGGCAGGTCGTGCTCAACCTGGTCAGCAACGCCGTGAAGTTCACGCCCGACGGCGGCCGCGTGATCATCCGCGCGCGCGAGGTTGCCGGCGAGCTGCAGGTGACGGTCGAGGACACCGGGGTCGGCATTCCCGAGACGGATCGCGAGCGGATCTTCGAGTCCTTCCAGCAAGGAGGCCGCGGCGCCTCACGCGAGGAGGGCACCGGGCTGGGCCTGACACTGTCGCGCCGGATCGTCGAGCTGCTCGGCGGGCGGATGTGGCTGGAGAGCGAAGTGGGCGTCGGCAGCACCTTCGGGTTCGCGTTCTCCGTGCGGCATGGTCGCGGCGAGGCGCCCGGCGCTTCGCCGCTCCCTGGGTCCACCTCTCTCGTCGTCATCGAGGACGACCGGCGCTCCCTGGACCTGATGGCGGCGTACTTGTCCGGCCGGGCGATCACGGTCGTGACCGCGACGGACGGCCAGTCCGGCCTCGAGGCCGTACGCCGGGATCGACCGTCTGCGGTCCTGCTCGACATCCGGCTGCCCGGCCTCGACGGCTGGGAGGTCCTGCGAGCCCTCAAGGAGGATCCCGATACCGCGGCGATCCCGGTCGTGGTCGTTTCGATCATCGACGAGCGCTCTCGAGGCGCGGCGCTCGGGGCCGCGGCGTACCTCGTGAAGCCGGTCAGCCGCGACGACCTGCTGGCGGCACTGGCGGGGATCGGTCTGCCGATCGAAGCCGCCGACCAGTCGGCAGGGAGGCGGGAGCCATGACCGCCGCCCGGATCCTCGTCGTCGAGGACAACCCCAAGAACATGAAGCTGGTGCGCGACCTGCTCGAGTTCTCCGGCTACGAGGTCATCGAGGCGACCACGGGCGAGGACGGCGTCCGGCTCGCCGACGAGGAGCGACCGCACCTGATCCTCATGGATCTGCAACTGCCCGACATCGACGGCGCCGAGGCCCTGCGCCAGATTCGGATCGGCCCGGACGGCCAGGAGGTCCCGGTCGTGGCGGTCACCGCATTCGCGATGGACGAGGACCGGGACCGTGCGTTCGCCTCGGGGTTCGACGGCTACATCGAGAAGCCGATCAACGTGCGGCGCTTCCCCGAGCAGGTTCGTGACTTCCTGGACCAAGGGAGTGACAGCCATGGATGAGTCCGAGCAGATCCGGGTGCTGGTCGTGGACGACCAGCCGACGAACATCAAGCTCCTCGACGCGACGCTGGCGCCACGCGGCTACGACGTGCGGGCCGCGGAGTCCGGGGTGACGGCGCTCGCCGCCCTGGCGGAGGGCGGTATCGACCTGGTCCTGCTCGACATCGTCATGCCCGGTCTCGACGGCTACGAGGTGTGCCGGCGGATCCGTGCGGACCCGGCCACCGCGTACCTCCCGGTCGTCATGGTGACCGCCAGCGGCGACGAGCAGAAGCTGAAGGCGCTCGAGGCGGGCGCCGACGACTTCCTGACCAAGCCGGTCGACCGCAACGAGCTCCTGGCCCGCGTGGCGTCGTTGGCGCGGATCAAGCGCTACCACGACACCATCACACGGCAGGCCGGAGAGCTGGCGGCCTGGAACCGCGAGCTCGAGGACCGGGTGCAGGAGCAGGTGGGCCAGCTCGAGCGGATGGCGAAGCTGCGTCGGTTCCTGTCACCGCAGCTGGCAGAGCTGATCGTGGACTCCGGCGACGAGTCGTTCCTCGACAGCCATCGTCGAGAGATCGTGGTCGTCTTCTGCGACCTTCGCGGATTCACGCCCTTCGCCGAGGCCAGCGAGCCGGAAGAGGTCATGGGTGTGCTGGCCGACTACCACCAGGCCCTGGGCGACCTGATCTTCAGGTTCGAAGGGACGCTCGAGCGGTTCGCCGGCGACGGGCTGATGGTCTTCTTCAACGACCCCGTCCTGTGTGAGGACGGGCCGCTGCGCGCCATCCGGATGAGCGTCGCGATGCAGGCCCGGGTCCGGGCCCTGGCCGAGACATGGAGACGACAGGGCCACGACCTCGCCCTCGGGATCGGCATCGCACAGGGGTACGCGACCCTCGGCAAGATCGGGTTCGAGGGCAGGTTCGACTACGCCGCCATCGGCAGCGTCACCAACCTCGCGTCGCGACTGTGCTCCGACGCGGAGCCGTGGCAGACCCTCACGACGGAGCGCGTCTTCACTGCCGCAGGGCCGGCCGTGGTCGGCGAGGAGCTCGGGGAGCGTCAGCTACGGGGCTTCAGCCGATCGTTCCGAGCCTTCGCCATCAGGGGCCTCAAGGATTCGCGGGTGGGGTCATGACCGACACACTGATCGACAAGGAGTCCACGATGCTGTCCGCACTGTCCGAGGAAGATCGCTACCTGCGCTTCGATTCGTTGCAGAGCCGGATTGACGACGTGTGGGAGGCGATGCGCCTCGACCTGGACGACGAGTCCGTGGTCGTCGTACCGAGCATCACCCTGGACCGCGCCTCCCCTACCAGCGGCACGCTGACCCAGGCCATGGAAGAGCGCTTCCTGTTCATGTTGATGCTGCTTCGCCAGCCCCGGCTGCGGATGATCTACGTGACCTCACTGCCGATCGCACCCGAGATCATCGAGTACTACCTCGCGCTTCTTCCCGGCGTCATCCCGAGCCACGCGAGGTCCCGCCTTTCACTCGTCTCTGTCAACGACGCCTCGCCCCGGTCGCTCAGCGAGAAGATGCTCGACCGGCCGCGGGTGCTGGCCCGGATCGGCACCCTGATCCCGAATCGCAACAGGTCGCACCTCGTCCCCTACAACACCACCGAGCTGGAGCGCGATGTCGCCCTGAGCCTGGGCATCCCGATGTACGCCGCGGATCCCCGGTTGGCTGACCTGGGGGCAAAGACCGGCTGCCGGCGGCTCTTCGGCGAGCTGGACGTGCCGTATCCGCTGGGTGCCGAGGATCTGCACGGCATCGAGGAGGTCGCCGACGCGATCGTGGGAATGCGCGCCCAGCGTCCGTCGATGCGGAGCGCGATCGTCAAGCTCAACGAGGGCGTCTCGGGCGCCGGGAACGCGGTCGTCCGGCTCGCCGACCTCCCCGACCCCGGAGCGACCGAGGAGAGGGACGCGGTGCTACGCCGACTCGCGCACATGGAGCTCGAGTCCCAGAGCACTCCCTACGACGTCTACGTCGCGAAGTTCGAATCAGGCGGAGGGATCGTCGAGGAGCGGATCGAGGGTGACGAGCTGCTCAGCCCGAGTGTTCAGCTTCGCGTGCTGCCGGGCGGTGTGGTCGAGCTCCTCTCGACCCACGACCAGCTCCTCGGCGGGGCGAGCGGCCAGAGCTACCTGGGCTGCGTCTTCCCCGCCGATCCCGAGTATGCCCAGATGATCAGCGCGCACGCTGCCACGATCGGCGCCCGGCTGGCCGAGCTGGGAGCCCTCGGGCGGTTCGCCGTCGACTTCGTGGTGGTGCGGGAGGGCGCCAGCTGGACGCCGTACGCGATCGAGCTCAACCTCCGCAAGGGCGGAACCACGCACCCGTTCCTGACGCTCCAGTTCCTGACCGACGGCCGTTACGACCCCAAGACGGCGCTGTTCTTCACGCCGCACGGCGAGGAGAAGTACCTCGTCGCGACCGACCACTTCGAGTCCGACCTGCTGCGCGGCCTGGTGCCGCTCGACCTCTTCGACATCGTCGCGCGGCACGGGATCCACTTCGACCAGTCGCGACAGGTCGGCATCGTCTTCCACATGATCAGCAGCCTTACCGAGCACGGCCGGGTGGGCCTGACGGCCGTGGGAGACACCGCGGAGGACGCGGACCGCAGGTACCAGGAAGCTCAACAGATCCTGCTCGAGGAGGCCAAGGCGGCGCTGTCCGAGACTGCCCTTCCGGCTTGAGCCGCGTGGACCGGGTCTGGTACGCCGCCTACGGCTCCAACCTCGGGACGGACCGGTTCAAGTGCTACCTGGCAGGCGGGCGACCGGCGGGCGGGACCCGCACCTACGCAGGCTGCCGTGATCGGTCCGACCCGGCAGGCGCCTTCAGCCTGGAGGTGCCCGGTGCCCTCGTCTTCGCCGGCGCGTCCGGCGTCTGGGGCGGCGGCATGGCGTTCTTCGACCCGGACGGGACAGGCTCGGTGGCGTGCCGGGCCTACTCGGTGACGGTCGAGCAGTTCGCGGACGTGGCGGCGCAGGAGATGCGGCTCGAGCCCGGTGGGGAGTTCGCGCTGGCCCTGGCGGGAGTGCTGCCGGACCTCGGAGAGCTGCATCGTATGGGTCCGGGCCGCTACGAGACGGTGGTCCGGGTGGACACCCGCCGCGGCGTCCCGCTGCTCACGGTCACGAACCACGACATCGGCGGACTCACGCTCGCCGCCCCGAGTGCGCCCTACCTGCGGTCGATCGCGATGGGGCTGCGGGAGGCCCACGGCTGGGACGACGAGCGCATCGCGTCGTACCTCGCCGCCGCGCCCGGTGCGCGGGAGTCATGGACGACGGCGACCGTCCTCGAGGTGTTGGCGGGCGCGGCGGGCTAGAACTGGGACATGATCGACCTCGACACGACCGCCAGCACACCGCCGTACGAGCAGATCCGTTCGCAGCTGGCCGCGCAGGTCGACGCCGGCGCGCTGCAGCCCGGCGACCGGCTGCCGACGGTGCGCCGGCTGGCCGAGGACCTGGGCGTGGCCGCCAACACGGTCGCGCGTGCCTATCGCGAGCTCGAGCAGTCAGGCGTCATCGAGACCCGGGGTCGCGGGGGCAGCTTCGTCACCGGCGACCAGGTGACCCGCAAGGCCAAGGAGGCTGCGGTCGCCTACCTGGCCGAGACCAAGGCGCTAGGGCTCAGCGCAACCGAGGCGTTGGCGCTGGTCCAGCGGCTCGGCCCGCCCGATTCGTCTGCGGTCTGACCGAGAGTTCCCCGTGTGCGGGCGCAGACGAATCGGTCAAGCAGGCACGACCTCGGCCGGCTCGGCGTCCGGTTCCACGTCGCGGAGCGGGTGGGCGAGCTCGTCCTGCGGAAGCCTGGCCCAGAGCACCGCGACGATCGCGAAGACACCCGGCGCGAGGCCAGCGATCGCGAACGTCGCGCGCAGCCCGATCGCCTCGGACACCGGGCCGGCCAGCGCCATCGAGACCGGCATCAGGCTGACCGAGACGAAGAAGTCGAGGGACGCGACCCGGCCCAGCATGTGCGGCGGCACCCGGCGCTGGAGCAGCGTGCCCCAGATCACCATCGGCGCCGAGAACAGCGCGCCGAGCACGAAGGCGGACACGACGATCTGCCAGACCGCCGTGGCGAAGCCGATCACGAGGAACGGCAGGCAGCCGACGCCCCACATGAGGTTCATCAGGGTCAGGTAGCGGCGCGGCATCTTGAACGACGCCATCGCCATCGAGCCGACCGCGCCCCCGATGCCGAAGGCCGCCAGCACCAGGGCGTGGTCACCCGGACCGCCGCCGAGCCGGTCCTTGATGAGGAACGGGATCAACACGTCGAGGGGCCCCATCATCACCAGGATCATCAACGAGGCGAACAGCAGCGTGGCCAGCAGCCAGGGCGTGCGGACCATGTAGCCGAACCCTTCGCGCATGTCTGCCAGCGCAACTCTCACGGGGTGCTTGCGCTCGCCTCCTGCCTCACCCTGCTCGTCGAGCGGGGCGCGGCGCACCGGGGTGAGCGGCACCGTAGCCAGGGCGAGCAGGCCGAGCAGCGAGGCGGCGGCTGCCACGGCGACCGCGGCACCCGGTGACACGGCGCCCACTACTACTCCGGCCACGGCCGGCCCGACCGCCTGGCCGACCGTGGGCCTGATCATGCCCTCGAAGCCGTTGACGGCCATCAGGTCGGACTCGGGGACCAGCGCCGGAAGCCACGCGGAGTAGGCGGGGTAGTAGAAGGCCCAGCCCATGCCGCTCACGAACCCGATCACCGCCAGGTGCCACAGCGCCGTGTGGTCGGTGATGGAGAGCGCGGCGACCAGCGCCATGCTGCCCAGCTCGACGGCGGCCACGACCAGCAGGATCAGCTTCTGGGCGATCCGGTCGGCGACCACTCCACCGAGCAGCGCCGGGAGGAGCACGCCGACCGCGCCGGCGGTCGAGACGACCGAGAGCTGGGCCGGACCGCCATCGATCCGGATCACCTCCCAGACCATCGCGACCGCCCAGACGCCGGTCGCGAAGGTGGAGAGGATCAGCGCCACGGCCAGCCGGCGGTAGGAGGCGTGCCGGAACGGCGTGAGAGCGCGCGGAAGCCTCCGCTCGACCGCCTGCTCGCTCATGCCGTTCTCCTGTTTCCGAATCGGGACAGATTCTGCCTGTGAGGACCGACAACGGCGACCGAATTCATCGCTGCCCGGGCACCAGCACGACCTTCCCGAGCGCCCGGCGGCCCTCGAGATCGGCGTGCGCTCGGGCGGCGTCCGACAACGGGTACGCCGAGGTGAGTGGCCGCCACTCGCCGGCGGCCACCTTGTCCAGCGCCCGGCCGGCGAGACCGGGGATGCCACCGGGCAGCGCCATCATCCGGGCACCCAGTGACCAGCCCGCGCTGATCCCGCGACCGATCAGGTCGTCGGTGGTCAGCCGGGTCGGCGTACCTGCCGAGAACCCGAACATGACCAGGCGGCCCCCCGGCGTGAGCAGCTCCAGCGACTGCCGCCCGACCTCACCGCCCACCCCGTCGTAGACGAGGCTGACGCCGCCGGTCTCCGCCCGGACCTTCTCGTCCCAGCCCGGCTCGGCGTAGTCGACGCCGAGGTGTGAGCCCAGACCCGCGAGCGCCTCGGTGCGATCGCCGCGAGCCGCAGCGACCACGGTCGCACCGGCGGCGAGCGCCGACTGCACCAGCAACCAGCCCAGCCCGCCGGCGGCCGACGGCACGAGGACCACGTCGTCCGCGGTGGCGGGCTCGAGCTCGATGACCCCCAGTGCGGTCCGTCCGGTGCCGACGGCCGCCACGGCGTCCGGGAACGAGACGTGGTCGGGCACCCGGAACAGCCTGTCCACGGTGGTGACCGCCTGCTCGGCGTACCCACCGGGCACCGGGCCGAGGTGGGCCACCACCCGCGAGCCGAGCCAGGTGCGGTCGGCGTCGGCGCCGACCTCGTCCACGACGCCGGCCACCTCACGCCCCGGGACGGTCGGCAGCTCGGGTGGCGGGAGTGGTCCCGGCTCACCGCTCCGGATCGTGGTGTCGAGCAGGTGCACACCGCTGGCCTCGACGGCGATGCGCACCTCGTCGGCGCCGGGCGAGGGGTCGGGCAGCTCGTCGAGGACGAGGTTCTCCGGCGGGCCGAAAGCGTGGAGACGGATCGCGTGCATGTCTCCATGGGACAAGTTGAAGTGAGGTTGAGGTCAAGCCAGCCACTCGAGGTACTGGCCGTGCCCGTGCGTGCGGCCGACCATCCGGCCGTCGACGCCGAGCACGAAGTGCCGGGCGTGCCGCTCCCCTTCCGGCGCGGTTGCGGTGACGTCCGGCAGCACGTTCGGCGCCTCGTTGCTGATCCAGTGGCAGCTGCCGTCCGCGACCAGCCCGCTCATGAGGTCTTGGAACTGGACGCGCTCATCGACCGGGAAGTAGGCCGCCACCGCCGAGTGGAAGACGAGGACGGTGCCGTACGTCGACGCCTCGGCGACGAGCGCCGGGAGCTCGGTCAGCACCGGGCCACGGACCAGCCGGGGCGGGTCGACGGCTGCGACCTCGACCGCGTGCCGCAGTCGCACGCGGCGTTCGTCCTCCTCCGGCCAGACGAGCGTCTCGAGCCACCGCATCGCCTCGGGGTCGGTGACGTCGAGCGGGTTCAGGTCGACCCCGCCGCGCCAGGAGACCTCGGGGAGGGCCGTCGGCAGCGGGGCCGGGCCACTGACGTCGCACGGGAGGTACGGCGCCGGCCCCAGCTCGACCACGCCCTCCGGCCTCGACCAGGCGTAGCCCCACCGGTCGGGGTACAGGTTGAGCCCGGCACTGGCCCCCGCCTCGATGAGCGCCACCGGCCCGCTCGGCACCACCGACGCGAACGCGGGCAGCAGCGTGGCCAGCCGCCCGACCTCGTTGGTCTGCGTCGACCGGGCCATGATCGTGGCCCGGACCGAGCCGTCGTCGGCGAGCAGCGCGTCGCGCAGGCCGGCGTACGGACCGGGAGCGGGGACGCCGTGCCAGCGGGCCGCGGCGAAGACGATGTTGGGCTGCTTCTTCAGCCCGGGCAGCTCGTCCACCCAGGCCAGGACCTCCTCGTCGCCGGCGACCCCGAGCGCCCACTCGACGAAGCAGGGGGACTCGCCCTGGCAGTGCTCCGCGAACTCGAGGTACTGCGCAGCCACCCCGGCATACGGTTCCACGTTTCGGCCTCCCGTCCTGCGGTTAGGCTTCGCTCCCCGAACCACGGAAGGAGCCGCCCGATGACGACATTCTTGGTCATCGGCATCGTCGGCCTCGCGCTGGTCGGCGTCTCCCTGGTCCTGGGCGACATCTTCGACGGGGTCTTCGACGTGCTGGCGGGGGACGTCTTCTCCAGCGCGGTGCTCGGCGGCTTCGTGTCGGCGTTCGGCTTCGGCGCGGCGCTGATGCAGGGGATCGGTACGCCGGCCGTCATCTCGGTCCCGGTCGGCATCGCCGCCGGGGTCGTCGTGGGCTGGCTGGCCTGGTGGCTCACGAAGCTGGTCAAGGACGGCAGCAGCGACGGCACGCTCACCGCCGACGACGCCCTGGGCCGCTCCGGACGGGTGATCACCGCCATCCCCGACAGCGGCTTCGGCGCCGTACGCCTCATGATCGGCGGCCACAGCGTCCAGCTCAACGCGAGGGCGGAGACGCCGATCGAGCCCGGCACCGAGGTGCACGTGACCCAGATCCTCTCCCCCACCGCGGTACTCGTCTCGCCGGTGTGGAATCAGTTGCCCGGAGGGGAGGTCCTTTGATGCTTGGCGTCTCCAGAGTGCGTGCAGCGCACGGCGGAGGAGCGTCGGCTGTAGTCGGCCTCCTGCGAGCGACGACAACACAGCGATGTGCGTGCTCTGGTGGCGCGAAGCGCCAAGGACCCTCCCCTCCGGGGAACTGACTGCCTTCCTGACTCGTCGTACCGAGCCCAACCCAACAAAGGAACCTCGATGCTCATCCCTGTTCTCGGACTGGTCGGCCTGCTCGTCCTCCTGCTGCTGCTCATCACGAGCCGCTACAAGGTGGCCGGCCCCAACCAGGCGTTCATCATCACCGGACGCAAGGGCAAGGCGGTCCTCAACCCGGAGACGGGCGCGTTGACGACCGACCTGTCCGGCCAGAAGGTCATCCTCGGCGGCGGCTCGTTCGTGATCCCGTTCGTCCAGAAGCTGGCGACGATGGATCTCTCCAGCCGCCGGATCTCGGTGCAGATCCGCGGTGCCGTGTCAGGCCAGGGGATCAAGCTGAACGTCGACGGCGTCGCGATCGTCAAGGTCGGCGGCAACGCCGACCAGATCCGGCTGGCCGCACAGCGGTTCCTCAGCCAGCAGGAGGACGTCGAGCCGTTCACGCAGGAGGTGCTCGCCGGTGCGCTCCGCTCGATCATCGGCGGCCTCACCGTCGAGCAGATCATCCGCGACCGCGCGGCCTTCGCGCAGCGGGTGGCCGAGGAGTCCGAGACCTCGCTGACCGGGCAGGGCCTGATCCTCGACACGTTCCAGATCCAGGACGTCACCGACGACGGCAGCTACCTCGCCGACCTCGGTCGGCCCGAGGCGGCCCGGGTCGGCCAGGACGCCCGGATCGCCGAGGCCAACGCACGCCAGGCCGCCGAGCAGGCGACCATCGCTGCCGAGCAGGAGATCGCGATCGCGCAGCGGACGCTCGCGCTCAAACAGGCCGAGATCAAGGCCGAGACCGACGCCGCCTCCGCCCAGGCTGCCGCGGCCGGACCGCTCGCCCAGGCCGACCGCGACCAGGCCATCCTCCTCGAGCAGGAGAAGGTCGCCGTCCGCCAGGCCGCACTGACCGAACGCCAGCTCGAGACCCAGGTCCGGAAGCCCGCGGACGCGGCCCGCTACAAGATCGAGCAGGAGGCGGAGGCGTCCCGGTCCGCCGAGATCGCGGCCGCCGAGGCCCGCAAGGCCGCCACCATCGCGGCCGCCGAGGCGGACGCCGAGAAGGCCCGGCTCTCCGGTGAGGCGGAGAAGTCCAAGCGGACCGCGCTGGCGGAGGCCGAGGCGATCGAGGGCGCCAAGCGCGGTGAGGCCGAGAAGGCCCGGCGTACGGCGGAGGCCGACGCCACCCGCGCCGAAGGTGATGCCAACGCCGCCGCGACCCTCGCGGTGGGCCAGGCCGAGGCCGAGGCGATGGACAAGCGGGCGGCGGCGTTCGCGCACTACAACGACGCCGCGGTGCTGCAGATGCTGATCCAGGTGCTACCGCAGATCGCCAAGGAGGTCGCCGCGCCGATCTCGGCGATCGACCAGCTCACGGTCATCTCGACCGACGGCGCCGGCGCCCTGCCCAAGCAGGTCACCGACAACGTCGTACAGACGCTCAACATGCTCAAGACGACCACCGGGATCGACCTGGAGTCGATGATCAAGAAGGGCGTCGCCGGGGCCGTGGGCAACAGCGTCCCCGAGACGCCGCCTGCCCCGGCCGCACCCAAGGCGGTCACGAAGAAGGCGGCGCCGGCCTCTCCGGACCCGGCCTGAGGCAGGTCGTCAGCCAGGCAGTTTCACCGGGTACCCGGCGAAACTGGTCCTGCCCGTATGGAGTTCCTTACGGTCAGGGGCAGTTTCCTCGGGTACCCGGTGAAACTGCCGACCCCAGACGCCGACAGGCCGACCTGTCAGTCGACCGCGAGCGCGACGTACGTCGTGTCGAGGTACTCCTCGATGCCCTCGAAGCCGCCCTCGCGACCGAAGCCACTGGCCTTGACGCCGCCGAACGGTGCGGCGGGGTTGGACACCAGCCCGGTGTTCATCCCGATCATGCCGAAGTCGAGCGCCTCGGCCAGCCGGATCGTGCGCTGCAGGTCGCGGGTGTAGACGTACGACGAGAGGCCGTACTCGGTGTCGTTGGCCTTCGCCACCGCCTCGTCCTCGGTCTCGAACGTCGTGATCGGCGCAACCGGACCGAAGATCTCCTCGCGGTTGATCTCGGCGTCGTGCGGCACGTCGACCAGGACGGTCGGCGGGTAGAAGAAGCCGGGACCGCCGTGCGCCTGGCCACCGACCACGACCGAGGCCCCGGCCGCGATCGCGCCGTCGACGAGCTTGGTCACCGAGTCGACCGCCTTCTCGTCGATGAGGGGGCCCACGTCGGTGCCGTCGTCCTGGCCCCGGCCGAGGGTGAGGGCACCCATCCGGTCGGCGAGCTTCTTGGCGAACTCGTCGGAGAGCGACGAGTGCACGAGGAACCGGTTGGCGGCCGTGCAGGCCTCGCCCATGTTGCGCATCTTGGCGAGCATCGCGCCGCCGACGGCCGCGTCGACGTCGGCGTCCTCGAAGACGAGGAACGGTGCGTTGCCGCCCAGCTCCATGCTGACCCGCTGGAGCTGGTCGGCGGCCTGCTTGACCAGCTGCTTCCCGATCCCGGTGGAGCCGGTGAAGCTGACCTTGCGCAGCCGCGGGTCGGCCATGATCGCGGAGCTCACGTCGCCCGCGTGGGTCGTGGTGACGATGTTGAGTACGCCGTCCGGCAGGCCGGCCTCCGCGAACGTCGACGCGAGCGCGAGCATGGTCAGCGGCGTCTGCTGGGCCGGCTTGACCACCATCGTGCAGCCGGCCGCGACCGCCGGGCCGATCTTGCGGGTGCCCATCGCGAGCGGGAAGTTCCACGGCGTGACGAACAGGCACGGCCCGACCGGCTTCTTGATCGTGAGCAGCCGGCTGCCCCCGGCGGGTGCCTGCATCCACCGACCGTGGATCCGCACCGCCTCCTCGGAGAACCAGCGCAGGAACTCGTTGCCGTAGGTCACCTCGCCCTTGGCCTCCGCGAGCGTCTTGCCCATCTCGAGGCTCATCAGCCCGGCGAAGTCGTCGGCCCGGGAGGCCACCAGCTCGAAGGCCCGGCGCAGGATCTCGCCCCGCTCGCGGGGCGGCGTACGCGCCCAGTCGTGCTGCGCGGACACGGCGGCCTCGAGGGCGCGCTGCCCGTCGGCCGCCGTCGCGTCGGCCACCTGGCAGAGCACGGATCCGTCGGCGGGGTCGAGCACGTCGAAGCTCGCGCCCCCCTCGGCATCGGTCCACTGGCCGCCGATGAACAGGCGCCGCTGGTCGCTGGCAAGGAAGTCCAGACCGGTCATGGGAGCCACTTTCTCACCGCCCCGAAAGACATGACAGCCGGGGCGGCCTTGTGCTTTCCTGTCTGCGTCGACTTCGGAGGGAGCACTGCGGAAATCGGCAAGGGCCCCTCGTTGACCCCATGCAACGGGGGGTCCGCTCCTTTGTCTGTGGCTCCCCCCGCACCTACCGTGCCTGGGCTGCCCTGAGGAACGCCTCGAGGATCGGGCCGGCGGTCCCGCTGCCCGACTCGCCGATGTCGACGTACACACAGACCGCCAGGTCGCCCTGGGCGGCGATCATCCACGCGTGGGTCTGCAGGTCGGCGCCGGTCCCGAACTCCGCCGTGCCGGTCTTCGCGATCACCGGCGGTCCCGGTACGTCGAGCAGGGCGCGTCCGCTGCCGTCGGTCACCACCCCGCGCAGCATCGACCGCAGCGCAGTCACCTCCGCCTCGGAGAGCGGCGCCGCGCCCTCCGGCGTGGTGACGTCGACCCCTTCGACCATGCGCGGCACGACGAGCGACCCCTGCTGCACCGACGCGATGACGGTCGCCATCACCATCGGCGACGCGAGGATCGTGCCCTGCCCGATGAGCTGCGCGGCCGCACCGGTCTCGCTCTCGGTGTCCGGGTCGGTCTTGCCGAAGTACGCCGGGAAGCCGAGGTCGTGGTCGAGCCCCATGCCGAGGGAGACGGCGGCGTCGAACAGGTTCGTGCCGGACAGCTTCGAGGCCTGCGAGATGAACGCCGTGTTGCACGAGTTGGCCACGGCGGTCCGCAGCGGGATGTCGCCGATCGCACTGCTCGGGTAGTCGGAGTAGTTCTTGAACTGCTTGCCGTCCACGGTGATCGTGTTGGTGCACGGCACGACCGTGTCGGGCGACAGTCCCGCCCGCAGCAGCGCCAGGCTGCTCACGGTCTTGAACGTCGACCCGGGCGCGGCCTGGCCGAAGGTCGCGAGGTTCTGGCCACCGGTGCCGGGACCGTTGGCGGCGGCGAGGATCTCGCCCGTGCTGGGCCGCATCGCCACCAGCGCGCTGGCCGGGCCGACGCCGGCCAGCAGCTCCTCGGCCTTGGTCTCGAGTCCGAGGTCGAGCGACAGCACGATCGGATCGCCGGGCGTCGCCTCGGTGCGGTAGAGCTCGCGCGGGTTGCCCTTCTCGGGCACCGCGTCGACCGAGACGCCGGGCGTGCCGCGGAGCTGCTCGTCGTACCTCGCCTCGAGTCCGGAGAGCCCGGCCAGGTCGCCCGGGTGGTACTCCGGGTGCTCCGCGATGATCTCCGCGGTCACCTCGCCGACCCTGCCGAGCAGCGGGGCCGCGAACTCGCGCGTCGGTCCGAGCGGCAGGTCGGCCGCGACGATCCGGCCGCCGGGGATCTGGGTGATGCCGCTGCTCACCGCGGCCGACACCTCCTCCTGGCGGAACACGATCGCCTCGACGAACGCCTGGTCGCCGGCTGCCTTGACCGCCTTCACGTACGGGCCGACGGCGATGCCGACCAGCTGGGCCACGGCGCGCGCGGACGCCGCCGGGTCGCTCCCGTTGAGCAGGGTCTTGTCGACGCCGACCCGGGAGACCCGTCGCTCGGTGACCAGGGGCTGCCCGCCGGCGCCGAGGATGTCGCCTCGATCGGCCAGCACCGAGGAGACGTCAAGGTTCTCGCCCTCGACGAGCGACGGCTCGATCGCCGACGGCGCCCAGGCCACCTGCCAGCCGTCGTCGGCGAACTTCAGCTCCGCCTCCGCGTCGTACTCCCACGTCGCCGACGTCAGGTCCCAGGTCCAGTGCAGGGTCGCCACGGCGGTGGAACCGGTCCGCTCGACCCCGGCCGTGTCGACCCGCACCTTCGCCGAGCCCAGCTCCTTCGTGATCCGGTCGTACGACGCCTGGGCGGTCGTCGCCGTGTCAGGGGTGAAGGCGACCTTCGAGAGGTCCTTCGCGGTGAGGCCGGACGCGAGCGCGGTGGCGGCGTCCTGCGGGTCCGGCTGGTCGGACTCGCCACCGTCGTCCTTGGAGTCGCCGGTGCAGCCGGCGACCCCGAGGACGAGGACGAGCGTGAGAGCGGCGGCCCGAGACCCTGGTCGCTTCATGCCGACCATTTGTACAGGCCGCCGCCCCATGGATGCGCACATGACTGAGGCGACGCGAGTCGCCGCGGAGAAGTTGCGACGATCAGGTGTGCGTCTCGATCCAGTGCTCCAGGACGATCCCGTGCGCCTTCGCGGCCCTCCGGACCTGCGGGCTCTGCAGGTCGGGCGCCTGGAACAGCTCCGGTTCGATGCCACGGTCGAGCGCGGCGTACTGACGCTGCTGCGCGGCCAGCTCGGCGCCCTGTGCGCGGGCCGCCTGCAGGATCGCCGGCGTCGCGGCGAACGCGAAGCCGAGCACCCCACCCACCACCGGCGCGTAGCCCGAGGCGTGGCCGGACTGGTTGGGGTGGTAGCTGTCGCTGATCGGGTTGGACAGCCCGTTGATCCACTCGGGGTTGTCGCAGACCGCGTGGCCGGTGAAGGCGCCTGTCGGGTTGGCGAACCCGAAGCCGTGCGAGGACGCGACCGACGCGAGCAGGCCGTTCAGCAGGTCCGCCGTGGCGTTGAGCCGCGACTCCTCCGCGGGGGAGAACCAGGTGAGCGCGTTGCAGTCCTCCCCCATGAAGATGCGCGGGTAGCCGACCACGACCACCTCGGCGGCCGGCGCGAGACCGCTGATCGACCCGTAGAGCCCGTTCAGGCTGCCGGGAAGGGAGTTGTTGATGACGGCCTGCGCGCCGTCGATGGCGCCGTCGCAGTCGCTGGCCCACCCGGGCAGCGCGCACTCCGTGAGCACGTCCGCGAAGCCGGCGTCGTTGCCGCCCACCGAGATGGTCACGAACGACGTGCCGCCGTTGAGCGCGCCGAGCTGGCTGCTGGTGACGTCGCCGACGGTCGCCCCCGAGCACGCGCGGAAGTCGAGCGCGTAGCCGCGCTGCGCCGCGAGCAGGCTGGGATAGGCGAGCGTCGAGCGCTGGCACGACGTGCCGTCGTCGATGTAGCTGCGGGTGCCGACTCCCGACGAGTACGAGTCGCCGAGCGCGACGTACGCCTCCCCGACGGCGTGCGCCGGTGGGCTGCTCGTCAGCGTGAGTCCGAGCGCGGCGGCGAGCGTGAGAAGTGCGGCGGTCAGCCGCCTGAAGGCATGGCCAGAAGTGGGCAGAGTCAGTGGCACGTGGTCTCCCGAGATGTTGACCCGACCACCCGAGTGTGGCCACCTTCACCCAACTCCGGGTCAGACGTGTTGTCCAGAGTGGACGGGCGGGAACGTTCCACGTTGTCCCGACACCAGGTCCTCGACGATCGCGCTGAAGCGCGGGCAGGTCGCGATGTCGTGTGCCCGGCAGCGCAGCGCGTGCTCGGTCATCTCGCGGGAGCGCCGCATCTCCTCCATCCGCAGGTCGAGGTCGGCGATGTGCGCCTCCAGGACCTCGTGCCGGTCCGCGGCCTCTGCGTCGAGCAGCACCAGGATCTGGTCGAGGCTCATGCCCGCGGCCTTGCTCCGTATGACGGTCGCGACGCGCACCACGTCGTCGCGGCCGTAGCGCCGCCGGCCCGCGGAGTCGCGTGCCGGTGACAGCAGCCCGACGTCCTCCCAGTGCCTCAGGACGTGGGTCTCGACGCCGAACCTTTCAGCGGCCTCGCCGATCGACCAGTCCAGACTTGACTTCATGTCAACATGAAGTCACATCCTTGTGGTTGAGACAAGTCCGAGCCCGAGGAGCGCACAGATGGCACAGCACGAGCAGTACGACGCGGTGGTGATCGGTGGAGGACCGGCCGGCCTGCAGGCGACCCTGACCCTGGCCCGGGTGCACCGCACGGTGCTGATGGTCGACTCGGGTTCCTACCGCAACGACCCGGCCGCCTACATGCACAACGTGATCACCCACGACGGCACGCCGCCAGCCGAGTTCCGTGCCGCGGCGCGCAAGGGCCTGGCGGCGTACGACACCGTGACCGTGCGCGAAGACGCGGTCACCTCGGTGGCGCGGGACGGCGTCCACTTCGTCGTCTCGCTGAACGGCGAGCTGGTCCGCACCCGCGGGGTGGTGCTCGCGACCGGTGTCGCCGACACCCTCCCGGACAAGCCCGGGCTCGCGGAGCTGTTCGGGTCCGTGGTGGCGCACTGCCCGTTCTGCCACGGCCACGAGTTCGCGGGCCGGCACGTCGGCATCCTCGGCGTCGCGGGGGCCGGTCACCTGCCGGGGTTGGTCGGGCCGATCGCCTCGCGGATCACCGTGTTCACCGACGGCGAGGAGCTCGCCTCCGAGCTGCCCGCCGGCGTCGCGGTCCGCAGCGACCGGGTGGTCGGGCTCTGTCCCAGCCCCGTCGGCGCGACGCTCAGCTTCGCCGACGGGCCGGACGAGGACGTCGCGGGACTGTTCGTCTCGACCACGCTCGCCCAGCGCGCGCCGTTCGCCGAGCAGCTCGGCCTGGCCCTGAACCCGTCCGGCTGCGTCGAGGTGGACGCGATGGGCCGCACCAGCGTGCCCGGCGTGCACGCCGCCGGTGACATGGCCCACGTCGCGAGCCTGCCGATGCCGATGGCATCGGTGATGAACGCCGCCGCGTCGGGCCAGGTCGCAGCCGGCGCTCTCGCGGCGTTCCTGCTGTGACCGGCGCGTCCGGGTAGTCACGGACGATCTGGCCCCGGCTGTCCTCGGTCAAGGGCCAGAACGTCCGTGACTACCCCGACGGTCGCGGAGCTCAGGCCTTCTTGTGACGCGGCTTCTTGCCGGGCGGCGGTCCGGACGAGGAGCGGCGGGCGGCCGGCGGGCCGTCGTCCTTCTTGAGGCCGATCAGCTTTCCGGAGATGCGGGTGGAGCGCAGCGCGTCCCACGTCTCGGCGGACAGGTCGGCCGGCAGCTCGACCAGGGAGAAGTCCGGCCGGATGCTGATCGCTCCGAAGTCCTGGCGGCGCAGGCCGCCCTCGTTGGCGATGGCACCGACGATCTGGCGCGGCTCGACCTTGTGCCGCTTGCCGACGGCGATGCGGTACGTCGCCAGGGCGCTGCCGTCACGGGCCACCCGCGGGCCGCGGTCACCCTTCTCGGGGCGCTCGCCCCGCGCCGGCCGGGACGGAGGATCCGGCTCGGGCGAGAGCAGCAGCGGCTCGTCACCCTGCGCGACCACGGCGAGGGCGGCCGCGACGTCGACCTCCGGGACGTCGTACTGCTGGACGTAGTGCGCCACGATCTCGCGGAACCCCTCGATACGGGACCGCGCCTCGAGCGCCTGGGTGATCTGGTCGTCGAACCGGGCCAGGCGGGTGGTGTTCACGTCATCGACGCTCGGCAATCCCATCTGCTCGAGCGCGACGCCGTTCGCCTTCTCGAGGTGCCGCAGCAGGTAGCGCTCTCGCGGGGTGACGAACGAGATCGCGTCCCCGCTGCGCCCGGCCCGGCCGGTGCGACCGATGCGGTGCACGTAGGACTCGGTGTCGGTCGGGATGTCGTAGTTGATGACGTGGCTGACCCGCTCGACGTCGAGGCCACGCGCGGCAACGTCGGTGGCCACCAGGATGTCGAGGTCGCCCTTCTTCAGCTGGGCGACGGTCCGCTCGCGCACCGGCTGCGGTACGTCGCCGTTGATCGCGGTCGCGGAGAATCCGCGGGCCCGGAGCTTCTCGGCGAGGGTCTCGGTCTCGTGCTTGGTGCGGACGAAGACGATCATCCCCTCGAAGTTCTCCACCTCGAGGATGCGGGTCAGCGCGTCCACCTTCTGCGGGTAGGAGACGAGCAGGTACCGCTGCCGGATGTTCGCGGCCGTCTTGGTCCGGCTCTCGACCTTGATCTCGACCGGGTCGTGCAGGTACTGCTTCGAGAGCCGCCGGATCTGCGCCGGCATCGTCGCCGAGAAGAGCGCGACCTGCTTGTCCTCGGGAGTGTCGGCGAGGATCGTCTCGACGTCGTCGGCGAAGCCCATGTTGAGCATCTCGTCGGCCTCGTCGAGCACGAGGTACTTGAGGTTGCCGAGGTCGAGGGTGCCCTTCTCGAGGTGGTCCATGATCCGGCCGGGTGTGCCGACGACGACGTGCACGCCGCGGCGCAGCGCGGACAGCTGGACGCCGTACCCCTGGCCGCCGTAGATGGGCAGCACGTGCACGCCGGGCAGGCCGACGGCGTACCGCTCGAACGCCTCGGCGACCTGGACCGCGAGCTCGCGGGTGGGCGCGAGCACGAGGGCTTGGGGCGTCTTCTGCGAGAGGTCGAGGCGGGACAGGATCGGCAGCGCGAAGGCCGCGGTCTTGCCGGTGCCCGTCTGTGCGAGGCCGACGAGGTCGCGTCCCTCCATCAGCGGAGGGATGGTCGCGGCCTGGATCGGGGACGGCGCCTCGTAGCCGACGCCGGCCACCGCGGCCAGCACCGCGTCGGCCAGACCCAGCTCGGCGAAGGTGTCCATTGGGTCAACCGTAGTGATCGCGGGCCGGCAACCCGGTTTTCCCGTCGCGGTGCCCTTGCTCACGTGGGCAGACTCGGACCATGTCGGTACGCCGCGTGGGGGACGCCCTCGGGGCCGTACTCGGTCCGGACGCGCACGTCGAGAACCACGCCAACCACACCGGCGCGGGCAAGCTGTCGTTCGCCGTGACGGTCGGAGGAGACCGGCTCTGGGCGAAGGTCGCAGCCAACCGCGACGAGGACTGGCCGCTCACGACCTGGTCCCGGGTGGCCGAGCTGCTGGCCGAACGGCACGCCGCCCCACCGTTGCTCGACACGCTGGCCGTCGACGGGCGGACGACGCTGCTGTTCCCGTTCATCGACGCACCCGTCGCGACGCGGGGCACCCTTCAGGGGCGGTACGACGAGGCGCGAGCGATCCTGACCGGGCTGCACGGGGACGCCGCCCTGGCTGACCTCCTCGGGCCGCCCACCACCACCGCGGCGTCCTTCCGGGCGGTCTGGCTGGAGCGGTTCGTCGCCGACCTCGCCATCATCGAGGGCTACGTCGCGCAGGACCTGTACGCGTACCTCGCCGACGAGGTCGAGGCTCTCGGCGTACTGATCGACGAGCTCGACGGTCCGGTGGACTCCCCGGTGCACGGCGACCCGTGGCACGAGAACTTCCTCCTGCCGCCGGAGCGGCTGTGGCTGCTCGACTGGGAGGACCTCGCGGTCGGCGACCCGGCCGTGGACGACGCGATCCTCCGGCACGACGCCCTCGGCACCCACCCGCGCCACTGGCCGGACGACCCCGTCTCCGCGGTCGCCCGTCGGGCCCTGATGCTCGACGAGGTGGTCGACGTCGCAGCCGACTGGGTCGAGAACAGCAACCCCGTGGTCCGGGGGCAGAAGGAAGCGGCCTACCTCGCGGGGCTGGAGCTGTTCCGGCTGGAGTTCTCTTCCTGACCGAGCCGGCTGTGCCGCCGTCCGTAGACGAAGTAGACGACGAAGCCGATCGCCATCCACACCAGGAACCGGATCCAGGTGTCGCCCTTGAGGTTGAGCATCAGGTAGAGGCACATGATGGTGGCGAGGGTGGCCACGAGCGGCGCCACGGGAACTCGGAACGCCCGCTCGAGGTCGGGGCGGGTCCGGCGCAGGATGACGACGCCGATGCTCACCAGGATGAAGGCGAACAGCGTCCCGATGTTGACCAGGTCGGCCAGCGTCGTGAGGTCCACGAAGCCCGCGATGGCGGCGACCACCACCCCGGTGATCAGCGTGATGCGGTACGGCGTACCGAAGGTCGGGTGCACCCTGGCGATCGACCGCGGCAGCAGCCCGTCACGGCCCATCGCGAACGCCACCCGGCACTGGCCGAGCATCAGGATCATCGCAACGACTACCAGGCCGATGCAGGCGCCGACCGAGATCAGGTCGCCCATCCAGCCCACCCCGGCCGCCGAGAACGCCGTCGCCAGGGGTGCGGCGTCGTCCGGATCGATGTCCTTGTAGCTCTGCACCCCGGTCACGATCAGGCTCACGGCGGCGTAGAGGATCGTGACGACGACCAGCGAGCCGAGGATCCCGATCGGCACGTCCTTCTGCGGGTTCTTGGCCTCCTCCGCGGTGGTCGCGACGATGTCGAAGCCGATGAAGGCGAAGAAGACGATGGCGGAGCCGGCGATGACACCGCCCAGCCCGAACACCGCGGGCTCGATCCCGAGCAGCGAGGTGATCAGCGGCGTCTGCTCGAACCCACCGGCACTGTCGGGCACCGGCTGCGAGTCGGGGATGAACGGCACCCAGTTCGACGGGTCGACGTACACGACCCCGACCACGATCACCGCGGCGACCACGGCCAGCTTGATGGCCACGACGACCTGGTTGATCCGGCTGGAGAACTTGGTGCCCTTGATCAGCATCCCCATCACCACCAACGCGATGACGACCGCCGGCAGGTCGATGAAGCCGTCCGAGGCCGAGGCCAGCTCGGTGGGCACCTCGAGCGGCGTGCCGTCGAGCAGCGACTGCAGGTAGCCCGAGAACGAGACGCACAGGGCCGCTGAGCCGATGGTGAACTCCAGCACCAGGTCCCAGCCGATCGTCCAGGCGATCAGCTCACCCATCGTCGCGTAGCTGAACGTGTAGGCGCTCCCTGCGACCGGGACCGTCGACGCGAACTCGGCGTAGCAGAGACCGGCCAGGCCGCAGGCGACGGCGGCGATGAGGAAGCTCAGGGCCAGGGCGGGACCGGAGTTCGTCGCCGCCACCGTGCCGGTGAGCACGAAGATGCCGGCACCGATGATGACGCCGACGCCGAACACGACCAGGTCCAGCGCGCCCAGATCCTTCCGGAGCTTGTGGTCCGGGTCGTCCGTGTCCTTGATCGACTGCTCGATCGACTTCGTGCGGAGCAGGCTCATGGCGAAGAAGTACCCCAACGGGTGACACACGATGCGACGTCCGATTCCCGCCCGCACGCGGCGACCGATTGCCGCCAGACAGGCCGGCCGCGGCAGGCCATCGTGGAGACATGGACCTCGAGCTCGAAGACATGGTGGCCGTGGTGACCGGGGCGTCCCAGGGGATCGGGCTGGCGACAGCCCTGACCCTGCGGGCCGAGGGTGCGAGCGTGGTGGCGGTGTCGCGGCGTACGTCGCCGGAGCTGGCCGCCGCGATCGACGAGTCGCTCGTGCACGTCTCGGCGGACCTGTCGACGCCGGAGGGACCGGCCCGTGCGGTCGCCGCGGCGGTGGAGCGGTTCGGGCGTCTCGACGTACTCGTGAACAACGCCGGCGGCCCGCCGCCCGGGGTGACGATGCCCCGGTTCTCGTTCGACCACCTCACGGACGAGGACTGGACGGCGATGCTGGACTTCAATGTGCTGAGCACGGTCCGGGCCACCCGGGCGGCGCTGCCGCACCTGCTCGAGCACGGCGGCAGCATCGTCAACGTCTCGTCCACGCACGCGCACGTGCCGAGCGGTGTGAACGTCGACTACGGCGTGGCCAAGGCCGGGATCAACAACCTGACCCAGGCGCTGTCGGAGGAGTTCGGTCCGCGCGGCGTGCGGGTCAACACGGTGAGCCCTGGCCCGGTGCGCACGCCGTGGTGGACCAAGGAGGGCGGCGCCGCCGACGTCCTGGCGGAAGCCACAGGGACGGACCGCGACACGGTGCTGGACAGGTCGGCAGCCGTGATGATGAACCTGACCACCGGCCGGCTGATCGACCCCCAGGAGGTCGCCGACGTGATCGTCCTGCTCGCCTCGCCGCGGTCGGCGAGCACCACCGGCTCCGACGTCGTCGTGGACGCCGGGCTGCGCAAGGCCGTCTGAATCGGCTCGTCTCAGCTGAAGAGCTTCTTGAAGAACCCCTTCTTCTTTTCCCACCCGTGCTGCTCGAGGAAGCCGAAGAGCGGGTCCTTGATCCGGTCGGTGTCGAAGGAGTAGACGACGGGGTCCATCGAGACGCCGTCGTCCGTTTTGTTGACGCCACCGAACTCGAAGGAGAACTCCTTCTTCTTCGTCTTGCCCTTGAAGAACTCCTTCTCGACCTGGATCCCGTCGCCGTCGAGGGTGGCGTGGGTCTCGGACTCGTGGTCCTCGTAGTCGTAGCTGTGCTCGTCCTCGTCGAGCTCGACCTCGAGCCGGTAGTCCTTGTCGACGTGGGTCACCTCGGTCGGGTAGAGCGAGGAGGCCTTCACGATGTCCCAGGTGCCGACGATCTTCGACCCGTCGACGGCGTAGGTGAACGGCTGCGCGGGGTCGTTGAGCGAAGGTACGGCGGCGAGCAGGTCGGCGAGCGGTGTGGCGGTCACTCCGGCACGCTAACCCGGAGGGTCACTCGACCGTGACCGACTTGGCGAGGTTGCGCGGCTTGTCGATGTCGTGACCCAGGGCGAGCGCAGCGTGGTAAGACAGCAGCTGCAGCGCGACCGTGAGCAGGATCGGGTCGAGCTCACGCTCGTTGCGGGGTACGTCGATCCGGTCGACCGTGGCCTGGGACGGCAGGTCACCGAGGTTGACGTCGGGGTGGGTGACGACGACGAGCGGGCCGCCTCTGGCCGCGACCTCGTGCAGCGCGCCGACGTTGCGGTCGGTGAGCTCGTCCTCGGGAACCACGGCCACGGTCGGGACGCTCGGGTCGATCAGCGCGAGCGGGCCGTGCTTGAGCTCCGAGGTCTGGTAGGCCTCGGCGTGGCGGTAGCTGATCTCCTTGAACTTCTGCGCACCCTCGCGGGCCACCGGGTAGCCCCGCACCCGGCCGATGAAGAACAGGCTCTCGGCCTCGGCGAGCCGGCCGGCCAGCTCGGCGATCTGCGGCTCCTGGTCCAGGACCTCGCCGATCTGCTCGGGCAGCCGCTGCAGCCCGGTCACCAGGCGGCGGCCGTCCGCGATCGAGAGGTCGCGGACCCGGCCGAGCTGGAGAGCGAGCAGCGCGAAGCCGAGGAACATGTTGGTCAGCGCCTTGGTCGAGGCGACCGCGACCTCGGGGCCGGCGTGCAGGTAGATGCCGCCCTCACACTCCCGGGCGATCGCCGACCCGACGACGTTCACCAGGCCGACGACCCGGCCGCCCTTGCGCCGGATCTCCTGGACCGCGAGCAGCGTGTCGATCGTCTCGCCGGACTGGCTCACGGCGACGTACAGCGTGTCCGGCTCGATGATCGGGTTGCGATAGCGGAACTCGCTGGCGGCCTCGGCGTCGGCCGGGATCCGGGCGAGCTCCTCGACGAGGCCGGCGCCCATCTGTCCGACGTAGTACGCCGAGCCGCAGCCCAGCACCTTCACCCGGCGGATCGCGCGCAGCTCACGAGCGTCCATCTCCAGACCGCCGAGGTGCGACGTGCCGAACCGCTCGTCCAGCCGGCCGCGCAGCACCCGCTCGGCCGCCTCCGGCTGCTCGAGCATCTCCTTGTGCATGAAGGAGTCGTGCTCGCCCGCGTCGTAGGACGAGGCGTCGACCTCGACCTCGGTCGCCGTGCGCGCCACCTGGCTGAGGTCCTGACGGTACGTCGTGAACCCCTCGGCCGTGATCGTCGCCAGCTCGCCGTCGTCGAGGTGCGCCACGCGGGTCGTGTAGCGGATGAGGGCGGCCAGGTCGGAGGCCACGAACATCTCGTGCTCGCCGATGCCGATGATCAGGGGGCTGCCGTTGCGGGCCACGACGATCCGGTCGGGGAACGCCGCGTGCAGGACCGCAAGACCGTAGGTGCCCTCCACCCGGGCCAGCGCCTCGGCCACCTTCCCCTCCAGCGTCTCCGCCTCGGAGCTGCCGATCAGGTGCGCCAGCACCTCGGTGTCGGTATCGGAGACCAGCTCGACGCCGTCCTCGGCCAGCCCGGCCCGCAGGGCCGCCGCGTTGTCGATGATCCCGTTGTGCACGATCGCGACGTCGCCCTTGGAGTCGGTGTGCGGGTGCGCGTTGACGTCGTTCGCCGGCCCGTGGGTCGCCCAGCGGGTGTGGCCGATGCCGATCTTGCCGGAGAACCGCTTGGGCAGGTGGTCGGCCAGGTCGCGCACGCGGCCGGCCTTCTTCGCCACCCGCAGCCGGCTCTCCTTGCCCGGGCCGAGTACGGCTACACCGGCGGAGTCATAACCCCGGTGCTCCAGCCTTCCGAGGCCCTCCAGCAGCAACGGCGCCGCTTGCTGTGCTCCGACGTACCCAACGATCCCGCACATGTCCTTGCTCCTCTGTCGCTATCCGTAGACGATCCGTCGCAGCTGTCGTTCGCTCAGCTCAGGGGCGGCGACGACACGTTGCGCGAGCTCCTCGCCCAGGCGGGCGAAGATCTCTGGGTTGCGGACGCCGTGGGTCTTCAGCTCCGCGTGCCGCCGGCGCACGTAGTCCTCGACCGGCTCGGCGTGGAAGGCGAGCACGTCCTCCACGACCCGGGCAGCCTCGGCCGCGGTGAGCTCCGTCGTCGCGACCAGGTGATCGACGAGGGTTCGATCGGCTGGCACGTCGCACACGGTCCAGTATCCGGCTCTCCGATGCAACTTCCTGCCCGATATCGGGCAAGAACCCCGATTTCTCTCGCCGCCGAGCGCTCAGATGGCCAGCGATGATATCTTTGGTGAACAGAAAGTGAACGGGAGGTGTACCACGATGAACGAAATGAAGGCCGAGCGCCTCGAGATGCGCTGGCTGCCGGTCGTCGACGCCTCGGGGCGCGCCCGGATGGAGGCGACCTGGGTGGTCGTTCCCACCGCCGCGGCAGCCCAGGAGCAGGCGGCGACGCACGCCGCCTGAGGCGGCACAGAGCTTCACCATGACGAAGGGCCGAGCGCATCGCGCTCGGCCCTCGCTCATGCCTCGGGTCGTGCGCTGGCGAACTTCTTCGGTACTGGTCGGAATAGAAGCGGACCGTGGTCCGTTACAGGTCATTGAAAGCCCAACCACCCGACCAGGAGCACACCATGACCAGCACCGACTTCGACCCCGCGACCGCCGTGCTTGAGGACATCGCCGGCGAGTACACCCTCGACCCCGCGCACAGCCGCCTCGGCTTCAGCGCGCGCCACGCGATGGTCGCCACCGTTCGCGGCCACTTCGGCGAGTTCACCGGCACCGCGCACGTGGACACCGCCAACCCGGCCGCCTCCAAGGTCGAGGTGAGCATCGTCGCCAACAGCATCAGCACCGGTAACGAGCAGCGCGACGGCCACCTGCTCTCCGCGGACTTCTTCGAGAGCGAGCAGTTCCCCAACATCACCTTCACCTCGACCGACATCACCCGCGACGGCGACGACTGGACGATCACCGGCGACCTGACCGTCAAGGGCATCACGAAGCCCATCTCGGTCCCCTTCGAGTTCACCGGCTCGGCGCAGGACCCGTTCGGCAACACCCGCATCGGCTTCGAGGGCTCGGCCACCCTGCTCCGCAAGGACTGGGGCCTCAGCTGGAACGCCGCGCTCGAGACCGGCGGAGTCCTCGTCTCCGACAAGATCAAGCTGCAGTTCGACATCTCGGCGATCAAGAACGCTCCGGAGCAGAGCGCCTGATCGCGCGCTCACCCGCACCCGCACGACGGGGCCGCCCATAAATGGGCGGCCCCGTCGGCCATTCGTCGGGTTCACTTGCCTCTCGTGGACCTTCCTGACGGGCTCAGCAGCCGCCCCCTCCAGCTCGACGACGCCCGGGCCGTCTTCGAGGTCATGGCCGCCCAGGAGCTCGAGGACATCGGCGAGGTGGTCATCGAGGAGGCCGACATCGTCGGCGACTGGGCCCGGCCGAGCTTCGACGTCGAGGACTCGACCGTGGGCGTCTTCGACGGCGACCGGCTGGTCGCCTACTCCGAGCACAGCGGCCACGACCGCGGCGACGCCGCCGTGCACCCGGCCTACCGGGGCCGCGGGATCGGTACGGCGCTCGCCCGCTGGATGCAGGACACCGCACGCCGGCGCGGCGCCACCGTGATCGGCATGCCCGTGCCACAGGGCTCGGCGGGCGACCGGCTGCTGGAGGCGCTCGGCTACCACGTGCGCTGGGAGAGCTGGGCGCTCCAGCTGCCCGAGGGCGCGAGCGTCCCGACCCGCGACCTGCCCGAGGGCTACACCGTGCGGGCCGCGACCCCGGAGGAGTACGCCGCCGCCTGGACGGTCCAGGAGGACGCCTTCCTCGAGTGGTCGGACCGCGACCGGCAGACCTACGAGGACTGGGAGACGGGCATGACGAAGCGCCCGGGCTTCGAGCCGTGGAACCTCCGGGTGGTGCTCGACCCCACCGGTGCGGTGGTCGCCATGGCCATGGTGCAGATGGCGGAGACGACCGCGTTCATCCCCCGGCTCGCGACCGCGAAGGAGCAGCGCGGGCGGGGACTCGCCCAGGCTCTGCTCGTCGACGCCTTCGCCGTGGGCCGCGAGCACGGCGCGTTGAGGTCGGAGCTGTCGACGGACACCCGCACCGGTGCGCTGGGTCTCTACGAGAAGGTCGGCATGGTGACGACCTCGACCTGGCTCAACCGGGCCATAGCTCTGTGAACCTGCCCGATGGGCTGTCCAGCCGCCCGCTCACCTTCGACGACGCCCAGGCGGTCACCGACCTGATCACCACCGAGGAGCTGCACGACGTCGGAGCCGCAGATGTCGACGTGGATGACGTCGTGAGCGAGTGGCAGCGCCCGTCGTACGACCTCGCCGCCAGCAGCCTCGGGGTCTTCGACGCCGTTGACGAGCAGGGCCGGCTGGTGGCCTACGCGGACCTGGTGCACGCGGACTTCGGCTACACCGGCGTGCTGCCCGACGAGCGGGGCCGCGGCATCGGCACCGCGCTCGCGGACTGGCTCGAGGCACTCGCCCGCGGCCGGGGCTCGGCAATGCTGAGCAACCAGGTGCCCCAGGGCGGCCCCGCCCACCGGCTGCTGGTCGCGCGCGGCTACCGCGAGCGGTGGACGGCGTGGGACCTCGAGCTGCCCGAGGGCGCCGAGATCGCCGCGCAGCCGCTGCCGGACGGCTTCGCGATCCGGGAGGCCCGGCCCGACGAGCACGAGGTCTTCTACGAGGTCGTCGAGGACGCGTTCGGCGAGTGGCGGACCCGCGGCTCGCTCGAGGACTTCGCCGCGATGGTCTGGGGCCGGCCGAGTCACCAGCCGTGGAACCTCCTCGTCTGCACCGCCCCCGACGGGACGATCGTCGGCGCGACCCACGTGCACCTCACCGGCGGCGACGGGTACGTCGCCCGGATCGCCGTACGCAAGGACCGCCGGGGGCTCGGTCTGGGCGCCGCGATGCTGGCCCACGCGTTCACGCTGACCCGGCAGCACGGCGCCGTCCGCTGCTACCTCGCGACCGACTCACGCACGGGCGCGCTGTCTCTTTACGACAAGGTCGGCATGCAGGTCAGCTCGGCCTGGGTCAACCTCGCCCTCGACCTCTGAGCCTCAGCCGGCCCTCGTGCGGGTCGTCGCGACGTGGGTGAACGCTCATCAACCTGCGTACTCAATGAGCGTTCACCCACCTCCGTCACGCGCGGGGCTTCACGCCGCCGGCCCCTCCGCCTGCTCGGCCGGGGCGGGAGCGATGTTGTGGTTGAGCGCGAACAGGTTCGCCGGGTCGTAGCTCTGCTTCACCTCGGCCAGTCGGGCGTACGTCGCGGACGGGTACGCCGCCGCCACGTCGGCGTCCGTCGCCGAGCCCTGGAAGTTGATGTAGGTCCCGACGCCGAGGGCGGCCACCGCCCGCCACGGACCGAGTGCCTGCTCGACCTCCGCGCCGGTCGCCGCCTCGGGCATGATCACCAGGCCCACCACCATGGCCTCCGCGTCGCGGTGCGCGAACGCCGTTGCCCCGGACGGGACCCGAGCGAACGCGCCTCCCAGGCTGCGAACGGCGACCGCCACCGGCGCTGGCGTTGCGGACAGACCGACGATCGCCTCGACCGCGTCCTCGTCGAGGACCGGCAGCAGAGCGTTGCGAGTGACCAGCCGGACACCCGGGGGAGCCTGCTGCGCCTCCTCCAGGACCTCGGCGTACCTGCGCTCGGCGATGCTGGCCTGGGTCACGGTGCCGAGCTCCAGCATCGGCTCGATGGCCTGGTCCGCGTCGGTGATCGCGCTACCCGGTGCGCCGGCGTAGCACAGCAGCAGGTTCGCGACCCGGGGAGCGTCGGGAATCTGCGGCAGCAGCGCCAGCGTGCTCGACAGCTCCTCCGGTGCCAGCCGCATCGCGTCGCGCCACCGGGTGATCAGGTCGGCCGCGTCGTCGACCTGGTAGGTGACCGCTCCGTAGTGCACGGTGCCGACCTCGTGGGCGATGAAGTCGAAGTCCACGACCACGCCGAAGTTGCCGCCGCCACCGCGGAGCGCCCAGAAGAGGTCCGGGTGCTCGTCGGCCGACGCCGTGACCAGCCGGCCGTCGGCGGTCACCACCCGCGCGCCGACCAGGTTGTCGATCGCCAGGCCGTGCCGGCGCACCATCCACCCGATCCCGCCGCCGAGGGTCAGTCCGCCGACCCCGACGTCGGCGGTGTCACCGGAGGTCAGCCCCCAGCCGTGCGGGTCGAGCGCCGCGGCCACCTCACCCCACGTCGCACCCCCGCCGACGCGCACGAGGCGCCGCTCGGCGTCGAGCACCTCCACCGCGTCGAGGTGCGCGAGGTCGATGACGAGCCCTCCGGTGTTGGTCCCGTGCCCGAGGGCGCTGTGGCCTCCGGAGCGCACGGACACCGTCAGGTCGTGGCGCGCGGCGTGGCGCACGGCCGCGGCGACCTCGACAGGATCGCGCGGGCGGATCACCAGAGCAGGGCGGCCGCTCGCGAAGAACACCCGCGCCGCGTCGTCGTACCCCTCGTCGCCCGGCCGCAGCACTTCGGCCGCCATCGTCGTTTCGTGAATGTTCATGGTCACTCCTCGTTCGTCTTCTCTTCCGACCACTCGACGAACGCGAGTCCCGAGTTGTGACACCGGCCCTAATCTGACGCCCGTGCCCCGCACCTCGTTCGTGACCCGCTACGACTTCCGCGCCCCCGGAGCGAGCCCCGAGCAGCGGCGCGAGCTGTTCGCGCGGGCGCTCGAGCAGGCGGCGTACGCCGACCAGCACGGCCACGACGCGCTGATGCTGTCGGAGCACCACGTGTCCGAGGACGGCTACCTGCCCAGCCCGATCCCGGTCGCGGCCGCGTTCGCCGCCGTGACCGAGCGGATCCCGATCTCGATCGCCGCGCTGCTGGTCAACCTCTACGACCCGCTGCGGCTGGCCGAGGACATCGCCGTGCTCGACCACCTCTCCGGCGGCCGGGTCAGCTACACGCTGGGCCTGGGCTACCGGCGCGAGGAGTACGACCTCTTCGGCGCGGCCTGGGAGACGCGAGGCCGCGACGTCGAGGCCCGGATCGTCCGGATGCTCGATGCCTGGGCGACCGGGGCCGTGACGCCCGGGCCGTTCACGCAGCCGCACCCGATGCTCTTCTACGGCGGCGGCTCGGTGGCTGCCGCCAAGCGGGCCGCCCGGCTCGGACTGCACTTCCAGCCCCAGGTCGGCGGCCCGGAGCTGAAGGCGGCCTACCAGGAGGAGTGCCGGGCACAGGGTCGGGAGCCGGGCTACACCCTGCTCGCGCCGCCGGGGCCGGCCAACGTGTTCTGCGCGGCTGACCCGGACGCCTTCTGGGAGCGGTACGGCCGGCACCTGCTCGCCGACGCGCAGGGGTACGCCACGTGGCGGGCGGCCGACACGTCGTCCTACGTCCGCGACGACTCGAGCACCGTCGAGGAGATGCGGGCCGCCGGCGTCTACGTCGTGTGGACCGCGGACGAGCTCGTCGACCGCTGCCGGGCCGGCGAGATCCGGCTGGTGACCAGCCACCCGGCCTGCGGCGGGCTCCCCGCCGAGCCGTCGTGGGAGTCGCTGCGCCTCGTCAGCGAGACGGTGCTGCCGGCCGTCCGGCCATGACCTTCCGGCGTACCCGTCCCAGGGTCTTGCGCAGGCCCGACGGCGCCTGCTGAGCCGCCGCGAGCCGGCGCTCGAGCCGCTTGGCCCGGCGGCGGGCCTTGCCCAGCTTGTCGCGCAGATCGGCCACCCGGCGCTCGGCCCGGTCGGCACGCCGCTCGGCGCGCCGCAGGTCGCGCTGCATGGCGCGGTGCAGCTCGCGCAGGGCCCGCTCGGCGTTCGCGCGGGTCCCGGCCAGCGCCGCGTCCAGACGGGCGACGCCCTCCTCGACGGCGTTGGGGTCGCTCACGACGGGATGCCCTTGCGCCAGTAGGCGCCGGTCCAGTCGACCTTGTGGATCTCGTCGGTGATGCCGCGGGCGTCGCGGAAGTCGTGGACCGCCTGCGCGCACGCCGGGACGGCGCCGTAGTCGTCGACGATCACGAACCCGCCGGGCGAGACCTTGTCGTAGAGCGGCTCGAGGGCGTCCATCGTCGAGGAGTACATGTCGCCGTCGAGCCGCAGCACCGCGATCTGCTCGATCGGCGCGTCGCCGAGCGTGTCGGCGAACCAGCCCTTGAGGAACTCGACGCGGTCGTCGAGGAGGTGGTAGCGGCGGAAGTTCTCCTGCACCTCCTCGACCGAGATCGCGAGCTCGGAGAAGGTGTGGAACTGGTCGCCGATGTCGGCCTCGTAGCGACCGTCGTGCTCGGGGAGCCCCTCGAACGAGTCGCAGACCCAGACCTTGCGGTCGGGGTCGCCGTACGCCGCCAGGACGCCGCGCATGAAGATGCACGAGCCGCCGCGCCAGACACCGGTCTCCACCAGGTCACCGGGGACACCGTCGGCGAGCGACTGCTCCACGCACTCGCGGATGTTGGCCAGGCGCTTCAGGCCGACCATGCTCTCGGCGTCGGCCGGCCAGTCCACGCCCTCCTCGCGGAGTTTGGCGTCGAACACGCCGGGCTCGACCATCCGGACCTGCCGGCCGGGCATCGAGGACGACAGCACCTGCCACAGGTAGGACTCGTAGCTGCCGACGTCGAGGCTGACGGTGGTGTTGCGGCCCTCGAACCCGTAGCGGGTGAGCACCTTGGCCAGCAGGTCGAGGTAGAGGTCAGCGGCGGGGTTGGGGCTCACCCGCGCACCCTAAACGAGTCCGGCCTGCCCGTCCGATTCGTCTGACCTCGTCACGCTGCCGGCTACAGGTCAGCTCACAGACGAATCGGGGGGTCGGCGGTCTCCACGGTCGTGACCACCGTCGTCACCGACGGCCTGCGGGGTGTGGAGGAGAAGCCGAACCGGCACGGGGGGTCGACGTCGGCGAGCCGACCGAGGTCGCTGCCCTCGAAGCTGCCGTGCATGGACACGACCCGACGGGTGTCCGTCGCGCCGTACCACTCGCGCCGGTGGCCCCCGGCGGTGCCACGGGTGCGCACGCCGCGGAGCAGCACCCGCGCGACCGGGTCGGTGAGCGTGCACCACGCCGGAGACTCGGCCACCCGGCGCGGAACCGCGCGCAGCGCCAGGCCGAGCGGGGTGCGGCCGCCGACGGCGAGGTCGAGCGACAGGGAGTCGGACCGCACCTCCCACCCGTCCTCCGTCGGGGTGACCACGAGCGGCTCGAGCCGCACCTCGTCGAAGATGTACGTCGCCTCGATGAACTCGGCGACCTCGGGCCGCGGCGCGAGCAGCACACGGTGTCCCGCCGCGGTCTCGACCATCGCGTCGCCGAACTCGCCGAGCGGGGTGTCGGTCCAGCGCCCGACCACGACGCGGGTGCCGCCGGTGCTGCCGACGCCGGCGATCTGCCCGCGGAAGACCTGTCGCGTCATCGGATGGGTCATCGGATGGGCATGCCCGAGATCGCCCGGGCGATGACCAGCCGCTGGATCTCGGAGGTGCCCTCGAAGATGGTGTAGATCCTTGCGTCGCGGGCCATCCGCTCCACGGGGTACTCGCGGGTGTAGCCGTTGCCACCGAGGATCTGCATCGCCTGGCCGGTGACCCGGACCGCGGTCTCGCCGGCGTGCAGCTTGGACATCGATCCCTCGGCGGCCTCGAACGCCTTGCCCCGCTTGGCCATCCAGGCGGCCCGCCAGACCAGCAGCCGGCTGGCGTCGATCGACGTCTTCATGTCGACCAGCGCGAACGCGATCGCCTGGTTGTCGATGATCGGGCGGCCGAACTGCTCACGGGTCTTCGCGTAGTCGAGCGCGACCTCGTACGCCGCCCGCGCGATGCCGACGGCCTGGGCGCCGACGGCGGGACGGGTGCGCTCGAAGGTCGCCATCGAGGCGTTGGCGGAGCCGCCCGAGGACGCGCCCTCGCGGGCCCGCGCCAGCCGGTGGTCGAGCTTGTCCTTGCCGCCGAGCAGGCACGCGCCCGGGACGCGCACGTGGTCGAGCACCACCTCGGCGGTGTGCGAGGCGCGGATGCCGTGCTTGGCGAACTTCTGGCCCTGGCTGAGCCCCTCGGTCCCGGGCGGGACCACGAAGCTGGCCTGGCCACGGGCGCGCAGGTCGGGGTCGACGACGGCGGTGACGACGTGGACGTCGGCCATCCCGCCGTTGGTGGCCCAGGTCTTGGTGCCGTTGATGACCCACTCGTCGTTCGCCTCGTCGTACGTCGCGCGGGTACGCATCGCGCCGACGTCACTTCCGGCATCCGGCTCCGAGGAGCAGAACGCCGCGGTCTTGAGGTCGCCGGGCGAGCCGAACATCTGCGGCGCCCACTCGCCGATCTGCTCCGGGGTGCCGTTGCCGGCAACCGCCGCCGCCGCGAGCGTGGTGCCGACGATGGCGAGGCCGATCCCGGCGTCGCCCCAGAACAACTCCTCCATCGTGACCGGCAGCCCGAGCCCGGTCTCGTCGAAGCTCTGGGTGGCGAAGAAGTCGAGCGAGTAGAGGCCGATCTTGGCGGCCTCCTCGAGCACCGGCCACGGGAACTCCTCGCGCTCGTCCCACTCGGCGGCGGCCGGACGGACCACGTCCTCGGCGAACGTGTGCACCCACTTCTGCAGGTCGACGTGGTCCGGCCCGAGGTCGAAGCTCGGTGTGGTCGGCCGGTCGATGGGCTGGTCGATGGGCGGGGCGTCGCTCACGACCTCGAGGTTACCGACGGGTCAGTCCGGCGTGACGTCGAAGTCCCAGCTCCCGACCAGCTCGTCGCCGACGTACCACCGCACCTTGTGCTTCCCGAGGTTCGCCGTCGCGATGGTCACGGCCCTGGTCTCGCCCTTGTCCACGGCCTGGGCGCTCGCGCGCAGCCGCTTCGTCTTGCCGGGGAACTTCACGCACGACTTGTAGGTCGCATCGTGCCTGTTGCTCCGGAAGAACGCCGCCTTGGTCTGCGAGAGCTGGCACCTCCTCGCCGGCTTCGAGGTCAGTGCTTGGCAACCTCCGCGTCGAGCTCGGCCCGCACTCCCTCGTCGCCGAGGTCCGCCGTGAAGTCCTCGGGCCTGGTGCGGTCGGTGCCCGCGGGGACGCCGGCCGCACGGAAGACGAACGTCAGCACGATGGCCACGATCAGGTTCAGGCCGAAGGCGAGGATGGCGATGTAGATCTTCGTGGTCTCGTCCCACGGGAGGCTGACCAGCGGACCGCCGAAGTGGTCCTGCACCGGGGACTTCACCCCGTAGGCGAGCCAGGTGCCCCACCCCATCCCGACCGCCCAGCCGGCGAGCAGCGCATATCGGTGGAACCAGCCCGTGTAGAGCCCGACCACGATCGCCGGGAGGGTCTGCAGGATCCAGACGCCGCCGAGCAGCTGCAGGTTGATGGCGTAGCTGTCGGCGAGCGCGAGCACGAAGACCAGCGCACCGCCCTTGACCAGCAGCGAGACCAGCTTGGCCTGCTGCGCCTCCTGCGCGTGCGTGGCGTCGCGCTTGATGTAGGCCTTGTAGATGTTGCGGGTCCACAGGTTCGCGGCGGCGATCGACATGATCGCGGCCGGCACCAGCGCGCCGATCACGATCGCGGCGTACGCGATGCCCGCGAACCACGGCGGGAACTCGTTCTCGAACAGCTGCGGCACGGCCTGCTGCGGGTTGGCGACCTTGACGCCGGCGGCGATGGCGACGAAGCCGAGCAGGGCGAGCAGCCCCAGCAGGAAGGAGTACGCCGGCAGCAGCGACGCGTTGCGCCGGATCACCGAGCGGCTCCGGGTGGAGAGCACGCCGGTCACCGAGTGCGGGTACATGAACAGCGCGAGCGCGGACCCGAGCGCCAGGCTGCCGTAGGCGAGGTGCAGCGCCTCGGGCGGCATGATCGCCTTCGGCGCCGCGTCGCCGGCGGCGATGGCGTCGGCGTTCTCGGTGTTGAAGTCGCCGAAGCTCTGGGTGACCACGTCGAAGATGTGGCCCCAGCCGCCGATCTGGTGGGGGATGTAGAGGACCGCCACGATGATGACGACGTAGATCAGCGTGTCCTTCACGAAGGCGATCAGCGCCGGCGCGCGGAGCCCGCTCGAGTAGGTGTAGGCGGCCAGCACCGCGAACGCGATGAACAGCGGCAGGTCCTTGACGAACCAGTTGTCGCTGTCGGTGCCGAGACCCATCACCTCGAGCACCACCTGCATGCCGACCAGCTGCAGCGCGATGTAGGGCATCGTCGCGAGGATCCCGGTGACCGCGACCGCCAGCGCCAGCGGCTTGCTGTCGTAGCGGCCTTCGACGAAGTCGGCCGGAGTCACGTAGCCGTGCCGGTGGCTCACCGACCACAGCCGCGGCAGGAACAGGAAGATCAGCGGGTAGACCACGATCGTGTACGGCACGGCGAAGAAGCCGACCGCGCTGCCGGCGTACAGCGTGGCCGGGACGGCGATGAACGTGTACGCCGTGTAGATGTCGCCGCCGATGAGGAACCAGGCGATGAACGTGCCGAAGCCGCGTCCGCCCAGCCCCCACTCGTCGAGGCTGCCCATCTCCTCGGCCCGCCGCCAGCGCGCGGCGGCGAAACCCATCACGGTGACGAGCAGGAACAGGAAGACGAAGATGCCGACCGCGATGCCGCTCATCGGATGACTTCCGCGGGGTCGTCGTCCTTGGCGGCAGGTGTGGTCGGCGGATCCTCGGTCCTGGTCAGCCAGTAGGCGATGCTGGTGAGCATCGCCACGATCGGGATCAGCAGGAACTGGAACCAGTAGTAGAACGGGAAGCCCCAGAGCTCGGGATCGGTGCGGTCATAGACACCGACCAGGAGCGGCAGCACCACCGCGGGGAGAGCAGGACCACCACGATGGTCCAGCGGGTGGACGACGACATGGGACACCTCCGAGAGAAAACCGATGAGCCTCGCCGTTCCGCCCGGTCTCCACTGGTGACCGATCACAAACGCACCGGCCGATCAGGAGGAGACCGATGACGCAGGTGAAGGCCAACCTGGCCATGTCCATCGACGGCTTCATCGCCGACCCGGACGGTGGCTGTGACGCCCTGTTCGGCTTCTACGAGAACGGCTCGACGGAGTTCCGCGTCGCCGACGGCTGGCCGGCGTTCCACATGGACGAGCCGAGCCTGGGCCTGTTCCGCGACGCGGTGGCCGGGACCGGCTGCCACGTCATGGGCCGCGACCTCTACGACCTGACCAGCGGCTGGGACGGCCACCCGGGCAACGAGGCCCCGATCGTCGTACTCACCCACAACCCGCCGGAGTCGCACCCCGACGGCGTGCCCTTCTACTTCTTCGACGACGTCGAGGCCGCGGTCGCCCAGGCGCGCGAGGTCGCGGGCGACCTCGACGTGGTGATCGCCGGCGGCACGGTGGCGCGGCAGGCGCTCGACGCCGGGCTGCTCGACGTCATCGACATCAGCCTGGTGCCGGTGGTGCTCGGCGCGGGCATCCCGTGGTTCGCCGGCTCGAAGGGACCGGTGAAGCTCTCGGACCCGGCCGTGCACGAAGGCCACGGCGTCACGCACCTGCGCTACGAGGTACTGAGGTAGCAGACTCCGTCCTCGTGACTGATCTGTCCCGGTACGCCGACTGGACCGCCTGGCTCACCGCACAGGCCGAGGACGACCCCGACGTGCGATGCGTGTGGGTCGGGGGCTCGGCCGCCACGGGTGGGTACGACGAGTGGTCGGACCTCGACCTCGACGTGCTGTGCACCCCCGGGACCGCGACCACGGTCTACTCGCGCTGGCTCACGCGGGCGCGGGAGGACTTCGACGTGCGGGGCGTCTGGGAGGTGCCGGAGCACGTGTGGGCCGACGGCCGGCAGTGCTTCCTCAACCTGCAGGACCGGCCCGGTCAGCTGATCGAGCCGACCCGCATCATCGACCTGCACGTCTCCGACCTGTCCGACCACCACTCGCACCTCGACGTACGACGCCACGGCACGCCGATCGTCCTGCACGACCCTGACTCGCTGATCGTCCTGGAGCCGGAGGACGTGTCGGCCTCCCTCGCGGCGGCCGTCGCGCAGGCCCGGCAGCGGCGGGCCGTCGACGAGTGGCTGGTCAACCGGGCGATCGCCCGGGGCCACGTCGCGGAGGCGGTCGACTTCTACCTGCGGTTCGCGCTGGCCCCGGTGGTCCGGCTGGTCCGCGCCGAGCACTGCCCCTGGCGGCACGACTTCGGGTTCCGCTACCTGCGCGAGGACCTGCCGCCGGAGGTGGCCGACCGGATCGAGGAGCTGGTGCCCGGCGCCACCCCGGCCGCCCTCGAGGAGCTCTCCCTCCGGTGCTTCGCCTGGCTCGACGAGCTGCTCGCCGACCCCCTGGACGAAACCCAGCGCGGGGGCTCCTCGCGGCCCTAGGCTCCCGAGCCATGCGCGTGTCCCTCACCGCCCTCGCCCTGGGATCGGCCGTCGTGCTGGTCCCGAGCCGGGCCGGCGCCGCGGGCACGGAGTTAGGTATCGGGTGCACGGCGACCAACGCCGCCCCGCCCACCACGATCATCGCGACCGCCTCGGCGGACGCACCGCCGGCGGCGGCCCCGGTCCCGGGCGGCTCGAGTGTCGGCGTCGAGGTCCGCCGTCCATCGGCCCGGGACCAATACGCTCCCGACCACCACGGGAATCGTCGCTGCCGTGCTCGGAGACCCGGCAGCCTTCAGAAGGACGCGACATGCTCAGACACCTCGCCGCCCCCTCGATCATCGCGCTCGGATCCGCGCTGGTCCTGGCCGTCCCCACGCCCGCCCATGCAGCGCCGCCCGACGACTTCGGCAACGGCTGCCTCGCCAACACCTCGGCGGCCGGCGTGACCGTCGTGATGACGGCCAAGTCCGGGCTCAACTCGCTGCCCATCGCCGCCCCCAGCACAGGTGTGATCACCAAGGCCACCTTCAACGTGCCCGCGGTCCCGGCGGTCCCGACGGTCCTGAAGACGCTGCGACCGACGGCCAACCCCAACGAGTACACCGTCATCTCGCAGAGCGCCTCCTTCAACGTCAACACCGGCAACATCACCAATGACGTCCGGGTGCCGGTCACCGCCGGTGACCTGCTGGGCTTCACCAGCCCCCTCGGCGTGCTGATGTGCAGCACCGCCAGCGCCTCGGACGTCGTGGCCTCCGTGGCCGGCGACATCCAGCCCGGTCAGGTGGCGACGTACGCACCGATCCCGAGCCGCGCGCTCTCCGCGGTGGTGACCGTCGAGCCGGACGCCGACAAGGACGGCTTCGGCGACAAGACCCAGGACCTGTGCCCGCAGAGCGCGGCGTTCCAGACGGCGTGCCCGGTGATCGTGCTCGACTCGTTCGCCGCCCCCTCGGGCAAGAGGATCACCATGGTGGTCACGACCAGCACCGGCGCGACGGTGACCGTCCTCGGCACCGCGAAGGTCAACGGCAAGAAGGTCAAGCTCAAGGGCGGCAGCAAGAGCGTGGTGCCCGGCTCGCTCACGCAGTTCACCGTGAAGGTCCCGGCCGCCCTCCGGGCCGCCCTCGCCAAGCTGCCGGCCGGCAAGAGCATCAAGGTCCAGCTCTCCGCCAGCGCGACCGACCTTCTCGGGCGGGTCACGACCGACAAGAGTTCGGTCAAGCTGCCCGGCACCAAGTAGCTCCAACACGAACGCTGACCCGTCAGAAGCCATCTGACGGGTCAGCGTGATTTCGTGCCAGGTGGCGGGTCAGCGCCAGTGGTGGTGGCGACCGAACCGCTCTGCGGCGTACGCGCGGCGCGGGCCGCGGTGCCGGAGCACCACGAACCAGAGGACCGCGAACGCCAGCAGGAAGAACGGGAAGTGCGCGATCGCGGACATCACGATCAGCACGGCCAGCACCACCACGAGCGGGGCCGGAACCCCGCGCCGAAACGGTCGGAGGCCCGCGTTCCAGTAGCGGTCGTCGCGCCCGGTCGACGGGGTGGCCGCGACCGCGGCGTACGGGCTCGGCAGGTCGCGGAAGATCGGGGCGACCTCGCCCCGGGTCTTGGCATCCCAGACCTGCTCGAGGCGCTCGGCGTGCTCGTCCGCGGTCAGCCGGCCCTGGGCGAAGTGCTCACCCAGGTCGGCCGCGGCCTCTTCCCGCTCGGCGTCGCTGAGCCGGATCGTCTGGTCGGTCACTACTCCTCGCCTTCGCCTTCGTCGTCATCGTCGTCGCTGGCCTCCTGGCCGTCGGCGAGGATGCCGTAGAGCTTGCGCCGGGTCTCGACGAGCACGTCGATGGCGGCGCGCTGCTGGGACTCCGAGCCGGACGTGACGATCTGCCACACCGCGCCCATGACCTGGCCGATCTCGGGCTTCAGCCCGGAGAACGACGTCTCCTCGGTGGCGTGCCGGTCGAAGGGTCGCCACACCTGCGCCAGCTCGTCGGCGTGGTCGGCGACGTACTGCCGTCCCTCACCGGTGAGCGCGAGCGTCTTGCGGCCGCGCTCGTCGTCGGTCTCCACGAGCCCCTCGTCGTGCAGCTGCTGGATGGTGGGGTAGACCGAGCCGGGGCTCGCCCGCCACGCACCCTCGCTGCGCTCGGAGATCTGCTGGATGACCTGGTAGCCGTTGAGCTGTTCCCCGCCGTCCTCGGCCGCCCGGAGGACGTCGAGGATCGCCGAGCGCACGTCGCCGCGGCGGGCACGGGGCCCGCGTCGCTGCTCCTGTGTCGAGCCGAGGCCGAAGAGGCCGGCCACCCACGGCGGCGGGCCCTGACGGCCGGGGCCGTCCCATCCGCCGAAGTCGCCCCACGGGCCGCCACGGCGGCCTCCCCGGCGCTGACGTCGGCCGGGCTCGTCCATGCGAGCCCACTGTCTGTTGAATCCTGGGTGTCCCATCTCGGAACTCCTTCACTGTCGGAATGTCTGTGTGTATCGCGGCTGTATCGCGATATATCGTTACTGTACGCCGACAGATCGACTGGCGCAAGACGGATTCACCGGGTACCCGGTGAATCTGGTCGTGACCCGATGGAGTTCCAGCCGGCAAGGGGCAGTTTCTTCGGGTACCCGGTGAAACTGCCCCTCGGCAGCGGCCGGGACTACCGCGCCAGCCAGGCGGCGTACGCGTCGAAGGTGTACGGGCGCCCGAGGAAGTCGGCGACCAGGTCGGCGGCGTCCTTGGTGCCGCCCTGGGCGAGGATCCTGTCGCGGTAGCGAGCAGCGACGGCGCCATCGAACAGGTCGTCGGGGTCGAAGGCGGAGAAGAGGTCCTTCGCGATCACCAGCGACCACATGTAGGTGTAGTAGGCCGACGAGTAGCCGCCCAGGTGGCCGAAGTTGGCGAAGAAGTGGGTGTCCTCGATGTAGCGGTACGGCGAGTAGCGCTCCTGCAGCTCGACCTGCCTCGCGGACAGGTCGGCGGGCCGTTCGGTGTGGAACCAGTAGGACACCGCGGCGTAGAACATCTGCTGCCGGGCCTGCAGCCCCTTGCCGAAGTCGTCGGCCGCGCGCATCCGCTCGACCAGGTCGGCCGGGATCGGCTCACCGGCCGCGTTGGTCGCGAAGGTCTGGAGCACGTCGGCGTCCCAGGCCCACTCCTCGAGCATCTGGCTCGGCGCCTCGACGAAGTCCCACTCGGTCGCGACGCCCGCGAACCGGGTCCACCCGACGTGGCCACCGAGCACGTGGTGCACGAGGTGGCCGAACTCGTGGAACAGCGTCACGACGTGGTCGTGCTCCATCAGCCCCTTGTTGAAGTTGCACAGCAGCGCACCCTCCGGCAGCTGCCGGCCGGCGACGCCGTTGGTGATCGTGAACTGCGCGGCGTGCTTGAACTTGCCCTCGCGCGGGTGCAGGTCGAGGTAGATCCGGCCGAGGCTCTCGCCGGCACCGTCACCGTCGGTGTCACCGTCGGGGTCGTTCGAGTAGACGTCGTACGCCGTGACGTCCTCGTGCCACGGCACCGCGTCGGTGACCGGCTCGTAGCGCAGCCCGAACAGCCGACCGGTCACGTCGAGCAGCCCATGCTTGACCCGCTCGGAGGGGAAGTAGGTGCGGACCAGCTGCGAGTCGACGTCGTGCTGCTCCTTGCGGACCAGCTCCTCGTAGTAGACGTAGTCGGCCGTGTCGATCGACTCGGCGTCGGGCACGTCGCGCCGGTAGCGCTCCATCACGACCGCCAGGTCGCGCTCCATCGGCCCCTGGGCCGCCTGCGCGATCCGGTCGATGAACTCGGGGATCGCCGGACCCTTCTCGATCATCTTCACCGCGGCGTCGTAGGACGCCCAGTCGGAGTAGCCGACGAGGTTGGCGTACTCGTGACGCAGGTCGAAGAGCTCGCGAAGCAGCGGCTCGTTGTCCGGCCACCCGCGCTCGAGGAACGCGATGGTCACCTGGCGGCGGACGTCGGGGTCCTTCACGAACATCCGCGCGGGGACCGCGTCGGGGTAGTCGGTCGTCACCGAGATCAGGCCGTCGTCGTCGGCCGGGTGCTCGTCGAGCCAGTCCTCGGGCAGGCCGGCCAGCTGCTCGCGCGTCGCCTTGACGATGCGTACGTCGTCGCGGATCTTGCGGCTGAACTCCTGGTCGACCACGGTGATCCGCTCGCTGATCTCGGCCAGCCGCGCACGGGTCGCGTCGTCCTGGTCGACGCCCGCGCGCCGGAACTCCTCGAGCGTCTTGTCGAGCAGCCGCGCCCCGGTCGGCTCGAGCGCCGCCGGGTCGAGCGCCGCGAACACGTCGTAGAGCGCGCGGTCCTGGCGCAGCTCGGTGACGAGCTTGTCGACCTCGATCTCGGCCTCCTCGCACGCCGTCCGCACCTCGAGGTCGGGGTGGCTGTTGGAGTAGAGGCCGGCGATCGCGCCGACGTTGCTCAGGGCCAGGCTCACCTCGTCCCACCGGCGGAGCACGCCGTCCGGCTCGGCGGGCGGGTCCGAACGCAGCCCGGCCACCAGATCGCGTGCCTGCGCCAGTCCCTTCGCCGTACGGTCACGGACCCAGGCGAGGGCCTCGTCGGCGGTGGGCAGCTGCAACGGGGCGGGAGGCGTCATGCGGCCAGCCTAGGAGCAGCTCCGAAGGGTCGCCCCCTGATTTCCGGGTCATTCGGCGAGCGCCGGAGGACGAAGATTCTGCGGTGCCCCGCCGCCCGAGAGAGGTCACTCGGCCAGCTGACCGCGGCGCCTCGTGAGGTAGCTGCGCTCGGCCTCGTTGTGGGTGAGCGCCAGCGCGGCGTCGTACGCCTGGCGTGCTTCGGCGGACCTGCCCAGGCGGCGCAGCAGGTCGGCTCGGGTCGCGTGCCAGAGGTGGTACGTCGCCAGGTCGAGTCGGTCGACCTCGGCCAGCGCGACCGCCGGGCCGTCGAGCTCGGCGACCGCGATCGCTCGGTTCAGCGCGACGATCGGGGAGCCGACCAGGTCGTGCAGCTGTGAGTAGAGCGTGGCGATCTGACTCCAGTCGGTGTCACCGGCCGTGGGCGCATCGGTGTGCACGGCGTTGATCGCGGCGAGCAGCTGGTACTGGCCCGGACGGGAACCTCCCGAGGCGTGCAGCTCGAGGCACTCGCGTACCAGGGCGTGACCCTCAGCGATCAGCTCCCGGTCCCAACCGCCGCGGTCCTGCTCGTGCAGCGGGACCAGCTGACCGTCGGCCACGCGCACCGACCGGCGGGCGTCGGTGAGCAGCATCAGGGCGAGCAGGCCGGTGACCTCGGAGGCGTCGGGGAGCAGGGCGCGCAGGATCCGGGCCAGCCGGATCGCCTCGGCGGTCAGCTCGTCGCGGATGGGCGAGGCGTCGGCCGACGAGGACAGGTAGCCCTCGTTGAAGACCAGGTAGATCACGGCCAGCGCGCCGTTCACGCGCTGGCCGAGATCGGCCGCGGAGGGCACCCGGTAGGGGATCTTCGCGACGCTGATCTTCTTCTTGGCGCGGGTGATCCGCTGCGCCATGGTCGTCTCGGGCACGAGGAACGCCTGGGCGATCTCGGCGACGGTCAGGCCGCCGAGCAGCCGCAGGGTGAGGGCCACCCGAGCCTCGGGAGCGAGGGCAGGGTGGCAGCAGGTGAAGATGAGCCGGAGCCGGTCGTCGTCGACGATGCCGGTCGGCTCGTGGGAGCTTTCGTCAGTGATCATGAGTGCCGCCTGGTGCTTGGCGTCGCGATGGGACTCGCGGCGGATCCGGTCGATCGCGCGGTTGCCGGCGGTCGTGGTGAGCCAGCCGCCGGGGTTCGGCGGTACGCCGTCCCGGGGCCAGCGCTCCACGGCGGCCAGCAGGGCCTCGCCGGCCGCCTCCTCGGCGATGTCGATGTCGCCGAAGCGGCGGACCAGCGAGGCGACGATCCGGCCGTACTCCTCGCGGTAGATCCGCTCGATCGCGGTCGTGTGGTCGGGTGACTCCATCCGGGGGTCAGGCCGCCGGAGGCTCGGGCTGGAAAGGACGGACCTCGACCTTTCCGGCGCAGGCCTTGGAGGCCTTGGTCGCCCATTCGAGGGCCGCGTCGAGGTCGGGCAGCTCGAGGATCCAGAAGCCGCCGATCCACTCCTTGGACTCGGCGAAGGGGCCGTCGGTGACGATGGCCTCGGCGCCGGTGTTGTCGACGGTGGTCGAGACGTCGATGGGCTCGAGACCGCCACCGAACACCCAGATGCCGGCGTCCCTCATGTCCTGGTTGACCTGTTCGACGGCCTCGAAGACCGGCTGCATCGTCTCGAGGTCGAACTCCGGGTCGTCGACGGTGCCGTGCACGGCGAGCATGTACTGGGTCATCGCGGTCTCCTCCAACGGTCGCGGGGCAGCCCGGGTGGCTGCTCCCATCCTCTCCACGAACGCCTCCACGTCCATACGACACCCCTGCTCGAACTTTCTGCGCGCGATTCGAACCCTTCGGCCCGGGGTGAAGGCTGTCTCCGCCGGTGACCGTCGGTCTAGCGTTTCCCCATGACCGACTGGGGAGCGCTCTACCGCGAGAACGTCGCCGCCGTCAGCGCGCTGGCGGCGACCCTGACCGAGGACCAGCTGGCCACCACCGTCCCCGCTACGCCGGAATGGAACGTGCACGAGGTGATCGCGCACCTGGCCGGCACCGCCAGCGACGGGGTCACCGGGCGGATGGACGGTGCGCCCGGCGACGAGTGGACATCGCGACACGTGGGCGAGCGTGCCGGCCTCCCGGTCGCCGACCTCGTCGCCGAGCTGCGGTCGCGCCAGGACGACGTCGCGGAGTCGGCGGCCGACAACCCGGCGCCGGCGCTGATCTGGAACATCGCCGTCCACCACGCGGACCTGCACGAGGCCCTCGGGCTGCCGCGGCTCCCCGAGCGGCTCTGGCTGCCGATCGTCGAGGCCCTCGGACCCAGGGCCGGGACGCTGGCCGACGCGGTGCCGGCGTACGAGCTCTTCCGCGGCGTGTTCTCCCGACGCTCGCGTGAGCAGATGCAGGCGTGGGGTACCGACCTGTCACCGGACGAGCTCGACGAGGTCTGCATCTTCGGGCCTCGTGAGGACGACCAGCCGCTACCTGCCTAGGAGAGCCGTGGCCAGCTACGCCCTCAACAAGGCGGCGGTGGCGCGCTGCCGGGAGCTCATCGGTGCCAAGCAGTACGTCCTGGACTCCGACTGGGGCGACGTACAGCCCAGCGCCGCGGCGGGGACGTCGTTCCTCGACCGCCACTCGTGGGACGACTACGCGGCCTGGCACCTCGGCCTGACCGAGGGCGCGAACGACGAGACCAAGGCGCGCTACGCCTTCGTGTACGGCGACTACCGGCGGGTGCACCGCACCGGCCTGATCGCCTGCGTCTACCGAGCCTCCGAGTGGCGGCACAAGGCGGTCGAGATCGCCGCGCACGGCCTGCTCCAGGAGCTCGACAAGGCAGCCGGCATCTCCTGACCGACGATTCGTCTGCGGTGGCGCGGTCGAAGGAACACGTCAGACCGCAGACGAATCGTCAGGACGAGCGGTGGGTCAGGATCCATGGAGCGCTGCCTGCACGACGTCCAACGACACGGTGCTGTTCCCGGTCGAGCCGATCGAGACCGACGAGTACATCGCCCGGGCGTGCTTCCCGAGCAGTGCCGACTCCGAGTCAACGACCTCGTGGACGACAGCGTCACCACCTCCGGGTGGCCGCCGAGCAACATCCTCGGCCACGAGCTCGGCCACGAGCTCGGCCACGCGCTGGGCTTCCGCCACGAGCACACCCGGCCCGAATCCGGCGCCTGCTTCGAGGACAACAACTGGCGGCCGATTGGCGTCCTGCGAGGAGTCGCAGACGAAGTCGATGGCCGAGGAGGCGCCCTCCCAGCGTGCCGCGCCGCCCTGCATGGCGCTGACGATGGTCGACTTGAGGGAGCCGAAGTCGTCGCTCACGCAGTAGGTCAGGTTGCCGACCTGGCTCGAGCTCCAGACGTCGTCGGCGCCTCCGACGGTGTTGACGACGAGCTGGTTGGAGCCGCCGTTCTGGTCGACGGTGGCCAAGCTGCGCGCGGGGAGCCGCATCGCCGAGAGCCAGCGACCCGCCCCACCGACGTGGGCGGACGGAGAGCCGGCGCCCGGTGGGGCACGGCTCGAGCACGCCGCCCACGGGTGTGTCCCGCGGGTCGACGGAGGCGACTGGGGAGTTGCTCGCGCCATCGCGCGGATCCCGAGAAAGAAGTCGCATCCCCTCGAACCCATCACGGGACGACGCGGCTTGTGAACCCTTCGGAGACCGGAACAATCCGGTTCGTGTCCTGGCGGGGCGGCTCACCAGCCCATGGAGCCCGGGATCCCCTTGATCGGGCCGGCGATCGCCTGGGTGACCCAGCCGCCGTAGAACCCGCCCGGTTGCGGCGTCACGACCTCGCCGTCGACCAGGCAGCGGTCGACCCGGGCGGCCATCAGCGCGATCGCGCCGGCGATGGGCTCGAACCCGGGGGTCGGCTGCTCGTAGGTCCAGGCCGCCCGGGGCGCGAGTGTCGCGCCGGACACGAGGTCGAAGTAGGTCGCCTGCCCCTTCCACTCGCACCAGCTGGCACCGGCCGACGGCCTCAGCGCGCCCTCGCCGAACGCTGCGCGCGGCAGGTAGTAGGTCGGCGGGTGGCTGGTCTCCAGCACCCGCCAGCCGTCGCGGGTCTCGGCCACCACGACACCACCGAGCTCGATCTGCAGCAGGGCCGTGGTCCGCTCGAGGCGGGGCGGCCTCGGGTAGTCCCAGACGGACTCCTGACCGGGGCCGACGGGGTCGGGACGGGGCCGGTTCACGCGTCCTCGACCCGGTCGTACGTCGACTCGAGGTGCTCGGTCGACACCAGCCACTCCTCGTCCGCCACGCCCCGGAGTACCCAATGTCCGGGGCGTGCGATCTGGTCGCCCTCGAGGCTGTGCACGACCTCACCTGATCGCGCCAGGCGGCCCCGAACCTCACCCACCCGTCGCCAGCGGTCGCCGTCGATCGGCTCGTGGGTCTCGTCGAAGATCGCGGCGTCGACCGAGCGCGCGGCGCCGTCGTCGCCGATGACCTCCCAGTCGCCGGCCCGGCCCTGCATCGGCGTGCCGTCCGAGGTGGTCCACGTCCACGGCTCGTCGCGACGTACGGCGGTGACCTCGCCACGCCGCCTGAACTGCACCCAGGTCGCGTAGGGGTCGTCGAACGAGCGGTAGCCCAGCGTCTCCAGCAGGGCCAGGCTCTCGGCCACGCCCTTGCGGGTCTTGGCGCGGCTCTCGTCGGACAGCCGGTCCCACGGCAGCAGGTCGGGGTGCTTCTTGGCCACCCGGTCCCGGCCCGTCCCCCAGGTCCAGCCGTGGCGCTGGTGGTGCTCGAGCCACGACTCGTGCTCGCGCCGGGCCATCTCGTCGAGCTGCTCGTCACGGGGCGGCGACGCCGCCTCGGCACTCGCGCCCCAGCTGCGCCCCGCGGCGACCGCGGAGCCCAGCACGGTGAGCACCTGACGGACGTTGGACTCGCGATAGAACGCCGCGAGCTCCTGCCACGGGCGCCGGGCGGGGTCGTCGGGATCGGGGTAGGCGCGGATGTAGTCCTCGTGCACCAGCCGCGCGATCCGCTCCCAGTTGTCGACCGGTCGGCCCTGGCCCGCGTCCAGCGTGGAGCCGAAGGCACGGACCTGCGCGAGCAGGGGCTCGGTGCCCAGGCCGGTGACCTCGGTGTGACGGGAGTAGACCAGCAGCCGGGGGTACGACGCCCCGAGCCGCGACGCGAACCGCTGGTCGGACACGCTCACGTCACCGCTGAAGACCACCGCGGGCGCGGCGTACTGCTCGACGGCCGCCGCCACGACCTCGTCGAGCCCGAGCCCGGCCTCGGCCCGGACCCGGTCGAGCCGGCTGTTGCCGAACCGGCGCTGCGCGAGCTCGTGCTCCTCGACGACGTGATCCGCTGACTTGCCGACGACCGTGACGCCCGGGACGGGCGGCCCCTGACGGTCGGGGTCGAGGTCGCCCTCGCGGCCACGCTGCGCGAGCTCGGCGACGACGGCGAAGGTCAGGTCGGACTGGCCGGCGAGCAGTACGTGGTCGACACCCCGCTCGACCAGGTGGTCGACGATGAGCCGGGCGGTGACCTCGTTCTCGCTGATCGTGTCGGCGATCCACTCCGGGATCCGGGACAGGTAGCGGCGCCGCCAGTCCTCGGCCTGCCAGGCCTCGTCCATCCGCAGCAGCGCGCGCACAGGGTGGTTGCCGGTGACCGACCTGCGGCCCTCGACTGCGGCCTGGACGACCGTCATCAGCCGCTGCGCCTCGGTGCTGTCGGGTGCCAGGACGGCCAGCCGGCGCAGCGCGTGCCGGCCGGGCGGCCGGCCGAGCAGCCGGACCAGCGTCTCGACCCGTCGGGGGTCGGTGATGACCACCCGCCACCCGGCCGCGCGCGCCTCGCCGACCCAGGGGGCCAGCGGGTCGGTCGTCAGCACCGCGAGGGTGAGCCGTTCGGAGTCGGTGGCCAGGGCGGGCAGCAGCGGCGCCGACGTGGCGTCCAGGCCGAGCACGACCGAGAGCCGCGGCGACCAGCGCACCACGACCCGGTCGACCTGGGTGCGGAGCAGGGCGGCGAGGGCGCTCGTCGCGGCGACGAGCAGCACGATCAGCTGCGTCAGCCGGGCGAACTGCAGGGCCAGCGGCACCCCACCGATGTCGCAGCCGCCCTTGGCCGGATCGAACATGTCGACCGCGTAGTTGTTGGTGATCAGCCCGACCACCCGGGTCACGACGCTCCAGCCGGTGCTGAGCCCTTCGTCCGGGCAGCGGCCGTACGACGCCGTCGCGAGCACCAGCACGGTCGCGATGCCGAGGCCGAGCAGCACGACGGCGAAGGGCCGGCTGTTGCGCCGGTTGACCCAGCGCCAGGTCCCGAACGACAGCATCCCCGCGGCCAGGTTGACGGCGATCGGCCACCAGGCCCGCGCGTCGCCGTACGCACCGAGGAAGCCCGGCAGGTCGACGTAGACCGCCAGCGCCAACAGACCGACGCCCAACGCGTAGAGCGCACCGGCGACCATGATCACCCAGTGCGCCAGGTCCGGGCGCTCCACCTTGGGTGGCTCCGCCTTCGGTGCTCCCTCCACGCGAGGATCGTAGGTGCGCGGAGTCGTTCAGTCGCGCAGCTCGGCCAGCACCTTCGTCACGCGGCGGGCTCCCGCAGCCTCATCCGAGGCGCTCCTCCAGGTGGACCGTCACCGTCTCGCCCTGCTGCTTGTCGACGTCGAGCCGCAGCGCGGACCGCATCGGCAGCTTGTGGCGGCCGTCGCCGAGCGCCATGAACGAGCTCTGGAACGGTACGCCGTCCACGGTGCCGCGGACCTTGACCAGCCCTCGGGTCCCGAAGAACTCGGCCGACTCCGGCCACACGATGTAGGTCCAGCCGCCCTTGGCGTCGGACTTCTCCAGCCGTGCCTCGAACGTCACGTCGAGGGGACCCCGCTTCGCGCTCATGGCAGTTGGACCGGGGTCGGCGTCACGACTCATCGCGGCAGGCCGGAGACTTGTTGCGTGGTCAACCTGAGGAGCCTGGTGGCAGACACCCGGCCCCTCACCAACGACCACTTCCGTCGGCTCTGGCTCGCCAACATCGTCACCGTCGTCGGCGCGCAGCTGACCGTCGTCGCGGTGCCGGCGCAGATCTACGCGGAGACCGGCTCGTCGGCGTACGTCGGACTGACCGGTGTCTTCGGGCTCGTGCCCCTCGTCGTCTTCGGCCTGTACGGCGGAGCGCTGGCCGACGTCTTCGACCGGCGCACGATCCTCGTCGTCACCACGTTCGGGCTGATCGCGACCAGCGGGCTCTTCTGGCTGCAGGCCTTCCTCGGCGGGGCGAACGTCTGGCTGCTGCTGAGCCTGTTCGCCGTCCAGCAGGCGTTCTTCGCGGTCAACCAGCCGACCCGCAGCGCGGTGCTGCCCAAGATCCTGCCGCTCGAGATGCTGCCGGCGGCCAACTCGCTCAACATGACGGTCTTCCAGGCCGGGGCGATCGGCGGCCCGCTGGCGGCCGGCGTACTCATCCCGGTGATCGGTCTCGAGTGGCTCTACCTGATCGACACGGTCACGCTCTTCGCGACCCTGGCCGCGGTGGTGCGGCTGCCGCGCCTGGCGGTGGTGGACGCCACGACCCAGACGCCCGGCATCAAGGCGGTGTTCGAGGGGTTCGCCTACCTGCGCCACCAGCCGGTGCTGCTGATGTCCTTCGTCGTCGACATCATCGCGATGGTCTTCGGGATGCCGCGCGCTCTCTTCCCCGAGATGGCGCACCTCGACTTCGGCGGGCCGGAGGCCGGTGGCCTCGCGTTCGCCCTGCTGTTCGCGGCGATCCCGGCCGGCGCAGTGCTGGGCGGCGTGTTCAGCGGCTGGGTGTCCCGGGTCGATGCCCAGGGCCGGGCGGTGATCGTCTGCATCGTGGTCTGGGGGGTCGCGATGGCCGGCTTCGGAGTGGCCGTCGGCTTCGCCGATGTGGCGAGGACGCCGATGCTGGTCATCGCGCTGGTGATGCTGGTCGTGGGCGGCGCGGCCGACATGGCGTCGGCGGCGTTTCGCACGAGCATGCTCCAGAGCGCCGCGGACGACGCCGTGCGCGGCCGGCTCCAGGGCGTCTTCATCGTCGTGGTCGCCGGCGGCCCGCGGATCGCCGACGTCGTGCACGGCGCGAGCGCGGCCGCGGTCGGCACGGCGGCCGCCGCGGCCGGGGGCGGCGTGCTGGTGGTCATCGGGACCGTGGTCGCCGCGCTGCTCGCCCCCGCGTTCGTGCGCTACCGGATCACCCGGGCGGTCCGCTAGTCCCCGTCCCGGCCATGGCCGACCGGTGGTCGGTCGACCTCACGTCCTCGGATGCGGACATCCCGGCTCGCCCTCATCGTTGCGGCATGCACTTGCGCTGGTCGCCGCTCCCCTGACCGCCGACGCGGTGGGAGGCGCCGAGCGCGCAGGGGGTGCGGTGACGATCGGCTCGACCGAGGGCGCGCTCATCACCTGCGGCAGCATCGCGGTCATCCAGGGTCGCTTCGACTCCGACAACGAGAGCGTGCTCGTGCCCAACACCGGCCGGCCGGCATCCGCGTGGACCTCTCGGCCGTCGTGGAGCCCGACGCGGACCATGACGGCTTCGGCGACGTGAGCCCGGACCTGTGCCCGCAGTCGGCGGCAACGCAGGGCGCCTGCCCGGCGCCGGACACGAAGGTGACCAAGGCACCCAAGAAGGCATCGACCAAGCGCAAGGCCAAGATCACGTTCTCCTCGACGATCGCGGCTCGACCTTCACGTGCGCGGTCGACGAGAAGGCCGTGCAGGTGTGCACCTCGCCGTTCACGAAGAAGTACAAGTTCGGCAAGCACCGTGTCGTGATCACGGCGGTCAGTCCGTTCGGCATCGCCGACCCGGCTCCCGTGACCGTGAAGTTCAAGGTCACCAGGCCGAAGGCGTAGCCCTCACCCGGAGACGACGAGACCGCGGAGGTACGCCGCCTGGCCGGCGTGCTGCAGGTCGTCGCTGACCACGCTCACCAGCCGCACACCGAGCGTGACCGGCGGGTCCCAGCGCTCGTCGACGACCCGGTCGAGGTCGTCGGGGGTCACGGTCGCGAGGTAGGCGACCGTCGCCTCGTGCACCGCATGGACGTAGTCGGCCAGCAGCTCGGCACCGACCCGCACGTGACCGACCTCCTCGCTGTTCATGCCGTAGCCGGTCGCACCCGAGTCGAACGGCAGGTCGAAGCGCGAGACGAAGTCCTGCGCGATCCACATCTGCTCGGTGCCGGCGACGTCGGCGACGTGGTCGTCCTGGACCCGCGCCAGGTGCCAGACCAGCCAGGCGATCGAGTTGGCGTCGGCGTCCGGTCGGGCGGCGAGCTGGTCGTCGGTGAGGCCGTCGACCGCGGCAGCCGCGGACTTGTCGATGCGCTCGAAGGCGTCGATGAGGAGCTCGGCAGGCGTCATGCCACTCGACGTTAGCCCCGGTGGCCACGCGCCGCGGATGTCACATCCGGCCCGCGGCGTTCGTCGTCCGGGCATGGTGACGAAGATGGACCACGTGGACCAGGAGCATCTGGCAGCGGCATTCGAGGAGCAGCGGACGCACCTCCGTGCCGTGGCCTACCGGATGCTCGGCTCGGTGCACGAGGCCGACGACGCGGTGCAGGAAGGGTGGCTCCGGCTGTCGCGCAGCGACGTGTCGGAGGTGGAGAACCTCCCCGCCTGGCTGACCACGGTCGTCTCGCGGATCTGTCTCGACCACCTGCGCAGCCGCGGCAGTCGTCGCGAGGACGCGCTTCCCGAGCACGACGCCGATGCGGACCTGGCCGACCTCGAGGCAGACCCGGTCCACGACGCGGTCCTGGCCGACCAGGTCGGGACCGCGCTGCAGGTCGTCCTCAACACCCTCTCGCCGGCCGAGCGGCTGGCCTTCGTGCTGCACGACCTCTTCGCCGTGCCGTTCGAGGAGGTCGGCTCGGTGATGGGCCGGTCGTCGGCCGCGGTACGCCAGCTCGCGAGCCGGGGCCGGCGGCGGGTGCAGTCCGGCAGCGACGAGGAGACCACTCCCGCCGAGCGGCGTACCCAGCGCGAGGTGGTCGAGGCGTTCCTCACCGCCAGCCGCGGCGGCGACTTCGAGGGACTGATGGCGGTCCTGGACCCCGACGCCGTCGTCCGCGCCGACACCACCGCGGTGGCGATGGGCGCCCAGGCCGTGGTCCGCGGGGCGGACGCCATTGCGCAGGCCTTCGACGGCCGGGCCCAGGCCGCCCGTCTCGTCGACCTCGACGGCTACGCAGGCCTGGCGGTGCGGCTGCAGGGCCAGCTCAAGGTCGCGTTCGGGTTCGTGCTCACCGGCGGCAGGATCAGCGAGATCGAGCTGATCGGCGACCCGGACGTGCTGGCGAGCCTCGACTTCGGGTAGCCGAGGTACCTTCGGCGCGTGCACCCCCGCCTGGTCCTGGCCGCTGCCTGCCTCTCCGCCACCGGGCTCCTCCTCGCCCAGCCCGCGGCGCACGCCGACGGGTCGCGGAGCGGAGGCGCTCCTCGCCCGGCAGTCGCGGCTCTCGCCGGCGCGGTCACCCTGGGCCAGGTCGCGACCGTCTCCCCCGTCGCCTGCTCCGCGGGGCCGACCACGATGGCTCAGTACCTCGAGGGCGGGGCGCCGAGCTACGTGACCCCTTCCGCCGGGGTGATCACCAGCTACTCCGTCCGCGCCGGCGTCAACCCGGGTCAGGTGCGGCTCGTCGTCTTCGGACCCTCTGCCGTTGCCGGTCACCGGACCGTCGAGGCCATCAGTGCCCAGAACGCTCTCGTCCTCAGCACCCCGGTCAACACGTTCCCCACGCGCGTCCCGGTGGCGGCCGGGCGCTCGATCGGGCTCAACAACAGCGCGAGCGGGATGGTCTGCTGGGGCGCCGGGCTCGCCGGCGACCAGGTGGCCGCCGCCACCCCGTTCGACCCAGCCGTCACGACCGACTTCGCAGGAGGGAACCCGCAGGCGAGCAAGCGGGTGAACATCTCCGCGGTCCTCGAGCCCGACGTCGACGGCGACCAGTACGGCGACGTCTCGCAGGACCTCTGCCCGCAGTCGAAGCTGACCCAGGCCGCCTGTCCCGCTCCGAACACGAAGGTCACCAAGAAGCCCAAGAAGCGATCGCCCAGCCGCAAGGCCCGGATCAAGTTCACCTCGACCGTCGCGGGCTCGACGTTCACCTGCGCGGTCGACGGCAAGGCCGCCAAGCCGTGCACCTCGCCGTACAAGAAGAAGTTCAAGGTCGGCAAGCACACCGTCGTCATCACCGCGACGAGCCCCGTCGGGATCGTCGACCCCACTCCGACCACGGTGAAGTTCAAGGTGACGAAGCCCCGGCGCTAGCACCTCCGTACGCTCGCCGCCGTGGCTGAACAGGCTGAACAGGACCCCGCCCTGTGGGCGCGGCGCTCGTCGTCGTTCGGGGCCGCCGCAAGGGAGTACGGCCGGCACCGGCCCGGCTATGCGTCTGAAGCGGTCGCCTGGTGCATCGCGGGTGCCGAACGGCCCGTGCGCAAGGCGCTCGACCTCGGCGCCGGGACGGGTGCACTGACCGCGAGCCTCGTCGACTCCGGACTCTCCGTCACCGCCGTCGAGCCGGACCCCGGGATGCTCGCCGAGCTGCGGCGTCGGCTACCGGAGATCCCGGCGGCCGTCGGCAGGGCCGAGGCTCTCCCACTCCCGGACGGCTCGGTCGACGCGGTGCTCGTCGGCACGGCCTTCCACTGGTTCGACACCGAGCGCGCGCTGCCGGAGATCGCACGGGTGCTGCGGCCTGGCGGCGTGCTCGCGCTGCTCTACAACCTGACCGACGACTCGGTGCCCTGGGTGGCCGAGCTCGACCGGCTGAGCCGGACCAGCGTCTCGACCCCGCCCGACCACGAGGACTGGTCGCCGACGTACGCCGGGTTCGGGCCGGTCGAGCATGCGCGCTACGCGCACCGGCACTCGCGGACCGCCGACTCGCTGACGGCAACGATCGGCACCCACTCGCACACGCTGGTGATCTCCGACGAGGAACGCGCGGAGGTGCTGGGCCGGATCCGTGCCTTCCTCGGCTCCAGGCCGGAGACCTCGGCCGGCCCGTTCGACCACCCGCTGATCACCGTGGCCGCTCGCTGTAGACCGCAAAGCTGAGTGCGCTCTGGCAACATCCTCCACACTGAGGCCCCGGGACCGCAGCCTCCCCGAAGGAGTCCGACCAGTGCGCCCCACCCTCGTCCTCGCCGCCGCAGCCGCCGTGACCTTCGGCATGGTCGGAGCCGGCCCGGCAACTGCCCTGCGGCCGGCCGACGACAGGGCCAAGCCGCCGAGGATCTACGCGACCGCGATCGGACAGGTCGGCGCGGGGGCGTGCAACGCCGGGTCCGTCCCCGCCGCGGTCGTGATCGACACCGTCGGGGTGGGCACGCCGACGTACGTCGCCCCGGCGAACGGCGTACTGACCCGCGTCTCGCACCTGGCCAACGGCGTCGGGGGTCAGGTGCGGGCCATCGTCTTCGCGGACGGACCGACCGCGACCCAGAAGACGGTGGTCGCGAAGAGCCCGCCGTTGACCGTCGCCCCCAACACCCTCAACACCTTCGCCATCCAGCTGCCGGTCAAGGCCGGCCAGCGGATCGGTCTCGGCTACACGGCGAACAACATGGCCTGCGCGACCGCCGCCGGGTACGGCGGCGACGCCACGCTGGTGAAGGCGCCGTTCGACCCCGACGCGACCAGCGCCTTCGTCGCCGGCGGCGTCCTGAGCGGAGGTCCCGGGGTGACCTTCCGGCCCAACATCTCCGCCGTCTGGGAGTCGGACGTCGACGGGGACGGCTGGGGCGACATCACCCAGGACGGCTGCCCGCGGTCCGCCAAGGTGACGGCCACGTGTCCCGACACCAAGGTCACCAAGAAGCCGCGGCACAAGTCGGCCCACAGGAACGCCAAGGTGACGATCAAGTTCGCCGCGTCGATCGCCGGCTCGACCTTCCAGTGCCGACTCGACGGCCACAAGAAGTGGCAGAAGTGCAAGTCCCCCTACAAGAGGCGGCTCGGCGTGGGGCGGCACGTGCTGCAGATCCGCGCGGTCAGCCCGGCCGGCGTCCCCGACCCCAAGCCGGCCAACGCGAGGTTCACGATCCGGCGGGCGTGAGGAGCGCGGGTACGACGAAGCGCTCGATCATCGCCCTCTCCTCGGCCGCGTCACGTCCCGGTGCGATGAGGAGCGAGACGATCACGCGGGCGGCCCAGCGTGCGGCCAGGGGGTCGGCGCCCAGGCTGCGGCCCAGCGCCTCGACCACCGGCGAGGACTGAGCGATCTCCGCGGTGGCCGCGGCGTCCCGGCCGGCGAACCACGACGACAGGGCCGGCGCCTCCCGCACCCGGCGCAGCGCGGAGAGGATCGCGGTCACGAGCTGCCGCTCCGGGTCCCGGACCCGGGCCACGTCGGCCGCCACGAGAGCGCCCACCCGGAGGGCCTCGCGATCGACGTAGGCCACGTGGACCTCGTGACGGTCCGCGAAGTAGCGGTAGAGCGTGGCCCGCGAGCAGCCCGCTGCCCTGGCCACGTCACCCATCGAGACCGCGCCGATGCCGCGCTCGGCGAACAGCTCGCCGGCGGCGTCCAGGATCTTCTCGGCCGCCATCCGGGTGCGGTCCTCGGTGAGCCAGCTCACTGGATCGTGAGGGGCAGGGTGAGGGGACGGCGGACGTAGGGACCAGGCGCCCACGTGACACCGTCGGGATCGACGGAGAACGACGGGATGCGAGCCAGCAGCTCCTCGAGCGCGACGCGCGCCATCATCCGCGCGGCCGCGTTGCCGATGCAGTGGTGGGTGCCCTGGCTGAACGTGAGGATCTGGGTCGGGTGGCGACGTACGTCGAGACGCTCGGCGTCCGCGCCGTACTTGCGCGGGTCGCGGTTGGCCGCGCCGTAGCAGAGCAGCACCTTGCGACCGGCCGGGATCCGCACGCCGTGCAGCTCCACGTCGCGGGTGGTGGTGCGGGCCAGTCCCTGCACCGGCGAGGTGAGCCGCAGGAACTCCTCGACGGCGTCCTTGACCAGGGCCGGGTCGGCGGCGAGGAGGGCGCGTTGGTCGGGGTGCTCGGCGAGGAGCTGCACCGCCCCGCCGAGGGCGCCGGTGGTGGTGTCGTTACCGCCGGTCACCATCGCGAAGACGTAGCCGAGGATGCTGAGCAGTCCCGCGTCGTCGTCACCGACGCCGGCCGCGACGAGGTGCGAGACCGTGTCGTCGGCTGGCTCCGATCGCCGTCGCTCGATGAGCTCGGCGAAGTAGCCGAGCATCCCCGCCGTCGTGTCGGCGGCGTCGGTCGGACGACCCGCGGAGCTGGCGGCGACGATCGCGTCGGTCCAGCCGTCGAACCGGTCGCGGTCCTCTGCCGGGACGCCGAGGTAGTGGGCCACCACCATGCTGGGCAGCGGCTTGAAGAGCTCCACCACGATGTCGCCGCCGCCCGCGGCGACGAAGCTGTCGAGCGTGTCGGCGACGTACGCACGGACGTCGGGCTCGACCTCGCGGACCGCCCGCGGCGTGAACCCCCGCGACACGAGCTTGCGGAAGGCCGTGTGCTCAGGCGGGTCGAGCATCACCATCGGCGGATTGTCGGCCAGGCCGATCTTCTCGAGCTCGCCGTACTCGACCGTCAGCCCCTGCGCGCTGGAGAACGTCGCGGTGTCCACGGCCGCGCGCAGCACGTCCTCGTGGCGGGACAGCACGTAGTAGTCCTCGTGCGGGCGGCCCGCGGGTACGACGTGGTGCACCGGGTCGACGTCCCGCAGCCCGGCGTACATCGCCCACGGGCTGGCCCACGCGGCCCCGCCGCCGGGCACGAACCGCGGCCTGGACAGCACGGGCAACATGTCGCCATGGTGAGACAGTTCGGCAAATTTGTCTATCGTCGGTGACTGACACCGCGCCGGTACTGGCCCACCTTCTGGTCGAGCTCCAGCACCGCCTCAGGCTTCGGTGAGCCTCGCCAGTCGTTGGGTGAGGAGCTCGCGGCGGTGGTCGTTGGCGTGCAGCCCGATGTACTGCTCGCCGAACTGGTAGAGCAGCGCGTCGTCGAGCCGGCGTACGGCGCCGGGCGGGTAGCGGTAGTCCATGCGGGTGCGGATGACGTCCTCGTCGGTGGCCCGCAGCACGTCGGCGAGCTCGACCAGGGTGGTCACGCCCAGCTCGAGCAGGAGGCCGGAGATCCACGCGTAGTGGTCGGTGCGGGACCAGCCCGCGTCGTCGTACTGCCCGGCGAGGAAGGCCGCAAGCTCGCTCGGCGCGATCCGGGGGTCGTCGTCGGCCGCCTCGCTGAGGGTGGCTCCGCGGAGCCGGTCGCGGATGGCGGAGAACTCCTGGTCGGCGAGCTCGAGCAGCCCCGCGGCCAGCGTGAACCGGCGGTCGAACTCGCTCGCATGGGCGGCCGGGACGCTGCCCTTGTAGCGGATGTCGTGCTCGAACTCGGCCCAGGCGTGCTGCAGCACGGTGCGCAGCTGCACCTGGACGACCCGGCCGTCGATCTCGAGCTGCAAGTGTCGGCTCGCGTAGCCGAACCGGCCCTGGCTGGCGGTGAGCTCGCCGAAGTCGCGGTCGTCGATCACCCGCAGCTGCTCGCCCAGCAGCGCGGCCACTGCCTCGACGTCGTCGCGCACGTAGGTGATCACCCGGATGCCGAGGACGTCGCCGATGTCGCGCAGCGGGTCGGGATACAGCGGGGCACCGTCGTCGGTGCGGGTCGCCTTCTCCGCGAACGACGCGACGCCCTTGGCCCGGCCAGTGATCGTCAGGTAGTTGATGCCGGCCTCGTCGAGGATCGTCCCGATCAGCGCGACGGTCTCGTCGGCGGCCACCACCAGGCCGGGGTGCCGGTCCGCGTAGGTCTGGATCGCGCGCTGGACCGGGTCCTCGCGAGAGGCGCGCAGGGGCATGCCGAGCGTCGGCGTGACGATGACGCCGGTCTCGGGATCGCCGTAGCTCGTCATCCGTTCGGGATGCCGGTCGGCGAGCCACGCGACATAGGCGCAGACGATCGCGTCGACCTGGTCCTCGACCACGCGCAGCTGGCTCTTGCGGGTGGCTGCGTCGACGGCCGCACGCAGGGTCGACCAGCTCTCGCCGGTCGTGACGACGCCGTCGAGGAGCTGCATCAGCCGCAGCAGCTCGGTGCGCAGGTGCTCGAGGTCGCGCCCCCGCTTGTCCTTGTAGGTGAGGATCCGGTCGAGGTCGAAGAGCGCCACGATCGCGGCGTGCGGGTAGACCTCGAGGGCGGTCTCGTGCACGGCCAGGCCGAGCCGTTGGGCGACCCTGGCGCCGCGCGTACCGTTCGCGAACTCGGGCTTGCCGGTATTGCTGGGGTGCGTCCCGGCGTGGAACTCCCGGAAGTCGGCGCTGAGCGCCTGCTCCGCAGGCCGGGAGCCGGTCGGGTTGGTGACGACGAGCGGCGCGTCGATCCCCGCGACCACCTTCCCGCCGGCGTACGGCGCCGCGGCGGCCTCGATCTCGTCGTCGGTCCGGACGGCCGAGACGTGCAGGAGGCGACAGGCCGCGTCGAGGACGGCGACGCCGGTCGGGTTCTTCTCCCCCCAGGCCAGGTCGATGCCCAGGTAGGTGGTCACCCGGACAACGTATTGCCTGGGTGAACCATCTCGGACAGGTCGGCACGCGAAAGCGCGGGCCCCTCTAGCGGGCCGTCGGCACCCCGCAGCCCCCTGATGAACAGGTCGAGGTGCCGGCGGGCCAGGTCGTGCTTGAGCTCGGCGGGCATCGGCCCCGGCAGCGGCCGGGCGATCCGCACCAGCATCATGCCGACGTCGGCGAAGGTGACGTCCTCGGGCAGGTCACCTCCGGCGTGTGCCGCGTCGACCAGGGCCTCGGTGGCGCGCGCGGACTCCTCGCGCGCGGCGGCCAGCTCGGGCTCGTCGAGGTCGAGCACGTCGAGGACCTGCGGGATCACCGCCGAGACCCGCAGCTCCAGGGCCGCGCGGAGGTAGGCCGCGAGCGCCTCGAAGCCGTCGTCGTGGTCCTCCGCGGCCCGCTCAGCGGCCAGCCGGGTCTGCTCCAGGGCGTCGAGCACCACCCCGCGCAGCAGGGCCGTCCGGTCGGGGAAGCGGCGGTAGAGCGTCGCTATCCCCACGCCGGCCCGACCGGCCACCTCGTCGAGGGCGACGCCGGCGCCCTTCTCGGCGACCAGATCACGGGCCGCCGCGAGCAGCTGCTCGAGGTTGCGGCGGGCATCGGCGCGCATGGTCACGGGGCGACGATAGCGAACCGGAGGAAATTTCTCCATATCCCTTGACAGGTGAAGGGCTGGCGGAGCACTGTTTAACAAATGGAGACAATTCCTCCAGTTATCGAAGGGACAGGAACCATGGCCACCACCACCGGCGCTCCCGGATCCGCTGTTGACGCAGCCGCCGAGCCGCGGGACCACCGCTGGGCGGCGCTCGGCGTCATCGCGCTCGCCCAGCTCATGGTCGCGCTCGACGCGACCATCGTGAACGTCGCACTGCCGACCGCCCAGCAGGTGCTGGGCTTCGACGACGCACACCGCTCGTACGTCGTCACGGCGTACACGCTCTCCTTCGCCGGGCTGCTGCTGCTCGGCGGCAAGACCTCCGACCGGATCGGGCGACGCCGGGCCCTCACGATCGGGCTGACCGGCTTCGGCCTGGCGTCCGCGCTCGCCGGCGCGGCGCCGACGTTCGAGGTCCTCGTGGCCGGCCGGGCCCTCCAGGGTGCGAGTGCCGCGTTCATGGCGCCGGCCGCTCTCTCCCTGATCGCCGCGACCTTCACCGAGCCACGCGAGCGCGGCAAGGCGTTCGGCGTCTTCGGCGCGGTCGCCAGCAGTGGCGCCGTCGTGGGTCTGCTGCTCGGCGGCGTGCTCACCGAGTACGCCGGCTGGCGCTGGTGCCTCTACGTCAACGTCGTCGTGGCCGCGGTGGTGATCGTGGTCGGCCGCCGGGTGCTGCCGAAGGACGACGGCTTCCCGGTCCCGGTCGACGTCGTCTCCGGCGTGCTGGCCGTTGGTGGCCTCGCCGGCCTGGTGCTGGGCGCGAGCGAGGCCGCCGCGCACGGGTGGACCTCGGTCGAGGTGCTGGTGCCCGGTCTCGTCGGCCTCGGGTTGATCGCCACCTTCCTCGTGCGCCAGCACGGGCTGGCCGCTCCGCTGCTGCCCCTGAGCGTGCTGCGCGACCGCGGCCGCGCCACGGCGTACGCCGCCACCGCGATCAGCGTGGTCGGCACCTTCGGGATGTTCCTGATGCTGACCTACCACTTCCAGGTGGTGCTCGGGTACAGCCCGGTCCGCACCGGGCTCGCGTTCCTGCCGATGTGCCTGGCCGTCGCCGGCAGCTCCTACGGGATCGCCAGCCGGCTGATGGACACCGTCGCCCCGCGCGTGCTGGTCGCGCCCGGGCTGCTCGTGGCTGCCGCCGGGCTCGCGCTGCTCACCCAGCTCACGCCGTCCAGCGGCTACGCGACGATGATCCTGCCGGCCGAGGTGCTGGTCGGGCTCGGCATCGGCTGCGTCTTCACGCCGTCGATCGGGGTCGCCACCAGCGGCGTCGACCCGCGGCAGGCCGGCATCGCTGCTGCCACGGCGAACACCGCGATGCAGATCGGAAGTAGCGTGGGAACGGCGGTGCTCAACACCGTGGCCGTCGACGCGACCCGCGACTTCGTGGGCACGCCGACCGCGGCCCTGGTGCACGGCTTCGCCACCGCGACCGGCGGTGCTGCCGTGGCCCTGGCCGTCGGGGCGGTCCTGGTCGTCGCGTTCCTGCGGCCCGCCGCTCCTGCTCACCAGCACAACTCGGGAGGTGCACGATGACTGTGGAGCTGAACCACACCCTGGTCCACTGCCGTGACAACTGGACGGCGGCCCGCGAGGTCGCCGGCGTGCTCGGCGTCGCCGAGCCCTCGTCGTACGGCCCGTTCGCCGTGCTCCAGCTGGACAACGGTGCCTCCCTCGACTTCCTCGAGGACAGCGGCGAGATCCAGTCGCAGCACTACGCGTTCCTGGTCGGCGAGGACGACTTCGCCGCGATCTGGGGCCGGATCCGCGAGCAGGGACGGCAGTTCTGGGCCGACCCGTTCAGGAGCCGGCCAGGAGCGATCAACCACAACGACGGTGGCCGCGGGCTCTACTGGGAGGGTCCGGACGGCCACTGGCTGGAGATCATCACGCGTCCCTACGGCAGTGCCGACCGACAAGGAGATGAGAAGTCATGACGGGCCCGCTGCACCGCCCCTATCCGCCCGACCTCTACCGCGGCAACACCGGTGAGGTCTCCGGGTGGATCCGACCCCACGACGCGGAGCCGGAGATCACCTACCGGTCCGGTGGCACGTGCGAGTACCTCGCCACCGGTGACCGGACCGGCAACACCTTCGGCCTCTACCGCTGGACCTTCGGCCCCGACGAGAGCGGCCCCGACCCGCACTTCCACCGGGCGATCACCGAGTCGTTCTACGTGCTCAGCGGCCAGGTGGAGCTCTACGACGGGAGGGGCTGGAAGACGGGGTCACCCGGTGACTTCTTCTTCGTCCCCGAGGGCGGGCTGCACGGGTTCAGGGGCGGCGACCACGCGTCGATGCTGCTGATGTTCACACCGGGCGCGCCCCGCGAGGACTACTTCGAGACGCTCGCCGCCCAGGCCGAGAACCCACTGACCGAGGAGGAGCGGGTGGAGTTCATGCTCCGCCACGACACCTACTGGGTCTGACGGGTCCGGGGTAGTCCGTGATTCAACGGCCCCCGTTCGGCCAGATCCGGGGCCGTTTGTTCACGGACTACGCCGTCAGAGCCCGAGCGGGTCGCGGGGACCTGGCACCACCGCGACGGCGATCGCAGTGGTGGCCGGTACGGCGAGCACCAGCCCGATGCTGCTCGCGAAGGAGCGGACCAGCTCCTCGGCGATCTCCTCGGTGCCGAGCAGGTCGAGCCACGACCGGTCGTAGAGCGAGACCGCGAGCAGCAGGGTCAGCGCGGTGCCGGCGTAGGCGAAGACGATCGTGTAGATGGTCGAGGCGATGTGGTCGCGCCCGATCCGCATGGCGCTCGCGAACAGCTGCCTTCTGTTCATCGTGGGCGAGGCGCCGCGCAGCTCCCACACGACCGAGGCCTGCGTGATGGTGACGTCGTTGAGCACGCCGAGGCCGGCGATGACGACTGCCGCGACGAGCAGCTCCTGCAGGCTGATGTCGGCGGCGAAGGTCGAGAGGATCCGGCCGCCCTCGTCGACCACGCCGGTCAGGTGCGCGGAGCTGACCGACCACCAGCCGATCCCGGCGGTCAGCACCATGCCGGTCAGCGTGCCCGCCAGGGCGGCGCTGGTCCGGAGCGAGAACCCGTGGGTCGTGTAGAGGACGACGTACATGATCACCGCGGACGCGACCAGCGCGACGGGCACCGCGGGTTGGCCGGCGAGCAGGGCCGGGATCACGAAGCCGCCGACCACCGCGCCGGCGACGCCGAGCCCGATCAGGGCCATCAGCCCGCGCAGCCTGGCCACCGCGAGGACGACCACGACGAAGATCCCGCCCACCAGCCAGAGCGAGGTGGACCGCTCGATCTCGTAGTAGGAGAGCACCGCCGGCTGGCCGTCCTGGCCCGGTGCCCTGAGCAGCACGAGGTGGTCGCCCTTCGCCACTCCGGAACCGCTCACCTCGGGCGGCACGTCGACGGTCACCTCCGTGCCCCTGTCCACGCCCTCGTCGACAGTGACCCTGACCTGGCCGCAGGGCTGCGAGGTGTCCGGTTCCTCGTTCGGGCCCGCCTGCGGACAGGCCGGGAGCACGTCGTCCACGACCGCGGTCGGGAACGTCGCGCCCTCGACGGCGAACCCGACCGAGCCCTTCAGGTCGTCGACCTTCCCCTCGTCCGGCCAGAGGAGTACGACGCCCGCGACCGCCGCGACGGCGATGGCGGCCAGGAGGCCGAGCAGCAGCGCGCGGGGCAGTGGGGCGACCTCGAGCTCGACGCCGGAGTCATGACCGTGCCCGTGTCCGTGCCCCGGCTGCTCGCTGCGGTCGGCGCGATGCGATCCCACGCGGCCATCCTGCCCCCGGTCGGGTTGCGGGTCAGCGGGTGATCGCGTCGCGCTTGACCAGCATCGCGGCGACGTCGTCGTCGCGGGTGGGGTCGCGCAGCTCCTCGACGATCGAGGAGAGCCAGGCGTCGGGAGCCTCGCTGCCCGCGGTCTCCAGGGCGCTGATCAGCCTCTCGGTGGCGCTGTCGGCGTCCTCCCCGCGACGCTCGATCAGGCCGTCGGTGTAGAGCAGCAGCGTGTCGCCGGGACCGAACGCGGCCGTGTGCACCGCCCTGGTGCCACCGCCGACGCCGAGGATGAGCGTGCTCGGGTGCTCGAGCACCTCGATCCCACCGTCCGCGGCGATCTTGACGGGCGGCGGGTGGCCGGCGTTGATCACCTCGAGGTGGTCGCGCGAAGGGTCCGCGACGGCGTACACCATCGTGACGAGCTGTTCGAGGTGGAGGGCGTCGAAGACCCGGTCCATGCCGGCGAGCACGGCGGGCGGGTCGGGATCGACGGCGACCAGGGTCCGGATCGCCGAGCGCATCTGCGCCATGACCGACGCGGCCTCGACGCCGCGGCCCATCACGTCGCCCACGAACATCGCGAGCCGGCCGTCCTCGAGCGGTACGACGTCGTAGAAGTCGCCGCCGGCCTCGGTCCGTCCGGCCGGCTGGTAGTGCACGCTGGTCGACCAGCCCTCGAGGCTCGGGAGCCGCTCCGGAAGGACCGCGCGCTGCAGCTCGAGCGCGGCGGTGCGCACCTGGCTGTGCAGCTGGGCGTTGTCGATGGCGATCGCCGCGCGCTGGGCCAGGTCCTCGCCGAAGGCCAGGTCGTCCTCGGAGAAGCGCCGGCCGCCCTCCCCCGCCACCCAGCTGATCACACCGAACGTCCGGTCACCGACCTTGAGCGCGCAGGACAGCCCGCTGCTGAGGTTCAGCGCCCGCATCAGCCCGAGGTGCTCCTCGTCGAGTGCCGACGCGGCCAGCAGCTCGTCCGTCACCTCGGGCACGAGCAGGCTCACCCCCGTGCGCAGCACGCCGTAGCCGCCCCGGTCGGAGGTCGGATCGCTCGGGTAGCGCTCCTGCAGCTCGTGCACCAGGGCGATCCGCTCGGGGTGGGTGTGCGCCACCGTGATCGTCCGGAGCATGCCGTCCTCCGCGAGGGAGACCGTGCACCAGTCCGCGAACCACGGGACAGCGGCCTCGGCGACCGCGGTCAGAGTCGCCTCGTAGTCCAGGTCGCTCGAGAGCCTGGCGCTCGCCTCGGCCAGGAACGCCAGCTTCTCCTCCCGGTCGCGGGCCGCGCGCTGCGCGTCGACCCGGTCGAGGGTCATCGCACAGGTGTCGGCCAGCAACCGGAGGAAGAGGCTCTCGGCCTCGCTCAGCCCCCGCCGCCCGGGGAACGAGAGCGACACGGCGCCCAGGACCCGGCCGCCGGCGACCACGAGCGGGAGACACAGGATCGAACCGGTACCCTCGGCGAAACCGCCTATGTCGGGGTAGCGCTCGTCGACCTCCTCGCGACGCACGAGCACGGGCCGACCCGTGCGCACGCTCTCGGACGTGGGAACGTTGCCCGACACCGGGTACGTCGCCCAGCGGCTGGCGGAGCCCTCCAGCCCGCCGCGCAGTGCCATGAGGGCGAGCGTCTGGTCGTCGACCATCAGGGACAGGGACGCGGAGGTCGCACCGGCCGCCTTCATCATGTGGTCGGTGACGATGGCCGAGACCGCTTCGACGTCCTCGGCCGCGAGCAGCTCACTGGTCACCTCGGCCAGCCGGCGGAGGCGGCTGCCCAGCGGCTGGCCGGGCGCATAGGGATCGGTCGACTCGTCGGTCCCCTCGATCAGCACCAGGGCGCCCCCGGAGTCCTCGTCTCCCAGCGGGGTCCACGAGGTCCGCATCGCCACCGGGCTGTCGCCGCCCGCGAGCATGGCCAGCTCGCCGGTCCACGACCCGGTCCGGCGTACCAGCTTGAGCACCTGGTCGACGGCGCCGCGCTCGGGCTCGTCGAAGAGCGTGGTCCGGGCGTCGGCGTCGACGAGGTCGTCGAACGGAGAACCGAACAGGTCGAGCGCCGTGGAGTTGGCATAGATCACCCAGCCGTCGGCGTCGAGTGCGACCGCGGCGATGGTGAGGCCGTCTAGCAACGCAGGGTCTGGGCGCCACGACCGCGCGGCCGGCCTCGGGGTCCGGGCCACAGGACGGGATCCTGTCATGGCGCCATGGGGAGCGGCAGGCCCATCCGGCACGCGACAGGGTGGTTCTCGCATGGCCCGGACGGGTGGTGCCGGCGCGCCGACACCCGCCGTACCGGTGATTTCGGCGGTTGGCCTGGTCAGTCCGGGTACGAGGACCGTGGCTCGGTCCGCCGCCAGCTTCCGGGCGACCGGCCGACCTGGCGCTTGAAGGCCCGGTTGAACGCCGACTCCGACTGGTAGCCGACGCTGGCCGCCACCTGCGCCACGCTGAGGGAGCCGCTCTGCAGCATCCGGGCCGCGACCTGGTGGCGCCACTGCGCCAGGTAGGTCATCGGGGGCATGCCCACGTAGGCCGTGAACCGATCGGCGAAGGACGAGCGGGACATCCCCACCTCGCGAGCCAGCCGCTCGAGCGTCCATGCCTCGGCGAAGCGGCCGTGGACGAGCCGCAGCGCTGCTCCGATCTCGGGATCGCGCAGGCCGGCCACCCAGCTGCGCGCCTCGGGTGGCAGCCCGTCGATGTGCGCTCGCAGCGCCTCGACGAACATCAGCTCCGACAGCTTGGCCAGCATCGCCTCCTGTCCGGCGTCCCGCTCGTCGCTCGCCGCGATGGCGGCGTCCAGCAGGCCGGTCATCCACCCCCAGCTCCGCGAGGACACGGGGGCGTGCACCATCCGAGGCAGCGACTCGAGCAACGGGTTGAACGGACGCTTGTCGCAGGCCAGGTAGCCGCACACGATCCGGCAGCCCTCGGCGTCGCTGTCCCCGTTGATGTCGATGACGAACGGCAGCGCCTCGTGCACGGGGCGGTAGTAGCGCGGCAGGTCCGGCTGTCCCCGCATCCCGGGCGCGGAGGCGAGGATGTTGGCCTCACCTCCCGGGAAGATCACCATCTCGCCCGCCTGCATCAGCACGGGGGGTTCGGGCTCGTCGACGGCTTCCACCCAGCAGGAGCCGGCGGTCAGGACGTGGAACGCGATGACGTGCTCGGCGTCCGCGGCGACCTTGGCCGCGATCACGTCGGTCGGTGGGCTCTGGGCGACGAACGGCGCCCGTGCGTCGATGTCGAAGAACACCGCGCCGGTCAGACGGACGGCGAGCAGCACGTCGGACAACACATCCACGCGCGCACCTCCGGACTCTCGGGCAACGCAGCCGGACGCACGGCCAAGATCTGGCGTCCTCGCGGACGAACGGGCAAGTCGTCCGGTCGTTCGGGCGTTCCGACCCATGCCGCGCGGTCCCTAGCGTCGAACTCGAATCCTCGCACAGGACGAGGACCCTGTAGAAGGAGAAGACATGACCGCCACGGAGACCGTGTCCGGGCTCGATGTAGAGGGGCTGCGCGGACTGGTGCGTGGCCGGATCATCGACCGGACGGATCCCGAGTACGACGCCGCGAGGCAGGTGTACAACGGCGCCGTCGACCGCCATCCACTGGCCGTCGCCCGGGTCGCCGACGTCGCCGACGTGATCGCCTGCGTCGACTTCGCACGGGACCACGGGGTCCTGCTCGCCGTACGAGGAGGAGCGCACCACGGCGCCGGGTTCGGCGTCTGGGACGACGCCCTCGTGGTCGACTTCGCGCAGCTGCGGTCGACCACCGTCGACCCGGTGGCGCGGACCGTCCGGGTCGACGCCGGGTGCACCTGGGGCGACGTCGACCACGCCACCGGTGCGTTCGGTCTCGCCACGCCGTCCGGGTTCGTCTCGACGACCGGCGTCGCGGGGCTGGCCCTCGGCGGCGGCAGCGGCTACCTGACCAGGCACTTCGGGCTGACCGTGGACAACGTGCTGGCGGTCGACGTGGTGCTGGCCGACGGGAGCTTCGTCACCGCCAGCGCCGACAGCCACCCGGACCTGTTCTGGGGGCTGCGGGGCGGTGGCGGCAACTTCGGCGTCGCCACGTCGTTCACGTTCCGCTGCCACCCCGTCGGCGACGCCGGCACCGTGATCGGGGGGCCCGTGCTCTACGACATCGCGGACACGGAGCAGGTCTTCCGCTGGTACCGGGACCTGCTCCCGGGCCTCCCGGACGAGCTCAACGGCTGGATCGGCGTCCTCGAGATCCCGTCGGGGGACCCGTTCCCCGAGGAGCTGTGGGGACGCAAGGCGTGCGGCGTCGTCTGGTGCTACTCCGGGCCGCACGAGGGTGCGGAGGAGGTGTTGTCCCCGGTGCGCGAGTTCGGCACGCCGCTGCTGGTGGGCCTCCAGCCGATGCCGTTCAGCGTGCTCCAGAGCGCCTTCGACGGGCTGCTGCCGTCCGGGCTGCAGTGGTACTGGAAGGCCGACGTCTTCGCGGAGATCACCGACGAGGCGATCGCCGTGCACCGCCGGTACGGCGAGTCGATCCCGACCTCGCTGTCCACCATGCACCTCTACCCGATCAGCGGCGCCGCCGCCCGGGTGTCGGAGGACGCCACCGCCTTCGCGTTCCGCGGCGGCGGCTGGAACGGCGTGATCGCCGGCATCGACCCCGACCCGGCGAACCTGGGAACCATCACCGACTGGGCGCGGCGCTACTGGGAGGAGCTGCACCCCTCGTCGGTCGGCGGCGGCTACGTCAACATGATGATGGACGAGGGGCAGGAGCGAGTGCGGGCGGCGTACCGCGGCAACTACGCACGGCTCGTCGAGCTGAAGCGGCGCTACGACCCCCACAACCTGTTCCGGATCAACCAGAACATCGCGCCGGGCGACGGCTCGGACGCCGGCTGACGGACGCCGACGATGCGCCTCGAGGGGCTCCGGGTGCTCGTCGTCGGTGCCGGCCTGGCCGGCCTGGCGGCGGCCCGGACCCTGCACCGGTCCGGTGCGACCGTCGAGGTGCTCGAGCGCGCTGCGGGTCCGCCCCTCGAGGGCACCGGGCTGTACCTGCCCGGCAACGCCGTCCGGGCCCTGCGCGACCTCGGCCTCGAGGCCGAGGTCACCGAGCGCGCGCACCGGATCGAGCGCCAGTGCTTCTCCGACCACCGGGGCCGGCTGCTCTTCGAGGTCGGCGTGCACGAGCTGTGGACGGGGGTCGGCGCGTGCCTCGCCCTGCCCCGCGCCGACCTGTACGCCGTGCTGCTGGCCGGCGCCGGCGAGGTGCCGATCCGCTGGGGCGTCCGGCCGGTCGGTCTGACCATCGGTGACCACCACGTCACCGTCGAGGTCGTCCATGGCTCGGCCGTCGACTACGACCTCGTCGTCGGCGCGGACGGGCTCCACTCGACCGTGCGACGCCTCGCGTTCGACGGCCGCGAGCCGAGACCGGTGGGGCAGTTCGCACACCGGTTCGTCCTCGCCGGTGCTGCGGATTCGGAAGGGGTCGACCGGGCCTGGTCGGTCCGGCTCGGCCGGGGCACGTCGTTCCTGACCATCCCGGTCGGAGGGGGGAGCCTCTACTGCTACTGCGACGGTCCGCCCGACTCCGGGCGGACCTCCCTGCGCGAACTCCTGGACGAGTACGCCGACCCGGTGCCCGGCCTGCTCGACCGCCTCGACGAGGCCACCGCCGGCGGCGCCGTGGTGCAGGGCGGACCGATCGAGGAGGTCGACCTTCCTTCCTGGTCACGTGGTCGGGTGCTGCTGGTCGGCGACGCCGCGCACGCGACCTCACCCAACATGGCCGAGGGCGCGGCCATGGCGCTGGAGGACGGGATCGTGCTGGCCGAGAGCCTGACCGCCGCACCCGACGTCGGTGCGGGCATCGCGCTCTTCGAGCGCCGACGCCGTCGTCGCACCGACTGGGTGCGCGAGCAGACGCGTCGGCGGGATCGGGCCCGCGGGCTGCCGCCCGTCGTACGCAACCAGGTCCTCCGGCGGCTCGGAGGGCGCATCTTCCGGGGCAACTACGAGCCGCTGCGCGAGCCCGCCTGAGGGCGGCCCGTGGTCACGGGGCCAGCCCCACCCGGCTCGGTGGCACGAGCTCGAGCTCGGAGACGCCCGAGCTGCGGTCGGCCGAGGTCTCGCCCTCGACACTGAGCGAGAACGGAAGCGAGGCGTAGGCCGCGGACCACTGGTAGGGCTGGGTCTCCTGGGGGTCGTCCTCGATGGAGAACCACTGCAGCCCGGCGGGCTCGCCTCCGACCTCCCAGGGCTCGCTCGCCGCCCGGTTCTCCACGTCGTAGTAGGCCTCCTTGTCGAACCCCTCGTCCCAGCGCGTGAACCGCAGGATGAAGCCGTCGTGCTGGCACTCGTAGACCTCGGCCTTGCCCTCGATCGGCGACTCCTTGGGCGTGCAGGCGGCGGTCAGTCCGGGGAAGACGCTGGTCATGCCCGTGAGTCCGGTCGGCACCGGGCAGCGCGCGGCATCGGGCGCGGTGCTGTTGTCCCAGCAGGCGACCGGTCCGGATGCCTCGGTCGCCGGTGGGCTCTGGTCCGAGGTGGCCGGGTCCTCCGGCTCGTGCGAGGCATTCGTCGCGTGGGCCGCCGCGGCGGTGCTCGGCTCCGTCGGAGCGTCCTTGGTGGAGTCGTCCGTGGCTTCGTCCCCGCTGGTCAGGCCCAAGGTCAGCACGACGCCGAGGACGACGGCCGCCACCAGACCGCCACCGACCAGCGCTCCCAGGAGCCAGGTGGGCTTCGGGGTCGGCGTCCCGCCCGGTGCGGGCACCGGGGTGGCGAGTGGTGCGGCCGCGAGGCTCGGCCGGCCCACGGCCCGGCGTACCGCCCTCACCAGGGCCGCCTGCCAGGCGTCCGCGGGTCCGGTGGCGTCGAGCCACTGCGCGGTGCCGATGAAGTAGCGCAGCGCACCCGAGGGCTCGACCGCCTCCAGCCGCACCGGCACGATGCGCCGGCCCGCGGCCACGGCGACCTCCAGCTCGCGGGACACGTGCGGCGACTCGTTGGTGGCCGACGAGAAGACGAGCACCATCACCGGGGCGAGGTCGAGGGCCTCGAGGATGGCCTGGGTGTAGTTCTCGCCCGCGTCGATGTCGCGGGGCGCGATCCAGCACGCGACCCCGCCGGCCTCGAGCGCCGCCACCGCGCGGTGCGCAGCGCCCGCGTCCTCCGACGCGTGGCAGACGAACACGCCGCCGCGCATCCACCGAGGCTAGGGACGGTGCCGCCGTGGCGGTATGGCTGAGTCGGGCTACTCGTCGGTGACCAGGACCAGTGCGATCTGGGCCGGGTCGCCGGGCTCGAGACCCTCGCGACGGCGTACGGCGGCCTTGACCGGCAGCACGTAGTCGCGCACCTTGTCGGGGAAGACCGACGTTCGCCAGGTCGACGTGCCGAGCGTGACCTCGACCCGCACCGAGCCGAACCCGGTCGGCGGGCCGGAGAGCAGGCGGACGTCGTCGCAGACCTCCGGCGGCAGGGTGAGGAACACCCAGCTCGCGACCGACTCGGAGCTCCAGAGCTCGGCCTCGAAGGTCCAGGAGTCCACCACGGAGCCGCTCACTCGTCGTCGTTCGCGCCGGGTGTGGTCGGCTCGACGGCGGCGATGCCGATCCCGCGTGCCCCGGCGGAGACCGCTTCGACGTCGACCGAGAAGGGCAGGCCGGCGTACGTCGCGGACCACCGGTAGGGGTTGGGGTCGCCGGCGGACTCGTACTTCCACTGCTCCCCGGCGTCCTCCCCCCGGATCGACCAGGCCGTCGAGGCGACGCCGGTGAGGGAGTCGAGGAAGCCCGCTCGGTCGAAGTCGTCCTCCCAGCGGGAGTAGCGGACCAGGTAGTCGTCGGTCCGGCAGACGTAGACCTCGCTCTTCGCCTCGACGGCCGGCTCGATCGAGTCGCAGGCGTCGGTCAAGGACGGGAACAGGCTCGCCATGCCGGCGCGGCCCTCGGGCACCGGCCCCGCGGAGCTCTCCAGGTCCTCGGCGCTCGTCTTCGGCTCGTCGTCGCCTGACCGGTTGAGCAGCAGGACCACCACGACCACACAGACGAGCGCGAGGGCGATTGCGGCCAGACCCCAGGGAAGGAACGCGCGACGGGGCTCGGCCTGCGCGGCCGCGGCCGGCGGCTCACCCGTCGGTCCGGGCCGCAGGTCCGGCGGCCGGTGCGCGCCCTCGCCGACGGCCCGGCGTACGGCGCGGACCAGCGGCGGCTCCCACTGCTCGGCCAGGAGCTGATCGGTCTCCAGCCACTGCGAGGTACCGATGAAGTAGCGCAGGTCGCGGGACGGCTCGACCTGCTCGAGGCGGACCGGGACGATCGGCGTACTGCTGCCGACGGCCGACTCCAGCTCCCGCGTGACGTGCGGCGACTCGTTGGTCGCGGCCGAGAAGACCAGGACCAGGGCCGGAGCCGCTTCGAGACCGTCGAGGATCGCCTGCGCGTAGCTCTCGCCGGGGTCGATGTCACGCGGCGCGATCCAGCAGGCGACGCCGGCCGCCTCGAGGGCCGCCACGACACGCTGCGCCATCCCCGCGTCGGGTGACGCGTGGCAGACGAAGACCCCGCCTCGCATCCTCGGAGGCTAGTGGCCTGTCAACCAGATCCGCACACCAATCCCGCGGCCTGGGCCTGCCCCTGAACGGGACAGCCATGGTCAGAACGGGTCAGTGCGCCATGTCCACGAAGCGTGAGTAGTGACCCTGGAAGGCGACGGTGATGTCGCGGGTCGGGCCGTTGCGGTGCTTGGCCACGATCAGGTCGGCCTCGCCTGGGCGGGCGGACTCGCGCTCGTAGAGGTCCTCGCGGTGCAGCAGGATCACCATGTCGGCGTCCTGCTCGAGGGAGCCCGACTCGCGGAGGTCGCTGAGCATCGGGCGCTTGTCGGAGCGCTGCTCGGGACCACGGTTGAGCTGGGAGAGCGCGATGATCGGGACCTCGAGCTCCTTGGCCAGCAGCTTGATCTGGCGGGAGAACTCCGAGACCTCGAGCTGGCGGGACTCGACCTTCTTGCCGGACGTCATCAGCTGCATGTAGTCGATGACCACCAACCGGAGGTCGTGGCGCTGCTTGAGCCGGCGGGCCTTGGCCCGGATCTCCATCATCGTCATGTTGGGCGAGTCGTCGATGAAGACCGGGGCGCTGGAGACCTCGCCCATCTTGCGGGCCAGCTTGGTCCAGTCGTCCTCGCTGAGCTGGCCGTTGCGGATGTGGTTGAGCGGCACCTTGGCCTCGGCCGAGAGCAGCCGCATGGTGATCTCGGACTTCGTCATCTCCAGGCTGAAGAAGACGCTGGTCAGGTTGTTGTGGATCGAGGCGGCCCGGCAGAGGTCCAGGGCGATCGTCGACTTCCCCACGGCAGGGCGCGCCGCCACGATGATCATCTGGCCGGCGTGGAGACCGTTGGTGAGCTCGTCGAGATCGGCGAAACCGGTCGGTACGCCGTAGAGCCCGGCCTCGCGGTTGCCGATCGCCTCGATCTCGTCGAGGACGCCGTCCATGATGTCCGAGAGCGGCGCGTAGTCCTCGCTGCTGCGCTTGTCGGTGACCTGGTAGACCTCGGCCTGGGCCTGGTCGACCAGGGCGTCGACGTCGCCCTCACCGGCGTAGCCGAACTGCACGATGCGGGTGCCGGCGTCGACCAGCCGGCGCAGGATCGCCTTCTCGCGGACGATCCCGGCGTAGTAGCCGGCGTTGGCGGCGATCGGGACCGAGGAGGTGATCGTGTGGAGGTAGGGCGCCCCGCCGATCCGCTGGAGCTCGCCCCGGCGCTGCAGCTCGTTGGCGACCGTGACCATGTCGGCGGGCTCGCCCCGGCCGTAGAGGTCGATGATCGCGTCGTGGATCGTCTCGTGGCTGGGCCGGTAGAAGTCAGCGCCCCGGAGCACCTCGGCCACGTCGGCGATGGCGTCCTTGGAGATCATCATCGCGCCCAGGACCGACTGCTCGGCCGCCATGTCCTGGGGCGGGGTCCGGTCATTGGCCCACGAGGAGTCGTTCCCGCCGGACTCCGGCATGCCCGGAGGCAGCTGCCAGGCGTCGGACTCGGTCAGGCTCACAGGGGCTCCGGAGGATGTTGAGGGTGGGACGGGTGGGACGGCGGGGGAACGTCGTCGACAGTAGGACCGACCGCCGACAACGCCCGATCTGCCCGGGTCCCGCGGGGCGGGTCGGGCGTGCATCGGGAGTGGAAGTGGCGCCGGCGTCGTGGTGGCGGCTCGGAGCAACCTAGACAGCGTTTACGTCCCCTGGGAAGCCCGCCATCCACACCCCCTGGGGACAACTCGCGACATCGCGTGGACGGCAGTCGGCGGCCCTGTGCACAGCTTGGGGACAGTCCTGTGCAGTCGCACCCGAGTTTGGCCACCCGCACCGCTCTGACCTGCGACAACGGCCGTCCACCGGTGTGGAGTCAAAATACTTCGGCCCGGCGTCCGTTCACCGGACGGTCACCTGGCCGTCGTCGGGTGGCTTTGTCGACAAAGCCCCGGCGGCCGACGCGTGAGCGGCTCATCCACATGCTTATCCACCGGTGTGTATGGGCTAGTACCGTGCTGGTCACTTCCGGCTCGAAACCCCTTACCGGGACTAGTCCCCGGGTTCCGGCGGTGAGCGCGGCCGGACCGCCGACAGGCCTCCCGCATCGGCCTCATGGGCCACCCTCTAACCTGCTGGCATGTCCCCCGCCCCCCAGGTCGGACTGCTCGCTGCTCTTGTCGCCGCGCTGCTGCCGCTCGGCCTGGCCGCACCCGCCCACGCCGGCCCCGGCTGCCTGCACGAGTCGGGTCAGGTCGCCGGCTGCGACGACACCAACCCGCCGCTCTTCACGGCCGCGAGCATGTCGGTCACCGTGACGAACGGCGTGGCGACGGTCGCGGCGAACGCGACGTACGCCGACGCCGACCCGGACCCCATCGTCTACCAGTGCGCCGTCGACGGCGGCGCGCTCGCGCCGTGCGGAGCGTTCCCCGGACTCGCGGCCGGCAGCCACACCATGAAGGTCCGGGCGGTCGACAGCCACGACGCGATGACCGTCGCGTGTGAGCTGGTCTGCCCGCCGATCTACACGGAGACCGCAGCCGACTTCACCGACGCCCAGAAGCAGTTCACGGTGACCAGTGGCGGCACCAACCCGCCGCCGGGACCGAACGGCGCCCCGGAGACCCAGATCAGCGGCGGTCCCCAGGACAGGATCACCCCGGGCAACCCGGTGAGCCTCTCCCCGCGCGCCTCGGTGGTCCTCACCGCCAGCGAGGCGGCGACGTTCAACTGCGCGATCAACAGCAAGAAGGTGGCCTGCCAGGGCGGCGTCACGGTGCTGAAGAAGCTCGACCCGGGCCCCCAGGTGTTCGTCGCCCAGGCCGTGGACCGTGACGGCAACTTCGACGCGACGCCCGCGAGCCTGACCTTCTACGTGCCCTACGACCTGACGCCGAGCCAGGGCAGGGGCTGGAAGCGGGTCAAGAGCCGCGGCTCCTTCGGCGGCGCCTACGTCTCGACCACCAGGAGGGGCGCCGTGCTCACCATCGGTGCGGTGCGGGCGGTCCACGAGGTGCGGCTGCTCGCTCCGGTCGGCCCGGAGCTCGGCACCGTCGCGGTCCGGGTCGGCAGGAGCGCCTGGATGAAGCTGCGGCTCACGTCGGCCAAGCCCCGCAAGCTGCGCGTCTTCGAGCTCCGCGGGGCCGGCGCCGCGCGGCTCAGCGGCGCGGTCCAGGTCAAGGCCCTCAGGGTGCCGAGCGGCGGCGCGGTCGCTGTCGACGCGCTCGTCCTTCGATAGGCCGTCCACAGACAAGGACGACGGCCCCGTCCGGCTCGGTCGAGCCGGCGGGGCCGTCGTCGTTGGTGCGTCAGTCGGTCAGGCTGGGATGACGTTGAGGGCCACCGTGGCGGACACCTCGTCGTGCAGCCGGACGGTCACCTCGTGGGCGCCGAGTGCCTTGATCGGGTTGCCGACGGCGATGGTCCGCTTGTCGACGTCCTGGCCCGAGGCGCTGCTCAGCGCCTCGGCGATGTCGGTGACGGTGACCGCGCCGAACAGCCGGCCGCTCTCGCCCGCACGGACCTTGACGTGGACCGGCGCCGCCTCGAGCTTGGCCTTGATGGCCTCGGCGGAGTCGTGGTCGCGGACGGCACGCGTGGTGCGGGCCTTCTTGATGGACTCGATGGTCTTCTCGCCGCCACGGGTCCAGCGGATCGCCTCGCCGCGAGGGACGAGGTAGTTGCGGCCGTAGCCGTCCTTGACCTCGACCACGTCGCCCGGGGCACCGAGACCGGTGACCTCCTGGGTGAGGATGAGCTTCATCTCAGGTGTCTCCTCTCTGTTCTCGGGTCAGCGACCGGTGGACGTGTAGGGCAGGAGCGCCACTTCGCGGGCGTTCTTGACCGCGATGGCGACGTCCCGCTGGTGCTGGACGCAGTTGCCGGTCACCCGACGCGCGCGGATCTTGCCGCGGTCGGAGATGAACTTCCGGAGCAGGGCGGTGTCCTTGTAGTCGGCACCGGTCGCCTTCTCCTTGCAGAACTGGCAGACCTTCTTCTTGGGCTTGCGGAGTACGGGCTTGGCCATTGTGGTGCTTCCTCCTCAGAAGCCCGGCCCCTGCCAGATGCGACAGAGAGGGCCGGAATGGTCGGTTGGATGTATGTCAGAACGGGGGCTCGTCGGCAGGTGCGCTGGGAGCACCCCACGGGTCGTTGGCGGGAGCACCGCCAGCCGCAGCGCCACCGGCACCGGCGCCGGCTGCCGGGGCCGGCGTGGCCCACGGGTCGGCCGCGGCGGGGCCGGACTGGTCGCCGCCCCCCTGGCCGCCGGCCTGGCCGCCACCGCCGGAGTAGCCGCCCCCGCCGCCCTGGCGGCTGGTGCGGTTGACCTTGGCCGTCGCGAACTTCAGCGACGGGCCGATCTCGTCGACCTCGATCTCGAAGACGGTGCGCTTCTCGCCCTCACGCGTCTCGTAGGTGCGGGCCTTGAGCCGGCCCTGGACGACGACGCGCATGCCGCGCTGCAGCGACTCCGCGACGTTTTCCGCGGCCTGCCGCCAGATGGAGCAGCGCAGGAACATCGCCTCCCCGTCGACCCACTCGTTGGTGTTCTTGTCGAAGTTGCGCGGGGTCGAGGCCACCGAGAAGTTGGCGACCGCGGCCCCGGACGGCGTGAAGCGCAGCTCGGGGTCGTCGGTGAGGTTGCCGACCACGGTGATGATGGTCTCGCCTGCCATTGAGGTCTCCTTGAGGATCGCCGTTCGGTGTCCCACCCATCGTTGCCGCAGGCACCGACGGTGGGAAGGGCTCATCCACAGGCGCTCGACCCACGAGGTCGAACCGCCCGCGAAATGGGCTACTTGTGGTCGGGCCGGATGACCTTGGTCCGCAGGATCGACTCGTTCAGCGTGAGCTGGCGGTCGAGCTCCTTGACGGAGTCGGGCTCGGCGGTCAGGTTGACCACCGCGTAGATGCCCTCTTGGTTCTTCTTGATCTCGTAGGCCATGCGACGACGACCCCAGATGTCGACCGACTCGACCGAACCGCCGTCCTTGCGGATGACGTTGAGGTACTTGTCGAGCGACGGACCGACGGTGCGCTCTTCGAGACTCGGGTCGAGGATGACCATCACTTCATAGGCACGCAAAGCAGTTCCACCTCCTGTGGGCTCAGCGGCCACGGTCTCTCCGTGGCAGGAGGGCTTGTGCGTCTTGTCCGCTCGACGTCTGGCCGAGACGGACGGGAAAGGTTAACAGCGGGCGACCGGGCTCCGGTAATCGCTGTGGAGAGGGTCCGACGCGCACCCGGGACCGCGACTAGGTTCCGCGGAGTGCCTCGCCGTCCACCTCCCGTCGCCGGACGCTACGTGCTGCTCGAGGAGGTCGGTCGCGGCGGGCACGGGGTGGTGCACCGGGCCCTCGACCTGCGCGCCCGCCGGTACGTCGCCGCCAAGGTGCTGCGCGGCGGCGACCCGGAGGCGCTGTCGAGGTTCGTCCGCGAGCAGGGGCACCGTGTCGAGCACCCGCACGTGCTCGCGCCGCTCGGCTGGGCGGCCGAGGACGACGTCGCGCTCATCGCCATGGAGCTGGTGCTGGGCGGGTCGATGCGCGACCTCCTCGCCGCCCGCGGTCCTCTCCCGGAGGGCGTGCTCGCGTCGCTGCTCGGCCAGCTGCTCGACGGCCTCGCCGCCGTGCACGCCCGAGGCCTCGTGCACGGTGACGTGAAGCCCTCCAACCTGCTGCTGCGCTCCGGCGTACGACCGCACCTGCTGCTCGCGGACTTCGGCGTGGCCACGAGGTGGCACGAACCGGTCGGCCCGGCCGGCACCCCGGCGTTCCTCCCACCCGAGCGGCTGTCGGGCGCCCCGCCGCACCCCAGCCAGGACGTGTACGCCGCCGGGCTGGTCGCCCGCCGAGGGCTGGCCGGACCCGCACCGCTGCTGACGCTGTGCGACTCGATGACCCGGCCCGACCCGGAACGCCGGCCCACCGCCGCGGAGGCGTTGAGGCGGCTGCGTGAGCTCACAGGACCGGAAGTGGGGGTGCGGTTCCGAGACCTGCGTAGAACCACAGACCCGTCCGAAGGCTCCCCTTCCTAGCCTCGCCGAGGTCCGCATCAGCACGCATCGAAAGGGAGTAGCCATGTCGATCACCACCCTCCGCAGCCTCATCCTGGGTGGGTTCATGGCTGTGCTCGCCGGCCTGCTCGTGACCCCCACGTCGAGCGCCTCGGCCTCCTGCCGTGGCTCGACCAGCTCCGCGACGCCACCCGGCCGTACAAGTCCCTGTCCCACGCCAAGGCCGACGGCTATGCGAAGTTCCGCGACGCCGAGGGCATTGCCTGCATCGACCTTCCCGGCGAGAGCGGGATGGGGACCCACTTCGTCAACGGCGACCTGGTCGGCGACGGCGAGGTCCTCGCCGACCACCCCGAGGCACTGGTCTACGACCCGACGCCGCAGCCGCTGCGCCTCGTGGCCCTGGAGTTCATCGTCTTCAAGGACGCCTGGCGCAAGGAGCACCCGCACGGGAAGCCGGAGCTGTTCGGGCGGACCTTCGAACCGGTCGGCGCCGACAACCGCTACGGCATCCCGCCGTTCTTCGAGCTGCACGTCTGGGCGTGGAGGCACAACCCGGCCGGCCTGTTCGAGGACTGGAACCCGCGCGTGACCTGCTAGCGCCTCACGCCGGGCCGGCCGTCAGCGGCTGGGCGTGAGGTCCTGCGTGCCGACCACCCGCAGCAGGGCGGGGGCGTCGGGGGCGCACTGCCCTGGTGACGGCTGGGTGAGGCTGTCGGTCGGCGGACCTAGGCTGGCCACATGCAGATCGGAGCGCACGTCGAGCAGACCGACCCGATCGCCGAGGCGAAGGCACGCAACGCGCCGCTGGTGCAGTTCTTCCTGGGCGACCCACAGAGCTACAAGGGGCCGGTGTTCAACTACGCCGGAGGCGCCGAGGGGCTCAAGGCGGACGCCGAGGCGGCGGGGGTCGACCTCTACGTGCACGCGCCGTACCCGATCAACGTCGCCACCACCAACAACCGCCAGCGGATCCCGGGCCGCAAGCTGATCCAGCAGCACATGGACGCCGCGGCGTCGATCGGCGCCAAGGGACTGATCGTGCACGGCGGCCACGTGCAGGACGACGACGACCCGGCCAAGGGGTTCGACAACTGGCGCAAGGCGATCGAGGCGACGGACATCAAGATCCCGCTCCTGATCGAGAACACCGCCGGCGGCACCAACGCCATGGCCCGCTACCTCGACCGCATCGCCGGGGTGTGGGAGGCGATCTCCAAGGCCGAGGGGTTCGACATGGTCGGCTTCTGCCTCGACACCTGCCACGCCCACGCCGGCGGCAACCCGCTGGAGACCGTGGTCGACGACGTCCGCAAGATCACCGGCCGGATCGACCTGGTGCACTGCAACGACAGCCGCGACGAGTTCGACTCCGGCGCCGACCGGCACGCCAGCCTGGGCGCCGGCAAGATCGACGCCGACCTGCTGGCCGGCGTTATCCGCGAGGCCGACGCGCCCGTGATCTGCGAGACGCCCGGTGGCGCCGAGGAGCACAACGCCGACTTCGCCTGGCTGCGCGAGCGGCTCTAGGAGCTCGCGCGGGCGGGGCACTTTCACCGGGTACCCGGTGAATCTGGCCCTGACCGTAGGGAGTTCCGTCCGGTCAGGGGGAGTTTCACCGGGTACCCGGTGAAACTTCCACAGCCGGACCACAGACTGACCACACCGCTGCGCCAGCCACGCCGCCGAAGTTGGGGGCATGAGCCTGCTGACCGAGGTCCGACCCGCGCCGTCCCACTCGCCCGTCCAGGCCGCCGACGAGCCCGGCCGAGCCCGCTGGGAGCGGCCCGCCCTCGTCTCCCTGCTGGTCGGCACCGGTGTTCTCTACCTGTGGGGGCTGGGCGAGTCCGGCTGGGCCAACAGCTTCTACGCCGCCGCGGCGCAGGCGGGCTCGGAGTCGTGGCAGGCGTTCTTCTTCGGCTCCTCGGACGCCGCCAACTCGATCACCGTCGACAAGACACCGCTCTCGCTCTGGCCCATGGCGCTGTCGGTGAAGGTCTTCGGGCTGTCGTCCTGGAGCCTGCTCGTTCCCCAGGCACTCGAGGGTGTCGCGGCGGTCGGTCTGCTGCACGCCACGGTCCGGCGTACGACGGGCTCGGCGGCGGCAGGGTTGCTCGCCGGCGTGGTGCTGGCGACCACGCCGGTGGCGGTGCTGATGTTCCGGTTCAACAACCCCGACGCGATGCTGACGCTGCTGCTCGTCGGATCGGCATACGCCACCCTTCGCGCGGTCGAGTCGCGCACCCATCCCGTCCGCTGGCTGGCGCTCGCGGGCGCCCTGGTCGGACTGGGGTTCCTCACCAAGATGCTCCAGGCTTTCCTCGTCATCCCGGCGCTCGGCCTGGTCTACGTGCTCTTCGCGCACACCACTTTGCTCAAGCGGCTCGGCCACCTGATGGTCGGGCTCGGCGCTATGGTCGCGGCGGCCGGCTGGTGGGTCGCGATCGTCTCCCTGTGGCCGGCCGGCAGTCGCCCCTACATCGGCGGCAGCCAGGACAACTCGATCCTCGAGCTCACGCTCGGCTACAACGGCTTCGGCCGGCTCACCGGCGACGAGGCCGGCTCGGTCGGCGGCGGCAACACGGCCGGCGGCATGTGGGGCGAGACCGGCCTCGGGCGGTTGCTCAACGACGAGATCGGCGGCCAGATCGGCTGGCTGCTGCCGACCGCGTTGCTGCTCCTGGTGGCCGGGCTGTGGCTCACGCGCCGCGCCGGGCGGACCGACCCGGTCCGGGCGAGCCTGGTGATCTGGGGCGGGTGGCTGGTCGTCACCGCCGCGACGTTCAGCTTCATGGCCGGGATCTTCCACGCCTACTACACGGTGGCGCTGGCACCCGCGATCGCTGCCCTGATCGGCACCGGCGCCTGGCTGCTCTGGCGGCACCGCACCTCGCTGCTCGCGTCGGGCGTCGCCAGCGCAGCGGTGTCGCTGACCACCGTGCTGAGCTTCTTCCTGCTCGGCCGCACCTCCGACTTCGTGCCGTGGCTGCGGTGGGTGGTCCTGATCGCCGGTCTCCTCATCGCGCTCGCGGTCGCGGGTCTCGGCCGGCTCCCGCAGCGCCTCGCGGGCGGTCTCGCCACAGCGGCCCTGCTGGTCTCGCTGGCCGGCCCCACGGCGTACGCCGTCGAGACCACGGCGACGCCGCACACGGGCTCGATACCGAGCGCCGGCCCAGCGACCGCGGGCGCTTTCGGTGGTGGTGGGCGCCCGGGCGGCGGGATGCCGCAGGGCGGTGGCGGCGCCGGCGGCCTCCTCAACGGCAGCGAGTCCACCGACACGATCACCGCGCTGCTGCAGGCGGATGCCGACGACTACACCTGGGTCGCCGCCGCGGTCGGCTCCAACTCGGCGTCCGGCTACCAGCTGGCCAGCGAGGAGCCGGTCATGGCGATCGGTGGCTTCAACGGCTCCGACCCGTCGCCGACGCTGGCGGACTTCCAGGCCTGCGTGGCGGCGGGCGACATCCACTACTTCATCGCCAGCGGCGGCGGAGGGTTCGGCGGCAACCAGATGGGCGGCAGCAGCGCCAGCAGCGACATCGCCGCCTGGGTCGAGGAGAACTTCACCGCGACCACGGTCGACGGCGTCACCCTCTACGACCTGACCGCGGCATGAACCACCCCGCGAAAGACAGCGCCCCGGCGTACGAACCGCTCGCGGAGGCGGTGACCACCACGACGCTCGACGTGGTCATCCCGGTCTACAACGAGGAAGCCGACCTGGAGGCGTCGGTGCTGCGGGTCCGCGAGCAGCTGGCGCGGCTGCCGTGGAGCCACCGCGTGACGATCGCCGACAACGCCAGCACCGACGGCACGGCCGTGCTGGCCCGGCGGCTCGCTCATCGGTACGACGACGTCCGCGTCGTCCACCTGGCCGAGAAGGGCCGCGGCCGCGCGCTGAAGAGGGTGTGGGCCGACTCCGACGCGGACGTGCTCGTCTACATGGACGTCGACCTGTCCACCGACCTCAACGCGCTGCTGCCGCTGGTGGCGCCACTCATCTCCGGCCACTCCGACCTGGCGATCGGCAGCCGGCTGCGGCCCGGGTCGCGCGTCGTGCGCGGGCCGAAGCGCGAGGTGATCTCGCGCGGCTACAACCTGCTTGTCAGAGGCGCCCTGCGGACCCGCTTCTCCGACGCGCAGTGCGGCTTCAAGGCGATCCGCCGCGACGTGGCGCGCGAGGTGCTGCCGCTGGTCGAGGACGACGCGTGGTTCTTCGACACCGAGCTCCTGGTGCTCGCCGAGCGGGCCGGGCTGCGGATCCACGAGGTGCCGGTCGACTGGGTCGACGACCCGGACAGCCGGGTCGACATCGCTCGGACGGCGTACGACGACGTGCGGGGCATCGTCCGGCTCGGCCGCAACCTGCTCACCGGGCGGCTCCCCCTCGTCGAGGTCTCCGAGCGGCTGGGCCGAGCCTCAGCCGACGCGGGCGCCGGCCGGCTCGGGATGCAGGTGGCGATGTTCGGCCTCGTCGGCATCGCCTCGACCGTGGCGTACGCCGTCAGCTTCCTGCTGCTCCGCGGCTCGACCGGCGCCTGGACCGCCAACGCGCTGGCGCTGCTGCTCACGGCGATCGGGAACACCGCGGCCAACCGGCGGCTCACCTTCGGGGTGCGCGGCCGTAGGGACGTGCTGCGTCACCAGGCGCAGGGGCTGCTGGTCTTCGCGATCGGGCTGGCGGTCACCAGCGGTGCGCTCTGGGTGGTGCACGCCGCGGGCAGCAGCCACCGCGGGGTCGAGGTGGCGGTGCTCACGGTCGCGAACCTCGGCGTCACCGTCATGCGGTTCGTGGCGATGCGGGGCTGGATGTTCCTGCACCGCCGTCACTGACCGGCACCACCAGCAGCTCGCAGACCTCGTGGACCATCTCGCGGTCGGGGTGGCGGCGCTCGAACCTCAGCGGGCTCGTGCAGTCGCTGGAGTCGAAGACGAGGAACTGGAACTCGTGGCCGCCGCCCGCCAGCTCCAGGAGGTGCCCCGGCACCCCGACCACGTGCCACCGGCTGGGACCCAGGCCGCGGCGGAACTTCACGGCGAGCTGACTTCCAGGGACGATCTCGACGATGGTGCCCGGCCGCGGCTCGCTGATCACGGCGAAGCGGTCGTCGGCGTACGACGGTGCGGGGCTGGTCAGCGACATGCTCATGAAAGTCTCCTGGGGATTCTCTGCAGACGAGGCGTCAGGGAAAGAGGAGCCGTCCACGCACTGTCTGATACCTCGACCGGGCAGAAAGTTCCCGGTGTGAAGCCCCGGACTCAGCCGAAGCAGAGGAACGGCGCCGGCGCACCGTCCGTGGTCACGGCGGAGACCGTCCCGGCGAGCGCCGTCGCGGGGTCGTTGCCCGCGGCGATGGCCTCGTGCACCCGGACCAGCGCGTCGTGGGCGGCCACGTCGTTGACGGCGGCCGGGCTCGCCACCACGCACCGGGCCCCGGCGTGCAGCCACGCGGCAGTCATGCCGATCAGCTCCTCGCCCCAGCGGACCGAGGAACGGCCGACCTCGCAGGCCGAGAGCAGCACGACATCGGGTACGGCGGGGAGCTGGTCGATGTCGTAGCCGAACCACGTGCCGTCGACGAGCTCGAGGCCCGAGAAGAGCGGATTCTCGGCCGAGTGCCGGCCATGGGCAGCGACGTGGAGCACGTCCACGCTCCCCGCCAGTTCGGAGACGGCGTCGGCGGTGGCCTCGTGGCCCGCCAGCACGGGGGCAGAGCCCCAGGCCTTCGCGGCCGCGCGTACCTCCGCCTCGGCGCGCGCGACGCGGGGCCCGGCCACGAAGCCGGCCGACCCGGTCCGCAACGGAGTCGCCGAACGAGCCAGCCACGAGGTCGCGCTCTGCGCGACCGTGACCGGCCGCCCGACCAGCCCGGGCAGCAATGTCCACGGGACGCCGGCCAGGAGCCCGGACGGGGTGAGGACGACGCGACGGTCGCCGAGGTCGTCAAGCAGGGGCTCGACCAGCAGCGCGGCCACGCCGTCGAGCCGGCGCGCCAGGGTGCTGCGCACCGAGGCGGCCAGCGAGCCGGGCAGCTCCGCCGCGGCCATGTCGAGGTCGGGCAGCATCCCGCCCAGCGCATCATCCAGTGCCGAGCGGTCGCCGAGGTCGTGGCGGGCCGTGCCGGCCGCGGTGACGACCAGCGCGACCACCCGTGCAGCGGTGACGACGTACGCGACCAGCGCCGTGTCCTCGCCCAGTCCCTCCTGGAGCGCGGCCAGGGCGGCCGGGTCCGCCACCGCGCCGGAGCCCTTGCGCTGCCAGGCCTGCTCCCGGATCCGCCGCCGCAGCTCCGCCTCGCGCTCCGGGGCGGGTTCGGCCCGCAGCTCCGCCAGGTCGGCCGCCGTCTGCGGGTCCTGCGGTGCCCGCACCGGCTGGATCCGCGAGGCCAGCATCCGGGCCCGCTCCGACCACTCGAAGAGCACCGCGTCCGACGGAGACTGCACCGCCAGGGCCAGGCCGCGCACCGCCAGCCGGACGCCGTGACCGACCACGTTGGTCTGGAGGTCCAGCGACCCGAACGAGCTCTGCCAGGCGTGCAGGTCGTCGAGACCGACCCGCACGTGGCCGAGCGCCGCCGCGCGCCGACCGGTCCGCTGCGCGAGCTCGGCCCGGACGTCCCGCTCCAGCATCCGCACGACCAGCTGGGACCGGTGGGCCCGGCCCAGCGCGGCCAGCTCCGTCCGTGCCTCGTCGACCGCGCCCCGCCGGATCAGGACCCGGACCCGGTTGAGGCTCGTGGACGTCGCTTCGGCACCGAGACCCTGCGCCCGCATCTGCTCGGCCAGCTGGGCCGCGTGGCTGACCAGTGCGGGGGTGTTGCGGTCGAGAGCGACGTCCGCCGCCACCACCAGCGCCGCCGCCCGCGCCCGCCACGCGTCGTGCCCGAGTCGCTCGAACCGGCTGCGGGCCGAGGCGGCGAGCCGGCGCGCCGACGACGGGTCGCGGACCACGAGCCCGCGAGCCAGGGCCAGCTCGGCCTCGCCCTGCCGCTGGCGCAGGCTCCGCGCGCCGTAGTCACGGGCGGCCCGCCGCAGCAGCTCCGCACCCTCGTCGTCGAGCCCCATCGCCACCAGCACCTCGGCCCGGTCCTGGGTGCAGACCGCGCGAAGCACCGGGCTCACCGGCGCAAGGACGGGGTACGCCGCGCTCATCGCCTCCAGCGCCCCGATGAGGTCGCCGCCCACCATCAGCGCGTAGCCGAGGTTGTGCTCCGCCTTGGCTCGCTCGACCTCGAGGCCGGCGGCGTCGAAGGCCTCGGCCGCGGCCCGGAAGTCGTCGAGCGCGGCCGGCAACCGTCCCTGGTGGAGGTAGACGTCGCCCCGGTTGCCGAGCGCGCGGGCGCGGTCCGCCGGGAGGTCGCCGAGCAGCGCGATCGCCTCGGAGAACGCCGCGAGCGCGTCCGTCGTCTGGCCCGCGCGCATGTGCAGCATCGCCAGCTGGGCCAGGGCCACACCGCGGTCGGCCGGCCTCAGCGCCGGCCGCGCCAGCGACTCGTGGCAGAGGCGGGTGGCCATCTCGAGGTTGCCGAGCTCCATCGCGACGTACGCCCTGCTGACCCCCAGCCGGGCGAGCAGGTCGGGATCGGTCGACCGTTCCGCGGCGCGCTCGAGCAACCGGCCGGCGAGACGTACCCGGCCGTGGTTGACCGCCTCTACGGCTCGACGGTGGAGCTCCTCCGCAGTGAGCACGGACTCATCATGGCTGGATCCCCGCGCGCGCCTGCACGGCATCCCACGCCCGGGTGATCGCGGTGTCGAGGTCGTCACCGTCCGACAGGTGCGGCTCGATGTGCTGCGCGAGGTGGCCGGCCATCAGCGGGGCCGAGAACGACGTACCGCTCCAGACCCCGAAGCCGCCTCGGAAGTCGTCGGGATCGATGGTGTCGCGGTTCCGGCCGAACGCCCTGGTGCGGGCCAGCGACTGCCGGCCGCCCTGGAAGGTCGTCGGGAACGTGCTCATCACCGCAGCACCCGGGACGTAGGCGCGCACCCAGGGACCGGCGTTGGTGAACATGGCGTCGGTGGCGAGGTTGGGGTTGAGCGCCCCCACCGAGACGATCGGCGGGCAGTCGGGGTCGACCTGGACCGGTCCGTTGCCGTCGGACCAGGGTGCGAACGCCGCCGGGAAGTTGGGCCGCGACGTCGCGTCGTTGCCGACCGAGCAGACCACGAGCGTCCCCTGCAGGGAGATGTCGTGGAGGATGTCGTAGAGCGTCGGGTCGAACTGCAGGTCCTCCGGCGTCTCGTGGTAGTAGCCGATCGACAGGCTGAGCACGTCGATGAGCTTGCCCCCGGGCTCGCCGGCGCGACCGCGCCGGATCAGCTCGTAGATCTGGCTCAGCGCCAGCACCCAGTCGGTCTCGACGATCGGACCCACCGACGGCATGATCCGCCACGACACGATCTCCGCGTCGGGGCAGGCCTGGTGCACGAGGCCGGCGATGAACGTGCCGTGGCCGGACATCGGGTCGATGACGCCGTCGAGCGGGCCGGTCAGGTCGCCGAGGACCTCCGGGTCGGTGTCCGGCGCGTGGTAGCCGATCTGCACGCCGTCGAGGTCGATGTCCTTGGTCACCACGTCGTCGAGCCACTCGTGCTCCCCGCAGCCGGTGTCGAGGATGGCCACTACCGGCCGGCGAGTTGTCAGCTCGTCGTCGTCCAGGCGTGGCGGTCGCGGCCCGACGTACGCGATCGGCTGCCTGCCGCCGCTGCCCGCCACGGCATAGCTCGCGATGGGCGAGCCGCCGCCGCCGTCACCGGACGGGTGACCCCAGTCGAACGGGTGTCCCCAGTCGAAGGGGTGGCCCCAGTCGAACGGGTGGCCCCAGTCGAAGGGGCTGGTGAAGACCACATGGTCGAGACCCACGCCACGGACCTTGTCGACGCCGAACTGGGCCCGCGTCTGCTGCAGCAGGGTCCAGCCGTCCGGCGCGATCGCCGCGCGGTCCGACGCCAGCTTGATGCTCACGGTGCGCAGGCCGTGCTTGAGCTGCGCCAGCCGCCGGTCCTCCGGCTCGAGCGCAACGGTCCAGCCGAGCCGCTCGGCCACCTGGCCGAGCACCTCCATCGCCGCCTCGACGTCGACGGTCTTGGAGATGATCAGTCGCGGACCGACGTACACCGTCGGGCGCGGCTCCACGCCTTCGACGAAGAGCGCCGTCGCCGGGTCGAGCACCCGACCCTGCACGACCGAGAAGACGTCGCGCGGTGGGGTCGTGGGCTCGCGGTCGAGCGGGCGACGGTCGTTGGGCTGCTGGGCGGGCTGCGCTGGTTCCATCGGTCCTCAGATCTCGAAGGCGGGCGTCACGAACGGTGTGCTGCCATCGGTGGGCTCGAGCCGGAGCCGGAGCATCCCGGGCGTCAGGTCGGGGAGGTCGAAGCGGCCGGTGTCACCGACGTGGAGCGTGGACAGTGTCTCCTCATCACGGAGCACGACGACGTCGATCGGCGACGGCGGGACGACCCAGCCGTCGATGCGCGGGGTCGCGCCGTCGGTTGAGATCCGCAGCAGCAGGTCGACGCCGTCGTGCGCGAACCGCAGCGTGTACGCCGTGGTGGAGGCGCCGCGGGCACCGGCCAGCTCCTCGGTCCGCTCGACGAGCAGCATCAGCTCCATGTCGAGATCGGTGTCGGAGGCGGCGAGGGCGGCGGCCGTCTGGAAGCGGGCCGTCATGCCGTCCGGGACCGGGTCCCGGGACTCCCAGTGGGCGCGGACACCGGCGAGGAGGTCGGCGTCGGGCAGGTCACTCATCATGGTCCCCGTTCGTCTGGATCAAGGTGCGGAGCTTCTGCAGGCAGCGACCCCGGGTGGGACCGATGCTGCCGACCGGCATCCCCAGGTCGGATGCGATCTTCGTGTAGTCGGGTCGGTGTTCGAAGGCCACGATCCGCAGAAGGGCCTGGCACCGCTCGGACAGCCGCTCGACGGCGTCCCAGAGCCGGACGTCATCGTCCCGGCGTACGACCTCGGCCTCGGCCGACCCCTCCTCGGGGAGCCGGCGGGCCAGCTCGTCGTCCTCGACCGGGAGGGCCCGGCCGGAGGCCTTCGCGACCTTCCACGCCTCGCGGCGGGCGGTCGTCGTGAGCCAGCCGCCCACGGCCGCCGGCTCCTCGATCGACGCCCGCGACCTGACCAGCGAGAGCCAGGTCGTCTGCACGACGTCCTCGGCCACCTCTGTCGTGAGCCGGTACGCGCGGACGACGTGCCACAGCACGGGGGTCATCACGCGGACGAGCTCGTCGAGCGCCACGGCATCGCCGTCGGACCAGCGCTCGAACGCGGAGGAGGCTTCGCCCCAGACGTCGCCAGGGCGCTCGGTCGCGGCGCCGCCGATCGTCACGCAATCCTCCGAGATCTCCGGTTGGCCATGCACGGTCACGACAATCAGGAGCGGGGTCCGAGCTGCCTGATACACGCCGCTGATACTGGAAGATGTTGGCAGGTCACCGCCCCGAGGGCGAGGACCGATCCGTGCCCTGCCTGCCGATAACCTCGACAGGTGACTCCCACCGTGCGGGCCATCAGCCCGGAGGACCACCTCGCCTTCCTGCGCGCCCAGCGCTCGGCGAGCTTCCTGCAGACCCCCGCCTGGGCCCGGGTGAAGTCGGAGTGGCGGCACGAGTCCCTCGGCTGGTCCGACGGCTCCGACGGCTCCGACGGCTCCGACAGCAACGAGCTGCTCGGTGCCGGGCTGGTGCTCTACCGGCAGCTGCCGCGGCTCAAGCGGTTCCTCGCCTACCTCCCCGAGGGCCCGGTCCTGGACTGGTCGACCGACCGGCTCGGCGACTGGCTGGCACCCATGACGGCGTACCTCAAGGAGCAGGGCGCCTTCGGGGTCCGGATGGGACCTCCGGTGGTGACCCGCCGCTGGAGCGCCGCGTCGGTCAAGGAGGGGCTCGCCGACCCGGCGGTGCGCAAGCTCGCCGACCTCCCGCCGACCGAGCGCGACCCGGTCGGGGCCCGCGTGGTCTCGCAGCTCACCTCCCTCGGCTGGCGGCCGCAGGGCACCGACGAGGGGTTCGCGGCGGGGCAGCCGCAGTACGTCTTCCAGGTCCCGCTCGCCGGCCGCACCGAGGCCGACGTGCTCGCGGGCATGAACCAGCTCTGGCGCCGCAACATCAAGAAGGCCGACAAGTCCGGCGTCGAGGTCACGACCAGCACCGGCCGCGGCGACGAAGAGGGCGACCTCAAGCTCTTCCACGACCTCTACGTGCACACGGCCGAGCGCGACCACTTCACCCCGCGCGGGCTCGCCTACTTCCGGGTGATGGCCGACGCGCTCGGCGGGGAGGACGCCGACCGGTTCCGGCTCTACCTCGGCCGCCACGAGGGCGACCTGGTCGCCGCCACGATCATGGTCCAGGTCGGCGCGCACGCGTGGTACTCCTACGGCGCCTCCTCGACCGAGAAGCGCGAGGTCCGCGGCTCCAACGCCGTCCAGTGGGCGATGCTCCGTGCCGCGATCGCGTCCGGCGCCGACGTCTACGACCTGCGCGGCATCACGCCGACCCTCGACGCAGACGACAGCCACGTCGGGCTGATCCAGTTCAAGGTCGGCACAGGCGGCGAGGCCGTGGAGTACGCCGGCGAGTGGGACCTGCCGCTCAACAAGGCTCTCTACAAGGCGTTCGACCTCTACATGAGCCGGCGCTGATGGCTCTCGTGCTCACGGTGGACGGCGAGCGCTGGCGCGCCCACCTGCGTGCGTTCGCCGAGGCCACGCCCGGACTGGTGCCGGTGGCGAAGGGCAACGGCTACGGCTTCGGTCTCGGCCGGCTGGCCCGCAAGGCCGAGTGGCTCGGGGTCGACACGCTGGCCGTCGGCACCTACGAGGAGCTGCCCGACGTGGCCAACCGCTACGCCGGCGACCTCCTCGTGCTCACGCCGTGGCGACCCTTCCACCCGGCCCCCGACCCCGACGTCGCGCGGCGGGTGATCCACACGGTCAGCCGTCCCGACGACCTGGCCGCCCTCCTCGAGGCGCAGCCTGGAGCGAGGTTCGTGCTCGAGCTCGAGACCTCGATGCGCCGGCACGGCATGAGCGCCCAGCAGCTGTGGGCGATGGCGAGGCACCTCGGTGGCCGCCTCGAAGGCGTCGCGCTGCACCTCCCGCTCGCCTCGGGGAGCCATCTTGACGAGGTCGAGCGGCACCTGACCGACGTGGTCGCCGCGGACCTCCCGAGCCGCACCGTCTGGGTCAGCCACCTGACCGCCGACGAGCTCGCGACCCTCCGCTCGTCGTACGCCGACCTCACCGTCCGGCCCCGCGTCGGCACCGACCTGTGGCTCGGCGACCGCGAGGCGATGCGGGTCACCGCCACCGTGCTCGACGTCCACGAGCTCAGGCGCGGCGACGCCTTCGGCTACCGCGGCCGCAGCGCACCGCGCGACGGTCACCTGCTCGTGGTCAGCGGCGGGACCGCGCACGGCATCGGCCTCGAGTCACCCCTGGGCGACGGCGGCCTCAAGGCCCGCGCCGCGGTCGTGGCCCGCGGCGGCATGGACGCGATGGGGCTCACCCGCTCGCCGTACTGGGTCGACGGCAAGCAGCGGCTCTTCGCCGAGGCCCCGCACATGCAGGCCTCGATGCTGTTCCTGCCCGGCGACGCGGTCGTCCCAGCGGTCGGCGACCTCGTCGACGTGCGCGTGCGCTACACCGCGACGGCGTTCGAACGCGTCGAGGTCAGCTGACGCGCCTGGCGCCTGAAGACCGATCCAGCGCAATTGCGCTGGAAAAGGACTTCTTTCACGCGTGGGACGGGACCTCTTCGGCGCGGTGGCGCCGGATCGGTCGCGGCGGCGGTTCAGGCACCTCGCCCGGCCCGAACGGGTCGTGGCGCGGGAAGAGGACGTCGCGGGTCACGATCGCCACGAGGTAGAGCTCGCCAAGCATCCGGATGATGATCGCGACCCAGTAGAACCCGACGTCGTCGCCCGAGCTCGGCTGCAGGTCGTTGTCGAGGTACCACCACACCGACGCGAAGTAGATGACCTCGCACGCCTGCCACACGATCTGGTCGCGCCAGCGCGGCCTGGCCAGCGCCGCCAGTGGCAGGAGCCAGAGCACGTACTGCGGCGAGTAGACCTTGTTGACGAGCAGGAAGCCGGCGACCACCAGGAAGGCGAGCTGCGCGAGCCGCGGCGTGCTGGGCGCGCGGAAGCCCACCACCGCGACCGCGACGCACCACAACCCGAACAGCGCCCATGACCAGTGGTTCACGGTGGACGCCGAGATCGCACTGTCCCGCATGTCCTGGAGCACGAGCCAGGCCGACCCGAGGTCGGGGCCGCGCTCGGAGTTGAACTCCCAGAACCGCTTCCAGTCCTCCTTGCCGCTGACGTACGCCGGCGCGTTCAGCACGGACCACGACGCGGCCGCCGCGAGAAGGGTGTCGGCCAGGTCGCGGTAGCGCCGCTCGCGCAGGCAGATGATCGCGATCGGCCCGAGCAGGAAGAGCGGATAGAGCTTGGTCGCCGCGCCGAGCCCGACGAGCACCCCGGTGGCCACCGGCCGCCCGCGCGCCCACGTGAAGAGCGCGCCCGCGACCAGCACCACCGCGAGCATGTCCCAGTTGATGAGCCCGGTCAGGACCAGTGCCGGTGAGGCGGCGAAGGCGGCGGCGTCCCACGGACGCCTCCGATCGACCCCGGCCAGCAGCCAGGCGGACAGCAGGGCCATCGCCGCGAAGCCCAGGGCGTTGACGATGACGAACGCGCGGAGCTCCTTCTTCACCTGACCGGTGCCGACCAGGTCGCCAGCGGGCTGGTCGGACCGCTCATGCACGTCGTCGGCGCCGGTCGCCTCCTGGGTCACCCACGCGGCGGCGTACGCGAAGTACGCGATGCCGACGGGGTACTCCATCGCCTCGTAGCGCTCGCGCACCTGCGGGTCGTCGGTGTAGGGCCAGTCCAGCTCGACCAGCCCGCGACCGGTGTAGAGGTAGGGGAGGTCGGAGTAGCACATGTGCGTGTAGCGGTGCTCGTCGTAGACCCAGTAGCCCTGGTAGCAGCCGCTCTTCTGCACCATCCCGAGCGCGAAGAACGCAGCGGCGAGCACGACCAGCACCCGGGTCGGCGTCCACCAGGGGTGCCGCGTCGCACGCGACCCCATCGGCCCCCCGACGCCCTCACTGAGGGCGGTGACGACCGGGTCGTCCAAGGTCGGATGGACGTGGCCGTCCGCAGGGGGACCGGTCACGTCACCAGCGCATCCGGGTCCACCAGGCCAACAGGAACTGGGCCTGGGTCGCCGCCTCGGTAGCGGCGGCGCGCGGGGTCACGGTCGCGCTGGCCGTCGGCGTCGGCGTCTCGCAGCCCAGGATCGGGCAGGTCGGCGTCTGCGTCGGCAGCTCGGTCGGGGTGGTCGGCTGGGTCGGCGTCGGGACCTCGGTCGTCGGCGCCTGGGTCGGCTGGGTCGGCGTCGGCACCACGGTCGGCGTCTTGGTCGGGCGGTCTGTGGCGCTCGGAGTGTTGGACGGCGTCGGCTTCTGGGTCGGCTTCGGCGGCAGGGTCGGCGAATGGCCGTCGTCGGGCGCCTCGCCGTCGACGTTCGCCGGCGGCGGGAACTCCTCGACGGGGACGCCGTCCATGGCGTGGTTCATGACCGCGGTCCACGTGTCGGCGGGGTAGTCGCCGCCGAAGTACGACGGCAGCCAGCCGTCGAGCTGCTCGTTGCCCTTGCCCCGGACGTACATGACCGACGTCGCGAGCTGCGGCGTGTAGCCGGTGAACCACGCCGAGTCGACCTGGTCGAGGTCGTTGGTGGCGGTGCCGGTCTTGCCGGCCGCGGGGCGATCGATCCCCAGGGCCGCGGTGCCGGTGCCGACCTGCACGACCTGCTGGAGCGCGTAGCTGACGTCGGCCGCGATGTCGGAGCCCTGGTCGGGGTCGATGGCCTGCTTGTCGCTCAACGAGTGGTCGTAGAGGACCTCGCCGTCCTTCGACTTGACCTCTTTGATGATGAACGGCTCGTGGAACCGGCCACCGTTGGCGATGGTGGCGTAGCCGTTGGCCATGTTGATCGGGCTGATCGTCGCGCTGCCCAGCGTGATGCTGGGGTAGGGGTCGAGCGCCCCGCTGGTCCGCGGGAAGCCGTAGTGCTTGCCCGGGCCCTTGTTGGGCGGGATGCCCATCGCGTTCATCATGTCCAGTACGGCCTGCGGACCGTCCGGCATCGACACGGTGAGGTCGGTGAACGCCGTGTTGATGGAGTCCTCGGTGGCCTTCAGCAGGTTGACCGCCGAGCCGTAGTCGTTGTCGCCCTCGTTGCGGATCTCGTCGCCGTTCTCGAGCACGAACGGCGAGTTGCCCTCGAAGGTGTCCTTGAGCGAGTAGCCCGCCTTCAGGCCCGCGGCCACGGCGAACGGCTTCACAGTCGACCCGGCCTGCCCGCCCGCGATCGCCCAGTTGATCTGGCTTTCAAGGAAGTCCTGGCCCGCGAACATGCCCTGCACCGCACCGGTGGCGACGTCGACGCTGGCCACGCCGATGTGCAGGTTCTTGTCGCTGAACTCCTTGCCCTCCGGACGGACCTCGCTGACGCCGTCCGCCGCTGCGTCCATCGCCTTCTGGGTGAACGTCGTCGTCACGCGCAGTCCGCCGCCGTCGATCTCGTCCGCGGTGAACGGCTCGCCGGTCTCCTTGTTGGTGAGGGTGGTGAGCTCGTTCTTCACCATCGTCAGCACGTGGCCCTTCTGGCCACCGAACTTGTCGTCCACCGGCTTGTTCGCGAACTTGGGGAGCTTGCGCTGCGCCTGCTTCGCGTCGTCCGCGCTGATCTTGTCCGCCGACGCCATCCCGTCGAGCACGTAGCGGTAGCGCTCCCGGAGCGCCTTCTTGGCGTCCTTCCCGTTGTCCGGGTCGAAGGCGTTCGGGTTGTTGATGATGCTCGCCAGAGCCGCGCTCTCCTTGAGGTCCAGCTCGGCGGCGGGCTTGTCGAAGAAGGCCTCGGCGGCGGCCTGGATGCCGTAGGCGCCACGACCGAAGTAGATGGTGTTGAGGTAGCCCTCGAGGATCTGCTGCTTGGAGGTGTCGCGACCGAGCTTGAGGGAGAGGATCGCCTCCTTCAGCTTGCGCGTGTACGAGCGCTCCTGGGTCAGGTAGAGGATCTTGATGTACTGCTGGGTGATCGTCGACGCACCCTGCGTCGCGTTGCCCGAGGCGTTGTTGAACACGGCGCGGACGATGCCCTTGACGTCGATGCCGTTGTCGCTCCAGAAGGTGCGGTTCTCGGCGGCGACCACCGCGTCCTTGACGTCCTGCGGCATGGTGTCGTAGGCGATCGAGTCGCGGTTCTGCTTTGCGTACTCACCCAGCGGGGTCTTGCCGTCGTCGTAGTAGACGAACGACGTGTTGGTCTCGAAGTCCTTGTTGGGGTCGGGCAGCTCGGTCGTCTGGTAGAGGTAGACGAACCCGCCGACGGCCACCATGGCGCAGACCAGCCCGGCGAGCATCACGTAGAGCAGGGCCCGGCGGATCTTCGCCCCACGGGTGCGCTGCTTCTTGATCTTGCCGTTCTTGCCGAGCACGTCGCGCTTGACGGGGGCCTTCTTGGCCGGTGCCTTCTTGGCCGGGCCGCGGGACGCCGCGGCGGCCGTCTTCCGGGCGGGGGGTCGGCTGGCTCCGCCGCCCGAGCCCGCCTTCCGCTTGCCTGCCACGCTGCACGAGGTTACGCAACCGACCCAGCAATCGCCGAGTCGGCGGCGCGGTGCGCCGCATCACGTGCTGAATGCCCGGATCCGCATCCGCGATGTACCACCCATTCGCAATCCGCGGATATATCGCTACGATAGGTCTGTGGCACGACGCGCGGAGACCATCGAGCTGGCAGTCCTGGGGCTGCTGCACGAGGGACCCATGCACGGCTACGAGCTCCGCAAGCGCCTCAACCTGATGCTCGGGTGGGGGCGCGTCCTGTCCTACGGCTCGCTCTACCCCACGCTGAAGAAGATGCTGCGCGGGGCCCTGATCGAGGAGTCCACCGCCTCGACGCCGCTCTCGCGCCGCCCCAAGATCGTCTACCAGGTGACCGAGGCCGGCACCCGCGAGTTCGAGCGGCTGATGTCGGAGGTCGGACCCACCGCCTGGGAGGACGACAACTTCGACATCCGGTTCGCGTTCTTCTCGTCGACCGACATGGAGATCCGGCTGCGCGTGCTCGAGGGCCGCCGGATGCGGCTCCAGGAGCGGCTCGACCGGATCCAGCGCGAGCTGTCGATGACGCAGAAGGAGGCCGACCGCTACGCGGGCGAGCTCCAGCGCCACGGCGTCGAGTCGGTCGAGCGCGAGGTCAACTGGCTCTCCGACCTCATCAACGCCGAGCGCAACGACCCCACGCCCAATCTCAACCCCGGCATCAACCCCCCGCCCACCGCAGAGACGTCCTGAGGACAACCACGCAGCACCACACCGTCAGGTGTCAACCAGAAGGGAACGCACCCCATGGGTTCGGTTCGAGTAGCAATCGTCGGAGTCGGCAACTGTGCGACGTCCCTGATCCAGGGCGTGCACTACTACCGTGACGCCGACGCATCCACCACGGTGCCGGGGCTGATGCACGTCGCCTTCGGCGACTACCACGTCTCCGACATCGAGTTCGTGGCGGCGTTCGACGTCGACGACATGAAGGTCGGCAAGGACCTCTCCGAGGCCATCAACGCCTCCGAGAACAACACGATCAAGATCTGCGAGGTGCCCACCTTGGGCATCGAGGTGCAGCGCGGTCACACCCTCGACGGTCTCGGCAAGTACTACCGGGAGACCATCGAGGAGTCGGGCGCCGAGCCGGTCGACATCGTCGCGGCGCTGCGCGAGACCGGAGCCGACGTACTCGTGTCCTACCTGCCGGTGGGCTCCGAGCAGGCCGACAAGTTCTACGCGCAGTGCGCGATCGATGCCGGCGTGGCCTTCGTCAACGCGCTGCCGGTCTTCATCGCGTCCGACCCCGTGTGGGCCAAGAAGTTCGAGGACGCCGGCGTCCCGATCATCGGCGACGACATCAAGTCGCAGGTCGGCGCGACCATCACCCACCGCGTGCTCGCGAAGCTCTTCGAGGACCGCGGCGTGGCGCTGGACCGCACCTACCAGCTCAACGTCGGCGGCAACATGGACTTCAAGAACATGCTCGAGCGCGAGCGCCTGGAGTCCAAGAAGGTCTCCAAGACCCAGGCCGTGACGTCCAACCTCACCGGCTCGCTCGCAGGTGTCGGCGCCGACGACCGCAACGTGCACATCGGCCCGTCCGACTACGTCGCCTGGCTCGACGACCGCAAGTGGGCCTACGTCCGCCTCGAGGGCCGCGCGTTCGGTGACGTCCCGCTCAGCCTGGAGTACAAGCTCGAGGTCTGGGACTCCCCCAACTCGGCCGGCATCATCATCGACGCGATCCGCGCCGCGAAGATCGCCAAGGACCGCGGCCTCGGTGGCCCGATCCTCTCCGCGTCGTCGTACCTCATGAAGTCTCCGCCCGTGCAGCTCCCCGACGAAGAGGGCCGCGCCCGCGTGGAGGCCTTCATCCGCGGCGAGGAGTAACCACCCGCACCCTGCTCCACCCAGGCCCGCCCCGATCTCCGGATCCGGGCGGGTCTGGTCATTTTCGTCGAGTGACCCCAAGTGGCTCGATTCTGGGCCTGATCTGAACCACATGGGGTCACTCGACGGCCCCCTGTCCACAGATGCCCTGACGCCGGGTTCCTCCACAGCGGCCACGGGCAGCTCCGAACCATGTTGGTCCCGGCCCATCTCTTGGCCCCACCCGTCACCGGCCTGGTCTGGCCCGTCCCCGCCGACCCCACGGGCGAGAACGGCCCCACTCGAGGCTTGGCCCGCGGGGACCGCTATCGGTGCACATCGCACGGGCTGTTCGTCCCTGGCGGGGTCACCGACGACCTGGTCGAGCAGCGGATCCTCGAGATGTACGTCGCGTCCGGACCGACGGCGGTCGTCACCGGTTGGGCCGCGCTCCGCCTGCGAGGTGGCGGGTACTTCGACGGGCTCGCTCCGGATGGCGTGACCAGGTTGCCGGTTCCGATCGCGGCGAACGGCGGCCGGGTGCGCACCCGCTCGGGGATCGTGGTCGCTCGGTTCACGGTTCCGCCAGATGAGGTGGATGTCGTCCAGGGCATGCGCTGCGCCAGCGTCGAGCGGGCCCTCTTCGACGAGCTGCGTCGCCGGACAGGGCTGCGCGAGCGGACGGTCGCGATCGACATGACCTGCGCCGCCCAGCTCACCTCGATCTCCCGGATGCGCCGCTATCTCAAGATCCGACGGTGGTACCGAGACGTGCGGACGGTCGTCCCGTCGCTCGACCTGGCCGACGAGCGCAGTTGGTCAGGTCCGGAGACGGAGTTCCGATTGGTCTGGGACATCGACGCCGGCTGGGGTCACCCACTGTGCAACCACGAGGTGTTCGGCGTCGACGGGCGCTTCATCGGCATCCCTGACCTCATCGACCCTCGACGGGCCGTCATCGGCGAGTACGCCGGCGTGCACCATCGCAACAAGGATCAACACACGCATGACCTGTCGAGGGCCGCCGACTTCCGGGGCGTGGGGCTGGAGGTCGTCGAGATCACCGGCCAGGTCCTGCGCGACCGCGCCCTCGTCGTACAGCGGCTCCACGAGGCCGAGGGTCGAGCGGGGCTACTGCCGCAGACCTGGCGGCTGGGTGCCGCGCCGAAGAGCCTGGACGAGATCCTGGACGAGCGTGACCGCGCCGGTGGCGTCGAGTGACCCGAGGTGGTTCATCGAGTGACCCCAAACGGCTCTGGGGTCAGCCCATCTGGAACCACATGGGGTCACTCGACGAGAGACGGACGCAACCACGGCGTCCGGGGTCAGCCGCCGAGGAGGTCGGAGAGGCCGCCACCGCCGCCGGACTTGCCCTGGCCAGCGGCGGCGTTCCACTCGTAGGCCTGGACGACCACGAAGCCGGGGCCGTGGAAGGCGTACTGGAAGGCCTCGCCGCTGCCGCCGCGCAGCATCGACTTCATGTTCATCGTGTTGTTGATGCCCGGCACCAGCTCGGCGGACCAGCACACCGCCGCCTGCGTGTCGACGAAGGTCGGCTGCTGCGAGCAGTCGAGCACCACCGGCTTGCCCACCACGTTGATCGCGACGGTGCCGGTCCCCGAGACGGTGGTGTTGAAGAAGCCGCCCGAGGCCATGCCGGCACCCTTGGTCCGCTTGATGTCCCAGGCGAGCGAGGCGTCGAAGGCCATCAGGTTGCGGCTGTTGATGGTGATGGCCTCGTTCTCCAGCTGGAGCAGGAAGACGTAGCCCGCCTGGTCGGCGAAGAACACCTCGCCCTGGCCGGAGACCCGCATCAGCGAGACGTCCTCGGACGACATGATCTTCTTCGCGAGCTTCGCGAAGCTGCCGGACTTCTCGTGGTCGAAGCGGACCTGTCCCTGGAAGGCGACCATCGAGCCCTTGGTGGCCAGCACGTCCGGCCCGAGGGCCACTCGCAGCATCTGGCTGTTCTGCAGGACGAACCGGTCCTGGCTCTGTCGCTCGAGGTTGGTCTGGTCGAACAGGTCGCTGCGCATGCCCACAGTCTGCAACGCAGGCAGTCAGGCGCGGGCGGCCCACCACTCCAGGAGAGCGGCCCTGGCGTCGTCCTCGGGCATCGGCCCGCGGTCGAGACGGAGCTCGAGCAGGTAGGAGTACGCCGCGCCGACGTCGCGGCCGGGCTTGATGCCGAGCAGCTCCATGATCTGGTTGCCGTCGAGGTCCGGGCGGATGGAGCTGAGCTCCTCCTCATCCTGGAGCACGGCGATGCGGGCCTCGAGCTCGTCATAGGTACGACGCAGCCGGTCGGCCTTGCCGCGGTTGCGGGTCGTGCAGTCGGCACGGGTCAGCACGTGCAGGCGCTCGAGCTGGTCACCGGCGTCACGCACGTAGCGGCGTACGGCGGAGTCGGTCCACTCGCCCGAGCCGTAGCCGTGGAACCTCAGGTGCAGCTCGACCAGCTTGGCAACCGCGTCGGTCTCGTCCTTGGAGAAGCGCAGCGCCTGCATCCGCTTGCGGGTGATCTTGGCGCCGACCACGTCGTGGTGGTGGAACGTCACTGAGCCGTCGTCGAGGAACTTCCGGGTCTTGGGCTTGCCCACGTCGTGCATCAGCGCCGCGAACCGCGACACGAAGTCGGGGCCGTCGCCCGGCAGCCGGCCCTCGAGGTCGATCGACTGTTCCAGGACGGTCAGGGTGTGCTCGTAGACGTCCTTGTGCCGGTGGTGCTCGTCGCGCTCGAGGGCGAGGGCGGGCAGCTCCGGCAGCACGCGCGCCGCGAGGCCGGTCTCGACGAGCAGGGCCAGCCCGCGCCGGGGGTACGCCGCCGAGATCAGCTTCACGAGCTCGTCGCGGATCCGCTCGGCCGAGATGATCTCGATCCGCTCGGACATCCCCTTCATCGCCGCGACGACCTCGGGCGCGACGACGAAGCCGAGCTGCGCGGCGAACCGCGCCGCACGCAGCATCCGCAGCGGGTCGTCGGAGAACGAGTCCTCCGGCGTGCCGGGCGTCCGGAGGAGACCGGACGCGAGGTCGATCACCCCGCCGTACGGATCCTCGACGACCCGGCCGGGCAGCCGGACGGCCATCGCGTTGACGGTGAAGTCGCGGCGGCCCAGGTCACCCTCGAGAGTGTCGCCGAAGTCGACGGTGGGCTTCCGCGACGAGGGGTCGTAGGCCTCGGAGCGGTACGTCGTGACCTCGACGGTCCACGGCCCCTTGCGGCAGCCGATGGTGCCGAAGTCGCGGCCCATGTCCCAGGTCGCGTCACCCCACGCCGCGAGCAGACGCTCGGTGTCGTCGGGCCGCGCGGAGGTCGCGAAGTCGAGGTCGCTGTGCGGCCGGCCGAGCATCGCGTCGCGCACCGGCCCACCGACCAGAGCCAGCTCGTGACCGGCGTCCGCGAAGACCCGGCCGAGGTCGTCGACCACCGGCGCCATCCGCTCCAGCTCCGCGTCCGCGTGACGCTGGAGCTCGACCACGGTGCGGGTCGGTTGCTCGGGTGCGGACACGAGGGTCAACTCTAGGAGCAAAGGCCCCCACGACGGGTCTCGGGAGGCACAGGCTGGAGGTCTAATCTGTGCGGCATGCCTCGCCGGTCGTCGTTCAGTGCTGCCCTCGCAGCGCTGGCGGTCCCGGTGCTGGCGACCGGGCTGCTCGCCGGACCGGCTCAGGCCGACGACAAGGGCAGTACGCCGAACGACGATCCGGCCGCGCAGGCACAGGTGCGCAAGGAGCAACGCGCCAGCCCGCCGCGAAAGCAGGCCCTGAGCCGACGCGCCAAGCGCGCCCGTGTCGACACCGCCTCGCCGCTCGCGCTGACCATCGACAACCTCACCCCGTCGACGATCCCGGAGAAGGGCATGGTCCGGGTCTCCGGGACGATCACCAACAACGACACGGTGACCTGGTCCACGATCAACGTCTACGCGTTCATCTCCGAGACGCCGCTGACGACGCCCGAGCAGCTGGACGAGGCCGCGGCCACTCCCGAGGACGCCGTGGTCGGCGGCCGGATCACCGACGAGCGGCACAAGGTCAACATCGAGGAGCTCGCGCCGGGCGACCACGCGACGTACAGCCTCAGCATCCCGCGCCGGCTCCTCCAGGTGAGCACGCCCGGCGTCTACTGGTTCGGCGTGCACGCGCTCGGCGAGGGACCCGAGGGCCGCGACCTGTCGGCCGACGGCCGAGCCCGCACGTTCCTGCCCCTGGTCCCGCCCAACCGGGTCGGCCAGCAGCCCACCGCGGTGGTGATCCCGCTGCGGCACCAGCTCGTCTACACCGACGAGGGCTCGCTCGACGACCTCGCCAGCTGGACCAAGACCCTCTCCCAGGGCGGGCGGCTCCGCTCGCTGGTCGACTTCGGCGCCAACTCGGGTGACCGCACGGTCTCCTGGGTCGTCGACCCGGCGCTCATCGACGCCGTACGCCGACTGGCCAACGGCAACCCGCCGAGGTCGCTCGCGGCCAACCTGCAGGTGGGCCAGGAGGACGGCGAGGACGAGACTCCTGAGGACGCCTCCGCGAGCAGCACCCCGACCGAGCAGCCCACCGAGACACCGACGGCGGAACCTGAGGAGAGCGACGCCGACAGCCCTCTCGACCTCGACGAGCTCGACCCGGTCGTGCAGGCCGCCGCGCAGGCGGCGCAGGCCTGGCTGGCCCGGCTGGGCGAGGCGATGCGCCCCGAGGACCAGGTCATGTCGCTGCCGTACGGCGACGTCGACGTCGCCGCCGCCGCGGAGCACGACCCGCAGCTCTACGAGCGTGCGGTGGCCAGGGCCGGTACGACGCTGCCGGGCTTCGACGTCACCACCACGCCGGTGGTGTCCTCGCCGAGCGGCTTCCTGAACACGCAGGGGATCCGGGGGGCCGTCCCGGGATCGACGATCCTGCTCACCGACGCGATGTTCGAGGACCCGGCCCCGGCGCTCGCCGACACCGAGGGCCACAACGTGGTGGTCACGTCGTCCGCCGCCGGCGAGGGCGGCCCCGGCCCGGGCAGCCGTACGTCGATCACCGCGATGCGGCAGCGCCTGCTGTCGGAGGCCGCGGTCCGGTTCCTCCGTGGCGACCAGGCACCGCTCACCATGGTGGTCCCCCACGACTGGAACCCGACCGACGGGAGCGGTGCGTTCTTCAGCGGGCTCGACGCGGGCTGGCTGGACCTCACCTCGGTGCAGGGCGTGAGCCGGGCGGCCACGCCGACCACGGTGGTCGGCGCCACGCTGCGCTACCCGAAGTGGCAGCAGGTCGCCGAGCTCGACCAGCCCAACTTCGACTCGGCCGACAAGCTGATCCGCAGCGGCGTCGCCCTGCAGAACCTGCTCACCCTCAACAACATCATCTCCGGCACGGTCACCGACCAGGCCCTGGGCACGACGTCGTACTACGCGCGCACCAGACCGATCGACAACCGCGCGGCCGCGGACGGCTCCCGGATCTGGATCGAGAACCGGCTCCAGCGGGTGCACGTCGAGGCACCCCGCGCGGTGACCCTCTCGAGCTCGAGCGGCCGGTTCCAGGCGACGATCAGCAACGACCTCGACCAACCGGTGACGGTCACCGTCGCCGCCAAGGCGGACGACCGGCTGACCATCGACAGCCCGACCCCGATCGACGTCCCCGCGAACGGGCGAGTCGCCGTACTGCTCACGGCTCACACCGACGAGAACGGCATCCACGAGGTGACGCTGCTCGTCACCGACAAGAGGGGTACGCCGATCGGCGAGACCACCGGCCTCACCATCCGGTCGGCGCAGGTCAGCAATGTGATCTGGCTGTTCGTCGGCATCGGCTGCGCGCTGCTCTTCGGAGCGATCGCCGTCCGGTTGTTCCGGAGGGTCCGCAACGCGCGCCGGGCACCGCAGGAGGTCGATGGCGGCCCCGAGGGCGGCGACGGGGACGAGCCGACCGAGGAGAAGGAACCCGCGGGAGCGGCCACCAGGTGACCGACCGGCCGACCGACCCGCCCGTCGACCCGCCCATCGACCCGCCCACCGACCCGCCCGGCGATCCCTCCGTCGACGAGGTGGCGCCGGTGGACGGGGTGGACGAGGCGGACGAGCAGTCCCGCCTGCTCTCCAACAGCGCGGTGATGGCCGCCGGCACCACGGTGTCGCGGCTGAGCGGCTTCCTGCGTGCCGCGCTGCTGTCCTACGCGCTGGGCGTCAGCGTGCACGCCGACATCTTCACCGTCTCCAACACGCTGCCCAACATGCTCTACATCCTGCTGGCCGGCGGGGTCTTCAACGCCGTGCTGGTGCCGCAGCTGGTGCGGGCGCTGCGCAACGACCCCGACCGCGGCGACGCGTACACCAACCGGGTGGTCACCGCCGCCGGGATCTTCCTCATCGTGGTGACGATCGTCCTGGTGGTTGCGGCGCCGCTCATCGTCCGCCTGGTCACGCACGACTACCACGGCGCGGTCTACGACTCCGCCGTCGCGTTCACGCGCTTCTGCCTGCCGCAGGTCTTCTTCTACGGGATGTTCGTGCTGGTCGGGCAGATCCTCAACGCCCGCGGCTCGTTCGGCCCGATGATGTGGGCGCCGATCGCCAACAACGTCATCTCGGTCGCGGTGATCCTGGTCTACCTCGTGGGGTACGGCGCCGCCGAGGGCGCCGAGGTGAAGGGCGGGTTCAGCGGCGGCCAGGAGCTGCTGCTCGGTCTCGGCTCGACGCTGGGGATCGCCGTACAGCTGCTCATCCTGGTGCCCTACCTGCGGCGGGCCGGCTTCCGCTACCGGCCGCGGTTCGACCTGCGCGGCACCGGCCTGGGCCACACCCTGCGGCTCGGGATCTGGACCGTGCTCTTCGTCGTCGTCAACCAGATCGCCTACGTGGTGGTCCAGAAGCTGGCCACCAGTGGAGCCGTGGCGTCGCCGGACGGCACCGGCGCCACCGTCTACGCCAACAGCTTCCTCGTCGTGATGGTGCCCCACGCCATCGTGACCGTCTCCCTGGCGACCGCGATGCTGCCCCGGCTGTCCGCGCACGCCGCCGGCGACGACGCACAGGCGCTGGCCGGCTCGTTGTCGAGCACCCTGCGCGCCGCGCTGGCCGTGATCGTGCCCTTCGTGGCCCTGCTCCCCGTGATCGCCCCGGACCTCGCGCGGGTGGTGTTCGCGCACGGCGCCGCGGCCGACAACGGCGTGGACGCCTACGTGCCGACGCTGTCGATGTTCGGGCTCGGCGTCCTCTTCTTCACCTTCCACTACCTGGTGCTGCGCGGCTTCTACGCGCTCGAGCAGAACCGGGTGGTCTTCTTCGTCCAGTGCGGCGTGGCCGCGACCAACATCGTCGCGGCGGTCGCACTGGTGCGCGCCACCACCGCGGCGCACACCTCGCCGGCCCTCGTGGGTGCCTACGCCCTGTCGTACGCCGTGGGGTCGGCCGTCTCCTACCTGCTGCTGAGCCGACGCCTCGGCGGGCTGCGCAGCCGGCGGCTCCTGACCTTCGGCGGCCGGCTGGTCATCGCGACCGGCCTGGCCACCGGTCTCACGTTCCCGGTGGCACAGGTCCTCGACAACCTGGCCGACGACCCCAGCACGCTGGTGGCGGCGGTCCGCCTGGTCTGCGTGGGTGCCGTCGACGTACTCCTCTTCCTGGTCTTCGCCCGGCTGCTCCGCATCCGGGAGGTCCGCGACGTGCTGGCCACGCTCACAGGGCGCGCCCGGGTGCGCTGAGCGCCCTACGATGGCCACCTCGGGAACGACACCAGCCACTGCTAGCGAGTCGAAGGGGGCCGGAGACACAGGCGTGCCGCATGCGACCCGGGCCGGCGACGTGCTCGCCGACAGGTACCGGCTGGTCGACCTCCTGAGCGAGAGCGGGGGCGGCCGGTTCTGGCGCGCGCACGACCGCATCCTCGAGCGGCACGTCGCGCTCCACGTCATCGCCGCCGACGACCCGCGTGCCGAGCTGCTGCTCGACGCGGCCCGCCGCTCGGCGACCGTCCTCGACCAGCGGATCCTGCGCGTCCTCGACGCCGAGCGCATCGGTGAGGTCTGCTTCGTGGTCAACGAGTGGGGCTCCGGCACCTCGCTCGACATCATGCTGGCCAGCAACGGACCGCTCTCGCCGCGACGCGGTGCCTGGATGGTCAGCGAGGTGGCGGACTCGATCGCCGCCGCGCACGCGCACGGCGTCGCCCACGGGCTGCTCTCGCCGGAGAACGTGCTCCTCGACGGAGCCGGATCGGTCAAGATCATCGGTTTCTGCGTCGACGCGGCGCTGCACGGCCTGCCGCCGGGCGACCCTCAGCGCGACGTGGTCGACCTGGCCGGGCTGCTGCACGCGACCCTGACCGGCCGCTGGGCGGGCGTCTCGCCGTCCGACGTACCCAGGGCGCCCGAGAAGCACGGCCGGGTGCTGCGGCCCCGGCAGGTGCGGGCCGGCGTGCCCCGCGGCCTCGACGACCTCTGCGACGACCTGCTCAACCCGCGCGGCCAGAAGGTCGGCGACGTCCGCGACCGCGGCAGCGCGCGGGGCATCCAGAGCTTCCTGGCGGAGTTCGTCGGCGACCCGACGGGCCTCGGTCCGGCGATCGCGGTCGGCAACCCGGAGAAGAACGAGACGGTCGTGCTGCCCGCCGTACCCGAGATCCTGGCCCGGCCGCACCCCGACGACTGGGTGGCACCGACCGACCCAGAGGAGGACACGGACGAGCAGTCCGAGGTCGAGCCCGAACCGGAGCCCGACCCGATCGTCGAGGTCCCCACGCAGGCCGGGCTGCCGATCTTCGACGACGACAACGACGAGGTGTCCTGGCTGCGCGCCCGCGACGAGCCGGCGCCGCCACCGCCGCCGTTCGAGGAGCCACCCGAGCGGCCGCTGTTCGCCGAGGAGGCCCGCAAGCCCCGCTACGCGCGCCCGGACGCCGGACCCGTGGTGGCCCGCGGCGACGAGTACTGGCCCTTCGACAACGTCCAGTCGAGCGGTAGCGGGCAGCACCCGATCGTCGACGAGCTGACCGACACCCACGAGCAGGTGCCCGGCCGCAACTGGCTGAGGCTGGCGATGCTGGTCGCGGTGATCCTGGTGCTGCTCGTGGCGGTCGCGATCGCGGTGAACCTCGGCCGCGGCAAGACTCCCCTGGGCACCGAGCCCGACAACGACGAGCCCAGCACGTCGACCTCGCCGAGCGTCCCCGCCCCCGAGGCGTCGCCGACGCCGTTCCCCGACCTGGCGGCGACCGACCTCGACCCGCAGGGCGACGGCGAGGAGAACTCCGAGGAGACCGCCGGAGCCGTCGACCGCGACCCGGCCACCTCGTGGACCACGCTGACCTACAAGCAGCAGCTCGGCCCCAACGGCCTCAAGCGCGGTGTCGGCCTGGTCGTCGACCTCGGCCAGTCCCGCGCCGTACGCCGGGTCGACCTCACGCTCGCGGGCGAGCCCACCACCCTGGCCCTCTACGTGAGCGAGACCGTGCCGGCCAACCCGGAGGCGCTGACACCGGTCGCCGAGGCGGAGGCCGCGCCCGCCACCTCGAGCATCGACCTCGACGGCGCCCCCACCGGGCGGTACCTCACGATCTGGTTCACCTCGCTCCCGGATGTCGACGGCGGCTACAAGGGTGGGATCGTTGACCTCGTGGTGGCCGGATGAACTCTCCCGCCGAGGCGGAGTTCACCGACCACGAGCTCCTGAAGGCCCATGTCGACGGCGACCCCGACGCGTTCTCGACGCTGTTCCGCCGGCACCGCGACCGGCTCTGGGCGGTCGCCCTGCGCACGATGGGCAATCCCGAGGACGCCGCCGACGGACTTCAGGACGGCATGATCGCGGCCTACCGGCGAGCTGGGTCGTTCCGCGGCGACGCCGCCGTCACCACGTGGCTGCACCGCGTCGTCGTCAACGCGTGCCTCGACCGGCTGCGCGCCGCGAAGGTACGCCGGGCCGAGCCGCTGCCCGAGGACCTCGACGACATCGGCGACCGCGGCTCGCTCGTCAACTCGACGACCGACGCCGCCGACCCGGCCGACCTCGCGGTCGTCCAGGAGCGTCGCCGCATCGTGCTGGCCGCCCTCGACCAGCTGCCCGCCGACCAGAAGGCGGCGCTGATCCTGGTCGACATGGAGGGCTACCCGGTCGCCGAGGTGGCCGCCATGCTCGACTGCGCCGTCGGCACCGTGAAGTCCCGCTGCTCGCGCGGCCGGGCCCGGCTGGCCACCCTGCTCGGGGTGCTCAGGCCCGGTGGTGACCCAGACCACGGGCCCCCGGGGAACCCCGACCCGCTCCCGTCCGTCCGAACCACGGAGGCGTCCCGCGCCCCGCCCGATCCTGGCTGAGCCGTCCACCGTCCCGTCCCAGCCACAGACTCCTGAAACCCCGAGAGGAGGCGTACGTCCCATGAGCGACCAGCAGGGTGCCGGCTCGTTGCCCGAGCTCACCCCCGAGCAGGAGTCGGCCGTACGCCGACTGCTCGCCGAAGCCCGACACGACGCGCCGATCCCGACCGACGTCGCCGACCGGCTCGACGCCGTGCTCGGCGACCTGTCCCGCGACGAGCCCGGCTCCGCCGGAGTCGCCCCGGTCATCGACCTGGCCGCGCGCCGTCGACGGCGCAACGCCGCGGCGGTGCTGGCCGGCGCCGCGGCGGTGATCGTGACCGGCTTCGGCATCGGCCAGGTGATCGACGTCGGCGCTGGCAGCGACAACGACTCCGCTGACGCCGGAGCCGGCAGCTCGGTGGCCGACCGGAGCGCGACCGACGCCGAGGCCGCCGCTCCCCAGGAGGAGTCCGGAGCCGCCGGCGGCGACGGGAGCGAACCGGGTCCCAACTACCTGGACGGGGCGCGCGCACCGCTGCAGCTGCGTTCGAGCCATCTCAGGAGCGACGTCAGGGACCAGGTCCAGAAGTTCTCGGCCAACGCCGCCTCGGCTCCGGACTTCAAGGCCTTCAACGCCGCCGGCTGCGCGCTGCCCAGCCCGCCCACCATGTTCGGGCTCGGTGACCTGTTCCCGGCGCTGTTCGACGGTGAGCCCGCCGTACTCGCGCTCCGGCCGCCCACGGACGGGCAGCAGCAGGCCGACGTCCTGGCCTGCGACACCGCGGCCTCCCTGGCCAGCGTCACCATCCCGTCGCGCTGACGCACGCGCGGGAATCTTCCTCACCTAGGATCGGTTGTTGAAGCACCGACCATTCGAGGAGATCTTCGGCCCATGTCCGAGCCCCGCAACGTCATCATCATCGGCTCCGGCCCGACCGGCTACACCGCTGCGGTGTACGCCGCCCGGGCCAGCCTGAACCCGCTCGTCTTCGAGGGGTCGGTGACGGCCGGCGGCGCGCTGATGAACACCACCGAGGTCGAGAACTACCCGGGCTTCCGCGACGGGATCATGGGTCCCGCGCTGATGGACGAGATGCGCGGCCAGGCCGAGCGCTTCGGCGCCGAGCTGATCCCCGACGACATCATCGAGGTCGACCTCACCGGCGACCTCAAGGTCGTCAAGACCCACACCGAGACCTACACCGCCAAGGCCGTGATCCTGGCCATGGGCTCGGGCTACCGCAAGCTCGACCTGCCCAACGAGGAGCCGCTGTCCGGTCGCGGCGTCTCGTGGTGTGCCACGTGCGACGGCTTCTTCTTCCGCGAGCAGCACATCGCGGTCGTGGGCGGCGGCGACTCCGCGGTCGAGGAGGCGACGTTCCTGACCCGGTTCGGCTCCAAGGTCTCGATGATCGTGCGCCGCGACGAGCTGCGCGCGTCGAAGATCATGCAGGAGCGGGCCTTCGCGGACCCCAAGCTCGAGATCATCTGGAACTCCGCGGTCCAGTCGATCAACGGCGACGACCGCCTGGAGTCGGTGACCCTCGAGGACACCGTGACGGGCGAGACCCGGGTGCTCGACGCGACCGGCCTGTTCATCGCGATCGGCCACGACCCGCGGTCCGAGCTGCTCACCGGCCAGGTCGACCTCGACGACAACGGCTACGTGATCGTCGAGCACCCCTCGACGCGCACCAACCTGACCGGCGTCTTCGCCGCCGGCGACCTCGTCGACCACCACTACCGCCAGGCGGTCACGGCGGCCGGCACCGGCTGCGCGGCGGCCCTCGACGCGGAGCGCTACCTCGCCGACCTGGCGCACTCCGCGGACCCTGCTGAGGCCCAGGCCGAGGCGGACGCTGAGGTCGTCCTGGAGCAGGCCCAGGTCGCTGGAGCCTGAGCGGCGCGGTGCGGGAACATTCGCCAGCGACGTGCGGTTGACTGAATCAGGCCTATGAGCTCGTCGACCCGGACCTGGGTCGACCATTCAACGAAAGGTGGCCACCGTGGCTCAGATCGAGTCCGTGACCGATGCCGAGTTCGACGCGCAGGTCCTCAAGTCCGACAAGCCCGTGCTCGTGGACTTCTGGGCCGAGTGGTGCGGCCCGTGCAAGCAGGTCCAGCCGATCCTCGACGAGATCGCCAGCCAGCACGGCGACCAGATCACGTTCCTGAAGATGAACGTCGACGAGAACCCCGTGACGCCGTCGTCCTACCGCGTCACAGGTATCCCCACGATCAACCTCTACCAGAACGGCGAGGTCGTGAAGTCGATCGTCGGCGCTCGTCCGAAGCAGGCGCTCCTCAACGAGCTGGCTGACTTCATCAACTGACGTCGCGCAAGCGAACACCGGGACTCGACCACACGTGTGGTCGGGTCCCGGTTTCACGTCTAGTTCAGCTCGCCCCTCGTCATCCGACCCTCGGCAGGGTGAGGCTTGGCTGGCCGGACAGCGCCCACCAGGCGCTCCAGCGCGGCCTCGACCTCGTCCTTGAGGGAGAGCGCGGCGCGCAGGTCCATACGCATCCGCGGCGTGGCGCCGTGCGCTCGCTGGGTCTTGAAGCCGACGCTGCCCAGGAAGTCCGAGGGCACCACGCAGCTGCCCCGCCGGCCCGGGCCGCGGGTGTCACCGAACGCCTCGACGGCCTTGATGCCGCCGCGCTTGATCAGGTCGCGGGCCATGCCCTGCACGAGCATCCGGCCGAGCCCTCCGCCGGCGTGCGCCGGATGCACCCAGACGTTGGTGAGCAGCACCGCGTCGGGTGAGACCGGCGCGGTCGGGAACGCCCCGGCGCCGGGCACGAACGCCTCCGGCGCGTAGATCAGGTAGCCGACCGGCCGGTCGTCGACCAGCACGACCCGGCCGCACGAGCCCCAGTCGCGCAGCACCTGGGAGACCCACGTCTCCTTCTCGGTCGCGGCCACCTCGTGGTCGACGCGGTCGCGGCTGACCGGGTCGAGCTGCCAGAACAGGCAGCTGCGGCACGGCCCCTCGAGCTCGGCGAGGTGGTCGACCGTGAGCCGCACGACCTTGCGTGACATGCCCCCAGAGTAGGACCGAACCGGGGAGCCGTGGCCCGATCTCCAGACCGATAGTCCCTGACGTTCCGACCCGCGACGCGCCGTACGCCAGGTCAGAACGTCTGGGACCATCTCGACGCTGACGCACGTGTGATCCACTCGTTGGGCCGACGACGTGCACCGACGCCCCCCGTCCTTCACACTTGGGCGCACCATGGATTCCACGCCGTCGCGCTCGCAGAACCGCCTCGACCCCTACGTCGACCGGTACGCCGCGCGCACGGCCGGCATGACCGCCTCCGAGATCCGGGCCCTGTTCGCGGTCGCGTCGCGGCCCGAGGTCGTGTCGCTGGCCGGCGGGATGCCCAACATCTCCGGCCTGCCGCTGGACGTGGTCGGTCGCGCCATCGGCGACCTGGTCGCGCACCACGGTCCCGAGGCGATGCAGTACGGCTCCGGCCAGGGCGTGCCCGCGCTCCGCGAGCAGATCACCGAGGTGATGCGGCTCGAGGGCATCGAGGCGCATCCCGACGACGTCGTCGTCACGGTGGGCTCGCAGCAGGCCGTCGACCTCGTGACCCGGGTCTTCTGCGACCCGGGCGACGTCGTGATCTGCGAGGCACCCTCGTACGTCGGTGCGCTGGGCGTGTTCAAGGCCTACGAGTGCGACGTCGTGCACGCCGCGATGGACGCCGAGGGCCTCGTGCCCGAGGCGCTCCAGCAGGCGATCACCGCCACCCGCGCGGCCGGCAAGAAGATCAAGTTCCTCTACACGATCCCGAACTTCCACAACCCCGCTGGCGTGACGCTGTCGGCCGCGCGCCGCCCGGAGATCCTCGACATCTGCCGCCGCGAGGACATCCTGATCCTGGAGGACAACCCCTACGGCCTGCTCGGGTTCGAGGGCGAGCCGATGCGGGCGCTGCGCGCCGACGAGGCGGAGGGCGTCATCTACCTCGGGTCGTTCTCCAAGACCTTCGCCCCCGGCTTCCGGGTCGGCTGGGCGCTGGCGCCGCACACGGTGCGGGAGAAGCTCGTCCTGGCCCAGGAGTCCGCGACCCTGTGCCCTCCGCAGTTCTCCCAGATGGCGGTCTCGGCGTACCTCTCCAGCCACGACTGGCAGGGCCAGATCAAGCAGTTCCGCGAGATGTACCGCGAGCGCCGCGACGCGATGGTCGACGCGCTCCACGACCTGATGCCGGCTTCCTGCCGCTGGAACGTCCCCGACGGGGGCTTCTACGTCTGGCTCTCGCTCCCCCCGGGTGTCGATGCCAAGGCGATGTTGCCGCGTGCGGTGACCGCCCGGGTGGCCTACGTGCCCGGCACGGCGTTCTTCGCCGACGGGTTCGGCTCCAGCGCGATGCGGCTGTCGTACTGCTACCCCACCCCCGAGCGGATCCGCGAGGGCGTACGCCGCCTGGCCGGCGTGATCGAGGCCGAGCTGGAGCTGCGCGCGACGTTCGACTCCTACGCACCCCCCCGCCTGCTCGGCCTCCAGGGCTACGACGGCCCCAGCAGCAACCTGACCTGATGCCCGGCAAGCGCAGGGACCTCACCTACCCGCCGATCATCCTGGCCGCCAAGACCGGGTTCCGGGCCCTGGGGCAGGACATCCGCATCACCGGCCATCACCACGTGCCCCGCCAGGGCGGCGTCCTGCTCGCGGTCAACCACATCGGGTACGTCGACTTCGTCTACGGCGGGCTGGCCGCCAACCCGTCGGGTCGCAAGGTCCGGTTCATGGCCAAGCGGGAGCTGTTCGACCACCGGTGGACAGGGCCGTTGATGCGGTCCCTGCACCACATCGAGGTGGACCGCGCGGACGGGGAGGCGTCGCTGCGGACCGCTCTGGACTACCTCGGGGCCGGCGAGGCCGTCGGCATCTTCCCGGAGGCCACGATCTCGCGGGCCATGGAGCTCAAGGAGTTCAAGACCGGTGCGGTGCGGATCGCAGCGGGAGCCGGGGTGCCCGTCGTCCCGGTGATCCTCTGGGGCACCCAGCGAATGATGACCAAGGACCACCCCCGCGACTTCTCGCGCGGCAAGACCATCTCGATCAGTGTGGGAGCGCCACTACGCCCCACGGGCGACGACCCCGTTGCCGAGACCGCCGAGCTGCGCGAGGTGATGTCCTCGATGCTCGACGACGCGATCCGGGCCTACCCCCGGTCCGAGCAACCAGAGGGCTCCTGGTGGCTCCCGCGCCGCCACGGCGGCACGGCCCCGACCCTCGAGGAGGCCGCGATCCTGGACGCCGCCGAGAGGGAAGCAAGGGCCGCCCGCAAGCGGAAGTCCACTTAGAGATTTACCGACTAGTCGCTTAATCGATATGTCGACATTTTGCGTTACCGCAGGTCAGCGGCCTGCACGAGCGGTTCCGCGCGCGGAGCGCGCGGCTCCCGCGATCGACCTCCATGCCCGTGACGGACGGCGAAGCCCGCGAAGCGAAGCGAGCGTCCGTCGCGCGCTCGGGGTCGAAATTTGCGGGGTATCAGGACGGGTCCATCACATCGACGATCCGGCGCAGGTCGTCGAGGCTCGCGAACTCCACCGTGATCCGTCCCTTGGTCCGGCCTAGGTCGACCTTGACCCGGGTCTCGAGCCGGTCGGAGAGCCGATCGGCCAGCTCGGTCAGGCCGGGCGCGGTGGGCTTGGCCCGGGGAGTACGACGAGGAGCGGTCGACCCGGTGTCGCCCACCGCGACGATCTCCTCCAGACCGCGGACGCTGATGCCCTCGGCGATCACCTTGGTGGCCAGCTTGTCCTGGAGGTCCAGGTCCTCGACGGCGAGCAGGGAGCGGGCGTGGCCGGCCGACAGGACACCGGCGGCCACCTTGCGCTGGACCGCCGGCCCCAGCTTGAGGAGCCGGATGGTGTTGCTGATCTGTGGGCGGGACCGGCCGATCCGTGCGGCCAGCTCGTCGTGGGTGCAGCCGAAGTCCTCCAGCAGCTGCTGGTAGGCCGAGGCCTCCTCGAGCGGGTTGAGCTGCGACCGGTGCAGGTTCTCCAGCAGCGCGTCGCGGAGCATCGCGGTGTCGTCGGTGTTGCGGATGATCGCCGGGATCGTGGTGAGACCGGCCTGCTGCGAGGCTCGCAGCCGGCGCTCCCCCATCACCAGCTCGTAGGAGTCGCCACCTGTGCGGCGCACCACGACGGGTTGGAGCAGGCCCACCTCACGGATCGAGTGGACGAGCTCGGCCATGGCGTCCTCGTCGAAGACCTGTCGCGGCTGGGCCGCATTGGGCCGGATCGCCTCGATCGGCAGCTCAGCGAAGGACGCGCCGTCGACGGGTGCCAGATCAGGCCTCTCGGGGTCGGGTGCGTCCGTGGGCTCCTCGCCGACCGGGGCGCTGGTCGGGATGAGAGAGCCGAGGCCGCGGCCCAGTCCCCTACGCTGGGTCCGGGGAGCGTTCACTGGGGGTGTCCTTCCTGAGGCCGCAGGCCCTTCTGCGCCAGCTCGCGGGCGGCGTCGAGATAGCTCATCGCGCCGGGCGAGCCGGGATCGTAGGTCATCACGGTCTGGCTGTACGACGGCGCCTCGGACACACGGACCGAGCGCGGGATGTAGGTCTTGATGACCTGGTCGCCGAAGTGAGCACGCACCTCTTCCGCGACGCCGGCGGCCAACCGGGTCCGAGCGTCGTACATCGTGACCAGGATGGCCGAGATCGCCAGCTCGGGGTTGAGGTGGGCGCGGACCATGTCCACGGTGGACAACAGCTGCCCGAGCCCCTCGAGCGCGTAGTACTCCGCCTGGATGGGGATGAGCATCTCCTGGCCGGCGACCAGGGCGTTGATCGTGAGCAGCCCGAGGGACGGCGGGCAGTCGATGAACACGAAGTCGAACCGGTCCTCCCCCGCGGTCTCCACCGGCTCGGTGCTGATGCGGGGGTCCGCGTGCAGCACCTTGTGCAGCCGCTGCTCCCGGGCCACCACGCTGACCAGCTCGATCTCGGCGCCGGCCAGATCGATGGTCGCCGGGACGACGAAGAGATGCTCGACGTCGGGACAGGGCGTGACGGCCTCGGCGAGCGGGCGTCCTTCGACCAGCAGGTCGTAACTGGACGGCGTCCCGCGGCGGTGCTCGACCGCGAGGGCGGTGGACGCGTTGCCCTGGGGGTCAAGATCGATGACCAGCACCCGCTGACCGAACTGCGCCAGCGCGGCGGCGACGTTCACGGTCGACGTGGTCTTGCCGACCCCGCCCTTCTGGTTGGCGACCACGATCACCCGGGTCGCCTCGGGACGCGCCAAGGGGTCCCGCATCTGGGCACCCTGCCGAGCCAGCAGCATGTGCTCGGCCGCCTGGGCCAGTGGAGTGGGCTCATCGCCGTACGGATCCGACAGCGAAGGAGTCACCTCGCTGAGGTCCCGTACGCGCGTGACTGTGGCCGTGGTTGCGTCGGATGTTTCACGTGAAACCGGCTCCTCCGGGTCTTGCGCTGCCTGTGGAGAAGTCACCGGTTCCTGTGGAAGATCGCGCTCACCGGGTAGGTCATCATCGGTGGATAACTCATCCTGAGACTTCTCGGCGGGACCAGAGTCCTCCGTCACGCGGGCATCCCTTTCGCCGAGTTCAAACCGTCACCCTAGCCGTGGAACTTCCGCGTGGGCCACCCGGACCACGGTGGCTGTGGAGGATCCGTCCGGACCGACAACCGTCACGATCTCGGGGTGCGCGCAGCGCAGCTTCCGCAGCGCCTGTTCCGCCGCCACGATCTCGTCCGATGCCGAACTGCCTTTCATCGCCAGCAGCGCGCCGGACGCAGCCACGAGTGGCATGCCCCAACCGACCAGCCGGGCCAGCGGAGCCAGCGCCCGCGCAGTCACCACGTCGAAGCGGTGCCGGCCGTGCAGCTCCTCGGCACGGCCTCGAACCACCCGGACGTTGTCCAGGCCGAGCTCCTCGACCACCTCGTCAAGAAAGCTCGTGCGTCGCTGAAGTGGCTCCACCAGGGTCATGCTCAGGTCCGGTCGACCGACGGCGAGCACGACGCCCGGTAGTCCGGCCCCCGACCCGAGGTCGGCCACGGCTGGCTCCCGACGGCACCAGCGAGGTCAGTGCCAGGCAGTTGAACACGTGCCGGTCCCACAGCTTCGGAGCCTCCCGGGGCCCGATCAGTCCCCGCTCGACACCCGCGGTGGCCAACAGCTCGACGTACCGCTCCGCGAGGGGCAGTCGCTGCGACGAGAACGCCCTCCGCGCCGCTTCGGGCGTGGAGGGCGTTTCACGTGAAACATCCGTCACGGGGATCAGACGATCATTGCGGCAGAACCACCACGAACCGGCGCGGCTCCACGCCCTCAGACTCCGAGGACAGGCCGGCGGCGGCCACGGCGTCGTGCACGACCTTCCGCTCGAACGGGGTCATCGGGTCCAGGGGCGCCGGTGCACCGCTCTCCTTGACACGGGCCACGGTCTCCTCCGCGAGCCGCTCGAGCTCAGTGCGCTTGTCGGCGCGATACCCCGAGATGTCCAGCATCAGCCGTGACCGCTCGCCGGTCTCGCGGTAGACGGCCAGCCGAGTCAGCTCCTGGAGCGCCTCCAACACCTCACCATCGCTGCCCACGAGCTGGCTCAGCTCGGCGCCGACGATGGAGACCGCCGCGCGGTCGCCCTCGACGTCCATGTCCAGGTCGCCGTCGAGATCCGCGATGTCGAGCAGCTCCTCGAGGTAGTCCGCCGCGATGTCGCCCTCGGCCTCGAGCTGGTCCACCCGCCCAGTCGAGCCGGATCCGCCTACCTCGCCGTCATCGTCCGAGTCCGTCTCGTCGCCTTCGTCGGCTTCGTCGTCCTCTTCGGACACCTCGGCCTCATCGGCGGGGCCGGTGTCGTCCGTCTCGGTGTCGTCCGTCTCGGTGTCGTCGGTCTGGGTGTCGTCGGTCTGGGTGTCGTCGGTCTCCGTAGCCAGGTCGGCGTCCAGCGCCTCCTCGACCTCGTGCCGCTCGTCGGTCTGCTCACTCACTGCTTGTTCCCGTTTCTCTTCTCGTTCTGGCTCCGCTGGTTGCCGGCGGGGCTGGCGCCACCGCTCGGACCGCCTCGGGGTTTCGCCTGGCGCTGGCGCTTGGACTGGCGCTGCGGCTGCTGCCGCTGGGCCGGCCGTCGTTCTTCGGTCGGCTTCTCCTCGACGGCCGTCGTCGTCCCCGACTCGGCGTCGGTGGACCCACCGTCGCCGGAGGGGGACTTCCCAGCGGCCTTCTTCGCGTCCCGCTCTTCCTTCATGCGGGCGGCTTCGGTGCCGGGAGCCGGGTTGTTGCGGATCACGTAGAACTGCTGGCCCATCGTCCAGATGTTCGAGGTGGTCCAGTAGAGGAGCACGCCGATCGGGAAGGCGATGCCGCCGACCGCGAAGACGACGGGCAGGACGTAGAGCAGCATCTTCTGCTGTTGCGCGTAAGGACCGGTGAGTGCGTCCTTGGGCATGTTCTTGGCCATCAGCTGCCGCTGCGTGGTGAACGTCGTCGCGGTCATCGCGAGGACGAGCAGCGCGGCGACGATCTGCACCGCGAGGAGCCCCTGCGAGTCCGTGAAGGACGCGGAGATCGGGAGTTCACCGAACAGCTTGGAGTTGCCGAACTGCTCGGCGGTCTTGCTGTCCAGGAAGCCATGTGCCCGGCCGTGCTTCGCGGCCTGGTCGATCATCCGGAACAGGGCGAAGAAGATCGGCATCTGGAGCAGGATCGGCAGACAGGACGCGAACGGGTTGGTGCCCGAGTCCTTGTAGAGCTTCATCGTCTCCTGGGCGAGACGCTCCCGGTCGTGGCCGTACTTCTTCTGCAGCTCCTTGACCTTGGGCTGGATCAGCTGCATGTTGCGGCTGGCCTTGATCTGCTTCACGAACAACGGGATCAGGGCCGCGCGAATGACCAGGGTCAGGCCGATGATCGACAGCGCCCATGAGGCACCGCCGTCCGGGTCGAGGCCGATGTGGCTGAAGAGCCAGTGCCAGCTCAGCATCACCCCGGACACCGCGTAGTAGAGCGGGGTCAGGATGTAGTGACCGATGGTCCCCAACGGGCCCAACATGAGTGCGGACACGGGATCAGGCTCTCCCTCTGTGGACGTCTGGCGTGCGCTCCGGGGCGGCGGCGGGACTGGGTACGGGGTCGTAGCCGCCGGCGGCCCACGGGTGGCAGCGCCCGAGCCGGCGTACGGAGAGCCACGTCCCGCGGACACTGCCGTGCTGGGTGACCGCTTCGAGCGCGTACGCCGAGCAGCTCGGGTGGTAGCGGCAGACCTGGCCGTAGAGCGGGCTGATCAGGGCGCGGTAGGCGCGGAGCAGTCCGATCAGCACGTACTTCACGATGCGGCCCCTGCCCGGGTGGCGACCCTCTCGAGACAACGGGCGAGCTCGGCGCCGAGTTCCGAGGCCGACAGGCCCGCAGAAGGCGGCAGCGCCCGGATCACAAGCACGGAGGACTGCGGAAGATCCGACAGGTGAGCCTTGACAAGATGGCGTAGCCGGCGCTTCACACGGTTGCGGACCACGGCGTTGCCCACGGTCTTGCCCACGATCAGGCCCACCCGCGGGGAGGCCTCGCCCGCACCCGGTGCGTCGTCGAGCAGGTGCACCACCAGGGCAGCACCACCCGCCCGCCGGCCCGAACTCACGGTGCGCCGGAAGGCGGAGCTGTCGCGCAACCTGTGATCGACAGCGAGCACGGGGCTGTGCCGATGATGACCGGGATGTCCGCGCTCGCTCAGACCGCGAGGCTCTTGCGGCCCTTGCGGCGGCGCGCGGAGATGATGGCGCGGCCGGCGCGGGTGCGCATGCGCAGACGGAACCCGTGCACCTTGTGGCGACGACGGTTGTTCGGCTGGTAGGTCCGCTTGCTCACGGGCTTCTCTTCCGGTGTGGAGGCAGGTCTGGTGGGTCACGTCGGCGGTCGGCGCGGGCGCATCCCGACGGCTACATGGAGACGCAGTCGGACGGCGCTGCCGGGCTGCACGACACAGCCGCTGACCGATCAACGGTACGCGGTGGTCGGACACAGGGTCAAACCGGCGACCCGCGACGAGCAGAGTGCGGGGAGTCCCCCGATCGGGTGAGCCTGCCATGACCCGACCGGGGGTGTGAAAATGCCTCGCTCGGCCTGTGGAGAACGGGTTGTGCCGGCCCTCCGTGCGGGGTTAGGTTCGGCTCTCACCGAGGTTCCCTACCGTCCCCCGGGACGTGTCTCGGTCCGGTGACTTCCCCGCCACACCCCGCAGAATTCGCCACAGGAGTCACACCTGTCTCGCGCACCCCGCGAAACCGGGGTGCACAGCCTGTGGAGAATGCTGTGGAGAGCCTGCGGTGGCATCACCTGGACAACTTGGAGCGGACCGAGCGGCCCTCGGCAGGAGGGCCGCCACGACACGACGCAGTGGGAGAAGGCGACACCCCCGTGGAGCAGACCGACCCGGACCTCACCGACGCCTGGCGAGCCGTACTCGACAACATCCAGCCCAACCAGCGGGCGTGGCTCCTGGCCTGCGACCCGGTGACCGTCCACGACGAGCTGGCGATCATCGCGGTCCCCGACGAGTTCACTCGCACCCAGGTCGAGGGTCGGCACCGCGCCGAGCTCGAGGGTGCCCTGAGCGAGGTCTTCGGGCGCAAGATCGGCCTCGGCACCACCATCAACCCCGCGCTGGTGGCCGGCTCCCCCGAGCACGAGCAGCGGCAGGCGCACGCCGACCAGCAGCGCCCCTCCCGGGACCACCGGCCCGAGGTGCAGCCCGACCGTCAGCCCGAACGCCAACCTGACGACCAGCCCGTCCGGCTGGGAGAGCCCGCCCACCAAGGTGACTCGTCGACTGATCGACATGACGACAAGTCGACATTCGACGGCCTGGCCACGGTGCTCCAGCTGCCCGGAGCGTCGCTCGACCAGCCCGGGCCCGTCCTGCACCCCGAGCTGCCGGTCCGTCACGACCTCGAGCCCAGGTCGGCAAGGCCCAGCGCGCTCGAGACCAGGCTCAACCCGAAGTACACCTTCGAGACCTTCGTCATCGGCTCGTCCAACCGGTTCCCGCACGCCGCGGCGGTCGCGGTGGCCGAGGCGCCGGGCAAGGCCTACAACCCGCTGCTCGTCTACGGAGAGTCCGGGCTGGGCAAGACCCACCTCCTCCACGCCATCGGCCACTACGTGCGCAGCCTCTACACCGGCGCCAAGGTGCGCTACGTGTCGAGCGAGGAGTTCACCAACGAGTTCATCAACGCCATCCGCGACGACAAGCAGGACCAGTTCAAGCGGCGCTACCGCGACGTCGACGTGCTCCTCATCGACGACATCCAGTTCCTGGAGGGCAAGACCCAGACCCAGGAGGAGTTCTTCCACACGTTCAACACCCTCCACAACGCCAACAAGCAGATCGTGCTGACCTCGGACCGGGCGCCCAAGCGGCTCGAGGCGCTCGAGGACCGGCTGCGCAACCGCTTCGAGTGGGGCCTGATCACCGACGTACAGCCCCCGGACCTCGAGACCCGCATCGCGATCCTCCGCAAGAAGGCCGCGATGGACCGGCTCACCGCGCCACCGGACGTCCTCGAGTTCATCGCGTCCAAGATCCAGACCAACATCCGCGAGCTCGAGGGTGCGCTGATCCGGGTGACGGCCTTCGCCAACCTCAACCGGCAGGAGGTCGACATGACGCTCGCCGAGATCGTCCTGAAGGACCTCATCCCCGAGGGCGGCGAACCCGAGATCACGGCCGGCCTGATCATCGCCCAGACCGCGGCCTACTTCGGCGTCTCGATCGAGGAGCTCACCGGCCCCAGCCGAGGCCGGCACCTGGTCATGGCCCGCCAGATCGCCATGTACCTCTGCCGCGAGCTCACCGGCCTGTCCCTGCCCAAGATCGGCGCCCAGTTCGGCAACCGCGACCACACGACGGTGATGTACGCCGACCGCAAGATCAACCAGCTGCTCGCCGAGCGACGGGCCGTCTTCAACCAGGTGAGCGAGCTGACCAGCCGGGTCAAGGCCGCGGCCCGCCAGACCTGAGCGGCGAGCCCAGCCGTGAGCCTGTGGACAACACCCGCTCCAGGGGTGCGAACTACACGGGGAGGATCTGCGGAGTCCGTGCGCCACGACCGGGACGGCCGGCTCGCCGTCCACACGGACCCGCCGCCGGACGGGTCGCTCTCCACACCCGCTGTGCACATCGATCGCGCTCAGCGACCTGCACGGATGTCGTCTGTCCACAGTTCCCACAGTGCCTACTACGACTCCCTACCTATACACGGGGCGATCATCGGTGGAACTCCACGAGCTCCTCGCCCTGTGGAACACACCCCGGCATGGCAGGATTCACGACACCCCTCGCCAGCGCTCTCGCCACCGCAGCCACCTGGTCCACCTGATCACCGAGAACCCGAAGGACCCCTCATCGTGAAGTTCCGCGTCGACCGCGACGTGCTCGCGGATGCCGTCGCCTGGGCAGCGCGCAGCCTGCCGGTCCGTCCAGCGTGCCCGTCCTGGCCGGGC
>CAVWYA010000018.1:0-282437 GCA_963759065.1 uncultured Actinomycetota bacterium | reverse complement strand
ACGAGCCGTCCACCAAGGAGGTGTCGCGCGACCTGGTGTTCTACATCGGCGCGGCGGTGCTCTTCGGCGTCGGTGTGTGGGTGTTCGCCGGCGGGCAGTACGGCGGTGAGTTCTACGCGGGCTGGCTGACGGAGTACTCGCTCTCGGTCGACAACCTCTTCATCTTCATCATCATCATGACCAAGCTGAGGTGCCGCGGCAGTACCAGCAGACCGCTCTCCTCGTCGGCATCGTGATCGCGCTGGTGATGCGCGGGATCTTCATCGCGGTCGGTGCGGCGGCGATCAACCAGTTCAGCTGGGTCTTCTACCTGTTCGGCCTCTTCCTGATCTGGACGGCGTACAAGCTCGCCAAGGACGACGACATGGACGGCGAGCACTACGACCAGCCCCGGATCGTGACCTACGCCCAGACCCACCTCCCGGTGACGGACAAGTGGAACGGCGTGAAGCTGTCCGTCAAGGAGAACGGGAAGCGGCTCTACACCCCGATGTTCATCGTCGTGCTGTCGCTCGGCATGACGGACCTGCTCTTCGCCCTCGACTCGATCCCGGCGATCTACGGCCTCACCAAGGAGCCCTACCTCGTCCTCACCGCGAACGTGTTCGCGCTGATGGGGCTGCGCCAGCTCTACTTCCTCATCGGCGACCTGCTGAAGCGGCTGGTCTACCTGTCCTACGGCCTCGCGGTGCTGCTCGCGTTCATCGGCGTGAAGCTGATCCTGCACGCGCTGCACGAGAACGAGCTGCCGTTCGTCAACGGCGGCGAGCACGTCGGGTGGGCGCCGGACATCCCGATCTGGCTCTCGCTCGTCGCGATCATCGGCATCCTCGGGATCACGACCGTCCTCGAGCCTGGCCAAGGACGCCCGCGACCGCCGCGCCTCAGCAGCGGAATAGCCACCCGCCCGCGCGCGGTTCCACCTTGGTGAGCCAACTGAGCCTGTCCGTGCTCGACCTCGTCCCGGTCCGCACCGACCAGGCGACCTCCGACGCGCTCGCCGCGACGCTGGCGCTGGCCCGCACGGCCGACGAGCTGGGCTACCACCGCTACTGGCTGGCCGAGCACCACAACATGCCGGCCGTCGCCGCGACCAACCCGCCGGTGCTGATCGGCCTGGTCGCCTCGGCGACGGAGCGGATCCGCGTCGGCTCGGGCGGCGTCATGCTGCCCAACCACGCGCCGCTGGTCGTGGCCGAGCAGTTCGCGCTGCTCGAGGCGGCCTACCCCGGCCGGATCGACCTCGGCATCGGTCGCGCACCGGGCACCGACCCGGTCACGTCGTACGCGCTGCGCCACGGCGCCGGGGGAGTCACCGACGAGGCGGTCAGCCGGTTCCCGGAGTACGTCGACAACATCCTGGCGATGATGGAGCCGTCCGGCGTCGGGCTGAGCGTGGCCGGCCGCACCCACGCGCTGAAGGCGACGCCGGTCGCCCGGTCCGTGCCCACCATCTGGCTGCTCGGGTCCTCCGACTACTCGGCCCGGCTGGCCGCCGAGAAGGGGATGCCCTACGTCTTCGCCCACCACTTCTCCGGCTCCGGGACCGCGGAGGCGCTCGAGCTCTACCGCTCGACGTTCCGGCCGTCTCCCGAGCTGGCCGAGCCGCGGACCTTCCTGACGGTCAACGCGGTGGTGGCCGAGTCGGCGGAGGAGGCCGAGCGGCGGGCGCTGCCCAACCTGCTGATGATGGTCGCGCTCCGCACCGGCGCCCCGCTGGGACCCCAGCTGCTGGTCGAGGAGGCCGAGAAGGTCGAGGTCCCCGAGGCCGCACCGCCCGCTGATCGACGCGATGCGGTCCCGCTGGGTCGTCGGCGACCCCGACGCCGCTCGGGCCCAGCTGGCCGAGCTGGCCGCGACGTACGGCGTGGACGAGGTGATGGTCCACCCGGTCGCCGCCGCCCACGTCGGCACCGAACCGGACCGGAGTCCGGCTCGGGAGGAGACCCTGCGTCTCCTGGGCGACGTCATTTCAGGGATTCCGGGGGGATCTGTCTAAACTGGTCAGTCGGCCCAACATGGGTCTGTCTTGCGCCGCCTCACGGCTGCCGGACGCGGACGTCTCGCCAGCTCCAGGGGCTTGACGCGAGCGCCTGGCGAGGTGTGCAAGCAGCCACATGAGGTCCACGGCCCCGCTCAGGCGGGGGCGGCGGTTCCCGGGCCACGGTAGACAACTGACGACAACGGATCAAAGGGAGACATGCCGAAGAAAGAAGGCGTGATCGAGATCGAGGGCACCGTAGTGGAGGCCCTCCCCAACGCGATGTTCCGCGTGGAGCTGAGCAACGGGCACAAGGTTCTCGCGCACATCAGCGGCAAGATGCGCCAGCACTACATCCGGATCCTCCCCGAGGACCGCGTGGTGGTGGAGCTCTCGCCCTACGACCTGACCCGTGGTCGCATCGTCTACCGCTACAAGTAAGCGCCACCAGCCGAAATGAGGACTGGCCGTGAAGGTCAACCCGAGCGTCAAGCCCATCTGTGACAAGTGCAAGGTGATCCGTCGCCACGGCCGCGTCATGGTGATCTGCGACAACCCGCGCCACAAGCAGCGCCAGGGCTGATGTCACAGCGCTGAGCCGCAGCAGAGCAGCACCACCGCACCACCCACCACCGCACAACTGAACACACACATCGTGATCGCTAGCCCGGCCTGCGCCGGGTGAAGCACCTCCGGAGCAGACGGCCGGAGCCCGACTCGAGGCAGGGCCGGGACGCGTCACGACCGACACCGCTGCGAACGAACGAAGGAAACCGCCACATGGCACGCCTCGTTGGTGTGGATCTCCCGCGCGACAAGCGCATCGAGATCGCACTCACCTACATCTTCGGCATCGGCCGTACCCGCGCGCAGCAGGTTCTCGCTGCGACCGGGGTCAACCCCGACTCTCGCGTCCACGAGCTGGGCGACGCCGAGCTGGTCAAGCTCCGCGACGAGATCGAAGGCAACTTCAAGATCGAGGGTGACCTCCGTCGCGAGGTCCAGGCCGACATCCGTCGCAAGATCGAGATCGGCTCCTACCAGGGCCGCCGTCACCGCCAGGGCCTGCCGGTCCGCGGTCAGCGCACCAAGACCAACGCTCGCACCCGCAAGGGCCCGAAGCGCACCGTTGCCGGCAAGAAGAAGGCGAAGTGATCTAGAGATGCCCCCCAAGACTCGCGCGACGGCCAAGAAGGTCCGTCGCAAGGAGAAGAAGAACATCGCTCAGGGCGAGGCCCACATCAAGAGCACGTTCAACAACACCATCGTCACGATCACCGACCCGACCGGTGCGGTGATCTCGTGGGCCTCGGCCGGCACCGTCGGCTTCAAGGGCTCGCGCAAGTCCACGCCGTTCGCCGCGCAGATGGCCGCCGAGGCCGCCGGGCGCCGGGCGATGGACCACGGCATGAAGAAGATCGACGTCTTCGTCAAGGGCCCGGGCTCGGGCCGCGAGACCGCGATCCGCTCCCTGGGTGCCATCGGCCTCGAGGTCGGCACCATCCAGGACGTCACGCCCACCCCCCACAACGGTTGCCGCCCGCCCAAGCGCCGGCGCGTCTGACCCGAGACAGAAGGAGAGACTGACATGGCCCGTTACACCGGCCCCATGACCAAGAAGTCGCGCCGTCTCGGTGTCGACCTCGTCGGAGGAGACGCTGCCTACGAGCGTCGCCCCTACCCGCCCGGCCAGCACGGCCGCGGCCGGATCAAGGAGAGCGAGTACCTGCTTCAGCTCCGCGAGAAGCAGAAGGCCCGCTACACCTACGGCGTCCTCGAGAAGCAGTTCCACAACTACTACACCGAGGCCTCGCGCCGCGCCGGCAAGACCGGTGACAACCTGCTCCAGCTGCTGGAGTGCCGCCTGGACAACGTGGTCTACCGCGCCGGCTTCGCCCGGACCCGCCGCCACGCCCGCCAGCTGGTCGCCCACGGCCACTTCAAGGTCAACGGCAAGAAGGTCGACATCCCGTCGTACCAGGTCTCCGCGCACGACGTCATCGACGTCCGCGAGAAGTCGCTGGAGATGACGCCGTTCATCGTGGCTCGCGAGACCCACGGCGAGCGCCACGTCCCGGCGTGGATCGAGGCGCTGCCGAACCGGATGCGGATCCTCGTGCACTCGGTGCCGGTCCGGGCCCAGATCGACATCCCGGTCCAGGAGCAGCTCATCGTCGAGTACTACTCCAAGAAGTAGTCCTCGCTCGCCTCAAAATTCAACACGAACTTCACCCTTCGCCGCCGCAAATGTTCGGGCTCTTCAAATAGTGGTCGAGCCCGGAAAGGAAAGAACCAGTGCTCATCGCACAGCGCCCCACCCTGTCGGAGGAGTCCGTCGACGAGTTCCGCTCGCGGTTCGTCATCGAGCCGCTGGAGCCCGGCTTCGGCTACACGCTCGGCAACTCCCTGCGTCGCACGCTCCTCTCGTCGATCCCCGGTGCCTCGGTCACGAGCATCCGGATCGACTCCGTCCTGCACGAGTTCTCGACCGTTGAGGGTGTCAAGGAGGACGTCACCGAGGTCATCCTCAACCTCAAGGGCCTCGTCGTCTCCTCGGAGCACGACGAGCCGGTCACCATGTACCTGCGCAAGTCGGGTGCCGGTGACGTGACCGCCGCCGACATCACCCCGCCGGCCGGCGTCGAGGTGCACAACCCCGACCTCAAGATCGCCACGCTGTCCGACAAGGGCAAGCTGGAGATGGAGCTGGTCGTGGAGCGTGGCCGTGGCTACGTCTCGGCCGTCCAGAACAAGGGCGCCGACAACGAGATCGGCCGGATGCCGGTCGACTCGATCTACAGCCCGGTCCTCAAGGTCACCTACAAGGTCGAGGCCACCCGTGTCGAGCAGCGCACCGACTTCGACAAGCTCGTCATCGACGTCGAGACCAAGCAGTCGATCCGTCCCCGCGACGCGATCGCCTCGGCCGGCAAGACCCTGGTCGAGCTGTTCGGCCTGGCCCGCGAGCTCAACGTCGAGGCCGAGGGCATCGACATCGGCCCGTCGCCCGTCGACGAGCAGCTCGCTGCCGACCTCGCCCTCCCGGTCGAGGACCTGCAGCTGACGGTCCGGTCCTACAACTGCCTCAAGCGCGAGGGCATCCACACCGTGGGTGAGCTCATCAGCCGCTCGGAGCAGGACCTGCTCGACATCCGCAACTTCGGTGCCAAGTCGATCGACGAGGTCAAGGCCAAGCTGGCCGAGATGGGTCTCTCGCTCAAGGACAGCGCGCCGGGCTTCGACCCGCACGCGGCCCTGGCGGCGTACGGCGACGACGACTACGACGACGCGTACGTCGAGGACGAGCAGCTCTGACCACCCCAAATCGACCCTGATCCCAGGGTCGTCTACCCCGGTACCTCACACGGCCGGAGAGATTGAGAGAACGCCATGCCGACTCCCAAGAAGGGTCCCCGCCTCGGCGGCAGCCCGGCCCACCAGAGGCTGATCCTCTCGAACCTCGCCACGGCGCTGTTCGAGCACGGCCGGATCACCACCACCGAGGCGCGCGCCCGCGTGCTGCGGCCGGTCGCCGAGAAGCTGATCACCAAGGCCAAGCGGGGCGACCTGCACAACCGGCGTGAGGTCCTGAAGACCATCCACGACAAGTCGGTCGTGCACACGCTGTTCACCGAGATCGCGCCGACCTTCGAGGAGCGCCCGGGTGGCTACACCCGGATCACCAAGATCGGTCCGCGCAAGGGCGACAACGCCCCGATGGCGGTCATCGAGCTGGTGACCGAGAAGTACGACCCGAAGCCGGCCCGCAGCAAGGAGAAGGCCGAGCCCGCCAAGACCGAGGCTCCGACCGAGCTGCCGAGGAGGCGTCGCCCGAGGAGAGCGTGGTCGCCGAGGCCGAGGTCGAGGAGCCCACCGAGGCTCCGAGGAGGCGCGGACGAGGTCACCGAGGCCGAGGAGGCTCCCGCCGAGGACGTCCGAGGAGTCCGACGAGGCCGAGGAGTCCGACGAGTCCGACGAGGCCGAGTCCGACGAAGAGGGCGACAAGGCCTGATCCAGCACGACGTACGTCGACCCGCCCGTTCTGTACGGGCGGGTCGGTGTCATTTCGGGGCGGTACGGCGACGCCGGGTGCCCTCGAGGGGCATCGGCTCGGCGTCGGTCACCCGGGCGGCGCCGGTCAGCATCTTGCCGAGCAGCTCCATGAGCTGCTCGCGCTCGGCGGCGTCCAGGTCGGCCATGACCGCCCGCTCGACCGCGTGGATGCCGGGGAGGAACCGGTCGCAGAGCGCCTGCCCGTCCTCGGTGACCTCGACCAGGACGCTGCGGCGGTCGTCGGGGTTCGGCAGGCGCCGGATCCAGCCCTGACGCTCCAGCCGGTCGAGGGTGCTGGTCATGGTGGCCGACGAGATCAGGGTGCGTTCGCTGATCTCGCTCGGGGTGAGGGGCTCGTCGGCGCCCTCGATGACGGCGAGGGTGTTGGTCATCGCCTGGTTGATGCCGAGGGAGGCCGAGACCACGCGGTCCAGCTCCTCGCGGAGCACGAAGCCGGTGCGCATCAGGGTCGCGAACAGCTCGGTCGACGAGAGGTCGGCGTCGGGGTACTCGACGGCGAAGTCGTCGCCGACCCGCACCACGCCGCGGGACGCCAAGGAAGGCGGGCTGTTGCCCGCCTTCCTGGATCTGCGAGGCGCTGGGTCAGACAAGCTCGTAGATCGCGATCTCGGGGGCACCGGTCACGCCGGCCTTCTCCATCACCGCGGGGAGCTCGGGGTCGCCGGCGAAGTTCTGCGCGGAGTCGAGCGAGTCGAAGTCGTGGGCGACCCAGACCTCGTTGCCGTCGTCGGGGTTGCGGCCGACGCGGGTGTTGGAGGCGCCGTACTTGGTGTGCAGGGCGCCCACCTCGGGGCCGTCGAAGACGGCGCGCCAGGTGGCGTAGTCCTGGACGGGGTGACGGACGGTGAACGTTGCGGTCATGGCTGCTCCAGAATCTCAGGGTCCGAGGCCGCGTTGCCTCGTGAGGAGGAAGTTAGCGGTGAAGTAGTTCGGACACAAGTGTTTTAGATCGGAAATAAATTACTTACCCAATCTGGTGGACGGTGCGCTGGAGCCGCTCGTTCACCGGTGTCGGTACGCCGTGCAGCCGGCCCAGCAGCACGACCTCGCCGGCCCGGAAGTCGACCTCGGTGCCTGCGGTCCCGCGCTCGATGCTCTGGCCGAGCGAGTTGGGACCGTCCACGTCGGGCCGCACCTGCAGCAGGTCGCCGCGCCGCTCGAGGTCGGCCTCGTGGCTCACGACCGGTACTCCGGCCGCGGCCAGCACCGCCTCGGCCTCGGCCCGCACCAGCGGCTTGAGCTCGTCGGCCTCGTCCGGGAGGACCGCCCGAGACGTCGCCGACGGCGTTGGTGACCAGCTTGCGGTACTTCCACGCCATGATGTCGGGCCGCGGCACCGACTCGAACCCGGCCGAGCGCAGGTCGCTGGACACCCGCTCGGTCACCTCGTCGGTGCCGGTCGGGTAGCGCCCGACGTCGAGGATGCCCGGCACCGGGTGGCAGCCCTGCACGACGACGCCGGGCTCGAGGTGCTGGGACGGCAGCATCACGGTGATCGCGTAGGTGCGCGCGAACCGGCGCAGGGTCTCCGGCTCGTTCGCCACGCCGTTCTGCGACACAGACGACCGGTGTGTCCGCCGGGGCGTGCCGGACCAGGTCCGCGAGCGCGGCCGCGGTCTGGTGCGACTTCACGACGAGCAGGACGACCGTGTCCGGAGTCCACGCGACCTCGGCGGCGGTGTCGGTCGCCTGCGTGCGCACGACGTGGCGTCCCTCCGCGGTGTCGAGCACCAGCCCGTCCGCCTGGATCCGGGCCAGGTGCTCGCCGCGCGCCACGAGCGTGACGTCGTGACCGGCCAAGGACAGTCGGCCGCCGATCACGCCCCCGACGGCTCCGGCGCCGTACAGGACGTAGGAGGTCACAGCGCTTCGGGCTTGTTCCGCATCAGGGTCACCAAGGCGAGCATGCCGCCGCCCGAGATCAGGAGGACGACCCCCACGATCGCGAGGACCTGGTTGTCCCGGCTCAGGCCGAGGGCCGAGAGGACGACGCCGGCGACCAGGTCGCCGAGGGCCACCAGCCCGAGGATCTTGGCCGACGAGGCGGGAATGCTTTGCGAGGCAGGCACCCGCCGATCATGTCATCGACTGGTAGACACGGCGCATGGAGCGCGGCGTGCTGGTGGTGGGCGAGTCCCTGGTCGACATCGTGCGGACCGCCAGCGGTCACCTGCACGAGTACGCCGGCGGCAGCGCCGCCAACGTCGCGGTCGCGCTGGCCCGGCTCGGCCGGCCCACCCGGCTCGCGAGCAGCTTCGCCGATGACCACCACGGGGCGATGGTCGCCGACCACCTCGAGCGGGCCGGCGTCACCCTGGCCTGCGACCCGGGCGCCGTCGACCACACCTCGACGGCGCTGGCCACGATCGGGACGGCCGGAGCGGCGGACTACGTGTTCGACATCGACTGGCGGCTGTCGCCGGTGCCGGACGACGAGGACCCGCTCGTGACGCACGTCTGCTCGCTGGGGCCGGTGCTCCTGCCGGGCGCCGACGACGTCCTCGCGCTCCTGCGCCGGCTGCGCGACCGGTCGACGGTCAGCTACGACGTCAACGCCCGCCCGGTCGTGACCGGCACCGGACCCGAGGTCGTGGCCCGGGTGGAGCGGACGGTGGCGGTCGCCGACCTGGTCAAGGCCAGCGACGAGGACCTCGAGGCCCTCTACCCGCACCAGCCGCACGCCGAGTCGGCGGCCGCGCTGCTGGAGCTCGGACCGGCGGTCGTCGTGGTCACCCGCGGTGCCGACGGCGCGCTGTGGCTGGACCGCGCGGGGCGCGGTGGAGGTCACGTCGCGGCCGGTGGAGGTGGCCGACACGATCGGTGCCGGGGACACCTTCGGGGCGGGCCTGATCGATGCGCTCTGGGAGCGCGGACGGCTCGGGGCCGAGGGTCGCGCGGCGCTGGCCGAGCTGCCGCGCGACGAGGTCGCCGAGGTGCTCGAGCACGCCGCGCGGGCCGCGGCGGTCACGGTCTCCCGCCCCGGCGCGGACCCGCCGTACCGCCACGAGCTCGTAGATGGCTTTCAGGATGTCCTTCGCGAGCTTCTGCAGGTCGGCGTTCGTGTAGGGGTGGCCGTCGACGGTGATCGAGAGGTTCAGGCCGGCCTGGCCCTTGACCAGGATCAGCCCGGACGTGATCGAGTCGGCACCTTCCTGCCCGGGGAAGACGAAGACCCAGCCGCGGGTCGCGCCCGGGATCGGCTCCGCACCCGGCAGCCCGGCGTAGGAGTAGGAGCTCTCCGGCAGGTCCTGGTCGGCCCGGGTGGTCGCCTGGATGACGAGGGTCGCGTCGCCGCCGAAGTAGAAGCAGTCCTTGGCGTTCGGGGTCGCCGAAGCTGGACAGCTGGCCCAGCGTCTGCCCGACGGTGCCGCCGAGGGTGGCCTTCACCAGCGCCGGCGTGACCACCGCACACGCGTCGAGCGCGGCGCCGGAGGCCTGTGACGGCACCGGGGTCGGCACCGGGGTCGGCACCGGGGTCGGTAGCTCGGTCGGGACGTTGCTGGGCAGGCAGTTCGCCAGCTCGCTCGGGACCTCGGTGGGGTTGGTCGGCAGGGCGGTCGGGAGGGCCGAGGTCAGGCAGTCCGGGATCTCGGTGGGCAGGTCGGTCGGCACGCCGGTCGGCAGGTCGCCGGGGCTCGCGGACGCCGACGAGCCCGCCTTCGAGCCGGCCTTCGCGCCTCCGCTGTCGCCACCGCAGCCGCTGACGGCCAGGGCGAGCAGGAGCACCGAGCCAGCCGTGGCGAGCGTAGCGTCTCATGCGTCGATCAGATCAGCCCGCGGCAGCGCGGGCCATGACCCTTCTGCGTCATACGGCACTAGGACACCGGGGCAGCCTCCGTGGCCTCCTCGGCGTCCTCGGGGACGGGGGCCAGGAACGCGTGCACGAGGGGTACGGCGGACGCGCCCTCGCCGCTGGCCGCGGCCACCCTCTTCATCGAGCCCGAGCGGATGTCGCCGGCCGCGAAGACCCCGGGAACGGTGGTGGCCAGGTTGGCCGGCGGCAGCCCGTCGACCCACTGGTCGCGCGGCACGTCGCGGCCGGTCAGCACGAAGCTCTTCCTGTCGCGGGCCAGCTCCGGCGGCAGCCAGTCGCAGCGCGGCTCCGCACCGAGCAGGAGGAACAGCCCGCGCGCCTCCTTGCGGGTCGTCTCGCCGGTGTTGATGTCCTCGAGGGTCAGCCACTCGAGCTGCCCCTCGCCACCGCCGTCGACGACGCGGGTGCAGGTCTGCACGTCGATGCGCTCCTGGTAGCCGATCTCCTTGATCAGGTAGTCGGACATCGTCTCCTCCAGGGCCGGGCGCCGGACCACGATGGTCACCGACGCCGCGAACCGGCAGAGGTGGAGCGCTGCCTGGCCCGCGGAGTTGCCGCCGCCGACCACCACGACGTCGTAGCCCTCCATCTCGCGGCCCGCGGTCATGGCGGCGCCGTAGTTGACCCCGTTGCCGACCAGCTCCTCGAGGGCGGGTACGCCGAGCTTGCGGTAGGCCACGCCCGTGGAGACGAGCACCGCCCTGGCCCTGACCTGGTCGTCGCCGCAGTGCAGGACGTGCGGCTCGCCGTCGCTGCCGGGTTCGAGCCCCGTGACCTCCCACCCGGTGAGGAACCTGGTGCCGAAGCGGATCGCCTGGTTGCGGGCCCGCAGCGCCAGCCGCATGCCGGAGATGCCGCGCGGGAAGCCGAGGTAGTTGCGGATCATCGAGCTGGTGCCCGCCTGACCGCCGACCGCTTCGGCCTCGAGGACGCGGACGGTGAGCCCCTCGGATGCTGCGTAGACGGCGGCCGCGAGCCCAGCGGGACCGGCTCCGACGACCGCGAGGTCCACGATCTGCTCGGCCTCATCCTCGGTGCGCGGGAAGATCGAGCGGGCCACGTCGCGGACCGACGTGGCCTGGATCGCGCCGCGCGCGGGCGACCAGACGACCGGATAGCGCGGCTGGTCCGTGCCGAGCTCCTCGAAGAGACGCGGCATGAACTCCTGCAGGTGGGGATCGTTCGGGTCGTAGAGGTTGTTCTGCATGCCCATGCGGTCGAGGAAGTCGCGGATGCCCATCGTGAGCGCGTCGTGGACCGGGGAGATGACCTTGGCGCTCACCACCTCGGGCTGCGGCACCGTCGAGGTCCAGTCCGACAGGAGCTCGCTGATCGCGGTGTGGAACTCCTCGTCGCGGTTGCCGCGCGGCATCAGCAGGTAGGCGTCGTACTTGCCTCGGGCCAGGCCCGGCCGCAGCTCCTCCGCGTCGGCGAGGAACTGGTCCCAGTGCGCCGCGATGATCCGGCGGGCGGTCGGCACGACGAGGCGGAAGCGGTGCACCGCCTCGAACATGTGCTGGACGTCGGGGAGCCGGGAGTCACTGACGAACAGGGCCACCGCCTCACCGGAGTCCTTGAGCTCCTGGGCGATCTTCTCGGCCTCGGTGCAGGACCGGGCCGAGCGCAGCATGTAGTCGTGCCCGTAGCGTCGGTAGAACACCTCGAGGAGGGTGTCCGCGTGGTGCTCGGAAACCAGGATGATCGCGGGGTCTGCCACGCATTCCAGCCTAGTGACGCACGCAATCCGCGTCAGTTGAGAGGATGCGCGGGTGCGGATCCGCCTCGACGTCGCCTACGACGGCGCCCGCTTCCACGGCTGGGCGGCGCAGCCGGGACTGCGCACCGTCGAGGGTGACGTGGGGGCGGCGCTGGCGACGGTGCTGCGCATCGCAGAGGTCGACCTCACCTGCGCGGGGCGGACCGACGCCGGCGTGCACGCGCGCGGCCAGGTCGTGCACACGGACCTCGACGCGCTGCCCGAGGGTCCCGAGCACCTGACCCGGCGGCTGAACGGCTTCCTGGAGGACGACGTACGGGTGCAACGGGCGGTCGAGGCGCCGGACGGCTTCGACGCGCGGTTCTCCGCGATCTGGCGTCGCTACGCCTACCGGGTCGCCGACCGTCCCGAGGTCGTGGACCCGCTGCGCCGCGGCCAGGTGCTGGCCCGGTCCCGGCCGGTCGACGAGGCGGTGATGAACGCGGCGGCGCTGGCCCTCCTCGGCGAGCACGACTTCGCGGCGTTCTGCAAGCAGCGCGAGGGCGCCACGACGATCCGCAACCTGATCGGGCTGCACTGGGAACGGGAGCCTGACGGCCTGCTCGTGGCGCACGTGCGGGCCGACGCCTTCTGCCACAGCATGGTGCGCTCGCTCGTGGGCTGCCTGCTCGCGGTCGGGGAGGGCCGCCGCCCGGCCGGCTGGGCGGCTGAGGTGCTGGCCGCGGAGCGCCGCGACTCCACGGTGGTCGTCGCGCCCGCGCACGGGCTCACCCTCGAGGAGGTCGGCTACCCGCCGGACGCCGAGCTCGCGGCGCGCGTCGAGATCACCAGGGCGATGCGTGGCTGAGGACGAGCACTACTTCTCCGCCGACCCGTCGGTCCCCTTCCGGAGGGTCCCGGTGACGGCCTCCGTGTGGGGACAGACGCTGTCGCTCGAGAGCGGCTCGGGCGTCTTCGCCCAGGGGCGGCTCGACATCGGCACCGCTGTGCTCTTCCGCGAGACCTCCCCTCCGGCTCCGGGGCGGATCCTCGACCTCGGCTGCGGGTACGGCGTGATCGGGCTGGCCATCGCCAGCGCCGTGCCGGGCGCGACCGTGACGGCCGTCGACGTGAACGAGCGGGCGGTGCTCCTGGCCAACGACAACGCCGTCGCCCTCGGAGTGTCCGCCCGGTTCACCGCGACCGCACCGCCCGGCGTACCGGTGGAGGCGGCGTACGACGAGCTCTGGTCGAACCCGCCGATCCGCATCGGGAAGGCGGCGCTGCACGGGCTGCTGCTCACCTGGCTGCCCCGGCTGGTGCCCGGTGGCCGGGCGGTCATGGTGGTGGGCAAGAACCTCGGCGCCGACTCGCTCCAGCGCTGGTTGGAGGAGCAGGGTTACCCGACCGGGCGAATTGCGAGTGCGAAGGGCTTCCGGGTGCTGGAGACTCGGCGCCCGTGACGGAGCAGTGGACGGAGCCCGGCTTCCTGGCCGAGGCGATCGGATGGGCCGACGAACGGCTGGGCGAGCTCGGGCGTGAGCGCACCGGCGAGCCGGAGCAGCCACACGTACGCATCTGGGCGACGGCGCTCCGCGCGCCGACCGCGGCGGGGCCGGTGTGGTCCAAGGCGAACACGCCGTCGCTCCGTCACGAGGTGAGCGTGGTGGAGCGGGTCTCCGCCCGGGTGCCGGACCGCGTCCCGCCCCTGCTGGCCAGCGATGCCGAGCAGAGGTTCCGCGACGCGGTGGGTCGGGTCCGCGACCTGGTCGACGAGCTGGCGTCGTACGGCGTCACGGAGACGCTGCAGCACGACGACCTCCACGACGGCCAGGTCTTCGTGAAGGACGGCCGCAACCTGATCCTGGACTGGGGGGACGCGGTGGTCTCGCACCCGTTCTTCACGATGTCGGTGACGCTGGAGGGCGGCGTGGCCTGGGGCCTCGACGACGTCGCCGACTCCGAGGACATCTGGCCCTACGTCGACAGCTACCTGGCGCGCTACGCGACGGACCGGCCCGAGCTGCGCGACGCCGTGCCGCCGGCGCTCCGTCTGGGCTGGGTGCGCCGGGCGCTCAACAACCCGGAGGTGACCGGCGAGTTCAGCGACACCCGGCTGCGGATGTTCATGGACGGCCGGCCGGAGTAGGAGCCCTCAGGAGCAGGGGCCGTCCGAGGGGTCGCACGGCTCCCAGCCCGCCACCGGCTTGCTCCAGCCACGGTGGTTGGGGGCCATGTCGGCGTCCTTGCCCTTGGCGACACGGACCGCGACCCGCCACGAGCCTGAGCCGAGGTCCGGCGGATTGGGGACCTGCAGGCACGACCAGAGGCTGAAGCCGAGGGAGACGGTCCGCTGGCCGCGCCGGATGTCGGAGGCGGGCGGGAAGTCCTCGCCGTCGCCGCACCGCACACGCTTGCCGGGGTCGTCCCAGCCGCCGCCCAGGCGGAACTCCTGGACCCTCTGGAGCCACTTCCCGCCCGCCCGTTTCGGCGCCTTGAGCCGGAGGTCGTAGTGGCCGTCGGGCGTCGAGTCGCCGTCGAGGTCGAACCAGACGGTCAGGTGGTGTCCCGGTCGGAACCCGTGGGGCACGGTCACGCGGACGTACTGCTCGGAGTCGAAGTACCAGCTGGCCTGGATCGCGACCTTCGAGATGTCGACGATCGGCGCCGAGGTGCGGCTGTCGTGGACGACGACCGTGTTGGGCAGGGCCCGCTCGGCGCGTGGGGCACCCTGGGCCGACGGCAGCGCTCCGACCAGGATCAGCAGGCACACGATCGGAACGAGGGCGAGCTGACGAGGGCCCGGCATGCTGAGCCACCTTCCCGAGATCTCGGTGAAGCACCGGACGATAACACCGGCGCCGAGAGCCCCTCAGAGCTCGGTGCGCATCACCCAGCGCCACTTGGCGATCTGGCGGTCCCGGACGAAGCCGAACTCCGCGAACAGCTCCTCCGGCCCGGTGTGGAGGAAGGACCCGCGCTGAGGCTTCCGGTCCATGGTCTGCTCAGGGTAGGCCTCCACGACGCCGCCGCCGGCGTCCCTGATCGCCTCGAGGACACCGGTCACTGCGGCCCGGGCCACGCCGCGCTCGCGGTGCTTGCTCCCGGTGAAGATGCAGCCGATCCGCCAGTCCGGCAGCTCGTCCGACCCCTGCTCGTACTTCGCGAGGTTCTTGATGTTGGGCAGCTCGGCGGGTGAGCCGTACTGGCACCAGCCGATGCACGTCGGGCCGTCGTAGACCAGGACCTGGTGGACGGAACCGCGCCACGTGTGGTCCCGCTTGGCCTCGCGGTTGCCCTCTCGGGTGCGTCCTGCGCCCACGCCCTCGGGGTGGAAGCCCATGCACCAGCAGCCTCCCCAGACCCCGTTGTTCGCCTCCACGAGCTCGGCGAAGTCATCCCACGTGTCCGGTGTCAGCAGCCTGGTCGTGTACGCCGGCAGGTCCACGCCGCGATGCTAGCCAGCGTTTCGGACGATCGGCGTCCGGAACTGCCGACAGCAGCCCAGACACAGAGTGCGAGCGCGGCCAGAAGGTAGGCGTTGCCGACGAGATGGTCGAGCGGGCCCCAGGCGTACTCGCGGTCTTGGCCGTAGCCCGGCCACACGATCGGGCGGGCGACGAACACCGCGACCCACGCGGCGCCGGCCCAGCGGCTGCGCTCCCACAGCACCAGCGCGACCGGCACGGCCCACACCCAGTGGTGCGACCACGCGATCGGCGACACCACCAGCATCGCCGAGGCGGCCAGGCAGGTGCCGAGCACGCGGTCGCGGGTCCGCCAGTGGTGGGCGGCCACCAGCAGCACCGCGATGGCGATTGGCGCCGAGACCGCCAGCCACAGGAGCATCGTCGGCTCACCGCCGGCCAGCCTGCTCAGCGCGCCGTACGTCGACTGGTTGTGGGCCAGCTCCGGTGGACCGACCCGGCTGGCGTCGAACAGCCGGTGGGTCCAGTACGACGCCGCCGCGTCCGGCATCACGGCGAACCCCACCGCCACGGTGCCCGCGAACGCGACCACCGCCCGGCCCGCCGACGTACGACGTCCGACCAGCGCCAGGAGCACGACGAACAGCAGCGGGGTCAGCTTCACGCCGGCCGCGATGCCTACGAGGACGCCGGACCAGCGCCGCTGCGGCCCCAGGAGGTCGACGAGCACCGCGAGCATCAGCAGCGTGTTGACCTGCCCGAACGACAGGTTCTGCCACACCGGCTCCAGCGCGACGGCGGCGCCGGTCAGGAGCGCGGCCAGCCACCCGGGCGTGGGCCGACCGAGGGCTCGGCGCACGACGACCACCGAGGCCGCGAGGGCCGCGACCGAGGCACCGGTCCACAAGGCCTCCGCGAGCCAGCCCGGGACGAGCGCCAGAGGGACCATCGCCACCGCCGCGAACGGCGGGTAGGTGAACGGGTAGCCGGTCACGGGGTCGTCGGCCTCGTAGACGGACAGGCCGTCCAGCACCGCCCGGCCGCCGTACCTGTACACGGACAGGTCCACGAGGTCGCCGTACACCTCTCCCACGACGCCGGCGACGACCACGAGCGCCACGACGGGAGCGACGCCCGTCAGCAGGCGGGACCGGCTCATCGCGCCGACGCCGGTCATGTGACCAGTCAAACCGTGCGCCGGTACGTCGTCCAGAGCCGGCCGGACGACGTACCGGCACGGGTCCTACTCGGGCAGGCCGCTCTCCGGGGGCGCGTCGTCGCCCTGGCCCGACTCGTCCGTGGTGATCTCCGCGTCACCGGTGTCGGTGGTGAGCACGTCGGTGAGCGGGTCGCCGACGCCGTCCTGCAGCGTGACGATCTGCATGCCCGAGATGCCGAGGTGGCTGTCGGAGGAGTAGCGGTACGGCGCGAGCTGCGGGCCGGCGAAGTCGCCGCCCTCGTCCTCGATCGCCTCGACCAGACCGTCGCGGGTCAGGTCCTCGCCGGCGGCCTCGAGTGCCTGCACGAACGTGTAGGCGAACGACATGCCGTAGATCCGGTAGTTGGTGAGCTCACCCTCCTGGCCCGACTCGTCCCAGACCTTCTGCCACAGCTGTACCCAGGGGTTGTCGGCCTGGTCGATGCCCGGGATGTACCGCGACGTCATGATCCCGTTCAGCGACGAAGCAGTGCCCGGGACCGCCCCCTCCGAGAACCGCTCCAGCAGCCCGCCCACCAGGGTGGGGTCGGAGCCGACGTTGGAGACGTACCACTTCGGCGTGAAGCCGAGCTTGAGCGAGACCAGCTGCCCCAGCGCGGTGTACGACGGCGTGGTGAACGACAGCACCAGGTCGGCGCCGCTCGCCTGGAGCGCGGTGATCTGCGGCGCCACGTCGGTGTTGCCCGACGTGTAGCGCTGGGCCTCGACCACCTGGGAGTCGATGTAGGTGCGGACCCCCTTCTCTGCGTCGGCGCCGAAGTCGTCGTCCTGGAGGAACAGGCCCACCTTGGCGTCGGGCATGTTCTCCGAGACCCACTGGCCGATGATCTTGCCCTCGATCTCGTAGTCGGGCTGCCAGCCGAAGGTGTAGGGGTGCGCGTCAGGGTCGTCGCCCCACGCGAGGGCGCCCGAGGAGACGAACAGGTCCGGCACCTCCGCGTCGTTGAGGGAGTCGACCACGGCGTTGTGGGTCGGGGTGCCGAGCGAGCCCAGGGTGGCGAAGACCTCGTCCTTGAGCACCAGCTCGTCCGTGAGGGTGCTGGTCTTGGTCGGGTCGTAGCCGTCGTCCTTGACCAGGAACTCGATGTTGCGACCCTGCACGCCACCGTTGGCGTTGACGTAGTCGAAGTAGGCCTGCGCCCCGGTCGGGATCTCGCTGTAGCCCGGTGCCGCGACGCCGGTCAGCGGGAACGTGCCCCCGATCTTGACCGAGTCGTCGGTGACACCGACCTCGGCCGAGCTGCCGCCGTCGCCCTCGTCGTCATCGTCCTTGCCGCCGGCCCCGCAGGCGCCGGCCAGGGCGGTGAGCACGAGGACGCCGGCTGTGGCCACCAACCTCCGTGTCCGTGTTTTCATCTGGTGTCTCCCTTCGAGGTGGCGACGGTCGCGCGCGAGACCGCGGCGTCCGGGGGTGCGGTGGGGTCTGGGGCCGTGGGGTCGTCGGGCCGGTTCCGGTGCCTGAGCCGGCGCCAGCCGGCCTCGAGGCTGCCGACCAGGCCGCGTGGTGCGAGGAGTACGACGAGCACCATCACCAGCCCGTAGACCAGGGGCGCGAGCTCGGCCGCCTTGATCTGGTCGAGGCCCATCGACGTGCCCGCGTCGGTGATCACCGACGGCAGGAAGGTGAGCAGCGCCGCGCCCAGCAGGGCGCCGGTGAGGCTGCCGAGGCCGCCCAGCACCACCGCGGTGAGCAGCGTCAGGCTGAGCGTCAGCGTGAAGCCGGTCGGGGCGGTGAGCCGGACGGCCAGCGCCATCACGCCGCCGGCGGCGCCGGCCGCGGCCGCGCTCACGACGAACGCCGAGACGCGGGCCCGTCCGAGGTGGATCCCGGCCAGCTCGGCGGCCACCTCGTCGTCGCGGACCGCGCGCCAGCGCCGGCCGACCCGGCTGCGGCCCAGGTTGGCGAGCAGCAGGTAGACGACGACGAGCGTGAGCCACGCCAGGTAGGCGACGTACTTGCTGCGGGTCAGGTCGTGCGCGGTCACGAAGTACGCCGCGTCGAGGACCCAGCCGGGTGTCTCGGGCACCCGCAGCCGCAGCCCCTGCTCGCCACCGAGGGTTCCGCTGAAGTGCAGCGCGATCCCGGGCAGCGCCACGGCGAGGGCGAGCGTGGCACCGGCCAGGTAGGGGCCGCGCAGGCGGGCGGCCGCCGCGCCGATGACGACGCCGACCACGGTGGTGACGGCGGTGGCGACCAGGAGCGCCGGCAGGAGCGGCAGCACGGGATCGTCGGAGACGAGGAGCGCGGTCGTGTACGCGCCGACCGCCATCAGCGCGCCGTGACCGAGGGAGATCTGCCCGTTGAGCCCGGTGAGCACGGTCAGGCCGCCGGCGGCGATGCCGAGGTAGGCCATCTGGGTGAGCTGCACGGCGCGGAAGTCGTCGACCGACTCCAGCACCAGCACCACCACGACCAGGCCGGCCGCGGCCAGCACGAGGTGGCGGCCGAGGGTGCCGCGCCAGACTCTGGCGAGGGGGCCGCGCATCAGACCCGCCGCTCGCGGGCCGGGGCGAACAGGCCGTCGGGTCGGAGGAACAGCACCGCCATCAGGATCGCGAGCGCCGCGAGCGCGACCAGCTGGGACCCGACGTACCCGGAGACGAAGCTGAGCGCGAGGCCGAGGAACAGGCCGCCGACCACCGCACCGAGCTGGCTGTCCAGCCCGCCGAGGACCGCGGCGACGAAGCCGTAGACGACCACGGAGTCCATGTAGCCGGGGTGGACCAGGCTGCCGCCCGCGATGAGCAGCCCGGCCAGCGAGCCGACCAGCGCGGCCAGTGCCCAGCCGAGCGTGAGCAGCCGGCCGACCCGGACGCCGAGCAGCCGGGCCACTTCCTGGTTGAACGCCGCCGCGCGCATCTTGAGCCCGAGGTCGGTGTAGCGGAACAGCACGGTCAGCAGGGCCATCACCGCGAGCACCGCGAGGATCGTGAAGACCCCGAAGCCGGTGAGCGCGATGGTCGTGTCGCCGACCTCGAGACCGCGGACGCCGAACGCGGCGGGGAACGAGCGATAGCGGTTGCCGAAGACGACCGACGCCGCCGCGTGCAGCACGATGAACAGCCCGAGGGTGAGGATCACCGCGTTGATCTCCGGGCCGCCCTCGACCGGACGGATCACCACCCGCTCGACGAGCGCACCGAGCACCAGTCCCGCGACCAGGGCCGCGGCGAAGCCCAGCCAGTACGAGTGGCCGTGGTCGATGATCTCGAGCGCTATGAACGTGGTCACCATCGCCATCGGCGCCTGTGCGAAGTTGACCACGCGGGTCGACCGCCAGATCAGCACCAGCGCCAGCGCGAACGCGGCGTACACCATGCCGAGGGTGAGACCCCCGAGTGCCGTGTTGAGCAGCTGTTGCACGTCGTCTCGTCTCCTCAGAATCCCAGGTAGGCGTGCCGGAGCTGGTCGTCGCCGGCCAGGACGTGGGCGGCCTCGTCGACGACGACCCGGCCGAGGTTGAGCACGACGGCGCGGTGCGCGATGGACAGGGCGCTGCGCGCGTTCTGCTCGACGAGGACGACGGTGAGGCCGTCGTCGGCGACCAGGCCGCCGAGCAGGTCGAAGATCTGGGCCACCACCCGGGGAGCGAGGCCGAGCGACGGCTCGTCGAGCAGCAGCAGCTCCGGCGAGGCCATCAGCGCCCGGCCGATCACCAGCATCTGGCGCTCGCCGCCGGACAGCACGTGGGCGCTGCCGGTGCGCCGCTCCTGCAGCACCGGGAAGAGGGAGAAGACGCGGTCCAGCCGCTCGCCGCGTACCCGGTTGTCGCGCCCCAGTCCGCCGAGGCGGAGGTTCTCCTCCACGGTGAGCTCGGTGATGACGCCGCGGCCCTCGGGCACGTGCGCCATGCCCAGCCCGGGCATCCGCTCGGGTGGCAGCCGGGTCAGCTCGCGGTCGCCGAAGCGGACGCTGCCCGCGTCGGGGCGGACCAGCCCCGAGATCGTGCGCAGCAGCGTCGTCTTCCCGGCGCCGTTGGCGCCGAGCACCGCGGTGACCTGCCCGGCAGGCGCGGTGAAGCCGACGTCGCGCAGCGCGCGGACGGCGCCGTACGACGTGGAGAGTCCCGAGACGGTGAGCACTAGGGGACAGCCTCGCCCAGGTAGGCCGCGAGGACGGCCGGGTCGTCGCGCACCTCGTCGGGGGTGCCGCTGGCGATCACCTTGCCGAAGTCGAGGACCGTGATGTCGTCGCACACGGACATCACCAGGTCCATGTGGTGCTCGACCAGCATCACCGACATCCGCTCGGCCAGTCCGCGCAGCCGGCGGCCCAGCTCGGCCAGCTCTTCCTCGGACAGGCCGCTCGCCGGCTCGTCGAGCATCACCAGCTCGGGCTCGCTGACCAGGGCGCGGGCCAGCGCGACCTTCTTCCGCACGGCGTAGGGGAGCGAGCCGGGGAGCCGGCCGGCGTACGCCGCGATGCCGAGCTCGTCGAGCAGGGACCGCGCCCGCTCGCGCAGCAGCGCTTCCTCGCGCCCGGAGCGAGGCAGGGCGAACAGCCCCGACAGGAAGCTCGCACCCGCTTGCGCGTCGGCGCCGACCAGCACGTTGTCGAGGACCGTCATCCGGTCGAAGAGGCCGAGCCCCTGCAGGGTGCGCGCGATGCCGAGCCCGGCGAGCTGGTGGGGACGCAGGCCGTGCAGCTCGCGGCCGCCCCAGACGATGGTCCCGGCGTCGGGCCGGACGAAGCCGCAGGCAACGTTGAAGAGCGTCGTCTTGCCGGCTCCGTTCGGACCGATCACCCCGAGCACCCGGCCGGGCCGGGCAGTCAGCGAGACCTCCGAGAGTGCTGTGATCCCCCCGAACCGCACGCTCACGTCCCGCAGTTCCAGGCTGCGCTCCGAGGACCCCACTGATCTCTCCTCACCACGCGGCCGGTGTGACGCCCACCACTTTGGTGTCAGCGCACAGCGCGCCGCGATGGGCGCTCCGCACAACATCCGTGGGGCGCTGAGCCACGCTCAGGCAAGGGGGGCTGGTCAGAATTGTGCGCTGAGTGCCATCGTGCGGGGGTGCGTGCGCTCGCCGACGAGCCCGACCCGGACCTCGACGCCCGGGTCGCGGCCGCGTGGCTGACCCTGCTCGACGAGGCGGACGCCATCGCCGACAGCATCTCGCTGACGCTCCTGGAGAAGGACACGGAGGTCTACGAGCGGGCCGGTCCCGAGTTCCCGGTCGACGTCCGGGCGAGCACCCGCGAGCACATCCGGCGCGGCATCGAGGCGATGGCCGGCCTCGAGGGCGCCACCCACACGACGGCCGAGCTCTGGCGCGAGACCGGGCGTCGACGGGCCCGCCAGGGCATCGCGATGGAGCTCGTGCTCAACGCCTACACCCTCGGCACCCGCTTCCTCTGGGAGGCGCTGCTGGCGCAGCGCGAGCACGGCAAGGTCGACGACCAGGTGCTGCTCGTCGCCGGCCAGAAGGTCTGGTCGGCGCTCGACGTGCAGAACGCCGTCTTCATCGATGCCTACCGACGCGAGAGCGTGCTGCTCCACCGGCGCGACCTGCAGCGTCAGCAGAGCACCCTGGACGCGCTGGTCGAGGGCCGGGGCACCGACCCCACCTTCGCGGCCGAGGCTCGCGAGGTGCTCGGCATCGGGCCGGACATGGCCGTGGCGTGCGTCGTCGCGCCGTACGACGGGTCGCTCGACGAGCAGCTCACCCCACCGGGGGATCGGCTGGGCCGGCACGGGATCGCGTCGCACTGGCATGTGCGGGGCGGTGTCTCGTTCGGCGTGCTGGCCGGAGAGCTGCCCGAGGTCGACGAGCTGGTCGCGCTGCTCCAGCCGCACGCCATCGGGCGGGTCGGGATCGCGATCGCCTCGGACGGCGTGGCCGGGTTCGCGTCGGCGTTCCAGCTGGCCAGCCGCGCCGCGGACACGGTGCCGCGCGAGGAGCGTCGCGTGGTGGCGGTCTCGCAGCGGCTGCCTGAGATTCTCCTCGCCGTGAGTCCGGAGGTCACGGCGGTGCTGGTGCAGGAGACCGTCGCGCCGATCCTGGCCCAGCCGGCGCACAGCGCCGAGGTGCTGATGCAGACCCTGGCCGCGCTGCTGGAGCACAACGGCTCGGCCAAGCACGCCGCGGAGTCGCTGTTCTGCCATCGCAACACGGTGATCTACCGCGCCCGGCAGATCGAGGACCTCACCGGGCGGCGGCTCGGTGACTCCCGCGACCGGATGCTGCTCGGCCTCGGACTGCTCGCGCGCAACCAGCTCCGGAGCTAGCTGTCAGCCCGGGACGGGCACGGTCTCGCGCGCGAGCTGCCGCTCCGCGGCCCGGGACGCGGGGTGGACGACGAGCGCGGCCAGGACCACGATCCCGGCGATGATCAGCCAGCCGGGCGTGCCCCACTCCATGGCCAGGAACGTGTACGCCGCCGGAGCCCACACCGAGCCGAGCGTGTAGCCGAGCTGGGAGACGCCCTGGTACTCCCCGCGGCGGGCCGGGTCGGACAGCTCGGCCTGGAGGCCCCACTGGCCGGCCGAGTCGAACAGCTCGGCTCCGGTCACGGTCACGTGGCCGATCCACACCAGCGCGATCGTGACCCAGCCGATCGTGTCGTGGGTGACCAGCACGATGCCGCACGAGAGCACGAGGAAGAACGCGCCGCGACGTACGGCGCGCAGCGAGTCCGCGACGGAAACGACACCACGGGCCGCGGCCACCTGCAGGAGGACGGCGAGCACGGTGTTGGTGCCGAACAGCCAGGCCAGCAGGACGCGCGGTGCGTCGGTCTCCTCGACCAGCCAGAGCGGGATGACGACGTTGAGCAGCACCTGGTGGGTGCCGAGCACCCCGCCGCAGACGGACATCAGCACGTAGCCCCGGTTGCGCAGGGCACTGCCGCGTCCCTCGGCCTGCAGCGCGGCCTCGAGCGACGTCTCGGCTTCCATCGACTCGGCGTTCTCGAGCTGGCTCGGGAGACGGGAGACCAGCGTCGCGTTCAGCAGGAGCAGGGCGGCGGTGGCGACCGGCACCGTCCGGATGACGTCGTCGCTGTTGGTCGCCAGCGCGACGCCGGCCAGCAGTGCGCCAAGGGTGTAGCCGACGTTGCGGGCGGCGCGGAAGTAGGCGCTGGAGGACACCCGCTGCTCGCGCGGGAAGACGTCGAACCGGTAGGCGTTGCGGGCGGCCCGGCTCGCGGTCGTCACCAGCTGGACGGCGACCAGTACCGCGACGAACCCGGCCATGCCGCCGACCGGCAGCCAGGCGAGGTAGAGCACGGCCTCGACCAGCGACGCGACGGCCCACACCCGCTTGGCCCCGAACCGGTCGCTCAGCTTGCCGAGGGGTACGGCGAGCGCGAAGGTGACCGCGCCGGCGATGGTCAGGCCGAGGCCGACCCGGGCGGCGGAGAGCCCGACGATCTGGGTGAAGAAGACCGCGCTGCCGGTGAGGAAGACGCCGTCGCCGAACGCGGACAGGACCGACTGCACGGAGAGCCGCCGGACGAGCGGCGTGGGTCCCGCGAGCCGGAGGACCCTGGGCGGCAGATGTCTTGGCATCAAGACAACGCTAACCTCCGGAAGAGGAGGTCAGCCAATGGGTTTCCCGTCGTGGCGACGCGCTCGACAGGTCGCGTTGCCGCTGGTCATGCCGGCCCTCGCCGCTCGCACCGCCACCGGCCCGCGCGGCGCGGGGTCTCGCCGGATGCTGGCCGCTCAGGGGTTGTCGTGGGGCGGCGACCTAGCACTGCTCGGGGCCGGCCGGGGGCGCTTCCTGACCGGGCTCACCTCGTTCCTGGTGGCCCATGTCGCCTACACCTCGGCCCTCCGGAGCAGGTCGTCCGAGCCGTTGCTCGCGACACCGGGACGTCGCCGCCTCCTCGCCGCCGGTGCGGCCGCGAGCTCGGCGATGGCGCTGGCGGCCGCACGCGAGGACCGGGCCGTCGCGCTGCCGGTCGCGGGCTACGGCCTCACCCTCGTGACCATGGTTGCGGCGGCGGCCGCGGTGGACCAGGAGCGCGGCCGCGGCCGTTTGCTCACCGGGGCGTCGCTGTTCCTCGTGTCCGACACCCTGCTCGGCGTACGCCGCTTCGTGCTCCCCGACGGCGCCAAGGGCCTCGACACCGCTGTGGTCACGACGTACGCCGCCGCGCAGTGGTGCCTGGGCGAGGGGATGAGGCGCTAGAGATGGGCCAGCTTCGGGCGCGAGGCCGCTGTCTGTGCGGTGCGGTCGCGTTCCGGGTCACCGGCGAGCTGCGCGACGTCCTCGACTGCCACTGCGTGCGCTGCCGCAGGTTCACCGGTCACCACATGGCGGCGACCAGCGCCGAGGTCGCGGACGTCGAGATCGACGACGTCGAGGGGCAGCTCACGTGGTTCGAGCCGGTCGACGAGGCGGCGTACGGGTTCTGCCGGCGCTGCGGGTCGTCGCTGTTCTGGCAGGGAGTGAGTACGCCGGAACGCATCTCGATCTGCGCCGGGACGCTCGAGCCGCCGACCGGCCTGCGCACCGTGGAGGCCTGGTGGGTCGGCGAGGCCAGTGATTACCACGAGCGCCCACGGGTCCGCGAGCACGAGCGGGAGTGAATCGGAGGGCACAGGACTAGACTGTGTGGATGGAAGATCTGTGACGCGCCCCCTGCGGCTGGCCATCGTCGATGACTACGCCGTCGTGATCGCGGGAGTCGCCTCGTTCCTTGCGGACGAGCGGATCGACGTGGTCGAAACCGGAGCGTCGCTGCCTGTTGTCAGTGACGTGGACATCGTCCTCTACGACACTTTCGGCCAGGTCAAGGGCGAGGGCTTCGATCTGCAGGACTTCGTGCGCGACAGCGATGCCAAGGTGGTCGTCTACAGCTGGAACCTCCGGCCGGAGATGATCCGGGAGGCCCTGGCCGGCGGGGCCCGCGGCTACCTCTCGAAGGTGCTCACCGGGCCGGAGGTCGTCGCCGCGCTCGAGCGGGTCATGAGGGGGGAGATCGTCATCCTGCCGGGCGACCACGAGACGTGCACCGGGGACGCGGGCGACTGGCCCGGGCGACGGTCCGGGCTGTCCCCGCGAGAGGCCGAGATCCTGGCGTTGATCACCCAGGGACTGAGCAACCAGGACATCGCCGACCGCGCGTTCCTCAGCATCAACTCGGTCAAGACCTACATCCGTACGGCGTATCGACGGATCGGCGTGACCAGCAGGACGCAAGCGGTGTTGTGGGGCGTGGAGAACGGTTTCCGGCCCGACACCCTGCGCACCGTCGACCCGGCACTCCTGGTCCGACCCGCTCCCCACGCAGCCGTCCGACCGGGCGACTGAGTCAGACGAACGCCGAGACGCCGGTCTCGGAGCGACCGATCAGCAGTTTCTGCACCTGGCTGGTGCCTTCGTAGAGGGTCATCACGCGGGCGTCGCGGAGGTACTTCGCGGCGGGGTACTCGTCAACGTATCCGGCGCCGCCGTAGACCTGGATGCAGTGGTTGGCCGCGCGCACGGCGGCTTCGGACGCGTAGAGCTTGGCCTTCGACGCCGCGATGCGGAAGTCCTCGCCGCGGTCGATCAGGTCGGCGGCCCGCCAGACGAGGAGCCGCGCGGCGTCCGCGTCGAGCGAGATGTCCGCGATCATGTCCTGGACCAGTTGGAAGCCCGCGATCTGGCGGCCGAACTGGGTCCGCTCCTTCGCGTACGACACCGACGACTCGAGGCAGGCCTGCACCAGGCCGACGCAGCCCGCGGCGACCGAGACCCGGCCCTTGTCGAGCGAGGACATGGCGATCTTGAAGCCCTGCCCCTCCTCACCGAGCCGCGCGGACTCCGGCACCCGGACGTCCTCGAGGAACAGCTCGGCGGTCGCCTGGGCGCGCAACCCGAGCTTGCCCTTGATCTCGCGGGCCTCGAAGCCCTCGGTGTCGGTCGGCACGAGGAACGCCGTGACGCCCTTCGGCCCGTCGTCCGACGTGCGGGCGAAGACCAGCGCGACGTGGGCCCAGGTGCCGTTGGTGATGAACAGCTTCTGGCCGTTGAGGACGTAGTCGGCGCCGTCCTTCGTCGCCTTCGAGGTGAGGTTGCCGGCGTCGGAGCCGGTGCCGGGCTCGGTGAGGCCGAAACATCCGAGCTTCTCCGCGCTGGCGATGCCCGGCAGCCACTCCTGCTTCTGCTCCTCGGTGCCGAAGCCGAGGATCGACTTGCCGACCAGACCGTTGGACACCGAGACGATGCCGCGCAGCGCTGAGTCGGCCCGGCCGAGCTCCTCCATGCCGAGCGCGTAGGTCACGTAGTCGCCGCCGAGGCCGCCGTACTCCTCGGGGATGGTGAGCCCGAAGAACCCGATCTCGGCCATCTTCGGGATGATCCCGAGGTCCACCGACTCGGCGCGGTCCCACTCGATGCGGTGTGGCACCGCCTCCTTCTCGAGGAAGTCGCGCGCCAGCGTCCGGAACGCCTCCTGCTCCTCGCTGAGCGACAGGTCCATCAGCGCGCCGCCTGCCGGGCGAGCTCTGCTCGGGCGAGCGAGGCCTTGTGCACCTCGTCGGGGCCGTCGGCGAAGCGGAGCGTGCGGATCGCGGCGTACGACGCGGCGAGGGGGAAGTCCTGGGACAGGCCGCCCGCGCCGTGCGCCTGGATGGCCCGGTCGAGGATCTCCTGGACGACCTTGGGGGTGGCGATCTTGATCGCCTGGATCTCGGTGTGCGCGCCGCGGTTTCCGACCGTGTCCATCAGCCACGCGGTCTTGAGGACCAGCAGTCGGAGCTGCTCGACGGCCACCCGGGCGTCGGCGATCCACTCGCGGATCACCCCCTGGCGAGCCAGCGGCTTGCCGAAGGCGACCCGACCCTCGACCCGGGCGCACATCAGCTCGATAGCCTTCTCGGCCAGGCCGACCGCGCGCATGCAGTGGTGGATGCGGCCGGGGCCGAGCCGGGCCTGGGCGATCGCGAAGCCGTGGCCCTCGTCGCCGACCAGGTTGGCAGCGGGCACCCGGACGTCCTCGAAGCGGAGCTCGGCGTGGCCGCCGTGCTCGTGGTCGTCGTACCCGAAGACCGTCATCGGGCGTACGACGGTGAGCCCGGGGGTGTCGCGGGGGACCAGGATCATCGACTGCTGGCGGTGCCGCTCGGCGTCGGGGTCGGTCTTGCCCATCACGATGAAGATCTCGCACTGGGGGTTCATCGCGCCGGTGATCCACCACTTGCGGCCGTTGAGGACGTACTCGTCGCCGTCGCGGACGATCGAGGTCTCGATGTTGGTCGCGTCGGAGGAGGCGACGTCCGGCTCGGTCATCGCGAACGCCGAGCGGATGGTGCCCTCGAGCAGTGGCGCGAGCCACCGCTCCTGCTGCTCGGGGTTGCCGAACATCGCCAGCACCTCCATGTTGCCGGTGTCCGGTGCCGAGCAGTTGAGCGCCGGCGGGGCGAGATGCCCGGCGCGGCCGGTGATCTCGGCCAGCGGGGCGTACTGGAGGTTGGTGAGCCCTGCCCCCGAGTAGGCACCCTGCTCCTGACCCGGAAGGAAGAGGTTCCAGAGCCCGCGCTCGCGGGCCTCGGAGCGGAGCTCGTTGAGGACCGGCGCGGTCGACCACGCGAACGGGTCGTCCATCGCCTCGAGCTGGTCGTGGAACACCTGCTCGGCCGGCTCGATCTTCGTCGCCATGAAGTCGAGCAGCTGTTCCTGGAGCTCCTGCGTGCGGGCGTCGAGGGCGAAGTCCATCTATTGCTCCTTCAGGGAGTGGAGGCCGGCGCCGATGATGAGGTCGAAGCCCTCACCGATCCGGTCGAACCCTTCTCCGACGGTCTGGCCCTGGAGGAACCGGTAGTGGATCCCCTCCAGGATGACGGCGAGCTTGAAGTAGCCCAGCGCGAGGTGGAAGTTCATGTCGCCCGGCTCGCGGCCGCTGGCCGCCGTGTACGCCGCGAGCTGCTGCTGGTTGCCCGGCCAGCCCTTCGCCTTCGCGACGTCGGAGACGAGGTCACCGCCGGCCGACGCGCCCAGGGTCTCGTAGACGAGCATCAGCGCGACGTCGGTACGGGTGTCGCCGAGGGTGGCCATCTCCCAGTCGACGACCGCGTGGATCCGGTCGTCGTCGCCCAGCAGGCAGTTGTCGAGCCGGTAGTCGCCGTGCACGATCCCGAGCACCGACGGGTCCTCGACGGGGAGCCGCTCCGTCAGCAGCCGGTGGAGCTCGTCGGCGTCGGGGTGCTCGCGGGTCTTGGAGCCTTCGAGCTGCTTGCCCCACCGGCGTACCTGCCGCTCGAGGAAGCCCTGCGGGCGGCCGAACTCGGCCAGCCCGACCTGCTCGGGGTCGACGACGTGAAGGGTCGCGAGCACGTCGACGAGGCGACCGGCGATCGCCTCGGTCCGCTCGGCGCCGCGCTCGTCGAGCTCACTCGCCGTGCGGACCGCGACCCCGTCGATCTTCTCCATGACGTAGAACGGCGCTCCGAGCACCGTCTCGTCGGCGCAGTGCGCGTACATGTGCGGGACCGGCACGCCCGTGTCGGCCAGCGCCGACATCGCGGTGTACTCGCGGCCCATGTCGTGCGCGGTCGCCTGGACGTGGCCGAGCGGGGGCCGGCGCACGATCCACCACGACGTGCCGTCGGTGACCTCGTAGGTGAGATTGGACTTGCCGCCGGCGATCAGCGACGCGGACAGGTCGCCGTCGATCTCACCGGGCCGCTCGCCGTCGTACCAGCGGCGGAGGGCGTCGAGGTCGAGGCCGGGCACCTCCATCAGGCCACTCCGGTGTGCTCGTCGACCTTGGCCTGCAGCCGCCGCATTCCGGCCAGCCACGCGTCGGTGTCGGCCGCGCGGGCGGCGTAGTAGCTGCCGACCTCGGGGTGGGGGAGGACCAGGAACCGGTCGTCGGCCAGCGACGCCACCCATGCGTCGGCGACCTCTTCCGGCGTGAGCGCGGCGTCGCGCGTGAGCAGGTCCTTGAGCGGTCCGGCCTGCTCGAGCATCCGGGTCTGCACGCCCTGGGGGCAGATCGCCTGCACGGCGACACCCCGGCCCCCGTAGGTCACCGAGAGCCATTCGGCGAAGCCCACGGCGGCGTGCTTGGTCACGGAGTACGGCGCCGCGCCGATCATCGTGAGCAGGCCGGCGGCGCTGGCGGTCACCACGAACCGCCCGCCGCGGCCATCGTCCAGCCAGGCCGGCACCAGCACCCTCGCGGCGCGGATGTGGGCCATCACGTTGGTGTCGATCATCCGCGCCCAGTCCTCGTCGGACGCCTGGAGGCTGTCGGGCTGGGTGCGATCGATGCCGGCGTTCGCCATGTAGACGTCGATCCGGCCGAGCGTCGCGGTGGCGGTCCCGACGAGCGCGCGTACGCCGGCGTCGGAGGAGCAGTCGCCCGGTGCCGCGCTGGCACCCAGCTCCTCGGCCACGGTCCGGCACGCGGTCTCGTCGAGGTCGTTGACCACGACCCGCGCCCCCTCGGCGACCAGCCGGCTCGCCAGGGCCCGGCCGATCCCGTGCCCGGCGCCGGTGACCACCGCCCCGGCGTCCCGCAGGTTCTGCATGAGCCAACACTCGCATGCCGCGTCGGCGACGAGCCGACTAGGCGGACTTCTTGGCCGCCGTCTTCCTCGTGGTCTTCTTCGTGGTCTTCTTCGCGGTCGACTTCTTGCCGGCCTTCTTGTCCTCGGCCTTGCGGGTGCGCAGCTTGGGCAGGTCCTTGGTGTTGCCGGCCTTGTGCCCCTTCGCCGTCTTGATCGAGGCCTGCAGCGCCTCGAGGAGGTCGACCACCTTGCCCTCGTCGTCCTCGTCGTACTCGGGCAGGACGACCTCGCGGTCCTTCTTCTTCGCGGCGATGAGCTTCTGGACGCGTTCGGTGTAGGTGTCCTTGTAGTTCTTCGGGTCCCACCCGGACGTCATGGCCTTGATCAGTTTCACCGCCATGCCGAGGTCCTTGTCGCTGACCTTCGCGCGCGTGGGGAGCTGGTCCAGCTCCTTGACCGGGTCGCGTACCTCGTCGGCGAAGAACATCGTCTCGAGCACCAGCACGTGGCCGGAGGGCCGGATGGCGGCGAGGTACTGCCTGCCGCGCATCACGAAGGTCGCCACCCCGATGCGGTCGGCCTTGTCCATGGCCTTGACCAGCAGCGTGTAGGCCTTCTTGGCGCTGTCGTCGGCGGGGGCGAGGTAGTAGGACTTCTGGTAGTGGATCGGGTCGATCTCCGACGCCTCGACGAAGTCGCTGATGTCGATCGTGCGGCTCTTGGTCGGCTCGACCGACTCGAGCTCCTCCTGGGTGATCATCACGTAGCCGCCGTCGTCGAGCTCGGCGCCCTTCACCACGTCGGCGTAGTCGACCTCGTCGCCGGTCTTCTCGTTGACCCGCTGGTTGCGGACCCGCGACTTCGTGCCCTTCTCGAACTGGTGGAAGTGCACGTCGTGGTCCTGGGTCGCGGAGTACAACCCGACGGGAACGTTGACCAGTCCGAACGACACCGAACCGGTCCAGATCGCGCGTGCCATGAACCCACCTCCTGAACGTCTCGGGGGAGCGGTACCCGAGACCGGCGGCGCTGCGTGCAACCGATCTCCGGCTCACATCGTTCAATGAGGCATGGGGCGAGACACGGCCGCGGATGCCGCCTTCACCGAGTTCGCGGCGGCGAGCCGGGCCCGGCTCCGCAGCACGGCGTACCTGCTGTGCGGTGACTGGGACCGCGCCTCGGACCACGTGCAGGAGGGACTGATCCGGGTCTACGTGGCCTGGCCCCGGCTGGACCGCAACGGCGGAGAGCTCGCCTACGCCCGCAAGGCGGTGGTGAGCGCGTTCCTCGACGCCCAACGCAAGCGCTCGAGCTCCGAGCGGCCCGCGGCCGAGCACCCCGACCGCGCCTCCGCCGAGGACGTCGCCTCGGCCGTCGCCGACCGGACCGCACTCATGGCGGCGCTCGCCCGCCTGCCGGGGCGGCAGCGTGCGTGCGTGGTGCTGCGCTACTTCGAGGAGCTCGACGTCCGCGAGACCGCGGCCCTGCTCGGCTGCAGCGAAGGAACCGTGAAGAGCCAGACCTCGCGTGCGCTCGACTCGTTGCGAGCGATGTTCGAGGACGCGTCCCGCGACGAGCTCGTCGTGGCCGGAGAGAGGACCTTGCCGTGGTGAACGACCTCAAGGAGCTGATGCGGCAGAACGTCGCCGCGCCTCCGCCGGACGCCCTCGACTTCGACGCCCTGGTAGACGCCGGTCGCCGCCGGGTCCGTCGTCGGCGTCAGGCCGTCCTTGGTGGTGTCGCCGTCGTGGCGGCCGGTGTCGTCGCGGGCGCGGCCATCACCCTGCCGGACGCGGCCGATCGCACGGGTGCTGCCGACGGGCCGCCCGTCCCGGACGCACCCACCGCGCGCCTGGTCGATGCCGGGCAGGCGGTCGAGGGACGCGACTACCGGGTCCTGGCGTCGTACACGAACGACAACCTCGACCGCGACAACGGGCAGTACCTCGACGGCGTCACCGACGACGGGCAGATCCTGTTCCGCGACGGCCCGAGGTCGGACCAGCTCTATCCGCGGCTCGCCCTCATGGATCCGGCGACCGGCGCCAAGGACTGGCTGCCCGACCCGCCGATGGGGCAGGCCCAGACCTGGCCGGCCGAGCTGGGCACCGGCCGACTGGTCCTGGTCGGCGGCGAGGGCGGTGGCATGAAGGCGCACCTGGTGGCGTACGTCTTCGACCGCACCACCCGCGAGTGGAGCACCATGCAGTGGCCGGGCCTCCCCAAGCTCGGGTTCTTCCCGACCAGCAGCCTCGGGCCGGACGGCAGGCTCTACGCGTCCGTCCCGGCCACGCAGGGCAAGCCCCCCGAGGGCGGCTGGCCGGTCGGCGCGGACGGCGAGGCCGACGACGCGGACGCCGAGGGCGACACCTATCACCTGTGGTCGGTCTCGCTCACCGACCAAGGCGATGTCCGCGACGAGGGGCTGACGGTGGGCAGCGTGGCCTTCACCGACACCTCGATGGTGTGGACCGACTCCACCAACGGTGACGCCGGGATGGTCCACGTGCGCGACCTGGCGACCGGCGAGGAGCACTCCTTCGACCCGCACACCGGCGAGAAGTGCAACCTCCTGTCCTTCGGGGCGACCGACGACCGGGTCGTGATGGGCCAGTACTGCGGGACGTACGACGGCGGGACGCGGGACGACCGCGTGCAGATCCTCACCACGGACGGCGACCAGGTGGTCACCCTCCAGGACAGCGGGATCGAGGGCGCGGTCGCGGGCGCCGGCGGGGACGGTGACGTGGTCACGGTGACCTCCTACGGCAACCGGCCCGGCACCTATGTCTACGACCTCGACACGGAGGCGTTCCTCCGACTCAGCGACGACGTCTCGAAATTCGGGGTCGGCGGTCCGACCCCCGACGGGCTGTTCTTGTGGCATACCCCGGTCAACAACCGGCACGGGGCCACGCAGCTCCTCGGCGAGCTCGTCCCCTAGCCGGGCGGAGACGTCGGGCACACGCCCGTAGCCAAACGTAGTGATCGGGCTCATCGCTCATCGCCCTGAGCGTGCTCAGCGGGCCCCCGGACCGATCGCTACGTTCGGCTACGGAACGCCCGCGACACGCCGTGAAGCCGTCGTGACGTCACCCGAGCTCGACGATCACGAGGCGCAGACCGACGTCGAGCTCGCGGAGCGAGCGGAGATGGCCGTACTTGTCGTCCCACGCTCCGCTGGCGAGGTCCGCGGCCAGCCGATCGACGATGCTCTGCTCCACGTCGTCGTCCATCCGCGCGAAGCCGCTGGTCGCGCGGCGGGCGCCGGGATCGAGGACGGTCTCGGGTCGGCTCCAGAACGACAGCCCCATGCCGTCGGAGCAGTCGGCTGGGACATTCACGACCCGCACGTCGACAGGCACCCCCAGGAACGCCTCGATGTCCGCGGGACAAGGGAACTCCGCGGTGTCGTTGGCCAGGAACTGTGGGGCGTAGTCCGCGAAGAGCCACATGTCGGCCTCGGCCGCGACGTCGATGGTCAGGAGCACGATCCGGCGGCGGGTCACGCGACGCAGCTCGGTCAGACCCCGGCGCCAGTCGGTCCAGTGCTGGATCGACATGATCGCCATCGAGGCGTCGACGCACTGGTCGGCGAGCGGCAGGCTCTCAGCGACACCACGCACAGCCGGCAACAGGTGAGCCGGACGCTGCTCGGCCATCGCGGTCGAGGGCTCGACCGCGAGCACTGGCCGGTCGGTGGGTTCGTAGGAGCCAGTGCCCGCGCCGACGTTGAGCACCGTTCGCGCATCACCCAGGGCGGCGCGCACAGCGGCATCGATCCGTGGGTCCGGACGACGATAGGCCGCGTAGCCGTGTCCGATGACGTCGTAGCGCGTGCCCTTCGCGACCACCCGGTCCACCAGCTCCTTCAGCTGTGGCCACGAGTCCAAGCCGTGCTCGCGAGCGACGACCAGCTGGGCGGTGCTCAGGCGGACCGGGAGACCGCGCGCCACTGTGTGGACCCGGGCTCGGGCGGAGGGGTCGCCTGCCTGCAGTGCCTTGAGCAGCTCCTTGGCGTCGCGGCGCAGCTGATCGAGGTCCGGCGTCGGCGGCAGGATGCGATGGGTTGTGGCCACGAGGTCCACCTTCCGTGAAACGCCCGTCGGTCCGCGTGCGGGGCTCAGGAGGGCAGTGGGTGGTCCGGCTCTCACGACAGCTTCGGGGTGGACGTCACGTCCTGCCTGCGGACCAGCGGCGGCCCCAGCCGCGCACGCTCAGAGTAGCCGCTGTGCACGGCCGTCTGGACGGAAGGGCGCGGATCTCAGCACCCGGCGTTCGCCAGATCCGGTTGTCCTCAGCCAGTCAGCGTCGTCATCCCTCGGCGGGCTTAGGGTGGCACGGGAGGCCGGCAGCGTGGATCTCCCGCGCGGCGACGCTCCTGCGGCGATCGACATCACCTAGTAGAACTCGAACCTGCCACCCCTTCTCGCCAGATCGCGGTCCCGCTCGGTACGGGCCGGTTCTTCGTCGGCAGCCTGATGGGCCGAGCCTCCGACGACGGGCCGGCCGACCCGCTGCAGCTGACCCGCGGCTGAACCGACCGGGTGCCGTCGAGCTCGGCGCCTCCACGATCATGAGCGTCATGGACGATCGCAGTCGCTTCCTCGCGGCGTACGACGAACAGCTGCGGACAGACGCAGAGACCCCGAGCGCCGTCTCCGTGACCATGCTGGGTCGGTTGCGGCTGGTCACCTTCCCGGGGGGCCGTGGCTTCGTCACCTACCAGGATCTCGGCGGCGCCGATGCCGACGAGATCGGGCGGCTGGTCAGTGCGGCGCTCAGGCACTACCAGGCGGATGCCGAGGTCACTCGCGTGGAGTGGAAGACGCGCGCACACGACCACGCCCCGGGGCTGCGCCAGACCCTCCTCGACCACGGGTTCGTCCCCGAGGAGACCGAGTCGATCATGATCGGGGAGGCGCAGCGACTGGCGGTCGACGTTCCGTTGCCCGATGGCGTCTCCCTCAGGCAGGTCCGCGACGCGGCTGATGTCCGCGCGATGAGCGCGATGGCCGGTGAGGCCTTCGGAGACCCACCTGCCGACGCGGACGGGATGGCCGATGCGTTGATGCGTCGGCTCTCGCTCGACGACGGAATGCAGCTGTGGGTCGCCGAGGCCGGAGGACGCATCGTCTCGGCCGGTCGACTCGAGCCGGTGCCCGGAACTCAGTTCGCGGGCATCTGGGGTGGCTCGACGCTCCAGGAGTGGCGTGGACGCGGGATCTATCGCGCGCTCACCGCGGCTCGGGCGCGCTCGGCGCTGGAGATGGACAAGACCCTCATCCACAGTGACTCCACCGAGTACTCCCGCCCGATCCTGGAGAGGTACGGCTTCCTCAAGGTGTCCACGACCACCCCGTATCTCTGGCGTCGCTGAATCGCCTGACTCCGCCGGGTCACAGGGCTGGGTGACAAGACGCGGCCGCTGGTCCTAAGGTCGAAGGTCCCCTCTCGTCCGCCTGGGAGCCTGCCGTGGCGATTCTCCTGACGTCCGTCCGCACTGCCCGTCGTACCACCTCGCTGCTGCTGAGCGTCGCCGTCGCGATCGTCCTCGCAGCGGCGCTCCTGAGCGCACCGTCCGGAGCGCAAGCCGGGAGCAGCGCGGTGGCGCCCGCCTCCGCACGTGCCGACGACACACCGCCCTCCGGCGAGGCGCCCGAGCCCGGCGCCGACCCTGGATCGGTGCCGGCCGTCGCGTGGCAGGCCTGCGGTCGCGACCTGCAGGGGGCGAGCAAGGCGCTCCAGTGCGCGACGTACCAAGTGCCGCTGGACTACCGCAGTCCCGCGGCGGGTACGGCGACCATCGCGCTGGACCGGCTGCCTGCGACCGGACCGGACCGTGTCGGGTCGCTGTTCCTCAACCCCGGTGGCCCGGGAGGGTCGGGCGTGGACTTCGTCGCCTTCGCCGGGCAGTCCCCCATCTTCAAGGCGCTCCGCAAGCACTTCGACCTCGTCGGTTTCGACCCGCGCGGCACCAACCGCAGCAAGCCCGGCATCGCCTGCGAGCCCGCGGCCCGCACGGTCCGGCGCCTCGACCGGGCCAAGGGCCGACCGGTGGTCAACCGGGCGTCCGTGCGGCGAGCGCTGGAGATCGGCGCTGACTACGCCGCGAGCTGCCGCAGGGCCAGCGGCGACGTGGTGGACCTCACCGGCACCGAGTACGCCGTCCGCGACCTCGACCTGCTCCGCGCGGCCGTCGGTGACCAGAAGCTGAGCTACCTGGGCTTCTCCTACGGCACCTACCTGGGCACGGTCTACGCCGACCTCTACCCGACCCGGGTCCGGGCGCTGACGCTCGACGGCTCCGTGGACCCGCGGCAGTACGGCGACGACTTCCTCGGCCTGCTGAAGCTCAACGCCCGGGCCAGCGAACGCTCGGTCGACGCCTTCCTCGCCTGGTGCTCGAAGCAGCCGCGGGCCTGCACCTTCGGTGACGGCGACGCCGAGGGTGCCGTCGACGCCCTCATCGATCGCCTGGATGACGATCCGCTGGTCACCGGTCGGGGGAAGCGACGGGCGGTGACCAACGGCTACACGGTGGCGGAGATCCTCTACCTCCAGACCGGCGGCGGCCGCGCGGCCTGGAGGGAGACCGGGGAGGCGCTGGCCGCCATCGATGCCGGCCGGCCGTTCATCACCAACAAGGACCTGATCGGCGCAGGCGGAGCGACCAACATCGCCATCGAGTGCACCGACGCGGCCGGCAGCGTCACGCCGGCCGAGTTCAGGCGGTACGCGCTGCGCAGCAGCCGGGTGGCCCCCCGGCTGGGTCCCGCGCTGGTCCTCGGGCCGCCCATCTACGACGGCGCCAACGGCGCGACCTGCAGCAGGTGGCCGGCGTCCGACCCACCCAGCGACTGGCGCGGCGACTTCCGCGCCCAGGGCGCGGCCCCGGTGCTGGTCGTGGGCGCCCAGGGTGACCCGTCCACGCCGTACCCCGGTGCCGTCGCCCTGGCTCGACTGCTCGACAGCGCGCGGCTCCTCACCGAGAAGAGCGGCCCGAGCTCGACGCACACGTCGTACTTCGACAACGGGTGCATCCGCCGCAACGTCGACCGCTATCTCGTCACCCTCGTGCTGCCCGCGGCCGGAACCGCCTGCGCGGAGGAGCAGTAGTTGCGCAGTCTGCTGAGCCGGTTCAGCGACTGGGTGGTCGCTCACCCGGTCCTGTGGGCCGTCGGCGTGGGCGTCGCGCTGGTGCTGCTCGGCCTCGCCCTCGATCTGGCACCGATCGTGGTCGTTGCTGCCGGAGCCGCCGTCGGCGTGCTGAACGTCCTTCATGCGAGGAGACGCGGCTACTGCCCGGTTCCGACAGAGCCCGGCCCTCACCTGGGACGAGCGGAGGCCGAGTAGCGCCGGGCAGCGCGCCCAAGGCGCGGCGTCGTCCGGTCAGCAGGACTGCTGCACTTCTGCCGCGCAGCGGTCGTCACCCCTGCCGCCGGTTGCCCTGTCACGACCCAGGCCGCCGATGAGGACGTCGTCGGAGACGGTGCCCTTCATGGTGTCGTCGCCCGTGAGGCCGTAGATCGTCGCGCCGGGTGAGGTGCACTGGAAGCTGCTGTCGTTGCGGGCCTGCATGACGTCGTTGCCCGCTCCACCTGACAGCTTGGCCCGGCAGGCGACCGCGAAGAAGCTGTCGTTCTTTGCATCCCCGAAGACCGTGACGCTCGTGGCGTGCGCGGAGACCTTGGTGAAGTTCTTGACCCTGTATCGGCCTGCGCCGCGGTTCAGGGACAGCAGCTCGTCCTCGAGGTCGACTCGGACGTTCTTGTCCGCGTAGGGCTTGAGGAGCCCGCCGCCGGGGCCGGCGTTGACGGTGCCGGTGCCGGTCGGCGAGTACAGGACCACCTCGTCGAGCCCGCCGCCCGTGCGGATGTCGAGGTCCTCGGTCTGCTGGACCGTGACGGTGTCGGCCTTCGCGCCGGTCCGCACGAAAAGGGAGTCCTCACCCGAGCCACCCACGATGTTGACGATGTAGGTCGCCGATCCGCCGGCCACGCAGACCAGGTCGTCGCCGGCCTTCGCGTCGACGGTCACCGCGGGACCATCCCCGTCGGCCACGACGATGACGTCCGCGGCGTCGGTCCCCTCGACGTAGCTCCCGGAGCCGACGATGGTGGCGTCGCGACCCTCGCACGTCACCACCAGTGATTGGGCAGCTCGGTCGGTCACGGGCACACCTGCGACGACAACGGCCAGAACGGCGACAACGAGTGGTGCGGGCATGTGGTGCTCCTCGATCGAAGGGGGTGTCGTTGGGTCCGATGCGCCGACCGTTGGATTGGTTCTCAGCCCTCGTCAGATCCGGCACGCGCGACGGGTCCGACATGCCGCTGATACCAGCTGCCCTGCTTCCCGCCGAGGTCCGACGGATCGGCGGGCCCGACCTCGGTGAAGCCGGAGTGGAGCAGCACCTGCTGCGATGCCACGTTGCCGTGGGAAGTGGCGGCCCGGAGAGTCGTGAGGCCGTGCCGCGAGGCAGCGAGCGAGCACACGTCGCGCACGGTGGCGGTGGCGAGACCACGGCCGGACGCGGCTTCCGCGACCCGATAGCCCAGCTCCGCGACGCCGTCCCCCACGACGATCAGGTTGAATCGGCCCAGCACGGATCGGTCGTCGTCGACGAGCACGTAGTAGGCGCCGGTGCCGGCCTCCTGCTCCGCCAGCCGCTCGGCGTGCCGCTCCGCGAAGTGCTCGAAGAAGTCGTCGCCCCGGTCGGAGATGAAGCGGGCGAAGTAGGCGCGGTTCTCCACCTCGAAGGCCAGCACCGCCGCGGCATGATCCGCTCGCAGCGGCTGCAGCTCAGGCACCCGGAGTCACTGAACTCAGCCGGTCAGGTCGTCGACCGCGCGCTGCCGTGCGCGGCGGCGTTCCCACAGCCCGCACGCGACCATCACCAGCGCGGCGAGGACGGCACCGGCGAGGACGTCGACCACGTAGTGCTCGCCGTAGTAGACGAGCGTCACCGACATCGCGATCGGGTAGAGCGCGAGCAGGTAGCGCAGCGGCGTACGCAGCCGCCAGATGCCGTACATCGCCACCAGGAACGTGATGCCGGCGTGCAAGGAGGGCATGGCGGCCACCGGGTTGCCGACGCCTTGGAGGACCAGGTCGAAGCGGCCCAGGCCGAGGTCGCGCCAGCCGCGGCCGGTGAGGCGGGGGATCGCCTCGTTGATGTAGCCCTCCTCGGACGCCATCCACGGCGGCGCCATCGGGTAGACGATGTAGCAGACGAGGGCGCCGAAGTTGATGGAGATGTAGCGGCGCATCCAGAGCAGCCACTCCTCGCGCTTGCGTACCCACAGGACCGCCGCGATCGTCAGCCCGGTCAGGAAGTGGCTGGCGTAGACCGTGGTGAAGAAGACGTCGAACCAGCGCGGGTCGCTCTCGCGCAGGCAGGGGTTGCCGCAGAGCTCGTGCTGGAGCCACTCGGTCGGCAGGGTGCCGTTCGCGCCGCCGAAGAGGCTCCAGAGGGCCTCGTCGAAGTGGATCGGCATCGTGTAGTGCACCGGAAGGCTGAGCTCGTCGGTGAGGCCGCGGCTGTAGAAGTAGATGACCAGGCCGACCATCGGGATCGACCAGTCCCGGACGAACCGCAGGTGGTAGCGCCACGGCGCCTCGATGTTCCAGGCGATGGTGCCGAACCACAGCCAGACGAACACCGAGATGGTGTCGTTGGGGATGCCGAGCAGCTCCGTGTACGCCGCGAGCAGGACGGCGTAGGCCACCATCGCGGCCACGCGGACCCGGTGTCGGGTGACCGGTGGCAGCGGTGCGGACTCGGAGACCTCACCCGCCTCAGCGTTCTCCTCGAGCCCCTGCGCCACGCGCGAACTTTACGTGAACGGTCCCAGCGCAAGCGCGGGGGTTTCGGGACGGTCAGTCGAGCGGGTCGAGCGCCTCGTAGGTCGTGACCGCGTCGGCCAGGGCGCGCAGGTGGTGGGTCCCGTCGCCGAACAGGTGGTCGAGCGCGGTGAGGTGCGCGGTGTACATGCCGACGGAGTACTCCATGGTCATCGCGATGCCGCCGTGCAGCTGGATCGCCTCCTGGCCGAGGTGCCGGCCGGCGCTGCTGACCTGGACCGACACCCGGCGGGCTGCGTCGGCCACCGCGACCGGGCTCTGCCCCTCCTTGCTGGCTTGGGCAACCACCATGGTGGCCCAGTCGACCATCGAGTGGGTCAGCTCCAGCGACACGTACATGTCCGCGGCCCGGAAGGTGAGGGCCTGGAAGGTGGACAGCGGTACGCCGAACTGCTTACGGCTACGGAGGTACTCCGTGGTGGTCGGCAGGAGGAACTGCATCGCGCCCAGCGCCTGGTTGGCGGCCATCACCCGGGTGATGTCCTGGACGGTCGAGATGCTGTTGGTCAGGTCGGCGCCCGGCTCGCCCAGGGGAGTGGCGGCCGTGCCGTCGAAGGCGACCCGGGCGGCCCGCGTGCCGTCGTACGTCGCGTAGCCCGTCCGCTCCGAGTCCCCGCCGGAGACGACGAACAGGCCGGTGCCACCGTCCGGCAGCGCCGCACTGACGATGAGGACGTCGGCCCGGGCGCCGTGCGGCACCGGCTCCTTCACGCCCGTGAGAGTCCAGGTCTCACCGTCCTGGGCCGCTGCGACCTTCTCCGCCGTCGGAGTCCAGCCGCGGCCGGGCTCGTCGTGCGCGAAGGCCAGCACGCTCTCACCGGCGGACAGCGCCCCGAGGAGCTCCTGCCGCTGCTCGGCGGAGCCGCAGGCGGAGACCAGTCCGCCGGCCAGCACCACCGACGTGAGGAAGGGCTCCGGAGCGATCACCCGGCCGAGCTCCTGACAGACGATGCCGATCTCGACCGGGCCGGCGCCGACGCCGCCGTCGTCCTCGGAGAACGGCAGCCCGAGCAGGCCCATCTCGGCCATCTTCATCCACTGCTTCTCGTCGAAGCCGGGGTCACTCTCGCCTTCTTGGCGAGCCACCGCCTGGCGCCGGTTCTCGTAGTCGCCGTACGCCTTGCCCACGAGGCCCTTCACGGCCTCGCGCAGCGCGTCCTGCTCGTCGTCGTACAGGAAGTCCATGTCGTTCTGTCCTCAGAGTCCCAGGATGTTGCGGGCGATGATCTGGCGCTGCACCTCGTTGGAGCCGCCGTAGATGGAGGCCTTGCGCAGGTTGAGGAAGAGCGGTCCGGCGACCCGCTCCCACTCGGCGAGCTCGGAGTCGTCCCGGGCGCCGCTGGCCAGGCCGGCCGGGCCGGCCAGGTCGAGCACCAGCTCGCTGACCTGCTGCTGCAGCACGCTGCCCTTGAGCTTGAGCACCGACGACGCCGGGTCGGGCCTGCCCTCCACGGAGTTGGCCGCCACCCGCATGGTGGTGAGCTCGAGGGCCAGCAGCTCGTTCTCCAGCTGGGCGATCCGGGCGCGCAGGAGGGGGTCGTCGGCGAACCGGTCCTCGGCCAGCCCCTTGATCCGGCCGACCACCCGCTTGATGATCCCGGACGGTGCCACGCCGACCCGCTCGTTGCCGAGCAGGAACTTCGCGATCGACCAGCCGCCGTTGAGCTCGCCGACGAGGTTCTCGCCCGGGACGCGGACGTCCTCGAACCACACCTCGTTGACCTCGTGGCCGCCGTCGATCAGCTGGATCGGCCGGACCTCGAGCCCCTCGCTCTCCATGTCGATGAGCAGCATCGAGATGCCGGCCTGCTTCTTGGCGTCGGGGTCGGTCCGGACCAGCGTGAAGATCCAGTCGCCGTACTGGCCGAGGGTGGTCCAGGTCTTCTGCCCGTTGACGATCCAGTCGTCGCCGTCCTTGACCGCGGTGGTGCGCAGCCCCGCCAGGTCCGAGCCGGCGTCGGGCTCCGAGAAGCCCTGCGACCAGAAGATGTCGATGTTGGCGGTCTTGGGGAGGAACTCCTTCTTCTGCTCCTCGGTCCCGAACTGCGCGATGACCGGCCCGATCATCCCGGCGTTGAACGCCAGCGGGGTCGGCACGCAGGCGCGCTCCATCTCCTCGTGCCAGATGTGGAACTGGACCTCGGTCCAGTCCTGGCCGCCCCACTCGACCGGCCAGCGGGGTACGGCGAGGCCGGCCGCGTTGAGCGTCTGCTGGGCCTCGACGATCTGGTCCTTGGTCAGCTCCCGACCCGCGGCGACCGTCTCGCGGGTCTCCTCGGGGACCTTGGTGGTGAAGAACTCGCGCATCTCGTCACGGAACGCGCGCTCCTCCTCGGTCAGCTCGAGCTGCATGCCTGACTCCTCCGGGAGAGATCGTTGCTACTCGCCAGTACACACCATGGCTCCAGCGCCGTCTTCGTGCGCTGCGCAACACAATCCGGGCGAGCAGCGTTGATGATGCATGCAGGTAGCGGTGGAAGGAGCCTGGGTGGCGGCAGGTGCTGCCGACTTCGATGGCTGGGTGGAGGCGCGGGGTCCCGCTCTGCTGCGGCTCGCCTACACCCTGACCGGCAACACGGCCGACGCGGAGGACGTGGTGCAGGAGGCCCTCGCCCGGGCGCTGCCGCGCTGGGAGTGCATCTCCGGGGTCGACAACGTGGACGCCTACGTCCGCCGGATGGTCGTCAACGCGCACACCTCGTGGTGGCGCCGCTTTCGGCGCAGGCCCATGGGGCCGAACAGGCGCCCTCCTCGGTCGGGCTGGCCCGGACAGCGATCCCGAGAAGCCGCGGTCCGACCAGACCGTCGCGACGGACCCGGCACCGCCGGGACGGACGCTGCCGGCCGGGTTCCACTACGAGAGCTGGCACGACGTGACCATCGAGGTGCCCGACACCTGGCGGTACGGCACCCTCGACCAGTGGTGCGTCGGCGGCGAGCTCGAGGTGCCGGTCATCAACCGTCCCGGAGGGGTGACCACCGCGATGGGATGCACCCCCGCGCAGGGGTACGGCGTCAGCTTCCAGGAGGTCGAACGGAGCGACGAGTTCCGCTGGCCGCTGGCCCAGCAAGGGTCGGGCTGGCCGTCCGACGCCTGGGTGGGAGCGCACGCCGTGGGCGGAACCCTCGTCTCGGTGTCCCTGCCCGACATCAACCTGGCCCAGCAGATCCTGGACTCGGTCCAGCTCAACCCGTCGCTCGACCCGAACGGCTGCCCGGTGAGCGCCGAGTCGGACCCGGTCGTGCCTGGCGACTCCATGACCGTCTGCCGCTACGACGCAGACGGTCTGCTGCAGCAGAGCGAGCTCCTGACGGGAGACGAAGTGTCCCGGGCCGAGAAGGCGCTGCACGACGCTCCGGCCGGCGAGGCCGGCGCCTGCACTGCGGATCGCAGGGACGACCAGCAGTTCATCCGGCTGTCGTCGTTGGCGGAGGACGCCGAGATCGATCTCAAGTGTGGCTGGCTGACCCAGCGTGGGGAGACGCGACCGCTGACCTCCGACGTCCTCTATTGGGCACTTTCGCCGGGCTGGAGTGGTTCCGTTCCGGGCGGCGTCTCACTACCGTCTGAGCTCCGCACGGACTAGCGCTAGGTGGTGGCCATGCTCGGCAAGATCCGCGTGGCCATCGTCGTGCTCCTCGTCGCCGGTCTGGTCGTCTCGGGGTTCGTCGGCTACCGGCTGTTCACCGAGGAGCCGGACCGCGACCCGGCGTCGTCACGGGTCACCGGCACCACCGTCGACGGCTGGCAGCAGGTGTCCTTCCGCGGCGTCACCGTGGACGTGCCGCCGGGGTGGGAGCGGCTCGACACCACGATCTGCGACGTCGATCGCGAACGCTGGGCGGCGGTCGGCCAGGAGCAGTGCGAGGGCGACAACGGGCTGGCCTTCCTCGACGAGGACACCTTCGAGACGGAGGTCGGCCCGGGCGTCCACACGGCGCCGGCCTCGGGCACCCTGCCCGAGGGCGGCTGGACCGGTTACGTCACCCGCGGCGACGTGATCGTCAACGTCACGGACGTGGACGAGGCGGTCGTACGCCGGGTCCTCCAATCGGTGAGCCGGTCCATCTGACGAGGAGTGCAACGCCCGCGCGCCGTTAGTCAGGTGCGGTCCGGGCCTCCGATCGCGCACAATCCTTCGACGTGGGACACGTCGACATCGCCGGAGTGAGCTTCGAGCTGCCGGATGGCCGGGTTCTGCTCGACGACGTGGCGTTCCGCGTCGGCGAGGGCGCCAAGGTCGCGCTGGTCGGGGCCAACGGTGCCGGCAAGACGACGCTGCTGCGGATCATCACCGGCGAGCTCGCGCCGAAGACCGGTGTCGTGACCCGCAGCGGCGGTCTCGGGGTCATGCGGCAGATGGTCGGGACCGGCCTGGCCACTGATCCGGGGAGCGAGCCCACCGTCGCCGACCTGCTGCTCAACGTCAGCCCACCCCGGGTGCGCCAGGCCGCGGCCGCGGTCGACCGCTGCGAGCGCGCGCTCATGGAGAACGACGACGAGAAGACCCAGATGGCCTACGCCGAGGCGCTGGCGGAGTACGCCGATGCGGGCGGCTACGAGGTCGAGGTCGTGTGGGACGTGTGCACCGTGGCCGGCCTCGGCGTGCCCTACGACCGGGCCAAGTACCGCGAGCTGCGCACGCTCTCCGGCGGCGAGCAGAAGCGGCTGGTCCTGGAGTTCCTGCTCCGCGGCCCCGACGAGGTGCTGCTCCTCGACGAGCCCGACAACTTCCTCGACGTACCCGGCAAGATCTGGCTCGAGCAGCGCATCCGTGAGTCGGAGAAGACGATCCTCTTCATCAGCCACGACCGGGAGCTGCTCAACAACACCGCCACCCGGGTGGTGACGATCGAGCTCGGGGCGTCCGGCGGCGGCAACAGCGCCTGGACCCACCCGGGCGGCTTCGCGTCGTACCACGAGGCGCGCACCAACCGGTTCCTCCGCTTCGAGGAGATGCGCCGCCGCTGGGACGAGGAGCACGCCAAGATCAAGGCGCTCGTGCTCCGGCTCAAGATCAAGGCGGAGTACAACGACGGCATGGCGAGCCAGTACAAGGCCGCCCAGACCCGGCTCCGGAAGTTCGAGGAGGCCGGCCCGCCCACCGAGCAGCCGCGCGAGCAGGCGGTGCAGATGCGGCTCAAGGGTGGTCGCACCGGCAAGCGCGCGGTGGTCTGCGAGCGGCTCGAGCTCACCGGGCTGATGAGGCCGTTCGACCTCGAGGTCTGGTACGGCGAGCGGGTGGCCGTGCTCGGCTCCAACGGCTCGGGCAAGTCACACTTCCTGCGGCTCCTTGCCCGCGGAGGGACCGACCCCGACGTCGAGCACCGGCCGGTCGAGGACACCCCCATCGAGCCCGTCAACCACCGCGGCAAGGCCAAGCTGGGCGCCCGGGTCCGCCCGGGCTGGTTCGTGCAGACCCACGAGCACCCCGAGCTGGTCGGCCGGACGCTGCTGGAGATCCTGCACCGCGGCGACGGCCGCCCGGACGGGCGCACCGGAATGGGTCGCGAGCAGGCCGCCCGAGTGCTCGACCGCTACGAGCTGGCGCACGCCTCCGAGCAGCAGTTCGAGTCGCTGAGCGGCGGCCAGCAGGCGCGGTTCCAGATCCTGCTCCTCGAGCTCTCGGGGGCGACCCTGCTGCTGCTCGACGAGCCGACCGACAACCTCGACGTGCAGTCGGCCGAGGCGCTGGAGGCCGGTCTCGAGACGTTCGAGGGGACCGTCGTCGCGGTGACCCACGACCGGTGGTTCGCCCGCGGCTTCGACCGCTACCTCGTCTACGGCGCCGACGGCGAGGTCTACGAGACCGAGGAACCGGTGTGGGACGAGGGCCGGGTGCAGCGGACGCGATGACCAGCCTGAAGATCGTCGACGTCGACCCGTCCGACCGGGAGGAGTTCGGACCGTTCCACGAGATCTACAGCGCAGCGCTCCGGCACGGCCCCGTCGGCGAGTTCTCGACCGTGTTCCAGCTCGACGAGGTCCGGGAGTCGATGTCGGACCCGGACGAGCGCATCTTCCGCATCGGCTGGACCGGGTGGGTGGACGATCGCGCCGTTGCGACCGGCTGGATGTCCGGGTCCACCGTCGACAACACCGATTTGGCCAACGTGCTCGTCTGCTGCACCCCCGCCGAGCGGGGCCACGGCTACGCCGCCGACATGCTGGCGTATGTCGAGGAGCAGGCCCGGGCGCGAGGCCGGGACCGGCTGGTGGGCGAGGTCGTCTGGCCGTACGCCGGCGGAGCCGAGGGCGGGGGGTCGCCCGACCTCGCGTGGGCCGAGCGTCAGGGCTTCGAGCTCGCGTTGGTCGACGTGCAGCGCCGGCTTCCAGTGCCGGTGCCTACCGACCGGCTCGACGCCCTGGCGGCCGAGGCCGCCGGCCATCACGAGGGCTACGAGCTGCGCTCGTTCTCCGGACCCGTGCCCGACGACCTGCTCGACGGCTGGGCGGCGCTGAGCGCCAGCCTGATGACCGAGGCCCCGATGGGCGAGATCGACCGGGAGGTGGAGACCGCCGACCCGGCCGCGATCCGCGCCGAGGAGGCCCTCCTGGAGCGACAGGGCCGGGTCCGGCTCGGCACCGCTGCCCTGGCGCCTCCCGATGGCGCGGGGGAGCGCGAGCTGGTCGCCTACACCGACATCGTCCTGACCGAGCACGAGTCGGAGCGCGGCTACCAGTGGGGGACGCTGGTGCGCCCCGACCACCGTGGCCACCGGTTGGGTCTCGCCGTGAAGGTCGCGAACGTGCGGCTGCTCCAGGAGGCACACCCACAGATCACGACGGTGGTGACCTTCAACGCGGACGTGAACGCCCCGATGGTCGCGGTCAACGAACAGCTCGGGTTCCGCCCGGTGCAGTGGATGGGTGAGCTGCAGAAGAAGATCTAGGCACAGGTGGGGTGGGCCGGGGTGGGCCACCCCCGCACCATGAAGGTCTTCCCACCGGGTGCCGCGATGCGGTGCTCCCGCAGTGAGGCGAACCACTCCCCGGCGGGCGAGAACGAGAGGCGATACATGGTCGGCGTCTCCGGCGAGACCCCCGTGACGTCTGCGCCGTACGTGGCGAAGCCGCAGACCGCACCCACGAACGGGAAGAAGCCGTCCCGCTCGATCCGGACCTTCAGCCATATGGCCGTCAGGGGTGAGAGCGTCCAGCTGTCGCCCCATGCGCGGTCGAGCGCGGCCGAGGACTGCTGGCAGCCGACGTAGCGCCTCGCCAGGAAGACGCCTCTGGGACAGATCTCGTCGAGGTCGCGCAGGGAGATCAGCGGCCACGCGCACAGAGCTTCGACACGCTCAGCGTCGTAGAGGAGAGCGCCGCCGGCTGCTGTCGGTGGCCCCGCGATGCCGCACTGGAGGAGCCGGCGCGTTCGACGACGCCCCACTCCCGCGGCCTCCAGACGGAGCGCCGCCTCTCGGGCGCTCACCATGGTCATGACCACAAGGTAGGCAGAACACAACTGTGGAGTAGCCCTGGAGATCACTGCCTGTGGATGACCGGCCGTGCCGGTCTCCCTCCGTACGTGCGCTTCGTTGTTGGGCCCGATCGGGCCCAACAACCAAGCGCACGACGACGGTTGGACGGTGGGGCCCCACGGCCGCGGCTTGACGGACCCGGTGTGCGGCCGTGGGGCCCCACCTTTTTCGGAGAACCCACCGTCGTCGCTCGGTGGGCGTTTTGGGGGGCGTTCGGGGGGGCGTTCGGGGGGCGTTCGGGGGGGCGTTCGGGGGGCTCTAGCTGTTGGACGCCTCCGAGTCCGAGTCGAGGGTGAGCTGGGCGGTCTTGGTCTCCCCGCCCCGGATGTAGGTGACGGTGACCTGGTCGCCGGGTCGGTAGGACCGGATGGTGGCGACCAGCGAGTCGGCGTCGGTGATCAGGTGGTCGTCGATCTTGGTGACCACGTCGCCCTTGTCGATCCCGGCGTCCTCGGCGGTCGAGCCGGTGTTGACCTCCTGGATCTGGGCGCCGTCGCCGGAGGAACCCTCGGCCTGGTCGCCGGGCTGACCCTGGGTGGCGCCGACGTTCGACACCTGGACGCCGAGCCGCGCGTGGGTCGGAGTCTCGCCCTTGGCCATCTGGTCGACGATCGGCATCACCTCGTCGATCGGGATCGCGAACCCGACGCCGATGTTGCCGCTCTCACCGTCCATCGACTGGCCCGCGGTCGCGATCGAGGCGTTGATGCCGACCACGTTGCCCGCGAGGTCGACCAGCGCGCCGCCGCTGTTGCCGGGGTTGATCGCGGCGTCGGTCTGGATCGCCGGGTAGACGGTGCTGTTGTTCTGGTCGTCGGACCCCACGTTGACCGGACGGTTGAGCGCGCTCACGATGCCGCTGGTGACCGTGGCCTCGAGGCCGAGCGGGGAGCCGATCGCGACGACGCCCTGACCGACGGCGAGGTCGCCGGACTTGCCGATGGTCGCGGGGGTCAGTCCCGAGACGTTCTCCCCCTCAGCGGTCTGGGCCTGGATCAGCGCGGTGTCGGTGAGCGGGTCGGTGCCGAGCACCTTCGCGTCGGAGTGGGTCCCGTCGTTGAACGTCACCCGGAGGGTGCCGTCGGTCCCGGCCAGCTCGACCACGTGGTTGTTGGTGAGGATCTGGCCGTCCGAGCTCAGGATGATGCCCGAGCCGGAGCCGGCCCCCTGGGCGCCGCTCACGTCGATCTTGACGACCGACGGCAGCACCTTCGCGGCCACCGCCTGGACGCTGCCGTCCGCGGCGGGGGCGTTGGGGGTGTCGACGACCTTCGACGTGGTCGGCGTCGTGGCGCTCCCCGAGCCCGAGGACGAGTTGTCGTCGTGCCAGGCCGTGTACGCCGCTGCGCCACCGACACCGGCGCCACCCCCCACCAGGAGGGAGGCCGCCACCAGTGATCCCGCGAAGACGACGCGCCGGTTGCGCTTCTCGGGGCGCAGTCCGCTCGGCCGCATAGCAGGCGGCGGAGCGGCCGGTGCGTAGGGAACGGTCTGCCCGTCGTACGGGCGCCACGTCGGCGGGGTGGCTGGAGAATTCCCTGGCGGAGGCGGTAGTGGAGTGGTGTCGCCGGTGTCGGTCACGAACACCACCGTGCCCACCGGATCTGTGACCATCCTGAGACCTCGCTGGGTGTCCCAGAAGAAGATCGGCACGTCGCAGTGGCACGATGCCGCCATGAAGCGCCTCGTCGTCCTCGCCGTTCTTGCTGTGACCGCCGCCATGCTCCTCGTGGGAGGCACGGCCTCCGCGGTCGTCAAGAACGGCGGCGCCGGCGACGACCGGCTCGACGGCACCCAGAGCAAGGACACGCTGCGCGGCAAGGGCGGCAACGACCGCCTGTTCGGACTCGGCGGTGACGACCTGCTGGTCGGCGGGCCCGGCGACGACGCCGTCAAGGGCGGTCCCGGGCTCGACGACCTCGGCGGGGGGACCGGCAACGACCGGATCATCGCGGGCTTCGACAACCTCGCCGACAGGACCTACGGCGGCCCCGGCAACGACGTCATCTTCATCTCCGGACCCGACGAGACGTCGGCCGGCACCGGCAACGACAAGATCGTCGCGACCTACCCGTCGGTGGGCATGTACATCATCTGCGGTGCCGGCGACGACGAGGTCGTCTTCAACGAGGCGCCCCAGAAGGGCACGACGAGCGACGACTGCGAGGACGTCCACGTGGAGTCTGCCGGCTGAAGTGGGCCACTGATCACCTTGTGGCCGCCGCGCACGCGTGGCCACAATCCACCATGACCGCTCCCACCCCGACGTACGTCGACGACCGGCTCTCCCACTGGGCCGAGCACCTGCCCGACGGGCCGGCGTTCACCTATGGCGAGAGGACCTGGAGCTGGCGGGAGTGGGAGGACCGCGTGCGCCGTTGCGCCGGAGGTCTCCAGGCCCTCGGCGTCGGCCGCGGTGACGTGGTCGGGTTCCTCGACAAGAACCATCCGGCGTGCGTCGAGCTCTCGATGGCCGCGGCGTCCCTAGGTGCCGCCAACGCGATCGTCAACTGGCGCTCGGCCGGCGACGAGGTCGACTACGCCGTCAACGACTCGGGCGCCAAGGTGCTCTTGGTCGGCACCGAGCTGATGCCGACCGTCGACAAGATCCGCGAGAACCTCACCCACGTCGAGAAGATCATCGAGGTCACCCCCGACGGTGCGGAGGGTGACGAGTACGAAGCGTGGCTGCAGGCGTCCCCGCGGGTCGGCCGCTCCGAAGACGTCGTACCCGACGACGTCTGCCTGGTCATGTACTCCTCGGGCACCACCGGCCGCCCCAAGGGCGTGATGCTGAGCCACGCCAACATGGTCGCCCACACCTTGAACGCCCACGACGGCTGGGAGTTCGAGCCGGGGGACAAGAACATGGTCTCGATGCCGCTGTTCCACGTGGGCGGCTCGTCCTACGTGCTGTTCGGGATCCACGACGGGGTGCACAGCTACATGACCCGCGACCCGGACGGTACGTCGCTCGCCGGCGCGATCCTCAACGGCGCCAACCGCACCTTCCTGGTGCCGGCGGTGCTGGCGCAGGTGCTGCAGGCCGGGCCGGACGCCGTACGACTGTTCGGGGCCCTGAAGACCTACACCTACGGCGCGGCCCCGATGCCGCCGCCGCTGCTGCGGGCCGCCATGGAGGCCTGGCCGGACACGGACTTCATCCAGGTCTACGGGCTCACCGAGGTGTCCGGTGTGGCCACCCACCTGATGGCGGACGAGCACCGCACGGCGGTCGCGGACGGCCACCCGGAGCGACTGGTCTCGGCCGGCCGGCCGATCCCGGGCGTCGAGCTCAGGATCGTCGACCCGGCCAGCCTCGAGGACCTGCCCGTCGGAGAGCACGGCGAGATCTGGATGCGGACGCCGCAGCTGTTCAAGGGCTACCTCGGCAAGCCCGAGGAGACCGCCGAGGTGATCACGAAGGACGGCTGGTTCCGCACCGGCGACATGGGCAAGGTCGACGCCGACGGGTTCGTCTTCGTCGAGGACCGGCTCAAGGACATGATCATCAGCGGCGGCGAGAACATCTACTCGCCCGAGGTCGAGCGGGTCCTGGCCGAGCACCCGTCGGTCATGGAGGTCGCGATCATCGGCGTACCCGACGACACGTGGGGCGAGTCGGTGAAGGCGGTCGTCGCCCTCAAGCCGGACACGAAGGCGACCGAGGAGGAGCTCATCGGGTTCTGCCAGGAGTCGCTGGCCAAGTTCAAGTGCCCGAAGACGGTCGACATCATCGAGGCGCTGCCGCGCAACCCGACCGGCAAGATCCTCAAGCGCGAGCTCCGGAAGCCGTACTGGGAAGGCCGCGACCGGGCGGTGAACTAGCCCCTTCGCTGACGTAGAGCCTGAACAGGCAGTACGCCGACACCGCGCACAGCAGGTGCCACACGCCGTGGCCCTGGTAGACCGAGTGCGGGAAGCAGCCGAACCGCCCGGTCCTGGCCGTGTTCCAGACGGCGAAGGCGATCGCCAGCGCGGCGACCGCGGCCACCAGCCAGCGGAGGTCGAGCGTGCTCTGTCCGTAGTGCGTGCTCTGTCCGTAGTGGTGGGCGTTGCGCGTCGCGTGCTGGCGCTCGAGCACCAGGGCGATGAGGAGGAGCGCCCCGAACGCCAGGTTGCCGGCGAAGTCCACGACCGGCACGTGCCCGCCGAACCTGCCCACCAGCTCGCACGCCACCACCGCGCCGACGTACGCCACGGCGAGGAAGGCCGGGCCGCGATGCCAGCGGCGCATCGCGGCGTACGACGCGGCGAAGGCGGCCACGAGATACATGCTGAGCATGTCCAGCTGTCCACCGGCCGCGCTCTCGGTGGCGTGCATGGCCATGCTGCCCGGCCCGAGCAGCACCACCAGGCAGGCGTAGGCGGTGGCCAGCCCGGGCATCCGGGCCATCGTCGACCGGCCCAGGCCGCCGGGTCGCCCGGCGCGCACGGCGATGGCCAACCCGGCCACCACGAACCCGAGGTTGCTCAGCGTGTTGACCGGCTGCTCCAGCGGGCCGTCGGAGACCTCGCAGAAGACCGCGCCGCGGTCGGCGTCCGGCCCCAGCCAGCCGAACGCCACGGCCAGCGTGAACAGCCCGAGGGACGCCACCGCGACGCCGGCGGCCACCGGCACCGGCCGCACAGGTCGGCCCCCTATTGCGAGATCACCAACATCTTCACCGTGGCTGCGGGCAGGACGACCGCCGAGCCGGTGAGGTTGCAGGCACTGAGGTAGTACTCGCGGAACCCGGCGTTGACCGGACCGACCTGCCCGTAGAGCACGACCCGTGCCGGCATGGCCGGGTCGGAGGTGACCAGGGTGAAGTCGCCGGGGGCGCCGGGCGCGAACTGCGCCGTCTGGGAGAGGGTCGCGCTGGAGCAGCTGGCGTTCGCGATCTGACCGCCGGCGAAGCCGACCGCTTTCACGAAGCCGAGGTCCGCCGCGGTGATCGAGTCGTCGGCGATCTCTGCGGTGCCGACCTGGCCGTCAGCGATCTGGGCGCTGCCGACCCCGTTGGCGGCGATCGAGAACTGGGTGCTGCTCAGCTGCAGGCCGGTCCCCGCGGTGTACGTCGTGTTGGTGTCCGCGTCGGCCGCGCAGGCGTAGTCGGGGCCGGTGGACTTGAGCACCTGGTTGGCCGGGCAGGTGGCGAACGAGATCGTGCCGGCGTTGGTGATCGTCCCGCCCGAGAGGCCGCTCCCCGCGGTGACGGACCTGACCGTGCCGCCGGCGTCGGAGGGGAGGGCCAGCGTCGACTCGTTGATGTCCTCGCCGGTGAGGGAGTCGTCCTTCACGTCGATGCCCTTGACGGCGCCGGTGCGGATGGAGCTGGAGGCGACCGAGTTCTTCGGCGCCTTGTCGACGGCGTAGGCGCCGGCCGACAGGGCGATGGTGATGGCGATGAGACCTAGAGCGTTGTCCCGGAGCAGGCGTAGCGAACGGGTCATGGCGGGCCTTTCTGTCTGGACCGTTGATGATGCTCGCCTCGGGGCCTATCCGGGAGCCCCCGAGGTCAGGCGGCTCCAGCGGTCACGGATGCCCCCACCGACGGGAGGGACCGGTTGAGGGCGGCTTCCCGGGCGAGCATCGCGATGGCGAACATGATCGGGATGTCGGTGTTGCCGAGCGAGGTCACCGAGCTGATCGCGAACAGCCACACGATGGTCAGGATGAGCAGGACGGCGGCCAGCCGCGGCTTCGCTCCGCGTCGCAGCAACGCGATGCCGAGCACCGTGGCTCCGATCGTGCCGAGCAGGGCGCCGGGCAGGTCCAACCAGAGGCCGATGTGCTCGAGGACGTTGTACGAGGTCCACTGCCCCCAGTAGTACGTGCCGGCACCCGCGGCGAGCAGCACGTAGCCGACGAGGAAGAGTCGCCAGCCCCACTTCTCCATGCCGTACGGCGCGCGGAGCCGCATCACCATGTACCCGGCCGCCGCGGTGATCCCCAGGGCGATCAGCCACCACTTGCCGTACGTCAGGTAGACGGTGTCCGGGCCGGCCCAGCTGAGCAGCGGGTCGAGGGCGCGGCCCGCGGGCTCGGCCCAGAACGACGTCGACGTCATGTCGAGGTCCGACTTGCCGTCCTCGGTGCGGTGCCGGGCCAGGGCGTGGAGCTGGCCGATCACGAGGGTGGCCAGGGCCACGAACCAGGCGAGACGGGTGACCTTCTGCTGCTGCTCGATGCTGTCGAACACGGGTGCTCCTACGTGTCGGGAGTGGATGTCATCGACGCTAGGAACTGCGGTTGGCCGCCGTCGTCGGCGCTCGGGTCGTACCCCCGTCCACCCCAGGGTTGACGTCGCCGGATGTGTGACGGCGTTACCTTCACGACGTGCGGGTGTCCTTGCCTCCGGTCAGGGACGCCCTCCTGCCTGCAGCACTCCTGGTGCTCTCCACGCTCGAGCTGGCCCTCAGCGGGCTGCCCTCGTGGGGGCTGGCCGTCGTCGGCAACGCGGTCGCCTGCGCCCTGCTGGTGTGGCGGCGTCGGGTCCCGCTCGTCGTGGCGCCGCTGGCGGGCTGGGCGAGCACCCTGGCCTCGCTGGTCGAACCGGAGCTGTCGGAACCGGCCGCCGGGATCGCCATCGTCGTGGTCGCGTGCTACTCCTGCGCCCGCTACCGGGCTGACCTGTGGGGCATCGTCGCGGTCGGAGTGATGCTGACCTCGGCGATCCCGCAGTACTTCGTGATCGAGAGCGACAACGACGTCACGGACGTCTTCTTCGTGGGCGCCCTGCTCATCCCGCCCTTCGTCTTCGGGCGGGTGGCGAGGAAGCTGGACGAGCAGACCACGCTGCTCGAGGAGCAGCAGGCCGTGATCCACCAGCAGGCGGTGCGGAACGAACGTGCTCGGATCGCGCGCGAGCTGCACGACGTGATCGCCCACTCGATCAGCGCGATGGTGGTGCAGACGGCTGTCGCGCGGGACCTCGTGGCGTCCGACCCGGGTGGCGCGGGCGAGGTGCTCGACGGCGTCGCCGCGACCGGGCGACGTGCCCTCGCCGAGACCGCCCGGTTGCTCCACCTCGTCCGGGACGACGCCGACGAGCTCGGCCTGGAGCCGGTGCCGGGGCTCGCAGACCTCGACCGTCTGGTCGAGGGCGGCGGCGTCGCCCTCGAGCGCTCCGGTGACCTGACCAACCTGCCGGCTGCCGTGGACGTGTCCGCCTACCGGATCTGCCAGGAGGCGGTCACCAACGCTCGGCGCTACGGGCGCGGAGACGTCGAGCTCGAGGTCGCGCGGCAGAACGGCGCGGTGCACGTCCGGGCGACGAACGTCGTCGGGTCGACGACGTCCGAGGGCGGCGGCCTGGGACTGCTCGGGATGGCCGAGCGGGCCTCCGTGCTGGGTGGGCGACTCACCCACCGGGTCCGGGGTGGTCGTTTCGAGCTCGAGGCCGTGCTGCCCGTGGTGGACCCGTGAGCGGGCCGTCGGTCCTCGTGGCCGACGACCAGGACCTGGTCCGCAGCGGGCTCGAGCTGGTGGTCGCGGCGCGCGGCTGCGAGGTCGTCGGGACCGCCCCCGACGGCCGCGAGGCCGTGCGGCTTACCCGCGAGCTGCGCCCGGACGTGGTGCTCATGGACATCCGGATGCCCATCATGGACGGCATCGCGGCGACCCGCGCGATCGTGGGCGAGCAGCTGCCCAGCCGCGTGCTGGTGCTGACGACGTACGACCTCGACGGCTACGTGTACGACGCTCTTGACGCCGGCGCGGCCGGCTTCCTCCTCAAGGCCACGCCGCCGGACCGCCTGGTCGAAGGCATCCGGACGGTGGCCGCCGGCGAGGCCCTGCTCGCGCCGACGCTGACGCGTCGGCTGATCGAGGAGCACATCCGGGCGCCCGCGCCGCACGACGGAGTACCGCCGCAGCTGGCCCAGCTCACCGGCCGCGAGCTCGAGGTGCTGGGGCTGATCGCCCGAGGGTTGTCCAACGACGAGATCGCCGCGGCCCTCGTCGTGTCACCCGCGACGGTGAAGACCCACGTCAACCGGATCCTGGCCAAGCTCTCGCTCGCCACGCGGGTGCAGGCCGTGGTCCTGGCCTACGAGAGCGGCCTGGTGCGGGCGGGAAGCAAGTAGCCGAGCTAGACGGGCCGCCCGCCTCAGCGCAGTTCCGGGAGGGCCCAGCGCCGCCACGGAGAGACCCGGTCTCCCACCAGCGTCGTCACCAGCTGCTCCCGGACACCCGGAACCTTGACGACGTACGGCGCGAGCAGGTCGCGGGGCCAGGCGAGCGGCGTCATGCCGCTCTGGAAGACCGGCATCATCAGCCGGGTCCACCACTGGTACCAGCGCACGTGCGCCGCCCTGGCCGCGGCGTACGCGGACAGTGCGTCGGGGAGTGACGCATGGGTGGCGAGGGCCTGGTGCAGCGTCCAGGCGTCGGCCAGTGCGAGTGAGGTGCCGGTGCCGAGCTGCGGGCTCATCGCGTGCGCGGCGTCGCCCACCAGCACCGCGGCGGCACCGCCTTCGGTGCGGTACGGCGTCCGCACGACGACGTCGCGGTACGACGCGGGCAGCAGGTGGTCAACCCGGTCGAGCAGGGGCGCCATCGGCCCGGCCAGCGGCCGGGCGGCGTCCCGCCAGGCCGGCAGCCCGCGCGCCACGGTGCCCGCCATCTCGGAGCCGAGCTCGGACCAGAACACCGACGCCTGGCCACGCCCGGTCGGGAGCACGCCGAGGTACTGCCGGGTGCCGCGCAGGCACTGGTACAGCTCGTCGGCGCACAGCTCGTCGGGGTCGTCGACGATGGTCCAGAGCGCGCCGTAGCCGTAGGCGCGGTCGCGGAGCGCGACCTTCATGCTGCGCCGGACCGACGACCGGCTGCCGTCGCAGCCGATCACCAGGTCGAAGGTCCCGTGATCACCCTCGGGCGTCTCGACCGCGAGACCGCCGGCGGCCGGCCGCACCCCGGTCACCGGCACGCCCAGCTCGAGCGGGACCCTGCGGCGGCGTACCTCGGAGAGCAGCAGTGAGAACAGGGTCCCGCGGTGCACCCCGAGGGCCGGCACCGAGCCCGGCACGTCGGCGTACGACGCGTCGACCAGCTGCCGTCCGGACGACGTGCGGATGTCGACCCGCGACACCTCGCGGGAGCTCGCGCGCAGCGCACCCAACAGGCCGAGCCGGTCCAGGACCTGTTGTCCCATGTGCTGCAGCCAGATCCCGGCGCCGACCGGGCGGGGGTCGTCCTCCTGCTCGAGCACCACGACGTCGACCCCGCGGTCGGCGAGGAGACAGGCCAGCGTCGAGCCCGCCATCCCCAGTCCGACCACCGCCACTCGCACCGGGCGAGCGTCTCACCCGGGCGAGGAGGTCCTCAGACCGGCAGCCCGCGCTCGCGCAGTGCCGTGCGGAGCTCGTCGGCCCCCGTGAAGACGATCCCGTCGAGGCCGAACTCGATGGCGGAGGCGATGTTGGCCTCCTTGTCGTCGACCAGGATCAGGTCCGCCGCCGGGAGGCCGGCGCGCGCCACTGCGATCTCGAAGATGGCCGGGTCCGGCTTGGCCACCTTCTCGGTGCCGGAGACGACCACGTCGTCGAGCAGGTCGAGCACCGGGTAGGCGCGCGGGGCGGCGGGGTAGAGCTCGTGCGACCAGTTGGTCAGCCCGAGCTGCGGCACGCCGGCCGCGTGCAGCTCGGTGACCAGCTCGGCCGTGCCGGGCACCGGCCCGGTCATGGATCGCTCGAAGTGCGCGCGGTACGACGCCGCGTGCTCGGCCCAGTGCGGGTGTGTCCGGCGTACCTCCGCCTCACCGTCGTCCCAGGTCGCCCCCGCGTCGCGGAGGTGGTTCCAGGACATGAAGTCGAAGTCCTCGGCCGCGAGGAAGCGGTCCGCCTCGTCCTCACCGACCCCGGCCACGATCGCCGGCCGGGGATCCCACCGGATCAGGACGTTGCCGAAGTCCCAGATGACTCCCCGCCGGGTGTTCAGTGGGGTGCTCAGCCCTGGGCCCAGCGCTCGTCGGCGGCGACGAAGTCGAGGGTCCGGTCGCCGGTGTAGATCTGCTTGGGCCGGGCGATCTTCTGCTCCTTGTCCTGCACGAGCTCCAGCCACTGAGCGAGCCAGCCGGGGGTCCGGCCGATCGCGAAGAGCACCGTGAACATCTCGGGCGGGAACTGGAAGGCCTCGTAGATGAGACCGGAGTAGAAGTCGACGTTGGGGTAGAGCTTGCGCGAGATGAAGTAGTCGTCCTCGAGCGCGATCTTCTCCAGCTCCTTGGCGATCTCGAGGAGCGGGTTGACCCCGGTCACCTCGAACACGTCGTCGCAGGCCTTCTTGATGATCGTCGCGCGCGGGTCGAAGTTCTTGTAGACGCGGTGGCCGAAGCCCATCAGCCGCTCGTTGCCGTCCTTCACGCCCTTGATGAAGTCGGGGATGTTCTCCTTCGACCCGATCCGCTTGAGCATCCGCAGCACGGCCTCGTTGGCACCGCCGTGCAGCGGGCCGTAGAGCGCAGCGACCCCGGCGGCCACCGCCGAGTAGGGGTCGACCTGCGAGGAGCCGACCGAGCGGACCGCGTTGGTCGAGCAGTTCTGCTCGTGGTCGGCGTGCAGGATGAACAGCACGTCGAGCGCCTTGACCAGTCGCTCGTCCGCGTCGAACCGCTGCTCGCTCATCTTGAACAGCATCGACAGGAAGTTCGCGGTGTAGCTGAGGTCGTTGTCGGGGTAGATGAACGGCTTGCCCTGCGCGTGCCGGAACGACCACGCGCCGAGGGTCGGCATCTTGGCGATCATCCGCACGATCTGCATGTGCCGGTTGTCCGCGTCGCCGATGTTGCGGGCGTCGGGGTAGAACGTCGACAGGGCCCCGACCGACGCCATCAGCATCCCCATGGGGTGCGCGTCGTAGCGGAAGCCCTGCATGAACTCCTTGACGTTCTCGTGCACGAACGTGTGGTACGTGATCTCGTGCACCCACGCGTCGTAGCCCTCCTTGGACGGGAGGGTGCCGTGCACGAGCAGGTAGGCGACCTCGAGGAAGTTCGACTTCTCGGCGAGCTGCTCGATCGGGTAGCCGCGGTACTCCAGGATCCCCTTCTCGCCGTCGATGTAGGTCACGGCGCTGCGGCACGAGGCGGTGTTGACGAAGCCGGGGTCGTAGACCGCGAGCCCGGGTGTGTCCTCGCCGGCCTTGATCTGCCCGATGTCCGCGGCCTTGATGGTGCCGTCGGTGATCGGTACGTCGTACTCCTGCCCGGTGCGGTTGTCCCGGACCGTCAGCGACTCAGTCTGCTCTTGGGTCACCCATTCAACTTAGTCGCCGTGCGTGAACATGAGACATCCGGTGTCCACCCACCGGTGGTTGAGGAGGTTGCGCAGCAACCGTCTCGAAACCCCGCAACCCGGTGCTGGGACTCAATCACCTGCCAGCCCCGGCGTGCGTGGCTTCGTCGAGTCGCTCGGCCCTCGCAGGCTCGGTCCGAGCCGACTCTCCTCAACCCCTCGCTCACACGCTCCGCACTCGCAAGCTCGCGCGGAGCGCGCACAGGATTGGACCAGACCCGCGACACGCCGTACATTTGTCGGTCGCGCCTCCTGCCGCGTCCGGACGTCCGCACGACATCCGTTCGCAGTCCCGGACAGCGCCGTCTCGCAGAGGCGGCCAAAAGCCGGGCCGTGTTCGTCAGAAGGCGTGGCTCCACCTCCGCCCCGGACACCTCCGGAGCGGTCCGACGAACGAGAGAGACACTTTCGTGCGCACCTACAGCCCCAGGCCCGGCGACATCCAGCGCGCCTGGCACGTCATCGACGCGACCGACATCGTCCTGGGCCGGCTCGCCGTCCAGAGTGCGACCCTGCTGCGCGGCAAGCACAAGCCGATCTACGCGCCGCACGTCGACACCGGCGACTTCGTCATCATCGTCAACGCCGAGAAGATCGCGCTCACCGGCGACAAGCTGACGAAGAAGCTCGCCTACCGCCACTCGGGCTACCCGGGCGGCCTCACCGCGACCCCGGTCGGGCAGCTGCTCGACAAGGACGCCCGCAAGGTCGTCGAGAAGGCCGTCTGGGGCATGCTCCCCAAGAACAAGCTGGGTCGGCAGATCATCAAGAAGCTCAAGGTCTACTCGGGCCCCACGCATCCGCACCAGGCCCAGAAGGCCGTCCCCTTCGAGATCACCCAGATCTCCCAGTAGTCGTCGACCACCAGAGGAACATCAGTGACTTCCGACAGCACCGAGACCATCGACGGCGCCGAGGGCGCCGAGGTCGAAGAGACCTACACCGCCGACGAGAGCGGTGTCGCCTACAGCTCCGAGAGCGAGCCTAGCGCCGACACCCCGTCGCGGCCCGCGACCATCGCCCCCGCCGCGGCCACCGGTCGTCGCAAGGAGGCCGTGGCCCGGGTGCGCATCGTCCCCGGCACCGGCGAGTGGACGGTCAACGGCCGCGCGCTCGACTCCTACTTCCCCAACAAGCTGCACCAGCAGGTCGTCAACGAGCCGTTCGCGGCCCTGCAGCTCGAGGGCCGCTTCGACGTGATCGCCCGCATCCACGGCGGCGGCATCACCGGCCAGGCCGGCGCGCTGCGCCTGGGCGTGGCGCGTTGCCTCAACTTCATCGACGAGGAGACCAACCGCCCCACGCTCAAGAAGGCCGGGCTGCTCACGCGTGACGCCCGCGTCATCGAGCGCAAGAAGGCCGGTCTCAAGAAGGCCCGTAAGGCTCCCCAGTACAGCAAGCGCTGACCGGGGGCATGCCCCGCGTCTTCGGCACCGACGGCGTCCGTGGCCTCGCGAACCGCGAGGTCACGGCCGAGCTCGCGCTCGACCTGTCGGTCGCCGCGGCACGCGTCATCATGTCTCGCGGCGACGTCGACCGGACCCGCGAGCGACCCCTCGCAGTGGTCGGCCGGGACACGCGGATCTCCGGCCAGATCCTCGAGCACGCCGTCGTCGCCGGGCTCGCCTCGGCCGGCGTCGACGTACTCCGCCTGCGCGTGGTCCCGACGCCGGGTGTCGCCTACCTGACCGACTCGCTCGACGCCGACCTGGGCGTGGTCATCAGCGCCTCGCACAACCCGATGCCCGACAACGGCATCAAGTTCCTCGCCCGTGGTGGCCACAAGCTCGACGACCTCGTCGAGGCGCAGATCGAGGAGCTGCTCGGCAGCTCCTGGGACGCGCCCATCGGCGCCGACGTCGGCCGGGTGCGCCCCTACGAGCGCCCGATCGAGGAGTACGTCGACCACCTGATGTCGACCCTGGACCGGCCGCTCACCGGGCTGAAGGTCGTCGTCGACTGCGCCAACGGCGCCGCCACCGAGGCCGCGCCGATGGCGCTCCGGGCTGCGGGCGCCGAGGTCGTGGTGATCGGCGCCGAGCCCGACGGCCTCAACATCAACGACGGCTGCGGCTCCACCCACCTCGGCCCGCTGCAGGCCGCGGTGGTCGAGCACGGTGCCGACGCGGGCATCGCCCTCGACGGTGACGCCGACCGCTGCCTGGCCGTCGACCACGAGGGCAAGGACATCGACGGCGACCAGCTGCTCGCCGTACTCGCCCTCGACCTGGCCGAGGCCGGCCGCCTCGTGGACGACACCGTCGTGGCCACCGTGATGAGCAACCTCGGCTTCGTGCAGGCGATGGAGGCGGCCGGGCTGCGCGTCCGGCAGACCAAAGTCGGTGACCGCTACGTGCTCGAGGAGATGCGGGCCGGCGGCTACGTCCTCGGCGGCGAGCAGTCGGGCCACGTGATCATGAGCCAGTACGCCACCACCGGCGACGGCATCCTGACCGCGCTGCACCTGCTTCAGCGGATGGTCGCGACCGGCAAGGACCTCCAGTCGCTGGCGTCGGTCGTGACCCGGCTGCCTCAGGTGCTGGTCAACGTCACCGGCGTCGACAAGGACCGCGCCGACGACCCGGTGCTGGCCGAGGCGGTGGCCAGCGAGGAGCGCGCCCTGGCCGGGCGCGGCCGGGTGCTGCTGCGGCCGTCCGGCACCGAGCCCGTCGTGCGCGTGATGGTGGAGGCGCCGACCGACGAGGCCGCGCGCGACGTGGCCGCGCGGCTGGCCGAGGTGGTCCGCGAACGGCTCTCGCTCGGCTGAGGGGGCACTACGCTCCGCACATGGCGGACGGGGTCGAGACGCGGGTCCCCGCGGTGCTCGAGGTGCTGCGCGGACGGCCGACCGCCGAGGTCGCAGCTCGCTGGAGCGTTGACGCTGACGCGCTCGCGGCCTGGGTGCGCACCTTCGTCGAGGCCGGCACCGCGCAGGTGATCGAGGAGCCGGCCGCCGAGGAGGCGCGGCAGCGGGACCGGTTCCTGGCGGCGTTCGCCCACGAGGTCCGGACCCCGCTCTCCATGGCCCAGGGCTGGGTCGCGATGCTCGCCGACGGCGAGGTGCCCGCCGACGAGGCCCGTGACTCGCTGCACCGGCTGTACGCCGCCCTGGACCGGCTCACCGAGCGCGCCTTCGATGTCGAGCTGATGGCCGAGGTGCTGCAGGGACGGCTCGCGCTGGCTCCGCAGCTGGTGCCGGTCTCGGTCCTGGCCGCGGAGCTGGACGGTCTGGGCGTGATCGGCGGCCTCGGAGGCGCGGTCGAGGTGGTCGTCGACCCGGCACTGCTGCGCCGGGTGCTGCGCGATCTCTGGCTGGCCGCTGCGGCGGGCCCCCGGCCGCGCGCGCGGCGCCTCGACGTACGTCGCGCGGCGTCGTGGCTCGAGCTGCGGGTGGTGCGCGAGGGTGCGCCCGTCGAGGCCGAGGCCTTCCGGGCGCTGTTCGAGCCGTTCGAGGTCAATGCGGAGGGCACCGGCGTCACCATCGGTCTCCAGCTGGCCCGGGCGCTGGCGGCGGCGCACGGCGGCTCCCTCGGCGCCGACGAGACCGACGACGGGGCCGTTTTCTGGGTGCGGATCCCGGGCAGCGCCGCCTAGGCTCGCGGTTCGTGAGCGACATCGAGATCCGCGAGCTCGATCGGAGCGTCGAGCCACTGATGCACGAGTGGTGGCGCTGTGGCCACGCGGCGATGTCCACCCGTCCGGTCGACCTGTGGCCGGACTGGGAGATCTCCCGCCACGCCCTCCCGCAGGTCGACGACGAGCACCGGACGGTCTTCCTCGGCGCCTACGAGGAGGAGGCGATGGTCGGTGGTGGCCTGGTGATGATCCCGACGAACGACAACACCCACCTCGGCTCCGTCGAGGTTCTCGTGCCACCGCGGCACCGGCGTCGCGGCATAGGCAGCGCACTGCTCGAGCACGCCGAGGGGATCATCACGGCCGCAGGACGACACACGATCCTGGCCGACGTACGCGCGCCGCTGGACGACGGCGACGAGGGGGACGACGGCCGCTGGGCGACGGCGAGGGGGTACGCCGTGGCCAACGTCGACGGGATCAAGGTGGTCGACCTCGAGGCCACGGCCGACCGGCTACCGGCGCTCGAGGCGCTGGCGGCCCAGCGGCTCGGCGACTACCGGCTGGCCTGGTGGACCGACCCGACACCCGAGGAGCACCTCGCCTCGCTGGCCGACGCCATGAGCCAGTTCATGGAGCAGATCCCGCTCGGCGACCTCGACCTCCAGCCGGAGGCGTGGACGCCTGCGCGGCTGCGCGCACGCGAAGGGCGGCGTGCGGCCCAACACCGCGACCTGGTGACGGTGGTGGCCCTGGACCCGTCCGGGGAGGTTGCGGGCTACACGAACCTCACCCTGTCACCGCACGCGCCGCGGCTGGCCTCCATCGGCGACACCCTCGTGCTGCCCGGGCACCGCGGCCACCGGCTCGGTCTCGGGATGAAGGTCCTGCTGCACCAGCAGGTGCGGACGCTGCACCCGGGCGCCGAGCTGATCGTGACCGGGAACGCCACCACCAACCGCTGGATGAACGCCGTCAACGACCAGCTGGGCTACCAGCTCGTCGACCGCCTCCTCGAGCTGCAGAAGGTGCTGGGATGACCGACATCGAGGTGCGCGAGCTCGATCGCACGGATGAGGCCCAGGTCCGGGCGTTCTGGGAGCTCGAGCGGGACGCGGTCGCCGAGCGGCCCTACAACGACCACCTGGCGTGGCACGCGGCGAAGACCTACTTCCCCATGGACTTCCCCGAGTGGGACCGCAGGTTCTGGATGGCGACGAACGGTGACCAGGTCGTGGGGACGCTGGCCGCCAACGGCAGCACGGTCGACAACCTGCACCGCGCCCATGCCAACGTCTCGGTGCGCCCCGACCGGCGCCGCGAGGGCATCGGGAGCCTCCTCCTCGACACCGCCGTCCGCTGGGCCGGCTCCGTGGGGCGCCGGGTGCTCGGCGGCGAGGTCTTCGCGCCGGTGGGGGAGGGCAGCCCGGCGCTGGCGTTCGCCGAGCACCACGGGTTCGGGGTCGCCGTGGAGGACGGCATGAAGGTCGTCGACCTCCCCGGCACCCGCGACCAATGGGCCGACCTCGCGGCCGAGTGCGCGCCGTACCACCGCGACTACGAGCTGCGCACAGTGTGGGGCGTGCTGCCCGACGAGCTGGTGGGCGGGTTCCTCGCGATCCAGAACATGTTCATCTCCGAGGCGCCGTCCGGGGACGCCGACGTCGAGAACGAGGTGTGGGACGAGGCTCGCCTGCGCGGCCTCGAGACGCGCGCCGCGGCGGCCCGGAGGCAGGATGCGCGGACGTTCGCCCTCACGCGCGACGGCGAGGTCGTGGCTCTGACGGAGGCGTTCGTCAACGAGACGACGCCCGACCGCGGGCTCCAGAGCGGCACGCTGGTCGTCGGGGAGCACCGGGGCCACCGGCTGGGCCTGGCGATCAAGGTGGCCAACCAGCAGGCGATGGCCGAGCGGTTCCCGGAGCTCGAGTGGCTGATGACCGGCAACGCCGACGTCAACGTCCACATGAACGCGATCAACGACCGGCTCGGCTACCGCGTCGTCGAACGCTGCCTCGAGGTCGAGAAGACGATCTGACGGCCGTCAGATCTTGCGCAGCCGCACGTAGCGGACCGAGTGGTCGGCGTCCTTGCGCAGCACGAGGGTGGCGCGGGAGCGCGTGGGGAGCACGTTCGCGGTGAGGTTGGGGCCGTTGATGGAGTCCCAGATCCGCATCGCCTCGGCGACCGCCTCGTCGTGGGAGAGCGAGGCATAACGCGCGAAGTAGGACTGCGGGTCGCGGAACGCCGTCTCGCGCAGGCGGAGGAAGCGGGAGACGTACCAGTCCCGTATGTCGCTGGTCTTCGCGTCGACGTACACCGAGAAGTCGAAGAAGTCGCTCACCGCGAGGCCCGTGCGGCCGTCGTCGCGGACCCGGGCCGGCTGGAGGACGTTGAGCCCCTCGATGATCACGATGTCGGGGTGCTTGATGTGCACCTTCTCGTCCGGGACGACGTCGTAGGTGAGGTGGTCGTAGACCGGCGCTGCGACCTCGTCCTTGCCGGACTTGATGTCTACGACGAACCGCAACAGGGCGCGGCGGTCGTAGGACTCGGGGAACCCCTTGCGCTGCAGGAGCCCGCGACGCTCGAGCTCGGCGTTGGGGTAGAGGAACCCGTCGGTGGTGACCAGCGCGACGTTCGGGTGCTCGGGCCAGTGCGCCAGCAGGTGCTGCAGCACGCGCGCGGTCGTTGACTTGCCGACCGCGACCGACCCGGCCAGGCCGATGACGAACGGCGTGCGCGGCGGCGTCGCCTGGTGGAGGAACTCCTCCTGGTCGCGGTGCAGGCGGCCGGCGGTCTCGACGTACAGGCTCAGCAGCCGGCTGATCGGGAGGAAGACCTCGCGGACCTCCTGGAGGTCGAGCGCGTCGCCCAGCCCCCGCAGCGTGGTGAGCTCGCCCTCGGTGAGCGGGTCCTCCACCTCGCTGGCCAGCGCGGCCCAGGCGGAGCGGTCGAGCTCGGTGTACGGGGACGCCTCGTGGGCGCCTTCGTAGCTCCCGCCGTTGGGCATGGCGAGGAGTCTGTCAGCCGTCGTGGCAGCCGGGGGCCTCGCCCCTGCGTCGATAGACTCGCGGCCCATGTGCGGCATCGTCGGGTACGTCGGGGAGAGGCAGGCCCAGGACGTCGTGCTCGACGGGCTGCGGCGGCTGGAGTACCGCGGCTACGACTCGGCCGGGATCGCCCTCGTGGTGGACGACGCGATCGTGTTCGCGAAGAAGGCCGGCAAGCTCGCCAACCTGGAGAAGGCGATCGCCGACGCGCCGCTGCCCGGGTCGACGACGGGCATCGGGCACACCCGCTGGGCCACCCACGGGGCGCCCAACGACGTCAACGCGCACCCGCACCTCGGCTTCGGACGCCGGGTCGCGCTGGTACACAACGGGATCATCGAGAACTTCGCCGAGCTGCGGGCCCGGATCGAGGCCGACTCCGAGCAGCTGGGGCTCGTCTCGGAGACCGACACCGAGGTGGCCGCCCAGCTGCTCGAGCTGCAGCTCGCCTCTGACGTCGACCTGACCGTGGCGATGCAACGCGTGTGCGTCCAGCTGGACGGCGCGTTCACGCTGGTCGCGGTCGATGCCCTGGACCCGTCGCGGGTCGTGGCGGCGCGGCGCAACTCGCCCCTCGTCGTCGGGCTCGGTGACGGCGAGAACTTCCTCGGCTCCGACGTGGCGGCGTTCATCGAGCACACCCGCGAGGCCCTTGAGCTCGGCCAGGACCAGGTCGTCACGATCACCCGCGACTCCGTCGAGGTCACCGACTTCCACGGCCGCCCGCAGGAGGGCCTGCGCTACCACGTCGACTGGGACCTGTCGGCGGCCGAGAAGGAGGGCCACGACTGGTTCATGCGCAAGGAGATCTTCGAGCAGCCGCGCGCCGTCGCCGACTCGCTGCTCGGCCGGCGTACGGCGTCGGGGCTGCTGCAGCTCGACGAGATGCGGCTCTCGGACCAGGAGCTCCGCGACATCGACAAGATCATCATCATCGCGTGCGGTACGTCGTTCTACGCCGGGATGGTCGCGAAGTACGCCATCGAGCACTGGACCCGGGTGCCGGTCGAGGTGGAGCTGTCCTCGGAGTTCCGCTATCGCGACCCGATCCTCGACTACTCGACGCTGGTCGTGGCGATCTCGCAGTCCGGCGAGACCGCGGACACCCTGCAGGCGATCCGGCACGCGCGCACCCAGCGGTCCAAGGTGCTGGCCATCTGCAACACCAACGGCTCGACCATCCCGCGTGAGTCCGACGCGGTCATCTACACGCACGCCGGCCCGGAGATCGGGGTCGCGTCGACGAAGGGGTTCCTGACCCAGCTGGTCGCCTGCTACCTCCTCGCGCTCTACCTGGCGCAGGTGAAGGGCACGCGGTACGGCGACGAGATCGGGCAGGTGATGTCGCAGCTCGAGGCCATCCCGTCCCAGATCGAGACCGTCCTGGGCTCCTCCGACTCGGTCTACGAGCTGGCCCGGTCGCTGGTCGGCACCCAGTCGGTGCTGTTCGTCGGCCGGCACGCCGGCTACCCCGTGGCGCTCGAAGGTGCGCTGAAGCTCAAGGAGCTCGCCTACCTGCACGCCGAGGGGTTCGCCGCCGGCGAGCTCAAGCACGGTCCGATCGCCCTGATCGAGGACGGGATGCCGGTGCTGTGCGTCGTACCTCCCCGTGGACGTGACCAGCTGCACGACAAGATGCTGAGCGGCATCCAGGAGGTCCGCGCGCGCGGCGCCCGCACGATCTGCCTGGCCGAGGAGGGCGACGAGCGGATCGTGCCGTACGCCGACGTGCTGATCCGGCTGCCGGCCGTGCCCGTGCTGCTCCAGCCACTGGTCGCCGTCGTACCGCTCCAGTTGTTCGCGTGCGAGTTGGCCACCGCGATGGGCCACGACGTCGACCAGCCGCGCAACCTCGCCAAGTCAGTGACGGTGGAGTAGCGGTGGCCATCGTCGGCGTCGGCATCGACGTGGTCGACATCGAGCGGTTCGGGCAGTCGCTCGACCGGACCCCCGGTCTCGCGGTGCGGCTCTTCACGCCCGCCGAGCGGACCCGGTCACTGGCCTCCCTGGCCGCCCGGTTCGCCGCCAAGGAGGCCGTCGCCAAGGCGCTCGGCGCCCCGGGCAACATGCACTGGCACGACGCCGAGGTGTTCTCCGAGTCGTCGGGGAGGCCGGTCCTGGAGCTGCGCGGCACAGTGCTGGCCCGGGCCAACGCCCTTGGGGCCACGTCGGTGCACCTGTCCCTGTCCCATGACGCCGGCATCGCGTCGGCCGTGGTGGTGCTGGAGGGCTGACGGTCTAAGTTGCTGCAGTGAGCGACGAGTACCGCGAGATCGAGGTCGTCGAGGTGGGCTCCGGCCCGGTGAAGCCGGGGCGACCACCGCGGATCCGCAGCCGGACCGACGTACTGCTGTCCCTGGCGGTGGTGGGCGTGTTCCTGGGCGCCGCCTGCTCCGCCTTCACCGCGTGGACCGTCTACGGACAGGCCCAGGACAACCGCGAGCTCAACTGTGCCTACCTGACTCTCGGCGGTGACGGCGAGCGGGACTACGACGACCTGGAGGACTACGAGCAGGGGGTCGCCGACGCGATGGACTGCGACCTCGAGGGGCGCTGACCCGACTCATCACCAGCTGTTCGCCTCGTGGCTCTTGACGAATCGCTGCGCAGTGGCACGGTGAGGGCATGAACATCTCTCGGGCAGCAGCGGCCAGCGTCGCGGCCGTCACGGCCGCCGTCACCGCCCTCGCAGCCGGTCCAGCCACGGCTTCCCAGCACGGCCACCACGGTGGTCACGGTCACGGTCACGGTCACGGCCACGGTCATGGTCACGACCACGGCCACAGCAAGACGGTCCGCTTCCAGACCTTCAACGCCTCGCTCAACCGGGCCGCGGCGGGCCAGCTGGTCACGGACCTGTCGACGCCCAACAACGCCCAGGCGGCCACCGTCGCGGAGATCATCCAGCGCACCCGGCCCGACGTACTGCTGATCAACGAGTTCGACTACGTCGCCGGCAACGTGGCGATCAACCTGTTCCGGGACAACTACCTCGAGGTGGCGCACAACGGTGCGAAGGCGATCGACTACAAGTACGCCTTCGTCGCGCCGTCCAACACCGGGATCCCCAGCGGCTTCGACCTCGACAACAACGGCACCGTGGGCGGCGGCAACGACGCGTTCGGGTTCGGTGAGTTCGAGGGCCAGTTCGGCATGGCCGTCCTCAGCCGCTACCCGATCGACTTCCACAAGGTGCGGACCTTCCAGAAGTTCCTCTGGAAGGACATGCCGGGCGCGATGCTGCCCGACAACCCGGCTACGCCGGCCCCCGCCGACTGGTACTCCCCGGCCGAGCTCGACGTCTTCCGGCTCTCCAGCAAGTCCCACTGGGACCTGCCGATCCGCATCGACAAGCACAAGACCGTGCACTTCCTGGTCTCGCACCCGACGCCGCCAACCTTTGACGGACCCGACGACCGCAACGGCACCCGCAACCACGACGAGATCCGGTTCTGGGCCGACTACGTGTCCGGCGAGGACTACATGTACGACGACCGCGGGCGCGACGGCGGACTCAAGCGCGGCGAGTCGTTCGTTATCGCCGGGGACCAGAACAGCGACCCGGTCGACGGCGACTCCGTCGACGGCGCCATCCAGCAGCTGATCGACAACCCGCGCATCCGCGACCCCCTGCCCACCTCGGCAGGTGGCACGGAGGCCGCGGCCCGCCAGGGCGGTGCGAACGCGGCCCACCTGGGCGACCCGAAGTTCGACACCGCGGACTTCAACGACAACCCGGCGCCCGGCAACCTGCGCGCCGACTACGTGCTGCCGTCCAAGGGGCTGAAGGTGAAGGGCTCCGGCGTCTTCTGGCCGGTGCCCTCCGACCCGCTCTCCCGCCTGACCGGCGAGTTCCCGTTCCCGTCCTCCGACCACCGGACGGTGTGGGTCGACCTCAGGTTCTGACCCGGGGCACAGCGGTTGGCGGGTTGTGTGCCTGAGGACGGGCCATTGCGCGTGGTCAGGCACACGAGCCGGTGGCGCCGCATAGGGCCTTGACCAGCAGCTACATTTGGTGTCACCATCGGTGACATGAATAGTCAGGGTGTCGAGCCAGCGCGACGCCCGTACCGGATGACGGCACGCGCCGACGCGGCAGAGGCCACGGCGACCCGGGTGCTCGACGTGGCGCTCGAGCTCTTCACCGAGCAGGACTTCGACGACGTCTCGTTGGAGCTCGTGGCCGAACGGGTCGGCATCAGCAAGCGCACCGTGATCCGCCGCTTCGGGTCGAAGGAAGCGTTGTTCGTCGCCACCATGAACCGCGGGGTCGCCGAGGCGATGAGACAGCGCGACGAAGCCCCCGTCGGCGACGTCGTCGGTGCGGTGCGGAACGTCCTCGACAGCTACGAATGGTGGGGCCGCAACCGATTGCGGTTCATCGCCCAGGAGGATCGCATCCCCCTCATCAAGGAGAACGTCGAGGGCGGACGGCAGTACCACCGGGCCTGGGTCGAGCGGATCTTCGCGCCACAGCTGGGGAAGCGCAGCGGGCAGGACCGTGAGCGGCGCGTTCGCGGCCTGCTCGTGCTGACCGACGTCTACACGTGGAAGCTGCTGCGCCTCGACCACGGACTCAGCCGCACTGAAGTCGAAACCACCCTCATCGAGTTGATCAATGCACTGAACGGAGAAAGAACATGACCCGCTATCTCGCCTACACCTCACCGGCCCGCGGGCACCTCTACCCGCTCGTGCAGACCCTGCTCGAGCTGCGTGGTCGCGGCCACGACGTCCATGTCCGCACGCTCTCGTCCGAGGTCGCCGCCCTCGATCGCCTCGGGCTGCACGCCGCACCCGTCGATCCCGCGATCGAGCAGCTGCCCCTGAGGGACTGGGAGGCCAGCAGTCCGGAGGAGAGTCTCGCCGGGGTCTTCCTGACGTTCCGCGACCGGACCGAGCACGAGGTGCCCGACCTCCAGAGCGCCGTTGCCGACGTCGACCCCGACGTGCTGCTGGTCGATGTCGCGTCGGCAGGAGCCGCGGCCGTGGCGGAGGCGAGCAGGCTGCCGTGGGCACTGTGGAGCCCGTTCTTCCAGCACGATGCCCGGGTCCCGGACGCCACCCTCGTCCCGTTCACGTTCGCCCCGATCGGGATGGAAGCGCTCAACGCACCTCGGGAGCGCGTTGGCCTCCAGCCGGTGGACCCAGCGGACGCGTGGCGCGCGCCGTTGCACCTCTACTTCACCGCCGCGCCGTTCGAGGTCGAAGGGCTCGACCTGCCTGCGTCGTTCCGGTACGTCGGACCCGGCCTGTGGGAGCCCCCGTCGCCTGCACCCGCCTGGCTGGAGGACCTCGACAAGCCCCTGGTGCTGGTCACCGCCTCGTCCGAGTTCCAGCGCGACGACGCCCTCATCACCGCCACGCTTGAGGCGCTGCGCGACGACGACGTGCACGTCGTGGTGAGCACAGCGGCACACGATCCGGAATCGTTCGCCGTGCCGGCCAACGCACGCGTGGAGCGCTGGCTGCCGCATGGACCGGTGCTCCGCAAGGCCGCTTGCGTGGTGTGTCACGGAGGGATGGGCATCACCCAGCGCGCGCTCGCCGCGGGTGTACCCGTCTGTGTCGTGCCGGTCGGGCGCGACCAGTTCGAGGTCGCCGCCCGGGTCTCCGCCAACCGGGCCGGCGCGCAGGTTCTCGGCGACCCGACGTCGGAGGAACTGGGCGCCGCGATCAGGACAACGATGACCATGCGCGAGGGTGCGCAGCGCGTCGCCGCCGGGTTCGCCGATGCCGGTGGCGCCCCGGCTGCGGCTGATGCGCTTGAGGGTCTGACCCAGCCACACGCACCGTCGCTCGTGAGCAGCGCGGGGGGTCCCCGCTAGCGTGAACGCATGCTGCACGCGCACACCGTCGAGCAGGTACGGGCGGCGGAGGCCGAGCTGATGGCGCGGGTGCCGGAGGGTGCGCTGATGCAGCGGGCGGCGGCCGGGCTGGCGGTGGCGGTCGTGGACTTCCTGGGGTCGGCATACGGGCGGCGGGTGCTGCTGCTCGTGGGCTCGGGCGACAACGGCGGAGACGCGGTGTGGGCCGGGGCGATGCTGGCGCGGCGGGGCGTGCAGGTCGAGGCGTGGCTGCTGAGCGACCAGGCCCACGCGGAGGGCCGGGCCGCGCTCGAGAGGGCGGGCGGCCGCGTGGTGACGGCGCCGACGAGAAGGCCGGAGGTGGTCGTCGACGGCATCGTCGGCATCGGCGGCCGTGGCGGCCTCCGTGTGAACGCCGCCAACGCGCTCAAGCTGCTGCACGGCGTACCGGTCGTGGCCGTGGACACGCCCAGCGGCGTGGACGTCGACACCGGTGAGGTGGACGGCGACTGCGTCGAGGCGGCGCTGACCGTCACCTTCGGGACCCACAAGGTCTGTCACCTCGTGGACCCGGCAGCGCAGGCCTGCGGGGCCGTGCACCTCGTCGACCTCGGGCTCGACCTGCCAGAACCGGACGTCGAGGCGCTCCAGCCCGACGATGTCGCGGCGCTGCTGCCGCGACCCACCACGGATGCGCAGAAGTACTCGCGCGGCGTCGTCGGCGTGCGCGCCGGCAGCGCCCGCTATCCCGGCGCCGCGCTGCTCAGCGTCGCGGGCGCGTCGTGCGGGCTGGCCGGGATGGTCCGGTACGTCGGCGACGAGTCCGTCTCGGCGAGCGTCAAGCTGCTCCATCCCGAGGTGGTGGGGGAGGGCCGGGTCCAGGCCTGGGTGGTCGGCTCCGGTGGGAGCGACTCGGCAGGGGAGGAGCTCAAGGCGGCGTTGGCGGACGGCGTACCAGTGGTCGTCGACGCGGACGCGCTCCAGCACCTCGACCCGGGACAGGCCGCGGTCGCGACGCCACACGCCGGCGAGCTCGCCGCCATGCTCGGCGCGGACCGGCAGGACGTCGAGGCCCGGCCGTTGCACTTCGCCCGCGAGGCAGCGAGCAAGTACGACGCCACCGTCCTGCTCAAGGGCCGGCGCACGGTCATCGCCCGGCCGGACGGCAGGACCCGGGTCAACACCACCGGCACGGCGTGGCTGGCCTCGGCGGGCGCCGGCGACGTGCTCGGCGGTCTGATCGCGGCGCTGCTGGCCGCCGGTCTCACGGCGTACGACGCCGCCAGCGTCGGCGCCTGGCTGCACGGTGCCGCCGCGAGCCTCGCGAGCGACGGTGGCCCGCTGGTGGCCTCCGACGTCGCCGGGTGGCTGCCCGAGGCCATCCGTGAGGTGCTGTCGTGACCCAGCAACCGACCCAGCGGGCCGAGGTCGTGATCGACCTCGCCGCGATCCGACACAACGTGAGGCTGCTCAAGGAGCTCGTCGGCACGCAGTACATGGCGGTTGTGAAGGCCGACGGCTACGGCCACGGGCTCGCCGAGTCGGCGCGGGCGGCCCGCGAGGGTGGCGCCGACTGGCTCGGGGTCGCGACCATCGACGAGGCCGTCGCGCTCCGTGACGCCGGCGACACCGGGCGCGTGCTCTGCTGGCTGACCGTCCCCGGCGACGACTGGGGCGCGGCCATCGAGCGCGACGTCGACGTGACCGCCTACTCGGTCGACGAGCTCGACGCCATCGCCGCCACCGGCCGACGAGCCCGGGTGCAGCTCAAGGTCGACACCGGACTCAACCGCGGCGGCGTACCCCTCGAGGAGTGGGGAAGCGTCGTGGCGCGCGCCAGGCAGGGCGAGGACGACCAGAGCTGGACGCTCACCGGCATCTGGTCGCACCTCTCCTCCAGCGACGAGCCCGACGACCCGGCGAACGACGCGCAGGAGACGGCGTTCCAGGACGCGCTGGAAGTGGCCAAGGCGACCGGGCTGGAGCCGGAGGTCACCCACCTGGCCAACTCCGCCGCCGCGATCCTCCGCCCGAGCAGCCGGCGGGATTTGGTCCGGGTCGGCATCGCGTCGTACGGCCTCGACCCGGCACCCGGCGTCACCGGCGAGATCGGCCTGCGGCCCGCGATGACCGCCCGCGCCAGCCTGGCGATGGTCAAGCAGATCGCCGCGGGCGACGCGGTCTCCTACGGCCGCACCTGGGTGGCTGACCACGACACGACCCTGGGACTGGTCCCGGCCGGCTACGCCGACGGTCTTCCCCGGGTCGGCGGCAACCGTGCCGAGGTGCAGGTCGCCGGCCGGCGGCGCAGGGTCAGGGGCCGGATCTGCATGGACCAGCTCGTCGTGGACCTCGAGGGCGACGACCCCGGCGCCGGAGCCGAGGTCACCGTGTTCGGTGCCGGCGACGACGGCGGACCCACCGCCCAGGACTGGGCGGAGGCGTGCGGCACGATCAGCTACGAGATCGTGACCCGGATCGGGGGCCGTTTCACCCGGCGGTACGTCGACTCGGAGGCTCGCGAGACAATCGAGACATGAGCGCCCGCCGTCGCATCCTCGGGGCCGCCGCCGGTGCCGTCGGCCTGGCCGCGGCCGGGGCCGCGATCGGCATCCGACGGCAGAGCCGCGCGATCGGCCGCCGCGACGGCGACGCGACTCCGTTCGGGAGCCTCCACTCGCGACCGATGACGATCGTCGCCGACGACGGCGTACCCCTCGTGGTCGAGGTCGACGAGCTCGACCCCGATCTCCGGCAGCCGGCCAGCAAGCTCACCGTCGTCTTCTGCCACGGCTACGCGCTCAACCTCGACTGCTGGCACTTCCAGCGCGCGGCCTACCGCGGGCTGGTCCGCGCCGTCTACTACGACCAGCGCTCGCACGGTCGTTCCGGACGCTCGTCCGACGGCAACGCGACGATCGAGCAGCTGGGCCACGACCTCAGGACGATCCTCGACCACGTCGTCCCCGAGGGTCCGATCGTCCTGGTCGGGCACTCGATGGGCGGCATGACGATCGTCGCTCTCGCCGAGCAGTACGCCGAGCTGATCGGCGACCGGATCGTCGGCGTCGGCCTCATCTCGACCACGGCCGGAGGGCTCGACCCGAGCCGGATCCTGCTTCCCATGCTCCCGGCCAAGCTGGGCGGCCAGCTGACCCGGCGCACCGTCCAGACACTGGCCCGTGGCCACCGCACCGTCGACGGGGCCCGGCGGGTCGGCCGCTCGGTGGCCCGCGTGGTCACCGACCTCTTCGCGTTCGGCGACGAGGTGCCCGCGGCGTACGTCGACTTCGTCGACAGCATGCTGTCGCAGACGCCGTTCGAGGTGGTGGCCGACTTCTTCCCGAGCTTCCACGGTCTCGACAAGTTCGACGCCGTCGAGGTGCTGGGCCGGGTGCCGACCACCATCATCTGCGGGACCGCCGACAGGCTCACCTCGATCAGCCACAGCCGCAAGCTGCACGAGCGGGTGCCCGGCTCGACGCTCCTGGAGTGCGAGAACGCCGGCCACCTGGTCATCCTGGAGCGGCACGGCCAGGTCAACGCGGCCCTCGACCAGCTCCTGTCCGCCGCCGCGGAGCGGGTCGGCCTGCGGTGACCGGCTCCCACCACATCGTCGAGGTCAAGCCGGTCGGCGCGGACGAGTCGGCGACCGTGCACGCGGTGGTGCACGCGGCGTTCGAGGCGCGGCCGCCCCTCGCCCCGCCGGCCGCCGCGCTCGCAGAGACCAGGGAGCAGCTCGAGGAGCGGCTGGCGGCGCACGGAGGCCTGCTGGCCCGCGTCGACGGCACCCCGGCCGGCGCGCTCGTGTTCGACCCGGTGGGCGGCACGATGTACGTCCGCCGCTTCGGCGTCGTCCCCGACCAGCAGGGCCACGGGGTCGCCGCGGCCCTCATCGACGCGGCCGTGGAGGCCGCCGAGGGGTACGACGACCTCACCGTCGTGGCCCGCGAGGAGCTGCCCGAGACGATCCGGTTCTGGGGTCGGCAGGGGTTCCGCGAGGTCCGGCGCGAACCGCCGAACGTCGAGCTGCGCCGCCCGCTGCGCACCCACGTCCGGCAGGCGCCCGACGCCGACGCGATGCGCGGCCTCGGGCGCTCGATCGCCGGCCAGCTGGCCCCCGGTGACCTCATCCTCCTCACCGGCGCGCTCGGCGCCGGCAAGACGACGTTCACCCAGGGCCTCGGCGCCGGGCTCGGGGTGCGCGGCCCGGTCACCTCGCCCACCTTCGTGATCGCCCGCGTGCACCCGAGCGAGGTCGGGGGACCGGCCCTGGTGCACGTGGACGCCTACCGGCTCGGCGGCGTCGCCGAGCTCGACGACCTCGACCTCGACACCGACGTCGACCAGGCGGTCACCGTCGTCGAGTGGGGAGAGGGCCTGGCCGAGGGCCTGTCGGAGTCGCGGCTGGAGGTCAACATCGTGCGCAACGAGGACGAGGACGACCACCGGCACGTGGAGATCACGCCGGTCGGCCCACGCTGGCACGCGCTGTCCTTCAGGGCGCTCGGATGACGACCCTCGTCGCACACGTCAGCGACACCCACTTCGGCGGGCCGGCCGACGCCGGGAGACGCGCCGAGGCGGTCATCGCCCACCTGCTCGCGCTGGACCCGCGGCCCGACGTACTCCTCGTCTCCGGCGACGTCGCCGACCACGGCCTGCCCGAGGAGTACGCCGAGGCGCGCGCGGTCCTGGACGCGTGGCCCGGGCCCCGGCTGGTCGGCACCGGCAACCACGACGTCCGCGAGGCGTTCGGGCGTGGTCTGCTCGGCCTGGAGGCGGTGCCCGACGCGCTGGTCCAGGTGCTCGAGGCCGCGGACTTCCGGATCCTGATGCTGGACTCGCTCGTCCCGGCGCGGGACGGCCGGCGGATCGACCACGGGGAGATCTCGGCGGACCAGCTGGCCTGGCTCGACGAGCAGCTGGCGGGCGACGACAAGCCGGCGTTCGTGTCGCTGCACCACCCGCCCGCCGACCTCGGCCTCGGGCTGATGGCGCCGATCCTGCTCTGGGACCCCGAGCCCCTGGAGCTGCTCGTGATGAAGCACCCGCACGTGATCGCCACCCTCGTGGGTCACGCGCACACGGCCAGCGCGACGACGTTCGCCGGCCGTCCGCTGCTCGTCGGTGGCGGCTGCGCGTCGACGGTGCCGCTGGACAACGAGCCCTATCCGGTGGTCTGGGAGGCGGGGCCGCCCACGCTCGCCTTCCACCTGCTCCACGACGACGGCCGGCTCACCACCCACTGGCGCGCCCTGCCCTGGACCTCCTGATGCTGCTCGCCTTCGACACCGCCACGCCGCTCGTCACCGTCGCACTGCACGACGGGGAGGACGTCGTCTGCGACCTGGTCTCGGAGCGCCGCCTCCAGCACGGCGAGCAGCTCGCGCCGCTCATCGACCGGGCCCTGCGCGAGGCCGGGCTGGTCCGCCAGGACCTCACCGCCATCGGGGTCGGCGTCGGACCGGGGCCGTTCACCGGCCTGCGCGTCGGTCTGGTCACCGCGCGCACCCTCGGCTTCGTGCTCGAGGTCCCCGTGTACGGCGTGTGCACCCTCGACGTGCTGGCCGTCGAGGCCGTCGACACCGGAGCCGTCACGGACGGCTTCACCGTCGCGACCGATGCCCGGCGCAAGGAGGTCTACCTCGCGACGTACGACGTCGACGGGCGGCGCCTCGACGGACCGCAGGTCGCCAAGCCGGCCGACGTCGCGACCGGGGCGCCGGTGGTGGGGGAGGGCGCCGTGCTCTACCCCGACGCGTTCCCGCACGCGGCCGGGCCCACGCTGCCGAGCGCCGGCTGGCTGGCCCGGGCGATCGCCGAGGAGCGGGTCGAGCTGCACGACCCGGAGCCGCTCTACCTGCGCCGGCCCGACGCCGCGATGCCGGGGACGCCCAAGCGGGTCTCGTGACCGTCCGGGTCGCCACCGCTGCGGACGTCGACGCCGTCGCGGCCTCCGAGTCCGACAACCTCGGCGCCGACGCGTGGTCCCGTGCGCTGGTCGAGGAGGGCGTCGCGGGCCGGCTGCCGACCGTGCACTACCTGGTCGCGGAGGAGGAGCAGCGCGTGGTCGGCCACGCGGTCGCGAGCCTCGCCGGGGAGGTCGTCGAGCTCCAGCGCATCGCGGTGTCGGCTCATCACCGACGTGCTGGTGTCGCCACCGCGCTGCTCGACGAGGTGCTGTCGCTCGCGCTCGCTGGCGGTGCGGACCGGGTGCTGCTGGAGGTCCGGGAGGACAACGCGGACGCGCTGGGCTTCTACGTCGCGCGGGGGTTCGTCGAGATCGACCGGCGCCCGCGCTACTACCGCGACGGGGCCACCGCCGTCGTCCTGTGCGCCGGTCTGGACCGGGACTAGTGAATTCGGAGGATGCTTCGGCGAACCACTGACGGACCGCCGTCGGTCGCCGCCACACTGAAAACCGAGGGGTCCTGCCGACCTGATGCGCCGCGGGGAGAGCCGGCGCGGGCTGGACCCGGAGGAGCGCGACGATGCGCAAGCTCATGGGGGCCGCCGTGGCCTTCCTGCTGGCAGGCCTCCTGGTCGGCACGCCCGCAGAGGCCGGCCCTGGCAGGGGCCGCGAGGTGTTCCTCGATCGTCCGGTGACCGCGCACGACTCGGCCCGGCTGACCGGCCGCGCCCCCGGCCGTCACACCGTGGTCCTGCAGAAGCGCAAGCGCGGCGCCTGGCGCGACGTCCGTGTCGTCCGGGTCCGCGACGGCCGCTACCGGACCGCCGTGGTGCGCAAGGGTCGCGACCAGCTGTTCCGCACCCGGGCCGGTGACCGCGCCAGCCAGGCCCGGAGGGTGACGGCCCGCGACACGAGCGACGCCTGCGGCGTCCGCCCGCGCAAGTCCGACGGCAGCTACTGGGGCTGCACGTTCGTGGACGACTTCACCGGGACCAGCCTCGACCGCTCCAAGTGGGTGCCGCAGACGGTCTTCTCGACCGGCGACGCCCTGAGCGGCTACGCCTGCTACGACGACGACCCGTCGGTCGTGTCCGTGAGCGGAGGCACCCTCAACCTCTCGGTCCGCAAGGACGCGAGCGCGCTGCCCTGCGCCAACGGCCTCCCGGCCACGCCGTACCGCGCCGGGATGGTGTCGACGTACCACCTCTTCAGCCAGCAGTACGGCCGGTTCGAGGCGCGGTTCAGGACCACCGCGTCGACGGCGCCGGGACTGCAGGAGGCGTGGTGGCTCTGGCCGGACGACCGCGACCCGCTCGCCCAGCTCACCTGGCCGCTGAACGGCGAGATCGACATCGTCGAGACCTACTCGGTCCACCCCGACCTCGGCATCCCGTTCCTGCACTACGGGCACGACGACAACGGCGGCCCGATCCCGGGGACCAACACGGCGTGGAGCTGCGAGGCGCCGCGCGGGGTCTACAACACCTACACGCTGCAGTGGTCCGCCTCGAGGCTGGAGGTCCTCGTGAACGGGCGCAGCTGCCTGGTCAACACGTCCGGCGACAGCGCGTTCCGCAAGCGCTACATCCTCAACCTCACCCAGGCGCTCGGCACCGGGACGGACGCGGTCACCGCGGCGACCCAGCTCCCCGCCGTCATGAACGTCGACTACGTCAAGGTCTGGAAGTAGGACCGGCCCGACACAATGGGGCCCGTGGCAGAACCCCAGGCTGGGCCCCTCGTCCTCGGGATCGAGACGTCGTGCGACGAGACCGGTGTCGGGATCGTGCGCGGCAACACCCTCCTCGCGGACGCGGTGGCCAGCAGCGTCGAGGAGCACGCCCGCTTCGGCGGCGTCGTACCCGAGGTGGCCAGCCGGGCCCACCTCGAGGCGATGGTGCCGACCCTCGAGCGGGCCTGTGAGACCGCGGGGGTGCGGCTTCACGACCTCGACGCGATCGCGGTGACGAGCGGTCCGGGCCTGGCGGGTGCCCTGCTGGTCGGCGTCGCGGCGGCCAAGGCCCTGGCCCTGGGGCTCGGGAAGCCGCTGTACGGCGTCAACCACCTCGCCTCCCACGTGGCCGTCGACCAGCTCGAGCACGGCCCCCTGCCCGACCCGTGCCTGGCGCTGCTCGTGAGCGGGGGCCACTCGTCGCTGCTCCGCGTCGAGGACGTCACCACCACCGTGGAGCCGCTCGGAGCGACCATCGACGACGCGGCGGGGGAGGCGTTCGACAAGGTGGCCCGGCTGCTCGGGCTGCCGTTCCCGGGCGGCCCGCACATCGACCGCGAGGCGGCCTCCGGCAGCTCGGTCGCGATCGACTTCCCACGCGGGCTCACCAGCCGACGCGACCTGGAGCGGCACCGGTTCGACTTCTCGTTCTCCGGGCTCAAGACCGCCGTGGCGCGCTGGGTCGAGGCCCGGGAGCGGAGCGGCGAACCGGTCCCCGTCGCCGACGTCGCGGCGTCGTTCCAGGAGGCCGTCTGCGACGTGCTGGTCCGCAAGGCACTCGACGCCGCGACCTCGACAGGCGTGGACGACCTGCTCATCGGGGGCGGGGTGGCGGCCAACTCCCGGCTGCGCGAGATGGCCGAGTCGCGGGCCTCGGAGGTCGGCGTGCGCGTGCGCGTGCCGCGGCCGGGTCTCTGCACCGACAACGGCGCCATGGTCGCGGCGCTCGGCTCGGAGATGGTCGCCCGCGGGCGTACGCCGTCAGCCTTGGACCTCCCGGCGGACAGCAGCCAGCCGGTCACGTCGGTGCTGGTCTGACGCAGCTAGGGCTGGGTCTGGAAGACGTAGCGGTAGACCAGCCCTTCGGGCACGGGTAGTCCGGGACCGACCAGCTCGGCCTGGCCGTCGAGGTCCAGTCGCACCATCGCCTCCCGTCCTCGTCCCCAGGTGACCGCGAGCAGGTGGCGATCGTCCTCCCAGGTCAGCCGGTCGAGCCGCTTCGGCAACGTGGCTCGTAGGGCACCGGTCCGGGCGTCGAGCAGGACGTGGGCGCCGCGGCGCGTGCCCAGGAGCAGCCGTCCGTCCGGGCTGAAGGACATCAGGTAGGTCCTCGGCACCCACCACAGCCGCCGGCCGGTGGCCGCGTCGACGACCGCCTGCTCGCCGGCGACCAGGCGGCCGTGCGTGGCGACGGCGTGGTGCAGGTGGGGCACGACGGTGACCGGCCCGGTCTCCGGCACGAGCAGGACCGGGTCGCGCCAGCCCGCGACCACCACGGCGTCGCCGACGAAGCCGGCCACGAACTGGAGCGAGTGGTGGTCGAGCTCCCGGGACCAGCCGCCGCCACCGTCCGTGTCGGCGACGTGGATGACGGTCTCGGCCACGAGGGTGGCCTCGGGGCAGCCGGTGGTGAGCCAAGCGACCTGGGTCCTCTCGGCGTTCGGCCGCCCGCCGCCGGTCGAGCATGGGCCGAGCTCCGTGCGCTCACGGCCCCGCACGTGGGCGAGGCCGACGCTGCCCTCGAACCAGCGGGTGTCGGCGACCAGCAGCCCGTCGTCGTACGGGAGCACGGCGCTGACACCGATCTCCTCCTGGCCGTGGATCGGGGTGCGCTCGCCGTCCGGCGTCACGTAGGTCGTGCCGTCGACGTAGGGGATCCGCGGTGGTGGTCCCCACTGGCACCCGGTGAGCACGAGAAGGAGGGCGAGGCTGACGACGATCCGCACGTCGAGAGGACGTCCGGAGGGCTCGTCCGGTTGACGGGCCACCGCCGCGGAGTCCCATGCCCGGCTCCCCCGGCGCCACCCGCCACGGAACAACGGGTGGGACCGGCGCCGGACTCCGACGACGGCGAGGTCCGAGGTCCGGACCCACGAGCGACGTACCCGCGGCGGTCCCGCGTCAAACGGTCAGGTCACTCCCAGGGTCGGCCGCCCAGGAACCACGTGACGCTGAGCCCGCCGGTCCGCTCGAAGTCGGTGGTCCGCTCGACGGTGCCGTCCAACCCGAGCCGGAGGATCGCCTGGCGGTTGTCCTGCTGGACGACCGCGAGCACGTGCCCGTCGTCCTCCCACGCGGCCTCGACCACGGTGCCCAGGCGTCCTCCGTCGAACTCGACCACCTTCTCGCCGCTGCGGGCGTCGAGCACGGTGAGCCGTCGGTACGACGGGATGCCCTCGTCGGGGTAGCCGATGACCAGCGACCCGTCGGGGCTGAGGTCCTCGAGCGTGTAGCAGCACTTCTCCCACAGGAGCTCCGAGCCCGTGACCACGCCGGCGCGGAGGAGGTTCTTCTTGGTGTCGAAGCGGGTGCTGCCCACCACCAGATCGCTGACCGGCGAGGCGTCCATCAGCCGGATGAGGTGGTCCACCGGCGCCCGCTGGTCGCCCACCGCCACCTCCCAGGTCTGCTCGCCGTCCGGCGCGACGACGGCGTAGACGGTGCCGTCCTCGGTGAAGCCGACCGGATAGCCGCTGTCCACTCCGGGCAGCGGCAGCTGCTGGACGACCTGGCCGTCCTCGGCCACCACCAGCAGTGCCGGCGATTCGGGCGCCAGCTCCATCCAGGCCACTCGCCGGCCGTCCTGCGACAGCGCGATCCTCTCGCCGACGGGGCCGAGGTCCTCGCCCGGGGCGAACCCCGCGTCGAGCTGGTAGAGACTCAGGCCGAAAGTGTTGGTGTTGTCGCGGACGGCCAGGGCGAGGTAGCCGTCGCCGTAGGGCACCACCTGCAGGGTCCCCTCGGGCAGCGCGTGCTCGCCGTCGACGTCGATCGCCACGGAGTCCGCCGCGCGCTCGTAGAGCACCCGTGGTGCGTCACCGAGCGGCGGTGCGTCCAGGTCGTAGGCCACGGTCTGGCCCGGCGTGATGGTCGGCCCCGGAGGGACCGGCTCCGGTTCGGCGCTCTTCGGCGACCCACCGAGCAGGGTGGTCGGCACGAGGATCGCGGCGGCCACCGCGGCGGCCACGCCACCGGCCACCGCGGCCCGGCGGCGGCGCTGGATGCGGCCGGCCGAGCGGCGTACGTCCTCGAGGTCGAGGTGCCTGGGCCGCACGTCGTCGGCGCGGCGCTCCAGCACCCGCACGAAGGTCTCCTCGCTCATCACTCCTCCTCCCCGTCTCCGGGTCGCAACGCGGCCGGCGTGCGTTCGCGCAGCGCGGCCATGGCCCGAGCGGTCTGCGACTTCACCGTGCCGACGGCGACGCCGAGGACCTCCGCGGTCTCGGCCTCGGTGAGCTGCTCGTAGTAGCGCAGCACCACCACGGCCCGGGCCCGCCGCGGGAGCGTCTGGACGATCTGCCACACGGCGTCGCCCACTCCCTCGTCGTACTCGTGCCGGACGGGTGTGCCGGTCGGCGCGCCCTCGGCCGCGAAGTCGGTCGCGCGCTCGCGGCGCTTCCACGGCCTCCGCCAGGCCGAGTTGTTCTCGTTGACCATGATCCGGCGGGCGTAGGAGTCGAGGGACCCGCGGTCGCGCACCTTGTCCCACGCCAGGTAGAGCTTCGCCAGCGACGTCTGCAGGAGGTCCTCGGCCTGGTGCTGGTCGCCGGTGAGGAGGTACGCCGTCCGCAGCAGCCGGCCCTGGCGCGCCTCCAGGTACGCCGTGAAGTCGGCGTCCCGGTCAGTCATCCGCGCTCCCGTCGTCGCCCGAGCGGCCACCGTCGTCGGTTCCATCATGGTCGGCCTCGCATACGCCAAGGACGCGGTTCGCCGCGCGATGGTTGTCATCCCCCTGCCGCCCGCCGTGGTCCATGCGGTTGGCTGGGCCCGAGCAATGCCATGCGAGCGGAGAGAGGGAACCCATGCAGCAGGTCAAGGCCGTGGTCGCGAAGGCCAAGGGCGCGCCGGTCGAGCTGGTCACGATCAACGTGCCGGACCCCGGACCGGGCGAGGCGGTGGTGAAGGTCCAGGCGTGCGGGGTCTGCCACACCGACCTGCACTACCGGGAGGGCGGGATCAACGACGACTTCCCGTTCCTGCTCGGGCACGAGGCCTCCGGGATCGTCGAGGCTGTCGGGCCGGACGTGACGGGGCTCGAGCCGGGTGACTTCGTGGTGCTCAACTGGCGCGCGGTGTGCGGCAACTGCCGGGCCTGCAACCGCGGCGAGCCGTGGTACTGCTTCGCGACGTTCAACGCGACCCAGAAGATGACGCTCGAGGACGGCACCGAGCTGTCGCCGGCCCTGGGCATCGGGGCCTTCGCCGAGAAGACGCTCGTGGCCGCCGGCCAGTGCACCAAGGTCGACCCGTCCGCACGAGCCGCCGCGGTCGGCCTGCTCGGCTGCGGCGTGATGGCCGGGATCGGTGCAGCCATCAACACCGGTGCGGTGACCCGCGGCCGGTCCGTCGCCGTCATCGGCTGCGGCGGGGTCGGAGTGGCGGCGATCGCCGGGTCGGCGCTGGCGGGTGCCTCGCCGATCATCGCCGTCGACATCGACGCGAAGAAGCTCGAGGCCGCCAAGAGGATGGGCGCCACCCACACCGTCGACTCGTCGTCGACCGACCCGGTGGAGGCGATCCAGTCGCTGACCGGCGGGTTCGGCGCCGACGTGGTGATCGAGGCGGTCGGGCGGCCCGAGACCTGGAAGCAGGCCTTCTACGCCCGCGACCTGGCCGGCACGGTGGTGCTGGTCGGCGTACCGACGCCCGACATGAGGCTCCCCGACCTGCCGCTGATCGACATCTTCGGGCGCGGCGGCTCGCTGAAGTCGAGCTGGTACGGCGACTGCCTGCCGAACCGCGACTTCCCGATGCTGGTCGACCTCTACCAGCAGGGGCGGCTCGACCTCGACGCGTTCGTCAGCGAGGAGATCGGCATCGGCGACATCGAGGCGGCGTTCGACAAGATGCACCACGGCGACGTACTCCGGTCTGTGGTCGTCTTCTGATGGGGGGCGCCCTTCGGGTCGACCACGCCGTCAGCAGCGGCACGTTCTCGCTCGACGGCGAGACGTTCGACGTCGACAACAACATCTGGGTGGTCGGTGACGACGACGAGTGCGTCGTCATCGACGCCCCTCACTCGGTCGACGAGATCCTGGCCGTCGTCGCGGGCCGCACGGTGAAGGCGATCCTGCTCACCCACGCCCACGACGACCACTGCCGGGTCGCGCCGGCGCTGCGTGAGGCGGTCGTCGCGCCGATCTTCCTGCACCCGGACGACAAGCCGCTGTGGGAGCTCACGCACGGTGACTCGGAGACGGGGGACTACCTGTGGGACCTCGATCTTGCCGACGGCTGGGAGCTGTCCGTCGCCGGCACCACGATCAGGACCCTGCACACGCCGGGCCACGCGCCCGGTGCGTGCTGCTTCGTGGTCGACGACCTCGGGTGCGTCTTCACCGGCGACACGCTGTTCCACGGCGGTCCCGGCGCCACCGGGCGCTCGTACTCCGACCGCCCGCTGCTCGAGTCGGCCATCCGGGCGAAGCTCTTCGGTCTCCCGGACGACACCGTCGTCCACACCGGCCACGGTGACGACACGACCATCGGTGCGGAGAAGGCTGCGTCGGCAGACTGGTGAGCCCGGAGGAGCGGTGGGTCTGCAACCGCTCTCCACGGGGACAACGGTTGCCGGGCCACCGCCCACGCGGGCCGACCTGTGGAGGACGGTTGCTCAGCCACCGCCACCCGGCCTAGAAGGGCCGCACCAGCAGACAGGTCCCCTGGCCGTCGATCCGGGTCAGCACGATCGTGGCCTCGTTGTCGCCCTTGAGCGCCAGCCGCTTGCGCAGGTCGTCGGGTACGACGTCGACACCGCGCTTCTTGATCGTGAGCCGTCCGATGCCGCGCTCGTGGAGAGCGGCTCGGAGCGGCTTCTCGCGGTGGGGGAGCGTCTCGAGCACCTCGTAGGAGCGCGCGAACGGCGTGCGGAACGACGACTCGGCGGTCACGTAGGCGATGTGCCGGTCCAGGAGGCCACCCGAGACGCCGGCCGCGACCGCGGTGACGAGGCCGGCGCGGATGACCGCGCCGTCGGGCTCGTAGAGGAACCGGCCGAGCGGTACGACGTCCGCACCGGGGTCGTCCTCCTCGGTGATCGTGGCGAGGCCGCCGTCCCGGATGACCGTGGCGCGCCTTGCGACGGTCGCGAGCCGGCCGCCCCAGAGCGCGGCCTCCTTCACCTCGCCCTGGTCGCTGACCCACTCGGCCTCGACGCCGGCCGGGATCACGTCGTGGGGGATGCCCGGGGCCGTCTTGACGCACGCGTTGCCGGCCAGCAGCGACTCGGCGAACGACCACGCCGGGGTCCAGGCGTCGAGGGAGAACGTCCGGCCGCGGCCGGTACGCCGGGCCGGGTCGGCGAACGCGACGTCGAACGGCCGGATGTCGGTGTCGAGGGCGTCGGCCACGCCGACCGCGCCGGACAGGCCCAGGGCCGCGAGGTTCGCGCTGGCGACGGCGACCCGCACCGGGTCGAGGTCCACGCCGGCCGCCGTGAGCCCGGCGCGGGCGAAGGCGACCAGGTCGCCGCCGATGCCGCAGCCGAGGTCCACGACCGTCGAGGCGCCGAACGCCGTGAGTCGCGCCGCCCGGTGGGAGGCGACCGAGAGTCGCGTGGCCTGCTCCAGCCCGTCGGGCGTGAAGTACATCGACGCGGCGAGCTCGCCGAACTTGGCGACCGCCCGCTCGCGCAGATCCGCCTGGGTCAGGGCGACGGCGAGCCGCTCCGGCGGCGTACCCGGTGCCGAGCGGGCGAGCGCGTCGCGGGCCCGCAGCGGGTCCGGCTCGTCGAGCCCGACGGCGAGGGCGAGCACCCGCTGGCCGTCGTCGGACTCCAGCCACCTCACGGAGTCGACGTCCACGTCCACCTCTCCCCAAGCACAGACCCAGCACCCACGCTGGCACTCCATTGACCAGAGTGCTAGTTTCGGTTCTGGCACTCTCCGGGTGAGTGTGCCAGCCCAATTCTTGCAACCACCGCAGCATGAAAGTGGAGGTCGACACAGTGTCGGTCAACATCAAGCCCCTCGAGGACCGCATCGTCGTCAAGCCGCTCGACGCGGAGCAGACCACGGCCTCCGGCCTGGTCATCCCGGACACCGCCAAGGAGAAGCCCCAGGAGGGCGAGGTCCTGGCCATCGGCCCGGGTCGCATCGACGACAACGGCAACCGGGTGCCCCTCGACGTCGCCATCGGCGACAAGGTCATCTACAGCAAGTACGGCGGCACCGAGGTCAAGTACGGCGGCGAGGAGCTTCTGATCCTCTCCGCGCGTGACGTCCTCGCGGTCGTTTCCTGATCCCTGCGGGTCGCGTGGTGGGGCTGAGCTCCGCCACGCGGCCCGTTTTCAGTTCCTGAAGGAGAAATATGCCCAAGATCCTCGAGTTCGACGAGCGGGCCCGCCGGGCCCTCGAGCGTGGCGTCGACAAGCTGGCCGACACGGTCAAGGTGACGCTCGGCCCCCGTGGTCGCTACGTCGTCCTGGACAAGAAGTGGGGCGCTCCGACCATCACCAACGACGGGGTCACCGTCGCCCGTGAGATCGAGCTCGACGACCCGTTCGAGAACCTCGGCGCCCAGCTGACCAAGGAGGTCGCCACCAAGACCAACGACGTCGCTGGTGACGGCACGACCACCGCGACGGTGCTGGCGCAGGCGATGGTCCACGAGGGTCTCCGTGCGGTGGCCGCCGGCGCCAACCCGATGGGGCTCAAGCGCGGCATGGACGCCGCTGCCCAGGCGGTCAGCGACGAGCTGCTCAAGATCGCCCGTGACGTCGACTCCAAGGAGGACATGGCGTCGGTCGCCACGATCTCCAGCCGCGACGAGGTGATCGGCGGCCTGCTCGCCGACGCGTTCGACAAGGTCGGCAAGGACGGCGTGATCACGGTCGAGGAGTCCAACACCATGGGCACCGAGCTCGAGTTCACCGAGGGCATGCAGTTCGACAAGGGCTACATCTCGGCCTACTTCGTCACTGACCCGGAGCGGATGGAGACGGTCCTCGAGGACCCCTACATCCTGCTCCACCAGGGGAAGATCTCGGCCGTCGCCGACCTGCTTCCGCTGCTGGAGAAGGTCATCCAGTCCGGCAAGCCGCTGTTCATCCTCGCCGAGGACGTCGACGGCGAGGCGCTGTCGACCCTGGTCGTCAACAAGATCCGCGGCACCTTCAACGCCGCCGCGGTGAAGAGCCCGGCGTTCGGTGACCGCCGCAAGTCCATGATGGAGGACATCGCCACTCTGACCGGTGCGCAGGTCGTGGCTCCCGAGGTCGGGCTCAAGCTCGACCAGATCGGCCTCGAGGTCCTCGGGCAGGCCCGCCGAGTGGTGATCACCAAGGACAACACCACGATCGTCGACGGCGCCGGCGACTCCGCCGCCGTCACGGGTCGCGTCAACCAGATCAAGGCCGAGATCGAGAACACCGACTCCGACTGGGACCGCGAGAAGCTCCAGGAGCGACTCGCCAAGCTGGCTGGCGGCGTGTGCATCATCAAGGTCGGCGCCGCCACCGAGGTGGAGCTCAAGGAGAAGAAGCACCGCATCGAGGACGCCGTCTCGGCGACCCGAGCGGCCATCGAGGAGGGCATCGTCGCCGGCGGCGGCTCGGCCCTCATCCACGCCGCGGCCGTGCTCTCCGACGGCCTGGGGCTGACCGGTGACGAGGCGACCGGCGTACGCGTCGTCCGCATCGCGCTCGACGAGCCGCTTCGCTGGATCGCCGAGAACGGTGGCATCAACGGCTACGTCGTCACGACCAAGGTCCGCGAGCTCGGTGTCGGCAACGGCTACAACGCCGCGACCGAGGAGTACGGCGACCTGGTCGCCCAGGGCGTGCTCGACCCGGTCAAGGTGACCCGGTCCGCGCTGGTCAACGCCAGCTCGATCGCGGGCATGCTGCTCACGACCGAGACCCTGGTCGTCGACAAGCCCGAGGAAGCGGAGCCCGAGGCGGCCGGTCACGGCCACGGGCACGGCCACTGAGGGAGCAGGGACCGCGAGGTACGAGCGGTCCCGTGGCGAGCGAAGGTCGAGCGAACACCGCGGCTGAGGAACGAAGCCGCGACGTGTGAGAGAGGCCAACCGCAGGCAACGCTGGGACGCAACCCGAAGGGGTTGCGTCCCAGCAGTCCGTTGCGAGGTTTCGAGACGCTTGCTGCGCAAGCTCCTCAACCACCGGGCAGAGGGTCTACCCACGAGTGGCGAGCGGCGCCAGAGCGCTACGGCCCTGAGCTGAACTCGAAGCCGCTGCCGCCGTGGCAGTCCGGCTCGGGGGTTACGCGGTCGACGCCGCGGAGCAGCCAGATCGGGCGGTCGCCGCAGGCGGTACCGGTGCGGACGTAGCGCTCCTGCACCAGCTCCTCGAGCCGGGCGCCGTCGCGGCCGTCCCAGTGCCGGAAGCCGACCCACTCGACGATCCACGTCGGCGGGGTGTCGCCGCCGACCAGCCCGCGGAGCTCGGACAGGTCCGGGTCGAGGGTGCGCATGGGCAGGCTCCACAGGTAGGCGTACGGCGACGAGAGCCCGCTCTCGAGCTGCAGGTCGGCGCGGCCGCCGTAGACGACCAGGGTGTCGTCCGGCGCGGCCACCGCGCGCAGGGCGGTGCCGGTGTCGTGCTCGTCGTACTCCTGCAGGCCGCCCACGTTGAACGCCGCCCAGCCGACCAGGCACAGGGCGGTCGAGGCCGTCGCGGCGAGGATCACCGTGCGCATGGCCCGTCCGCGGCGGCTCGCGCGCCGGGCCAGCAGGGCCGCGCACAGGGCGGTGCCGGGGACGAGCGGGAACAGGTAGTCGCGCCAGTAGCTGCCTCCCGACACCAGCCCGACCAGGTCGATGGCGAGCAGGGCGGCCACCGCAGCGGTCAGCGGGGCGTCGTCGGCCCACTCGCCGCGGATGTGCACGACGAAGCCGCCGATGATCAGCAGCATGCCGGCACCCAGGGCCACCAGGACGAGCAGCCCGGCCCGCAACGTCGGAGCGGTGTCGGTGGCATCCGAGAGCACCCGGCTGGCGTCGAAGCGGAAGCCGTAGACGGCGTACCACAGCGTGTGCAGGCGTACGCCGGCCGCGAGCGCCCAGCCGATGGTCGCGAGCACCGGCACCGCGAAGCCGGCCGAGGCGGCCACGGCGAGCCGGAGCAGCTCGGGCCGGGTCAGCCGGCCGGCCCACCACGAGCCGATGAACAGGACCGCGGCGAAGACGACCCCGCCGGCGAGGTTCTGCTTGAAGCCGAGTGCCAGCCCGGCCAGGAACCCGGCGGCCAGCGCCACCCGCCAGGACCGGTCCCGGACCGCCACCAGCGACAGCCCGAGGCTGGACATCAGGATCGGCAGCGCGAGCAGCTCGCCCTTCACCGCCACCGCGTCGATGAGCACGTTGGTGCTGAGGGCGGCCGTGGCGACCGCGGTCCAGCGCGCGGCGTGCTCGTCGGCGACCAGCCGGGCGACCGCCGCGGCCGCGACGACCAGGGCGGCGCACGCGAAGGCTCCGAGGACCCGGATGAACAGCGGGCCGCCGATCGCGTCGGACAGCTTGAACAGCGCGATCATCGGCGGCGGCCGGTCGACGAAGTAGGCGCCGTACACGCTGTCCGGCAGCGGGTGCCAGGCCCGCGCGACCAGCTGGTAGCCGGCCTCGTCGGCGCGCACCGGCCGGGTCAGGCCCGGCAGCCGGAGCAGGAACGCCGCCACCGCGGCGACGGCCACCGTCCACCGCGAGTCGACCCAGCGGCTGACGAGGCGCTCGGCGCGGACGATGGCGCGGACCGGGCTCGCGGTGCGCGCCTCGGTCTGCGCCTCGATCCGCGCCTCGGTCATGGGGACAAGCATGGCGGACAGGCTGCCCCGGCGGATGTCAATGGTCCGGTCATGGCATGGCGACCCCGCGACGCCCGGACCTAGATTGCTGGCATGCGCCGACCCCTGCAGTCCCTCGTGCTCGCCCTCGCCGTGGCTCTCGGCCTCGCGGTCCCCGGATCCGGCGCCGCCCAGGCCAAGGCGCACCCCGACCACGCCTCGGTGACCGACCGGGCCGGTGACGTGCCGGCCGGGATCGACCTGGTGTCGGGCACCTACGCCATCAGCAAGAAGGGCGCGAAGTTCTCGGCCAAGGTGAAGGCGCTGACGGACACCACCTTCCTCGCCTTCGAGATCTCGCCGCTCAACGAGGGCTGGGACCGGCTGGCGGTCTACCGCGAGAACGGCAGGACCGTGGCCAAGGTGTACTGGATCGACAACAGCCTCGAGGACTCGAACGAGCCGGTGCCCCATCTCGTGAAGTGCAAGAACCTGAAGGTCTCGTGGAACACCGGCACCGACCGGGTCAGCGTGACCTGGCCGTCGGGCTGCATGAAGATGTCCCGGCCGTACAGCCTGCCGTTCGTGCTGCAGGCGTTCTCGCGCTTCGGTGGGGTGGGCGACTCCAGGACCGACGCGCTCCCGGCCAAGACGCTCGACTTCTGACGCAAGACCGAAACACGCGCGACGCGGTCGCGCAACGTCGGTGGCGCACTCTGACCACATGCTCTGGCTTGTGCGCACCACCCTGCCCGACCGGCCGGGCGCCCTGGCGCTCCTCGCCGAGCAGTGCGGCCTGGCGGACATCAACATCCTCGGCCTGCAGATCTTCCCCGGCGTCGAGGCGGTCACCGACGAGCTGGTGCTGCGCGCGCCCGACGAGTGGGACCCGGACCGTCTGGTCGGCCTGGTCGAGGCATCGGGTGGCACAGGGGTTCGCGTGCTCCGCTGCACGGAAGCAGCCTTGACCGACCAGCCGACCCGCTACGTACGCGCGGCGCGCGCGATCGTGGAGCGGCCGATGTCGTTCCCCGAGGTCGTGGCCCGGCTCTTCGACGCCGAGACCGAGCCCCTCGCCGAGGACGCCGCCGGGGTCGACGTCATGGAGCTGACCGTCGGTCATGTGCAGGTGCAGATCCGGCGTACGACGGGCTTCACCGCGACCGAGCACGCCCGCGGCTCGGCCATCGCGGAGCTGGTCAGCGAAGCCATGGCGCGGGCGACCCGAGAGGCGCCACGCCCGACCGACGGCCGCCCGTCGTACGTCGCCACGGGGGAGCTGGTCACCGCGGTCGTCGACGGCGTCGCCGTCGGGTTCGCCGAGCTGGCCGCCGCCTCCGAGGACGGCTCGCGCCCGCTCACGATCGACGTCGACCACGGCTGGCGACGGCGGGGGATCGGGACCCGGCTCCTCCTGGACGCCGGACGGCTGGCCCAGGGGCTGGGCGCCGACGAGATGGTGCTGGTCACGGGGTCCGACAACGCCGCGGTCCTTCCGATGGTCATCGGCGCCGGGCTGCGCGGACGGATCAGGATGGCCGGCGGCGAGCTCACCGTGCGAGTGCCGGTGCGCGACCTGCGCCCACTCCGCGCCTAGAATCAACAGGGTGGAGCTCCCCGAGAAGTTCGCCACCCTTGGCCTCACCTACGACGACGTCCTGCTGCTGCCTGGCCACTCCGACCTGGCGCCGCAGGACATCGACACGACGACCCGGCTGACGCGCGAGATCTCGCTCAAGACGCCGTTGATCAGTGCCGCGATGGACACCGTGACCGAGTCGCGGATGGCCATCGCGATGGCCCGCCAGGGCGGCCTCGGCGTGCTGCACCGCAACCTCTCGATCGAGGACCAGGCCTACCAGGTCGACCTCGTGAAGCGGACCCAGACGGGGATCATCTCCAACCCGGTCACCATCGGTCCCGACGCGACCCTCGAGCAGCTCGACCAGCTGGCCGGCGAGTACCGCATCTCCGGCTTCCCCGTCGTCGACACCGACGAGCGGCTGCTCGGGATCATCACCAACCGCGACCTCCGGTTCACGCCGGTCGCGGAGTGGGCGACTACCAAGGTCGACGAGGTGATGACCCCCATGCCACTGATCACCGCGCCGGTGGGCATCTCCCGCGAGGACGCGACCCTGCTCCTGCGCAAGCACAAGCGCGAGCGGCTGCCGCTGGTCGACGACAAGGGCCGGCTGGCCGGGCTCATCACGGTCAAGGACTTCGTGAAGTCCGAGCAGTTCCCCGACGCGTCCAAGGACTCTCACGGCCGCCTGATGGTCGGCGCCGCGATCGGCTACTTCGGCGACGCGTGGCTACGGGCCACGACCCTGGTCGACGCCGGCGTCGACGTGCTCGTCGCCGACACCGCCCACGGCAACGTCCGGATGCTGCTCGACATGGTCAAGCGCCTCAAGTCCGACCCGGCCACCGCGCACGTGCAGGTGATCGGCGGCAACGTCGCGACCCGCGAGGGCGCGCAGGCCTTCGTGGACGCCGGCTCCGACGCCGTCAAGGTCGGCGTGGGGCCCGGCTCGATCTGTACGACGCGGGTCGTCACCGGCGTCGGCGTACCCCAGATCACCGCCGTCCACGAGGCCGCGCTGGCCTGCAAGGCCGCCGACGTGCCGGTGATCGCGGACGGTGGCCTCAAGTACTCCGGCGAGATCGCCAAGGCGATCGTGGCCGGCGCCGACTCGGTGATGGTGGGCTCGCTGCTGGCCGGCTGCGAGGAGTCGCCCGGCGACCTCGTCTTCGTCAACGGCAAGCAGTTCAAGTCCTACCGCGGGATGGGCTCCCTCGGGGCCATGAGCAGTCGCGGCAAGAAGTCCTACTCCAAGGACCGCTACTTCCAGGCCGAGGTCGCCAGCGACGACAAGATCGTGCCGGAGGGCATCGAGGGCCAGGTCGCCTATCGCGGCCCGCTCAGCGCCGTCGCCCACCAGCTCATCGGCGGCCTCAACCAGTCGATGTTCTACGTCGGCGCACGCACCATCCCGGAGCTGCAGGAGAAGGGCCGCTTCGTGCGGATCACCTCGGCCTCGCTCAAGGAGAGCCACCCCCACGACGTCCAGATGACCGTCGAGGCGCCGAACTACTCGGGCTGACCTGCGTGGCCCTCACGGCGGCGCGGCTCCTCGCCGACATCGACCGGCTTCCGCACCCCGCGCGCACCCGCACGCTCGTCGGGACCGCCCTGCGGCTGAGCGGCACGACCGAGCTCGACGCACTGCTGACCGGGCTCTACGCCGAGGGTCCCTGGGCCCAGCAGGTCTCGCTGCGGATGGCGAGCGTGGCCGGCCACCTCCCGCACGTGCGTCGCTGCCTCGACGACGGACCGGTCGCCCTCCAGCTCCAGGCCGTCGGCCCGGCCGTCCGGCTGGACATCGGCCAGGACCACCTGCTGGCCCGGCTCCCGGATCTCTCCGCCACGATGCGCGGTCTGCTGGTCAGTGCAGTCCGCGGTGCGGGTGACACCGCGCTGGCCGACGCGCTGCTCGAGCCGCTGCGCGCGCGGTTCGGGGACCGCGAGGCGGCGGCTCTGCTCCCCGGCTGCTCCGACGACGTGGTGGCCCGCGACCTGGCTGGGCTGGCGTACGCCGTCCCGAGCTGGACCGCGCTGGCTCGCCGGCACCCCGGCGCCGTCCTCGACCACGTCGAGGCCCAGCTCGGCTCGACACCGCGGGTCACCTGGGCGCCGTACCTCCGCCGGGTGACCGCGGCCCTTGCGGCCGTGTCGCTGGACGAGCCGGACCGCGTGCTGGCGATCCTGGAGCGGGCCGACGGCGAGGTCCTGCTCAACGGCTCGATGGGCAGGGTCCTCGCGGCGCTGGCTCGGCAGGCGCCAGGCCGCGTGCTGGAGCTCGTCCTGTCGCCCCAGCGCCGGGCCGGCGTCCCCGAGGGGCGCACGCTCTGGAGGGCCTTCACCGCCCTCGACGACGACGCCCTGGTCCGCCTCGCGCGCGCCCTCGGCCACGGCCGGCTCGTGGGGCTCCTGCACGTGCTCCCTCCGTCCCGCCGGCCGGCGGTGTACGCCGGGGTGCTGGGCGGACACGACCTGGTCGAGCTCGGCGTCCCCGTCGCGGTGCTGGACGAGCTGCCGTGGGGCACCCGCCACGCGGAGGCCCGTCGGCTGCTCACCCTGCGCAGCGTCGACTCCGACCGCGTGACCAGGCTCGAGGTGACCGCCCGGCTGCCCTACGCCGAGGCGCAGCCGGTGCTCGGCGCCGCAGCCGCCCGACCGCTGGCCGAGGACCGCGCGCACGGGTACCAGCTGCTGTGCACCGCGGCGTACGGCAGCCGCGACCCGCTCGTGATCGAGGGCCTGGTCGCGTCGTTCGACCGGCTGCGCAACGAGCAGGACGTCGTGCGCGCGGTCGCGCTCAACCACCTCGCGCGGGTCCCGGCCAGGCTGGTGACCGCCGCGGCCGCCGACCTGCTGGCGGCCCACGTCGTCGCCGCCGTCCAGGCGCGCGACGCCTCGCCGGCCACCCGGGCCGCGGCCCAGAACCTCAGCGTCCGTCTCCTCCGGGAGGGCGTCGTCGCCGATCGGCCACGGCTGCGGGAGGCCGGGCTGCACGGCATGCGGGACGCCAGCGGTCACCTCGACCACCTTGCCCTGGCAGGGCTCGCGGGCTCGCTGCCCAAGGTGGCGGACCAGCTGGTCCTGGACGCCCTGATCCCCAGGATCCGGGCCGACGAGCGGGTCGGGACCGTCCACGTCGTGCTCCAGCTCGCCCAGTCGCTGGGCCGCCGCGCCTGGGAGCTGCCGGAGCTCCAGGACCGACTGGGCATGGCCTGCAACAACGTCGACGACGCCACCGCGAAGTGGGCGATGGCGCTCTGGCTCGCGCCGCCGTCGACGCGCGACCAGCGGGTCGCCGAGCTGGTGGGCAAGGACCCGTCCACGGTCGTGGTGCCCGCGGTGGCCGACGCCCTGGCGACCCGGCGCACGGACCTGCTCGACAAGGTGCTCGCCAAGGCCCCGCGTGGCCGGTTCGTGGCCAAGGGCGTGCGGATCGTGCCCTCGGTCGCGCGGCACTGCGACAAGTGGGTGCCACGCCAAGTGGACCGCTACCGCGCACTGCTGGGCAGCGTCGTCGGCGACCTGAAGGCCAACTCCTGGGAGCGGGCCTCCGCCCTGCGCCTGCTGGGTCGGGTGCCCGGCTCGGCGGACCTGGTGCGCGCCTACCTGGACGACCCGATGCCGCAGCTCGCCGACACGGCCCTGGCCGCCATCGCCTGGACAGACGACCCGGCCGCCGTGCTGCCGGTCCTGCTGGCCAGGGCGGGGGGCGACCGGGCCCACGTCGCCTTCTCGGCAGCCACCCGCTGCGCGCGCTTCGTGGTCCCCGACGCCCTGGCGGCGCCCCTCGCGGCCGTGCTCAGAGCCGGAAAGGTCACCGCGCGGAAAGAGGCCTGCCGCCTCCTCGCGGAGCACCGGCCGCCCGGCGCACTCGCGACCCTGACCGCCGAGCTCGCCTGGCCCGACCAGCACCGCGACGTACGACGCGCCGTCGTCTCGTCGCTGCGCCACCTCCTGGACTCCGAGGATGCGTGGACGGCGCTGGGCGGCGTACCGGCTGACGGTCCGGTCGCGACGGCGCTCCTCGAGACCGGGCCCGACTGGATCGCCCCGCGGCACCGCCCGCGCTACGCCCTGCTGGTGCGTGACGTCGCGTCCCACCCCGACCTGGACGTCGCCACCCAGGGCATGTGGATGCTGTCGTCCTGGGTGCAGTGGGACGAGACCGGTGCGCTGGTCGAGCTCGCGGCCGACCGCTCCACCGACCTGGACAGGCACGGCTCCACCGCCTGGCGCGCGGGTGTCGCCTCCCTGGCCAGGGCAGCCGAGCTCGGCGCGGAGAGGCCGCTGCTGGACGTCGTCCGAGCACTCGTGGCGGCCCACGTGAGCCGCGACCTCGCCGAGTTCGACGCCGGCGAGCGCGACCTGCCCGCACGTCAGCGCCTCCAGCAGGTGGCCTGGGTGGTCTCGAACTCTGCCCGGCTGCACTCCAGCAACGCCGCGACCGCGCGCGCGGTGAGCAACCTGCTCGGCGACCACGAGCTGCTGGCGGACCTCGCCGTGGCCCCGGCCCTCGAGGCGGTGCCCTGGGCCGTTCCGGCCGAAGCCGCGCCGGCCCTGCTCGACGTGGCCGGCCTCGCAGCCGCGACCCCCGTCCTCGACGTCGTCCTGGACGCCGTCGCGTCGATGGCGCACGCCCGGCTGATCTCGGTCGACCCCGCTGGGACGCACGAGGTCGTCCGACGACTGGCGGCGGACCCGCGCCCCGAGGCCGGCTGGATCGCGCTCGCGCTGCTGGAGCAGCAGGGCGAGCAGCACGGCTGGGACGACGCGCGCCGCGCGGTGCTGCGTGAGCTCCGCCGACACCCCGAGCTGACCGTCCGGGTGGCCGCGGTGCGGGTACTCACCGGCAGCGAGTGACGGGAGCGATCATGCAGGTCGGGTGCACGCGCGACAGCGTGGCCATGGGCGACGACGCGGACGCGCCGCACGAGACGTTCATCGACCTGTGCGACGGCCCGACGGTCGCCGACCTCGTCAGCTGGCTGCGCTCCCGCGGCGCGCCTGCCATGGTCGTCGGCGGCTCGACCTGGGCGCTGCGGGTGTCCGGGCGTGTCGTGGCGGTGCTCTCCGAAGGTACGACGACCACCCCGTCGCGAGAGGTGGAGCCGGTCGGCGACCAGACGACGCCGGTCACCTCAGCCGAGCACGTGCACCTGGAGTACCTCCTGGCCGACGACCTCGACCGGATGACCGCCTTCGCGCGCGAGGACCCGGCCCGCAGCGACCTGCGCAGCCTCGCCCGCTACAGCGACGGCCGCTAGCCATACTTGCCAACTTGGAAAGTCCGAGCCATACTTTCCAACATGGCAAGTATGAACGCTCTCCCTTCCGACCCGGCCGGAGACCTGGCCGCGGCCGACGCCGCCCGGCTGCGGCTGACCTCGGAGCTTCGGCTCCCGTCGTGGTTCCACACCTCGCTGGGGATCGCGGTGGCGATCCACATCGGCGCGGCGGCGTACGGCATCGCGGACCAGAGCGGCTCCGGGGTGCTCATCGCGTTCCTCGGCTGCCTGCCGTTCTTCGCGGTGGCGTGGGTGCAGGTGGTGCGGTTCCGCCGGCTCAACGGTGTCCGGGTCGCCGGGCTGGTCAGCCGAGCCGTGCTGGGCACGTCGACCTGGTCGTCCCTGGCGGAGGCCGCTGGGCTGGCCGGTGCCGTGTGGGCCGCCTTCGAGGGGCATCCCTGGCTGGCCGGGGTCGCGGCGATCGCCGGAGGCGTGGGCTACGCCGCCAGCGCGCACCGGTGGTGGCTCGGCTACCTGCAAGGACCCGGCCGGCCACGCTCGGGCCGAGTCACCGCTGACCCTCCTCGCCTACGGCGCCGTGGCCGTCGTCGCCCTCGTCGTCCTGGTGGCCGCTCCGCTGATGCCCGCGATCGACCCGCTGATCCACCCGCCGGCGCGGCTGCAGCTGATGACGATGCTGACCGCGGTCTCGGAGGTCGAGTTCGTGACCCTCCGCGAGGCGCTCGGCGTCAGCGACTCCGTCCTCTCCAAGCACGTGTCGGCCCTGGCCGCCGAGCGCTACGTGGCGAGCCGCAAGGGCGTCGTCGACGGTCGGCGGACCACGTGGGTCTCGCTGACCAAGGCCGGCGAGCGCGCCCTGCGCGGACACGTCGCCGCCCTGCGCGCGCTCATCAACGCCGTGGACCTTCCCTAGAGGTACAGCCCGGTCCCGTCGCTCCGGCCGGTCGCCGACGTCTGGTCGGGCAGGTCCTCCGGGCGCAGCTGGGTGACTACCTCTTTGACCGGATCGGTCATCGCCGTGATGCGCATCGCCTGGCGGGTGACCGCCTCCTCGAACACGTTGCGGACGAATCGGCCGTTGCCGAAGGCGTCGGGGCGGGGATCGGGGACCAGCCGCCGGAACGCGACCTCGACGCCGTCGAGCAGCGAGAAGCCGGCCTTGCCGGCGTACAGCTGGAAGATGCCCCACAGCTCGTCGGGGGAGTAGTCGGCGAAGGAGATCGTGCTCGGGAAGCGCGACGCGACGCCGGGGTTGGACTCGACGAAGCGCTGCATCTCCCGCGGGTAGCCGGCCACGATCACCACGACCTCGTCGCGGTGGTCCTCCATCAGCTTCAGCAGGGTCGAGATCGCCTCGTTGCCGAAGTCGCGGAACGAGTCGGGCGGGACCAGCGAGTAGGCCTCGTCGATGAACAGCACGCCGCCGGTGGCCTGGTTGAAGCGGGCCGTGGTGCGGGGAGCGGTCTGCCCGATGAACTCGCCGACCAGGTCGGCGCGGCTGACCTCGATGAGATGACCGTGCGCGAGCACGCCGAGCTGGGCGTAGATGCGGGCCAGGAGCCGGGCCACCGTGGTCTTCGCGGTGCCGGGATTGCCGGTGAAGACCATGTGCCGCGACTTCTCGGACGGCGGCATGCCGGCCTCGGTGCGGAGCTTCTCCGCCTTGAGCTCGGCGATCAGCCGCTTGACCTGCTCCTTCACCGGAGCCAGGCCGACCAGCTCCTCGAGCTCGGCCATCGGGTCACCGATCTCGACCTCGGGCACGGCCAGGTCGGGCACCTCGTCACCGCCCTCGGTGACCGAGAGCCGCACGCCCTCGGGCGTCGCCGTGGTGCCCGCGGTGGCCACGGGGTGCTGGTTCCTCCGCTCCTCCAGCAGCTTCATGGCCATCGGGTTGACCACGACCGGAGGTGCGCGGAAGACACCCGTCAGGTCGTCGAGGTAGCCGGTGCGGCTCGGGCACGACGTGGAGCTGGCGAACGACGGCAGCCCGGCGACGAGCTCCGCGACCTGGGTGGCCATCGCCATCCAGAGCCGGACCGCGTCGATCTCGCCGTTCACCATGCCGCGGGCCAGCCAGCCACGGTTGTCCGACATCCAGTCCGCACCGTCGAACCCGGGCCTGAGCCGCTCGAACGCCGCGTTGATGCTGCCGAACCGTTCGCTGCCGAGCGCCGCGGCCAGCGCCGCGGGCAGCTCGTCGACCGAGTCGTGCAGGGCCATCGACGCGATCACCTCGTCGACGTGCTGCGCCCGGCTGACCGCGTTGGTGAGTACCTGGTGGGCGGCGTCCAGCCCGCTCACCGACCAGAGCAGCTGCGAGGTCCAGCCGCGTCCCTCGGAGAAGATCTGCGCGTCCTGCTCGGTGCAGACCTGCTCGCGCCAGGTCCTGGCGACGACGTCCCACGCCGCCTCCTCGTGCAGTGTGCGCAGCTCTGGGTCGTCGAGGACCTTGCGCAGCATCGCCGTGAACGTCGCGGCGCGCGGTGCGTACTGGGGTACGTCGGCGAAGACCGCCACGCACTCGATCGTCAGCTCCAGTGCCTTGATCCGGGCCTCGGCTCCGAGGTCGCGCTGGCGCCACCACAGGTCGAGGTGCCAGGTGTCGTCGCTGTTGACGTAGTAGGTGATCCTCGGCTCGGACGTGACGTAGGTGTCCGACAGCCACGGCTTCAGCAGCTGGTCGCCAAGGCTGGCGTAGCTCCCCGCCCACACCGGGATCGCGCTCGGCAGGAAGGTGGTGAGGTTCCAGAGCAACGGCACCGCGCCCGACGTACCCGGCTTCCAGCTGCCGGACGGCGCCACGCCGCCCTGGCCGCGCGGGTCCTCCGCCAGCACCTTCATCTTCTGCTGGGTCGTCTCGAGCCATTCGGCGGGCACGACCCAGGGGTCGGACGTGCCGAGCACGTCGAGGTGCGGCTCGGGTCGGAGCAGCGGGGCGAGGTTCTGAGGGAGCTCGAGCATCGCGGGCAGTGTGCCGCATTTCCGTGCTTCGCGGCGCGCGATGGGAGACTGCCGACCGTGACCGAGATCGAGATCGGCCGGGCCAAGCGGGCGCGCCGCGCGTACTCCTTCGACGACGTGGCGATCGTGCCCTCGCGGCGGACGCGCGACCCCGAGGAGGTCAGCGTCGACTGGCAGATCGACGCCTACCGGTTCGAGCTGCCGGTGCTCGCGGCGCCGATGGACTCGGTGATGTCCCCGGCCCAGGCGATCGCGCTCGGTCGGTTCGGCGGCCTCGGAGTGCTCAACCTCGAGGGGCTCTGGACCCGCTACGAGGACCCGACCCCGATGCTGGCCGAGGTCTCGGGCCTCCAGGGCGAGCAGGCCACCGCCCGGCTCCAGGAGATGTACGCCGAGCCGGTCAAGGAGGAGCTCATCACCGAGCGGGTCCGCGAGGTGCGCGACGCCGGCGTCACCGTGGCCGGCTCCTTGTCGCCGCAGCGCACGCGCGAGTTCGCGAAGACCGTGGTCGACGCGGGCGTCGACATGTTCGTGATCCGCGGTACGACGGTCAGCGCCGAGCACGTCTCGTCGCAGGCCGAGCCGCTGAACCTCAAGGAGTTCATCTACGAGCTCGACGTCCCCGTCATCGTCGGCGGCTGCGCCACCCACCAGGCCGCGCTGCACCTGATGCGCACCGGCGCGGCGGGCGTACTGGTCGGCTTCGGCGGCGGCGCCGCCCACACCACCCGCACCGTCCTCGGCGTCGCGGTCCCGATGGCCTCCGCGGTCGCGGACGTCGCGGCCGCCCGTCGCGACTACCTCGACGAGTCCGGCGGCCGCTACGTGCACGTCATCGCCGACGGCTCGATCGGCAAGTCCGGCGACCTGGCCAAGGCGGTCGCCTGCGGCGCCGACGCGGTGATGGTGGGCTCGCCGTTCGCCCGGGCCACCGACGCGCCCGGTCACGGCTTCCACTGGGGTGCCGAGGCGCACCACAAGTCCCTGCCCCGCGGTGAGCGGGTCGAGTTCGAGACCGTCGGCACCCTCGAGGAGATCCTGTTCGGGCCGTCCCGGGTCGCCGACGGCACCATGAACCTGATCGGCGCCCTCAAGCGCTCGATGGCGACCACCGGCTACACCGACCTCAAGGAGTTCCAGCGGGTCGAGGTCGTCGTCGTCGACTGACCCTACGACCGGTGCCGCGCGTAGTGGCGCGCGGCCCGCGCGCGGTTGCCGCACGCGGTGGAGCACCAGGCCCGGCGCGGGTGGTCCTTGACGAAGTAGAGGACGCAGCCCGGCGCCAGGCAGGCCCGCAGGTCGGGCCCGTCCGCCAGGAACCGCACGGCTTCGGCGGCCTGCTCGCCCACCACCCTGGCATCGGGGTCCGCGTCCGACGCCCACACCAGGCGGCCGTCGACGAGGGTCGCCCAGCCCGGCGCCAGCGCCGAGGCGGCGTTCAGCGTCGCGACCGCCGCGGCGCACTCCGCCTCGTGGCCCCGGGCCACGGGTCGTGGGTCGGCCGTCCGGTCCGCCGCCAGGACTCGCAGTGCATCGCGCAGCTCGCGCAGGGCCTCCGGCGCATCGGAGAGCTCGTCGTGGAGGCCTGACCGGTCAGCCCAGACGGTGTTGAGCAGGTCGACCGTTCGTCCTTGGTCGAGCAGAGGAGCGGGCACCTCCACATTCTAACGTTTGAGTCGGCATCCTTCCGTGAGTACAGTTCTAACGTCAGTGTGTGGCGGCAACCGTGAGGAGCGTCGATGGCCGGGTTCCACGAGGGGGAGCTCGCGGTGCAGCGCCGGGCCGGGGTCGAGGCCGAGGCGGGACGTCTCACCGGCATGCTGGCCGCGCCCGAGCTGCGTGGCGGGCTGGGGCTCTTCCTGGCCGGTCGGACCTACGCGGCGATGTCGGCCGACGACGGAGCCGGTCGGCTCTGGGTCTCGCCGCTGACCGGCGGCGCGGGCTTCCTCGAGGTCACGGGCCGCGACACGCTCACCATCCACGCGGCCCCGGCGCCCGGGGACCCGTTGCACGGCCTGCCTGCGGGGCCGGTGGGTCTGCTGGCCATCGAGTACGCCGCCCGCCGCCGCGCCCGCGTCAACGGCCGGCTGGTCACGACGGCACCGGACCGGCTCGAGATCGACGTGGCGGAGGCCTACGGGAACTGCCCCCAGTACATCCCGTCGCGTCCGCTGCCGCCGCTGACCCGGTCGGAGCCCGGCACCCGGACGCGCACCGACCTCGACGCCGCCGACCTGGCGCTGGTCGGGTCGGTGGACACCTTCGTGCTCGGCACGAGGCACCCCGACCGTGGTCACGACGCATCGCACCGCGGCGGCAGGCCGGGCTTCCTGCGCGCCGAGTCCGGGCGCCGCCTGGTGTGGGACGACCTGCCCGGCAACCAGATGTTCAACAGCCTCGGGAACCTGGCGGTCGACCCGGCCGCCGCGCTGCTGCTGGTCGACCGGCAGACGGGCCGGGTCCTGCAGCTGTCCGGGCGTGCCGAGGTCCACTGGGACGCGGCCGTCTCGCCGACCGGTCGGCGGGTGTCGTTCGAGATCGAGGCGCTCGGTCAGTCCTGAGCGGGCTACTGAAGGGCGTCGTACGGCTCACGTCGAGCGCGCGCTGCATGTCGAACGGGTCGGCCTGGTTGTAGAGCCACGGACGCCCCACCCAGACGTAGCCGTCGGCGTACTTCAATGCCCGCCGGGCGATCGCCGGTGGCAGCCCCCAGGCCGGGTTGGCGACGTCGGCGGTGTTGACCACGAAGTGCATGCCCTTCACGCCGCGCCTGGCGAGCGCCTTGACGACGGCCGCGCCGAAGGCGACCTCGTCCTCGACGGCGGCGTAGTGGGTGTTGTTGAGCGAGAAGCCGCGCACCGACTTGATGCCGGCCGGCAGGAGGATCTTCAGGGCCCGCTGTGGGTCGTTCTTGAGCCAGTCGGACGCGCCGGCGTCGATGTAGGTGGATGCGTTGGGCAGCGCGCCGAACCGCTTGGCGGCGTACTTGATCAGCTTGGAGTAGAGCTTCGACCCGTGCGGAGCGCACAGGGCGAACGGGCCGTCGGGCTGCAGCACGATCGCGGCGTGCGCGTCACCCACGCCGGCCGCGAACTCGTTGATCCAGGCCTTGTAGTCGGCCTGCTCGGCGGCCGTGGGTCCGTCACGTTCGGCGCCTTCGACCCTGACCTCGGGGCGGTCGGTGGCGGCAGCCACAACCCGCGAGGTGACGTCACCGAGATCGTCGGCGTCGGGGTGCTGGGCAGCGCGCAGCCTGCCGGTCCGTCCCTGCCGGCGTCCCGCCGCCGCGGCATCGCCGGCCACCTCACCTGGGCGCTGGCCGCGGACGCTGCGGAGGCGGGCGTGGGCACGCTGTTCATGTCCGCCGGCAGCGACGACGTGGTCCGCGTCTACGAGGGCGTGGGGTTCCGGCGGGTCGGGACCGCCTGCATCGTCGGCTGGGTCCGGCGCCGGGTCAGAGCCGGGTCAGAGCCGGTGCAGCCCCGGCTGCCGGCCCAGCCCCTCGACGTACGCCGTCACCTGGTCGGCGGCCGCACCGCGCAGCCGCACCACGCGGATCGGCGCGACGCCCGGCCGCCAGACGTTCCACCCGATCGGGGCGTACGCCGCGCGAGTGACGGCGAACCGGCCGCTGCGCCGCTCGGTGAAGGTGAACCGCGCCAGGATCCCCTGGTAGGTGTCGGTGCGGGCCGGGTCCTGCTGGGCGACCATGTTGCCCATCCCGTAGACGACCCACTTCCCGTGGACCTTCGTGATGGGTTGGACGACGTGCGCGTGATCACCGAGCACCAGGTCGACGTCGGGGGAGCGGGTCAGCCGCTCGACCAGCTCCGTCTGCGCGGCGTTCGGCAGGTGGGTGTACTCGTCGCCTCCGTGCAGGTGCACGACGACGACGTCGGCGCCGGCTCTGCGAGCTGCCCGTGCCTGCGCCAGGAGGTTGGGGGTGTCCCACATGGAGACGGACCACTCGCGACCCGTCGGCAGCGGGAAGCCGTTGGTGCCGAAGGTCCCGGCCACCACACCGATCCGCACGCCCTCCTTCGTCGTGAGGATCACCGGCCGGCGCCGCTCGGCCACCGACCGGAACGTCCCGATGTGCGCGACGCCCGCCCGCTCGAGCAGGTCGGCCGTGCGCACCAGCCCGTCGAAGCCCTGGTCGATGCTGTGGTTGGAGGCCGTGGTGCAGCCGTCGAAGCCGAACGACCCGATCCAGGCGGCGGCCTGCGGCGGCGCGGCGAAGACCGGGAAGTTCTGGAGCGGCTGGCCCGGGCCCGCGAACGGCACCTCCTCGTGGCAGAGCGCCAGGTCGGCACCGGTGACGAGCGACCGCACGCCGGCGAACATCGGGTCGAAGTCGAACCGGCCGTGCCCGTCCTCGGCCGCGCTCTCCCAGACGGTGTTGTGCCACAGCAGGTCGCCGCCCATCACGAGGGTGGCCGTCCTGCGACGTGGGTGAACGCTCATCAGCTTGGCTGATGGGTTGACGCTCATCAACCTGGCTGGTGGGTTAGCGCTCACCAACCCCGGCCGACCAGCGGCCAGGGCAATGGCCCCGGAGGCCTCGGATGTCCGAGCGGACTCGGGGTGCGGGGCGCCGAGAGCGGCGGCCAGGGCTGCGAATGCCACCGCGGCGCCGACCACGGCGCGCGCCCGACCCCTCACGCTCACAGTGACGCACGCTAGGACCTGCGGGTTGCGCAGGCTCGCCTGTCAGGATGGGTGGCATGGACCGGGCTCCCAGCGCGCTCAGCCCGGAGGCGCGGAGCGGCGCCCTCGGGGCGCTCTCGGCGGGCAGCACCGAGGACCTCGACGTGCTGGTCGTCGGCGGCGGTGTCGTCGGCGTCGGGGTCGCGCTCGATGCGGTCACCCGCGGGCTCTCCACGGCTCTCCTCGAGGAGCGCGACCTGGCCAGCGGCACCAGCAGCCGCAGCAGCAAGCTGATCCACGGCGGGCTTCGCTACCTCGAGATGCTCGACTTCGGCCTGGTGCGCGAGGCCCTCCAGGAGCGCGGTCTCCTGCTGACCCGGCTGGCCCCGCACCTGGTCCGGCCGGTGCCGTTCCTCTACCCGCTGACCCACCGCGTCTGGGAACGCCCGTACGTCGGCTCCGGGCTGCTGCTCTACGACACGATGGCGAAGCTGGGTCCCGCCGAGTCGGGCCTGCCGCGGCACCGGCACCTGACCCGCAAGAGCGTCGCCCGGATCGCACCCGACTTCGCGCCCGGGTCGATCGCCGGCGCGATCCGCTACTACGACTGCCAGGTCGACGACGCCCGGCTGGTGCTGACTGTGGCCCGGACCGCGGCCGCGCACGGTGCGCAGGTCGCGACCCGCGTGAAGGTGACCGGCTTCCTCCGCGAGGGCGAGCGGGTGGTCGGCGTACGCGCCCTCGACCTGGAGGGCAACCGGGAGTTCGAGGTCCGGGCCCGGGTGGTCGTCAACGCGGCCGGCGTCTGGACCGACGACATCCAGGAGATGGTCGGCGGCCGCGGCTCACTGCACGTGCAGGCGTCCAAGGGGATCCATCTGGTCGTGCCCCGCGACCGGATCCGCTCCGAGGCCGGCTTCATCGTGCGCACGGAGACGTCCGTGCTGTTCGTGATCCCGTGGGGCCGGCACTGGATCATCGGCACCACCGACACGCCATGGGACCTCGACAAGGCGCACCCGGCCGCGAGCCGCGCCGACATCGACTACGTCCTCGACCACGTCAACGCGATCCTGCGCGAGCCGCTCGACCACGACGACGTCGAGGGCGTGTACGCCGGGCTGCGGCCGCTGCTCTCCGGCGAGTCCGAGCCGACCTCGCGGATCTCGCGCGAGCACACCGTCGTCACGCCCGTGCCCGGGCTGGTGATGATCGCCGGCGGCAAGCTCACGACCTACCGCGTCATGGCCCGCGACGCCGTCGACGCGGCGGCACACTCGCTGGCTACGACCGGCACCACGGTCCGCGACTCGATCACCCACCGGGTCCCCCTGCTCGGCGCGGACGGCTTCGAGACCCGCACCAACCAGCGGGTCCAGCTGGCCCGCCGTGCTGGGCTGCACGTGGCCCGGATCGACCACCTGCTCGGCCGCTTCGGCGACCTCATCGACGACTTGCTCGCCCTGATCGAGAAGCGGCCCGAGCTGGCCGAGCCGCTCGACGGTACCGACGACTACCTGGCCGCTGAGGTGGTCTACGCCGTCACCCATGAGGGCGCCCGCCACCTCGACGACGTCCTCACCCGCCGGACCCGCATCTCCATCGAGACCTTCGACCGGGGCGTGGGCTCAGCGCCCGCGGCCGCCGCGCTGATGGGCGCCGAGCTCGGCTGGGACGACGCGCGCGTGGCCGACGAGGTCGACCACTACCTGCGCCGTGTCGAGGCGGAGCGGCAGAGCCAGACGATGATGACCGACCAGGAGGCGGACGAGGCGCGCGTGAGCGCCCCCGACATCGTCTGACGCGCTGCAGGCTCCTCGGCCGACGTCGTTGACTTTTTAGAACACGTTCTAGAAACTGACACGCGTCAACTAGAGACCCACGTCACAGGAGTGCACCGGGTGACCATCGGCCCCAACTCAGACCTCAAGCTCCAGCGCACCGCGCGCGACCCCGCGACCGTCCCGCCGCTGCTCGAGGCCTGGCTGACGGGCGCGCTCCCTGAGGGCGCTGACCCGAAGGTCACTATCCACAGCGGCATCGACTCCAACGGCATGTCGTCGGAGACGCTGGTCTTCGACGCCACCTGGACCGAGGACGGCGAGCAGAAGACGGGCGAGTACGTCGCGCGGGTCGCGCCGTCGCCGGACGAGTTCCCGGTCTTCATGGACTACGCGCTGCAGGACCAGTACGACGCGATGCGGATCGTGGGCGAGCGGACCAGCGTGCCGGTGCCGACCGTCGGTCTGTTCGAGCCGACCGGCGAGGTGCTCGGCACGCCGTTCTTCCTCATGGACCGGATCGACGGGCTCGTGCCGCCCGACGTGCCGCCGTACAACTGGGGCACGGCGCCGGACATCGACGGCAACTGGCTCTCGGACGCGTCTCTGGAGGAGCAGCGACTCCTGCAGGACAACACGGTCCGGGCCATCGCCGAGCTGCACTCGATCCAGGACGCGGTCGACGCCTTCGACTTCCTCGACCGGGCGTCGTACGCCGGCGAGACGCCGCTGGCGCGCAACCTCGCCTGGGTCCGGGCGTGGTACGAGTGGGCGATCCCCGACCTCGGCCCCTCCCCGATCGCCGAGAAGGCGCTCGCCTGGCTCGAGGCCAACCAGCCGGCGACCTCAACCGACACGGTGCTCTGCTGGGGCGACAGCCGGATCGGCAACGTGATGTTCCGGGACTTCGCGCCCGTCGGCGTCCTCGACTGGGAGATGGCCGCCATCGGCCCGCGCGAGATGGACCTCTCGTGGATCGTCTTCGCGCACATGGTCTTCGAGTCGATCACCGAGGTCTTCGCGTTCCCGGGCATGCCCGACTTCATGCGCGAGGAGGACGTGAAGGCGACGTACGCCGAGACGACCGGCAAGGAGCTCGGCGACCTCACCTGGTACCACCTCTACAACGCGGTCCAGTGGTGCGTGGTCTTCATGCGCACCGGCGCCCGGTCGATCCACTTCGGCGAGGTGGCGCGACCCGACGACATCGAGACGCTCTTCCACCACAAGCCGCTCATGGAGCGGCTGCTGGCGGAGGCGGGCGCATGATCACCGGCCTCGACGAGTTCCCGATCCACCAGCTGCCGCAGCCGGTCGCCGACGTGGGCAGCAGCGACCGCAACTTCTACGACCGCTGCTACCTCAACGCGCACGACCGGACCGGCGACATCTTCCTCATCACCGGCCTCGGCTACTACCCCAACCTCGGCACGAAGGACGCGTTCGTCCTCATCCGGCGGGGTGACGAGCAGACCGCCGTGCACCTCGGCGAAGCGCTCGACCACGACCGCCTCAACCAGCGCGTCGGCAACTACCGGGTCGAGGTGACCAAGCCTCTGGAGGAGCTCCGCGTCGTCCTCGAGGAGACCGAGGGCGTCGCCATGGACCTGCACTGGCGCGGGCTGTTCCCGGTCGTCCAGGAGCAGCCGCACGTGATGCGGACCGGGACGCTGCGCAAGATCCTGGACGCCCAGCGGTTCGCGCAGGTCGGCTCGTGGGAGGGGTCGATCGTCATCGACGGCGAGGAGATCGCCGTGACGCCCGACCGGTGGATGGGCTCCCGCGACCGCTCGTGGGGCATCCGCCCGTCCGGCGAGGGCGAGCCGCCGGGACGTCCGGCCGACCCCGCGTGGGGCGGCATGTGGTGGCTCTACGTGCCCATCGCCTTCGACGACTTCGGCATCGTGCCTGATCATCCAGGAGGAGGCCGACGGCTACCGGCTCCTCAACGACTGCACCCGCATCTGGCCGGACGGCCGGATCGAGCAGCTCGGCTGGCCCCGGATCCGGACGACGTACACCTCGGGCACCCGCACGCCCAAGAGCGGCGTGATCTCCTGCACCCTCCCCGACGGCTCCCCGGTGACCATCGACGTCGAGTCGCTGCTGGCCGTGCCCATCCACGTGGGGGGCGGCTACGGCGGCGACTCGGACTGGGGTCACGGCCAGTGGAAGGGCGCCGGCTTCACCGAGCGGGTCACCTATGACCTGAACGACCCCGCGGTCGTCGGCCGGGTCCCGTTCGGCCTCACCGACAGCGTCGGGCGCGCGGTCTGGCGCGAGGAGGGCAAGGAGCCACAGGAGGGCTGGGGTCTCTACGAGCACGGCGTCCTCGGCCTCCACGAGCCCACCGGCTTCACCGACTGGTTCATCCACGCACCTTGAGGAGCACCCCATGAGCGACCACGACCGCGACGCGTTCTTCATCGACGGCGGCTGGGCCGCCCCCGCCGGCACCGACGTGCTCGAGGTGGTCTCACCGCACTCCGAGCAGGTCGTCGCGCGCGTGCCCGAGGGCTCGACCGGCGACATCGACGCGGCCGTCGCGGCCGCCCGCCGTGCCTTCGACGATGGCCCGTGGCCCCGCATGTCGCCGCAGGAGCGGATCGACGTCGTCCAGGCCTTCTCCGGGCTGTACGCCGGCAAGCTGGCCGAGATGGCCGACCTGATCACGCTCGAGATGGGCTCGCCCACGTCGTTCTCGAACCTCGCGCAGTCGCCCGCGCCGTGGATGCAGATCGAGGCGTTCCTGGCGATCGCGCGGGAGTTCCCTTGGGAGGAGGAGCGAGCCGGCGTGCTCGGCTCGCCGGTCGTCGTACGCCGCGAGCCGGTCGGTGTCGTCGCGGCCATCCCGCCGTGGAACGTCCCGCAGTTCACGATCATGTCCAAGCTCGTCCCCGCGCTGCTGGCGGGCTGCACGATCGTCGTCAAGCCGGCGCCGGAGACGCCGCTCGACGGTTACCTGCTCGCGGAGCTGCTGACCGAAGCCGGCGTACCGAACGGTGTGGTCAACATCGTCGCCGCCGGTCGCGAGGTCGGCGAGCACCTGGTCGCGCACCCGGGCGTGGACAAGGTGGCGTTCACCGGATCGACGGCGGCCGGCCGCCGGATCGCCGCGGTGTGCGGCGAACAGCTCAAGCGCGTCTCGCTCGAGCTCGGCGGCAAGTCGGCCGCGATCGTGCTCGACGACGCCGACCTCACCGCGACCATGGGGGGGCTGCGGTTCACCGCGCTGATGAACTCCGGCCAGGCCTGCGTCGCGCAGACCCGGATCCTGGCCTCGCGGTCCAACTACGACGCCGTCGTCGACGCGCTCGTGGAGACCGTCGCGTCGATGCCGGTCGGCGACCCCATGGACCCGGCCACCGAGATCGGCCCGCTGGTCGCGCAGCGGCAGCAGGAGCGGGTCGAGAAGTACATCGCGCTCGGCCAGGAGGAGGGCGCCCGCGTGGCCATCGGCGGCAACGGCATGCCCGACGGGCTGTCGTCCGGGTGGTACGTCCGCCCGACCGTCTTCGCCGACGTCGACAACGGGATGCGGATCGCGCAGGAGGAGATCTTCGGTCCAGTCCTGTCGGTGATCCCGTACGACGACGTGGACGACGCGGTCCGGATCGCCAACGACTCCGACTACGGCCTGGCCGGCACGGTGTGGACGTCGGACCGCGAGGCCGGTCTCGACGTGGCGCGTCGGGTGCGGGCCGGCACCTACGGCGTGAACACCTACACGATGGACTTCGCGGCGCCGTTCGGCGGCTACAAGTCCTCGGGGATCGGCCGCGAGTTCGGGCCGGAGGGGCTGGCGCAGTACACCGAGCTGAAGTCGATCTATACGGAGCTGCCCACCGCGTAGGACACTCCCCGGCGTGCGTCGGTGCGCTGGAGGTTGCGTGCTGACCGCTGCACCCGGAGTCCAACCGTCGGCGGTCGGGATTCAGAGGTCTGTCACGACCGCCCGCTGAGTGCCGCCACGGCGGCGCGGGCACTGGCCGCGGCCGCCACCGGGAGCAGCCGGCCGAGCTGACTGTCCGCCTTGGCGAGCAGGCGGCGTGCCCTGGCCGTGCCGCCCTCGGCCGCGGCGACCTCGAGGCGGGCCGCGGCCACGGCGAGGAGCCCCACCGACAGGGCCTCCTGGCGAGAGGTCGTGCGCAGCAGGCGCGCGACCGTGACCAGGCCGTCCTGGAACGCGACGTCCTTGCGTGCCGGCCGGGCGAGCAGGCGTCGGGCCCGCCCGTCGACCGAGGTGGCCAGCTCCCGTGACTGGGCCCGCGGAGCCAGGACCGAGAGCGCCGCGCTCGCCAGGCCACGGCCGCCGTCGCCGTCGGTCACGTCGAAGGCGATCCCGTTCGCGCGCGTGAGGTAGAGGTGCTCGTGACGCTGTCGCTCCCGGGCGGACAGGACGCGGAGCGACCGGCCGTCACCCCAGGTCAGCTGCCCGGTCAGCTCGTCGTCGACGCCGGGGTCGTCGGCGCGGGTCGCCACCGACACCCGGGAACCCACGGGCACCGAGTCGCCGGGGGCGATGGGCCGGCCGAGCTGGTCCGTCACGTCCAGACGGGCCGTCGGGTCGAGGTTGCGCACGACGACGCCTGCGGCCACGAAGGGCGGGGCGCTGCCGTCGGCGTCGGTCAGCTCGATGTCGATGTCGTAGCGGCCGTCGTCGGCGTAGCGATGCACCGCCGAGAAGGCCGTGACGCCTGCCGGCACCGGGACCGCCGAGGTCGTGCCGTCGCCCCAGTGCAGGATCGCGTCGCCGGGGTCGCGGTCCGGGTCGTAGCCGACCTCGACCTTCAGCATCGCGAACTGACCCTCGAGCGGTGCGCCGTCCCGCCACGACGTGCCCGTCACCAGCGGCCGGTCGCCGGCCACCCGCAGCACGACCGTGACGGTGCGGGACAGTCCGAAGGTGTCGGTGGCTGTCAGGCCGACGGTGTAGATGCCGCGGTGCTGGAAGGTGTGGCTGAGACTCAGGTCGACCTCGCCGGCCGTCCGGTCGAACTCGTCGGGCGCAGTGCCGTCGCCCCAGTCGACGACCAGCTCGACTGCGTCACGGTTGGGGTCCGTCAGCTGCCCGGTCAGGGTGGTGACGGTTCTGGCGACGGGGGTCGCGGTCGCAGTGGGGCCGGTGAACGACGGCGCCCGGTTGAGCACCCCGCCGACGACGGCGACCTCGTCGGTCGCGCCGAACCGGTCGGTCAGCACCAGCGTCACGAGCGGCGTGGCCGGGTCGGACAGCGCGCCGGTCACGACGTGCTGAGTGCTCCACGTGCGGGGCGCGGCGTCCGGGACCTGCACCGGCTGGACGGTGCCGTCGTACCAGTGGGCCTCGAGCGTGAGCGGGTGCGCAGGCCCGAAGTCGTCCGCGCTGCCGGTCAGCACGACGGTGTCGCCCGGCTCGTACGACGTAGCGCCTGGCGGACCGTCGATGGTCAGGGTCGGGGGCCGGTTGCCGACGGTGATCTTCCGCAGCGTGTCGGTGGTGGCCGTGCCGTCGCTCGCGGTGACCACGGCGTCCCATGCACCGCCCGGGCCTGGTCCGGGTTCGGCGTAGGTGTGGGACAGGTCGTAGTCGAGCACTCCTGACAGGCTGCCGGCCGTCGCCGTCGAGGGCGGGCTCCCGTCACCCCAGTCGACCGAGACCGAGACCGGCTCGCCCAAGCCGTCGACCACGCTTCCGGTGAGGTGCGCCGGCTCGCCCTCGATCACCGACGGACCAGGTGTCGCGGTCAGCGCGGGAGGCGCGTTGGTCACGGAGATGATGCGTGTCTCGACGTCGCTGCGACCGAGGGAGTCGGTGGCGGTCAGCCTCATCGTGTAGTCGCCCCGTGTGGGGAACACGTAGCTCTGGGTGGCTCCCGTGCGCGGCGCGGTGTCGCAGTCGGTGGCGAAGAGCGGGCAGCCGGTGACCTGCCAGGAGTAGGTCACCGGGTCGCCGTCGGGGTCGACCGCGGTGCCGTTCTCGGCGACGGCCGCGAGCGGGAGCGTCGCGCGCTGAGCGACCGAGCCCCCGCCGCCGATGAGCACGGCCGGTGGCGACTCGGGCACCAGCTCGACGTACCTCCGGTCTGCGACGCCGACCGTCCCGAGGAACGGCAGCTTGTCGGTGACCCAGCACCCGTCCACGTGGTAGTCGGTGCACTGGGTGCCGGTCAGCGGGTAGCCGGGCCGGTTCATCGCGGTGGCCAGGAAGCGTCGCTGCCCGTCGACCATGACCGTGCTGATGACCGCGTCGTAGTCGAACCCCGCGCGCGACCCCACGCCACCCGACGGGTCCCACAGCGGCATGCTCAGCACCGTTGATGGGTCGCGCTCGCCGTTCGGGTCGACGAGCCAGCCGGAGCGGAGCGATGACGACCCCCTGCGGAACACCCCGTCGGCCGACGGGCTGCTGGTGTAGCTCCACACGTCGGTCCGACCCGGGGCCGGGGCTCCCGCGGCCGTGGTGACCCGGAAGACCTGGTCCGTCGGGTCCAGGGGCGGTTGAGGGGTCGGCGGGAGCGAGGCGCTCAGGGTGATCGACTGGATGGTCGTGGCGAGGGACGAGAGCCCGTTCGGGGTCTGGAGGTCGGCGACCGGGTCGACCGGGGTACCCGACGCCTTGATCGCGTTGGCGATGAGGTCGTCGCGCAGCTGCGCCGTCCGGCCGATGTTGATGGAGGCCACGATCAGGATGGTGAGCGCAATGATGATCGTGGTGATCACTGCCGCCGCGAGCGCCACGCTGAAGCCGGCCGCGCCGAGGGTGGTGGCTGCAGTGGTGCCGGCGCTGCTGGACGCGGAAGCCGCGGCCGTCTCGAGCGCTGCGGCGGTCGCGTAGGTCGTCGCCGCGGCCGGCACCGCGGCCGTCGCCGACGCGGTGACCCCGACGGCCGCGCCGGCGAACGGGAGGAAGAACGCCGAGACCGCGTTGGCCGCGAGTGCCTCGATCAGGGCGATGCCGACCGCGGCGACGCCGGTCACGCTGCTGGCTGCGGCCAGCGCGATGGCGTCGCGGGCCAGGACGGTCGCCACGCCGCCGCCACCGTGGTTGGCCTGCTCGGTCAGGCTCGCCGCCGTGCCCCAGGCAGTGAACTCCTCGAAGGACGGGATTCGCGGCCCGAGGTCGCCGACCGGTGGGGTGCCGAAGCACCCGATCCACCGACCCCCCGGGCCCGGGTACTCGGACTGGAAGGGGTTCGGCGGTACGTAGGTGCACGCGTGGTCCGGGAACTCGCCCGGCTCGGCCTCGCCGTAGAAGCGCTGATACTCGTCGATCGCCGCGATGGCGGCGTCCACGTTCATCCGCTGCCGCACCTTGGCGTACCACGCCAGGACAGTGACCTCGTCGGCCGTGCGCGCCCCCGCGTCCTTCTGGGCGGCCGCGAGCACGAGCCCCAGCAGCTCGGCCCGCAGCGGTGAGCGCGCGTAGGTCAGGATCCGATCGTCCCCGGGGTCGGAGAGCCCGTGGCGGTCCCGCACCGCACCGACCGCCTCGGCCTCCAGGTGGCGGAGCGCGGTGTACTCGGCGTCGTTCATCGCGAACATCGGGGTCGACGACAGCTGCACGAGGTCGGTGTTGGCGACATCGACGCAGAACTGGTTGCCGCTGCCGTCGGGGTAGCAGGTCTCGGCGTGCGCGGTGGACGCGACCGGGTCGACGCCGTAGGCGACGAGGGCGACCAGCAGGACGCCCATGAGGCGCCGGAGGCGCGAGGGCGAATTCTGAACGAGGGCCATGGCGTCTCCGAGCTGGTCGTGGCGGCGGTCGAACCTATGCCGGATCCGGGCCCTGTGCTGTCGCCCAGATGACACCTACGCTCATCGCATGCAGACGGGGGACGTCCTGCGCCAGGTGGGCTTCCTGGCGGAGGCCTCGGACGACTCGATCGAGTTCCTCGCGGCGAGGGCGACATCGAGCCTGGTGGCCCGAGGCGAGTTCCTCTGGCACCAGGGCGATCCCTGCACCGGGATCTGGGTGATCGTCTCCGGATCGATCGCGGCCGTGCACACCACGCCGGACGGCGACCAGCTCATCTACCGGGTCGCGGGGCCGTACGAGTCGCCCGGCCACATCGACATCATCGATGACGCGGCCCGCGAGGTCTCGGCGCGCGCGACCAGACCGAGTGAGGTCCTCGCGCTGTCTGCCGCCGACGTACGCCACGTGCTCGAGACGGACCACGCCGTCGTGCTCGGCCTGCTCCGTGACACCACCGCCATCGTGCGCGTCCTGCAGGAGACCGCCGCGGACCTGGCCCACGCCGATCTCACCCATCGGCTCGCCAAGCTGCTGCTGAGCCTGGCGGACGAGGACCGGCTCGGGCTGACCCAGGGCGAGCTCGCCGCCCACCTCGCCGCGGCCCGCCAGTCGGTGAACAAGACGCTGCGGATGCTGTCGGACGGTGGGCTGGTGCGGCTCGCCCCGGGCGGCGCGGTCGCCGAGATCGACCGTGCCGGCCTCCGGGCGGTCGTGACCGGCCGCTGACCGCGACGGGTCAGAGGTAGGCGCCGGTCGTGAGCTCCTCCGAGAACTGGCCGGCGGCCACCGCGGCCAGCACCGCCTCGGTGGTCACGCTGCCCTGGCTGGCCAGGTAGGCCCGGCGGGCCAGGTCGCGCAGGTCGGCCCCGGTGGCGCCGTCCGTCGCCCGGACCACCCGGCCGAGGTCGAGGTCCGGGAACGCAGCCAGGTAGCGCTCGAGGATCCGGTAGCGGCCCTGGGGTCCCGGCGCCGTCATCTCGATGACCGCGTCGAACCGCGACGCCCGTACCGCGGCCTGGTCGATCGACCCGGGCGCGTTGGTGGAGGCGAGCACGACCACGCCCTCGCGGGAGGTCATCACCTCGTCCATCGACGACAGGAAGCCGTGCAGCTGCTCGGCCCCCGCGCCACGGCCACCGACCACCAGGTCGAGGTCGTCGATGACCACGATGGACGGCGCCAGCTGGCCCGCCAGCCGGAACAGCGGCGTGAGGAACCGCTGCACCGCCCACGAGCTCGCCATCAGCACGGTCGCCTTGCCGGCCACCTCGGTCGCGACGATCCGCGCGAGCTGGCTCTTGCCGGTGCCCGGCGGGCCGACGCACAGCACGCCGGCCGACGACGCGAGCCCGGCCGAGGCCAGCCGCTCGCTCATCGCGAGCGAGCCGTGGATGTTGCGGTCGACCGTCTCCCACACGTGGTGGGGCAGGAGCAGGTCGGCGCGCGACACCTCGCCGGCCTCCCAGCGGGTCAGGTTGAGACCCTGGTTGTCCGCCTCGACGGTGAACTGGCCGAACCGGAACGGCGAGGCCGTGCCCGTCGTCTCGACAACCCACGCCCGGAACGCCGGACGCAGCCCGATCAGCCGGTCGACGGTGGTGAACACCTCGAGCGTGGCCTCCCACTCGGCCTGGTGCACGCGCGCCACGACGTCGTGGTCGGCGATGACCCCCGCCGGGACCAGCACCATCGCGGAGACCGGTACGGCGACATCGCCCGCCGTGGTCTCGGCGATGCTCCACACCGGAGCGCCCTTCGCCATACCGCCCGCGAGCAGGCGGTCCTCGTCGTTCGCGATCACCTGCGCGAGGGCCGCGCCGACCGCCGCGACGGCGGGCCGGTTGAGCGCGGTCGAGACCGCGGCCAGGCGCGACTCAGCGACCCCGAGCGCGCGACCGGCCACGCTGCTCGGAGTCACCTTGGACGCCTGCACAGCGTGATCGGTAGTACTCATCTCAGCCGAACAGGATGGCAGCGGGTGTGGTCTGCCTGCGACTGGTTTTGGCAGGCCCTCGGCCAGCGGGAGTGCTTGACAGGACCAGCCACTGTGTAAAGCGCCACAGTGGCTACTGAGCGGTAGTGGCGCTCGTCACGACGCCCTAGTCTCGGGGGATGAGCGACCGGAACCCGAGCCCAGCCGGCGGTCCACTGGTCGAGGGGCCGCGCGATCCCGAGCACGACGCGACGGCGTCGTACGCCCTCGAGCCGGAGTACGCCGAGAGCCTCACCAAGCGGCTACTCGCCACGACCGGCCGGACCGTCCAGGTGCGCAGCCCGCTGAACGGCGCACCGCTGGCGCACATCCCGCAGTCGGGCGCCGACGACGTGGCGCAGGCGTTCGCTCGGGCACGGAAGGCCCAGCAGGCGTGGAGCCGGGTCAGCCTCGACGACCGGGCCGCGTGCCTGCTCCGGCTGCACGACCTCATCCTCGACCGCCAGGACGAGATCATCGACCTGATCGTCCTGGAGTCCGGCAAGGCCCGGAAGCACGCGTTCGACGAGCCGCTGCACGTCGCGCTCACCGCCCGCTACTACGCGCGTACGGCGCACGACCACCTCGGCACCCAGCGCAAGCTCGGCGTCGTCCCGGTGTTGACGCGGGTCGAGGTCAACCGCGTCCCCAAGGGCGTGGTCGGGATCATCAGCCCCTGGAACTACCCCTTCACGATGGCGCTCTGCGACGGGCTGCCGGCGCTGCTCGCCGGGAACGCGGTGGTCGCCAAGCCCGACGCCCAGACCATGCTCTCGGCGCTGCTCGGCGCCCAGCTGCTCGAGGAGGCCGGCTTCCCGCCGGACCTCTGGACCGTGGTCGCCGGCCCCGGCTCGGAGATCGGGCCGGAGATGGTCGGCCGCGCCGACTACATCTGCTTCACCGGCTCGACCGCCACGGGCAAGCTGATCGCGAAGGGCTGTGCCGAGCGGCTGATCGGCTGCTCCCTCGAGCTCGGTGGCAAGAACCCCCTGCTGGTGCTTCGCGACGCCGACCTCGAGAAGGCCGCCGAGGGCGCCGTACGCGCGTCGTTCTCCAACGCCGGGCAGCTGTGCGTCTCGATGGAGCGGATGTTCGTGGCCGACCAGGTCTACGACCGGTTCGTGGAGCGGTTCGTGGCCCGCACCGAGGCGATGAGCCTGGGCGCCAGCCTCGACTGGGGCGTCGACATGGGCTCGCTGATCTCGCAGGAACAGCTCGACACCGTGGTCCGGCACGTCGAGGACGCCGTCGCCAAGGGCGCCCGCGTGCTCACCGGCGGCAAGGCGCGGCCGGACCTCGGCCCCTACTTCTTCGAACCGACCATCCTCGAGGGCGTCACGCCGGACATGACCTGCTTCGGCGAGGAGACGTTCGGCCCGGTGATCGCGCTCTACCGCTTCCACGACGAGGCGGACGCCGTGGCGCGCGCGAACGCCGGCGAGTACGGCCTCAACGCCTCGATCTACAGCCAGGACGGCGCCCGCGCGCGGGCGATCGCACGGTTCATCAAGTGCGGCACCGTCAACATCAACGAGGCGTTCGGCGCGACGTTCGCCTCCATCGACAGCCCGATGGGCGGCATGCGCGAGTCCGGGATGGGCCGGCGCCAGGGCAGCGAGGGCGTGCACCGCTACACCGAGTCGCAGTCGGTGGCGACCCAGCGGTTGATCCGGTTCGCGCCGATGCTCGGGATGTCCGACGAGACCTACGCCAAGGTGATGACGGCCAACCTCCGGCTGATGAAGAAGCTGGGCCGCGCATGAACACCCCACGACCTTCTCCGTCTCCCCCGCTTCGCTCCTCCGCCGGACAACGCCGCGGGGACCCCGTTCGTGCAACGAGAGCAGGTGCGCAGGCGTGAGTGATTTCGACTTCGACGTACTCGTCGTCGGCTCGGGGTTCGGCGGCTCGGTCACCGCGCTGCGGCTGACCGAGAAGGGCTACCGGGTCGGCGTGCTCGAGGCGGGGGCGCGGTTCGAGGACGGCGACTTCGCCTCGGGCACCTGGGACCTCAAGAAGTACCTGTGGGCGCCGGCGCTCGGCATGTACGGCATCCAGCGCATCGACGCCGTCCGCGACACGATGATCGTGGCCGGCGCGGGCGTCGGCGGCGGCTCGCTGGTCTACGCGAACACGCTCTACGAGCCGCTCCCGGCGTTCTACAACGACCCGCAATGGGCGCACATCACCGACTGGAAGGACGAGCTCGCGCCGTACTACGACCAGGCCAAGCGGATGCTGGGCGTCGTCGAGAACCCCGTCCGTACGCCGTCCGACGACGTCATGGAGCAGGTCGCGACCGACCTGGGTGTGGCCGACACCTTCCACCCGACCCCGGTCGGGGTGTTCTTCGGCGGACCCGGCCAGCCGGCGGGGGAGTCGGTCGAGGACCCGTTCTTCGGCGGCGCCGGGCCGGCCCGCAACACCTGCCTCAACTGCGGCGAGTGCATGAGCGGCTGCCGGCACAACGCCAAGAACACGCTGGTCAAGAACTACCTCTACCTCGCCGAGCAGAACGGCGCCCAGGTGCTCCCGCTGACCACGGTCACCCGGATCTCGCCACGCCCCTCGGGCGGCTACGACGTACGCGTGAAGTTCACCAAGGCGAAGACCAACCGCGGCCAGAAGGTGCTCACCGCCGAGCACGTCGTGTTGGCGGCGGCGTCCCTCGGCACGCAGAAGCTGCTGCACCGCATGAAGGACGAGGGCCACCTGCCCCGACTGTCTCCTCGGCTCGGCCACCTGTCCCGCACCAACTCCGAGTCGATCCTCGGCGCCATCGCGCCCACCACGGACCTGACCGACTACTCCTACGGCGTCGCGATCACGTCGTCGTTCCACCCCGACGCCGACACCCACATCGAGCCGGTGCGCTACGGCAAGGGCTTCAACACGATGGCCATGCTGCAGACCGTGCTCACCGACGGCGACGGCGACGGGCCGCGCTGGCGGGTGTGGCTCAAGGAGATGTGGGCGCAGCGCGCCAACATCAAGGACCTCTACGACTTCAAGCACTGGTCCGAGCGCACCGTCATCGCCCTGGTGATGCAGAGCCTCGACAACTCGATCACGACCTACGGGAAGAAGTCGTTCGGCTTCTGGCGGATGACCTCCAGGCAGGGTCACGGCGCTCCCAACCCGAGCTGGATCCCGATCGCCAACGACGCCGTACGCCGGATGGCCGCCAAGGTCGACGGCACCGCCGGCGGAAACATCGGCGAGCCGTTCGGGATGCCACTCACCGCGCACTTCATCGGCGGCTGCGCGATCGCCAACTCGCCCGAGGACGGCGTCATCGACGCCTACCAGCGGGTCTACGGCCATCCGGGCCTGCACGTCGCCGACGGCGCCGCCGTCACCGCGAACCTCGGCGTGAACCCGTCGCTGACCATCACCGCCCAGGCCGAGCGAGCGATGTCGTTGTGGCCCAACAAGGGCGAGACCGACCCGCGACCCGCGCTCGGCGAGCAGTACGTCCGCGTGCGGCCGGTGGCCCCCCGCGCGCCGGTCGTCCCGGACTCGGCGCCCGGAGCCCTGCGTCTTCCAATCGTCGGGGTCAGCTGAGCGATCGTTGTCGCAGGTCAGACACCGACCAGGGTATGAGTGGTCCAGACCGCGGGTTTGCCCCACGCGATTGGGGCTTCTACGGGCGTAACCCCTCTGCCAAGGGCTCGTTGAGCGGTCGGAACCGGTCGTCATGCTCCCTCCCTTTGACCGGTCTCCTTGTCCAGGCGCTGTCCAACAGGTGCGTGGACGATCAGGGCCCGGCCACCCTCCCTCCCCGGCCGGGCCCTGGTGCATTTCCTGGGTCCGCGGTACCGCTGGGACTGGCTCCCCGCTGGTCGAGCTTGTCGAGACCTCCGCAGCCGGGGCAGGGAGTCGGGAGGCACCGATGAGAAGCGGGATCGGTCGTGGTCTGGTTCTCCTATGGGACACATCAAGCAGTTCGACCATGTCGGGATCACGGTGGACGACCTGGAGGCGGTGGTCACCTTCTTCGAAGCGCTCGGGCTGCAGGCGAGTGAGCGTCAGTACGTCGAGGGGGAGTTCATCGACACGGTGTGTGCGATCCCCGGGTCGAGGACGGAGATCGTCGGGTTCACCATGCCCGACGGCGGGACCTGGCTGGAGGTCGCGCGGTTCGTCACGCCCGACCACGTGCCGGGGCTGACCGACCCGCCCGCCAACCAGCTGGGGATCCGCAACGTCTGCTTCGTGGTCGACGACATCGAGGCCACGGTCGAGACGGCCGCAGCTCTCGGCTACGGACTGGTCGGCGGCATCGGCGAGTACGAAGGCGTCTGGAAGATGGCCTACATTCGCGGCCCCGAGGGATTCGTCGTGTCGGTGAGCGAGCGGATCGGCTGACCCTGCGTGCCCTGCCCCTGAGCCGGATCGGCCACGACTAGGCTCTCCGTATGACGGCCGATGGTGCTCACAGCGACCACGACCTGGTCCTCGTCGTCGACTTCGGGGCTCAATACGCGCAGCTGATCGCGCGGCGGGTTCGCGAGGCCCGGGTCTACTCCGAGATCGTTCCGCACACGATGCCGGTGGCGGAGATGCTGGCGCGCAAGCCCAAGGCGATCGTGCTGTCCGGCGGGCCCTCGAGCGTCTATGAGCTGGGTGCTCCGGGCATCGATCGCGGCATCTTCACGGCCGGTACGCCGGTGTTCGGCATGTGTTATGGCTTCCAGCTCATGGCCAAGGGGCTCGGCGGCGAGGTCGAGCACACCGGCGTCCGTGAATACGGCCGCACCCCCGTCACGGTCGGCGAGTCCGGGACGCTGCTGGCCGACGTACCCGTCGAGCACAACGTCTGGATGTCGCACGGCGACTCGGTGTCGCGTGCCCCCGACGGATTCACGGTCCTGGCCTCGACGGACGGCACGCCGGTGGCGGCGTTCGAGGACCTCGAGCGCAGCCTGGCCGGCGTCCAGTGGCACCCCGAGGTGCTGCACACCGAGCACGGCCAGCGGGTGCTCGAGCACTTCCTCCACGACATCGCCGGCTGCCGCCAGACCTGGACGATGCTCAACATCGTCGAGGAGCAGGTCGACGCGATCCGCGAGCAGATCGGCGAGGGCCGGGCGATCTGCGCGCTCTCCGGCGGCGTCGACTCCGCGGTGGCCGCTGCCATCGTGCAGCGGGCGATCGGCGAGCGGCTCACGTGCGTGTACGTCGACCACGGGATGATGCGGCTCGGCGAGACCGAGCAGGTGCGCACCGACTTCGAGGCGGTCTTCGACAAGCTCGACGTCGTCGACGCCGGCGACCAGTTCCTCGGTGCGCTCGAGGGGATCGTGGACCCCGAGGAGAAGCGCAAGATCATCGGCCGCGAGTTCATCCGCACCTTCGAGGCCGCCGAGGTCCGGGTCTTCGGCGACCTCGACTCGGGCGCCCAGGACACGGCGTACCTCGTGCAGGGCACGCTCTACCCCGACGTCGTCGAGTCGGGCGGCGGCGCCGGCACCTCCAACATCAAGTCGCACCACAACGTCGGCGGACTGCCGGACGACCTCCAGTTCGAGCTGGTGGAGCCGCTGCGCACGCTGTTCAAGGACGAGGTCCGCCTGGTCGGCGAGCAGCTCGGCCTGCCCTCCACGATGGTGTGGCGCCAGCCGTTCCCCGGCCCCGGCCTCGGCATCCGGATCATCGGCGAGGTCACCCGCGGTCGCCTCGACATCCTCCGCCAGGCCGACGCGATCGCCCGCGAGGAGCTCACCCGTGCCGGCCTCGACCGCGACATCTGGCAGATGCCGGTGGTCCTGCTGGCCGACGTCCGCTCGGTCGGCGTCCAGGGCGACGGCCGCACCTACGGCCACCCTGTCGTGATCCGGCCGGTGACCTCCGAGGACGCGATGACCGCGGACTGGGCGCGGCTGCCCTACGACGTCCTCGAGCGCATCTCCACCCGGATCACCAACGAGGTCGCCGAGATCAACCGGGTGACGCTCGACGTGACCAGCAAGCCGCCGGGCACCATCGAGTGGGAGTGAACCTTGCCTAGCGGGCCGCCTGGACTCAGGCGGCGCTGAGAATGATCGGCTGCGGGCCGGTCGGGGGCTCGGGGTCGGTCGTGCGGACCGGCAGCTGAACGACGACGGCGATCCGCTCGGCGCGACGCGCTCGCACGTTCATGACCGCGGAGTGCAGGGCGACGGCCGACCAGAGCAGGTTCGAGGTCACGCTGGGCCAGGCGCCGTAGGCGGCGCTCGCGCCGGCGGCGAGGAGGCCGCCGATCCCGTTGAGGGCGGCGTAGCGCAGCGACCCCGAGTGCCAGGTGCCGCGGCTCAGCATCACGTAGGCACCGATGGTCCCCACCGTGCCGATCCAACCCATCGCTAGCGCAATCATCCCGTGTTCCTCGATGTCTCTCATACTCGGCCGTCCATCGGCCCGACAAGATCAATGGTGAACCCGCGAGACAGTTAGCGCAATTGCACTCTCATTCACGCTGGATTTAGCATTGCTGAATGATCCTCGACCCTCGACGACTTCGCTTCCTGCTCGCCGTCGCGCGGTACGGCGGAGTGCTCGCCGCCGCCGACGAGCTGGCCGTCACCCCGTCCGCCGTGTCGCAACAGCTCGCGAAGCTGGAGAAGGAGACCGGCCACGTGCTGCTCAAGCGGTCCCCCACCGGCAGCGTGCTCACTCCTGCCGGTCTGGCGCTCGCCGAGGCCGCCGAGGACGTCGAGCGCGCCCTCGCCCTGGCGCACTCGCGGCTGGAGCAGGACGACGCGACGGTGAGCGGACGGGTCAGGATCGGCGGGTTCCAGTCGTTCCTCACCAACGTCCTCTCGCCGTCCCTGCCCGACTGGCGAAGCCGCTATCCCGCGCTCGTGATCGAGACCGTCGAGGCCGAGGAGGACGAGCTGCTGCAGCTCACTGCGGGCGGGCACGGTCGACGGCGTCATCGTGGAGCTGGACGCGGGCGAGACGTACACCCCGCCGCGCGGCACGACCGACGTACCTCTCCTCGACGAGCCCTGGAAGCTCGTGGTGCCCACCGGTGCGCTGCTCGCGACCGACGTCATCGACATCGGGCGGCTCGACCTGCCCTGGCTCGGCGTCGACCCGACCGCCGCGAGCGCCAAGGCGATCCAGCGGGTCCGCAACTTCCTCGGTGGCGACGCGTCCAGCCTGCACACCTACTACAGCGTCCAGAACGCCCTCGCCCTCGTCGCCGCCGGCGAGGGCGTGACGCTGGTGCCGTCGTTGGCGCTCGAGGGCCTGGACATCGACGGTGTGGACGCGCTGGACATCCCGGGCCTCGGCATGCGTCGCGTCGTGCTGCGCCGGCTCAGCCGGAGCCGCGGGCCGAGCCCCTCCCTGGACACCGCCACCGCGCTGATCCGGGAAGCCGCGGCGTCGTTCTCCTACGAGGCCTCCGGCGCCTGACCATCCGCCTGGCGTGACGCCGGGTTCTTGACGATCACCGTGATGCTCGCGCGGTCCGGTCCGTGCGCCGAGGTGCCCAGCAGCAGGACCGTGTAGCGGGTCTTCTTGTTCGTCGGAGTGACCGCGAACGAGATCGTGGTGCCGTCCAGGGTGCCGCTCGCGACCTCGCCCGACTTGGTCAGGAGCTGGATCCGGTCGCCGGGCTGGGCGCCGACCGCGGTGGTCGTGATGATCACACCGCCGGGCGCGTCGCCGCGCGCCGACGTGACGGTGAGCAGGGGATGAAGGTTCACCCGCCAGCGCGGGCTGTGCACGCCGGCGGTGCGCAGGCGTACGCCGGTGGTGGCCGCGATCGGCGGCAGCACGAGCGACACCTGCCCGGAGGCGTCGGTGCGGCCCGAGGTGACGGGGGTCCAACTCCCGTCGGACAGGGTCTGCAGCGTGACCCGCGCGCGGCGAACCGCCGTGCCGTCCTTGGCGGTGACGACGCCGGCGAAGGCGACCGACTGGCCCGGCTCGACCCGGTGTGTGGAGCCCGAGATGCTCACGGCCGCCGGGATCAGCGGAGGCTTCGGCGTGGGCGTGGGCGTGGGCGTCGGCGTGGGCGTCGGAGTCGGCGTCGGCGTCGGCGTCGGCGTAGGAGTCGGCGTGGGCGTAGGAGTGGGAGCGGTCGTGGGGGTCGGGCTGCTCGTCGGGGTGGGGGTCGGCGTCGGCTTGGACGAGGCGCTCGGCGACTGTGAGGGCTTCGACGACGCGGTGGGCGTCGGGGTCGGCGTGGGAGTCGGCGTCGGTGTGGGGGTGGCCGTGGGCGTGCTGCTCGGGGTGGGCGCCGCCGTCTGACGGTCCTTGGCACGGTGCGGGTGCTCGGTGGGCGCCGGTGGGGCGACCGGTCCGAGCGCGCGGTGCGCGAAGCGCTGGATGGGTTCCGGCAGGTTGTTGGTGTATGCCGCGGCGGCGGAGCCGCCCACGGCCAGGGCGACCACGAAGGCCGTGCCGGCGCCGAAGCGCGACGCCGCGCGACGGCGGCGCGACGCGAGGGGGACCGGAGCGGTGCCCGCCGACGACTGCGCCTCGCGGAACATCGCGACGTACTGCTCCTCGTCGCCCAGCTCGCCGGCCGAACCCGGGGCGCGCAGGGCGCGCGACAGCGACTCCTCGTCGAACGGCTGGTCAGGAGGCTGGGTCACGTCACACCACCTCTCGGTTCGAGCGGGCCTCGGGATGCCGGGCCAGGGTCTGCAGGGCGCGGTGGACGGCGACCCGCACCGCGCCGGGTTTCTTGTCGACGAGCCGGGCCACGTCGGCCACCTCGAGCCCCGCCACCACGCGGAGCATCACCATCTCGGCCTGGGCCGGCGGCAGCGTCGCGACCAACTCGAGCGCGCGGGCGGTCTCGTCCTTGGCGACCACCTGCTCCTCGGCGCTGGGCGCCGACTCCCGCGAGGGCAGCGACGCCGGTTCGCCCACTGGCACCGCCGGCCGCCGGGTGCGAGCCCGGCCGTGGTCGATCGCCCGGTTGCGGGCGATCGTGAACAGCCACGCCCGGAACTCCGCGGCGTTCCCCTCGAAGCCGGCCAGGCCCTTCACCACGTGCATCCAGGTCTCCGAGGCGATGTCCTCCGGGGCGTCGTCGCCCCGGACCGCCAGGTAGCGCAGCAGGGGCGGGTGCAGCGCCCGCCAGAGCGTCACGAACGCCGCCTCGTCGCCCGCGCGTGCCTTGGCAAGCGCGGGCGACAAGTCGGCGAGCGGGAGAGCGCTCTCTTCCAGCGCCGGCTCCTTCCGGTTTCGTGGCTGACCTCAGCTGACGACGGTTCCGCTGATGCAGGGCGCGAGCTTGAAGCTCCCGGCGTACGTCAGACGGTAACTGGCCCCCACGGAGGCGGGCTGCTCGAACGACACCTTGCCGTGCTTGCCGGTGTAGCCCGAGGACACCACGGTCCAGGTCAGTGCGTCCGGCGCGAGCATCTCGAGGTTCACCGGCGCGTGGCGCACCGTGTGGTGGTTGCCACGCAGGATGCCGCTCACGACGAACCCAGCCGGAGTGTGCCGGCCCCGGATCGACAGCGAGCTGGGCGCACGCACCTTGACCCGGACCGCGGGGCTGGTGCCACGCGGTACGCCGGTGGAGTGCCGGACCACGAGCCGGTAGACCGTGCTCGCCGACGGCGTGTCCGTGATGGCCACCGATCCGTCCACCGCCGTGATCCCCGAACCGACCACGTGCCGCGGGCCGTCACGGCCGACCGGCCGCGCGACCAGGTCGACCGAGGCGCCGCTGAGCGCCGCGCCGGCCAGGGTCGCCACGCCGGACACGGTGGCGGTCTCGCCCGGGTTGATCCACTCGGGCGCCGCCGTCGCGGTCACGACCGGTCGGACACCGATCCGCACGATGCCGCTGTGCGAGGGGCGAAGCAGGTGCGTGCCCTCGAAGACCAGCCGGTACGCCGCGGGGCCGGCCGGCGTGATCGGGAACTTCACCGCGCCCGCCCGGTCGCTCAGGTCCTGGCCGATGACCTGCCAGGTCGCGTCGTCGGCGGTGCGGGTGAGCAGGTTGACCACCCGGTTGCGTACGCCGATCCCGTGGGTGCGCAGACGGCCACGGACGAGGTCGTGTCCGTCTGGCTGGACGATGCGGTGCGCCGCCCGGATCGAGAGGCTGGTCGGGATCCGGTGACCCTGGTGCTGGTCCTCCACGATGACCACGCGCGCGACGCCGCTCTTGCTCGGGCGGGCGTCGTCACCGCCGTCGTAGTGCCAGCGGTACTTGGTGGTGACGGTCGGAGCCACCTCCAGCCGTACGCCGCCCCGCGGACCGGCCACCGTCGAACCGACCGGCGTGAAGTCCGTCGCCCCCTGCGGCCTGGCCTCGAGGGTGACTGTGCGCCCGCTCGGGTCCAGGGGACCGCGGACGTGCAGGCTGCCGAGGACCCGCGTCGTGTCGCCGGCCTCGATCTTCGGGTGTGGCACCCGGATCGACAGGGTGCTCTCGGCCAGCGGCGCGGCCTCGGCCGGTGCGGTGATCGTGCCGACCGCGGCGGTGCTCACCGCGACAACGGCCGCGACCAGCGTCAACAGGCTGGTGTGTCTCCTGTTCATGCTTCACCTTTCGTCTGCGTGCAGGACGGGTGTCCACCCCCTACAGCGACCAGAGGCGCGCGAGCGTTACAGGGGCCGGCGCATCACGACCCGTGGGAATCCCGCGCTCACCGACGACGTGTCCGCGACCTTCTCGAAGCCGGCCCGCTCGAACAGCCCACGGGTGCCCACGAACGCCATGGTCAGGTCGACCTTCTGGCCCCTGTTGTCGACCGGGATCGCCTCGACCGCCGGTGCCCCGTGCCCGCGCGCGAAGTAGACGGCGCCCTCGACCAGCGCCAGCGAGATGCCCCGTCCACGGAACCCGGGACGCACCCGGACGCAGAAGATCGACCAGACCGGGAGGTCGTCGACGGCGTCGATCTTCGTCGAGCGGGCCACGGGCAGCCCCGCGCGTGGGGCGATGCCGGCCCAGCCGCAGACCTCGTCACCGTCGTAGGCCAGCACGCCGGGCGCCACCTTGCGCCGGCACAGCTTCCGGACGTAGTCACCGCGCTCGCTGCCGGAGAGGGACTGGTTCGTCTTCGAGTCGACCCGGTGGCTCAGGCACCAGCAGACGTTCGCGTCGGGGCTCTTCTTCGGCCCGAGCATGGTGGCCATGTCCGAGAACCGGGTGGCCGGCCGGACGTCGATCGCCATGCCTAGTCGCCTCCGCCACGGACCGCGCCACGGACCGAGTGCGGCGTCTCCAGGACCGACCGCACCGCGGCCTCGTCGAACGGCTCGCCCAGCCAGTCGAACAGCCCGCGCAGCGAGGTCGGGTCGGCGACGTAGTCGTTGTAGTGCACGCGGTACGCCTCGTCGCCGAGCCCCTCGGCCAGGGCCAGGATCCGCTCCTCGATCGCGGGGAGCTGGGCGGCGTTCTCGGGCTTCCTGGCCCACCACCCGCTCTCCCGCACCTCGTCCTGGTCGCGGGTGTTGACCACGAAGCGGGCGCCCGGGAACACCTCGCGCAGCCACGCGACGTACTCGACGACGTCGTCGCCGTACCAGCGGATCTCCTTGAACCCCGTGACGCGGGTGTCGTCCTTGGGCCGGAGCACCGTGTCGAGCACCAGGCTGCGGGTGCCCTCCAGCGACTTGCGGACCGGGAAGTCGCCGGCGCCGAAGAACGGGTGCGTGCGCTGTCGCAGGCGGGCCGGCTCCCAGCGACTGCTGCCCTCGGCCAGGGTCCGGTGGAACCGGAACAGGTGGTGCAGCGCGTCCCAGTTCTCGCCGCGGATGAGGTAGCCGGGGATGCTGTTGAGCAGCCCCATCAGCAGCGTCGAGCCCGAGCGGCCGTAGGTGACCACGAACAGGTAGCCGAGCTCGTCGCGGCGGGCCGTGGTCACGGGCCGAGCCTAGGTGCTGCGCCGGGACGAACCGACCGGGAGCGGGGCCGTCCGCATGGCCCAAGTGGATCAATTCTGAGTCAAATCCGGAGTTTCGCGGTCAGGAAATCCTTTCCGCGGGTTAGCGTTCCGCGGTGAACCTGCGACGCTCCCTCCTCGTCCCCGCGTCCGTTGTGGCCCTCTGCCTGGCACCCACGATCGCCGCTGAAGCCAAGACGTTCCACGGCACCGGCCGTGCCGACCATGTCAAGGGCACCCCTGGCAACGACAAGTTCAAGGCCAAGGGTGGCAACGACCAGTTCGCCGGCATGGCCGGCAACGACAAGGCCTGGGGCGGCGACGGCGACGACAAGTTCCAGGGCGGCCCCGGCGCGGACCAGCTGCGCGGTGAGAACGACAACGACAAGCTCGACGGCGGTGGCGGCAACGACTCCGTCCTCGACGGTGGGCCCGGCAACGACACCATCAACGGCAACGCCGGCAACGACAGCGTGACCGGCGGCGACGGCAACGACACGATCAACAGCGGTTCCGGCGACGACAGCGTGGACGCCGGTCCGGGTGACGACCTCAAGGTCATGCTCGGTGCCGGCAACGACGTCGCCCACGGCGGGGACGGCAACGACGGTGACGTCGCGCAGCGGGGGATCGGTGTCCAGGGTCAGGACGGCACCGACATCATCTACGGCGACGCCGGCAACGACCACGTCTCCGGTGGTGCGGGTGACGACCAGGTCTACGGCGGCGACGGCAACGACACCGGGGACGGTGGCGACGGCAACGACTACATCGACCTCGGCGCCGGAGACGACAACGCGACCGGCGACGAGGGAAACGACACGATCCTGCCCGGGACCGGAGCCGACTTCGTGTACGGCGAGCAGGGGTCCAACCACATCATCCTGACCAGCGACGGCGTCAAGGACCTGATCTACTGCCGCAGCGTGCGGACCAACTCCGGGGACGGCTACGTCACCTACGTCGGTGGCTCGTCGGACTACAACCCCGACGTCAACATCAGCATCGACCGGCTCGAGGGCTGCACGCAGGTGCTGTTCGTGAAGACCATGAAGCAGGCCCTGGGTCGCGACGGCGCCCTGCGGGTGGCCCGTGGCCTCACGCCGATCCTGCGCCTGCCCGCACCGCCGCGTTTCTGAGCCGCTCCAGGGCGGCTCAGGTGGCCAGGGGGACGATCACGTCCTCGGCGAACCGCCGCATGCCGTCGATCTTCTGCTCGACCGTCGCGTCCCGACCGGAGTAGTACATCCACGGCATCGTCATGCAGTCGGTGACGCCGCCCTCCTCGGCCCGGACGAAGTGCTTGGGCAGGAACGCGTCGGTGAGCGCGACGTACACCGAGAAGTCGCCCTCGGCGCCGACCTCGGCCCGGACCTCGCCCAACCGGGTGGCCCAGCTGATCGCCTCGTCCGTCTTGTACATGTCGCCGACCCAGCCGTCGTGCCGCGCCGCCCGTGCGAAGGCGATCTCGGAGAGGCCACCGACGTAGATCGGCACCGGCGCGGTCGGGGTCGGCTCCATCGTCAGTCGCGGAGCGTCGTAGAACTCGCCGTGGAACTCCCGCCAGCCGGGCTGCCACAGCTCCTTGATCAATGCGAGCCCCTCGTCGGTCCGCTTCCCACGGGTCCGGAAGCCCTGCTCCAGCAGCTCGAACTCCTCCTCGCACCACCCGATGCCGACGCCGAGCGCGACCCGGTTGCCGGAGATCACGGCGGCCGTCCCCACGGACTTGGCGACCTGGAACGGGTTGCGCAGCGCCGGCACGTAGACGCTGGTGAAGAACCGCAGCCTCGTGGTCACCATCGACAGCGCGCCGGCGAGCACCCACGGATCGGGCCACTCGGCCTCGGGCCCCCAGCGGCGGGCACCGTCCGGCGTGTAGGGGTACGGCGTGCTCAGCGTCTCGAGGTCGACGACGTGGTCGGGCATCGCGAGGCTGTCGTAGCCGAGCTCGTCGGCCGCCTTCGCGATCGGGACGAGCTGGTCGGTCGGCAGGAACGCCGTACTGATCGAGAACCGCACCCGGTCATCGTAGGGGCCGGAACTGGAACGTGTTCTAGTGCGCGTGCGAAGGCCCCGGCCGACCCGCAGGTCGGCCGAGGCCCTCGGCTGCTCTCGTGAGCTACTTGAAGATGCTGTAGCCGCCGGGCCCGACGATGAACGCCAGGACGATCAGTCCGATCCCCCACAGGATCTGACCTCGGAACAGGGACACGATGCCGGCGATGCCAATGATGACGGCGAGTAGCCAGACCAAGAACATTTCAATCTCCTCCCCGCGATCAACCGGACGGCTGACCGCGCAGAGGGATCAGTACCCGGAATCCTCCACTATGTGCACGGCCGCCTCTTCCGCTGAGGCGGCGGCTCCGTCGATGCCGACGTCGTTGCCCACCAGGTCCTTCTCGGTGTCCTCGCCGAGGCCCTCGTCAAGGTCGACCAGGCGGCCGGCGCGCTCGTCGCCCACCTCGCCGTCGCTGAGGTCCTCGTCGTCACTGTCCGTCGCGGCGTACGGGTCCGGCTCGGGGTCCTCCTGGGCGACCCGCTGGTCCAGCGACTCGCCGGTCGCCTCCTCGTAGGCCGTGTTGCCGAAGCCCTGCCCGGCCGACCAGCGGTCAGGGGGCGCAGTCCCTCGGTCGAGCTCGTCCTCGACCTCGTTCTCGGGGTCGTCGAGAGTGTCCTCGCTGGTCAGCTGGTCCTCGAAGTCGTTGTCGCTCACGCTGTCGACGGTAACCGCCTCGGGAAACGTCAGTCCACGACCAGGTCGGTGCGCTCCGCGGCCAGCAGCACGGCCCCCACGAGGCTGGCCCGCTCGCCGAGCTCCGAGGCGAGCACGGGCGTGAGCGCGACCGAGTCGAGGGCATGCCGGCGCAGCCCGATCCGCGCGGACTCGAGCAGCAGCTCGCCGGCCCGGGCCATGTCGCCGCCGACGACGACCACCTCGGGGTTGAGCAGGTTGACGATGCTCGCCAGTCCCCAGCCCAGGTGCAGGCCGGCGTCCTCGAGCGCGCGCTGCGCGGAGACGTTGCCCTCCCGGGCTGCGGCGAAGATGTCGTCCAGGCCGAGACCCGGCAGCTGCCCGGCCAGCATGGCCGTGAGGTTGACGGTGGAGGTGTAGGCCTCGAGGCAGCCCCGGCTGCCGCACCGGCACAGAGGGCCCTGATCGTCCAGCGTGAGGTGGCCGATCTCGCCCGCCGTACCTCCCGCGCCGTGGAACAGCTCGTTGCCGATGATGATCCCGGCACCCACACCGGACGAGATCTTGACGAACACCGAGCTGCTGTGACCGCGGCCGACGCCGTGCCGGTGCTCGGCGAGCGCACCCAGGTTCGCGTCGTTCTCGACCTGGACGGGTGCGCCGAACGACGCCTCGGCGGCGGCGCGCGCGTTGACGCCCTCCCAACCCGGGAAGATCGCCGAGGAACGGATGACCTCCTCGTGGACCGGTGCGGGCAGGCCGAGCCCGACGTGGCGCAGGCCGCCCATGCCCTGCGACATCCGGGCCAGCATCTCTGCGGCCTTGGCCAGCGCCTCGTGGTGGTCGGTGGGCGCCGCGAGGGAGATGCGCTCCTCGGCCAGCACCCGGCCGGCGAGGTCGCCGACCGCGACCGCCACGTGGCTGTGGCCGAAGTCGACGCCGGCCACGATGCCGGCACCGCGGGCCAGCTGCACCGACGACCCGCGTCGCCCGCTTCCGGCCTCGGTGTCGACCAGCCCCGCGCCGGCCAGCTCGCGCACGATGTTGGACACCGTCGCCGGCGCCAGTCCGGTCACCCGGGCGAGCTCAGCCTGGGTGTAGACGCCCTCGCCAGCGGGGTCGGGTTCCCGCTCGGGGGCAACCCCCCGGAGCACGTCGAGGACACGGTGCAGGTTGGCCGCGCGCAGCGAGGACGTCGACCCCGGCGAGGGGTCGGTTCGCCGGGCGGTCATGGCCGGAACTGTGCACTCCCATCCCATTAGTGGTCAAGAGATGGCCACAAACTGCACGAATCCCGCTTCAGAAACGATTTTACGTTCGACTCTTGACGACAAGGCTGTGACGGTCAACACTCCATCCTGAGATCACCGGGCGGTCGATCCGTCCGTACCTGTCGAGGAGAAACATGTCCACACCCCTGCACCGCGCGGCCGCCTTCGGCGTCGCTCTGCTCATCGGATCCGTCGGCCTCGCGGCCTGTGGCGACGACTCCGACTCCGACGGCGGCTCGGGCGGAGGCGGCGGCAACGCCGACGTCACCGCGGCCTGCAGCCTGGACAACCCGCCCCAGAGCGCTGCTCAGGCGCCTGGCGAGAGCACCGGCGGCAAGGCGTCCGGCAAGGTCGGCGTCATCCTGCCCGACACGACGTCGTCGACCCGCTACGAGCTCTACGACAAGCCGTTGCTCGAGCAGGCGCTCGGCGACGCCGGCATCACCGCCGACATCCAGAACGCCCAGGGCGACAAGAACAAGTTCGCCTCGATCGCCCAGAGCATGATCGGCGACGGCGTCCAGGTGCTGATCATCGACTCGATCGACGCCGCGTCCGGTGCGGGTGTCGAGCAGCAGGCCACGGCGGCCGGCGTCGACGTCATCGACTACGACCGTGTCAACCTCGGTGGCACCGCGCCCTACTACGTCTCCTTCGACAACGAGGACGTCGGCAAGCTCCAGGCCCAGACCCTGGTCGACTGCCTCAGCGACCAGGGCGTCGACAAGCCGAAGATCATCATGATGAACGGCGGCACGGACGTCGACAACAACGCGGTGCTCTTCCAGAAGGGCGCCCACTCCGTCTTCGACCCGCTCGTCGACGAGGGCAAGCTCGAGATCGTCGGCGAGGCCACGGTCAAGGGCTGGAAGGTCGAGGAGGCCGCGCCGGCGTTCACCCAGGCGCTCACGGCCGCCGGCAGTGACGTGCAGGGTGTGCTCGCCGCCAACGACGACATCGCCAACGCCGTCATCGGTGTGCTGAAGAACGACGGTGCGGACGGCAAGGTCGCCGTCACCGGTCAGGACTCGAGCATCGTGGGTCTGCAGAACGTGGTCACCGGCAAGCAGAGCATGACGATCTTCAAGAACGTCACGCTCGAGGCCGGTGCCGCCGCGGCGCTCGCGATCTCGCTCATCTCGGGCACCGACCCGGCCGAGTCCGGCATCACGCTGTCGCCGTTCGAGGACCCGCAGGCGCCCGACCACGCGCTGCAGGCGCTGCTGCTGCCCTCCCAGGTGATCACGCAGGCCAACGTCCAGGACGTCATCGACGCCGGGGCGCTCACGGCCGACGAGATCTGCGCCGGTATCGAGGACGACTGCGACGAGCTGGGCATCAAGTGAGGCCGGGGGCTTCCTGAGCCCCCTGCCGACGATCCACGATGGCCGGGCGGGTGATCATCCCCGCCCGGCCATCGCCGGATCAGAGCCGCAGCATCGCCGACCGACCGAGGAGTCCTCGCGTGACCGACCCGATCCTGGAGATCTCGAAGCTCAACAAGAGCTTCGGCCCCGTCCACGTGCTCCACGACGTGGACCTCAACATCTACCCCGGCGAGGTGACCGCGCTCGTCGGTGACAACGGCGCCGGCAAGTCCACGCTGGTCAAGTGCATCGCCGGGATCAACGGCATCGACAGCGGCGAGGTCCGCTTCGAGGGCCGGCCCGTCACCCTCAACGACCCGCGTGACGCGACGGGGCTCGGCATCGAGTTCGTCTACCAGGACCTCGCGCTGGCCGACAACCTCGACATCACCCAGAACATGTTCCTGGGCCGCGAGCTCACCCGAGTCGGTTCCTTCCTCTCCGACGGTGAGATGGAACGCCAGGCTCGCGCGACGCTGGCCAGCCTCTCGGTCCGCACCGTCTCCTCGGTCCGGCAGCTGGTCGCCAACCTGTCCGGCGGTCAGCGCCAGACCGTCGCGATCGCCAAGGCGGTCCTCTGGAACTCCAAGGTCGTCTTCCTCGACGAGCCCACCGCGGCCCTGGGTGTGGCCCAGACCCGCCAGGTGCTCGACCTGGTCCGCCGCCTCGCCGACCAGGGCCGCGGCGTCGTACTGATCTCGCACAACATGAACGACGTCATGGAGGTCGCCGACCGGGTGGCCGCCCTCTACCTGGGCCGGATCGCCGCCGAGGTGCACACCAAGGACACGACCACGACGCAGATCGTCGAGCTGATCACCTCGGGTCGTAGCGGCGACGTCGGGCTCGCTCCGACGGTCGCGAGTGAAAGCAACTGAGGGGCCGGCCATGACTTCCAGCACTCCCGAGACCAACGTCGACGCCGGTGCCCTGCCGACCGAGCGCGCGAGCGGCTTCTCCCTCGACGTCGAGGAGAAGACGATCAGCAACGCCTTCACCGGCTGGATCGGCAAGCTCCGGACCGGCGACCCGGGGGCCCTGCCCTCGGTGCTCGGCCTGATCGTCCTGGCGGTCATCTTCAGCCAGGTCAGCGACAAGTTCCTCTCCGCCCTCAACCTGGGCAACCTGCCCACGCAGGGCGCCTACATCGCGATCATCGCCCTCGGCCTCGTGTTCGTGCTGCTGCTCGGGGAGATCGACCTGTCGGCCGGCACCGCTGGTGGCACCTGCGCGGCCTTCGCCGCGGTGGCGGTCTTCAAGGGCAATCTCCACGACGGTCTGCCCGGCCTCCTCTACTGGGCGCTGGTGGTGGGCATGGTGCTCGCCCTCGTCCTGGCGGTGACGCTCAAGACCTGGTCGGCCGCCGTGGCGATCGCGATCGGCGTGATCCTGATCCTGACCAACCTGACCCAGCACCTCATCCCGGCGCTGCTCGCCGCGGTCTGCATCGGCGTCGCGATCGGCGTGTTCAACGGGTGGCTGGTCGCCAAGGTCGGCATCCCGAGCTTCGTGGCCACGCTGGCCCTGTTCCTGGCCTGGCAGGGCGTGCTCCAGTTCGCCCTCAACGGCCAGCCGGTCAACACCTCGAACTACGAGTTCTGGTTCAAGCTCACCTACGGCAACCTGACCGTCGTCCAGAGCTGGATCTTCGTGCTCGTCATCCTGGCCGGCTACATCGGTTACACGGCGCTGCGCTCGGTGCGGGCCAAGGGCGCCGGGCTGGCGCACGAGGCTATGAGCCTGGTCCTGGCCCGGGGCGCCGCCCTGACCGCGGTCAGCGTCGTGATCACCATCCTGGCCTGCCGGGACCGCGGCACGTTCACGATCAAGCAGGGCATCCCCATCCCGGCCGCGATCGCGCTCGGGCTGATGATCCTGTGCACGATCGCGCTCACCAAGACGACGTGGGGACGGCACCTCTACGCCACCGGCGGCAACATCGAGGCGGCCCGGCGTGCCGGCATCGACGTGGTGCACATGAAGGTCACCGCGTTCGCGCTCTGCTCGGCGTTCGGCGCGCTCGGCGGCATCATGCTGGCCTCGTCGCAGTCCTCGGCCTCGCTCGACCTCGGCTCGGGCAACGTGCTGCTGTTCTCGGTGGCCGCCGCGGTCATCGGCGGCACCTCGCTGTTCGGAGGCCGCGGACGCCCGCGCGACGCCATCCTCGGTGCGCTCGTGATCGCCATCATCCCGAACGGTCTGCTCCTGCGCCCGAGCCTGGACGCCCAGTGGCAGCAGGTCATCACCGGCATCGTGCTGCTCATCGCCGCCGCCGTCGACGCCATCTCCCGCCGCCGCGCGGCCCGGAGCTGACCGAGAGCCTCTGTGGGGGAGCTGACCCGCCCGTACTGAACGGGCGGGTCAGCGCTGCCCACGAGGGGTCAGCGCGTGCTCAGCGAGGACCGTAGGTGGTGGTGCGCTCGACGACCGGGCGACCGATGCCGGCGCCGATCTCGACGAGCTCCTCGACGGTCTTGGCGGAGCCGTGCTCGGAGCCGGCCATCCTGGAGATGGTCTCCTCCATGAGCGTGCCGCCGACGTCGTTGGCGCCGGCGTTGAGCATGGCGCGGGTGCCGTCGACACCGAGCTTGACCCAGCTCGTCTGGATGTTGCGGATCCGGCCGTGCAGCAGGATCCGGGCCATCGCGTGCACGGCCAGGTTGTCGCGCAGGGTCGGGCCGGGGCGGGCCACGCCGGCGAGGTAGATCGGGGCGCTGGTGTGCACGAACGGCAGCGGGACGAACTCCGTGAAGCCCTGTGTCTCGTCCTGGATCCGGCTCAGCACCCGGAGGTGGTTGACCCAGTGGCGCGGGTTGTCGACGTGGCCGTACATCATCGTCGACGTGGTCGGGATCCCGACCCGGTGGGCGGTCGAGACCACCTCGATCCAGGTGCGGGTCGGGAGCTTGCCCTTGGTGAGCACCCAGCGGACCTCGTCGTCGAGGATCTCCGCCGCCGTACCTGGCAGAGAGCCCAGCCCGGCCTCGCGGGCCTTGATCAGGAAGTCCTCGATCGACAGGCCGGTGCGGGCGGTGCCGTTGACGACCTCCATGGGGCTGAACGCGTGCACGTGCATCTCCGGCACCCGCTGCTTGACCGCCGTGACGAGGTCGAAGTACGCCGTCGCGGGCAGCTCGGGGTCGATGCCGCCCTGCATGCAGACCTCGGTGGCCCCGAGCTCCCAGGCCTCCTCGGCGCGGTCCGCGACCTCGTCGAGGGACAGCGAGTAGGCGTCGGCATCGGTGCGGCGCTGGGCGAACGCGCAGAACCGGCAGCCGACGTAGCAGACGTTGGTGAAGTTGATGTTGCGGTTGACGACGTAGGTCACGTCGTCGCCCACGGTCTCGCGACGCAGGTCGTCGGCGAGCCGGATCACCTGCTCCAGCAGCGGCCCCTCAGCGGTCATCAGGGTCAGCGCGTGCTCGTCGGACAGGTTGCCCGGGTCCTTCTCCGCCGCCGCCAGGGCCGCCGTGCCGGGTAGTCCGTGGACAAACGGCCCCTGATCCGGCCGATCCGGGGCCGTTGAATCACGGACTATCCCGTCGGCGGCGGCCTGCACCGACTCCCAGTCGCCGTAGACGTCGGAGAAGTCGGAGCGTCGGTCGTCGGTGCGGCCCTGGGAGTCCACAGCCGCGAACAGGTCCGTGCGGCCGACGGACGCGAAGCCGCCGTCGGGTTCCTGCCAGGGCAGGCCGGTCGGGCGTACGCCGGGCCGCGCGAGGCCGTCGTCCTGCGCGAGTGCGGCGACGTGCGCTGAGATCCGCGGATCGAGCCACGGCTCGCCACGTACGACGTACTCCGGGTGGACGGTCAGCCGCGCCCTCAGCTCGAAGCCGCACTCGGCCGTCAGCGCGCGCAGCCGCTCGAGCGACGGCCAGGGCCGCTCGGGGTTCACGTGGTCGGGGGTGAGCGGCGAGACGCCGCCCCAGTCGTCGACCCCGGCCTCGAGCAGGGCTCGGCCCTCCGACAGGTCGACCAGGTTGGGCGGCGCCTGCACCCGGGCCTTCGGGCCGAGCAGGAGGCGGGTGACCGCGATGGTGGCGCGATAGTCGTCGAGGGCGAGATCGTCGGCGTGCCGCATCGCGGTGTCGGGCTTGGCCCGGAAGTTCTGGACGATGACCTCCTGCACGGCGCCGTACGCGCGCGACGTGGCGCGCAGCGCGAGGATCGTCTCGGCACGCTCGGTCAGCGTCTCGCCGATGCCCACCAGCAGCCCCGTGGTGAACGGGATCGAGAGCCGGCCGGCGTCCTCGAGCACCCGGAGCCGGACGGCGGGGTCCTTGTCCGGCGAGCCGTAGTGGGCCTCGCCCTTGGTCTCGAAGAGCCGCCGCGAGGTGGTCTCCAGCATCATCCCCATCGACGGGGAGACCGGCTTGAGCCGGTTGAGCTCCTCCCAGGACATGACGCCGGGGTTGAGGTGCGGCAGCAGCCCGGTCTCCTCCAGCACCCGGATGGCCATCGCCCGGACGTAGGCGAGCGTGGAGTCGTAGCCCTGCTCGTCCAGCCACTCCCGGGCCTCGGGCCAGCGGTCCTCGGGCCGGTCGCCCAGGGTGAAGAGCGCCTCCAGGCAGCCGAGCTCGGCGCCCTGGCGGGCGATCTCGAGGATCTCGTCGGGGGAGAGGAACATGCCGTGGCCGGCCCGCTCCAGCTGGCCCGGCGACTCGACGAATGTGCAGTAGTGGCACCGGTCGCGGCACAGCTTGGTGACCGGGATGAACACCTTCGGCGAGTACGTCACGACGCCGGGTCGGCCCGCCGCCACCAGGCCGGCGTCACGGACCCGTGCCGCAGCCGCGCAGAGCCGGTCGAGGTCGTCGCCGGTCGCGGCCAGCAGCACCGTGGCCTCGTCGAGGTCTAGTGCCGCCCCCCGCTCCACGCGCGCCAACGCGCGACGAAGCTGCTGGGGAGTGGGGGAGGCTTGCACCACGGTTCAGGCTAACCGCGCGTGGGCCGGGAAGAATTCCCGGCCCACGCTGCGGTCAGCTCGGCGAGGTCAGACCGAGAGGCTCTCGCGCTCCGGCTCGGACGCACCCGGGTCGGAGTCGCCCTGGCCGGTGTCGAGCTTGCTCGGCCACCAGATCTTGCCTCCGAGATCGAGGTTGAGCGCGGTGACCAGGACGGACCGGACGATCATCGTGTCGAGCAGCACTCCCAGCGCCACGGCCACTCCGAGCTCCGCCAGGAACACGAAGGGAATGGACCCGAGCACCAGGAACGTCGCTGCCAGCACGATGCCCGCTGAGGTGATCACGCCTCCCGTGGAGCCCAGGGCGATGAGCGAGCCCTTCCGGGTCCCGAAGTTGGCGGTCTCCTCTCGCACCCGGGTCATCAGGAAGATGTTGTAGTCGATGCCCAGGGCGACCAGGAACACGAAGGCGAACAGCGGGAACCCTGGATCGGAGCCGGCGAAGCCGAAGGCGTACTCGAACAGCAGTGCCGAGATGCCGAGGGCCGCGCCGAACGACAGGATCACGGTGGCCATCAGGATCAGTGGCGCCACCAGAGCGCGCAGCAGGCCGACCAGGATCAGGAACACCACGATCAGCACGATCGGGATGATCACCTTGTTGTCGCGGATCGAGGCGGTCTTGGTGTCGAGGTAGAACGCCGATCCACCGCCGACGAGAGCGTCGGCTCCGTCGACCGCATGCACCGCCTTGCGGGTGCGCTCCACGATGTCGAACGCGGCCGTCGACGAGATGTCCTCGGAGATGGTCGCCTCGAAGTAGGAACGGCCACCGCCGATCTCCTCCGGCGGTCGCGCGTCGCCGAGACCGTCGACGTCCTGGATCGCCGCCACCACCTCGTCGAGCTCGTCGTCGTTGGTGACGATCTGCACGGTGTTGGAGGTGTCCTGGAGACCGTGCGCGGCCATGATCTTCTGGCCCTTGATCGAGTCGAACTCCTTCGTGTAGGTGTCCTCCGTCGACAGGCCGTCGGCCTTGAGGCTGAACAGCCCGAGCGAGGCGGCCATCAGCAGCACCGCGGTGACGATCCACACCTTGCGCGGGGCCACGGAGATGCGGTTGCCGACCCGCGCCCAGAACCCGCTGGTGTTGGGCTCGGGCGAGCCGAAGTCGGGTCGGCTGTGCACCTTGGTCCAGTGCTCGATCGCCACCTGGATGAGGACGAGCACGCCGATGAAGGCGGTGAACGCTCCGAGTCCGACCAGGAGGCCGCCCAGGGCACCCCCGACCGCTCCGCCGAGGAGCACGGCGACGACCCCGCCGCCGATCTCACCGAGCCCGGTCTTGACCCAGGTGCGGTGGTGCTCCTTCTGGGGACCGAAGACCCACCGGCCGAAGATCACCAGCAGCGCCGGCAGCAGGGTCAGCATGACCAGCACGGTGACGCCGACGCCGACGGCAAGCACCGGACCGAGGCCGGCGGTCGAGTTGAGCTCCGCGAGGCTGAGGCACAGCATGCCGACGATGACCGTCGATGCACTGGCCAGCAGTGCGGGCGCGGCCCGGTGGAGGGCGAACGCCATCGCCTCGTGCCGGTCGTCGTGACGGCGGAGCTCTTCTCGATATCGAGCCACCAGCAGCAGGGCGTAGTCGGTGCCGGCGCCGATGACCAGGATGCCGAGGATCGCCTGGCTCTGCCCGTTGACCGTGAGGTCGGCGTACTTCGCCAACAGGTAGACCACGCCTCCGGAGACGGCGTAGGCGAAGACCACGCTGATGATCGGCAGGACCCAGAGGTAGGCGCTGCGGTAGGTGAGCAGCAGGATCACGATCACCACGAGCAGGGTGATCACGATCAGGTTGGTGTCGATGCCCTCGAACGCCTCGGCCGCGTCGGCCGCCTGTCCGCCGTAGCCCGCCAGGTGGACGGTGACGCCGTCCATCTTGGTGATGTCACGGATCTCGTCGGCGGCGTCGGGGATGTCGTTCCAGCCGTTTTGGCCGAAGTTGAAGGTCAGGGTGCTGACGGCTACCTCGCCGTCGTCGGACGAGAGCTGGAAGGGCAGGTCGGGGATCTGCTCGGCGGCTGTCGGGGTCAGCACGCCCTGGTCGGTGACGCCCTTGATGTTGGCCAGCTCGGTCGCCTGCTCGTCGATGGCGGCGCGGTCGGCGTCGGTGAGCCCGCCGTCGCGGTAGTAGACGATCAGGGTCGGGATCTCGTTGGGATCCACGGTGCCGGTCAGCTCGTCGACGACCTTGGTCGACTCGGCCGAGGCGGGCAGCCAGCTCGAGGCTTCGTTGTTCTGGACGTCGGCCAGCTTGGCGCTGAGGCCCCCGACGCCCACGAACAGGACGAGCCATACTCCGAGCACGATCCACTTGGTGACGGGGGAGGTGAGTTTTCCTGCGATCTGGCGATGCATGGGGACACTCCATCAGAGAGCGGGGACAGTCGGCATCGGGGTTTTCCCCGAGATGGTGCGAGGTCGACTCGACAACCCTGCCGAACTCATCGACACCCGCGGCCATCCGGCTGTGACAGAGTCGCAGGTGGTCTGGACCAGTTTTCTTTTCAACCTGTCACGATGACGGCGTGAGCGCGGAGACGGACCGGCTCGAAGAGCTGGTCGACACCTACGCCGGAGCCTGGAGCGACCCCGACCCCGGCGTACGCCGGCAGTACCTCGAGACGTGCGTGACCGAGGACGTGAGCTACACCGACCCGAGCGCCCACGTGCGAGGTCGGGTCGCGCTCGCCGTCCATCTCGACGAGCTCCTGGCCCGGATGCCCGGCGCCCGGATCGAGCGGACCTCAGGTGTGGACGCCTACGGCGGCGTGGCCAGGTTCGGGTGGCACCTGGTGGGGGCCGACGGGGCCGAGGTCCTATTGGGTCTCGACTTCATCGAGCTGGCCGACGACGGCAGGATCGCCCGGATCACCGGCTTCTTCGGACCGTTGACCTGACTCAGAGGCCCAGCATCCGGCCGATGATCTCCTTCTGGATCTCGGTGGTGCCGCCGTAGATCGTCTGGATCCGGGAGTCCACGAACGCCTTCGCGATGGGGTACTCGGTCATGTAGCCGTAGCCGCCGAAGAGCTGGACGCCGCGGTCGACGATCTTGGTCTGCAGCTCGGTGGTCCACCACTTCGCCATCGAGGCCAGCGACGTGTCGACCTCGCCGGCGTTCAGCTTGGTCACGCAGTCGTTGAGGAAGACCCGCGCGATGTGCACCTCGGTGGCCATCTCGGCGAGCAGGAACCGGTTGTGCTGGAAGCTGCCGATCGGCTTGCCGAAGGCCTCGCGGCTCTTCGCGTAGTCGAGGCAGAGGTCGAGGACGAGCTCCGACGCGGCGACCGCGATGGCGGCGATCGAGATCCGCTCCTGGGGGAGGTTCTCCATCAGCGAGACGAAACCAGAGCCCTCGGCCCCGAGCAGGTTGGCCTTGGGCACCTCGACGTTGTCGAAGAACAGCTCGGACGTGTCCTGGGCCTTGAGACCGATCTTGTCGAGGTTGCGGCCGCGCTCGAAGCCGTCCATGCCGCGCTCGACGACCAGCAGCGAGATGCCCTGGTGGCCGGCCCCGGGGTCGGTGCGCGCGACCACGATCACCAGGTCGGAGAGGATCCCGTTGCTGATGAAGGTCTTCGAGCCGTTCAGCACGTAGTGGTCGCCCTTGTCGACCGCGGTGGTCCGGATGCCCTGCAGGTCCGACCCGGCGCCCGGCTCGGTCATCGCGATCGCCGAGATCAGCGAGCCGTCGACCAGGCCGGGCAGCCAGCGCTGCTTCTGCTCGTCGTTCGCGAGCGCGCTGACGTAGGGGACGATCACGTCGTTGTGCACCGGGAAGCCCACCCCGCTCGCACCGGCGCGGGTGATCTCCTCGGTGAGGACCACGTTGAAGCGGAAGTCCTTGATACCCGCGCCGCCGTACTCCTCGTCGACGTCGAAGCAGAGCAGCCCGGCCTCCCCGGCCTTGTTCCAGACCTCGCGGTCGACCTGGCCGTCCAGCTCCCACTGGTCGTGGAAGGGCTTGACCTCCTTCTCCATGAAGGCGCGCGCGGTGGCGCGGAAGTCCTCGTGCTCCTGCTCGTTGATCGAAGGCCGGTCAGGCAACGGTCCGCTCCTTCTGGTTGAGCTCGTCCAGCATCGACGCCGGGCCGATCCGGCTCGGCTCGTAGCCGTGGGGGTAGGTCGGGTGGTGTCGCTCGTACGGCGCCGAGCGGGGCCGCGCCAACCGCAGCGCTCGCGCGCGCAGCCGGAGCGCCAGGTCGATCGCCACCACCAGCCAGCGTGGCTGGCGCTCCATGCCGAGGGCGACGCGCAGCGGCTCGTCCATCATCGCGATCGTGACGCGGCGGAAGCCCGGGCGCAGGTACCACGGCGCGGTCGCCCGGCCGATCCGGATGGTGGCCTCGGTGACCCGCTTGTTGGCCGGAGCGAACTCGAACCGGTCGCGCTCGTACGACGTCAGCAGCTCGAGGTAGCCGTCATAGGTCTCCGGCAGCCCCTTGATCCCCATCAGCTCGCCGAAGCGCGTCGTGAACCTGGTGAGCGCGACGAGCTCGACGGGGTCGAGCCGGCGCCAGCCGTAGCGCGCGATCCAGCGCACCGGTCCGACGATGGTGGTGGCCAGGACGTACTGGAACTCGTCGTTGGGGATGTCGTAGTGGCCGTGGATCCGGTTGAGCCGCCGCAGGGCCGTGTGTGAGCGGTCCGAGTCGACGCCCTCGAGGATCGCCTCCTCCTGGAAGAACAGCGTGTCGTCGTACCTCTTGATGCCGTGGTTCTCGAACTCCCCGGTGCCGTCCAGCAGCTTGGCGATCGACGGCACTCCGTAGTCGCGCAGGAACGCGATCGCGGTGCCCTGGTCGAAGTCCCACGGGAAGTCGTAGCGACCGGTGAGCGTGACGATGCGGTCGCGGTCCGCATCGTCGTAGGGGTCGAGGGTCCGGATCTCGTCGAGATTGTCGAACCTGTGCCGCGACCCCAGCCTCATGACAGCTGCCTCACGACACCCAGTCCTTGAGCTGCGAGATCGTGGCGGCCGGGTTGTCGGTCGCCGGGACGATCGACAGGTGCGTGACGCCGGCCTCCTTGAAGGCGGCGATCCGCTCCTGGACGTACGACGCGGGACCGACGAGGTTGCTCTGCTCCATCCACTCCATCGGGACGAGGGCCTCGGCCTCCTTCTTCTTCCCGTCGAGGTAGAGGTCCTGGATCTCCTTGGCCTCCTTCTCGTAGCCGTAGTGCTGGGCGAGCTCGTTGTAGAAGTTCTTGCCGCGCGCGCCCATCCCGCCGACGTAGAGGGCGTACATGGGCCGCAGGAACTCGAGCAGCCCCTTGGTCTCCGGCCCTTCACCGATCGCGACCATGCCGCCGGCGCTGATCTGGAGCGGGCCGAGCGCGGGGTCGCGTTTGGCGGCGCCGGCGTCGAGCGAGGCGCCCCAGACCTCGTGGGCGCGCTCGGGGATGAACAGGATCGGCAGCCAGCCGTCGGCGAGCTCGGCGGTCATCGCGACGTTCTTGTCGCCGAGGGACGCAACCCAGATCGGGATCGTGTCGCGCTCGGGGTGGACCAGGATCTTCAGCGGCTTGCCGAGGCCGAGCCCCTGGTCGGCGGGCAGCGGGATGTTGAAGATCCCCGACGCCTGCAACGGCTCGCGCTTGAGCCCGGACCGGACGATCCGGATCACCTCGCGCGTGCGCCCGAGCGGCTTGTCGTAGGGCACGCCGTGGAACCCCTCGATGACCTGCGGCCCCGACGCGCCGAGGCCCAGCACCGCCCGGCCGCCGGACACGTTGTCGAGACCGGCCGCGGTCTGCAGGATCGCGCCGGGGGTGCGCGAGAAGACGTTGAGGATGCCCGCGGCGATCTGGAGCTTCTCGGTCTTGGCGGCGAGGTAGCCCATCAGCGTGGGCGAGTCGTAGCCGTAGGCCTCGGCCACCCAGACCATGTCGAGCCCGGCCTTCTCGAGCTCGGCGACCGCGTCAGCGGTGTCGCGGGGGTTGCCGTCGTACTGGAGGGGAGTCGAGAGCTGCACCTCGCAACTGTGACAGTGGAACTGTCACGGTGCAAGCGAGCAGCCGATCGCGAGGAACGAGCGATCGGCGTGGGCGAGCGCAGGTTGAACGAGCGTCGCGGCTGAGGAACGAAGCCGCGGCCGCGAGTGAAGCCACCGCAGCCGAGCTGGGACGGGGCGGATTCCAGCCCCGGGTCACGAGGTTTCGAGACGGGCGCAGAACGCCCTCCTCAACCAGCGATGACTACTCGATGGTCGTCGGCAGCATGTGCAGCGCGTTGCCGAGCTCGCTCCAGAGGTTGGCGGCGTACTCGGTGGTGATGTGGTCGGTGTCGCGGTAGCTCAGGGTGCCGCCGATGACGATCGGGCACTCGCCCTGGTAGCAGAGCCACGGTGTCGGGTCGACGACCTCGATGCCCGAGGCGCGGGCCGAGTCGACGGCCACGGTTCCGAGCACGGTGGACCGCTCGACCGGTTCGAACATGCAGTCGCCGAGGCTCGGGGTGCCGGAGGAGAGGCAGGTCGCCGGATCGTCGGGCGACTTGGGTACGTCGCGGACCAGCGCCACCTCGTCGGCGTACTGGCTCAGCTCCAGGAACAGGTCGTCGTAGCCCGCGCGCAGCAGCGGGATGATGCCCTCGACGGACGTGACCCGTTCGCCGCCGGCGAAGACGCCGTTGACAGGGGGCGACGACGCGACCACCACGAGGTCGGGGTGGAGCTCCGCGACCTGCTCGACCACCCACTCCTGGAAGTCGGAGCAGTCGGTGAACGGCTCGTCGGAGTCGAGCGAGGCGATCGTGAGGTGCGCGGCGGTGCACTGCGGCTTCACGAGGTAGTAGGCGGTCCAGTCGCCCTCGTCGATGATCCGGGTGAAGGCGGGGATCCAGGCCCGGGCGTGCGAGTCGCCGATCACCATCACGGACCGGTCGCCCTCGCCGTGCGGGCACAGCGTCCGGACGTTGTCCTCGTAGTCGCAGTCACCCACGTCGGCGATCGAGTCGCGCAGGTTGAGCAGGTCGGGGGTGAGGTTGCTCGGCACCGCGCGCTTGTCCTTGGCGGCGGTGACGGACGCGCGCACCAGCGCCTCGGTGTTGTCGTGCAGGCCGTCGATGGGGGCGCCGGCGACCGTGATCGGGGGCGTGTCGCCGTGCTCGCCGCCCTGGTAGCCGGTCCACCACCACGCGCCAGCCGCGGTCGTGATGACCAGCGCGGCGCTGGCCGGGTAGAGCACCAGCGCCCGCCGGCGGACCAGCTTGTGCGCGGGTCGCCCGGCGCGGAACGGCATCTCGATGAAGCGGTAGGAGTACGCCGAGAGCGTGACGACCACGAGGACCGCGACGCACTTCTCGAACGGCGTCATCGCGCGGTCGAGCGCGACCGGGGGAAGGATGAAGGCGGGCCAGTGCCACAGGTAGAGGGAGTACGACCAGTCGCCGACGAGCCGCATCGGCGCGATCGACAGGACCTGGCTCGACACGGTCCGTCTGCCCGGTGCGTCGCCGGCGCTCCCGGACATGATCAGCATCGCGGTGGCGGCCACGGGGAGCACGGCCGCGATCCCCGGGAACGGCGTCTCCGACGTGATCACGACACAGGCGGTCAGGAGCAGCGCCGCGCCGACGACCGCCATCGTCTCGAGGCTGAGCCGGGTGAGCCGGCGTACGAACGTGGGCGGCACCAGCGCCACCATGGCCCCGACGCCGAGCTCCCAGGCCCTCGTCAGGGTCGAGAAGTACGCCGACGAAGGTGACGCGACGGTGGCATAGACCGACCAGCAGAGCGAGGCCACGGTCAGGACGGCCAGCATCGTGAGCACCGCCCGGCGGGGGAGCCGCTCGACCCGCCGCACCCGGCCCTTGGCCTTGCGGATCATGGCGGTGACGGCGAGACAGCCCATGAGCAGCAGCGGCCAGAGCACGTAGAACTGCTCCTCGACGGCCAGCGACCAGTAGTGCTGGAGCGGGGACGGTCCCTCGCCCTCGGCGAAGTAGTAGACGCCCTGGTTGGCGAAGTGGATGTTGGCCGCGAAGGCCGAGGCCCACAGCGCGTCGGTGACGACCTGGCGGGCGTCGAGCAGGCTCATCCAGGCCAGGGACATCAGGACCGTCACGACGGTGACGAGCGTCGCCGCGGGCAGGATCCGCCGGGCGCGGCGACCCCAGAACGCCCCGATGGCGATCCGTCCCGTGAGCAGGACCTCGCGGTAGAGCAGACCCGCGATGAGGTAGCCCGAGATGACGTAGAAGACGTCGACCCCGATGAAGCCCCCGGGCAGGAACGGGACCCCCGCGTGGGCAGCGATGACCGTCAGGACTGCGACCGCGCGCAGCCCTTGGATGTCTCCGCGGAGATCTTTGGCCATCGCCTCGGTGTCCAGATTCTTGATGTGTCGAAAGTACCAACTGGAGGACTGCCCCATGGTCACGTTGCGGAACCGTGGGAGCATCCCCCGCGTGACGACATACCGGATCGCGGTGATGGGCGGGACCGGCCCGCAGGGCAAGGGACTGGGCTATCGGTTCGCCCGCCACGGCCACGTGGTGGTGATCGGCTCCCGGGCGGCGGAGAAGGCCGCCCCGATCGCTGAGGAGGTCCAGGCCCGGCTCACGGGAGTGGCCGGAGCCGGTGAGGTCACCGGCGCCGCCAACGCGGACGCCTGCGCGGACGCCGACGTCGTGCTGCTGGCGGTGCCGTGGGACGGCCACGACGAGCTCGTCGCCTCGCTCCCGCTGGCCGGCAAGACCGTCGTCTCCTGCGTGAACCCGCTGGCCTTCGACAAGCGCGGCGCGCACGGCCTGGTCATCGACGACGGCGCGGGGTCGGCCGCCGAGCGCGCCCAGGCCCTCGCGCCTGACGCAACCGTCGTGGGCGCCTTCCACAACGTCTCCGCGGTCGGCCTCTGGAGCGACGACGACTACCTCGACGAGGACGTCCTCTGCGTGGGCGACTCCGACGAGGGCAAAGCCGTCGCGATGGAGCTGGCCCGGGCGGTCACCGGCCGCGAGGGCATCAGCGCCGGCAAGCTGAGGCTCGCGCGCCAGCTCGAGCCGCTGACCGCCGTGCTCATCTCCATCAACCGCAAGTACAAGGTGCACTCCGGCATCCGGGTGACTGGCCTCTAGATACCCCGGCGAGCTTCGGCCCCATTGGATACCCCGGCGAGTTTCGGCCTGGATGTCCCCGACGACGCGAGCTTCGCTCGCAACAGCTCCCGGTTGCTCGCTGGCGCTCGCTCCGGGGCTGTCGTCGGGGCCACCAGGCCGATCGCCGGGCGCCTCGCTGCGCTCGGAAAGACCGGGTCGCTTCGCTCCCACCACTACCCATGGCCGACGTCGGTTGGGAGCGCTACGTCACCCCGGTGATCGGCCACGTGACGGGAGCGCAGCGACCCGGTCTTTCGCGGGCGAAGCCCGCCGGGGTATCCAACTCAGTGCTTGCCGTTCCATGAGTCCCACAAGGCGGCGTACGACCCGCCGGCCGCGACGAGCTCGTCGTGGGAGCCCAGCTCGGTGATCTTCCCGTCCTCGACCACCGCGACCCGGTCGGCGTCGTGCGCCGAGAAGAGGCGGTGCGCGATGGCGATCACGGTGCGCCCGTGGAGCACGGCGGCCATCGAGCGCTCGAGGTGCCGGGCGGCGCGCGGGTCGATGAGAGAGGTGGCCTCGTCGAGGACCAGCGTGTGCGGGTCGGCGAGGACGAGGCGGGCCAGGGCGATCTGCTGGGCCTGGGCGGCGGTGAGCGTCCGGCCTCCGGAGCCGACGACCGTGTCGAGCCCGTCGGGGAGCGCCTCGACCCACTCGAGGGCGTCGACCGCCGACAGCGAGGAGCGAATGTCGTCATCGGTGGCGCCGGGTGGTGCGGCCAGGGCGAGGTTCTCGCGCAAGGTGCCGACGAAGACGTGGTGCTCCTGGGTGACCAGGGCGACGTGGCCGCGCAGGTCCGCGAGCGGCAGCTCCACCAGGCCGACGCCGCCGACGGTGACGTCGCCGGTGCGGGGCGGGTGGATGCCGGCCAGGAGCCGGCCCAGGGTGGACTTCCCGGCGCCCGAGGGGCCGACCATGGCGATCCGCTCGCCCACGCCGACGTCGAGGTCGACTCCGTGGAGCACGTCGCGGCCTTCGACGTAGGAGAACCGGACGTCGCGGGCGTCGAGGTTCTCGCCGGCCGGCTCGGCGCCGCTCACCTCGCGGTCGTCGGGTACCTGGGCGACCCCGAGCAGGCGGGCCAGTGACGCGGCACCCATCTGCAGCTCGTCGAGGATCGAGACGATCCGGTCGACGGGGTCGATCAGCATCTGCACGTAGAGCGTCGCCGCGGTCACCTCGCCGAGGGTGACGCTGCCCTGCGAGTAGAGGTAGCCACCGAGGAGCAGCGTCGCCACCGTCGGGATCAGGTAGGACAGCTCCATGGCGGGGAAGAAGACGGTGCGCAGGTAGAGCGTGTAGCGCTCCGCGGCGTACGACTCCTTGACGTCGGCGTCGATCGCCGCGATCCGCTCGGGGCCGAGCCCCAGCGCCTCCACCGTGCGGGCGCCCTCGACGGTCTCGGTGAGGGTCGCGTTGATCGCGGAGTACGACGCGGACTCGCGCAGGTAGCCGTCCTTGGCGCGAGCGAGGTACCAGCGCAGGCCGACGACCAGCGGCGGCAGACCGAGTGCCACGGGTCCGAGCACCCACCAGCCGACCGAGACCGCAGCGACGAACGTGACGACCGCGGAGACCACGGCGATGGTCCACTCGGGAAGCGCCCAGCGCACCGACCAGCCGAGCTGGTCGACGTCGCGGCTGGTGCGGGTGAGCAGGTCACCGGAGCCCGCCGACTCGACCACACCTACCGGCAGGGCCAGCGCGTTGCCGACGAAGTCCTCGCGGAGCTCGGCCAGCACCTGCTCGCCCAGGACCTGGCTGGTCAGCCGCGCGTAGCGGGTCAGGACGGTCTGGGCGACGAGGAACCCGGCGAGCACCAGCACGATCCGGTCCACGTGGGCGGTGGTCGTGCCCTCGTCGACGGACTGCACGAGGTCGCCGATCAGCCGGGGCGCGGCCAGCGCGGTCAGCGCCGCGGCCACGTGCAGCGCCAGGGCGCTCCAGAGGAGCCGCGGGTGTCGACGGGCGAGGTCGCGGACGTAGCGGCGCAGCGAGCGGGAGTCCGCGATCGGGAGGGCGGTGTGAGAGGTCATGCGGTGACCTCGGCGGGACTCTGCTCGCGGGTGACGACGGCGCGGTAGGCCGCATCGGTCGCGAGCAGGTCGGCGTGGGTGCCGGTCGCCACGACGCGGCCCTCGCGGAGGAAGGCGACTTCGTCGACGACGTCGAGCACGAGTGGGCTCGAGGAGACCACCACCGTCGTACGACCGTCGCGCTGGGCGCGGAGCCGCGAAGCGATCCGCGCCTCTGTGTGGGCGTCCACCGCCGAGGTCGGCTCGACCAGGACCAGGATCTCGGGGTCGGCCGCGAGCGCGCGGGCCAGGACCAGTCGCTGCCGCTGGCCTCCGGAGAAGGTGCGTCCCCGCTCGGCGACCGTGGTGTCGAGGCCGTCGGGCAGCGCCTCGAAGATGTCGTCGGTCGAGGCGGTCTCCAAGGCGCGCCGCACGTTGCCCGCGTGGCTGGGATCGCCCCCGGTGACGTCCAGGACGGCTCCCAGCCGACCGGAGAAGAGCGTCGCCCCGCTGTCCGAGACCACGATCCGGCGGCGTACGTCGTCGCGACCCAGCGAAGTCAGAGGGATGCCGTCGAGGGTGACGTCGTCGTCCATCTCCGCGGCGCTCAGTCCGAGCCGGTCGGCGAGGGCCTCGGTCTCGTCGGGCTGGTCGCTGACCAGCGCGGTCAGGAGGCCGGGCCGGATCCGCAGGCCGGTCCGGAGGTCGGCCAGCACAGCCCCGGGGGGCGGAGCGGCGACCGGCTCGGCCGGGCTCACGTGGTTGGGCGCCAGCGACAGCACCTTGATGACCCGGCCCGCCGAGACCCGGGCGCGGATCAGCTTGTTGGCGTACTCGGTGGCGGTCCGCAGCGGGATCATGAGGAACGCCGAGTAGCCGTAGAACGCGACGAGCTCGCCGGCGCTGATCCGGCCCTGCACGGCGTACCGCGCCCCCAGCCAGACCACGACGACCACGAAGACGCCGGGCAGGAAGACCTGCAGCGCGTCGAGCACCGACTGCAGCCGAGCCACCCGGACGCCGGCCTGCCGCGTGTCCTGCGACTCGCGGCGGTAGCGGTCGTGGAAGACCTCCTCACCGCCGATCCCGCGCAGCACCCGCAGTCCGCCGACGATGTCGCTGGCGGTGTTGGACAGCTCGCCCATCAGGTGCCGCTGGTGGCCGCTGCGCCGGGCGAGGGGACGCAGCAGGGGGCCGATCAGGAGCATCAGGGCCGGGACGCCGATCAGGACGAGCAGGCCAAGGGGCACCGACGTGCTGAGCAGGATGACCGCCACGAGGAGGAACGAGACGATCGCACCGGCGAACCGGGCCGACACATCCATCACCTGACCGAGGTTGGAGATGTCGCTCGTCCCGATCGCGACCACCTCGCCGGTCGAGACCTTGCGCGGCAGCGCGCCGCCGAGGTGCACGGCCTGGCGTCCGACCAGCTGCACGGTGCGGTAGGCCGCGGTGAGCCAGTTGGTGACCGCGAAGCGGTGCCGCATGATCCCGGTGATCGCCTGGACCAGCCCGATCGCGAGCATGAGGCCCGCGTAGAAGACCAGCGCGGAGCCGTCCTTGTCGGCCACGCCGCGGTCGATGGCGCGGCCGATCACGGCCGGCATCACCGCCTGGCAGCTCATCCAGACGATGCCGAAGCACATGCCGCCGGCGAGGGTCTGCCACTGGCCACGGGCCATCCACCAGAGGAACCCGCCGGGGGTGTTGTGCACCGCCGTCCCGGGGTGTTCGAGAGGGAGTCGGCGCACTCGTCGAAGCGTACGGCGCGGGCCCTTCGTCAGCGAACGGTTATCAGCCCTCGCCGCCGCCGATCGAGGTCAGGAAACCGCACGAGGCCTTGGCATAGTTGATCGCGTTGAGGGCTCCGGTGCTGCCCAGCCGGAGCACGAACTGGCCCGGCTGCCCGTCGACGTGCACGTTGAGCGCGAACGCCGCGAAGCTACCGGACTCACCGAACGCGTGCGCGTCGCACCGGCTCGGCCTGACCGGGACCGGCACCCGCTGGGACGGCTGGTCGCCGGTGATCGTGAGGTTCGCGTTGTAGACGCCCCGCTCACCGGGGGAGAGCACCGGGTTGCCGGCGATGCTGTCGATGACCAGCGTGGGACCCGGCTTGCCGGTGGTGTCGATCACCAGGGTCAGGGTGCCGACCGAGCCCTTGCCGCCGTCGCCGTCGGCCGTCACCTCGTCGGCCCAGCTGAGATGGGCGACCTTCTCGATGCCCAGCTCGAGGCAGGTCGACGACGCGATCCGCTGGACCACCTCGGCCTCGTCCTCGACCGGCACGGTCTCGGTCTGGGCCTGGCCGTCGACGGTGTACTCGACGGTGACGGTGCCGCCGTCAGCGGTACGGTCGCAGGCCGGCTGGTCGGGCTCGGCGAACTGGAAGCCCCGCCGCGCCTGTGACGGGATCTCCCTCAGCCGGGTGCCCTCCAAGGGCGTCCGGAACCGGTCGTCGGTGTACGTGACCTTGGTCGGCGTGATCGTGGCGTCCGTGTCGTTGTCGATCCAGACCTGGAACCGGTTCGCGGCCCCGTCGCGCGAGGACTGCTCGATGTCCGCGATCAGCTTGCCGCTGGGCGGCGGCTCCGGGGGGAGCGGGATCGCGGTGAGCGTGTAGAGCGACTTCGTCGGGCTCTGCTCCGGTGCCGCGTCGGAGGAGCTCGACCCGTCGCCGCCGCTGCACGCGGCGAGCAGGGTGAGCAGGATGAGCAGCGACAGCACGGCAACCGATCGACGCACCGCGACAGTGTGCACCGGCGTCACCCGGCGAGCCCCTCGATGACCTCCGCCCCGGGAAGCTCGCCGGCCAGTCGCCCGGGGAGCAGCAGCTTGGAGCGGCGTACGCCGGAGCCGATCACCGCGACCTCGATGTCGAGGACGCGCGGGTCGACCAGCAGCCGCCAGGCGGCGGGCAGGCCGACGGGCGTGATGCCGCCGTACTCCATCCCGGTCTCCTCGACGGCGCGGTCCATCGACAGGAACGAGCACTTGCGGACGTCGAGGGTCCGCTTGACCACGTTGTTGACGTCGGCCCGGGTGTCGGCGCGGACCAGGCAGGCGGCCACCCGCTCCTCACCGTCGCGCTTGCCGCCGACGACCACGCAGTTGGCGCCGGTGTCCATCCCGAGGTCGTAGGCCTCGCTCATGGCTGCGGTGTCGGCCACCGCCGGGTCGATCGCCACCACGGCCATCTCGGCGCCGTGCTCCCACGCCCGGAGGGCGGCGAGCACCGGCGGGGCCAGCAGCTCGGGGTGGTCGAGCGCGGGCAGGGACTCCAGTCGCCCGAGCGTGGGGAGGGCCATGGGCCCATCCAACAACAGAGCCAACCTCACGCCTCACAGACATCCCTCGTTCATGTCGTTCCCGCGACCAGGACACTTCGCTTCCGCACCATTTGTCACATGAGGCGCAGCGCGCTGCCGCAGGTCATCGGTCACCGGGGCGCACCCGGCTACCGGCCCGAGCACACCCTCGCGTCGTACCGCCTCGCGATCGCCCTCGGCGCGGATGCCGTGGAGCCCGACCTGGTGATGACTGCAGACGGCGTGGCCGTGTTGCGCCACGAGATCGAGATCAGCGACACCACCGACGTGGCCCGGCACCCGGAGTTCGCGAACCGGCGCACGGTCAAGCAGATCGGCGGCCGCGAGGTGAGCGGCTGGTTCTGCGAGGACTTCACGCTGACCGAGCTGAAGACGCTGCGGGCGATCGAGCGACTGCCCGACAGACGGCCGCGCAACACCCGCTGGGACGGCCGCTTCGAGATCGCCACCTTCGACGAGCTGCTCATGCTGCTGGCCGAGGAGTCCCGGCGCTGGGAGCGCAGGATCGGGCTGCACGTCGAGCTCAAGTCGTCGTCGTACCTCGCGTCGATCGGGCTCCCGCTCGAGGACGCCGTCCTCGCCTCCCTGCGCGACCACCGGCTGGACCGGCGCGACTCCGGGGTGCTGCTCCAGTCCTTCGAGACGACGAACCTCCGGAGCCTGCGCGAACGCACCGACGTGCCGCTGGTGCAGCTCGTGGAGGGTCGCGGCGCGCCGGCCGACCTGGTCGCACTCGGTGACCCCACGACGTACGACGACCTGTGCAGCCCCGGGGGACTGCGAGCGGTTGCGCGTTACGCCGACGTGCTGGGCGCGGACCGCAGCCGGCTGCTGGCCCGGCCCGCCCTCGTCGAGCAGGCGCACCTGGCCGGCCTGCAGGTGCTGGCGTGGACGGTGCGCGACGACGACCCGGGCGGTCCCGAGCAGGTCGACGCCGAGGTCAGGACGCTGCTGGACGCCGGTGTCGACGGGCTGTTCAGCGACCACCCCGACACCACCTTGATGGTCCGCGACGCGTGGGCCGGCCAGCAGCTGAGCCGGGAGCTCAGCCGTGCTGTGGGTGCGGCGCCTGCGCGGGGACCGGGCTGACTCCGTAGACGTCCACGTCCTTCGGGACGATCACCCAGGCGATGAGGTAGGCGATGAACACCGAGCCGAAGCCCAGGACGGTCACCAGGACCGTCAGCACCCGGACCAGCGTCGGGTCGAGCCCGAGGTGGTCGGCCAGGCCCGAGCACACGCCACCGAGCATGTTGTCGTCGGTACGCCGGACCAGGCGCCGCGGCGCCTCGGCCGGCCCGCTGACCAAGGAGGCGTACTGCTGGTCGGCGTTCGGGCTGGCGGGCGGCGGCGTCGGCTGGGCGGTGGGCTGGCTGGGCGGCTGGTCGGTCTGCTGGTTGGTGGGGTCGGTCGTCATGACTGGTCCTCGCGGGTCTCGGGGGTCTCGGGGTACTTCGGGAGGTCGGCCTCGGGCTGCTCTCCGGCCCAGCCGGTCTGCCTGACGGCGTACCGCCGGGAACCGGTGATCGCGGTCGCGGCCAGGCCGACGACGCCGGCCAGGACCCACGGGATGGGCATCAGCCAGCGGATGTCGTCGCCGGTGACGGTGTCGGTCTGGATGAGCCCCCAGACCCCGACGATGCCGAGGAACGCCAGGCCCATGACGAGGTGGCCGATGCTGATCTGGTGCCGCCCGCTGGGCCGGTCGCTGGTGGTGTCCATCAGAACGCTCCTTCGTGGATCTCGATCTCGCCGACCGAGATGTCGGCGTCGATCGAGATCTCCGGGGTGCCGGGTCCGGCGTCGTGGCGGACCTGGTCGTCGATCTCGATGCCGCCGCGCTCGTCGCCGAACAGGGCCAGGTGGCCAGGACCGTCGATGTTGGCGTCGACCCGGACGCTCACGCCTGCCGGGACGATCACCTCGATCCGTCCGATGTCGGCGTCGAGCTCGACGTGCTTCCCGTCGAGCGCGGCGACGTCGGCCACGTCGGTGAGGTCGAGGATGATCTCCCCGGCCGAGGTGTCGAGGCTGGCGGGGACGTCAGCGGCCGTGAGGGGGCGACGCGTGATGTCCGCACCGTCGACCCGCTGCGCGATCGTCGCCAGCGACAGCCCCAGGGCGGCCACCAGGCCGACGAAGATCAGCCCGCCGGCCCGGCCGTAGAAGGCGCCGACCAGGAGCATGACCCCGCAGACGCCGACGACCATCGCCGGGTACGCCGGGTCGGCGATCGGGGCGCCGGCCAGGTCGAGGATGCCCAGCACGCCGACGCCGAGCGCGGCGAGGGCCATCGAGAACCAGAACAGGATCGGACCGCGCCGGCGCGGGTTCCGCGGGCGGGGGAGGTACGTCGACGAGATCGGCACCGTGGCGCCGGGTGCAGCCGGGGTGAAGGCACCGGTGACCGGGTCGGGCACGTGCGGCACCGGGGGAGCGGTGGGGCCTGGCTTCTTGTCACGGTCGAGGAAGACGAGCACCAGCAGGGCGACCAGCGCCACCAGCGCGAGCGGCCAGGGGAACCCGAACTGGCCGACGGAGTCGCCCAGGACGAGCAGCGCAGAGATCGCGCCGATCACGACCAGCGCGATGGACCGGTTGCGGTCGTCGAGGCTGAGCGGGGCGCTGACGGAGCCGTCCTCGGGGAGCAGCAGCCAGCACGCGCCGTAGAGGAGCAGCCCGGCGCCGCCGAAGAACACGAGCACCACGAAGGCGACCCGCAGGATGATGGGGTCGATGTCGAGGTGACGGGCGAGGCCGCCGGCGACGCCCGCGACCTTGCGGTCCGCGCCCCTCGTGCGGCGGATCCTGCCGAGGTCCCTGATCTCCTCGCGGGTCGCGCGGGATCCCTGGGCGCTCTGGCTCGGGGCGTCGTCGCCCTGGTCGGTCGGGGGTGGCCCGGCCGGGGCGTCGGGTGGAGTGGTGGTCATGGCATCAACCCTGCGTCCTCCAGGCGCTCACCACCATCGGGGACCACCCTGAAACCTTGGCTCCCTGGCCGGATCCGCCTCAGGGTCGGCTCGGGGTGCTTGCCCATGGGTCGGGAGCCCCCGCTCTGCGATCCTTGACACGTCATGACAACTGCACCCACCCACCCGCGCGGCGACGTACGCCGCGTCACCCGCGACTCCGAGGCGCCCGTCCTCGGCGGTGTCGCCGGGGGCCTGGCGCGCCATCTCGGGCTGCCGGTGCTGTGGGTGCGGGCCGCGTTCCTGCTCGCCACGGCGCTGGGCGGGCTGGGCATCGCCATGTACATCGGGCTGTGGCTGGTCGTGCCCGTGGACTCCCGGTTCGAGAGCGACACTCCCGGCGCCGAGAGCGCGTCCCGCGGCGGCCGACGGCCGGGCCGGGTGCGGCGGCTCACCGACGCGGGTCCGGCGATCGCGCTGGCCGCGCTCGCGCTCGGCGTGATCCTGGTCGTCCAGGCCACCCTCGGCGGCGGCGCCGTCTTCTGGCCGATCGTGATCGGCCTGGCCGGTGTCGCCCTGCTCTGGCGGCAGGCCGACGAGGTCCAGCGCGAGCGCTGGCTCGACACCTCGGGCCGGCTCGACCCGGTGCGGATGGTGTTCGGCTCCGGCGGAGCGGCGTCGTACGCCCGGGTCGGTGCGGGCGTCGTACTGGTCGTCGTCGCGCTGTTCGTGGTCGGCGTCAACGGCAGCTCGTTCGGCCAGGCCAAGGTGGCTGTGATCGCGGGCCTGCTCGGCGTCGCCGGCCTCGCCCTCGTCGTCGGCCCGTGGGTGTTCCGGCTGGCCTCCGACCTGGGCGCCGAGCGCGAGGAGCGGATCCGGACGCAAGAGCGGGCCGACGTGGCCGCCCACCTGCACGACTCGGTCCTGCAGACCCTGGCCCTGATCCAGAAGAGCTCCCACGACCCGGCGACCGTGGCCCGGCTGGCCAGGGCGCAGGAGCGGGACCTCCGGTCCTGGTTGTACGCCGGGGAGTCGACCGACGACTCCAGCCTCGCGGGCGCGCTGCGCTCCGCGGCCGCCGAGATCGAGGACGACCACGGCGTCACGGTCGACGTGGTGGCCGTCGGCGACTGCGAGCTCGACGAGCCGCTCCGCCCGGTCGTCCAGGCCACCCGGGAGGCGGTCACCAACGCCGCCAAGCACGCCGGCACCGGCCGGGTCGACGTCTATGCGGAGGTCACCTCGGGCGCGGTGGACGTCTTCGTGCGTGACCGTGGTGCAGGCTTCGTCCTCGACGACGTGCCCGAGGACCGGTACGGCGTCCGGCGCAGCATCCTGGATCGCATGGAGCGGCACGGCGGCACCGCCGAGGTCCGTTCGACCCCGGGCGAGGGCACCGAGGTGCGGCTGCACCTGCCCCGTCCCCACTCCGAGGAGAACCCATGAGTCCCGCCGCACCAGGGCCAGTCCGCATCGTCATCGTCGACGACCACGCCATGTTCCGCAGCGGCGTGCGCGCCGAGCTGACGTCCGCCGGAGCCGGACAGGTCGAGGTCCTCGCCGAGGCGGCCGACGTCGACCAGGCGGTGGCCGCCATCGCCGAGCACCAGCCCGAGGTGGTGCTGCTCGACGTGCACCTTCCCGGTGGTGGTGGGGTCGAGGTGATGAGGCGCTCGCAGACCCGGATGCCCGACACCCGCTACCTGGCCCTGTCCGTGAGCGACGCCGCCGAGGACGTGATCGGCACCATCCGCGGCGGCGCCCGCGGCTACGTCACCAAGACGATCACCGGTCCGGAGCTGGTCTCCGCGATCCGCCGGGTCGCCGACGGCGACGCGGTCTTCTCGCCGCGCCTGGCCGGTTTCGTGCTCGACGCGTTCGCGGGCTCGATCGAGGTCGCGGCCGTCGACGAGGACCTCGACCGGCTCACCGAGCGGGAGCGGGAGGTGATGCGGCTGATCGCCCGCGGCTACGCCTACAAGGAGGTCGCGAAGGAGCTGTTCATCTCGATCAAGACGGTCGAGACCCACATGTCGTCGGTGCTCCGCAAGCTCCAGCTGTCCTCCCGCCACGAGCTGACCCGCTGGGCCAACGACCGCCGGCTGCTCTGACCCCCGACGATTCGTCTGCGACCTGACGTGTCGAACTTCGCCTGCGGGGGCAGACGAATCGGGCCCGGGGGCGGCGCCGCCTAGGCTTGCACCGACATGAGCAGCACCGACGCACTGCCCGGCTTCGAGCACCTCGCCGCGCCCTCCGAGAGGCAGTCGCGGGGCGTTGGACCCACCGACGAGGAGCTGCTCGAGGGCCTCAACGAGCCGCAGCGCGCGGCGGTCGTCCACGAGGGCAGCCCGTTGCTGGTCGTCGCGGGCGCGGGTTCCGGCAAGACGCGGGTGCTGACCCGCCGGATCGCCTGGCTGATCAGCAGGCGCAAGGCCCACCCGGGGTCGATCCTTGCGATCACCTTCACCAACAAGGCCGCGGCCGAGATGAAGCAGCGGGTCGAGGAGCTGGTCGGGCGACGGGCCCGGATCATGTGGGTCTCGACGTTCCACTCCGCCTGCGTCCGGATCCTGCGCAAGGAGATCACCGCGCTCGACTTCGGCGGAGTGGCCTACAAGTCGTCGTTCTCGATCTACGACGCGGCCGACCAGAAGCGGCTGATGGCCAACGTCGCGAAGGAGCTCGACCTCGACCCGAAGCGGTTCCAGCCGGGTTCCCTGCTCCACTGGGTCTCCGACCACAAGAACGAGCTGCGCGACGAGGACGACGCCGCCCGCGACGTCAAGAACAAGCTCGAGGAGAGCTACTCGGCGGCGTACACGCTCTACCAGAAGCGGTTGCGGCAGGCCAACGCGCTCGACTTCGACGACCTGATCATGCTCACGGTCCACCTGTTCCAGCAGTTCCCCGACGTGCGCGAGGTCTACCGGCGCCGGTTCCGGCACGTGCTGGTCGACGAATACCAGGACACCAACCACGCTCAATACGCGCTCATCGCCGAGCTGTGCGCGGAGAAGTTCGAGGACCCCGACGCCGTCGGGTCCGGCGGCGAGCGGGTGGAGCCGGCCGAGCTGATGGTGGTCGGCGACGCGGACCAGTCGATCTACGCGTTCCGGGGCGCCAACATCCGCAACATCATGGACTTCGAGCAGGACTTCCCCAACGCCACCTCGATCCTGCTGGAGCAGAACTACCGCTCCACCCAGACCATCCTGACCGCGGCCAACTCGGTGATCGGCCACAACAAGGGCCGCAAGGAGAAGAAGCTCTGGTCCGACGCGGGTGACGGCGAGCGGATCATCGGCTTCGTCGCCGACGACGGCTACGACGAGGCGCGCTTCGTCTCCGACGAGATCGACAAGCTGTCCGACCAGGGCCACAAGGCCGCCGACGTCGCGGTCTTCTACCGCACCAACGCGCAGTCGCGAGTGTTCGAGGAAGTCTTCATCCGGACCGGCCAGCCCTACCGCGTGGTCGGCGGTGTCCGCTTCTACGAGCGGCGCGAGATCCGCGACGCCCTGGCCTACCTGCGGCTGCTGGCCAACCCGGCCGACGAGGTCTCGCTCGACCGGATCCTCAACGTGCCCAAGCGCGGCATCGGCGACCGGGCGGTGGCCATGGTGCGTGCGTACGCCGCCGGCAACGACCTCTCCTTCTGGGAGGGACTCGCGCAGTCGGACAAGGTGCCCGGCCTCGCGACCCGGTCGCAGACGAGCATCGCCGGGTTCGTGGCGCTGATCGAGGAGCTCCAGTCGATGGTCGACGCGGGGGAGCGGCCCGACGTGGTGCTGGAGTCGGTGCTGGAGCGGTCCGGCTACCTGAAGGCGCTGGAGGACTCCGACGACCCGCAGGACGAGACCCGTCAGGAGAACCTCGGCGAGCTCGTCGCCGTCGCCCGCGAGTTCGCCGACGACCCGGTCGCCGGCCCTTCCGCCGACCCGGCGGACGTCGATGCCGGCATCGTCGCCCCCGGGCTCGGCGACTTCCTGGAGCGGGTCTCCCTCGTCGCCGACACCGACCAGATCCCCGACGACGGCGACGGCGTCGTCACCCTGATGACGCTGCACACCGCCAAGGGCCTCGAGTTCCCCGTCGTCTTCCTCACCGGTCTCGAGGACGGCGTCTTCCCCCACTCGCGCTCGCTCAGCGACCAGCCCGAGCTCGAGGAGGAGCGCCGGCTCGCCTACGTCGGCGTCACCCGCGCCCGCGAACGGCTCTACATCTCGCGCGCAGTGGTCCGCTCCGCGTGGGGAGCCCCGTCGCACAACCCCGCCTCCCGGTTCCTCGACGAGCTCCCGATCGACCTGGTCGACTGGCGCCGTACCGAAGCCGCGCAGACCACCTGGGACCGGCCCGACCTCTCCTCGTCCTACGGCGGCAGCTCGTGGGGGTCACCGACCGACCGGGGCCGACGCAACTTCTCCTCCGCCGCAGCCCGGGCGGACGCCGCCTCGAAGGCCAAGCCGGCCCGCGAGATCCCCTCGCTCGAGCCCGGCGACCGGGTCGTCCACGACACGTTCGGCATGGGCACGGTCGTGTCCCTCGAAGGCGCCGACGACAAGCAGGTGGCCTCGATCGACTTCGGGTCCGAGGGAGTCAAGCGGCTGCTGCTCAGGTACGCGCCGGTCGAGAAGCTTTAGGCGGTTGCTGTTGGGCGGCCGCGCGCGTGGCAGACCGACACCCGCCGCCACCACGTCATGCGTTTCGAGCAGACGGGTCCACGATCGGTATGACGTCCCGCACCGGTCAGGCGCGCGGGCCCAGCAGTCAGTGGATCAGAAGAGGCCGTGCTGCTGCATCGCGGTGTACGGGTCGACCGCGTCGCCACCGCCGGGGTGCACCTCGACGTGGAGGTGGGAGCCGGTGACGTGGCCGGTCGAGCCGACGTAGCCGATGACCTCGCCGGCGTGGACGGTGTCGCCGACGGAGACGAGGAAGGAGGTCTGGTGGCAGTACCAGAGCTCGGTACCGTCATCGAGCCGGACCACGGTCTTGTTGCCGTAGGAACCGTCGTAGCTGGCGGAGACGACCACCCCGTTGGCGATGGAGTGGATCTCGTCGCCGGTGTTGCCGTTGAAGTCGAGGCCGGTGTGGTAGCTCGACCAGAGGCCGTACTGGCCGAAGCGGGCGGTGAGCACGACCGGCTCGAGCGGGTAGACCCACTGGTTCTTGGCGAGGTACTTGGCCTGGACCTCGGCCTTGCCGGCCAGGTCGAGGAGGGCCTGGTCGCGCTGCTCGGCGGTGGCGGCGGCGGCCGCCTGCAACTTGCTCTGCCCGGCGGCGTTGGCCTGGGCCGTGCGGTCCTGGTCGCGGGTGACGGAGTCCTTGCGTGCCGCGAACGAGCCGGTGCCGCTGCTGCCGCCCAGGGCGGACGCGGCGTGGGTGACGTCGCCCCCACTGCTGCCGGCGGCCGGCTGCGCGTCGTTGACGGTCATGACACCGCCGACCGAGACCGCGAGTGCGGCGATGCCCATGAGGACCGGCGCCGAGAGGAAGCCCTTGAAGAGGGGTCCGCGGCCACCGGCGTTCTTGACCGCGCGCCGCTTGCCGATCGTGGTCGGAGGCTCCGCGCGGAGCATCGGGAGCCGGGTGGTGGGCTCGTTCTCGAACGATGTCGTCTGGTCGACCGGCTCGAGGGAGTTGAGGACCCGCTCGATGGTGACGGTGTCGAGCTCCCGCACCGACTCCGGCAGCTGCTGGCGAACCGGCTCCGGCACCGGTACCGGTACCGGCGCGACCTCGACCGTCGGACGCTCCGCGACCAGGACGGCCTGCGCGTGCCGCGCGGCGTACGTCGCGGCAGCCACAGGGGCGGGTGCGGCGACCGGCTCGGGAGCGGCTGTGGCGGCCCGGCGACGGCCGACGTAGGACGACTCGACCGCGTCGAGGGGCGTGACGTAGTCGACGGGGACATCGGCCCTACGACGCCCCCCTGCCCTTGCACCTGCGGCATTCGGGGTCGAGGAGCCTGCCTCACCGAGTTGAGGCTCAGCTCTATGACCAGGCACGGATCAGGGTCCCCCCACAGCCGACGACAGGAATGCGGGCTTGACCCTAGCGGATGCCAGGGGGCCTCCGAAATCGGTGTCAACGCATTTTGGGGATGGCGAGGTTCGTTCCGTCGTTACTCTCCGGCCATGTCCGCGTCGCCCGTTCGCCTCCTGTACTGCGGAGACATCGAGTCCGGTCCGCTGCACTGGCGTGACTCGGGCCACGAGGTCGTGGTGCTCGACGCGAGGGTGTCGACCGAACAGCTGGTTGCGGTTGCGATCCAGGAGGACGTCGGGCTGGTCGCGGTCAGCGACCCGGAGCTGGGAGCCGGGGCGGTCGGCGCGCTCGAGGACGACGTCGTCGTGTTCTGGGTCACGTCGACCTCCGCCCCCTCGTAACCGCCCGATCCCCGGGACTAAGGTGCCCGAGGGCGGCGCCCTCAATACGCCCGTCATCTCGGACCTTCGAAACCTGCGGACAAGGACGATCCCTCGTGGACCTGATGGAGTACCAGGCGAAGGAGCTCTTCGCCAAGCACGGAGTCACGACCACCCTCGGCACCGTGGTCACCACCGCCGAGGAGGCGAGAGCCGCCGCCGAGGAGTACGGCTTCTGCGTCGTCAAGGCCCAGGTCAAGGCCGGCGGCCGCGGGAAGGCCGGTGGCGTCAAGCTGGCCAAGACGCCCGACGAGGCCTTCGAGCACGCGTCGAACATCCTCGGGATGGAGATCAAGGGCCTCACCGTCAACCGGGTCCTGATCACGCCGGCCACGCCGCCGGTGGAGGAGTACTACTTCTCCTTCCTGCTCGACCGCGCCAACCGGCAGTACCTCTGCATTGCCAGCGTGGAGGGCGGCGTCGAGATCGAGGAGGTCGCCAAGACCAACCCGGAGGCGGTCCGGCAGATCGCGATCGACCCGGGCACCGGCGTCGACGAGGAGAAGGCCCGCGCGATCGTCGCCGAGGCGAAGTTCCCCGCGGTGCTCGTCGACCAGGCCGTGACCATGGTGCTGGCGCTCTGGCAGGTCTTCGTGGAGGAGGACGCCACGCTGGTCGAGGTCAACCCGCTGGCCCGCCTCGAGGGCGACAAGCTCGAGGCGCTGGACGGCAAGGTCTCGCTCGACGAGAACGCCGAGTTCCGGCACCCGGAGCACGCGGAGTTCGAGATCAAGGACGAGACCGATCCCCTCGAGGCGAAGGCCAAGGAGAAGGGGCTCAACTACGTCAAGCTCGACGGCCAGGTCGGCATCATCGGCAACGGCGCGGGGCTCGTCATGTCGACCCTCGACGTGGTGGCGTACGCCGGTGAGAAGCACGGCGGAGTCAAGCCCGCCAACTTCCTCGACATCGGCGGCGGCGCCAACGCGCAGGTGATGGCCGACGGCCTCGACGTGATCCTCGGCGACGAGCAGGTCAAGGCGGTCTTCGTCAACGTCTTCGGCGGCATCACCGCCTGCGACGAGGTGGCCAACGGCATCAAGGGCGCCCTGGAGATCCTCGGCGACGCAGCGACCAAGCCGCTCGTCGTCCGCCTCGACGGCAACAACGTCGACAAGGGCCGCGCGATCCTCGACGGGCTCAACCACCCGCTCGTCACCCAGGTCGACACGATGGACGGCGCGGCCGACAAGGCCGCCGAGCTCGCGAACGCGTAAGGACGAGGAACACAGAGATGTCTATCTACCTGAACAAGGACTCCAAGATCATCGTCCAGGGCATGACCGGTGGGATGGGCTCCAAGCACACCACACTGATGCTCGACGCGGGGTCCAACATCGTCGGCGGCGTCAACGCCCGCAAGGCCGGCACCACCGTCGAGCTCGGCGGCCAGGAGCTGCCCGTCTTCGGATCGGTCAAGGAAGCGATGACCGAGACCGGCGCGGACGTGTCGGTGCTGTTCGTGCCGCCGGCGTTCACCAAGGACGCCTGCATCGAGGCCATCGACGCCGGCATCGGCCTGCTCGTGGTCATCACCGAGGGCGTGCCGGTGCAGGACACCGCGGAGGTCTGGGACTACCTCGACGGCAAGAGCACCCGGATGATCGGCCCCAACTGCCCGGGCATCATCACGCCGGGAGAGTCGCTGGCGGGCATCACGCCGCACACGATCGCGGGGCCCGGCCCGGTCGGGCTGGTCTCCAAGTCCGGCACGCTGACCTACCAGATGATGTACGAGCTCAAGGACTTCGGCTTCTCGACCGCCATCGGCATCGGCGGAGACCCGATCGTCGGCACCACCCACATCGACGCGCTGGCCGCCTTCGAGGCTGACCCCGACACCAAGGCGATCGTGATGATCGGCGAGATCGGCGGCGACGCCGAGGAGCGCGCGGCGGCGTACATCAAGGACAACGTGACCAAGCCGGTCGTCGGGTACGTCGCCGGCTTCACGGCTCCCGAGGGCAAGACCATGGGCCACGCCGGCGCGATCGTGTCCGGCTCGTCGGGCACCGCGGCCGCCAAGAAGGAAGCCCTCGAGGCCGTCGGCGTGAAGGTCGGCAAGACGCCGTCCGAGACCGCTGACCTGATGCGGGAGATCCTGAAGGGTCTCTGAGGTCAGCCGGCGCAGTGCTGGTCGTCACCCATGGCGACCATCCAGTTGACTCCACCGTCGTAGGTCGCGAAGGCCAAGTCGCCGGGCTCGCGGTCGGCGTACCAGAGGCCGTTGTCGGCGTGCTGGAGGTCTGGGTACGCCGCGTGCAGGTCGGCCACGGTCGCTCCGAGGGAGATCCCCTCGGCGGTGCGGCCGCCGTCGACCGAGACGTAGCCCAGTCCGGACCCCGGTGAGAAGGCACCGTGCACCGTCGCGCCGGAGGGTGCCGTCCACGTCAGCTCCGGGCAGGCAGTGGTGCCGCCGTCCATCCGGACCCGACCGCCCGCGGCCCGTGCGGCCTCGATGGACATCCCGAGCTCGAACGGCCCCGCGCCGTGCGGAGTGAGGAGGGGGACGTCCCCGGTCGACAGGTCGTTCATCAGGTCGTTCATCGCGTCGACGACGGGCCGGTCCTCATGTGCGGCCCGACCGATGGCCGACCGGCGGGTCTGCTCCGATCCGTTGCCCTCGCCGTACTCGTAGGTCATCAGCACCGCACGTCCGACCCGAGCGACGTGGTAGATGGTGAGGCCGGTGTCGAAGCCGTCGACCTCGGTGCTCCAGTAGCGGTCCATCCAGCCGAACGACTGGTCACCGACGTGGTAGTCGAACCCGGTGTGCTCGACCCAGCCGTAGTCGTCGCCGTCGTCACGGGGGCAGTTCGTGATGACGTCCGCCGCGGTGTCGACGGCGGCGCTCGCGGCGTCGACGGTCGGATACAGGACCAGCGTGCGGCCGCGGGACCACTCGGCCTCGCCTCGGAACTCGACTCCGATCACGCCCGAGCCGGCCGCCGGGTCCCACACCTCTCGGCCGCACTCCTCGAAGGCCTTGGTCGCCGGCGACCCGGTCACGGTGACCGGTGACCCGTCGTCACCGTTCTCGTCGTCGTACGCGAGGGCGAGCGGGAACTCGGCGAGCGAGCCCTGCTCGTCGACCGCAGGGCTCGGCGCGGGCGTCCGGGTCGGCGGCGCGCTGGGCGCGGGTGCTGAGCTGAAGGACGGGTCGGCGGCGGGAGCGGCGCCGGGCCGCTCGGTGCCGCAACCCGAGAGCAGAACCAGGGCGACAGTGGCGAGCGGGAGGAGACGACGCATGCCCTTGGGACCCGAGGTCGGGCCAGATGGTTGTGGATCAGCCCAGCGTCGTGTCGCAGGGGTCGGCGGCGTAGACGCAGAGGTGCTCGAGCGGCTCCTTCGAGCGCTCGGTGAGCAGCTGCTGCATCGAGGCGATGACCTCGTCCCCACCCGGCGAGCCGTAGTGCGACTCGACGTAGATCGCGTTGCCCGTGCGGGCGACCTGCACGTAGGTCAGGTCGCTGAGCAGGCCGTCGCCGTGCCGGAACTGCTCGGTCCAGGCGTAGGAGTCCTCGGTGCCCAGGTCGACCGGCTCCTCGTCGTAGACCAGAGACTCACCGCCGTCCCTGACCGAGGTCCGGCAGGTCCGCAGCACATCGCGCACCTCCGCCATCATCTGCTCGGCGCCCTGCTGGTCGGGATAGAAGATGAGCCAACGCTGTGCCTCGTCCTCCGACTCGCCGGTGTGCTTGACGACCACCTCGTCGACGAAGGGTCCGCCGGGCAGCGCGACGTTGTCACACGCCTGCACGAGGGCTTGATCGAAGAAGTCGGGCCGCTCGAAGGGTTCGGGGAACCCGCTCTCGATCGGGAAGTCGAGCACCTGGGTCACCCAGCCGCGCGCCGGCTCGGTCCGGCTGGGGGAAGGGGCGGGCTGGAGGTCGTCGTCCGCACCGGACCCCGAGAAGACGACCATCGGCGTACCGACTGCGAGGGCCACGGCGAGGACGCCGCCTGCGGCGACGAGGGCGGTACGGCGGCGGACCAGGCCCGGGCGTACGCCTCCGGGGCGCACTCCTGGGCCTCGTCGCGGTCCCCGATCATGGCGTAGACCTGCGCGGTCACCCGAGCTCTCGACGACGTGTAGAAGTCGTCGAACTCGGCCTCGTCCATCTCTCCTCCGGCAGCTCATGCGTGCCCTGCGTGCGGGCTGTCGGGATGGTTACGCCGGACCGAGGGCCCCGGTTGCACCGCCGCCCGAAGTTTTCTCAGGCCGGTGCGAGCTGGCGGAGGCGTTCCTGCGCGCGGCGTACGAGGGTGACGAACGGGTCGGCGCCGATGCTGACGTCGTCGGAGGGGACGAAGGTCAGCTGTGCGACCGCGCCGCCCTCGCGGATGGCGGCCATGAGGAAGCGCACCGAGCGGTCCTCGGACACCTCGACGGTGAGCCGCCACACGTAGAGGTCGCGACGGCCGCTCTCCTCCACGGCGATCTTCTCGACGTCGGTGCCGAGGTCGTCCTCGGGGCACTTCGTCAGCTTGTCGCGGATCCCGGTCACGAAGGCGTGCGCCTGCTTGCGGGGCAGCGCCCCGACGGTCTCGGAGAGACCGAACTCGGGCGGGAGCTGGGTCGCGGCCGGGATCACGAACGACCGGGTCAGGGACTTGGTGAAGCCCGGTCCGGTGAACTCGGTGTCGTCGCACCGGGTCGCGGCGAGGTTCTCCCTGGCCTTGGTCGGCTTGGTGCCGGCCCACGGCTGCTCGATGGTCGGGACGGGCGGCAGGTCGGCCTCGACCAGGAGCGACGGGTGCTTGCCGACCGGGACCGGGGAGGCCTCGTTCAGCTTGGGGGCCGTCGCGCAGCTGCCGGCGTCCGGGAGCGTGCACAGTCCGGTGATCGCGGTGGCCAGCAGACCGGCGCTGGGCTCCAGATCGGGCTCGACGGTCGGGTCGGTCATCCCCGTGACCGTGTTGACCACGGTGGTCGTGAGGCCGCCGGTGCGGGCCACGCCGACGATCTGGGTGGTCACGGGCGCCGTCCAGTTGCGGAGCACCATCAGCGTCGCCTCGTCGCCGACTCCCACGACCCGGTGGGTCGAGAGCAGCTGGACCCTGGGGCTCGCGCACCCGGCGTACCAGTCGAGCGTGGTCTTGTACGTGCGCTCGCCCGCGGCCTCGTCGGCCGAGGCCTCGGCCGACTGCCCTGCGGTGAGCGGGCCTGCCGGCGGCGGCGCGGTGCCCTTGGCCGTGTCCTCGTCGGTGTCCTTGACCGCGTTCTTGGACGCGTTCTTGGCGGTGGTCGGAGCCGTGCCGGTGAACGTCCGCACCAGCGCACCGATGCCGCGCATGTCGGCGTACCGGCCGCCCTGGCAGGTGAAGACCAGTCCGTCGCCGGCGGTGTTGGTGCTCGTCGCCCCCTCGGTCCAGGTGCCAGGGATCGCCGCGGTGAGCTGCTGGACGCCGAGCAGCGCGTCGGGGCTCAGCGGGTCGGGCGGCGGCGGGGGCGGCGTCTCCTTCTGCGGAGCTCCCGAGCTGCCGTCGAGGATGCCCTTGGAGGCGAGGGCCGGCCGGGCACCCGACGCGTCGGTCACCAACGAGCCCGATACGAGTACGGCGGCGACCGCGGTCGCGATGCCCACGCCCGTGTGCGCGCGGCGGCGGGCCGAGCCGGCCCGCATGACGATGGAGGGCCGGGGCCAGCGGACCGACTCCAGCGCGGGCCCGAGCGCCTCGAGCACGCCGCGGATCGCCGTCGACGGCACCTCGCGGTGCACGGCGAACTGCGCGCTCGCGGTCTGCAGCTCCCGCTCGGCGCTGGCGCGGGTGATCCCGACCTCGCGCGCCATGTCGTCGATCGGCAGCGCCGTGAGGTGGGTCAGCAGGAGCACCTTGCGCTGGGTGGTGGTGAGCTTCCCGAGCGCGTCCAGGGTGACGCGGGTCTCGGCGTCGATGTCCTTCTGACGGGCCCACCACCGTGCGCTGCTGCGACGCTGGGCGCGGGTCCAGGTGAGCGGCCGCACGTAGTCCTCGGGCCGCTCGAGCCTCGACACCTTCCGCCAGTGGTGCCAGGCCACCACCATGGCGTCACGCACGGCGCGCTGAGCCGCGAGCAGGTCGCCGGTGAGCGCGTAGCTCTGCAGCAGCAGACCGCCCCGGACGTCCTTGTAGAAGGCCTCGAAGCCCTCAGGACTCCGCGGCGTCGAGCGGGGAAGCGTGCGGGCCATGGCTGCACCACGGTAGCGACCCGAGCGATACGGCGCCGATTCGCGGGCGTCGGCGTGGCAGCGCCGTACGGCGACCGTACGCCGCGAAGATTGCGTTGATGACCGCGCTGATGCCCGACCGCACCCGCCCGTCGGCGGGAGAGCTCCAGCGGGACCTGCGCCACCGGCGCCCGCTCGTGCTCCTGGCCACGGTCGCCGGTGCCGTCGCCGCGGCCAGCACGCTGGTGGTCTGCCTGGCCCTCGGAGTCGCCGGCTGGTTCCTCACCGACGCCGGCGCGCACGGCACCCCGCGGGACGGTCTCTGGGTCGGCGCGCTCGCCTGGTTGATGGCCCACGGCTCCGGCGTGCACGTCGCCGGCGCACTCGTCTCGGTCATGCCGCTGGGCATCACGCTGGCCTGCGCCTGGGTGACGTGGCGGATCGGCCACCGGCTGGGCGACTCGATCTCCGGTCACGGCCCCGACGCGCAGCGGATCGCCGACGGCGAGCGCGACTGGACGGTCCCCGCGGCCGCAGTGCTCTACGCCGCGGGCTACGTCGTGGTCGCCGCCGTCACCACCGCGCTGGCGTCGACCGCGGCGACGGCGCCCGACACGTCGCGTGTTGTGCTCTGGTCGTTCCTGCTCTGCGGGGTGCTGGGCGCCCCTGCGATCGCGATCGGCTCGGGCCGCGCCGCGATCTGGACCGCCACCCTCCCGGCGTCCGTGGTCGCCGTCGGAGCAGCCTGCCGCCAGGTGGTCAGGCTGTGGCTGCTCGTCGCCCTGGTCGCCTTCCTCGCGGCTCTCGTCACCGACTTCGACACCGCGCTCAACGTGACCTCCCAGCTGAACACCGACACCGGCGCCACGGTGCAGCTGGTCGTCGTCTCGCTGCTCGTGATCCCCAACGCCGTGGTCTTCTCCGGCTCCTACCTGCTCGGCCCCGGCTTCGCGGTCGGGACCCACACCGTCGTGTCGCCCGGCGTGGTCACGGTCGGCGCGCTGCCGATGTTCCCGCTGCTGGCCGCCCTGCCCGACACCGGTCCCACGCCGGGCTGGACGTCCGCGTTGATCGGCGTACCACCCGTGGTCGCGGCGCTCGGTGCGATGCGGGCGCAGCGCCACCACCCGACGTACCGCTGGGAGGAAGGCGCCCTGCACGGCTGCGGGGGCGGCATGCTCGCCGGCCTCCTGTTCGGCCTCCTCGCGCTGCTGGCCGGTGGCGCCGTGGGTCCGGGCCGGATGACCGATGTCGGCCCGCTCGCCGGCGCGGTCCTGGTGCACGCGATCACCGCGTTCGGCGTCGGCGGCCTGGTCGGCGGCCTGATCGCCACCTTCTGGCAGCGCCGCCGCCTCGAGCCGCTGCCGGAGCCGGAGCCGGAGCCGGAGTCGGAGCCTGCTGACCACGACGCCGACCCCGAGGCCACCCAGGCCACGCTGGTCCCGGTCGGCGACGAGGACGACGCGCCAACGCCCTAGACTCACGAACCGTGCCGATCCCCTCGTTCGAGGCCGCTCCAGCGCGCCTCGTGGTCCTCGTCTCGGGGTCCGGCACCCTCCTCCAGTCGCTGCTCGACGCGGCCGCGGACCCGGCGTACGGCGCCGCGGTCGTGGCGGTCGGCGCGGACCGCGACGCGATCGGGGGGCTGGAGCGCGCGGAGCGGGCCGGGCTGCCGACCTTCGTGCACCGGCTCAAGGACTTCGAGGACCGCTCCGCCTGGGACCGGGCGCTCACCGACTCGGTCGCGGAGCACCGGCCGGACCTCGTCATCGCCGCCGGCTTCATGAAGCTGGTCGGCCCCGCGTTCCTGGCCGAGTACGCCGGCCGGCTCGTCAACACCCACCCGGCGCTGAGCCCGGCGTTCCCGGGGATGCACGGCGCCGCGGACGCTTTGGCGTACGGCGTGAAGGTCACCGGCTGCACGCTCTTCTTCGTCGACCAGGGCGTCGACACCGGCCCGATCATCGCCCAGTCGGCGGTCCCGGTGGCCGACGACGACACCGCGGAGACGCTGCACGAACGGATCAAGATCGCTGAGCGGGAGCTGCTCGTCGACACGGTCGGCGCCATGGCGCGCCGCGGCTACACCATCGAGGACAGGAAGGTCCGTCTTGAGTGACACAGACGCCCGGATCCCGATCAGGCGAGCGCTGGTCTCGGTCTACGACAAGTCCGGGCTGGAGGAGCTCGTCCGCGGCTTGCACGAGGCGGGCGTGGCCCTGGTGTCCACCGGTGGGTCCGCCGCCCTGATCGAGGGGCTCGGTGTCCCGGTCACCAAGGTCGAGGAGCTGACCGGCTTCCCGGAGTGCCTCGACGGCCGGGTGAAGACCCTCCACCCGAAGGTGCACGCCGGCATCCTGGCCGACCGGCGGCTCGAGACCCACGTCCAGCAGCTCGAGGAGCTGGGCATCGAGGCGTTCGACCTCGTGGTCTCCAACCTCTATCCCTTCCGCCAGACCGTCCTGTCCGGGGCCACCCCCGACGAGTGTGTCGAGCAGATCGACATCGGCGGGCCGTCGATGGTCCGCGCGGCCGCCAAGAACCATCCCTCGGTCGCCATCGTGACCAGCCCCGAGCGCTACGCCGACGTGCTCGCGGCGGTCGCCGCCGGCGGCTTCACGCTGGCCGAGCGGCAGCAGCTGGCCGCGGAGGCGTTCCAGCACACGGCGACCTACGACGTGGCGGTCGCGAGCTGGATGAGCAACGTGCTGACCGACACGTCCGAGGGGACGGGGTTTCCGGCGTGGACCGGCGCCACGTGGGACAAGGCAGCGGTGCTGCGGTACGGCGAGAACCCGCACCAGCCCGCCGCCCTCTACCGCCACTGGCGCGGCGGCCTCGCCTCGGCCGAGCAGCTGCACGGCAAGGAGATGTCCTACAACAACTACGTCGACACCGACGCGGCCCGGCGGGCGGCGTACGACTTCACCGAGCCGGCCGTGGCGATCATCAAGCACGCGAACCCGTGCGGCATCGCGGTCGGCGCGGACGTGGCCGCCGCCTATGTTCGTGCCAACGAGTGCGACCCCACCTCGGCGTTCGGCGGCGTGATCGCGGTCAACCGGCCCGTGTCGGTGGCGATGGCCGAGGCGATGCGCGAGACGTTCACCGAGGCAGTCGTGGCCCCGGCGTACGACGAGGGCGCGGTCGAGGTGCTCCAGTCGCTGCCGCGTGGAGGCAAGAACATCCGGATCCTCGTGTGCCCGCCCGACGAGCACCCCGATCCCGTGGAGTTCCGTGGGATCAGCGGCGGCGTGCTGATGCAGCGGGTCGACCACGTCGACGCGGAGGGCGACGACCCGGCCACCTGGACGCTCGCGGCGGGCGACGCCGTGCCCGACGACGTCCTTGCCGACCTGGCCTTCGCGTGGACGGCCTGCCGGGCCGTGAAGTCCAACGCGATCCTCCTGGCCAGCGGCGGCGCGTCGGTCGGCATCGGCATGGGCCAGGTCAACCGCGTGGACTCCTGCCGGCTCGCGGTCTCCCGCGCGGGAGACCGCGCCAAGGGGTCCGTGGCCGCGTCCGACGCCTTCTTCCCGTTCGAGGACGGACCCCAGATCCTCATCGACGCCGGGGTGCGTGCCATCGTGCAGCCCGGGGGGTCCGTGCGTGACGAGCTCACCATCGAGGCCGCCAGGGCCGCCGGCGTGGCGATGTACTTCACCGGTACCCGGCACTTCTTCCACTAGGAGCGACGTTGACGGCACAGAAACTGGACGGCTCGGCCACGCTGAAGACGATCAAGGCCGAGCTGGCCGAGCGGGTGGCCAAGCTCAAGGAGCGTGGGATCACCCCCGGGCTCGGGACGGTGCTGGTCGGCGACGACCCCGGCTCCCACTGGTACGTCGCCGCCAAGCACAAGGACTGCGCCGAGATCGGCATCGAGTCGCTCCGTCGCGACCTGCCGGCCACGGCGACGCAGGCCGAGGTCGAGGCGGTGATCGACGAGCTGAACGCCGATCCGGCGTGCACCGGCTTCCTCGTGCAGCAGCCGACCGGGCTCGACGAGTTCGCCCTGCTGTCCCGCGTCGATGCGGACAAGGACGTCGACGGCCTGCACCCGGTCAACCTCGGCAAGCTGGTCCTCGGCGAGGCCGGCTCGCTGCCGTGCACGCCGATCGGCTGTATCGAGCTGCTACGGCGGCACGGCGTGCAGCTCGAGGGCGCCGAGGTGACCGTGCTCGGTCGTGGCCTCACCGTCGGTCGTCCGATGGGGCTGCTGCTGACCCGCAAGTCGGAGAACTCCACCGTCACGCTCTGCCACACCCGCACCCGCGACCTGGCCGCGCACACCCGCAACGCCGACGTCATCGTCGCCGCGGCCGGCGTGCCGGGCATCATCACCGGCGACATGGTCAAGCCCGGCGCGGCGGTGCTGGACGTCGGCGTCTCCCGGGTCGACGGCAAGATCGCCGGTGACGTGGCCGACGACGTCTGGGACGTCGCGGGCTGGGTCTCACCCAACCCCGGCGGGGTCGGCCCGATGACCCGCGCGATGCTGCTCTCCAACCTCGTGCTGATGGCGGAGCGGTCGGCCGGGTGAGCTTCGTGACCGACGAGCAGGCGGACGAGCAGGCCGACGAGCCGGTCCCCACCCCGGAGGAGATCGCCGAGGAGCTCGACGCCGCCGCTCAGGAGCATGAGGCGCTGGAGGAGGAGCGCCGCTACCCGTCGACGATCGGCGGTGCGTTCTACCTGCTCGTGCTGGTGACCGCTGCCGTCGGTATCGCCATCGTGTGGAGCGGCGACTGGCGGCTCGGCATCCGTTGCCTGGCGGGCGCGCTCTGCTTCGCGGCGCTGCTGCGGCTGGTGCTGCCCGCGCGCGACGCAGGCATGCTCGCCGTGCGCAACAGGTGGTTCGACGCCCTGCTGCTCGGCGGGGTCGGCGCCGCGATCTTCTTCCTGGTGACGACGATCCCCAACCAGCCGGGCTGACGGACTAGATCAGCCCGAGCTCCTTGACCGCGTCGCGCTCCTCGGCGAGCTCGGCCACCGAGGCGTCGATCCGCCCCCGCGAGAAGTCGTCGATGTCGAGGCCCTGGACGATGGTCCAGTCGCCGTCGCGGGTCTCGACCGGGAACGACGAGACCAGACCCTCGGGTACGCCGTAGGAGCCGTCGGACGAGACGGCCATCGAGACCCAGTCGTTGTCGGCCGAGCCGAACAGCCAGTCGCGGGCCGCGTCGATGGTGGCGGACGCCGCGGAGGCGGCCGACGAGGAGCCCCGGGCCTCGATGATCGTCGCGCCACGCTTGGCGACGGTGGGGATGAAGGTGTTCTCGATCCAGTCCTGGTCGCCGACGACCTCGGCGGCGTTCTTGCCGTCCACGAACGCGTGGAAGAGGTCGGGGTACTGCGTCGCCGAGTGGTTGCCCCAGATCGTCATGTTCGTGATCGCGGTGACCGGGGCGCCGGTCTTGGCGGCGAGCTGGGAGATCGCCCGGTTGTGGTCGAGACGGGTCAGTGCCGAGAACCGCTCGTCGGGAATGTCAGGGGCGTTCTGCTGGGCGATGAGCGCGTTGGTGTTGGCCGGGTTGCCGGTGACACCGATCCGCACGTCGTCGGCGGCGACCGCGTTGAGGGCCTTGCCCTGCGCGGTGAAGATCGCGCCGTTCGCGGACAGCAGGTCGCCACGCTCCATGCCCGGGCCGCGCGGCCTGGCGCCGACCAGCAGGGCGAGGTTGACCCCGTCGAACATCCTCTCCGCGTCGGAGCCGATCTCGACCTTGGCGAGCTGGGGGAACGCGCAGTCGTCGAGCTCCATGACGACGCCCTCGAGCGTCTTCAGGGCGGGCTCGATCTCGAGCAGCCGCAGCTCGATCGGGCGGTCTCCGGCGAGTGCACCACTGGCGAGGCGGAACAGCAGGCTGTAGCCGATCTGGCCGGCGGCACCGGTGACGGCGACCTTCAAGGGGGCAGCGCTCACGACGTACTCCTGGGTGTTAAGGGCTGGCCCAATGGACGCTAGCAGCGGTCGTGTGCGCGACGATGGGAGGGTGGCGAGGCGACGCAGACGGTACGTCGCGCTCGCCGTAGCGGTCGCGCTGGTCGCCAGCGGGTGCGGCAGTGCGTCACCCGACAGCCCGCCCTCGGGGGTCGACCAGCTGACCATCCCGACCCCGTCCGCGGACCCGGCCGACTTCGTGAAGCGCATCGACAACCCGTGGCTGGCCTTCGAGCCCGGCAACACCTGGCGCTACACGGTCACCGGCGTGACGCCGGGGACGCTCGTGATCACCGTGGGCGACTCCACCCATGACGTCGCGGGCGTGGCGACCACCCCGGTGACCCGCACCGGGCCGGCCGGCGACGAGGTCGTCGACTACTACGCCCAGGACCGCCTGGGGAACGTGTGGTGGTTCGGGCGGCAAGGTGTGTGGCAGGCGGGCGAGGACGGCGGCCAGGCCGGTCTCGCCATGCCGGCGAAGCCACGCCTGGGAGACGGCTGGCGGGCGGGGTACGACGAGGACGTGGTGGACGTGCGGATGACCGTCGAGAGCCGTGACCAGGAGGCCGACACCCCGGCCGGCAGGTACGGCCACCTCGTCGGCCTCGACATCACCGACCCGCTCGAGCCCGGCACCGCGCGGCGGGCGTTCTACGCGCGCGGGGTCGGGCTGGTCCAGGAGCTCTCGACCGAGGGCCCGGCCTACCTCGCCGAGCTGCAGAGCCCGCCCGGCTGACTAGTCCGGGGGCCGGAGCTGGGTGGTCTCGGTGCCCGGGTCCGCCGGCGGCGGCTGCTGGGCCGACGGCGTCGACTGGGCCGGGGGAGTGGGCGCCGGAGTGGGCGTCGGAGTGGGCGCCGGAGTGGGCGCCGGAGTGGGCGCCGGAGTGGGCTCGGGGGTCGCCTGGGCCGGCGGTGCCGGCGCCTGCCACTGCTCGAGCGGCTTCCACTCCTGAGCGGCGTGGTCCCACTGCCAGCCGTCCTGGATGATCGGCTCCTGCTCCCAGGCGGCCTGGTCCTGGGCGGTCTGCTGCTGGTTCCACTCCTGCTGGAACTGGTCGGGCGCGCCGTAGCCAGGCACCGCTGCGGGCGCGGGCCGGCCGAAGCGCAGCCCCGACCCCGGCACCGGCTCGGTGCCGTGGCCGAAGATCAGTGGGTAGGTGATGCCGGCGATCGCCGCCCCGGCGAGCGGGGCCAGGATGAACAGCCAGAGCTGGATGATGGCGTCGCTGCCCGCGAAGATCCCGACGCCGATGGAACGGGCTGGGTTGACCGAGGTGCCGGTGAAGCCGATCGACGCGAAGTGGATCATCGACAGGGTGAGGCCGATCGCGGCCGGCGCGAGGGCCGGGTGCTCGTTGCGTGCATCGGTCACGGCGAGGATGACGTAGAGGAAGATCGCAGTGAGGATCATCTCCAGGACGAACGCCGCCCAGAAGGCGAAGTCGGTGCCGAACGGGTTCTGATCGCCGTAGAAGTTCTGGCCGAGGCCGCTGTCGCCGACGTCGTAGCCGTCGACTCCCTGCATCAGGATGAACAGCGAGAGTCCCGCGACGATGGCGCCGCCGAGCTGGGCCCCGACGTAGATCGGGACCTGCTTCCAGGCCATCCGGCCGCCGAGCGCGGCGCCAACCGAGACGGCCGGGTTGAAGTGCGCTCCGGACACGCGTCCGAAGGCATAAGCGCCGGCGAGGACGGTCAGTCCGAAGGCGAGCCCGATGGAGGCGACGTCGCCTCCGGCGAGAGCACTGCCCACGCCTACGAAGACGAGCACGAAGGTCCCGAGCGCCTCGGCGGCGATCTTCTGGTTGGTGGTGGACGTGTCAGCCATGGCCGCAGCCTAGTCACGAAACACCCGGCTTTGCGCCCCCCAGGTCGCGGTGCGAGGCTGGCCGGGTGCCGACGTCCTGGCGACGTCAGGTATCTTGACGTCAAGACAAGTTTTGAAATGTCAGAGCCGCCGCCGCACAGGAGCGAACGCAAACCATGGCCAGGATCATCTACACCCACACCGACGAGGCCCCGCTGCTGGCGACGTACTCGTTCCTGCCGATCATCGAGGCGTACGCCGCCAAGGCGGGCGTGGACGTCGAGACCCGTGACATCTCGCTGGCGGGGCGGATCATCGCCCAGTTCCCCGACGTGCTCACCGACGAGCAGCGGACGGACGACGCGCTCGAGGAGCTCGGCCAGCTCGCGCTGACGCCCGAGGCCAACATCATCAAGCTGCCCAACGTCTCCGCGTCCGTCCCGCAGCTCAGGGCCGCGGTCAAGGAGCTGCAGGAGCAGGGCTACGACCTGCCCGACTACCCCGAGAACCCCCAGTCCGCGGAGGAGAAGGAGGTCGTGGCCCGCTACGGCAAGGTCATGGGCTCCGCGGTCAACCCGGTCCTGCGCGAGGGCAACTCCGACCGCCGCGCGCCCGCGTCGGTGAAGGCCTACGCCAAGGCCCACCCGCACCGCATGGGCGCCTGGTCGTCCGACTCGAAGACCAACGTCGCGACGATGGGCAAGGACGACTTCCGCTCCAACGAGCAGTCAGTGGTGATCGAGGCCGAGGACACCCTGCGCATCGAGCACGAGGCCGCCGACGGCACCGTGACCGTCCTCAAGCCCGAGGTGAAGGTGCTGGCCGGCGAGGTCGTCGACGGCACCTACATGAACGTCGCGGCGCTACGCCGGTTCCTCGCCGAGCAGATCGCCCGGGCCAAGGCCGAGGACGTGCTGTTCTCGGTGCACCTCAAGGCCACGATGATGAAGGTCTCCGACCCGATCATCTTCGGCCACGTCGTGCAGGCCTTCTTCCCGACGCTCTTCGAGCAGTACGGCGACGCGCTCAAGACGGCCGGCATCTCGCCCAACGACGGCCTCGGCGCCCTGCTCTCCGCGGTGACGGCGCTGCCCGAGGGCGACGCGATCAAGGCGTCGGTGCAGCAGGGGCTCGACGACGGCCCGGACCTGGCCATGGTCGACTCCGACAAGGGCATCACCAACCTCCACGTGCCCTCCGACGTGATCATCGACGCGTCGATGCCGGCGATGATCCGGAGCTCGGGCCACATGTGGGGTCCCGACGGCGAGGAGCACGACACGCTCGCGGTCATCCCCGACTCGTCGTACGCCGGGATCTACCAGACCGCCCTCGACGACTGCCGGGCCCACGGCGCCTTCGACCCGGCCACCATGGGCTCGGTCCCCAACGTCGGCCTGATGGCCAAGGCGGCCGAGGAGTACGGCTCCCACGACAAGACCTTCGAGGTCCCTGCGGCGGGCGTCGTCCGGGTCGTCAACGGCGCCGGCGACACCCTGATCGAGCACACCGTCGAGCCCGGCGACATCTGGCGCGCCTGCCAGACCAAGGACGAGCCGATCCGCGACTGGGTCAAGCTCGCGGTCACGCGCGCCCGGGCGACCGGCTCGCCCGCGGTGTTCTGGCTCGACGAGGCTCGGGCCCACGACGCCAACCTGATCGCGAAGGTGAAGGAGTACCTGTCGGACCACGACACCGACGGCCTGGCCATCGAGATCATGAAGCCGGCCGACGCGACGGCGTACTCGCTGGAGCGGATCCGCAAGGGCGAGGACACCATCTCGGTGACCGGCAACGTGCTGCGCGACTACAACACCGACCTGTTCCCGATCCTCGAGCTCGGCACCTCGGCCAAGATGCTGTCGATCGTCCCGCTGATGAACGGCGGCGGCCTGTTCGAGACCGGCGCCGGGGGCTCGGCCCCCAAGCACGTGCAGCAGCTGGTCAAGGAGAACTACCTCCGCTGGGACAGCCTCGGCGAGTTCTTCGCGCTGGCCGCGTCGCTCGAGCACCTCGCCGGCTTCGCCGACAACCGCGGCGCCCAGGTGCTCGCCGACACCCTCGACAAGGCGACCGGCACCTGGCTGGAGAACGACAAATCGCCCACCCGCAAGCTCGGCGGCATCGACAACCGCGGCTCGCACTTCTACCTGGCTCTCTACTGGGCCCAGGAGCTGGCCGCCCAGACCGAGGACAGCGACCTGGCGACGCAGTTCAAGCCCTTCGCCGAGACGCTCGCCGACAAGGAGCAGCAGATCGTCGACGAGCTGCTCGAGGTGCAGGGCAGGCCGGCCGACATCGGCGGCTACTACCGGCCCGACGCGGAGAAGGCCGCCGACGTGATGCGTCCGTCCAAGACGTTCAACGAGGCCCTGGCCTCCCTGTGAGCGACCAGTGAGCGAGACCGAGGCTCCCGAGACGCCGCAGCGGCCCGACATCGAGCGCCGGACCCTGACGCCGTTCGGCTACGCCGTGTGCGTCGCGGTGCCGATCCTGATCGCCGCGCTCGGCTTCACGTTCCTGCACTTCCACTACGACAAGGAGGACCTGGTCGACGGTGACTCGATCAGGATCCTGACCTCGCAGTGGCAGCCCGGCGATCCCGCCGACGGGGCCCTGGCGACCGGCGCGCTGGTCCTCGGCGACGACGGCTGCCTGCGGCTCGGCGCCGCAGACGGCACCCAGCTCGAGCTGGTCTGGCCGGCCGACTACGAGGCCACCGTCCAGCGGGTCGGCCGGGACGACCAGCTCAAGGTCTACGACCCCGAGCGCAACATCGTGGCCCGGAGCAAGCAGGTCATCGAGCTCGGCGGCGGCTTCACCGACGTGGGGGAGTACGCCGGCCTGGCCTGCGCCCCGAGCGCGGGGCAGGTCTTCCTGGTGCAGTCCAAGCCCAGGATCGTCGACACGTCCGCGTCCTGACCGACTCCGGCATGGTCCGCGTCGAGGTCACCGACCCTGAGGCCTCGTCACGGTGCGCTTCCGGGGCTACGGTGCCGACGGAGGCGAACTCATGCACGAGCTGTCCATCGCCGAGAGCGTGGTCGAAGCCGTGCTCGCGCGCACCGGCGAGCAGCGCGTGGCCGTGGTGCGGCTGCGGGTGGGCCGGCTGGCCGGGGTGGTCCGCGACTCCCTCGAGTTCTGCTTCGAGCTCGCGAGCGCCGGGACCCCGCTGGAGGGTGCGACGCTCGACATCGAGGAGCCGGAGGGCCGGCTGCACTGCCGCAGCTGCGGCGACGAGAGCGCGCGGGACGACCTGATCCTGCTCTGCGACTGCGGCAGCGCGGACGTCGAGGTCGTGTCCGGCCGCGAGCTCGAGCTCGGATCGGTGGAGGTCGCCTGATGTGCGCGACGTGCGGGTGCGGCAGCGACGAGGTCCGGGTCGACGGAGTGGTCCCCGACGGCCACGAGCACCACGACCCTGAGCGCGGCCACGGCCACGACCACGACCACGGGCACGGGCACGGGCACGACCACGGGCACGGGCACGGGCACGACGAGCTGCGCACCCACACCGTCGACCTCGAGCAGCGGGTGCTGGCCCGCAACGACGAGCTGGCCGCCGACAACCGCCGCTGGCTGGCCGACCGGGGAGTGGTCGCGGTCAACCTGATGAGCTCGCCCGGCTCGGGCAAGACCACGCTGCTCGAGCGGACCATCCGCGAGCTGGGCCGGCCGGTCAGCGTGGTCGAGGGCGACCAGGAGACGGCGTACGACGCCGACCGGATCCGGGCCGCCGGTGCCCGCGCGGTCCAGGTCAACACGGGCTCCGGCTGCCACCTCGACGCCTCGATGGTCCACCAGGCGCTGGTCGCGCTCGATCCGGAGCCGGACAGCCTCGTGGTCGTCGAGAACGTCGGCAACCTGGTCTGCCCGGCCCTCTTCGACGTGGGTGAGGCGGCCAAGGTCGTGGTCATCTCGGTGACCGAGGGCGACGACAAGCCGCTGAAGTACCCCCACATGTTCGCGGTCGCCGACCTCGTCGTGATCAACAAGACCGACCTGCTTCCCTACGTCGACTTCGACGTCGACCGCCTCACCGCCGACGCGCGCCGGCTCGCGCCGGGCGTCCACGTCGTGTCCCTGTCCGCGAAGACCGGAGCCGGGATGGGGCAGTGGTTGCGCTGGCTCGCCGGAGTGTCGGACATTCCCTCAGCCGCGCAGGCGTGACTAAGGCTTGACTTACCACCGGGTGGTGGGTGTGTTGTGGATCACACGTTGCGCACGAGGACCAACACAGATGGTCCCGGCGCCCTTTGAGGCCCAGACCCCGCCCCGGAAACGGTGGTGGAGCCGGTGCCGACAGCCGAAGCAGTCAAGGCGGAAGAAACACTCATCCACGTCCTGTGGATCAACGCGGGCCTGAGCTGTGACGGGGATTCCGTCGCGCTGACCGGCGCCACGCAGCCCACCATCGAGGAGATCGCCCTCGGCGCGCTGCCCGGCCTGCCACAGGTCGCTGTGCACTGGCCGCTGATCGATTTCGAGTGCGGCCCCAACGGCGGCGCGGACGACTTCCTGGAGTGGTTCTTCAAGGCCGACCGGGGCGAGCTCGATCCGTTCGTCCTCGTCGTCGAGGGGTCCATCCCCAATGAGAAGCTGCACGACGAGGGCTACTGGTGCGGGTTCGGCAACGACCCGGCCACGGGCCAGCCGATGACGACGAGCGAGTGGCTCGACCGGCTGGCGCCCAAGGCGACGGCGATCGTGGCGGTCGGCACCTGCGCGACGTACGGCGGCATCCACGCGATGGCCGGCAACCCGACCGGCGCCATGGGCGTTCCCGACTACCTCGGCTGGGACTGGAAGTCGAAGGCTGGGATCCCGATCGTGTGCGTGCCCGGCTGTCCGGCGCAGCCCGACAACATGTCCGAGACCCTCACCTACCTGCTCTACATGGCCACGGGCCAGGCCCCGATGATCCCGCTCGACGACGAGCTCCGCCCGACCTGGCTCTTCGGCCAGACGGTCCACGAGGGCTGCGACCGCGCGGGCTACTACGAGCAGGGCGACTTCGCCACGGAGTACGGCTCGCCGAAGTGCATCGTCAAGCTCGGTTGCTGGGGCCCGGTGGTCAAGTGCAACGTGCCGAAGCGCGGCTGGATGAACGGCGTCGGCGGGTGTCCCAACGTCGGCGGCATCTGCATCGGCTGCACCATGCCGGGCTTCCCGGACAAGTTCATGCCGTTCATGGACGAACCGCCGGGCGGCAAGCTCTCGACGACCGCGGTCGGCGTCTACGGCCACACGATGAAGCGGCTGCGCAACATGACCACTCGGACCCTGAACAAGGAACCCAAGTGGCGCAAACCCGGCACGACGCTGGCCACCGGCGCGAAGCGCACCTGGTGAGGACGGGGCAACGACGATGACATCGACCATTCCCAACCCGAGCACCTACGCCACCGACGACAAGAGCGGTCTCACCGAGATGGCGTGGGACCCGATCACCCGGATCGTGGGCAGCCTCGGCATCTACACCAAGATCGACTTCAAGCAGCGCACCGTGGTCGAGTGCCACAGCACCAGCTCGATCTTCCGCGGCTACTCGATCTTCATGAAGGGCAAGGACCCGCGCGACGCGCACTTCATCACCAGCCGGATCTGCGGCATCTGCGGCGACAACCACGCGACCTGCTCGTGCTACGCCCAGAACATGGCGTACGGCGTGAAGCCGCCGCCCCTGGGCGAGTGGATCGTCAACCTCGGCGAGGCCGCGGAGTACATGTTCGACCACAACATCTTCCAGGAGAACCTGGTCGGGGTGGACTACTGCGAGAAGATGGTCGCCGAGACCAATCCGGGCGTCCTCGAGCTCGCCAACAACACCGAGTCGCCGCACGCGGCCGACCACGGCTACCGGACCATCGGCGACATCATGCGCTCGCTCAACCCGTTCACGGGCGAGTTCTACCGCGAGGCCTTGCAGGTCAGCCGCTGGACGCGCGAGATGTTCTGCCTGATGGAGGGCAGGCACGTCCACCCGTCGACGCTCTACCCGGGCGGCGTGGGCACGGTGGCCACCATCCAGCTGATGACCGACTACATCAGCCGGCTGATGCGCTACGTCGAGTTCATGAAGAAGGTCGTGCCGATGCACGACGACCTCTTCGACTTCTTCTACCAGGCCCTGCCGGGCTACGAGGAGGTCGGCAACCGGCGGATCCTGCTCGCCTGCTGGGGCTCGTTCCAGGACCCCGACCACTGCAACTTCGAGTACAAGGACATGACCAACTGGGGACGCAAGATGTACGTCACCCCGGGCGTCGTGGTGGACGGCAAGCTGGTCACGACCGACCTGGTCGAGATCAACCTCGGCATCCGCATCCTGCTCGGGTCGTCTTACTACGAGGACTGGACCGAGCAGGAGATGTTCGTCGACAAGGACCCCCTGGGCAACCCCGTCGACCGACGGCACCCGTGGAACCAGCACACCAACCCCAAGCCCCAGAAGCGCGACATGGACGACAAGTACTCCTGGGTCATGTCGCCGCGCTGGTACGACGGCAAGGACTACCTCGCGCTCGACACCGGCGGCGGGCCGCTGGCGCGGCTGTGGGCCACGGCGCTCGCCGGACTGGTCGACATCGGCTACGTGCAGTCGACCGGCTCCAGCGTGAAGATCAACCTCCCCAAGACCGCGCTCAAAGGCCCGGTCGAGATGGAGTGGAAGATCCCGAAGTGGAGCAACACCATCGAGCGGAACCGCGCCCGCACCTACTTCCAGGCGTACGCCGCGGCGTGCGCGCTGCACTTCGCGGAGAAGGCCCTGGTGGAGATCCGGGCCGGCCGTACCAAGACCTGGGAGAAGTTCACGGTGCCGGACCAGGCCATCGGCTGCGGCTTCACCGAGGCGGTCCGTGGGGTGCTCAGCCACCACATGGTGATCCGCGACGGGAAGATCGCGAACTACCACCCCTATCCGCCCACCCCGTGGAACGCCAACCCGCGGGACTCCTACGGCACGCCCGGTCCATACGAGGACGCCGTCCAGGGTCAGCCGATCTTCGAGGAGAACGACCGGGAGCACTTCAAGGGCATCGACATCATGCGGACGGTGCGCAGCTTCGATCCGTGCCTGCCGTGCGGGGTGCACATGTACCTCGGCGACGGACAGGTGCTCGAGCGCACGCACTCTCCAACGCAGTCGGTCGGCGCCGAGTAGTCGGGGACGACCATCGGCCCCGACGAGGCTCGAGACGACGTCCCTGATCTGAAGGCCAGCGGTGAGCGGATCGAGGCGCTGCTCAGCGCGAGCGCAACGGGGGGCGCCGTCGCGACGGAGCGCGCCGAGGAGCTGGTCCGACTCGTGGCCGATCTCTACGGCGCTGGCATCGAGCGGATCATGGAGATTCTCTACGAGGCCGGGCGGCTCGACGACGAGGCGCTCTCAGCGCTGGCCGCGGACGAGCTCGTCGCGGGACTGCTCGTCGTGCACGGTCTCCATCCCTATGGGGTCGAGGAGCGCGTCGAGCGGGCCCTGGAAGCGGTGCGCCCCTACCTCGGCTCACACGGCGGTGACGTGGAGCTGCTCGGCGTCGGCGACGACGGCGTCGTGCGCCTGCGACTCCTCGGCAGCTGCGACGGCTGCCCTTCCTCGTCGGTGACATTGGAGCTCGCCGTCGAGGGCGCCATCCACGAGGCCGCGCCCGAGGTGTCGGCGATCGAGATCGAGGCGGCGGCCGACGCCGGCGACGGGGGACCGCTCATCTCGGTGGACTCCCTGTTCACCCGTCTCGAGGGATCAGGCCCGAGCAGTGCGGGGTCGAGCTGGCAGTCGGTCCCCGAGCTGGCCGGGCTGCCCGACGGCGCGGTGGTCGTCGTCAGCGGCCCGCCCGACCTCGTCGGATGCCGGGTCGGCCACGACCTGTACGTCTTCACCGACCAGTGCCCGCGGTGCCAGGCGAGCCTGGCTGGTGCGGTGCTCGCCCGTCGCCTCGGTGGCGCCACCGGAGATGCACTGCTCACCTGCCCGAGCTGCCGGGTCCACTACGAGGTACGCCGGGCGGGCGCGTGCGTGGAGGAGCCCGAGCTGCACCTGGGCCCGCTCCCGGTCCTCGTGGACGGCCCGCGGATCTCGGTGGCCCTCCCTGCGGTGGAGCCGGCGTGACGAGCGGGCCATCGGGGCTGCCCCTGGCGACGCTGCGACGGATCCGGGAGACCCGGCCCGCCGCGAGGACGGGTGAGCGTTGCGAGATGTGCGCCCAACCCATCCCCGACGAGCACCAGCACGTCGTGGGCCTCGAGAGCCGCTCGCTGATGTGCACCTGTCGCGGCTGCTATCTCCTGTTCAGCGACCAGCACGCGACGCTGCGCTACCGCGCCGTGCCCGACCGCTACTTCTCCTTCCCCGACTTCGTCTTCGACGAAGCGGCCTGGGACGAGCTCCAGATCCCGGTCAGCCTCGCCTTCGTGTTCCGCAACTCGGTGCAGGAGCGGGTCGTCGCCTTCTACCCGAGCCCGGCCGGTGCGACCGAGTCCGAGCTCGACCTGGCGGCGTGGGAGCGCGTCATCGGCGCCAACCCCTCGCTGGGCGTCCTCCTCCCCGACGTCGAGGCGCTGCTCATCTACCGGACCGAGCAGGGTCGCGGCGAGTTCGGCTGCCTGCTGGTGCCCATCGACGTCTGCTACGAGCTGGTGGGCACGATGCGCAGCACCTGGCGCGGTTTCGACGGCGGTGAGGAAGCGCGGACCGCGATGGAGGAGTTCTTCACCCGCGCCGAGGCGCGAGCCCGTCCGGCCGGTCCGATCACTACGGGGGAGGTGTCATGACCGACCTGCGGTTCGAGGTCCTCGACATCACCGCCGAGCCCTACGCCGCGGAGCCGCAGCTCAAGGTCAGGCTCGGCATCAGCGAGTGGACCGAGTCGCGGGTGCATGCGATCGCGCTGCGCTGCCAGGTCCGGATCGAGCCGCAACGCCGCCCGTACGACGACGCCGAGCAGCGTGGTCTGCGGGCCCTGTTCGGGGGTCGCGAGCGCTGGAAGGACACCCTGCGACCGTTCCTGTGGATGCACAGCAACACGACGGTGCAGGGCTTCTCCGGGCACACCGAGATCGACCTGCCACTGCCCTGCACCTACGACTTCGACGTGATCGGCTCGCGCTACCTGCACGCGCTCGGCGAGGGCGACGTCCCGTTGGTCTTCATGTTCTCGGGCACCATCTTCACCCGCGGCGCGGAGGGCTTCGGGGTGGAGCAGGTGCCGTGGGACCGCGAGGCGCACCACGGCATGCCGGTCTCGGTGTGGCGGAAGATGATGGGCTTCTACTACCCCAACACCGGCTGGCTGCGGCTCGACCACGATGCGCTGGCCGAGCTCGCGGACTACCGGGCCCGGCACGGGCTGACCTCGTGGGAAGAGACCGTGGGGCACCTGCTCGCTCGCTGCGACGACCCGGCCCCGGAGCTGTCCCGATGAACGGCCCCGCCCACGTGGACGTGGCACGGCAGGTGGCCGACGCCGTGCTCTACGAGGGGTACCTGCTCTACCCCTACCGGGCCAGCTCCAGCAAGAACCACTCCCGATGGCAGTTCGGGGTGCTGGGTCCGCCGGGCGTGGCGGACCGGGGGCTTGGCGAGGACTCCACGATGCACCTCGAGTGCCTCCTGGACCCGCCGGACGAGGTCGTCCGGTCGCACCTGGTGGTGCACCTGCGCTTCCTGCAGCTGCAGCACCGAAGGGTCCTGGACCGCTCGTGCGAGGAGGTGCGCGAGCTCACGGTCGGCGACGTGACGTGGCTGACGTGGGACGAGGCGGTGGAGCAGGAGTTCTCCTTCACCCTGCCCCTCCCCGAGCTGGCCGAGGGCCTGCTCAGGGCCGTGGCGGTCGAGGGCGACGTGGCCACCGAGCTGCTGGAAGATGATCGTGGCGAAGCCGCAGGAAGCGTCGAGCGCAGCCGCTGGCCCCTGTGGGCCCTGCTCAAGGCCCGCACCGTCGTGGTCGACGGTCTGCTCAAGCTCACCCTTGACGTCGCGAACGTCTGCCACGACGCGGTGGCCACCAGGGCCGACGCGACCCGGCGCTCCTTCATCGGCGCCCACGTCCTCATCGAGGCGCGCGGCGCAAAGTTCGTCTCCCTCCTCGAGCCCCCGGAGGCGGCGGCGGACGCAGCCGCGGCCTGCGACCAGAGCCGGTGCTGGCCGGTCCTCTCTGGGCGTCCGGGGGACACCGACCTGCTCCTTGGCCTGCCGATCATCCTCTACGACTACCCCGAGATCGCCGGCGAGAGTCCGGGGGCGCTCTTCGACGCCACCGAGATCGACGAGATCCTCACCTTGCGCGTGCTGACCATGACTGACGCCGAGAAGGCGGAGGCGCGCGCCACGGATCCCCTGGCGCGGGAGATCGTCGACCGCTGCGACGACATGTCGCCGGAGACCCTCCAGCAGTTGCATGGCGCTTTACGCTCTCCGAACGGTCCAAACCCCTCGACGTTCGAGACCGACGTGCCGTGGTGGGACCCGGCCACCGACGCCTCGGTCCGGCCCGACACCGATGCCGTCACGATCGACGGGGTCGAGGTGGCGCGCGGCAGCCTGGTCCGCGTCCATCCCAACCGGCGCGCGGACGCCCAAGACCTGTTCTTCGCGGACCAGGTCGCCCGCGTGACCGCCGTCCTCTCCGACGTCGACGGCAGCACCCACGTCGCACTGGTCCTGGTCGACGACCCGGCGTCCGACCTGCACGAGGAGGCCGGCCGCTTCTTCTACTTCGCCCCGGACGAGCTGGAGCCCCTGGCCGACCGGTCCCTGGAAGCCCAGCACAGAGAGGAGATCGGTCCATGAGAGCACTCGGTTTCATCACGGCCGGCGTCGCCATCGTCGTCGTCGTCGTGGCGTTGGTGGTGCTCCTGATGTCCATCCCGGACATCCGGCGCTACCGGCGTATCCGGTCGATGTGAGTCGAACCCACCCGACAAGACCCGCCACAGGAGAGGAAGAGCCCTGACGATCCTGGTTGCCGGCATCGGCAACATCTTCTTCAGCGACGACGGCTTCGGACCCGAGGTCGTCCGCCGTCTCGCGCCCGACCCAGGGACCGGGGTCAGGGTGGTCGACTACGGAATCCGCGGCATGCACCTCGCCTACGACCTGCTCGACCACGACGGGCCGCTGGTGATCGTCGACGCCGTCCCCGGGCCGGGTGAGCCGGGGACGATCCGGGTGCTCGAGGTCGGGCCCGAGGATCTCGGTGCGGGGGAGCTCGACGCCCACGGCATGAACCCGGTCGCCGTGCTCGCGAACCTCGACGTGCTGGGTGGCACGCTGCCGCCGACGTACGTCGTCGGGTGCGTCCCGAGCACCGTCGACGAGGGGATAGGGCTCAGCGACGCCGTCGCCGGGGCCGTCGATGCGGGAGTCGCAGCGGTCCGCGCGCTGGTCGCGGACCTGAGGGTCGAGGCCTGAGATGTGCCTCGGGATCCCCGGTCGGGTGGTGGCCCTGGTCGACGGCTACGGCGACCAGGTCGCGCTCGTGGACGTGGAGGGCGCCGAGCGGCGGGTCAACATCGGCATGCTCGACGAGGCGCCACGTCCGGATGAGTGGGTGCTCATCCACATGGGCTTCGCCCTCGAGGTGGTCTCCGAGGAGGACGCCGCGCGTGCGCTCTCCGGGTTGGAGATGCTCGGCCATGGGAGCGCCGGCCGGGTCCGACGGCGGCTCGAGGTCTCGGGCGTCGTGCAGGGCGTCGGCTTCCGTCCCTTCGTCTACGCCGCTGCGAGCGAGCTCGGGCTCTCGGGCGAGGTGTGCAACGACAGCTCCGGGGTGGTCCTCGAGGTCGAGGGCGACGACGCCGCGGTCGAGGAGCTGACCTCCCGGATCCGGCACCACGCGCCGCCGCTGGCCCTGGTCGAGGCGCTCACGGTCACCGAGCTCGCGCCGGTCGGTGGCACGGGGTTCCGGATCGCCGACACGACGATGTCCGGAGGGGGTCGGACCCTGGCCTCGCCGGACGTCGCGATGTGCGCCGACTGCGCCCGGGAGCTGCACGACCCCGCCGACCGCCGCCACCGGCACGCGTTCATCAGCTGCACCAACTGCGGCCCGCGCTACACGATCATCACCGGGCTGCCGTACGACCGGCCGGCCACCACGATGGCGCCGTTCGAGATGTGCGCCGCCTGCCGGGCGGAGTACGACGACCCCGCGGACCGTCGGTTCCACGCACAGACCATCGCCTGTCGCGACTGCGGCCCGACGCTGCGGCTGCACCGGTCAGGACGGCCCGACCGCACCCAGGACGAGGCGCTGCGCGAGACCCGGTCCTTGCTCGCGGACGGCGCCATCGTCGCGATCAAGGGGCTGGGTGGCTACCACCTCGCCTGCGATGCCACGGATGAGAGGGCGGTCGCGGAGCTGCGCCGTCGCAAGCAGCGCGGCGGCAAGCCGTTCGCCGTGATGGCTCGCGACCTCGACGTGGCCCACGCCGTGGCCGTCATCTCCTCGGACGAGGAGGCGGTGCTCACCGGCGCCCGTCGGCCGATCCTGCTGATGCCGAGGCGGGCCGGCACCGGGGTCGCGCCGTCGGTCGCGCCCGGCAACCCGGACCTCGGGGTCTTCCTGCCCTACACGCCGGTGCACGAGCTCCTGCTGGCTGACGACCCCGCTGGACCCGAGTCCCCGGCGTTGCTCGTCATGACCTCCGGCAACCTCTCCGGTGAGCCCCTGGTGAGCGACGACGCCGAGGCGCTCGTCCGTCTGGCCGGCCTCGCCGACGCGTGGCTCACCCACGACCGGGAGATCCGGGTGCCCTGCGACGACTCGGTGGCCCGCTGGGTCGCGCGGGCCGAGCTGCCGATCCGACGGGCTCGTGGCTATGCGCCGCTGCCCATCGCGCTGCCGTTCCCTGTGGCACCGGCGCTGGCCGCGGGCGCCGACCTCAAGAACGCCTGCTGCGTCGCGGACGGCGGCTATGCCTGGCTCAGCCAGCACCTCGGCGACATGGACGACCTCGCCACGCTCGACGCACTGCGGGTGACCGCCGACCACATCGAGCTGCTCACGAGCGTCCGGCCCGAGGCCCTGGTGGTCGACCAGCACCCGGCGTACCGCTCCTCCGAGTGGGCTCGCCGCCGGGCCGGGCAGCGGCCGGTGCACACGGTCCAGCACCACCACGCGCACGTCGCCGCGGTCATGGGGGAGCACGGCGTCGCGCCCGACCGCACGGTGATCGGCGTCGCCCTCGACGGTACCGGCTACGGCACGGATGGCGCGGTCTGGGGAGGGGAGATCCTCTTGGCCGGCTACCGGGGCTTCGAGAGGTTCGCCCACCTCGGCTACGTCCCGCTGGCGGGCGGCGATGCCAGCGTCGAGCGGCCCTACCGGATGGCTCTGGCGCACCTGCGCAGTGCGGGCGTGGCCTGGACGCCGGACCTCGCGTGCGTCGCGGCATGTCCCCCCGACGAGGCCCGGGTGCTCCGGCGCCAGTTGGAGACCGGGTTCGGCTGTGTGCCCACCTCGAGCATGGGCCGCCTGTTCGACGCCGTCTCGTCCCTCGCCGGCGTCCGGCACGTCGTCGACTACGAGGCCGAGGCGGCGATCGAGCTGGAGGGACTGGCCCGCGGGGTGGAGGCCGACGTGCCCTACCGCTTCGGCCTCGACCCGATCAGCGAGTGCCTCGTCGCCGATCCCGGACCCGTGCTGCGCGCTGTCGTGGCCGACCTTGCCGCTGGCACGGACGTGTCGCTGGTCGCGGCGAGGTTCCACGCCGGCGTCGCCGGTCTGGTGCTCGACCTCTGCCGCCGCGCCCGCGAGCGCACCGGGCTGGAGACCGTCGCGCTGGGTGGCGGCGTCTTCCAGAACGCCGTGCTGCTCAGCGCGGTCGTCGCGGGACTGGCCATGGAGGGCTTCGACGTACTCCGGCCGCGCCTGCTGCCTCCGAACGACGGCGGGATCGCCCTCGGACAGGTGCTCGTCGCTGCAGCGGTGGGCAGCGCCGGGGGAGCCCGCGTCCTCGCAGCCACGACAGGAGGAGAGACATGACCACCGCCCATTCACCGGTCAGCCTGATCGGGGAGGAGCTCGGCGACGACCTCGCCTCGGCGTCGCTGTCGCTCGCCCGCAAGTTCCATGCGGGAGCGACTCTGTGGGTGATCTCGCCGCAGTGGGAGCCGCATGCCCACCATGTGGCAGTCGAGTTCGTGCACCCGGTGATCATGGGCCTGCGCGCCCTGCCTTCGGTCGCGCTGGTCGATCCCGACCCGGTCGCGCAGGCGCGGGTAGCGACGAGAGCAGGCGACGTGATCCTCGCCGTCGCCTCAGCCGATGACCCGCAGGTCCGAGACACGATGCGCCGAGCGCCCGCGTGGGGAGCCCACACGATATGGATCGGCTTCGGCCCCCGGCCCGCCGTCGGCAGCGCCGACCACGTGCTGTGGGTGGAGTCCGACGATCCGATGGTCCCGGCCACCGGGCGGTTCGTGCTGATGTATCACCTGCTGTGGGAGCTGACCCACGTCTGCTTCGAGCACCCCGGCCTGCTGACCGTGAAGGACGATGACTGCACGGACGAGGTCTGCGTCACCTGCAGCGACGAGGGTCGTCTCGGAGAGGTGGTGGAGTCGCCCATCGCGCCGTTCGCGCCGGCGCTGGTTCGCACCGCGACCGGCGAGGAGGCCGTCGACGTATCGGTCCTCGGTGACGTCTCACCCGGGGACCTCGTGCTGGTTCACGCCGGCTCGGCCATCACCCGCATCGACGACGATCAGGAGGTGCGGTGATGAGCGACATCAACCAGAACACAGACTTCCTCTATCCGTTCATCGAAGGGTCCGAGGACGACCCCGAGAGCCTGCTCGACGACCTTGCCGCGTCGGCGCGGGGCAAGGCAGAGGTCAGCGCGCGCCTGCAGCAGGACTCGCTCAAGGAGTACGAACCCAAGCTCCAGCTGGCGGGCGCGGACATGGCGGACCGGTTCGCGCGCGGCGGCCGGCTCTACACGTTCGGCAACGGCGGGAGCTCGACGGACGCCGCCACCTTGGCGTCGCTGTTCTGCCGGCCCGCTCGGGGCCGTGCTGTCCCGGCATGGTCGCTCGCGGCGGACCAGGCGGTGGTCACCGCGCTCGGCAATGACGTCGGGTTCGAGCTGATCTTCTCCCGGCAGGTGATCGCCCATTCCAAGCCCGTGGACATCGCGATCGCCATGTCCACGTCGGGCAACTCGGACGACCTGATCATGGCGCTCACCGAGGCCAAGAAGCGAGGGTTGCTCACGATCGGCTTCGCGGGGCACTCGGGTGGCTCGATGTCGACCAGCTCGGACGTCGACTACTGCTTCACGATCCACTCCCAGAGCATCCACCGGATCCAGGAGAGCCACGCCCGCGTGGGCTTCCGGCTCTGGGAGATCGTCCAGGAGCAGCCCCGCCACCCCGGAGGTACGTCATGACCGCCGAGCCCGCGACCCACGTGGACCGCGAGAACCGGATGCTGCTCAAGATCGAGGAGTTCCGCAAGCGCCGGCCTCGGTTGATCGACGAGGTGATCACGTTGGCGCATGGAGCCGGCGGTAAGTCCTCGGCGGCCCTGACCGACAACGTGTTCGTCGAGGCCTTCCGCAACCCCGAGCTCGAACAGCTCGGGGACGGCGCCGTGCTCACGTTGCCCTCGCAGGAACGGCTCGCCTTCTCCACCGACTCCTTCGTCGTGCAGCCGATCGAGTTCCCGGGTGGGACGATCGGCCATCTCGCGGTGCACGGCACCGTCAATGACCTCGCCGTCAGCGGAGCCAGACCGCAGTGGCTCTCGGCGGCGTTCGTGATCGAGGAGGGTTTCACCATCGATCGGCTGCGGTCGATCGTGGCTGACATGAAGGCGGCCGCCGACGCTGCCGGGGTGCAGATCGTCACCGGTGACACCAAGGTGGTCTCCCAGGGTGCTGCGGACGGGTTGTATATCTCAACGGCCGGGATCGGCGTGATCCCGGCCGGTCGTGAGTTGGGTGCCCATCTGGTCAGGCCAGGGGACCGACTGGTGCTCTCCGGGACACTGGGGGACCACGGGATGGCCGTGATGCTCGCTCGCGGAGATCTCGCCATCGAAGCTGACGACATCGTCTCCGACACCGCACCGATCTCCGAGATGGTCGAGGCGCTGCTGGCAGCGGCCCCCGGCACGCGATGGATGCGCGACGCTACGCGCGGGGGACTCGGCACCGTGTGCAACGAGCTGGCCCAGACCGCCGGCGTCGGCATCATTCTCGACGAGGAGGCGTTGCCCGTGCAGCCCCAGGTCCTGGGCGCCTGCGACATGCTCGGCATCGACCCGATCTACGTGGCGAACGAAGGGAAGTTCGTCGCAGTGGTCCCTCAGGACCAGGCAGACGCTGCGGTCGAGGCACTGCGGTCGCACCCGCTGGGCAGCCGGGCCGTCACCATCGGCCAGGTGGTCGAGACACCAGCCGGCATGGTGGCGCTGCGCACCCCGTTCGGCGGCAGCCGGATCGTGGACATGCTCGTGGGCGACCCGCTGCCCCGGATCTGCTGACAGGAAGGCTCACCATGTGTCTAGGAATTCCGGGTCAGATCGTCGAGATCACCGACCCCGAGCAGCATCTCGCCAAGGTCGCCGTCAACGGCGTGCAGCGAGTGATCAGCGTCCGGCTGCTCGCCGAGCAAGGGCTCCTGGTCGGTGACTGGGTGCTCGTGCACGTCGGTTTCGCGATGGCGAAGATCGACGAGCTCGAGGCCCAGCTGACCTTGGACCAGGTCAAGAAGATGGGTGCGGACTACGTCAACGAGATCGACGCGTTCAACTCCTCCCAGATCGCATGACCACGCGCCCAAGACGGATGAATGAGGTGTCACGATGAAGTTCGTTGACGAGTTCCGGGACCCGGCGGCCGCGCGGGGCCTGGTGAAGTCCATCACCAAGCTCACCGCTGATGACGAATTCAAGTTCATGGAGGTGTGCGGCGGCCACACGCACACGATCTACAGGCACGGGATCGAGCACATCCTCCCGCCCGGCATCGAGCTGGTGCACGGTCCCGGTTGTCCAGTGTGCGTGATCCCGATGGGTCGCGTCGACGACGCCATGTGGCTGGCCGAGCAGCCAGGTGTCATCTTCACCACGTTCGGAGACATGATGCGGGTCCCCGGGTCTAGGGGGAGTCTCCTGGACGCGAAGGCGCGCGGCGCCGACGTACGTTTCGTCTATTCACCACTCGACGCACTCAAGATCGCGGTGGACAACCCGGAGAAGCACGTGGTGTTCTTCGCGGTCGGTTTCGAGACGACCGCGCCATCAACCGCGGTCACCCTGGTCCGAGCCAAGCAGCTGGGTGTGCAGAACTTCTCGGTCTTCTGCAACCACGTCACCATCGTCCCGCCCATCCGCGCAATCCTCGAGTCACCCGACCTGCGGTTGTCGGGGTTCCTGGGGCCCGGCCACGTCTCCACGGTGGTGGGCACACGCCCCTACCGGTTCGTGCCAGAGGTCTACGGCAAGCCGTTGGTGGTCGCCGGGTTCGAGCCTCTCGACATCCTCGCCACGGTGCACATGCTCCTGCAACAGATCCGTGACGGCCGGTGCGAGGTCGAGAACCAGTACGGCCGGGTGGTCCGAGAGGAGGGCAACGTGGCTGCCCTCAAGCTGCTCGGCGAGACCATGGAGCTGCGGCCGCACTTCGAGTGGCGAGGGTTGGGCTTCATCTCCCAGAGCGCCTTGAAGGTCAACGGTCGCTACGCGGAGTTCGACGCCGAGGAGCGGTTCTCGATGCCCGGGATCCGGGTGGCCGACCCCAAGGCCTGTCAGTGTGGCGAGGTGCTCAAGGGCGTGATCAAGCCGTGGGAGTGCAAGGTCTTCGGAACCGCCTGCACACCGGAGACCCCGATCGGGACCTGCATGGTGTCCCCGGAGGGAGCCTGCGCGGCGTACTACAACTTCGGGCGGATGCATCGTGAGGCCGCCGAGATGGTGGGCCAGACCTCCGGGGCATGAGCACCCCTGGGCCGGCGTGAGCGTGCCTCGCGGACACCGGCTGTTCGCGCAGTACGCCCACGCACCGAATGCACTGGGTTACTGCGGACCACAGGGCGCGGCGGAGCTGCGTGCTGTCGCGTCCGGAGGGGGTGAGGACGTGGACGTGCCGGCCCTCGCCCGGGGATTCTCGGGTGCCTGGCCCTACCAGCAGGTGCTCGCCGAGCTCGCAGGGATCGAGGACCCACTCGACGAACGCGTGGTCCGCGGCTACTGGACGGGCAACGAGCTGACGGGCTCGGTCGGAAACGTCCGCTTCGGGAGGGCGCTGCTCGAGCGGATCGGGCCTCAGGCCGGACACTACTGGGGCCACCTGACCGACGACCTGCTGGCCGAGGCGGCGCCCACGCACGCGTTCCACGTGTTCGGCGTCTACCCGTGGTCGCGGCTGCTCGGGAGGGGGATACCTGAGCCGCTGAACGTGCTCGACTCGTGCCGTATCGGCTGGGCCGAGGTGGTCGCCGCGGAGCCGGAGCGGCTGCTCGTCAGGATGCGGCACCTGACCTACGACGACGGCCTACTGGCGCTGGGACCTCCGGTTGTGGAGCGGATCGGGCGACGCATCGCAGGCCTGACCTTCATCGACGACGTCAGACCCGGCGAGAACGTCGCCGTGCACTGGGGATTCGCCTGCGACCGGCTCACCGCGGCGGAGCTGGCGCACCTGCAGCATTGGACCGACTGGCAGCTGGAGGCGTTCAGTCGGCGGCCCCAGGTCGTGGAATAGGCGGGAGCGGGTACGGCCTGCACCATGGTGCCGATGTCCCAGTCCACCGAGCCCCACGAGGCGGGCGCCATCACCACCGACGACGTCGAGGTGGGTCCGCCGGTGCGCGCTCGCCACTTCGGGCTCGCGGTGCTGGCCCTCGGGGTCGGCGGCTTCGCGATCGGGACCACCGAGTTCGTGACGATGGGCGTGCTGCCGCAGGTCGCCGACGGCGTGGACGTGTCCATCCCGGTGGCCGGCCGGGTCATCTCGTCCTACGCGCTCGGCGTGGTCATCGGTGCCCCCTTGCTGGCCTACTTCGGTGCCAAGCTGCCGCGCCGCCAGCTACTGCTCGGCCTGATGGCGGCCTACGCCGTGTTCAACGCCCTGAGCGCGCTGGCTCCCAACTACCCGACGCTGATGGTGGCGCGGTTCCTGGACGGCCTGCCGCACGGCGGCTATTTCGGCGTCGCCTCGCTGGTGGCGGCCAGCATGGTCGCTCCCGAGCGCCGCGGCCGCGCCATCGCGCTCGTGCTGATGGGGCTCCCGGTCGCCAACGTGGTCGGCGTGCCGGCCGCGACCTGGCTCGGCCAGACCCTGGGCTGGCGGGCGTCGTACTGGGTGGTGGCCGGCCTCGCTGCGCTCACCATCGCGATGGTGCTGGCGTTCGTGCCGGACTGCCCGGGCAACCCCGAGGCGACCGGTCGCCGAGAGCTGCAGGCGCTGCGCAAGCCGCAGGTGTGGTTCGCCATCGTCGCCGGAGCGGTCGGCTTCGGCGGCATGTTCGCGATGTACACCTACGTCGCTCCGATGGCGACCCACGTCGCCGATCTCCCGAACGCCGCGGTGCCGGTCTTCCTGCTCACCCTCGGTGTCGGGATGGTCTTCGGCAACTGGGTGGCCGGCCTCGCCGTCGACTGGTCGCTCAAGAAGGCGCTGCTCCTCGCGCCTGTCGCGCTCGCGGTGACCCTGCTGGCGTCGTGGCTGCTGATCCCGCTCGGCTACGGCTCGCTGCCGGCGTTCTTCCTGATCACCACCACCGGCTCCGTGCTCGCGCTCGGGCTGATGATCCGGCTCATCGACGCCGCCGAGCACGCCGAGACCCTGGGCGCGGCGCTCAGCCACGGGTCGCTCAACATCGGCAACGCGCTCGGCGCCTGGCTCGGCGGCGTGACGATCGCCGCAGGCTACGGCTACCGGTCGCCGCTCGTGATCGGGGCGGCGCTGTCGCTGGCCGGGTTCGTCGTGCTCGCCGTCGCGTTCTCGCTGGACAGGGAGCCGGCCGCCCACTCCGAGGCCGTCAGGTCGTAGAGGGCCATGTCGACCCAGGCGTCGCGGATGTTGGCGCCGTACCGCTCCACGCCGTACTGACGGAAGCCGACGGCCTCCGCCACGTGACGGGACGCGGTGTTGTCGACGGCCGCGTAGGCGGTGACCCGCTTGACGCCGAGCGTCTCGAAGACGTGGTCCACCGCCAGCCGGGTCGCCCTGGTCGCCAGCCCGCGCCCGCGTGCGTCGGGGTGCATCCACCAGCCGAGCTCGCACTCGACCTCCGGGGTCCAGTCGAACCACAGCACCGTGCCGAGGATCCGGTCGTCGTCGGGATCCGCGATCGCCCACGTGACGCACTGCCCGGTGGCCTCGAGCTCCCGCCTCCTCTCGACGTAGTGGTGCGCGTGGTCGAGCGTGTACGGCGCCGGCTTGTGCCCCAGCCAGTGCTCGGTGTCCGGCTCAGCGGTGCCCTCGTGGATCCGCGGGGCGTCGTCCTCGCGTACCGGCCGCAGCCGGAAGCCATCACCCTCGAGCACCGGCACCTCGAGCCACGTCGACTGCGGCTCGCGCGGGTCGTCCTTGAGCAGGGTGCCGATCCACGCGTCGCGACGGTCTCCGCGCTGGGGCAGGTAGCGGCGAAGGGTGCCCTCGATCGTGAAGCCGAGCCGCCAGGCCAGCTTGCGGCTCGGCCAGTTGCCGGTGAAGGCCTGCCAGACGATCGTCTCGAGGTCGAGCTCGGCGAAGCCCCAGTCCACGAGCAGCCGCAGCGCCCGCAGCATCGCGCCGGTGCCGCGCACGTCGGGGTGCGACCCGTAGGCGATCTCGGCGCGACCCGGTCCCTCGTCCCGCAGCGACACGGTGCCGGCGTACCTGCCCTCGAGCTCGACGGCGAAGCCCCACTCGGACCCGTCGACCCAGCCCGCCGGCATGTCCTGCAGTCCGTATTCGCGGGCGTCCGCCTCGTCGTACGGCGTCGGCACCGTCGTCCACGCGATCGACACCGGGTCGCGACACTGCTCCACCTGGCGGGGTACGTCGTCGTCCCGGTGCGCCCGCAGCGTCACGACGCCGTCGGTGAGGGTGGGGGCGGTCGTCGGGACTGTCACTCGGGCAGGGTGGTTGACGCTGCGCCCGGACGCAAACAGATTCTGTTCAAACCCGTGGCGGCGGCGGTGGTCGTCCGGCGATGATCCCCGACGTGGAGGTGCAGGTCGTCGTCGCGCACCAGGAGCGCGCGACCCTTCGCGTCGGCGACGTCTTCCTGAAGGTCGACGCGGACCAGGCGCGCACCGACCGCGAGGTCGACGCGATGGGCAGGGCGCCCGTCCCGACCCCCGAGGTGTTGTGGCGGGAGCCGCCGGTGCTCGCCCTCGCCGGCCTCCCGGGGACGGCACTCGGCCGCCTCGGCGAGCCGTCGACGGCGTCGCCCGCGGCCTGGGCCGCAGCGGGTGCCGTGGTGCGGAGGCTGCACGACGCACCGCTGCCGCCCTGGCCGGGTCGGAGCCTCGACGAGGCCGCATCCCGCCTGGACACGGAGTGCGAGTGGCTCCTCACGAACGACGTCCTGCCCGCCGATCTGGTGACCCGCAACCGCAGGATCGCCGAGGTCGCGCTCCGGCCGTGGGCGCCGGCCTTCACCCATGGTGACCTGCAGGTCGCCCACGTATTCCTGGTCGGCGACGAGGTCACCGGAGTCGTCGACTGGTCGGAGGCGGGCCGGGGCGACGCGCTCTACGACCTCGCGACGCTGACTCTCGGACACCGCGAACATCTGGGCGATGTCGTCGCCGGCTACGGCACCGAGGTCGATGTCGACGTCATCCGCGCGTGGTGGTCGTTGCGAAGCCTCACGGCGATCCGGTGGCTGGTGGAGCACGGCTTCGACCCGGCCTCGCCGGGCTGCGAGATCGACGTGCTCAGGTCGCAGCTGTGAACGCCACGGCCCCGCTCTCCCCGACGGGGGGAGCGGGGCCGCCAGGTCATGACCGCTGGCTGACGACGTCGCGGTCGGGTCCCCCCACGAGTCGGTCCTTGCCGGTGCCGCCGATGAGTCGGTCCCGGCCGGCCTCTCCGTAGAGGCGGTCCTTGCCGGGGCCGCCGACCACCCGGTCGGAACCATCCCCGGCACAGACCAGGTCGTTCCCGCCGAGCCCCTGGACCACGTCGTTTCCGGCCAGCGCGACGATCACGTCGGCCTGCTTCGTGCCGCGCAGCCGGTCCTTGCCCGCCGTGCCCACGAGGGTCGCGGGGCGGCCCTGGCACGTCGGCGTGGTCGTCGGCCCTGGGTCCGTCGCGGTCAGGAGCCGGTGGACGATCGCGTCGCGGTTCTGGTCACCGACCCCGGCGAGCACGACCTTCCCGTCTGTCTGCACGGCGACGTCGTACGCGATCCGGCTACCGCCGTTGAGGTCGACCCGCCCGCCCGTCCCGAAGGCCGGGTCGGCGGCGCCGTCGGAGCCGAGCCGGAACGCCACTCCGCTGACGGCCAGCTCGGCGGGCCGCCGGTAGCCGCTGACGACGTAGCCGCCGCCCGGGAGCGCAGCCACGGCCATGAAGGCGGTCCCGATACCGGGGGTGTCGAAGATCCGGCCGTCCCGGTCTCCTGGGCCGTTGAACGTGGTGTCGGCCCGCCCTGAGGCGGTGTAGCGCACCGCGGCGCCGGTCTGGCGGCCGCTGGGGAGGAAGTGGGAGCCCACCACGACGATGCGCCCGTCGGGCTGGACCAGGACGTCGTCACCGGTGCCCTGGACGCCGTACGCCGAGGCCTCGCCGTCGCCCTCACCGAAGGCGTAGTCGGTCTCGCCGTCGACCTGGAGCCTGCGGACCTGGAGCCCGTGCGTGCTGATGTCGCCGAAGTAACCCGAGACCACGATCTTGCCGTCGGGCTGCACGGCCACACCCTCGGCGCGGCTGTAGCCGCCGCCCATGCCGAGCTTCCCGTCCTCGTCGAACGTCTTGTCGGGCTCGCCGGTGGGCGTGAACCGGAAGATCGCGGCCAGCCCGCTGTTGGGTGTCCCCGACTGCCCGACCGTGACGATCGCTCCGTTGGGCGCCACCGCCACGTCGGAGAGGTACTCGCGAGCGCCGTTGTCGACGATCACCAGACCGTCGCCCCCGCCGAAGGTGGCGTCGGGCGCGCCGGACGGCAGGAGCCGCCAGACCGTGCCGTCCTCGTTGGTCTCCGTGCGTCCGGCGATGACGATCTTGCCGTCGGCCTGCAGGGTCACGGCGCTGGGGTAGTCGCTCCTGCCGCCGGGCACGGCGAGGCGCTGCCGGCCGAAGCCGAGGTCCTCGGACCCGTCGGGGTTCAAGCGGAACACGAGCGTGTCCACCGAGCCGGCCTTGTCGGTGTAGCCCGCGACGACGATCTTCCCGTCCGGCTGGACGGCGAGCGCGAATGCGCCGTCCGTGGTGCCGTCGTCGATGGTGACGCGGCCGCCGGTGCCGAAGCCCGGGTCGGGGCCGCCGGGTGCGGCCGCGGCCGGCCCGATCGACGCCAGCCCGAGGGTGGTAAACAACGTGAGCATCCCGGTGATCCGGGGCACGAGATGGGTGTTCATGAGTGATCCTTCGCAGTGGTGTGTGGTGTCAGCCGCGGATGCGGATGCGCTGGACGGCGGGGGTGGGGTCGGTGTTGCCGTGCGTGTCGGTGGCCGCCACGGTGATGACGTGGCGACCGGGCCGCAGCCGGGTCCGGAAGGTCGAGCCGCACGGCCGGAAGTCGGTCGAGTCGACGGCGCAGCGGAACGTCGCCGTCTCGCTCGCGCGGAGCCGGAGGAGCACCTTGCCGTGCCTCCTCGTCTCGGCCGAGCCGATCGTCGTCTGCGGCGCGCTGCCCTCGCACGACTCGTGCGTGGTCGGGTCGGTGGTGCAGCCGTCCTGGGTCGCGTCGCCGTACCCGTCGCGGTCCGCGTCGGGCTCGAGCTCGGCGGAGACGGCGAGCACCGCGCCGGCGGTGAAGATGCCGGCATCGAAGGGCACTCCGGTCTGCGCGTCCGAGGGAGTGAACATCACGAAGTCGCCACCCGCCTGGGTCGGCGCGAAGCACGACGACCCGCCTGGTGCGCCAGCGACGTACAGCCCCAGGAGCTCGCCGCCGCGGACCGGGATCCGGACCGGACGGGACGTGCTGCCGTAGCTCGGCACCGAGGTCGTCGGCTCGGAGCCGACGACCGTGAACCGGCCGTCGGACCCGAGAGTGAGGAGCCGGAAGCCGACCGTCGGCAGTGCCTGGTTGCCGGCGGTGATGCGGTAGGACGTGAGGACGCCCGCGGCCGGGACCTTGGACCGGTCCTCGGTGCTCAGCGACTGGACGAACGTGCCCTTGCCGGTCGCGGTCGCGCAGGAGTAGCTCGGTACCACGTCGCGGCCCACCTGGGTCTCGCGGGCCGGGGCCCCCGCCGCCGCGTCCACGAGGGAGGCCGCGGCGGCGACGGTCAGGGTCAGCATCCCGGCCATCCGGAGTGACCGACGGCGGGTGCGGCGTGCAGAGGCGGCGCGACGCTCGCCCGTGCGGGCGACCTGTCGACGGATCTCCGCCTGCCGCTCGTGGACGACGTCGAGGGGTGGGACGAGGTGGTGCGTCATGTCAGGTTTCCTTCCTGGTCGCGGTGACGACCCGGTACTGCCAGTCGAGGGCGACGTAGCCGTCGCCGTTCTGGCTGTTGGAGGAGGTGGCGAGCGCGACCAGGTCGTCGCGGAAGGCCGTGCGGCCGTGCGCGTCGAGGCGCTGGGCGGCGGTGTAGGTCGGGCCGTAGTAGGTGAGCATGAAGTCGGCGAACGCCTCCTCGGAGACGAAGCGCTGCGTCACGGTGTGGAGCGAGGAGGCCACGTCGGTCACCTCGGAGCCGAGCAGCTCGCGGACGACCTCCTCGTTGCCCCACCGCGTCGGCGGGAGCGCGACCGGGGGCGGCGCCACGTGGGCGGTGACCGTCTTGAGCAGCTGGCCGATGAAGCCCTCGGCGGTCCAGCTGGCGACGCCGATCCGTCCGCCGGGCCGGCAGACCCGGACCAGCTCCGCGGCGGCGCGCTCGTGGTCGGCGGTGAACATGACGCCGATCGCGGAGAGCACTGAGTCGAACGAGGCGTCCGCGAATGGCAGCGCCTCGGCGTCGGCGACCTCGAAGGCGATGGGCAGCGCCTCGGCCGCGGCGCGACGGCGCGCGACCTCGACCAGGCTCTCGACGTAGTCGATGCCGGTGACGTCGCAGAACATCCTGGCGGCCTCGATGGCCACGTGGCCGGTGCCGGTCGCGACGTCGAGCACGGAGCTGCCCGGCCGGACGCCGGTCTCGGTCACCAGGGTCGCGGCGAGCGGGACCGTGAGCCACGCGATCCTGCCGTAGTCGCCGCTGTTCCACGTCCGGTGCTGGGCCGCCTTGAGCTCCTCGAGCGGGGCAACGGTCTGCGGGGTGTGGGTCATGGTGGTGTCCTCCTGGTGGGTGATGGCCGGCAGGCGCCGGACCGAACGACCACCACGGTGGGGTGCAGGGCGGTGGCCAGGCATCGGGGCGCGACCCTCATCTGTGCCCCCGGGCCACCCCTATGCCTGCACCCCCGGACCCCCTGGCGCAGCGACCTGGGGGTGGGGGTCCGACGAGATGGGGGACGGCGCCCCATGTGCTGCCCCCTGGGGCGTCCCTAGCGTCCGGGCCATGACCACGAACCTGCGCGGACGTACGGTCCGCTCCGTCCTGACCTGCGCCATGGCGCTCACCTCCCTGGCCCTGGCCGGCTGCGACTCCGCCCCCGAGGCGCATCCGCTCGGGACGAAGGTCGACGTCCGCTTCTACTCGCTGCTCGAAGGGACCGAACAGGGTCCGGGGACCGTCGCCGTCACCGACGTGCGTGTCGGCGAGCGCGGCGACCTGGAGGCCGCCGGGTTCGAGCTCGACGCCGACCAGGCCGACGCCACGCCGTACTACGTCGACGTCACCTTCACCAACACCGGGAAGGTGCCGGTCGACCTCCGCGATCCCAGCGGCATCGACCAGCACGACGACCTCGTGCCGTCGCTGACCGTGCTCGACCTCGGTGGGTCGTCGGTTTTCGCCGAGTGTCCGCTCCTCCCCGACACGCTCGCCCCGGGAGGGAGCGTCGACGGCTGCGCCATCGTGCTGGCGCCGGACGGTGTCGACCTGGACCGGATCTCCTACCTGCCCGACACCACCGAGGACTTCGTCTACTGGGCGTCGGGGGTCTGAGCTGCCGTGACCCAGTCGATGCAGCACTACGCTGACGCCGTGCGCCTGCTCGAGCGCGAGCGAGAGCTCGACGTCCTGCGAGAGGGCCTACGCCAGGTCCGTGACGGTCTCGGTGTGGGCATCGCGGTGGCCGGGGACAGCGGCACCGGGAAGTCCTCGACCATCGCCGCCGCGGTCGGAGGGGCCACGGGTCTCCGTGTCCTCCGTGGCCAGTGCGACCCGCTGGGCACCCCGCGCCCGCTGGGACCGTTCCGCGAGCTGGCGCTGCCGGGCCTGGTTGCGCGGGTCACGGCCGACGACGCGCACACGACCGAGACCGCCGAGGCGGTCCTGCGGGAACTGGCCACCGAGCCGACCGTCCTGGTCGTCGAGGACCTGCACTGGGCTGACGCGGCCTCCGCCGACGTCCTGCGCTACGTCGTGCGCCGGGTCGAGACGGTCCCGCTCGCCGTACTGGTCAGCTATCGGGACCGCGAGATCGGGGCGCGGCACCCTGCGCGCCAGCTGCTCGGCGACTTCGCAGCCCTCGATGGGCTGCGCACGCTGTCGCTAGGTCCCCTTTCCGTCGACGCCGTGGCCACCGTCGTCGACGGCTCCGGGCTGGACCCGCAGCGCGTGCACGAGCTGACCGGCGGCAACCCGTTCTACGTGTCGCAGGTCGCCCAGGAGCCGGACCGTCCGCTGCCCGCCTCCGTGCGGGACACCATCCTGGCCAGGACCGCCGATCTCGAGCCCGGCGACCTGCAGACGCTCCAGCTGATCGCCTGCGCGCCGGACGGGCTGGACGACCGTCTCCTGCCTCTGGTCGGCGTGGACTTCGACGAGCTGGCCCGGCTCGATGGCACCACGTTGCTCGCCCGGACCGACCACGGCATCGCGTTCCGGCACGAGCTGGCCCGCCAGGCCGTGGAGAGCACGATCCCGCCCGGCGGAGCGCCCGTCCTCCACCAGCGCCTGCTCGAGTCCCTCGAGCAGGTGGAGCCACGCGACCCGGCCACCCTGGCCCACCACGCGCTCGCTGCCCGGGACGGAGCCCGGACGCTGATCCACGCCCGGGCGGCGGCCGAGGAGGCGGTCGCGACGGCGTCCAACACCGAGGCGGCGGCGTTCCTCGAGCTCGCGCTCGCCCACCTGCCGGGTGGTGCGCCTCCCCTCGAGCGCGCTGGCCTGCTCATGCAGCTCGCACAGCAGCTCTACCTCACGGCGCGGCTGCCGGACGCCGGCGCCGCCACCCGGGCCGCCATCCCGCTCTTCCAGGGGGCCGGGTACCTCGAGGGGGTCGCAGAGGCGCAAGCCGTCCTGTGCGTGCTGGAGTACCAGGCCGGCCGCCGCGCCTCGAGCGAACGGCACGCGGCCCGGGCCTGGCAGCTGGCGGACGGTCTGCACGCGCCCGCGGCGGTCGCCCGGGTCCACGCCGACACCGGGATGGTCGCCTTCGTCGGCAGTGACCACGAGCGGGCGGTCCAATGCGGAGAGCGGGCCGCAGAGGCTGGGGCCGAGGCGGGGCTCGAGGAGTACGTCGCCTTCGGCCAGATGCTCGTCGAAGGCGTCGACTGTGCGAGAGGTGTGCCCGAGTCCCGCGCTCGCGTCGCGGACCTGGTCGCTGCTGCACGCAGGCAGGGCTGGGACGAGACGGCCTGGCGCGGCTACATCATCCTCACCGTTCACGACCTGGATCGTGGCGAGCTGCGCTCGCTCCAGCGCGTCGTGGACGAGACGCTCACCCACACCCGCGAGCGCGACCTGCGCAACGCCACCCTCTGGCACCTGTCCCTGCGCGCGACCGCGCACGCCTACGCAGGACGGTGGAATGCTGCTCGAGAGGACGCCGACGAGGTGCTGGTCAGCGGCGCCTGCGACGGCTCGGTCTGGCCGCACCTCGCACTCGCGCTCACCGCCCAGCGGGTCGGCGACCAGGACGCGTCTGCTCACCTCGAGAGCGCATGGCGTCTCGCTGTCTCGCTCGACGAGCCGGGTCGGCTGATGCCCGTCCTGGCCGCGCTCGCCGAGTCCATGTGGCTCACCGGGACCCCCGACCCGCGGGTCACCGAGTTCGCCGTGGACCACCTGGCCGAGCTCGCCACCCCCGACTGCACCTGGCTGGCCGCCCAGCTCGCCGTGTGGCTGCGCCGCCTCGACCTGCCCGTCGTACTGTCCACGGACCTGCCGCCGCCGCACGCCGCCCACCTGGAGGGCAGGCACGCCGAGGCAGCCGCGTGGTGGCAACGCGCGGGCAACTCGTTCGCGGAGGCGATGGCGTACGCCGACGCGCGCGAGCCGGAGGACCGGGTCCGTGGGGTGGGCCTGCTCGACCGCCTCGGTGCCACCGGCACCGCTGACCGGCTCCGGCGCGAGCTGCGACGCGACGGCCTGGCCAGCGTGCCCAGCCGCCCGGTCGAGTCCACCCGGGCCAACCCGGGCGGGCTGACCAACCGGCAGCTCGAGGTCGCTCGCCTCGTGGCCCGCGGTCTCACCAACAGCGAGATCGCCGGCCAGGTCTTCATCTCGCCGAAGACGGCCGAGCACCACGTCTCGGCGATCCTGGCCAAGCTCGGCCTCGCCAACCGCCGGGAGCTCCTGGTGCGCGCGTCCGAGCTCGGCCTCGACTGAGGCAACATGGCAGGCATGTCGCTGCCCACCCCGACGCTGCAGACCGAGCGCCTCCGGCTGCGCCCGTTCACCGGCGCCGACGCCGATGCCCTCTGGGCGCTGCACAGCAACGCGCACGTGCTGCGCTACTGGGACTCGCCGCCGTGGAGCCAACCGGCGCGCGCGGAACGCTTCATCGCGGCCTGCGAGCAGCTGGCGGAGGAGGGCACCGGTGCGCGGCTCGCGATCGACCGCGAGTCAGACGCGGTCTTCCTCGGCTGGTGCAGCTTCTCCCGGTGGAACCCGGACCATCGCAGCGCGGCACTGGGCTTTTGCTTCGGCGAGGCCGCGTGGGGCCAGGGCTACGCGACCGAAGCCGCGCGCGCGGTGCTGCAGTGGGCGTTCGACACGCTCGACCTCAACCGCGTCCAGGCCGAGACCGACACCCGCAACACGGCATCCGCGCGAGTGCTCGAGAAGCTCGGCTTCGTGCGTGAAGGCACCCTGCGACAGGACTGCGTCGTGAACGGCGACGTGTCGGACTCGTGGGTCTACGGGCTGCTTTGGCCCGAGTGGGACTCAGCGCCACCTGTCCCCTGAGGTGCGCAGGTAGGTGCGCCACACGTAACCCCACGGAACCACCGCGAGGATCACGACGACCAATGAGCAGCTGACCGCGAGGTCGGCTGTGGCCGCGCCGAAGTCGCCGGACGCCGCCCGAGGCAGGGCGACCAGGCCCAGCCAGAGAAGCTTCCACGCCGTCTCGAACAGGAGGACGGGCAGGAGCGCGACCGGGTGGCGCAGACCCACGAACGCAAGTAGTGACATGGCGGTGAGGAGGCAGAGCGTCGCACCCTCGTAGAGAGGGAGTGAGTGGGCTTCGGGGAGGAGCGGCCACTTCACGAGGACGAGCCCCACACCCATGAAGAGGTAGCCGGCGCGCATCAGATGGAGCCGGGTCAGTGACAGCTCGGTCGGCTGCTCGGAGGTGACGGGCGGGGCTGTGGTGGTGATGGACATGGGTTCTCCTTCGGCGGTGGACGGTGAGCACTGCTGGCCCCCGCCGGTGGCAGGGGCCAGCAGTCGCGCGTGGGCGTCAGTGGGTCAGGACGGGCACCTCGGCAGGTGCCTCGGCGTCGGACGCGACCTCGACGCTCAGGTGGGGGAGCACCCGGTCGAGCCAGGCGGGGAGCCACCAGTTCGCCTTGCCGAGCAGCGCCATCGTGGCCGGCACCAGCACCATCCGCACGATGGTGGCGTCGATCAGGATCGCGGTGGCGAGGCCGAGACCGAGCATCTTCAGCGACGGCACCGGGCTGGCGACGAAGCTGAGGAACACCGCGATCATGATCAGCGCGGCCGACGTGATCACCCGGCCGGTCCCGGCCAGCCCGCGGGCGACCGACTCGGCGTTGTCGCCGGTGCGGTCGTACTCCTCACGGATGCGCGACAGCAGGAACACCTCGTAGTCCATCGAGAGCCCGAAGAGGATCGGGAACATGATCACGATGATGATCGAGGTGATCGGAGTCGGGCCCTCGAGGCCGATCAGGCTGCTGCCCCAGCCCCACTGGAAGACCGCGACCAGGACGCCGTACGCCCCGCCGATCGAGAGCAGGTTCATCACCGCGGCCTTGAGCGGCACCGCGACCGACCGGAAGACCAGCGTCAGCAGCAGGAACGACACCGCGATGACGGCACCGATGAACAGCGGCAGGGTCCGGCTGAGCTGGTCGTTGAGGTCGTCGGTGATGGCGGTGATCCCGGAGACGTAGACGTTGCCCGGGATGACCTCGCGCACCTCGTCGATCGTGACCGAGGTGTCCGGGTCGGCCGGCCCCGTGGTGGGGATCGCGGTGAATACCACGGTGTCACCGTCGGACGAGACCTGCGGGTCAGTCACCGAGACGATGCTCGGGACAGCGGCGATGGCCTCAGTGAGCGCAGGTACGCCGGCGTCGTCGACGCCCGGTGCGTCCAGGTCGACGACCAAGAGCAGCGGGGCGTTGATCCCGGTGCCGAAGCCCTCGGCGAGCAGGTCGTAGGCCTGTCGGTGGGTGGTGTCGGCGGGGGCGTCGCCGGCCGCGGGGAAGGCGGTCTGGATCCAGAACGCCGGGACGGCGATGGCGACCAGGGTGACAACGGCGCCGAGCAGGTAGGGCCAGGGGCGCCCCGAGACCCGGTGGCCGAACCGCCACCAGACGGTGTCCTCGGCCCGCTTGGCCGGGCGGTGCCGGCGCACGAGGCGGCCGGTGTCGATGCGGTCGCCGAGCAGGCCGAGCAGCGCGGGCAGCAGCGTGATGGCTGCGGCGACGGCGAAGAGGACCATGAGGGCGGTGGACAGGCCGATCGAGGTGAGCACGCCGAGACCGGTGAGGGCGAGGGCCGAGGTGGCGATGACCACGGTTCCGCCCGCGAACACCACGGCCGACCCGGAGGAGCCCATCGCCTGGGCGAGCGCCCGGTCGTTGGTCATGCCGGCGGCGCGGTTCTCGCGGTAGCGGGCCACCACGAAGAGTGCGTAGTCGACACCCACGCCCAACCCGACGAGACCGGCGACGGAGATGGCCGAGCCGGAGACGTCCATCGTTCCGGCCAGCAGGGTGATGCCGCCGACGCCGGCGCCGACCGCGACGATCGAGAGACCGATCGGGATGACGGCCGCGACGACCGTTCCGAACACGACGAGCAGCACGAGGAGGGCGACCAGGAGGCCGATGCCCGTGTGGCTCGAGGGCTTCTCCTCGGCGTTCAGGAACACCGCGTCGCCCCCGAGCTCGACGCGCAAGCCTGAGACGTCTGTCCCGGAGACCGCGTCGGAGAGCACCGTGAACGCCGGCTTGCCCATCTCGCGCTCGGGTACGTCGAGGGTCAGCACGGCGTAGCCGATCCGGCCGTCCTGCGAGATCGTGCCGGCGGCGAACGGGTCGGCGACCGATGCGACGTGATCCAGGCCGGCCACGTCGCCCAGCACGGTCTCGAGGTCGGCGCGATGGCTGTCGAGGGTGCTGCCCTCGGAGGCCTCGAACACGACCAGGGCCGTGCCTTTGGCCGCCTCGGGGAAGTTCTCTGTCAGCAGCTGCCTGGCCCGGTCGCTCTGACTTCCCTTCGCGGCGAAGTCCTCGCTGAACGTGCCACCGCCGCTGGAGGCGAGGAACAGCATGGCGACCAGGACGACCGCCCAGCCGGCGATGGTGCGCCAGGGGTGGGCCGCGCTCGCCATGGCGATGGTGCGGGTGAACCTGTTCATGGTCGGGCCTCTCGGGATCGGGGTGGATCTGATGGCCCGAAGCTAGGAACGGAGGTGGTGAGCGGTCGTCACCACACGTGGTGAGCGAGGTGGTGATCCTTCGTCGACCTCACGTCGCGGCGCGGGCGAGGACGATCCGGGCCCGGATCCGGTGGAGCCGGGGCATCAGGCCGTAGATGACGATCGGGACCGCGACCGTGGCGAGGACGAACGTCCTCAGCACGCCGGGCAGGTCGGCGAGGGTGTCTCCCAGCGCGAGGTTGAGGATCGTGAGGGTGGGGAACACCGCCACCCAGATCATCAGGGCGAGCTGGTGCTTGGTGGGCGGCGGAACGGGAGTGGTGCGGATCTCGGTCATGCGTTGCTCCTTCGGGTGAGTGAGTTCTGTACTTCCTCGTCGACGAGGTCGGCGTTGATGGCGATCGCGGCGGCTGAGCCCTCGCCTGCGGCGGTGATGACCTGGGCTCGCGGGTTGACGGCGTTCCCCGCGGCCCACACGCCCGGCACCGTCGTACGGCCGGTCGGGTCGACCTCGACCCAGCCGTTCTCGTGCGTCGCGCAGCCGAGGGCCGCGAGCAGGTCGCTGTTCGGCGTGAAGCCGGGGCGCACGAAGACCACGTCGCGAGTGATGAGCCGGCCGTCCGAGAGCTCGAGGCCCTGCAGTCGATCGTCCTCGACGACCACGCGGCGCACCGGTCCGTTCACGATGCCGATGGCCCGGGCCGTGAGCTGTTCGCGCTCGTCCGCGGTGGGACTGCCGGTGTGGGTGAAGAACACCACGTCGCTCGACCACTGACGGATCAGGAGCGCGTGCTGCACCGCGTCCGGCGTCCCACCGAGTACGCCGAGGCGCTGGTCGCGGACCTCGTAGCCGTGGCAGTAGGGACAGTGGAGCAGGTCGCGGCCCCAACGCTCCCGCACCCCGGGGAGGTCGGGGAGCTCGTCGCGGAGCCCGGTGGTGACCAGCACCCGCTTGGCGACAAGGGTCCTCCCGTCAGCCACCGAGAGCTCGAACCCGCCCTGCTCAGCGCGCCTGACGTTGGTGACGGTGTCGGTGACCAGCTGTCCTCCGTAGCCGGCCACCTCCTCGCGTCCGGCAGCCAGCAGCTCCGCGGGTGGCAGACCGTCCCGCGACAGGAAACCCTGCAAGTGGGCGGCGGGCGCGTTGCGTGGTGCGCCGGAGTCGATCACCACCACCGCGCGGCGGGCGCGGGCCAGGACCAGGGCTGCGGACAGGCCGGCGGCGCCACCGCCGACCACTGCTACGTCGTATTCGTTCATGCTGACGAGCGTGCTCCGCCGTCCCTGGTTCGACAACGAAAGTTGCCGTTTCCGGGAATGAGGACTGCAATGGGCCCCATGCTTGACGCGATCGGCACGGCGCTGGACCTCGTCGGTCCTCGACTGCGCAAGGTGCGCGAGCTGCGCGGCATCACGCTGACCGACGTCGCGGCGCGCACCGGCATCTCCAAGAGCACGCTGTCGCGGCTCGAGAACGGACAGCGGCGCCCCAGCCTGGAGCTGCTGCTGCCGCTCGCGCAGGCCTACCGCGTGCCGCTCGACGACCTGGTCGGCGCTCCCGAGGTGGGCGACCCTCGGATCCGGCTCAAGCCGCGGAAGGTCCACGGGCGCACCGTGATCCCGCTGACCCATCCCGGCGGCGTACAGGCGTGGAAGATGGTGATCCCCACGTCCCAGTCGCGTCCCGATCCGCGTACCCACGACGGCTTCGAGTGGCTCTACGTGCTCAGCGGACGGATGCGACTCATCCTCGGCGAGCAGGACCTCGTCCTGGGCGTGGGGGAGGCGGCCGAGTTCGACACGCAGGTCCCGCACTGGTTCGGCAGCACGGGCGACGAGCCGGCCGAGGTGCTGAGCATCTTCGGACGTCCCGGTGAGCGGATGCACGTACGGACCGAGGGGGAGTGATGGCGGGGGCGCTGGTGGAGACCAAGCTCTTCGTGCCGCAGGCCCGCGCGGGGCTGGTGCCCCGCCCGCGCCTCCATCTCGGGCAGGGTCGGACGAGGCTGACCCTGGTCTCGGCTCCGGCGGGCTTCGGGAAGACGACGCTGCTCACCGCCTGGCTCTCGGAGACCGGTGGAGAGGCCGAACGGTCCGTCGCGTGGGTGTCGCTGGACGAGGCCGACGCCAAGCCGGACGCGTTCTGGGCCTACGTGCTGACCGCGCTCGAGCGGGCCGCGCCCGGCAGCGGTGCGGGTGGGCTGGCGATGCTCGGAGCCGGCCAGCCGATCCACCACGTCCTGGCCGCCGTGCTCAACGAGCTGAGCGTCCTGCCCGACGACGTGATCGTCGTGCTCGACGACTACCACCTCGCCGAGGGCCCGGACATCCAGGACGGCGTCGCGTTCCTCCTCGAGCACCTCCCGCCGCAGGTGCATCTGGTCATCAGCACCCGCGCGGATCCGGCGCTTCCCCTGGCCAGGCTGCGCGCGCGTGGGGAGCTCACCGAGGTCCGCGCCGCCGACCTCCGGTTCACCCACGAGGAGGCGGACGCCTACCTCGCCGGCGCGACCGGGCTGGAGCTGGGCGCGGACGACGTCGAGGCCCTGGCGTCCAGGACGGAGGGCTGGATCGCGTCCCTGCAGCTGGCCGCGATCTCCCTGCGGGACCGGGACGACCCGTCGCGCTTCATCGCAGGCTTCGCGGGCGACGACCGGTACGTCGTGGACTACCTGGTCGACGAGGTGCTCGACCGGCAACCCGAGCAAGTGCGCGACTTCCTGCTCGGTACGGCGATCCTGGACCGCTTCACCGGGTCCCTCTGCGACGCGGTCACCCAGACGACGGGTGGCGCCCAGATGCTCGGGTCGCTGGAGCGCCGGAACCTGTTCGTGGTCCCTCTCGACGACCAGCGCCGCTGGTACCGCTACCACCACCTGTTCGCCGACGTCCTCCGGGCACACCTGCTCGCCGGGCCTCCTGACCGGGTGGCCGCACTGCACCGCCGGGCCAGCCAGTGGTACGACGAGGCCGGGGAGCCCGAGCCCGCGGTCCGGCATGCGCTCGCGGCCGGAGACGTGGAGCGTGCCGCCGAGCTGGCCGAGCTCGCGATCCCCGAGCTCGCTCGAGTACGCCGGGAGGCAGTGTTCCGGCGCTGGGCGGACGTACTCCCGGAAGAGGTGCTCCGGAACCGCCCGGTCCTGGCCATCGGTCTCGTGGGTGGCCGGATGTCCAGCAACGAGTTCGAAGGCGTCGAGGAGCGGCTGCAGGACATCGAGCGGCAGCTCGAGCGGCCGGAGGACGAGCTGGTCGTGGTGGATCGCGACGAGCTGGCACGGATCCCGGCGTCCCTGGAGATGTATCGCGCGGCGCTGGCTCTCAACGCCGGCGACCCGGTCGGCACCATCGCCCACGCCGACCGGACCCTGGCCCTGGCGGCCGCGGACGACGACATGACCCGGGCCGCCGCCGCGGCGCTGTCGGGTTTGGCGTCCTGGAGCCTGGGCGACCTCGAGGCCGCCCACCGCGGCTACACGGCCGCCGTCGAGGGACTCGGCAAGGCCGGACGCATTGCCGACGTGCTCGGCTGCTCGCTCACCCTCGCGGATCTCGAGCTCGCGCTCGGCAGGCTGGGTGACGCGGAGCGCACCCTGCAGCGCGCACTCGAGCTCGCCGCACGGCACCAGGCCGACGGCGTCACGATGCGCGGCACGGCCGACATGCTGGTGGCCCTGAGCCGGTGCGCCTGGCACCGCGACGACCTCGACACCGCTGCGGAGCTCCTGCGTCGGACCGACGAGCTCGACGAGTCCGCCGAGCTGCCCCAGAACCCCTATCGCTGGCGGGTCGCGATGGCTCGCCTCCGCGCGGCCGAGGGCGACTTCGTCACCGCCCTCGAGCTCATCGACGAGGCCGAGCGTGTCTACGTCGGCGACTACTCGCCTCCGGTGCACCCGCTCCACGCGACCCGAGCGAGGGTGCTGGTCTCGTCCGGCGACGTGGCGGGCGCGCTTGCCTGGGCCCGCGAGCACCAGGTGCGGGCGGATGACGAGCTGAGCTACCTCCGGGAGTACGAGCACGTCACCCTGGCCCGGGTGCTCCTGGTCGCCGGGCCACGCCACGAGCTCGGGGATCCTCTCGTCCTGCTCGAGAGACTGCTCGCGGCGGCCGAGGAGGGCGGCCGGATCGGCAGTGTCATCGAGATCCTCGCGGTGCTGGCGGTCGCCCGCCAGGACGTCGTCCTGCTGGAGCGTGCCCTCGCGCTCGCCGAGCCCGACGGGTGGGTCCGGATCCTGATCGGGGTGGGCCGACCCATCGTGAAGCTGCTCGAGGCGGTGGCCCGTGAGCGGCCGGACTGGCGGTTCCCTCGGAGCCTCCTCGACGCAGTGCCGGGCACCGAGACCGGTCGGCCGGCGCCAGCGGGCCCGCGGCCGCTGGTCGATCCGCTCAGCGAGCGCGAGCTCGACGTGCTGCGGCTCCTGGCGAGCGACCTCGACGGGCCCGACATCGCCCGTCACCTGGTGGTGTCGCTCAATACCGTGCGCACGCACACCAAGCACATCTACGCCAAGCTCGGCGTCAACAACCGCCGCTCCGCCGTGAGTCGGGCACACCAGCTGGGGCTGCTGGCCGCTGCGCGCTGAAGATCACCACGCCGATCACCACATGCTGTGACGTCGGGTCACCTCATCGGCGCCTAGCTTCGCCGCCATGAGCACCCCGCACCCAGGTCACAGCGACGCCGGCTGGTACGAGATCCACCTGCAGGGGCGGCTCGACCCGCGGTGGGCGGCCTGGTTCGACGGCATGTCGGTGACCACGAACAGCGACGGTACGACCCTGATCGCGGGCCGCGTCGCCGACCAGGCGGCACTCCACGGTCTGCTGGCGAGACTTCGCGACCTCGGGCTCCCGCTGGTCTCGGTCGTCCAGGTCGACCCCGATGGCCCGCGATGACCACCGTGCAGTCGGCCTCGAGCCCCACGCGTCAGCGGCGGCCGCCGAACTCCCAGTCGTGGACTTCGATGGTGCCGTCGGTGAGCCCGGTCCGAGGATCAGCGAGCAGTGCGTCCAGCGCCTCGCGGGACGGGGCCTGCACGGCCAGGGCCACCCCCGCAGGACGGTCGTCGAGGTCTCGCAGCTCGCCGTACAGGACCAGCCCGTCGCGCAGCTCGGGCGGGAGGTCGGCGACCGCCACCGGGCTGCGCTCGCCTTGCGCGAGCACGAGGAAGCGTGGCTCGTCGTGTGGCCCGGTGAACTGCCACATCGTGCGCCCGAGCAGGTTGCCGAACCGCCAGATGGAGTGCGCTGCGAAGAGGCCCGCCCGTTCGTACGGCTCCTCGGCCACGAACTCACGAGCAGCCTCTGGTCCCGCCAGATCGACGACGTGGAGGCTGCCGGTCCAGGTCTCCCGGTCGGGGCCGAGGGTCGGGCCGCGTGCGGTCATGCCGTCGGCGAAGCGATCCATGTAGGACCAGTGCCGCTCGTTGAGCGCCGGGTCGTCGTCGGAGTCGGCGGCCGCAGCGGAACTCTGGCTGCGGATCAGGAAGTCCATCGGGCCCGAGCGTAGGAGGGGTGTCGTCGCCGGTTCACGTGAGCTGTCCGCGCAGGGCCTCGAGGTCGCCCAGCACCCACGCGGAGGCGAGCTGTCCATCTGCGACCGTGAAGAACGCCGCGCCGGCGTACTGGAACCTCCGTCCGGTGGCGGGGATGCCGAGGAGAGGGCCGGAGTGCGTGCCGGAGTACAGCAGCCGCGCCGCGGCCCGGTCTCCGTCGCACACGAGCGTCACGAGCTCGTTGTGGAAGTCCGGGGAGGCCGACCGGATCACCTGCCGGTAGTCGATCCAGCCGTCCCGGCCGATCGAGACGGTGCCCAGCGACCCGCGGAACTCGAACGTCGGCGACAGCACCGCGGGCACCAGTGCGTCGTCCCAGCGGTTCCAGAGGTCGTCGTAGAACGAGCGCACCAGTTCGGATGTGACGGCCACGACCATGGACAATGCCAGCCATGCCAGCCGCCCCCACCACCGAGCCCGAGGTCAAGGTGCCCGACGCCGTCTCGGGTGGCGCCCGGCCCCGGGTCCTCTCGGGGATCCAGCCGACCGCCGACTCGTTCCACTTCGGCAACTACCTCGGCGCGCTGCGGCAGTGGGTGGACCTGCAGCGCGACCACGCGCCGTTCTTCTTCATCGCCGACCTGCATGCCATCACCGTCGAGCAGGACCCCAAGGTGCTGCGCGAGCGCACCCTGCGCGCCGCGGCACAGCTGCTGGCGATGGGCATCGACCCGGAGCGCTCCGCGATCTTCATCCAGAGCCAGATCCCGGCGCACGCGCAGGGCGCCTGGGTCATGCAGTGCCTGACCGGCTTCGGCGAGGCGCGGCGGATGACCCAGTTCAAGGACAAGTCGGCCAAGGGCGGCGAGGGCGCGGCGAGCGTCGGACTGTTCACCTACCCGGTGCTGCAGGCGGCCGACATCCTGCTCTACCGGCCGCACTACGTCCCCGTCGGCGAGGACCAGCGCCAGCACCTCGAGCTGACCCGCGACCTCGCCCAGCGGTTCAACAGCCGCTACAAGAAGACCCTCCGGCTGCCCGAGCCCTACATCCTCAAGGCGACGGCCAAGATCGGCGACCTCCAGAACCCCACGGCGAAGATGTCGAAGTCCGCCTCCAGCCCGGCCGGCATCATCGAGATGCTCGACGACCCGCGGGCGAGCGCGAAGAAGATCCGCAGCGCGGTCACCGACTCGGAGAGCGAGATCCGCTTCGACGCGGAGGAGAAGCCCGGGGTCAGCAACCTGCTCACGATCTACAGCTCGCTGACCGCGACGAGCATCCAGGACCTCGAGGAGCAGTACGCCGGCAAGGGCTACGGCGACCTCAAGAAGGACCTCGCCGAGGTGGTGGTCGACTTCGTGACGCCGTTCCGCGACCGCACCCTCGAGCTCCTCGACGACCAGGCGCACCTCACCCAGGTGCTCGAGCAGGGCCGTCACCAGGCGCAGGAGGTCGCGCAGGCCACGCTTGACGACATCTACAGGCGCGTGGGGTTCGTGGCGACGCCGAAGTGACGACTCAGTAGGGTCTGACGGTGCCGACGATCGGAGTGGCGCTGGCCATCCCGGAGCCCTGGGCCACCGAGCTCCAGGACTACCGCACCAGCGTCGGTGACGCGATGGCCGCCACCATCCCGACCCACATCACGCTGGTCCCGCCGACCGAGCTGACCGACGCGGAGCTGGGGGAGATCGAGGCCCACCTCGCCGGCGCCGCGACCGAGGTCCCCGCGTTCCAGGTCCATCTCCGCGGCACCGGCACCTTCCGCCCGGTCTCGCCCGTGGTGTTCGTGACCCTGGTCGAGGGAATCTCACAGTGCGAGCAGCTGGCGGACGCCGTACGCCGGGGGCCGCTCGACGTCGAGCTGGCCTTCCCCTACCACCCGCACGTCACCATCGCCCACCACGTCTCCGAGGACCGGCTCGACCAGGCCTTCGACGAGCTGGCCGACTTCGAGTGCGAGTTCGACGTCGAGGACTTCCACCTCTACGTCCACGACGCCGAGCTCGGCTGGACGCCGACGCGGTACTTCACGCTCGGCCGGGGTACCTGACGGGCGTGGCCGGCCTCGTCGATCGCGTGAAGGCGCGCCTGCAGGAGGTGCGCGAGCACCACCCTGCGCTCGACCATGTCCTGCGGATGCAGGAGCACTACGGCGAGGCCAAGGCGGGCCAGCAGGCCGGCGCGGTCACCTACTTCGGCTTCCTGTCGGTCTTCCCGGTCCTCGCTCTGGCCTTCTTCGTGGTCGGCTGGGTCGCGAAGGTCTTCCCTGACGCGCAGGACACGCTGGTCACGGCGATCAGTGAGATGTTCCCGGGGATCATCGGTCGCGGGGACAACCAGATCCAGCTCGCCGACATCCAGGACTCCGCCGGCACGGTCGGCGTGATCGGCCTGGTCGGCGTCCTCTACTCCGGTCTCGGCTGGCTGTCGGCCCTGCGGGACGCGCTCATCGCGGTGTTCGCACTGCCCGAGCGGGAGCAGCCGAGCTTCGTGATGGGCAAGCTCCGCGACCTGCTGACCCTGACCGTCATCGGCGGCGTGTTGCTGGTCGCCGTCGCGTTCACGGGGATCGTGTCGGGGTTCTCCGAGGACCTGCTCGGCTGGGTCGGGCTGAGCACCGAGCTCGGCTGGCTGGTCCAGGTCCTCGCCATCGCCCTCGGTCTGCTCGCGAACTCGGTGCTCTTCTTCGTGATGTTCCGGCTGCTGGCCGCCCCCGAGCTGCCCAAGCGTGCGATGTGGTCAGGTGCGCTGCTCGGCGCGTTCGGCTTCGAGCTCCTCAAGCAGGTCTCGGGGCTGCTGATCCGTTCCACCCAGGGACAGCCGGCGTTCCAGGTCTTCGGCCTCGCGCTGATCCTCCTGGTCTGGATCAACTACTTCTCCCGGGTCGTCCTCTACGCCGCCTCCTGGGCCTGGACGCACCCGAGGGCCCGCGAGCTGCGGGTCGCCGAGCCCGCCGACCCCGTGCAGGGGCCGCGCTCGCCGTCGGCCGGCGAGGCGGTCGACGACGAGCAGGGTGGCCGGTTCAAGAAGGGCGCCTTCGCCGCGGGCGCGGCGGTCGGCGCGGTGGCCGCGACCGCCGCGGCGCGCGCGGGGCGCCGCGACGACTCCTGACCACGGGTCCCTCTACTGCTCGGGCAACGCGTTCGGGTCTTGCTCGTCCATGGCGCGACGGGCCTGGTCGTGGATCCGCTGTCCGACGACCCGGGTGAAGAGCACGCTGACCAGGAGACTGGCCAGCACCACACCTACCGCGATGCTCGCCATCTGCCCCAGACTCTCGGGACTCTTCGACACGAGCCCGCTCAGGTAGAGCACCAGCCCGACGGTCAGGAGGAAGAAGCCGATCCGCTTCTCCGCCAGCAGCTGGGCGTGTGTGGCCAGCGCGTCGTCCTCTCCCACCGCCGCACCCTCCTCGCCGATCTCCTCGCGCAGCTCGACGATCGACTCGGCGTTGTGGGCGTGGGAGAGGACACCGGCACCCACCAGGTCCAGCGCCACGCCGCTCACGAGGAGCACCTCGGTGATCAGAGCCACAATTCATCTCCTTCGTCCACGTGTCCGTACCCAGCGCGGGCGTAGACCACCCCGACGGTGTCGACTTTGGCAGCGTCGAGGCTGTGGTGCCAGGCCGCTCAGTGACCGTGCCGCAGAGCGGCGTGCAGGTCCCAGTTGAGCCGGGAGATCACGTCGAGCGGGATCTCCTTGGGGCAGGCGGCGGTGCACTCGCCGATGTTGGTGCAGCCGCCGAAGCCCTCGGCGTCGTGTTGGCCGACCATGTGCACGACCCGGCGGTCGCGCTCGGCCTGGCCCTGGGGCAGCTCGCCGAGGTGGGTGATCTTGGCGCCGAGGAAGAGCGAGGCCGACCCGTTGGGGCAGGCGGCGACGCAGGCGCCGCAGCCGATGCAGGTGGCGGCGTCGAAGGCGCGGTCGGCCTTGTCCTTGGGCACCGGTACGGCGTGCGCGTCGGGCGCGGCTCCGGTGTTGACCGAGATGTAGCCACCCGAGGCGATGATCCGGTCGAAGGCGCGGCGGTCGACGACGAGGTCCTTGATCACCGGGAAGGGGTCGGCTCGCCACGGCTCGATGACGATCTCGTCGCCGTCGTGGAACGACCGCATGTGCAGCTGGCAGGTGGTGGTCACCTCCGGGCCGTGCGCCTGGCCGTTGATCATCAGCCCGCACATGCCGCAGATGCCCTCGCGGCAGTCGGAGTCGAACGCGACCGGCTCCTCGCCCTGGCCCATGAGGTTCTCGTTGAGCACGTCGAGCATCTCCAGGAACGACATGTCCTCGGAGACGTCGTCGAGCTCGTAGGTCGCCATCGCGCCCGCCGACGACGCGTCGGGCTGGCGCCAGATCTTGAGCACAATCCTCATGACACGGGCCTCACTTGTAGCTCCGCTGCTTCAGCTCGACGAACTCGTAGGTGAGCGGTTCCTTGCGGAGCACCGGCGGCTCGTCCTGCCCGGCCCACTCCCACGCGGCGACGTAGGCGTACTGGTCGTCGTGGCGCAGCGCCTCGCCGTCCTCGGTCTGCGACTCGGCCCGGAAGTGCCCGCCGCACGACTCGCGCCGGTTGAGCGCGTCGATGCACATCAGCTCGCCGAGCTCGAAGAAGTCGGCGACCCGGCCGGCCTTCTCCAGCGACTGGTTGAGGCTCTCGGCCGACCCGAGGACGCTGACGTTGCGGTGGAAGTCCTCGCGCAGGCTGCGGATCAGGTCGATCGCCTTGCGCAGGCCGTCCTCGGTGCGCTCCATCCCGCAGTACTCCCACATGATGTTGCCGAGCTCGCGGTGGTAGGAGTCGACGGTGCGGGTGCCCTTGGTGGACAGGAACGCCGAGACCCGCTGCTTGACCGACTCCTGCGCCTCGAGGACCGCGGGGTGGTCCTCGGGCACCCGGTCGAACGGGCCGTCGGCGAGGTAGTCGCGGATCGTGTTCGGCAGCACGAAGTAGCCGTCGGCCAGTCCCTGCATCAGCGCCGAGGCGCCGAGCCGGTTCGCGCCGTGGTCGGAGAAGTTGGCCTCGCCGGTGACGAACAGCCCGGGGATCGTGGACTGCAGGTCGTAGTCGACCCACAGCCCGCCCATCACGTAGTGGACCGCCGGGTAGATCCGCATCGGGACCTCGTAGGGGTCCTCGCCCGTGATGCGGGCGTACATGTCGAACAGGTTGCCGTACCTCGACTCGATCGCGGGGCGGCCCAGCCGCTCGATGGCCTCGGCGAAGTCGAGGTAGACGCCCCGGCGTACGCCCTCGACCTCGGGGCCGACACCGCGACCCTCGTCGCACATGTTCTTGGCCTGACGCGAGGCGATGTCGCGCGGGACCAGGTTGCCGAACGCCGGATAGATCCGCTCGAGGTAGTAGTCGCGGGCGTCCTCGGGGATCTCGCGGGGGTCCTTGGTGCAGTCCGCCTTGTTCTTCGGCACCCAGATCCGGCCGTCGTTGCGCAGCGACTCCGACATCAGCGTCAGCTTGGACTGGTGGTGGCCGGTGACCGGGATGCAGGTCGGGTGGATCTGGGTGTAGCAGGGGTTGGCCATCAGCGCGCCCTTGCGGTGCGCGCGCCACGACGCCGTGACGTTGCAGCCCATCGCGTTGGTCGAGAGGAAGAAGACGTTGCCGTAGCCGCCGCTGGCCAGCACGACCACGTCGGCGAAGTAGGTCTCGATCTCGCCGGTCACCAGGTCGCGGACGATGATCCCGCGGGCCCGGCCGTCGACCACGATCAGCTCGAGCATCTCGTGGCGGGTGTAGCAGCGGACGGTGCCGGCCGCGACCTGGCGCTCCAGCGCCTGGTAGGCGCCGATCAGCAGCTGCTGGCCGGTCTGGCCGCGGGCGTAGAACGTCCGCGAGACCTGTACGCCGCCGAACGAGCGGTTGTCGAGCAGGCCGCCGTACTCGCGGGCGAACGGCACGCCCTGCGCGACGCACTGGTCGATGATGTTCACGCTGACCTCGGCCAGCCGGTAGACGTTCGACTCCCGCGAGCGGTAGTCGCCGCCCTTGATCGTGTCGTAGAAGAGCCGGTGGACCGAGTCGCCGTCGCCCTTGTAGTTCTTGGCGGCGTTGATCCCGCCCTGCGCCGCGATCGAGTGCGCCCGGCGCGGGCTGTCCTGGTAGCAGAACGACTTCACGACGTAGCCGGCCTCGCCGAGCGTCGCCGCCGCCGAGGCGCCCGCCAGGCCGGTGCCGACCACGATGATCGACAGCCGGCGGCGGTTGGCGGGGTTGGCGATCCGGGCCTCGAACTTCCGGGTGCCCCACCGCTCCTCCAGCGGTCCGCCCGGCGACTTCGTGTCCACGATCGGGTCGCCGTCGACGTAGTAGCCCGCCGCGTCGTCGTACTCCTCGCCACCCGGCTCGCGCGTGGGGGAGGAGTCGAACGCCAGCGTGGTGTCAGGCATGTCCGGCTTCTCGTCCGGGGTGCCGTGGGGCGTAGTCATGAAAGGCCCAGCGTCATCAGTCGATCACTCCGAACAGCGTGAAGAGCGGCACCAGCGAGAAGCCGCCGGCGATGACGACCGCGACCAGCACGCCGAGCATGTTGGCGTTGCGGCGGGCCCGCGCGTTGTTGGTCAGGCCGAGGGTCTGCGCCGCGCTCCAGACGCCGTGGCGCAGGTGCATCCCGAGGGCGGCCATGGCGACCAGGTAGATGACCGTGAGCCACCAGACCTGGAACGAGTCGACCAGCAGGTCGTAAGGGTCGTCGGTCGAGCCGCCGGAGACATTGACCTTGCCGACCGTGAAGTTGAGCAGGTGCCAGACGACGAACAGCAGGATGGTCAGCCCGCCCCAGCGCATCAGTCGTGAGGAGAACGTCGAGGCGACGTTGCGCTTGACGACGTAGCGCGTGGTGCGGGCTCGCGCGGCCCGGCGCCAGAGCACCACCGCGCAGGCCACGTGGACGACGAGCGAGGCGATCAGCCCGGCGCGCAGCAGCCAGAGCAGCCCGGTGCGCGGGAGCAACGGCTCGCCGAGGGTGCGCAGGTGCTCGGAGTACTCGTTGAAAGCGTCGTGGCCGCTGAAGGCCTTGAGGTTGCCGTACATGTGCGCCAGCACGAAGAGCACGAACACGACGCCGCTGGCCGCCATGAGCAGCTTCAGGGCGATCGTCGACCGCACCGCTGTCGCGCCGGTGACAAGACCTGTCGTCTGACCCGGACTGGGACGCGTGGTCGCCACCTCGTCAGGCTATCGCGGCGGACGCTTCGACCCCCCGGTCGGGAGGGGTGTGACATTTACCGCCTTTCCCGGGGTACCCGGGTGCAACAGGTTCCACATCGGCGTGGCAATGTGCAGACTGCCCGTTGGTCAGCGGGCTCAGCAGTGGAGGTGGCAATGGCGTCGACGGACGCACGAGAGTCGACGGCGACATCGAGCGACCCGATGGCGGCAGGCGTCGGCGGGCCGACCCGGGCCAGCATCGGGGTCCGGACGCTCCGGCAGGACCGGTGGTGGCTCTACCCGCTGGTGACCTTCTCGGTCTTCTCGGCGTTCATCGTCTACTCGACGATCCGCGCGTTCATGAACAAGGACTACTTCGCCGAGCCCTACCTGTCGCCGTTCTACTCGCCCTGCCTCGGTGACTGCGTCGAGGGCTCGTCCGACTTCGGCCAGCCCTTCGGGTGGTTCCCGCTGTCGGCCGCGCTGATCATCCTGATCTTCCCGCTCGGCTTCCGGCTGACCTGCTACTACTACCGCAAGGCCTACTACCGGTCGTTCTGGCTGTCGCCGCCGGCCTGCGGCGTCGCCGAGCCGCACGCGGCATACTCCGGCGAGACGCGGTTCCCGCTGATCCTCCAGAACGTCCACCGCTGGTTCTGGTACGCCACCCTCGTGGTCGCGCTGATCCTGACCTGGGACGTCGTGCTGGCGTTCGGCCCGGCGCCCGGCGAGTCCGACGGCATCCACATGGGCCTCGGCACCGTGCTGATGCTGATCAACGTCGTGTTCATCTGGCTCTACCAGCTCTCGTGCCACTCCTGCCGCCACATCGTCGGCGGCCGGCTGCGCCACTTCAGCAAGCACCCGGTGCGTTACAAGCTCTGGACCTGGGTGTCGAAGCTGAACTCCAGGCACGCCAACTACGCGTGGGCGTCCCTGTTCTCGGTCGCGCTGGTCGACCTGTACATCTTCCTGCTGGCCGCGAACGTCTTCGACGACCCGCGGTTCTTCTGAGGCGAGTGACCTATGGCTGACACATCGGGATCGAACATCGAGACCCATCAGTACGACGTCGTCGTGATCGGCGCGGGCGGCTCCGGCCTCCGCGCCGCGATCGCCGCCCACGAGGCCGGCGCGAAAACCGCGATCGTCTGCAAGTCCCTGCTCGGCAAGGCCCACACCGTGATGGCCGAGGGCGGCATCGCCGCGGCCATGGGCAACCGCTGGCCGGAGGACAACTGGGAGGTCCACTTCCGCGACACCATGCGCGGCGGGAAGATGCTCAACAACTGGCGGATGGCGCAGCTGCACGCCCAGGAGGCCCCGGAGCGGGTCCAGGAGCTCGAGGACTGGGGTGCGCTGTTCGACCGCACCGAGGACGGCCTGATCTCCCAGCGCGACTTCGGAGGCCACCGCTACGCGCGGCTCGCGCACGTCGGCGACCGCACCGGCCTGGAGATGATCCGCACCCTCCAGCAGCGCGCGGTCGCGCTCGGCATCGACTGCTTCATGGAGTGCACCGTCACCGACCTGTTCAAGGGTCCGGACGGCGCGATCACCGGCGCGTTCGCCTACTGGCGCGAGACCGGCTCGTTCATCGCCTTCGAGGCGCCGTCCGTCGTACTGGCCACCGGAGGCATCGGGAAGTCGTTCAAGGTCACCTCCAACTCGTGGGAGTACACCGGTGACGGCCACGCCCTCGCGCTGCGCGCCGGTGCGTCGCTGATCAACATGGAGTTCGTCCAGTTCCACCCCACGGGGATGGTCTGGCCGCCCTCGGTGAAGGGGCTGCTGGTCACGGAGTCGGTCCGCGGCGACGGCGGCATCCTGAAGAACTCCGAGGGCGAGCGGTTCATGTTCGACTACATCCCGGAGTTCTTCAAGGCCGAGACGGCGGACAACGTCGAAGAGGCAGACCGCTGGTACGACGACAAGAAGAACAACCGCCGCCCACCCGAGCTGCTGCCCCGCGACGAGGTCGCTCGCGCGATCAACTCCGAGATCAAGGCCGGCCGGGGATCACCGCACGGCGGCATCTACCTCGACATCGCCTCGCGCCGAAGCCCGGAGTTCATCCTCAAGCGGCTGCCGTCGATGTACCACCAGTTCAAGGAGCTGGCGGACGTCGACATCACCAAGGAGCCGATGGAGATCGGCCCCACCTGTCACTACGTGATGGGCGGCGTCGAGGTCGACCCCGACACCGAGCTCTCCTCCGTCGAGGGGCTTTACGCCGTCGGCGAGTGCTCGGGCGGCATGCACGGCTCCAACCGGCTCGGCGGCAACTCACTGTCCGACCTGATCGTGTTCGGAAAGCGGGCCGGTGAGGCCGCCGCAGCCCGGGCCTCCGGGCTGGCCTCGCGCACCGCGGTCCCCGAGGCCGAGCTGACCGCTGCCGAGGAGGCCGCGCTGGCGCCGTTCGACCCCAAGGGCGAGGAGAACGCCTACACGATCCAGGCGGACCTCCAGCAGTCGATGAACGACCTGGTCGGCATCATCCGCACCTCCGACGAGCTCGAGCAGTCGCTCAAGGAGATCGAGCAGCTCAAGGCGCGGGCCGCGAGGCTCAAGGTCGACGGCGCCCGCCCCTACAACCCGGGCTGGCACCTGTCGATCGACATCCACAACATGCTGCTGGTGTCCGAGTGCATCGCGAAGGCGGCCCTGGCCCGCCAGGAGTCGCGCGGCGGTCACACCCGCGACGACTTCCCCGGGCCCGACCCCGGGTGGGGCGCGAAGAACCTCGTGCTGACGCTCAACTCGTCGGGAGACGGCGTGGACCTGGCTGAGAAGCCGCTCCCCGTCATGCCCGACGAGCTCAAGGCCTTCTTCGAGGACAAGTGAGGACGACGCAACGTGGCTGAGATGACCGATCTGAAGATGCGGGTCTGGCGTGGCGACGACGAGGGCGGCGCGCTGGAGGACTACACCGTCGAGGTCTCCGAGGGCGAGGTCGTCCTCGACGCGATCCACCGGCTGCAGGCCACCCAGGCCGGCGACCTGGCGGTGCGCTGGAACTGCAAGGCCGGCAAGTGCGGCTCGTGCAGCGCCGAGATCAACGGCCGTCCGCGCCTGCTCTGCATGACCCGGCTCTCCGACTTCGAGCCCGGCGAGACCATCACCGTCACGCCGGTCCGCGCGTTCCCGATCATCCGCGACCTCGTCACCGACGTCTCCTACAACTACGAGAAGGCCTCCGAGCTCCCGTCGTTCTCGCCGCCTCCGCGCGACGCCGACGGCAAGCGCCGGATGGCCCAGGTCGACGTCGAGCGCGGCCAGGAGTTCCGCAAGTGCATCGAGTGCTTCCTGTGCCAGAACGTCTGCCACGTCGTCCGTGACCACGAGGACAACAAGCCGGCCTTCGCCGGGCCGCGCTTCTTCCTGCGGTACGCCGAGCTGGACATGCACCCGCTCGACACCCACGACCGCCGCGAGCTCGCGCAGGGCGCGGCGGGCATCGGCATGTGCAACATCACCAAGTGCTGCACCGAGGTCTGTCCCGAGGGCATCAAGATCACCGACAACGCGATCATCCCCATGAAGGAGCGCGTGGTCGACAAGAAGTACGACCCGCTGGTGTGGCTCGGCACCAAGATCGGCCTGCGCAACAAGGACGACGACGGCCGCGAGGATGCGCCGAAGCGCCAGAAGAGCCCGGTCAAGCGTCCCGCGTCGAAGGCCTGACGAACGGCTTTCGCCAACCGCCTGACAGCCACAGCCACCGCGTGGCTTCATGAGACATGCGTGCGAACCTGCTCGTCGTCGTGGCGGCCGTCGGCCTGCTGACGACGCCCCTCGCGCCGGCGACCGCCGACCCCGCTGCGGGGAAGCCGAAGACCGCGGTGGTGGCGTCCGTGCTCGACGGTGACACGGTCCGGCTCGACACCGGCCAGGATGTGCGGCTGGTCGGCATCGACTCACCGGACCACGGCGAGTGCGGCTTCGAGGCGGCGCAGACCCGGCTGGCCAGGCTGGTCGAGGGCCGGACGGTGAAGCTGGTGGCGCCGGTCGAGAACAAGGACCAGTACGGACGGCTGCTGCGCTACGTCCAGCTCGGCAAGAAGGACGTCGGGCTGAAGATGATCCGCTCCGGGATGGCGATCGCGCGCTACGACTCCCGGGACGGCTACAGCAAGCACCCGCGGGAGAAGCTCTACCACCGCGTCGACGACGCCACGCCCGACACCGCCTGTCGCTGACACGCCGCGGTGGCCGCCGTCAATACCCGGCGGGGTGTCAGGCCGACTTGACCGCTCCAGATCCCTGTGCGTTCCTTGTGGCGTGACGGGGGGAGTCGCGCCGGGGTGGTATCCGGACTATGACGCACCGCCGGGCCATCAGCGCTACTGGAACGGGGAGCGGTGGACCGAGCGGCGTTCTGGTGCGCCCGACGGCCCACCGGCAGGAGTCGAGGAGCAGGTACGCCGGTTCGCGCCCTGGGTGGTGGCCGCCGTCGTCGTCCCGGTGTTCGTCACCGCCGCGGTGCTGGTCGTCGGCGACGACCAGAGGGCCAGCTCCAGCAACGGTCCGTCACCGCCGCCGGCGTCGAGCACACCGGGGCCGCCTGCCAGTGAGCAGCCCGATCCCGAGCCCGATCCCGAGCCCGAGCCCGATGACGAGCCCGAGCCCGAGGGCGACGACGAGCCCGTGCGTGGGATCTGGCAGGTCGACGCGGCCGTGGACCCGATAACCCTGCGGCTCAGCAACGGCGTCCAGGTGCGGCTGGCCGGGATCGCCTTCAGCTGCTCCACCGATGAGCTGGCCAGGATCGTGGACGGGCAACGGGTCACGCTGACTCGTCGCGGCCCCGACAAGGATGTCGACGGCAGCCTGCTGCGGTACGTCGATCACGACGGTGTCGACGTCGGGAAGAGGCTCATCCAGCGTGGCGTGGCGAAGGCCGCGGCCGACGCCAACGCGCGAGGTCCGATCTACCGGCGGGTCGACGAGCGCAGTCCGGACCGCTGCTGACCCGGAGTGACCCGGAGGGCGGGTCCTAGGTCGACACGGGCTCGTAGCCGGCGAAGGTCCGCGTGAACGAGCCGGTGCCGTGCGTGGCCGAGCGCAGGTCGATCGGGTAGCGGATCAGCTCCGAGCACGGCACGTGCGCGCGTACGACGGCCATCCCGTCGGCGGTGTCCTGGCCCAGCACCCGCCCGCGCCTCGAGGACAGGTCGCTCATCACGGTCCCGACCAGGCCGTCCGGGACGGTCACCGCGACCTCGTCGTACGGCTCCAGGAGCTGCACCCCGGCCGCGTTGGCGGCCTCGCGCAGCGCCAGGGCGCCGGCGCTCTGGAACGCCATGTCCGACGAGTCCACGCTGTGCGCCTTGCCGCCGGTGAGCGTCACCCGCACGTCGACCATCGGGTGACCCGAGCAGCCGCGGGACATCTGGGCGCGAATCCCCTTCTCGACCGACGGGATGAACTGCCGGGGTACAACGCCACCGACCACCCGCTCGGCGAACTCGAACCCCGAGCCCCGGGGCAGTGGCTCGACCTCGATCTCGCACACGGCGTACTGACCGTGCCCGCCGGACTGCTTCACGTGCCGTCCCAGCCCGCTGCCGGCGGCGGCCATGGTCTCGCGCATGAGGACCTGGACCTCGATCTGCCGGACGGAGACGCCGAACCGCTCGGACAGCCGCTCCAGGGCCGCGTCGGCGTGCGCCTCGCCCATCGTCCAGAGCACGAGCTGGCCGTGGTCGCCGGTGCCCATGTCGACCCGCAGCGAGGGATCCTCGGCTGCGAGCCGGGACAGCGCGGTGGAGAGCTTGTCCTCGTCGGACTTCGTCTCCGCCTCGATCGCCATGGGCAGCAGCGGGGTCGGCAGCGACCACGGTCGGAGCACCCGCGGATCCTCGACCGAGGACAGGGTGTCGCCGGTCTCCGCGCGCCCGAGCCGCCCGACGGTGGCGATGTCGCCGCACACCACGCGGCTCGCCGGCTGGAGGGACTGGCCGAACGGGTAGGACAGCGCACCCACCCGCTCGTCGTCGTCATGGTCGGCGTGTCCCGACTCGGCGCCGAAGAACGACGTCAGGTGACCGGACACGTGCACGGGCCTGTCGGGGTCGAGGGTGCCGGAGAAGACCCGCACCAGGCTGACCCGGCCGACGTAGGGGTCGCTCGTGGTCTTGACGATCTCCGCGACCAGCGGGCCGTCCGGGTCGCAGGTGACCGCGTCGGCGGCGGCACCCGCGGGCGTGAACGTGGCCGGGCTCGGGTGCTCGCTGGGCGCCGGGAAGCCGCGCACCATCAGGTCGAGCAGCTCGCCGCAGCCCACGCCGCTCGTCGAGCAGGCCGCCACGACGGGGAAGAAGGTGCCGCGCGCCATCGCGCGGTGCAGGTCCTCGAGCAGGGCGTCCTCGGTGACCGTCTCGCCGGAGAGGTAGCGGTCCATCAGCCCCTCGTCCTCGGACTCCTCGATGATCCCCTCGATCAGGGCGGCCCGGGCGTCCGCGTTGTCCGCCTCGCCGTCCGACCCGAGCAGCCCGACCAGCCCGGTGACCTCCGTGCCCGACATGACCGGGACGTACAACGGGAGCACCTTGTCACCGGTGCTCCCGAACGTCTCCTGTGCTGCGGCCAGCACCCCTGGGTAGTCGGCCCGCGCGTGGTCGAGCTTGGTCACCACCACCGCTCGTGGCATCCCCACGTCGGCGCACTCGCGCCACAGCATCGCCGTGACCTGGTCGACCGGCTCGTTGGCGGCGGTCACGAACAGCGCGCAGTCCGCGGCCCGCAGCCCGGCCCGCAGCTCCCCCACGAAGTCGGCGTAGCCGGGGGTGTCGATCAGGTTGACCTTCACGCCGCGGTGTACGACGGGCGCGACCGACAGCGCCATCGAGCGCCCGTGGGACCGCTCGCCGGACTCGAAGTCCGACACGGTCGTGCCCTCGGCGACCGAGCCGGCGCGGTTCAGGGCACCACTGCGGACCAGCAGCGTCTCGAGGAGGGTGGTCTTGCCACCGGAGCTCGGCCCGACCAGCACGACGTTGCGGATCTCATCGGGCTTGAGGGCCTCGAGATCTTGTCTGCCGGCTGAACGGGCTCCTTTGTCCACCATGGGGACACGTTGCTCCTGTTCAGGGGGAGAGCTCAACCCCCTGGCATGGAGAAATTCACAGTCGATGGCCCTGCGGAGGCGTCCAACCTACGCTGCGAACGTGACCGAGGAGCAGACCGTCGAGGGCGGCCTGGCCGAGCCCGAGGAACTCGAGCCGGACCAGGGCAGCCTCGACCTGTCCGCGCCCGAGGACCGCCGGGCCCGCGCGGAGGGGAAGGCCGAGTGGGAGGCCGCGGCCGCGGCGGTGCTCCGCAAGGCCCGCCGGCTGACCGACGACGACCCCGACGACCTGGTCTGGGACAAGCTCACCCGGACCACGCTGGACGGGATCGGCATCACTCCGCTCGGCACGCCGGAGCTGCTCGACGGGCTGGTCACCGAGGGCCGGCCGACCCGGGCGGGGGAGTGGGACATCCGCACCCACCTCGCGGTCACCGACGCCAAGACCGACAACGAGACGCTGCTCACCGACCTCGAGGGCGGGGTCACCTCGCTGTGGCTCGAGGTCGACGAGGACGTCGACTGGAGCGTCCTGCTCGACCAGGTGCTCCTCGGCCTCGCACCCGTCGTCCTGCGGACGACCGAGAGGGGCGCCCGCGCCTTCCTGGGGTACGCCGAGGGCCGCGAGCTGCACCCGCGTACCAACCTCGGGCTGGACGCCCGGAGCGCCGGCCGCGAGCTGGCCGAGCAGGCCTGGCAGTCGGGCGTGCGCGTCTTCGTCGTCGACGCGACGGAGGTCCACGACCGAGGCGCCTCCGACGTCCAGGAGCTCGCGCACTCGCTGGCCGTCGGAGCCGGCTACCTCCGCACCCTGACCGACGCCGGGCTCGACCTCGACGAGGCCGCGAAGATCGTGGAGTTCCGCTACGCCGCGACCGACGAGCAGTTCACGACGATCGCCAAGCTGCGCGCGGCGCGTCGGCTGTGGGGACGTGTCCTCGAGCTCAGCGGGACGAGCGTCCGCGAGCAGCACCAGCACGCTGTGACCAGCCGGCCGATGATGAGCAAGTACGACCCCTGGGTCAACATGCTGCGCACCACGGTCGCCGCGTTCGCGGCCGGCGTGGGCGGCGCGGACGCCGTCACCGTGCAGCCGTTCGACAGCCCCCTCGGCACGCCCGACGCGTTCGGCCGCCGCATCGCGCGCAACATCTCCCACCTGCTCGTCGACGAGGCGCACGTCGCGACCGTGGCGGACCCGGCCGGCGGTGCGTACGCCGTCGAGAAGCTGACCGACGACCTGGCCGTCGCTGCCTGGGAGCTGTTCGGCCGGCTCGAGGACGGCCTGGACCTCGACTCCGAGATCGCCCGGACGGTCGAGCAGCGTGACCGTGAGGTCGCCACGCGCACCCGGCCGCTGACCGGGCTCACCGAGTTCCCCCACCTCGCCGAGACACTCCCCGAGCGGACGCCGGCCTCGGCGGGCACCGAGGTACGCCGCTACGGGGCCGCGTTCGAGGCGCTGCGCGACGACCCGCCGGACGGCCGGGTGTTCCTGGCCACCATGGGCACCGTCGCCGCGCACACCGCCCGAGCCACGTTCGCGTCCAACCTGCTCGCGGCCGGAGGCATCGCGGTCGACGTCGCCGGTCCGACCGAGACGGCCGACGACCTGGTCGCGGCGTACGACGGGCAGCGGGTCGTGTGTCTGGCCGGCAGCGACGGTGCCTACGACGCCTGGGCCGGCGAGGCGGTCGCGGCGCTGCGCACGGCCGGGGCACCGTGGGTGTTCGTCGCGGGGAAGCCACGCGAGGGCTGCGACGACTCGGTCGCGATGGGCGTCGACGCGCTCGAGTTCCTGACCCGCACCAGGGAGAAGCTGGCATGAGCGTCCCGAAGACTTTCGCCGGACTCCCGCTGGGGCCGCAGGCGAGCGAGTCGGTCGACTGGACGGATGCGGCCGAGCCCTGGCCGTCGCCCGAGGGGATCGACATCCTGCCGATCTACGGGCCCGAGCACCTCGAGGGCCTGGATGCCCTCGACACCTGGCCCGGGCTCTCGCCGTTCCTGCGCGGCCCCTACCCGACCATGTACACGACCCAGCCGTGGACGATCCGGCAGTACGCAGGCTTCTCGACGGCCGAGGAGTCCAACGCGTTCTACCGCCGCAACCTCGCCGCCGGCCAGAAGGGGCTGAGCGTCGCGTTCGACCTGGCCACCCACCGCGGCTACGACTCCGACCACCCGCGGGTGCGCGGCGACGTCGGCATGGCGGGTGTCGCGATCGACTCGATCTACGACACCCGCACGCTCTTCGACGGCATCCCGCTCGACGAGATGTCGGTGTCGATGACCATGAACGGCGCCGTGCTGCCGGTGCTCGCCCTCTACATCGCCGCGGCCGCGGAGCAGGGGGTCAAGCCGGAGCAGCTCAGCGGGACCATCCAGAACGACATCCTCAAGGAGTTCATGGTCCGCAACACCTACATCTACCCGCCCGAGCCGAGCATGCGGATCATCTCCGACATCTTCAGCTACACGGCCGCGAAGATGCCCCGCTTCAACTCGATCTCGATCTCCGGCTACCACATCCAGGAGGCCGGGGCGACCCAGGACCTCGAGCTCGCCTACACGCTCGCGGACGGCGTGGAGTACATCCGTGCGGGGCTCGCGACCGGGATGACCATCGACCAGTTCGCACCGCGGCTCAGCTTCTTCTGGGCGATCGGCATGAACTTCTTCATGGAGGTCGCGAAGATGCGCGCGGCCCGGGCGTTGTGGAGCCGGCTGGTCCGCGATTTCGACCCGCAGAACCCCAAGTCACTGAGCCTGCGCACCCACTGCCAGACCAGCGGCTGGTCGCTCACCGCGCAGGACGTGTTCAACAACGTCGGCCGCACCTGCATCGAGGCGATGGCCGCCACCCAGGGCCACACCCAGTCGCTGCACACCAACGCCCTCGACGAGGCGATCGCGCTGCCGACCGACTTCTCGGCCCGCATCGCCCGCAACACCCAGCTCCTTCTCCAGCAGGAGAGCGGTACGACGGGCACCATCGACCCCTGGGCCGGCTCCTACTACGTCGAGCGGCTCACCCACGACCTCGCCGAGCGGGCCTGGGCGCACATCCAGGAGGCCGAGCGGGCCGGCGGCATGGCCAAGGCCATCGAGCAGGGCATCCCCAAGATGCGCATCGAGGAGGCCGCCGCCCGCACCCAGGCGCGCATCGACTCCGGCGCCCAGAAGGTGATCGGCGTCAACACCTTCCGGCTGGGCTCCGAGGACAAGCTCGACGTGCACAAGGTGGACAACAACGACGTCTACCGCCAGCAGACGGCCAAGCTCGAGCGGCTGCGCGCCGAGCGCGACGACGACGAGGTCCGCCGCACGCTCGAGGCGCTGACCCGCTCTGCCGAGGACGGGCCCGGCGCAGACCTCGACGGCAACCTGCTGGCGCTCGCCGTCGACGCGGCCCGCGCCAAGGCCACGGTCGGCGAGATCTCCGACGCCCTCGAGAAGGTCTACGGCCGGCACCAGGCCACCATCCGTACGATCAGCGGCGTGTTCAGGGACGAGTCCGGCGAAGGCGGCGGCACCCTCGTCCAGCAGGTGCTCGACGCGACCGCGGAGTTCGACGAGGCCGAGGGCCGCCGGCCCCGGATCCTGGTCGCCAAGATGGGTCAGGACGGCCACGACCGCGGCCAGAAGGTCATCGTCTCGGCCTTCGCCGACATGGGTTTCGACGTCGACGTGGGGCCGCTCTTCTCCACCCCGGAGGAGGTCGCCCAGCAGGCGGTCGACGCCGACGTGCACATCGTCGGCATCTCCTCGCTCGCCGCCGGCCACCTCACGCTGCTGCCGGCGCTGAAGCAGGCGCTCGCGGAGCACGGCCGCCCCGACATCATGGTCGTGATCGGCGGCGTCATCCCGCCCGACGACGTACCCACCCTCAAGGAGATGGGGGCCGCGGCGGTGTTCCTGCCCGGCACGGTCATCGCCGAGTCCGCGCTCGACCTGCTGGCCCGGCTCCGCGAGCAGCTCGACCACTGATGCCGGACGTCGACTCGCTCCTCGAGGGCATCCGCGCGCAGCGACGCGCGGCGGTGTCGCAGGCGATCACGCTGGTCGAGTCGTCCAAGCGGGAGCACCACTCGGCCGCCCGCCAGCTCCTGACCGCGCTCGCCGAGGACGACGCCTCGGGAGTCCGCTCGCCGGCCGTCCGCGTCGGTGTCTCCGGCGTGCCGGGCGTCGGGAAGTCGACGTTCATCGAGTCCCTCGGCACCCGGCTCACCGCGCAGGGCCATCGGGTCGGTGTGCTGGCGGTCGACCCGTCCAGCATCCGCACCGGCGGCTCTGTGCTCGGCGACAAGACCCGCATGGCCAAGCTGTCCGCGAACCCGGACGCCTTCATCCGGCCCTCACCGGCCGCCGGGACCCTGGGCGGGGTCGCGCGCGCCACGGTGCAGGCGATGGCCGTGCTCGAAGCGGCGGCGTACGACGTGGTGCTGGTCGAGACCGTCGGCGTCGGGCAGTCCGAGGTGACCGTGGCCGGGATGGTCGACACCTTCCTCTTCCTGACCCTGGCCCGCACCGGCGACCAGCTCCAGGGGATCAAGAAGGGCATTCTCGAGATCGCGGACGTCATCGCGGTCAACAAGGCCGACGGCGACCGGGAGGACGAGGCCCGGGCCGCCGCGCGGGAGCTGGCCGGCGCGCTGCGGCTGGTCCGCGGCAAGGATGAGTGGGCGCCGCCGGTGGTCACGGTATCCGGGCTGCACGACATCGGCGTCGACGACCTGTGGGGGCGCGTCCTCGCGCACCGGGAAATGCTGGGCGCCGACGGCCTCGCCGACAAGCGCGCGCAGCAGCAGCTCGAGTTCACCTGGGCGCTGGTCCGCGACGAGCTCGACCAGCGGCTGCGCCACTCGGCCGGGGTCCGCCGGATCCGCGATGAGGTGCGCGACGGGGTGCTGGCGGGCGAGCTTCCGGCGCCCGCGGCCGCCGATCGGCTGCTCGCGGCGTACGACGAGCCTCATCCAGAAAGGTGAAATCTCGGACCACTTTCCGCGTGTCCCGGCAGGTCGGGACAGTTCCCCCCTTGTCGTCGGGACATCCCTCATAGAAATCTCGGGGCAGGCACGGATGCGACAGGAGGGGCGCAACCGGAAGCCTCACCAGAGTCACTCCTCGTCAACTACCGAAGGAAGACCCCATGCGAACCCGTCAAGTTCTCGCCGCGGCAGCGGCCGTGGCGCTCGCCGGCAGTACCGCCGGCGCCGCGCTCAACAGCGCCAACGCAGCGCAGTCCCACGCCAAGGCCAAGCCCGCCGTGGCCGTGGTCGCCAAGAAGCTGGTCGGCCCGCTCAGCGTCGCCCAGGCGCCCGATGGCACCCGCTACTGGACCGACAGCTTCGCCGGCCCGCTCTACCGGCAGCTCCCCGGTGGCCAGCCGACCGTGGTCTTCCCCGGTCTCTCCAAGAAGGTCGCGGCCGAGGGCGTCTCCGCCGACGGCGGTGTGCTCCGCTTCACGACCGGTTCCGGCAACAACAAGGCCGGCAAGGTCTGGACCCTCGACCTCAACGGCGCCCCGCAGCTCGTCGGTGACACCTACGCCTACGAGAAGACCGCCAACCCGGACGGGAAGTTCGACTACGGCTTCCTCAAGACGCCCAAGTCCTGCCTCGCCCAGCTCCCGAAGAACTTCCCCGGCTCCTACTCGGGGGTCAAGGAGACCCACCCCTACGCCACCGCGACCAACGCGGGCACCACCTACGTCGCCGACGCGGGAGCCAACGCGATCTTCGCGATCTCACCGACCGGTGTCTTCTCGACGGTGGCCGCGCTCAAGCCGGTGAAGGTCAAGGTGACGCGGTCCGCGGCCGAGACCGCCAAGCTGCCGAACTGCGTGATCGGCAAGAAGTTCGCCCTCGAGGCGGTCCCGACCGACATCGAGTACGGCCCGGACGGCCAGCTCTACGTCACGAGCCTGCCGGGCGGACCGGAGGACGGCAGCCTCGGCCTGAACGGCCGGGTGCTGAAGATCGACCCGACCACCGGCAAGGTCTCGACCCTCGTGGGCGGGCTGCTCAGCCCGACCGGGGTCGCGGTCGCCAGCAACGGTGACGTCTACGTGGCCCAGCTGTTCCGCGGCGTGATCTCGAAGATCAAGGCCGGGGGCCACAAGGCCCGGACCTACCTCGAGCTGCCGTTCCCGGCCGCCGTCGAGGCGACTCCGACCGGGCTGCTGGCGACGATCAACGCGCTGCCCATGGGCCCGAAGCCCAAGGGAAAGGTCGTCACGATCACGCCGTAACCGCTCGATCCTCGAGGATCCCCGGCGCCGTCCTGAGGCGGCGCCGGGGATCCTCGCTTTTTGCGGCCCGGCCCGGACCCGCTCGCGGGTCGGCTCGTGAGATTGAACTAGCCTTCCCTCGACATGCAACAACAGGATGAGGCCGCCGAGACGGCCGCCGCAGTGATCGCCGAGGTCGTCGACAAGTACGACACCGACCTCATCGACCTGCGCCGCGACCTGCACGCCCACCCCGAGCTCTCCTGGTCCGAGCTGCGCACGGCCGAGGTGGTGGCCGGCCGCGTCGAGCAGGCCGGCTGGCAGGTCACCCACCACAGCCGCACCGGCTTCGCCGCCGACCTCGGTACCGGCGAGCGGCTGGTGGCGCTGCGGGCCGACATGGACGCCCTGCCGGTCCAGGACGTCACCACCGACCCGTGGGTCAGCAAGATCGCTGGAGTCGCCCACGCCTGCGGGCACGACGTGCACACGACCGCGCTGACCGGGGCCGCGCTGGCGCTGGCCGAGGTGGCCGACCGCGGCCTGCTGCCCGGCCGGGTCCGGCTGCTGTTCCAGCCCGCCGAGGAGGTCATGCCCGGCGGAGCGCTGCACCTCATGAAGGAGGGCGCCCTCGACGGCGTGGAGCGGGTGTTCGCGCTGCACTGCGACCCCGGCGTGGACGTCGGCCAGGTGGGCCTGCGGCTGGGCCCGCTCACCAGTGCGGCCGACCGCGTCGAAGTGCGGCTCACCGGAAGCGGCGGCCACACCAGCCGCCCGCACCTCACCAGCGACCTCACCTTCGCCCTCGCCAAGGTGACCACGGAGCTGCCGGCCGTGCTGAGCCGCCGGATGGACCCGCGCGCCGGGGTGAGCATGGTGTGGGGAAGTCTCCACGCGGGCTCGGCGGCCAACGTCATCCCCGACCACGGTGTGGTCACGGGCACGGTCCGGATCCTCGACGCGGTGGCCTGGGCGGACTGCGAGGAGGTGGTCCGCACGGTCGTCGACGAGATCGTCCGGCCCTACGGCGTCACCTCGGAGATCGACTACCAGCGCGGGGTCCCGCCGGTCGTCAACGAGCCGGTGTCCAACCGGATCCTGGCCGAGGCGGTTCGGACCGTCCTCGGCGACCGAGGCCAGGTCGCGGCTCCCCAGAGCCTGGGCGCCGAGGACTTCGGCTGGTACCTCGACCGCGTCCCCGGCGCGATGATGCGGCTCGGCACGCGCACGCCCGGCGGGCCGACGTACGACCTCCACCAGGGAAACCTGCGCGTCGACGAGCGCGCGGTGGGCATCGGCGCCAAGCTGCTGGCACAGACCGCCACCAGCGCCCTCAGCCGCTGAACCACCCGTCCGGACCATGGCGCAATGGCCCCTTGGGAGGGGGTTTGGCCCGGTGGTGGATGACCCGAGGTCACCAACCGGTAACAACGGGCAAAACTCCGGTCGGGCCATCGCCCAACACCCCTGTCAGGGCCTAGGGTGGCGCGACGCGCTCCCGGACCGGGCGTGCACCTAGGACAAAAACGATCAGGAGGATGCCGTGAAGAAGACGGCACGCATGGCACTGGTGGCGGGCATCGCCGCTCTGGTGCTGACTGCATGTGGGGACCGGGACGACTCGAGTGGTGGCAGCGCAGCGCCTGACGACGAGACGACCAGCGCGGCCCCGACCGAGAGCAGCTCTGCCGCGGAGCCGTCGGCGACGGCTGACAACTCGGCGTTCAAGGCGTGCATGGTCTCCGACTCGGGCGGATTCGATGACAAGGGCTTCAACCAGACGGCGCTGAAGGGCCAGTCCGACGCGGAGGCCCAGTTCGGCATCACCACGGCTCAGGTCGAGTCGACCGGTGACGACCAGTACGCCGACAACATCAACCAGCTCATCCAGCAGAGCTGCAACGAGATCACGACCGTCGGCTTCCTGCTCGGCGACGCGACCCTCGCGGCCGCCAAGAAGAACCCCGACGTCGACTTCGCGATCGTCGACTTCGCCTACGAAAAGGCTCCTGCCAACCTCAAGGGCCTGGTCTACGCGACCGACCAGCCGTCGTACCTCGCCGGCTACCTGGCCGCGGGCATGTCGGAGAGCGGCATCGTCGGCACCTTCGGTGGTCTGCCGATCCCGACCGTGACGATCTTCATGGAGGGCTTCAAGCAGGGCGTCGAGAAGTACAACGAGGACAACGGCACCGAGGTGCAGCTGCTCGGCTGGGACGGCAAGGACGGTTCGTTCACCGAGGACTTCGAGGACAAGACGAAGGGCCAGTCGGTCGGCGAGCAGCTGATCGGCCAGGGCGCGGACATCCTGTTCCCGGTCGCGGGTCCCGCCGGCCTCGGTGGCCTCCAGGCCGCCAAGGACGCGGGCGCCAAGGCCATCTGGGTCGACACCGACGGCTTCGAGTCGACCGAGTACGGCGACATCCTGCTGACCTCGGTCGCCAAGGGCATGGACGTCTCCGTGACCGAGGCGATCAAGGAGTCCCTCGAGGGCACCTTCAGCAACGAGCTCTTCAACGGCACGCTCGAGAACGGTGGTGTCGGCCTGGCGCCCTACCACGACTTCGACAGCGTGATCCCGCAGGAGCTGAAGGACAAGATCGAGGAGCTCAAGGCAGGCATCATCGACGGGTCGATCACCATCACGCCGGCTGCCAGCTGACCTGATCGACACCGCTCAAAACTGAGTAACAGAGCCGGGGCGGGGACTTCCCCCGCCCCGGCTCTGCCCTATCGTCAGCCTGTCGGTCATGGGTGTGGGAGGGACAGCGATGAAGCTGGAGATCAAAGGCCTCACCAAGAAGTTCGGGTCGTTCACGGCCAACGACCACATCGACCTGACCATCGAGCCGGGCGAGATCCACTGCCTGCTCGGTGAGAACGGCGCCGGCAAGTCCACGCTGATGAACATGCTCTACGGACTGCTCGAGCCGACCGAGGGCGAGATCCTCGTCGACGGTGAGCCGATCTCGTTCCACTCACCGAGCGACGCGATCGCAGCCGGCATCGGCATGGTGCACCAGCACTTCATGCTGGTCCCGGTCTTCACGGTCGCGGAGAACGTCATGCTGGGCCGCGAGCAGACCGCCGCGCCCGGCATCCTGTCCCGCCGCAAGGCCTCGGCGATGGTCACCGAGCTGTCCGAGCGCTACGGCCTGAAGGTCGACCCGGGCACGCTGGTCGAGGCGCTGCCGGTCGGTGTGCAGCAGCGGGTCGAGATCATCAAGGCGCTGTCCAACGAGGCCAAGGTCCTGATCCTCGACGAGCCCACCGCGGTGCTCACCCCGCAGGAGATCGACGAGCTCATGGACATCATGCGCTCGCTGAAGGAGCAGGGCACGTCGATCATCTTCATCACCCACAAGCTCCGCGAGGTCAAGGCGGTCGGCGACCGGATCTCGGTGATCCGGCGCGGCAAGGTCGTCGGCACCGCTCCGCCGAGCGCGTCCGAGTCCGAGCTCGCGGAGATGATGGTCGGCCGTGAGGTGAAGCTCAAGGTCGACAAGGACCCGCCCAAGACGGGCGACGTGGTCATGTCCGTCGAGGGCTGCACGGTCGTCGACCCGCGGGGCCACCAGGTCGTCAAGGACGTGTCCTTCGAGGCTCGCGCCGGCGAGGTGCTCGGCATCGCGGGGGTCCAGGGCAACGGCCAGACCGAGCTGATCAAGGCCCTGCTGGGCCTGGTCAAGCCCGACGCCGGGGTGATCCGCCTCGACGGCGAGGACATCAGCAAGCACGGTCCGCGCGAGAGCCTCGACGACGGCATCGGCTACATCCCCGAGGACCGCTCCCACGACGGCTACGTCGGCGCCTTCAGCGTCCGGGAGAACCTCATCCTCGACATCTACCGCAGCGACGAGTTCTCCAGCGGCCTCGTGCTCAAGCTCGACGACATCGCGAAGAACGCCGACGCCCGGATCAAGGAGTTCGACATCCGCACCGAGTCCGCCTCGACCCCGGTGTCGTCGCTCTCGGGTGGCAACCAGCAGAAGGTCGTGGTGGCGCGGGAGTTCTCGCGGCCGCTCAAGGTGCTGATCGCCTCCCAGCCGACCCGTGGCGTGGACGTGGGCTCGATCGAGTTCATCCACAAGCGGATCATCGGCGAGCGCGACAAGGGCACCGCGGTGATCATCGTCTCCACCGAGCTCGACGAGATCTTCACCCTCTCCGACCGGATCGCGGTCATGTACGACGGCCGGATCGTCGACACGGTCAGTCCCGACATAGCCCGTGAGGACATCGGCCTGCTGATGGCCGGCGCCACGCCCGAGTCCCCTCAGGAGGTCAGCGCATGAGCACCCAGGCACCCGCGCCGCCGCCCGGCGCCGCCGCCGAGCCGGTCGAGCCCGAACCCCCGGTCAGCCTGCGCGACCCCAACTCCTGGCTGCCGAGCGTCAAGGTCACCGTCGGCGCGTTCGTGATCGCGCTGGTGATCGGTGCCTTCGTCATCGCGTTCAGCGACGACGACGTCATCGAGTCGCTCAGCTACTTCGGCAGCTACCCGTGGGACTTCTTCACCCGGTCGGCCGACGCCATCTGGTCGTCGTACAGCGCGCTCGTGAGGGGTTCGCTCGGCTCGGGCAACGCGATCGCCTCGACGCTCAACCGGTCGGCGCCGCTGATCTGCGCCGGCCTGGGAGTCACGCTGGCCTTCCGGGCGGGCCTGTTCAACATCGGTGCCCAGGGCCAGCTCATCATCGGCGCGATCTGCGCCGGCTACGTCGGGTTCACCTGGAACCTCCCCCCGGTCGTCCACCTGATCGTGGCCCTCGTCGCGGGCCTCGTCGGTGGTGCCTTCTGGGGAGCGCTGACCGGCTTCCTCAAGGCCCGCACCGGTGCCCACGAGGTGATCACGACGATCATGTTCAACTACCTCGCGGCGTCGGTCCTGATCTACGCGCTCAGCCACGACTCCTTCCAGCGCCCCGGCAGCGACAACGCACTCTCGCCGAAGGTCGACGGCTCCGCCACCTTCGGCAAGCCGCTGGGCGACGGCTTCCCCGTGCACACGGGCGTGATCCTCGCGATCCTCGCCGGCGTCGCCGTGTGGTGGCTGCTCGAGCGCAGCACGTGGGGCTTCGAGCTCCGGGCGGTCGGCGCCAACGCGCAGGCGTCGCGCACCGCCGGCATGAGCGTCGCGAAGGTCTACACGCTGGCGATGCTCTTCGCAGGTCTGCTGGCCGGGCTCGCCGCCACGATGCAGGTGCTCGGCAACCAGAACTCGCTGAGTCCGACCCTGCCCGGGTCGATCGGCTTCGACGCGATCACGGTGGCCCTGCTCGGCCGGGCGAGCCCGCTCGGCACCGTGCTCGCTGGGCTGCTGTTCGGCGCGATGAGCGTGGGTGGGGTCGCGATGCAGGCGAGCGCCGGCACGCCCAAGGAGCTCACCGACGTGCTGCAAGCCCTGATCGTCCTCTTCGTGGCCGCGCCCGCGCTGGTCAAGGGGATGCTCCGAATCAGGGAGTCCGGCGGCGGCTCGACCGTCATGGCCAAGGGCTGGGGTTCCTGATGGCCGTCGCAACCGCGATCTCCGACGAGGGCGCGGTCGACGTCCGCGACCGCGGCGACGTACGCCGCCAGATCAGGCTGGTCTCGATCTTCGGCCTCGTCCTGCTGGCGCTGGTCTTCTTCTACCTGCGCATGGACGACTTCGGGGTCAAGTACACGCTCGGCGAGCGGGTCACGAAGGACGACCCGGCCAAGGACTTCGACTCGCAGGTGATGATGATCGTCGGCATCGTCATCGCCGCGGTCGCGCTGGCGCTGGCGGTGGTCAACAAGGTGCCCAAGGGTGTCGTCGGGGCCTTGATCTACTTCCTGATCGGCATCGCCTTCTTCAGCGGCTTCGTGTTCTGGAACTACGCCGACCAGAGCGGCACGTTCTCGGTCGCGATCATCAACCCGTTCCCGGGCACGATCCGGCTGGCCACACCGCTGATCTTCGGTGCGCTCGCCGGCTGCCTGTGCGAGCGCGCCGGTGTCATCAACATCGCGATCGAGGGCCAGTTCCTGATGGGCGCCTTCTTCGCGTCGGTAGCCTCCAGCCTGGCCTTCAGCGCCGCGATGGGCCTGGTCGGCGGGATCGCCGCCGGCGTCGCCATGGCCGCGCTGCTCGGTGTCTTCGCGCTGCGCTACCAGGTCAACCAGGTCGTCCTCGGCGTGGTGCTCATCGCGCTGGCGACCGGGCTCACCGACTTCCTGCTCAGCCAGATCCCCGACGACCCGGACATCAAGAAGTACCTCAACGAGCCGCTCATCCTCGAGAAGGTGCCGGTCTCCGGCCTGGTCGACATCCCGGTCATCGGCCCGGCGCTGTTCAACCAGACGATCCTCGTCTACATCATGTACGGCTCGGTCGTCTTCGTGACGCTGCTGCTCTTCCAGACGACCTGGGGGCTGCGGGTGCGCTCGGTCGGCGAGCACCCCAAGGCCGCCGACACCGTCGGCATCAACGTCAACCGGATCCGCTGGCAGGCCATCCTGATCGGCGGTGTGTTCGCGGGGCTGGGCGGGGCGTTCTTCACCGTCGGGTCGACGGGCACCTTCGACTCCAACGCCTCGGCCGGCAACGGCTTCATCGCGCTGGCCGCGGTCATCATGGGCCGCTGGCACCCGGTCGGAGCCACGCTGGCGTCGCTGCTGTTCGGCTTCTGCTTCACGCTGCAGGCCCAGCTGGCGTTCCTCGACAAGATCCCGGGTGAGCTGCTGCGCGCGTCGCCGTACCTCGTCACCGTGATCGCCGTCGCCGGGTTCGTCGGCCGGGTGCGACCACCGGCCGCCGACGGCGAGCCCTACGTGAAGTCATGACCCCGTCATGACCGAGGCTCCTGACGACGGCTTCGACTGGGAGGGACTCAGGGCGAAGGCCGTGGAGGCGATGGGCCACGCCTACGCGCCCTACTCCCGCTTCTCGGTCGGCGCGGCAGCGGTGGTCGACGACGGGCGCGTGGTGACCGGCTGCAACGTCGAGAACGCCGCCTACGGCGTGACCCTCTGCGCCGAGTGCGGCGTGGTCAGCCAGCTGCACATCACCGGCGGGGGCCGGCTGACCCACTTCGTGTGCGTCGACGGCAGCGGCTCGGTGATCATGCCCTGCGGCCGGTGCCGGCAGCTGCTGTGGGAGAACGGCGGCGCCGGGCTGAGGCTGTGGACCGTGTCCGGTGTGAAGCCCATGACCGAGGTGCTGCCCGACGCGTTCGGGCCCGAGGACCTGCACAAGAACGAGGAGAAGCATGGCTGAGGCCCACGACGCCGTCGAGGTGATCACCACGAAGCGTGACGGTGGCCGCCTCTCCGACTCGATGGTCGACTGGGTGGTCGACGCCTACACCCGTGGCGTGGTCGCGGACGAGCAGATGTCGGCGCTCGCGATGGCGATCCTGCTCAACGGCATGGACCGCTCCGAGATCGCCCGCTGGACCAACGCGATGATCGCCTCCGGTGAGCGGATGGACTTCTCCGGGCTGTCCCGCCGGACGGCCGACAAGCACTCGACCGGCGGCGTGGGCGACAAGATCACGCTGCCCCTGGCGCCGCTCGTGGCGGCCTGCGGCGTCGCCGTCCCCCAGCTGTCGGGGCGCGGCCTCGGCCACACCGGCGGCACCCTCGACAAGCTGGAGGCGATCCCGGGCTGGCGGGCGGCGCTCTCCAACGAGGAGATGCTGGCCCAGCTCGAGTCGGTCGGTGCGGTGGTCTGCGCGGCCGGCGACGGCCTGGCGCCGGCGGACAAGAAGCTCTACGCGCTGCGCGACGTCACCGGCACGGTCGAGGCGATCCCGCTGATCGCGTCGTCGATCATGAGCAAGAAGATCGCCGAGGGCACCGGCTCGCTGGTCCTCGACGTCAAGGTCGGCACCGGCGCGTTCATGAAGACGCAGGAGCGGGCCCGCGAGCTGGCCGAGACGATGGTCGCGCTCGGCACCGACGCCGGCGTGCACACGGTCGCGCTGCTGACCGAGATGTCGACCCCGCTCGGGCTCACCGCCGGCGGCAGTGTCGAGGTCGAGGAGTCGGTCGAGGTCCTGGCCGGCGGTGGTCCCGCCGACGTGGTGGAGCTGACCCTGGCTCTGGCCAGGGAGATGCTGGCCGGCGCAGGCGTCACCGACCTCGACCCGGCCGACAAGCTGGCCGACGGCTCGGCGATGGACGTGTGGAAGCGGATGATCCGCGCGCAGGACGGCGACCCCGACGCCCCGCTGCCCGTCGCCAAGGAGTCGCACGACGTGGTGGCGCCGGCGTCCGGCGTACTCACCCGCCTGGACGCGTTGGCGGTCGGCACGGCCGCGTGGCGGCTGGGTGCGGGCCGGTCCCGCAAGGAGGACCCCGTACAGGCCGGCGCTGGGGTCCGGTGGCATGCTCGACCGGGTGACCAGATCACCGAGGGGCAGCCGCTCATGACGTTGCTGACCGACGAGCCGGACCGGTTCGAGCGGGCGCTGTCGGTGCTCGAGGGGTCCTTCGACATCTCGGCCGACGCGTCCTACGACGCCGGGCCCATCGTCATCGACCGGGTCGGGGCATGACCCAGCTCTCCGCGGGGGAGTCGTTCGAGGTCACGTCCAGCCGGGTCCGGATGGGCATCGGCTGGGACCAGGACCGCGGTGCCGGCGTGGCCCGCACCGGGCGACCCGACGTCGACCTCGACGCGACCGCGCTGCAGTTCACCGGCTCCCAGCTCTTCGACCTGGCGTTCTACAACAACCTCAAGACGCGCGACGGCTCGGTCGAGCACCTCGGCGACAACCAGACCGGCAGCGGCGAGGGCGACGACGAGCAGATCCTCGTCGACCTCTCCCAGGTGCACGGTCCGGTCGACACGATCCTGTTCCTGGTCAGCAGCTACCAGGGCCACTCGCTGGAGTGGGTGGCCAACGCCTACTGCCGGCTGCTCGACGAGGAGTCGGGCGAGGAGCTCGCGCGGTTCACGCTCACCATGTCGGTGACCGAGACCGGTGCGGTGCTGGCCCTGCTGCGGCGTACGTCGTCGGGTTGGGTGCTCAACGCGGTCGGCGAGGGTGTGCCGATCACGGTGCCGACGCAGGGCCTCGGCAAGCTGAACCGTTTCCTCTGACGCTCAGGCGAGGACTCCCCAGTCATGGGGGTTGGACAGGTCGTCGACCTCACCCGGGTGGATCACCGGCCACGTGTTGTGGGGCAGGCCCGTGGCGCCGTTGTTGAGCTTGACCCAGTCGAGCTGGTCCTGGAAGCCGACGCCGATCCAGTAGTCCTCGAGGGTCTTGGCGATGCTCTGCACGAAGGCGATCAGGTCGCCGATCGCGCTCACGACCACCGGGATCTCGAAGCTGAGGATCTTGTCGACGGTGGTGGCGTCGGACAGCAGCTTGGCGAGGTCGACGATCCCGCCGATCAGCTTGTCGTTGAGGTCGACCCAGAGCTGGAGGATCTTGGCCGCGCCCTTGTTGGTCATGTCGGCGGCCCGCTCCATGCCGAGGGCCGCGTCGCTCATCGCCTTGACCTGCTCACCGGCGGCCAGCGAGTAGGCGGCGAACGCCTCGCCCTTCCAGGACTTCCCGAGCTGCTGGATCTCGGACTGGATCGAGGGCGCCGGGTAGACGAGCTTCTCCCGGCACTGGGCGTAGTCGAAGGAGAGCTTCTTGAGCCCCGGCGGGTCGCCCGCCAGGGTCCCGACGACCTTGTTGATGTCGCCCACGACCTCCTTCGCCTTCTTCTCGAGCTGGGGCCGGATCTCGTTGTTGAACTTGTCGATGGCGCGCTCGACGTCGTCGGAGGTGAGCCCGTCCCAGATCAGCTTCGGGATCGGGAACAGCACGCCGACCCAGTCGAAGTGGCTGGCCGCGTCGTTGAGCACGCCGGCCATCCGGTTGAGCTCGCCCCACACCTTGTCGAAGACGTCCTGGCAGCGTTTCTGGACCTCTTCCGCGAACTGGTCCCAGTCGGTGATGTCGGTCATCGCGGCAGCCTGTTCTTGAGGTGGTCGGCGGACTCGGCGGCGGTGCTGTCCACGCCGTCGTAGGCGTTGGCCGCCGACTGCAGGGCGGCGGACATGTAGTCGAAGGTCTTGACCCCGTTGGCGAACGCTCCCGTGATCGCGCTGACGAAGTGGTCGTGGTACTCGCCCAGGTGGGCGACGTTGGCGAGGTAGCCGAACATGTAGCCCTTGCCGACCCCGTTGTCCGCGAGGTCGTGGGCGCCCTGCACCGCCTGCTTGCGGGTCAGCCACTCCTGGCCCTCCTGGCGCAGCTCCTTGCTCTGGACTGCGAACGACCCGATGTCACCCATGCTGGTCCCTCTTCTCGTAGGCGGCCGTGAAGGCCTGCTGGACGGCGGTGGCGACCGCGGACGGAGCGGCGTTCGCCAGCCAGCCGGGGTTGATGTCGACGTCGCCGCACGGACCGGACGCGTCGAGCGTCACCGTGACGCACTGGTTGTCCGAGTGGCCCACGGCCGGGCCGTCGGGTCGGGGCCCCGGCCGCCCGGAGAGGGACCGGAAGAGCTCCTCGTCGACGGGCGCGTGGCCGAAGTCGGGATGGAGCTCGGCCATCGAGGGCGGCGGTCCCGACGCGACCGCGAGGTTGCGACGCGGAGCCCGGGGATCGATCCGGCCCTGGGCGCGCAGCCCGAGCTCGATGCCGTCCATGACCGCGTCGGTGTGCGCGCGGCGTACGGCGTGGGCGAGCCCGTCGGGGCGACGGAGCGACTCGTCGAGATGGGCACTGGCCACCCCGACGACCCGCCGGGTGGGATCGACGGTGACCAGGAGGGTTCCGGTCTCGTCCTGACCGGTGACCGGCTGGCTGTGTGCGTAGTGGCCGACCGAGTCGAACTGCCGGAGCTCGGCGAGCCGGTCGGCGAAGGTCTGTGGCATGTGCCGAGGCTTGCCCGGGTCTGGAGCACGGCAAACCTCGCGATCCCGGGGTTTGCCGGGCGGGCGCCGGAGGCAGGCTGGTGGTGTGCCAGCAACTCGTGCGGCCGCGGCAGCGGCTCTCTTCGTGGTGTCCGCGGGCCTGGTCTCCGGGTGCTCCGCGGGCGAGTCGAAGGCCGAGCCGCCCGCGTCTTCCGACGCGTCCGCGCCGCTGCCCGACAACCTGTGCGAGCCGGTGCGGGCGGCCCTGTCCGCCGGCTGGCAGCTGAGCGAGGACAGCCACGGCACCGAGGACCCGACGGCGCTCTGCGAGCTGAGCGGACCCGGCGACACCTCCTTGCGGGTCACGCTGACCGACCTCCCCGACCGTGCGGCCGCGGCCGCGACGCTCGACCTGGTCTGCCGTACGGCGGTGGCCAGCCCCGTGGCCGACGACCAGCGGCGCTGTGAGGTCGCCTCGGAGCGGGTGGCCGGTCAGCCGTTCTCGGCGTCGTACGCCGCGTCCTACTCCGAGCCCGCGAGCGTCGTCGTCCTGCAGCTCACGACGTCCGACGACTCCGTGGCCCTCGCCGCACCGGCCGAGCTGGCATCCGTGGAGGCGGCCCTCCAGGAGCGCGCGGGCTGAGCGGTCCTAGCCGAGAAGGAGCACCACGGTCTCGGCGACACAGGCGGGCTTGTCCTCGCCCTCGATCTCGATCGTGTAGCGGACGATGAGCTGCTTGCCGGCGGGAACGTCCGTCAGCTCGGCGAGCGTGGCCTGGGCGCGGACCCGGCTGCCGACCTTGACCGGGTTGGGGAAGCGGACCTTGTTGAGGCCGTAGTTGAGCCGCGGCCCGTCGGTCTCGACGCTGAAGATGCTCTTGCTGAGGCCGGGGATCAGGCTGACGGTCATGTAGCCGTGGGCGATGGTCCCGCCGAACGGGCCCTGCGCCGCGCGCTCCTCGTCGACGTGGATCCACTGGTAGTCGTCGGTGGCGTCGGCGAACAGGTTGATGCGGGCCTGGTCGATCTCGAACCAGTCGCTGGTCCCGAGGTCCTCGCCGACGGCAGCCTCGAGCTGGTCGAGGTCGGTGAAGGTGCGCACGTGGTTCCTCCCGTGCCTGGGCTTGCTGACAGGATGGCGCCCATGAGCGCCGTCCTCACCGAACCTAGTGCAGGGCCAGCGGTCACCCAGGAGCAGGTCCAGCGGGCGCCCAAGGTGCTGCTGCACGACCACCTCGACGGGGGACTGCGGCCGGCCACGATCGTGGAGCTGGCCGCGGAGGTGGGGCACACCCTGCCCGCCCCGGACGCCGAGTCGCTCGGCGAGTGGTTCACGACGATGGCCGACTCCGGCTCGCTGGTGAAGTACCTCGAGACCTTCGACCACACGGTCGCCGTCATGCAGACGGCCAGCGCGCTGACCCGGGTCGCCCGCGAGTGCGTCGAGGACCTGGCGGCGGACGGCGTGGTCTACGCCGAGGTCCGCTACGCGCCCGAGCAGCACGTCTCCAACGGCCTGTCCCTCGACGAGGTCGTCTCGGCCGTCCAGCAGGGCTTCGAGGAGGGCATGGCGGCCACTGGCATCACGGTGAAGCAGCTGCTGACTGCGATGCGGCACCAGGCCCGCTCGCGCGAGATCGCCGAGCTCTCCATCGCCTGGCGCGACCGCGGAGTCGCGGGCTTCGACATCGCCGGCGCCGAGGCCGGCTACCCGCCCACTCGGCACCTCGACGCGTTCGAGTACCTCCAGCGCGAGAACTCGCACTTCACCATCCACGCCGGCGAGGCCTTCGGGCTGCCGTCGATCTGGGAGGCCATCCAGTGGTGCGGCGCCGACCGGCTGGGCCACGGCGTACGCATCATCGACGACATCACGGTGACCGACTCCGGAACCGTCGAGCTCGGGCGCCTGGCGGCGTACGTCCGTGACATGCGGATCCCGCTGGAGATGTGCCCTGCCTCCAACGTGCAGACCGGCGCCGCGACCTCCATCGCCGAGCACCCGATCGGCCTGCTCACCCGGCTGCGCTTCCGGGTCACGGTCAACACCGACAACCGGCTGATGTCCGGCACGTCGATGACCTCGGAGTTCACCCACCTGGCCGAGGCGTTCGGCTACTCGGTCCGGGACATGGAGTGGTTCACGGTCAACGCGATGAAGTCGGCGTTCCTGCCGTTCGACGAGCGACTGGCGCTCATCGCGAACGTGATCAAGCCGGCGTACGCCGAGCTGCGCGCCGAGGTCTGATCGCTCGTGCTCGCCGACCTGTGGCCGACGTACGCCCTGAGGATCCACACTCCCCGACTGACGCTGCGTCTTCCCTCTCCGGAGGAGCTCGCCGCCCTGGCGCAGGTTGCGGCCGACGGAGTGCACCAGCCCGGCGAGAGGCCGTTCCTGACGCCCTGGACGGAGGGGTCACCGGAGGATCGGGCCAGGACCGTGCTCCAGGGTCACTGGGACGACCTCGCCTCCTGGACCCCGACGAGCTGGTCGCTCGGACTCGGCGTCTTCGGCGCCGGCGACGAGCCGATCGGCATGGTGCACCTGGGCGCCAGGGACTTCCGGGTGGTCCGCGGCGTCACCACGAGCTCCTGGCTCGGGCTGCCTCATCACCACCAGGGTCTGGGGACTGAGGCGCGCGCGGGCCTGCTGACCTTGGCCTTCGACCACCTGGGTGCCACCGACGCGGTCACCGAGGTCTTCCAGGACAACCACGCGTCACAGGGTGTCTCGCGCAAGCTGGGCTATCAGCACGACGGCATCTCGAAGGACGCGCGGGGCGACGACGTGCTCGTGTCGGATCGGCTCCGGCTCACCGCGGAGAGGTGGGCCGAGACCAGCCACCCGGCCGTCACCGTCGAGGGCATCGAGGCCGCTCGCGCCATGTTCCTCGGCTGAGGCACGCCGACAGCCCCGCCCCGTGGGTGCTGGGCGGGGTGTGGGGCGGGGTGGTCAGGGTTCGCCGAAGTGGCGGAGGAGCTCGCGCGCGAGGCGAAGTCGTTCCGGATCGGGGGTGACATCGATCGTGCCGTTGTGGTCTTTGAGGTACTGGTAGCCCAGCGGGCTGCGCCACAGGTAGACGCCGGGTTCGACGGTCACGTAGGTCCAGCCGCCGGTGGTCTTGGCGCGGTGATGTCGTCGGCAGCACGGGCGCCTGGTTGCACGAGCAGGTCGGGCCGCCGTCCTCAGTTCGGGTCGTGGGGGACGCGGTGTTCGCAGTCGCAGTCCTCGGCGGGGCGGAAGCAGAACGCGAACACGCAGGTGCCGTCGCGGAGCTGGGTCTGGAGCTTGAGCCGGGCGGAGGCTTCGTAGGACCCGACGTGGATGTGCTCGGCCAGGTCCAGGACGGGTTGCACGGTGATCTGGGCGTCTGGGGCGGCGCACCACGCGCGGACCTGTGCTGCGGTGATCGGGCCGCGGGTCTCCTGGAGCCTCGCGATCCCGCCGGCGCCGAGGACCGCGGCCTGTTCGAGGTGGACGTGCAGCACGACCTCACGCGTGCGGCGTGACGGGCCGGGTGCGGGTTCGCTGTCGGGGAGGTCGAGAGCGTGCTGGCCGCGGGCGAGGTTGCCGACCGCGAGCGCGCGACGGACGTCGAGCGACTCGGTGGAGCCGAGCAGGAGCTGGTGGTGGGCGTCGGCGGCGACCGCTGCCTCGAGGTCGAGGGCGTCGGCCAGGTCGAGGTCCCCATCGACCCGGACCCGACCGTTGACGCCGACCTCGGCCAGCGCGATGTCGAAGTGCCCCGCCTCGGCGGCGGCGAGGCGTTCCGCTTCGGTGGCCTCGGGGTCGAACCGCGCCTTGGCCTCTTCGATCAACCGGCCCAGCTGCGCGGGTCCGATGGAGTGGGCGAACGGGGCGACCATGGCGTCCACGAACCCCGCCGCCTCCGGTGAGAGACAGATCGTCTGGTCGGCGATGAACCCCAGCCTCCACGCCGGCAGCTCACCCGCCGCCAACCGGGCCCAGCAGCTGGTCAGCCGGTAGAACCCCTCGACCGCCTTGGGAGAGGTAGCGGCGCCCGGAGTCGGTGGACCGGCCCATCGCGGCGGCGAACTCGACGATGGCGAACTCCGCGACCTCCGGACACCCCTGCCCACCGAGTGGCAGACACGTCTCGTGCCACTCATCCAGGGGCCCGACCAGCGAGTCGCCGGAGTGCATCGCCGCCCACCGTGCCGCGGCTTTCATGACTTCCCGGGCCTCGTCGTCCTCGGCCGCCTTGCGCGCCCGCGCGTAGGCCAGCACGGCGGCGGGGTCGTCTGCTCCGTCGAGCGAGATCGGGTCCGAGGTGGAGGTCATCGTGGGACCAACTCAACCATCGACCACCGACAGTCGAAGGGCCCAGATCGCGTTATTCCACAGGGATCCCGAAACTTTTTCAGAAAGTTTGCGAGGCCGGTCGGCGGGGTCGGCTCGGGTCGGGTCCCAGCCTTCGCTGCGGTGGTCTCGACAAGCTCGACCAGCGGTGGTCCAGCAGGTGCCTACCTTGCAGGGGTTTCGAGACGGTCGCTGCGCGACCTCCTCAACCAGCGGTGGTGGGCCAGTTCCGCGCGGCTTGCGGTGGTCTCGACAAGGTCGACCAGCGATAGGCAACCACGTGCCCAAGCTGCAGCCAGAGCTGCCGACGTACGCAAGCCCAGACGCCGCGCCGAGCGCTTTCCAATACCTTGACCCTGTGACCACCCGCATCGACGCCGACTACCTGGTGGTCGGCGCGGGTGCGATGGGGATGGGATTCACGGATGCGCTCATCGACCATGCGCCGGACGCACGGGTGGCCCTCGTCGATCGTCGGCACGGCGTGGGTGGTCACTGGCTCGAGGCTTACCCGTTCGTGCAGCTGCACCAGTCGTCCACCTTCTACGGGGTCGCGTCGACGCTGCTCGGTGGTGGGCGGGTGCAGGAGCGTGGGCCGGAGGCGGGGTTGCACGAGCGGGCGGGGCAGCCCGCGATCCTCGCCTACTACGCCCACGTGCTGGCCGACCGGCTGCTCGGGTCGGGGCGGGTCGAGTTCTTCGCCGGGTCGACGTACGTCGACGACCGCACCGTGGTGTCACAGGTCTCCGGGAAGACCTTCGAGGTGCCGGACGACTGCCGGGTGGTCGACGCTCACTACCTGGCGCCGGACATCCCGGCCGAGCTGCCGCCGAAGTTCGCGGTCGGGGACGGGGCTCGCGTGGTGCCGGTCAACGAGCTCGCGCACCTCGAGGAGGCACCGAGCCAGTACGTCGTGGTGGGGTCAGGCAAGACCGCCACCGACGCGTGCGTCTGGCTGCTGGCGCGCGGTGTGGACCCGGGCGCGATCTGCTGGGTGCGCCCTCGGGACCCGTGGATGCTCAACCGGGCGCTGATCCAGCCGGATCCGGTCGTCTACCTCGGCATGGTGGCGTCGATGCTCGACGCGGCCGCGTCGGCCGCGTCCCTCGACGACCTGTTCCTGCGCCTCGAGGACGCCGGGATCATGTTCCGCATCGACCGCTCGGTCACCCCGACCATGGCCAAGTCGCCCACGCTGGGCAGCTGGGAGCTCGAGCTCCTCCGGAGCATCGAGAACGTCGTCCGCCTCGGCCACATCAGATCTGCGGAAAGAGGCCGGATCGACCTGGACGAGGGCTCGGTCTCGGTCGCCGACGACGCCCTCGTCGTCAACTGCGCTGCTGACGGCCTGAAGAACCCGCCCCTCGTCCCCATCTGGCAGCCCGGCCTCATCACGCTCCAGCCCGTCCGCGCCGGCTTCCCGTGCTTCGGTGCCGCGCTCACCGGGTACGTCGAGGCGACCCGCTCCGACGACGACACCAAGAACGCGCTGTGCCGCCCCTCGTCGTACGGCAACTCCCTGACCGACTGGGCCCGGATGAACGTGCTGGGCTTCCAGAACGTGGCCGCGTTCAACGTCGAGCCCGACATCAAGGACTGGACCCACCGCGTCGCCATCAACCCCGCGCGCGTGCCGCCCGAACACGCCGGATCGACCGAGGTGGACGGCGTGCTGGAGGGGGTCGCTGCCCACGCCAAGCCGGGACTGGCGAGACTCGCGGACCTGATGGTTTGAGAAGTGCCCTCAGCGGCAAATGCATGTCATCAGCCGCCCTTGTCCAGGGAGTCCGCCCATGACCGTCCCCAGCGCCATCGACCGCGTCAGCCTCCTCACCGACCGTCTCTCACTCCTCCAGGCCGAGCGGGCGGACCTGTTCCGCGAGACTCTCCTGGTCCCCACCGGCGACCTCGCAGACCGGGCCACCAACGTCGAGGCCACCATCCGCCTCCGGCTCCTGGACGAGCGCATCGCCGGCCTCGAGCTCGAGATCGCCGAGAGCCGGCTCCGCCACCACACCGACGGTGTCGTCTCCATCGGCGACGTGGTCACCGTCGACCTCGGCGAGGGTGACGAGACCTACCTCATCGGCTCGGTCGAGGGGGCCGCTGCCGGCGTCGACACGATCACACCCGGCAGTGCTCTCGGCCGCGCGATCGTGGGCGCGTCCGTCGGTACGACGGTCGCCTTCGAGCCCCGTCCCGGAGTGCCGATGAGCGTCACGATCCAGGCGGCCGGGGAGCTCCTGGCCCCCAGCGCGTAACGCGATACGCCCCGACCAGCACGACCGAGCCATAGCCTCTTGGGGCTATTCCGACCCTCCGGTTCGCGGCGGACATTGGTGCGCAGCCGCATTCGCGCGGCGCCCCCACCACTACACGAACCGACCGGTGGCTCCGCCATGTGCGGACCCCGGCGGGAGGGACATCGACATGGCTGGAGAGCGCGTCCTCGACGCACTGGGCAAGCTGCCCACAGACCTCGGCGTGGTGAGCGCCAGGGTCGCCGACATCAAACCGACCCCGAGCGAGGTCGGCCCCGTCTACCGCGAGATCTACAAGACCTCGAAGCCCGGCGCGCGGAGGCTGGCGACGGCGTACGCCACGACGCTGCCGACCATCGACCAGCACCGCCAGGTGTTCCAGTCGGTGGCGCTCTCCCGCGACTCCGAGGAGCGCCGCACCCTGATCAAGGGCTACCGCGACGCCCACCAGGACCAGTGGATCGTGCACGCGATCGGTCAGCTGCCGGCGGCGCACGGTCGCGCGCTGATGAAGGACTACGTGCTCAGCCCCGCCGGCCGCAGGGACAACGCGGCGGTGGAGGAGGTCTGGACGTACGTCGCCAACCTGGGCGCCGAGATCCGCATGGGCGGTCAGCCGGCACCCGACGGCGAGCCGGACCACGACGACGCGATCGTCGAGTTCATCGAGGACGTCGTCGACGAGGTCAAGGAGGCGATCGAGAACGTCGTCGAGGCGGTCGTCGGTGCCTTCGAGACCCTGGTCGAGGCGATCGCGACGGTCGTCAACTGGACCGTCGACAAGCTCACCAACCTCGCGCAGGCGCTGCTGAACGCCAACCGGAGCATCTTCGAGATCCTCGAGGCCGCCGTCGCCTACGGCTACGACTTCGTGCGCAACATGATCGCGGCGATCCGCAACGTCGGCAAGGCGATGTTCACGATCCTCGAGCAGGCCGTGCAGTTCGTCGGCCAGGCCCTCCGCGACGTCCTCAGGGCCATCGACAACCTCGGCCAGCAGCTCGGGCAGCTGCTCTCCTGGCTGGCGAGCCAGGTGGCCGACACGGTCCGGAGGGTCGTCGAGGCGCTGCTCGCGATCGGCAAGAGCATCGGCAACCTGCTCCAGCAGGCGGCCAACGCCGCGCTGGGTGTGCTCCAGTCGGTCGTCGGTGCACTGCTGGCCCTGGGTCGCCAGATCGGCGACCTGTTGACGTCCGCCGCCAACTACGCGCTGAGCCTGATGCGGGACACCGTGAAGGCGCTGATCGCGCTCGGCAGGGCGGTCGTCGACATCGTCCAGGCGACCATCAACGCCGCCGCGCACCTGCTCCGCGAGGTGGTCCGCGCGATCGCCGACATCGCGAGCGGCTTCGTGGACCTGTGCAACCTGATCGCCAACGCCGCCGCGGCGCTGGCCAAGGCCGTCGCCAAGGCGCTCCTGGAGATCGGGCGGACGCTGGGCCAGCTCGTCTACGAGCTCGCCCAGGCCGGGCTCAACGCGATCAAGCGGATCGTCGAGGCGGCGATCGAGCTCGGGTACGCCGTCGTGCGCATCATCAAGGAGGTCTCGAAGCTGGTCGTGAGTGCGATTCGCGACGTCATCAAGGCACTGATCGCCGCCGGCAAGGCGCTGGTGGAGATCGTCCAGGCCGTGGTCGCGTTCACCTACAAGACCGCACGCCGGTTCGTCGAGGCGGCCATCGCCGCGGGCATCAAGCTGGGCCAGCTCCTCGAGGAGGCGGCCAAGGGGACGTACTTCCTGCTGCGCCGGATGATCACCGGCATCATCGACGCGGGGCGCAAGATCGGCGAGATCCTGGACTGGGTGATGACCCAGGCCGCGAACGCCGTCGACGCGCTGCTCCGCGAGGCGGTGCTGGCGATCAGGTTCGTGCGGAAGGCCCTCGACGAGGCGCTGGACTGGGCGCTGAAGGCGGGCGCCGACGTGCTCGAGGCGATCGTCAGGATCGCCGAGGACATCGGGAGCCGGCTGCGCGACGTCATCGACTGGGCCAAGGCCGCGGGCGCGAAGGCGCTCGAGGCGCTGGGCGAGGTGTGGGCGAGGCTGAAGAACTCGGTCAGCTACATCCTCACCTGGGTCGCGAAGGACCTGATCCCCGGAATCGTGAGCGTCGTCAAGGGTCTGCTGAAGGCCGGCCTGGCCGTCGTCGAGATCATCGTCTGGGCCGTCGGCAAGGCGCTCACCGCCGTCGTCGCCGTCATCCAGGCGGCGCTCGCGTTCGGAGTCTCCATGGTCGAGCTCCTGGTCGCGATCGCGCAGCAGCCGCAGAACGCCGGCGCGCTGTTCGTGCAGGCGATGCGCGACGTCGGCAAGACCGTCAAGGACATCCTCGAGCCGGCGTTCACGCTCAGCGACGCCGACAAGAGGTACCTCGTGCAGGCGCTCAAGGACGCCGGCACCGGCCTCCAGGAGTGCCTCGACGGGCTCCTCGAGATCGTGGGCGGCGCCATCTTCACAGTGGTCGGCGTGCTGCTCGAGATCTTCGGCGTCTTCCGCCACCTGACCCCGACCGAACGGGCCCGGGCGAAGTCGGTCTACAACGACACCGTGCCGCTGGACGACGTACAGCTGTTCATCGGCTCGTTCGTCGCCTGGGGCGCCGCCAACAACACCGGCAGCCCCACCGGCGTCACGACCATGCGGATCATCCACTTCCCCGACAGCTACAGCGACACCGACCCGTCGGACGAGTCGTGGCTGATCCACGAGCTGATGCACGTGTGGCAGGGCGAGCACACCGGTCCGGTCTACATGGCCCACGCCCTCATCGGGCAGGCCACCAGCGGCTACGACTACGGCGGCGTCGCCGGACTGGACGCGCACGCGGACGAGGGGCTGGACGCGTTCAACCCCGAGCAGCAGGCGGAGATCGTCCAGGACTTCTACGCGACCAAGAAGGCCGGGAACTCGACCGTGCACTTCGACCCGTACATCGCCGAGGTCCTGGCCGCCTGATGGTGCTCGACGACCAAGGCTGCTGGGTGCTGGTCGCCCCGCGGTCCCGGCTTCCGCAGCTCGACCCGTTGGTCGAGCTGCGGTCGGCCAGCCGTCCCGTGCGAGTGATCGCCCGGGATGAGCCGCCGGCCGCCGACGAGTGGGCGCACCTGGTGCCGGGGGGTTCCTCAGGTGCGCTGCTCGTCGGCGACCGGCGGCGGTCACCCGCGAGGGTGACCGACCGGCCGTTCGTCCGAGCCGCGGACGGGGGGTGGGTGCCGGTGGGGTGGCTCCCGGCGGCACGCGACCTCTCGGCGTACGTCGACGCAGCGTGCACGGTGGCCGGTCGGCACGACCGGTCGCCGGTGGCGGTGCTCGGCCAGCGCAGCCCTCGCTACCAGAAGCTGTCCGAGCGGCTGGTCCACCACCTGGGCGACGTGCCCAGCGTCCGCTGGGGGGCGGAGCGGGTCACCCGGGAGGACCTGGTCGCCGGGCTGGGGCTCGGGCTCGGCACCGCCGTCTACCTCGGGCACGGGCGCCCGAGCGGGTGGGCGGCGTACCGGGGGCTGCGGGCCGCGCACCTCGAAGTCTCTTCCCCGCTGGGCGCCCTCCTCTCGCTGACCTGCTGGACGGCAAGTCGGCGCGGGGTCGGCACCAGCTTCTCCGAGCAGGTCGTGCTCCAGGGCACGGCCGCAGCGGCGGTGGGCGCGATCCGCCCGGTGCTGCACCTCGACAACACCCGGATCGTGGTGGCGCTCGCCGCCGCCCTGCGCGGCCCGGCTCCCGACGTGGGGTCGCTGCTGCGCGCGATGTTGCTCGCCGACGGCGCGCCCACGGCGGAGGCGGCGTCGTACCGCCTCGTGGGCGACCCGCTCGCATCCCTGTCGGGCGCGGACGACGTGCTCGCTCGTGCGGGTGCGGTCTTCGCACCCGCTCCTGACCACCTGCCCACGCCTTTGGAGGCTGTGAGATGACCATGACCGACCTGGAGACCGACCTTCGCGACCTGGTCGCGGAGCTGGCCGAGCTGCCCGTCGACGAGGTCGAGACCGACACGCCGTTCGAGGACGCCGGCATCGACTCGCTGCTGGCGATGGAGATCGCGGTGCACGTCGAGCGACGCTTCGGCGTGCGCTTCGAGGACACCGAGCTCAAGACCGTGCAGAGCGTGCGGAAGCTCGCCGATGCGGTGCGCGAGAAGCAGGGCTGACGGGCGTGTCCGACCGCACCGCGGTCGTCACGGCCCTCGGGGTGATCTCCCCGCTGGGCCGGGGTGCGGCCGACACCTTCCACGCGGCGCTCACGGGCCGCTCGGGGGTGACCCGGTCTCCCGACGGCCGGCTCATGGCCCAGGTGTGCGGCCCGGACGCACCAGGTCCGGTGCGGACCTCTGACGGGCGGCCGCTGCGAGGGCGGGCGACCGGGCTGGCCGCGACCGCCGGCGGCGACGCGCTCGCCGGGGTCGACCTGGCCACGGTCGACCTGGTCGTCGGCACCACCATGGGCGAGCCGAGCTGGATCGACACCTGGTCGTCCGACGACGCCGCCCAGGTTCCGGTCTCGGCTGACCGCGCGAGGGAGCTGCTGGGCGGGACGCCCGAGGGCCTCGCGATCTCGGTCGCGAACGAGATCGGAGTGGGCGGCCGGGTCGCCGCGGTCGGCGGTGCGTGCGCGGCGGGGAACTTCGCGCTGGCCCGGGCACTGGACGACGTACGGTCCGGACGCAGCTCGCAGGTGCTCGCGGGAGGCGTCGACGCCTTCAGCCGTACGGCGCTCATGGGGTTCGCCCGGCTCGGTGCCCTGGCCGAGGACGGCTGCCGACCCTTCGGGCGGGCTCGACAGGGGCTGGTGCTGGGCGAGGGTGCGGCGTTCCTCCTCGTCGAGTCGCTCGAGTCGGCGCGGGCGCGCGGCGCCGAACCGCTGGCCGAGCTGGCCGGCGCCGGGCTCTCCTGCGACGCGCACCACCCGACCAGCCCCCACCCGGAGGGCGCCGGCGCGGCCCGGGCGGTGCGGGCCGCGCTGTCGGACGCCGGCGTGCGACCGGACGAGGTCGGCTGGATCAGCGCCCACGGGACCGGCACGCCGGCGAACGACCGCGCCGAGGTGCTGGCGCTGCGCTCGGTGTTCACCGGTCGCCGGCCGCCGGCCTCGTCGGTGAAGTCGCTGTCCGGCCACGGACTGGGCGCCGCCAGCGCCATCGAGGCCGTGCTCGCCGTACAGGCCCTCGGCTCCGAGCGGGTGCCGCCCACCTGGTGCGTGGGGGAGCAGGACCCGGAGTGCGAGTGGGACGTGATGACCGACGGGCCGCGGGCCCTGGAGGGGGACGTCGTGCTCAACCAGGCGTACGCGTTCGGCGGCTGCAACGCCGTCACCGTCTTCAGGCGTGCGTCGTGACGGCGTACGTCACCGCGGCGACGGTCTTCGGCCCGTCCGGGTTCACGTCATCGGGGCTCGGACCTGCCGGCCTCGTTCCCGACGAGCTGCTCGCCTCGTCGCTGACCCTGCGTGGCCTGCGACCGCTGTCCCGCACCGCCCGGCTGGCCATGGTCGCCGCGGCCGCTGTGTGGCCGCGCGACTCGTCGCCCTCCTCACCGGATGCAGGCGACGCAGTCGTCCTCGGCTCGGCCCGCTCGAGTGTCGCCCCGCTGGCCGAGTTCGTGCAGGTGGCCGCCGAGCACGGGCCGGACCAGGTCTTCCCGATGGCGTTCCCCAACACGGTCGTCAGCGTGCACGTCGGCTACGTCGCCACCCTCCTCGGCATCACGGGTCCCGCCGTCGCGGTCTGCGGCGAGCACGCCGGCCTCGAGGCCGTGGTCGAGGCGCTGTCCCTGCTGTCCGCGGGCCGCGCGGACCGGGCCCTCGCCATCGGCGCCGACTCGGCCGAGCCCACCGTCCTGGCCGGTGACCCCGACGCCTCCGAGGGCGCGGCCGCGGTCCGCCTGTCCTCGGCCCGGGAGTCCGACTGCCTCGCCGAGGTCACGGACTGGTGGACCGCCTCGACGTACGAGGACCTGCCACCCGTGGTCCGCCTCGCTGCCGAGAGCGCGGCTCCCGACCACTTCGGCGCGGTCTCGGGTGCGGCGCACCTGGCTACGGCAGCGCTCGCGGTCTCCACCGACGGCCGCCCCAGGACCGTGGCCGGGCCCAGCGGTGCGCGCGGCGTCGCCGCGGTCCGGCTGGCGCGGGCCAGCTAGTCGCTGCCCCTACGATCGGCCACGTGATCACCGAGCCGGCCACTACCCGCGTCCTGTGCTTCGGTGACTCCAACACCCACGGCGCTCCGGGTGACGACCCCGACTACGTCCGGCTGTCGGCCGATCGCCGCTGGACGGGTCTCCTCCAACGGGTGCTGGGAGACGGGTACGACGTGGTCGAGGAGGGCCTGAGCGGGCGCACGACCGACCTGGACAACGACGACCGCCCGGGCTGCAACGGCCGCACCTACTTCGCGCCGTGCCTGCAGACCCATCACCCGCTCGACGTCGTCGTGGTGATGCTCGGGACCAACGACCTCAAGTCGTGCTTCGACCGCACCGCGAGGGCGGTCGCCGAGGCGTTGCACGGCTACGTCGACGACGCCGCGGCCAACGTGACCGACCCGGGCGGTCGGACGCCGGCGACTCTCTTGGTGAGCCCGATCTGGATCGACGACACCGCCCCTGGTTTCGCGGAGTCGACCGGGGAGAGCTTCGACCGCACGGGAGTGACCCGCTCGCGGGAGCTGGCCGAGGAGATCCGTCGGGTCGCGCAGGACCGTGGTGTGCGGTACGCCGACGCGGCCCGGGTCGCCCGCGCGGGTGGCGACGGTCTCCACCTCAGCCTGGACTCGCACGCCCGGCTGGCGGAGCTGGTCGCGTCGACGATCGCCTAGCGCTGGTCCGGCAGCACCAAGAACCACGGCCGGGTCCAGCGGCCGAGCGTCGTGAGCTTGCGAGCCACGAACTCGGAGCGCTTCATCTCCACCAGGGTGCCGCCGGACGGGTTGTAGACCTGCACGCCCTCGTCGGTGGGCGCGACCGCCAGCACGACGTGGCGAGGGATCCAGTCGCCGATGTAGAAGGGGGCCGGCCGGTCGGCGACGGCGTCGGCGAGCCGGTCGAAGAGGCGGCTGCGGTTGTGGAACGGCACCAGGGTCGTCGCGTAGTGGATGTCGGAGTACTCACCCATCGCCCGGGCGACAGCCCACGGGGGAGTACCGAGGGCGCGTGGCCAGGGCAGCTGCGCCCGGCCGAACGCGGACGGGGCGGTGAGCTGGCGGTGCAGGTCGAGCACGGAGCCCGCGAAGGCGTGCGGGTTCTGGGTGGCGGCGTACGCCGGGTCGAGGAGGATGTGCGCGGCCACCAGCGAGCTGGGCCCGCAGGAGCGCTGGTCGGGCTGGGCGAGTCCGCGGATGGCGTCGAGGTTCATCCTCGTGTCACCGCGAGACCGGGAGCTTCTGGACCAGGGCGTACGCCTCGTCGGCGTTGACGGGCGTGCACCCGGCGGCGACGGCCTGGGCGACGATGCGGCGCTGGTCACGGGCCAGGGCGATGCCGCGGCGTACGAGGAACAGCGGCGGCTTGCGGTGCTCGCGCAGGTCGCGGGTGAGCCGGCGCCAGAACGTCACCACCGGATGCTGGCGCAGGCAGTACGCCGCCGCAAGCAGCCCGGCGGAGCGCAGCGGTGCGACCACGTGGTGGGCGAAGATCCCCTCGGCGATCACCAGCGACGAGCCGGACAGCGACAGGACCTGGGTGCCGGTGCGGCCGTTGGCGGAGATCGAGTAGACGGGTGTCTCGACCGTGCCGGTGCGGCACAGCGTGGCCAGGGCGTCGACGGCCTCGTCGCGGAGCCAGGAGCCGGGAGCGTCCCAGTCGACCTGGCCCGTGTTGGCGCCGGTCGTGATCCGCGGCAGCGCCGGGTCCGAGCCGTCGCGGTAGAAGTCGTCGAGGCGCAGGATCGGCAGCCCGAGCCGTTCGGCGAGGTGCGACTTGCCGGAGCCCGAGGGCCCCGCCAGGACGATCACCTGCGCCGGCACCCGCACATCATGCCGTGGCAGGCTGCCTCCATGGGAACTCGGGTCGCTGCGTTCGCGCTGCTCCTCGCGCTCACGGCCTGCACCGACGACGACGCCGTCGAGCCGTCCACGGTGCACCAGACCTCCGACGCCGAGTGCGCCGACCGGATCCCCGACCACGTCTTCGCCACGCTCGGCTGGACCGCCACCGGCACGCCGGCCGAGGCCACCGTGCGGGGCTGCCACCGCGAGGCCGAGCAGGGGTACGTCGAGGTCCGCGACCGCACGAACTACGACAAGCTGTGCCGGACCCTCGACCGGTCCGGCGGGGTCGGGCCGGGAGTCCCCGCCGACTGGGTGGGCGACGGTGTGGTCGCCTGCGCGGTCGAACCCGTCGGGGGCGTCGGGCAGACCAAGGTGGTCGTCCAGCGCGAGGGCGACGAGGTCACGCAGGTCACCATCGCGGTGCTCGCCCGCACCTCCCAGGAGCAGGTGCGCGCGGCGGTCCAGGAGCTGGTCGGCTAGACCCCGATCGGGTGCCAGACCGTCTTGGTCTCGAGGTGGGCCGTCATCGCGGACAGGTCCGGCTCCTCGGTCCAGTCCGGCTCGGACGCCGGCGCCCGGCGTACGCGCTTGAGGTTGTCGGCCGCCGCGACCTCGAGCTCGGTCGCGAGCTCCGACGAGCCGGCCACACCGACCAGGTCGATGCCGTTGACGTCCATGTGCGAGGCCAGCCACGGACCTACGCTGGCGGCGTCGCCGGTGAGGATGTTGACCACGCCACCGGGCACGTCCGAGGTGGCCAGCACCTCGCTGAAGGTGACCGCCGGGAGCGGTCGCGCGTAGGACGACACGACCACGCAGGTGTTGCCGGACACGATGACCGGCGCCACCACCGAGATGAGCCCGAGCAGCGACGACTCCTGCGGCGCGAGGACCGCGACCACGCCGGTCGGCTCCGGCGTCGAGAGGTTGAAGAACGGCCCGGCGACGGGGTTGGCGTTGCCGACCACCTGGGTCAGCTTGTCGGCCCAGCCGGCGTACCAGACGAGGCGGTCCACGGCGGCGTCCAGCGCGGACGAGGCCTGTCGTGCCGTCAGCCCCTCGGAGGAGGCGAGCGCGTCGACGAACTGCGGGCGTCGGTCCTCCATCAGCTCGGCGATCCGGTAGACCACCTGGGCGCGGTTGTACGCCGTCCGGCCGGCCCAGCCGCCGAAGGCGGCCCGGGCCGCGACGACCGCGTCGCGCGCGTCCTTGCGGGACGCCTGAGCGGCGTTGGCCAGGAACTTCCCCTTGGTGTCGTTGACCACGTAGGTGTGGCCTGACTCCGAGCGGGGGAAGGCCCCGCCGATGTAGAGCTTGTAGGTCTTGCGAACGTCGGCGCGAGTCATCGCAGGTAGCCCTCCAGCCCGTGCTTGCCGCCCTCGCGGCCGTAGCCCGACTCCTTGTAGCCGCCGAACGGGCTGGTCGGGTCGAACTTGTTGAACGTGTTGGCCCAGACCACGCCGGCGCGCAGCTGGTTGGCCATCTGCAGGATCCGGGAGCCCTTGTCGGTCCAGACCCCGGCGGAGAGGCCGTAGGGGGTGTTGTTGGCCTTCGCGATCGCCTCGGCGGGCGTCCGGAAGGTCAGCACCGACAGCACCGGTCCGAAGATCTCCTCGCGGGCGATCCGGTGGGCCTGGGTGACGTCGGTGAAGATCGTCGGCGCGAACCAGAAGCCGTGCGACGGCAGCTCGCACGGCGCCGTCCAGCGCTGGGCGCCCTCGGCCTCGCCCACGTCGGACAGCTCGCGGATCCGGGCCAGCTGCTCGGCGGAGTTGATGGCGCCGACGTCGGTGTTCTTGTCGAGCGGGTCTCCGACCCGAAGGGTCGCCATCCGGCGCTTGAGCCGGTGCAGCACGTCCTCGGCCACGGACTCCTGGACCAGCAGCCGGGAGCCGGCGCAGCAGACGTGGCCCTGGTTGAAGAAGATGCCGTTGACGATCCCCTCGACGGCCTGGTCGAGCGGTGCGTCGTCGAAGACGATGTTGGCGGCCTTGCCGCCGAGCTCGAGCGTCACCTTCTTGTCGGTGCCGGCGACCGTCCGGGCGATCGCCTTGCCGACCTCGGTCGAGCCGGTGAACGCGACCTTGTCGACGTCGGGGTGAGCGACCATCGCCTGTCCGGTGCCGCCGGCGCCGGTGACGATGTTGACCACTCCCGGCGGCAGGTCGGCCTGCTGGCAGATCTCCGCGAACAGCAACGCGGTGAGCGGTGTGGTCTCCGCCGGCTTGAGCACGACCGTGTTGCCGCAGGCGAGCGCCGGCGCGATCTTCCAGGCGAGCATCAGCAGCGGGAAGTTCCACGGGATGACCTGTGCGGCCACGCCCAGCGAGGTCTCGCCGAACCCGGCGTACTTCAGCTTGTCGGCCCACCCGGCGTAGTAGAAGAAGTGCGCCGAGACGATGGGTACGTCGACGTCGCGGGACTCCTTGATCGGTTTGCCGTTGTCGATCGACTCGAGGACGGCGAGCTCGCGCGAGCGCTCGGCGATGATCCGGGCGATGCGGTAGAGGTACTTCGCGCGCTCCGAGCCCGGCATCCGCGACCAGCCGCGGTGGGCCCGCCGCGCGGCCTTGACCGCGAGGTCGACGTCGTTGTCGTCGGCCTCGGCGATCTCGGCCAGGACCTCCTCCGAGGCCGGGTTGATCGTCTTGAACGCCTTGCCGTGCCCGTCGACGAACTCGCCGTTGATGAACAGGCCGTAGGACGGCTTGATGTCGACGATCGAGCGCGACTCGGGGGCCGGGGCGTAGTCGAACTTCGGCTTCTGGGAGGCCATGTCAGTCCACCGTCACGTAGTCGGGGCCGGAGTAGCGGCCGGTCTTGAGCTTGATGCGCTGCATCAGCAGGTCGTTGAGCAGCGTGGACGCGCCGAACCGGAACCAGTCGGGGTCGAGCCAGTCGGGCCCCGCCACCTCGTTGACCGTGACGAGGTACTTGATCGCGTCCTTGGAGGTCTTGATGCCGCCGGCCGGCTTGACGCCGATCATGGTGCCGGTCAGCTCGCGGAAGTCGCGGACGGCCTCCAGCATGATCATCGTGACCGGCAGGGTTGCGGCGGGCTGGATCTTGCCGGTCGAGGTCTTGATGAAGTGACCTCCAGCGAGCATCCCGAGCCATGAGGCGCGGCGTACGTTGTCGTAGGTCTGCAGCTCGCCGGTCTCGAGGATCACCTTCAGGTGCGCGTCGCCACAGGCCTCGCGGACCTGCGCGATCTCCTCGTAGATCTCGAGGTAGCGGCCGGCGAGGAACGCACCCCGGTCGATGACCATGTCGATCTCGTCGGCACCCGCCTCCACGGCGTCCTTGGTGTCGGCCAGCTTGATGTCCATCGCCGCCCGGCCGCTCGGGAACGCCGTCGCGACCGCGGCGACCTTGACGCCGCTCGAGCCGAGCGCGTCCTTCACCGTCGCAACCATGTCCGGGTAGACGCACACGGCGGCCGTGGACGGGCAGGACTGGTCCGAAGGGTCGGGGTGAACGGCCTTCGCGGCCAGCGAGCGCACCTTGCCCTCTGTGTCCTGGCCCTCGAGCGTCGTGAGGTCGACCATCGAGATCGCCAGATCGATGGCGTAGGCCTTGGCCGACGTCTTGATGGACCGCGTGCCGAGCGACGCGGCACGCTGCTCGGCACCCACCTGGTCGACGCCGGGCAGCCCGTGCAGGAAGCGCCGCAGCGACGACTCGGACCGGGTGACGTCGAGGTCACGGAACGGTGTCGTCTCGACGTCGGACTCGGTTGCGACCATGCCGCCCAGCATAGGCTGGAACGGCACCGCCGACCCCACTGGAGGACTGGTGACCGATACCGAGACCAGTGTCGAGAAGTTCGCCCCCAACGGCGGCACCGTCATCGCCGTCATCGGCGGGTTGGTCGCGCTCGGATTCATCGTCGGCTGGGCCGTCGACAGGGACGAGGTGCCGCTCTGGGTGCCCGCCGTGGCGCTGCTCGGCGCGATCGTGCTCTACACCAGCACGGTGCGGCCCCGGGTCTGGGTCAAGGGCCGCGAGCTGGTGCTCCGCAACATGCTCAGCACGATCTACCTCCCGCTCGCCGCCATCGAGGAGATCGCGGTCCAGCAGGTCATGGCCGTGCGGGCCGGTGGCAAGCGCTACGTGTGCGCGGGCGTGGGCCGGAGCCTGCGCCAGGCGATGAAGGGCTCGGCGATGCAGCGGGCCCGCGAGCAGGCGGGCGGGCTCCGCGGCGAGATCGCCAAGGCCACGGTCAAGGAGCCCGGGGTGATCTACGCGGACTTCGTCGAGATCCGGGTCCAGGAGCTCGTCAACGAGGACCGGATGCGCCGAGGGGTCAAGCGGTTCTCGCCCGAGGCCGACGAGCTGGCCAAGGAGGTACGCCGCGAGCCGGCCTGGCCGGAGATCGCCGCGCTGGTCGCGGCCGCCGTCTTCGTCGTGGTCGGGTTCCTCGTCGGCTGACGCGCCGGCGAGCTAGAGGCCCAGCGCGGCCTCGATGTCGCGACCGAGAGCGTCCAGCCGGGCCGCCGCGGAGATCCGCGCCGCGTCGACGCCGGCCTCGGCGTCGACCGGGACGACCACCTCGAGGTAGCACTTGAGCTTGGGCTCGGTGCCGCTCGGACGTACGACGACCCGGGCGCCGTCGGCGAGGTGGAAGCGGAGCCCGTCGGTGGGCGGCAGGTCGGCGCTGCCGAGCGACAGGTCGTCGACCCGCTCGACCGCGAGACCGCCGAGCTCGCCCGGCGGGGCCGCGCGCAGCCGCTCCATGGCGGCGGCGATCAGCGACAGGTCGGCGACGCGGACCGAGACCTGGTCGGTGGCGTGCAGGCCGTGCTCCTTCGCGAGGTCGTCGAGCACGTCGACCAGGGTGCGGCCGGCGGCCTTGGTCTCGGCCGCGAGCTCGCAGAGCAGCAGGAGGGCCGAGACGCCGTCCTTGTCCTTCACGTGGTCGGGGTCGCAGCAGTAGCCGAGCGCCTCCTCGTAGCCGAAGACCAGGCCGGGCACCCGGCCGATCCACTTGAAGCCGGTGAGGGTCTCGACGTACGGCTGGCCGGCTGCGGCCGCCATGCGGCCGAGCAGGCTCGAGGACACGATCGACGTCGCCCACGTGCCGGAGCGGCCACGGTTCATCAGATGGTGCGCGAGGAGCGCGCCCACCTCGTCGCCGCGCAGCATCCGCCAGCCCGCCTTGGTGGTGGAGCCGGTGGGGATCGCGGCCGCGCAGCGGTCGGCATCGGGGTCGTTGGCGACCACCAGGTCGGCGTGGTGCTCCGCGGCCAGCGCCAGCGCGAGGTCCATCGCGCCCGGCTCCTCCGGGTTGGGGAACGACACGGTCGGGAAGTCCGGGTCCGGGCTGCTCCTGCTGCTCGACCACCCGCGGCGGGCTGAAGCCTGCGGTCTCGAGCACCTGGAGCACCGACGTGCCGCCGACGCCGTGCAGCGGCGTGTAGACGAGGTCGAGGTCGCGCGGACCGTCCTCGGCGAGCTCGGCGATGGTGTCGAGGTAGCGGTCGACGATGTGCTCGCCGAGCACCGTGCCGCCCGGGCCGCGGGGCACCTCGTGCAGCGGGCCGACGGCGTCGATCCGGGCCGCGATCCCGGCGTCGGCGGGCGGCACGATCTGGCTGCCGTCGCCGAGGTAGACCTTGTAGCCGTTGTCCTGGGGCGGGTTGTGGCTCGCGGTGACCATGACGCCGGCCGCACACCCGAGCTCACGGATCGCGAAGGCCACGACCGGAGTCGGGAGCGGCCGTGGCATCAGCCAGACCTTGAAGCCGGCACCCGACATCACCTCGGCGGTGTCGCGGGCGAAGTCGTCGCTGCGGTGCCGCGCGTCGAAGCCGACCACGACGGGCCCGGTCTCGCCCTGCTCCCGGAGGTACGCCGCGAGCCCGGCCGCGGCCCGGATCACGACGACCCGGTTCATCCTGTTCGGGCCGGCACCCACTGCTCCGCGCAGCCCCGCCGTCCCGAACTCCAGGGTCCCCGCGAACCGGTCGGCCAGGTCGGACGGGTCTGCGCCGTCAGCCACGTCGGCGATGATCCGCCCGAGCTCGGCCCGGGTGGCGTCGTCGGGATCCTCGGCCGCCCAGGCGCGCGCACGCTCCAGCAGGACGTCAGTGGCCGCTGAGGTCGTCATGTGGGCACCCTAGGACCTGTGACGGACCGACCGCCGGTGGCGGAGCTGATCGCCGACCTGGCCAGCCGGCTCGGCGTGCCGCGCTTCGTGGCCGTCTGCACCGACCTGATGGCGGGCGCGGACCGCGAGGAGTACGTCGAGGAGCTGCGCAGCCTCACCGGGCACGACTGGCACCCGGGCGACGGGGTCCTCGACCGGGACTCCTGGCACGACTACTGGGTGCGCACGTGGGGCGCCCGCGGGCTGCTGCACGTCTGGGACGACAGGGCCACGGACGCGGTCGTGCGCGGTCTGGCCGACCCGCACTGGCGGCCGGCCGAGATGTGTCTCAAGGTCGCCGTGCGGCACGAGGTCGCCGGGACCGGCGACGGAGCGGCTGCACTCACGGGCCACGAGCTGCCGCGGGTGCGCGCGCAGGCGTTGCGTGCGCTGGCCGTCACCGGCGACACGGAGCACCTGGCCGTCGTACGTGACCGGACCGACGACGAGGACACCGAGGTGCGCAAGCAGGCCGCTCGCGCCCTTGACGCCCTCGAGCGCCGTCTGGACCTGTGACGGTCAGGCGTTGACCGAGCCCATGTCGGCGTACCTGGCCCCGGTGACGGCACCGCGCGGGACCGCGGTCTCGAGCGCCTCGAGGTCGACGTCGGAGAGCTGCACCTCGGTCGCACCGAGGTTCTCCTCCAGGTAGGCGACCCGCTTGGTGCCCGGGATGGGCACCACGTCGTCACCCTGCGCCAGGACCCAGGCGAGCGCGAGCTGGCCGGGGGTGCACCCGTGCTCGGCCGCGAGCTCCTTGACCTTGTCGACCAGGGCGAGGTTGGCGTCGAGCGCCTCTCCCTGGAACCGGGGGAAGAGACCGGTGGCGCGGGAGTCGGACGTCTCGAGGGACTCCCTGGTGACCGCGCCCGTGAGCATGCCGCGGCCGAGCGGTGAGTAGGGCACCAGGCCGATGCCGAGCTCGCGGATGGTCGGCAGGGTCTCGTCCTCGAGGTCGCGGGTGAACAGCGAGTACTCGCTCTGCAGCGCGGTGATCGGATGTACGGCGTGCGCGCGACGGATCGTGTCGGCCGCGGCCTCCGAGAGGCCGAGGTGGCGGACCTTGCCGGCCTCGACCAGCTCCTTCATGGCGCCAACGGTCTCCTCGATCGGCACCGTCTTGTCCACGCGGTGCTGGTAGTAGAGGTCGAGGTGGTCGACACCGAGGCGTTCGAGGGAGGCGTCGCACGCGCGGCGTACGTAGTCGGGCGTGCCGTTGATCCGGATCCAGCTGCCGTCGGGGTTGCGCTCGTTGCCGAACTTGGTGGCGAGCTGGACCTCGTCCCGCCGGCCTGCGATCGCCTTGCCGACCAGCTGCTCGTTGGTGAACGGGCCGTACATGTCGGCGGTGTCGAGGAAGGTCACGCCGAGGTCGAGGGCGCGGTGGATGGTGTCGATGCCGGTCTGCTCGTCCGTGGTCCCGTAGAACTCCGACATCCCCATGCAGCCCAGGCCGAGCGGGGAGACCTCGAGGGCGGCCCTGTCGCGGGTCGCAGGGCCGAGAGTGCGTCGTGTGAAGGTCATGCCTCCACTGAACAGATTGGAGCGCGCTCCAAGTCAAGCGGGCTCCTTGCGCCACTGGTCTGGCGTGGTCTGGTCCTGTCGGTCCTGATCAGGCGTTTTCGACATGGCGGGGTGGCCCGACCTTCAGCCTGATGCGTGGGGAAGCGACTTCCGTCGCAGGTGCGTGTGGGACTCAGGAGAGGGACCCATGACACCCAAGCGCGCCGCGATCACCGCTCTGACCGCTGTCCTCATCGTCGTCGGCCTCACCATGGGCGCCGTCCAGGCGACGACCGACAAGCCCAAGCAGGCGTCGTGCTCGGTGAAGGCCCGTCCCCACAGCCAGGCGCGGATCATGGTGGTCTGCATCTCGCCGCGGCCGCCGAAGGGGACGGTGACCGTCACGGCCACGGCCACCTCGACGGTCACGGTCAGGGTCACGGCCAACGTCATGGTGACCGTCACCGCCACGGTCACCACGTCACCGTCGTCGAGCCCGACGGTCAGCCCGACCCCCACGCAGACCCCGACGCCGTCGTCCACTCCTACGCCCACTCCCACGCTCACGCCGACCCCCACGCCCACTCCGACGCCTACCCCGACGCCGACGCCGACGCCGACCCCGACTCCGACGGCTTCTCCGACGGGCCCTGCGGGCTGCGCCTCGACGTCGGCGAACGTGCCCGACGGACCTGACGGCAGGGGCAGCTGCTTCCCTGGCGCCGCCAACACGGGCCCCAACGCGCCGGCGAGCAGCATGTCGACCTACACGGGCTCCTGCACGATCAACACGGCCAACGTCGTGATCGACTCCAAGATCGTCAACTGCCGCACCCTGACCGTCGCGAGCGGAGGCGCCGGTTTCGTCCTGAAGAACTCCTACCTCAACGGTTCGATCATCCAGTCCGGGGGCACTGCGGCATACACCGTGCAGGACTCGTTCATCGACAGCGGCATCCAGTTCCCGGCGTGCAGCAACGGGAGCTGCCCGGCCGGCAAGTACGCCTGCGGCGACACGCGCAACACGACCGCGGACTGCGGGGTGAACGGATCGAACTTCACCGTCCTGCGCACCGAGATCATCAACATCAACCGGGCGGCCTACTGCGACCGCAACTGCCTGATCCAGGACAGCTACTTCCACGGGACCAACCTGTGGCCCGACGCGAGCAACCTGGCCCACGCCTCGTCGGTGCGCATGGAGCAGGGCCTCACGCTGCGGCACAACTCGCTGCACTGCTCGTACAACGGGCCGTACGTCAACGGCGAGATCGGCTGCTCCGCGGACCTGACCGGCTACCCGGACTTCGCCCCGATCAAGAACAACACGATCGACGGCAACCTGTTCATGTCCAACCCCGGCAACGGGTTCTGCACCTACGGCGGTGCCACCCCCGGGAAGCCCTACTCCAGTGACCCGACCAACGCGACCAACCAGAAGTTCACCAACAACGTGTTCCAGCGCGGGGGCAACAGCAAGTGCGGCGCCTACGGGCCGATCACCAGCTTCAACTCGAGCCGCACCGGGAACGTCTGGTCGGGCAACGTCTGGGACAACGGCGTCGCAGTGCCGGCGGCGAACTGAGGGGGTCTACGCGGACAGCTCCTGCACGGTGCTGAGCCGGTCCTCGTAGATGCCGATCTTGTAGTCGACGGCGGCCAGGTGGTCCTGCACCTCCGCCAGCCGGGCCAGCACGTTCTCGCGGTGTGCGCGGAGCAGGTCGAGCCGGGCCTGCTCCGTGCCCTCGCCCTCGCGGACCAGGTCGGCGTAGCGGCGTACGTCGCGGATCGGCATGCCGGTCGAGCGCAGCCGGGTGACGAGCACGATCCAGCTGATGTCGTCGTCGCTGTAGCTGCGGTAGCCCGAGGACGCGCGCTCGACAGGGTGGACCAGGAGGCCGTCCTTCTCGTAGTAGCGCAACGTGTCCGGGGTGAGCCCGGTGCGCTCCGCCGCGTCGGCGATGGTCATGCCCTGAGTGCCAGCCATGGTCCGAGTGTCACCCCTGGAGTGCACTCCAGGTCAAGACAGAATCAGGTCCGGGTCAGGACCGGTCGAGCGCCGGTCGCTCCATCGACTCAGCCAGGTAGTTGCCACCGACGTGGGCGTTCTCGGCGTCGTCCTCGGGGCGCGCCTCGATCTGCGCCGCCCAGTCCTCGGCGTTGTCCTGCGGGTCGTAGCCCAGGGTGCGGCCCGGCGCGAGGTCCCACCACGCACGGGTGTTGTGGGAGATGCCGTAGAGCACGGCGAAGCCGGGAGCCGGCGTCGTGAGGGCGGCCTCGATCATGCGCACGCAGTCGTCGTGCGACAACCAGGTCGAGAGCTGGCGGGTCGAGGTGGGCTCGGCCCGGAACGACCCGATCCGGCAGCTGACCACGTCGAGGCCGTGCCGGTCGGAGTACAGGCTCATCAGTGCCTCCGCCGCCGCCTTGGCGACGCCGTAGAACGTGTCCGGCCGGAGCCGGGTCTCGACCGGCAGGAGCCCCTCGGGCAGCCCGGCCCGCGGCGTACGGCCGACCGCGTGGTTGGAACCTCCGTAGACCAGGCGGCGTACGCCGTGCGCGACCATCGCGTCGAGCAGGGCGGCCGTGGTGACCACGTGCGAGGTGAGCGAGTCGGGCAGGGAGAGCTCGTCCGGGTGGCCGGCCATGTGCACGACGGCGTCCAGGCTCGACTCGGCGAACTCCGCCTCGAAGACGTCGGCCACGGCATCGGGGTCGGCGCAGTCGGCGGTGTGCCAGGCGCCGTCGGTCCCGTCGGGCTGCGGCACCAGGTCGAGGCCGACCACCTCGTGGCCGCGGCCCGACAGCCCCGCGGAGAGGACCCGGCCGATGCTTCCGGCCGCGCCGGTCAGGAGTACGCGCACGGCAGGAGGCTAGTGCCCAGTCAGGTCGCGAGCTTCTCCGGCTCGACGCCGTACCTCGCGCTGTAGCCACGGAACCGCGACCGGATGCCCGACTCGGTGAGGCCGAACTCGCCGACGTCGTAGGCGTGCGAGCCGAACTCCCGGCGCGGGTGCTCGACGAGGTAGCGCTCGACCGCGGCGAACACGCCCACCCCCGGCTCGAGACCGAGGCTGTCGTAGAGCGCCATCAGGGAGCCGAGCGGGTCGCGGGCCAGATCGGCGTAGGCGACGTCGAGGATCGGGTGCTCGGGGCGCCGGGCCCGGAAGTCGTCGATCCGGCGTACCGACTCCTCGAGGGTGTCCTGCCAGTGCGACGCGATGTAGGCGCGGTGGTCGGCGTCGGAGAACGTGCTCGACATGACCCTGACCAGGCTGCACACAGAGCCCACGAGCGCGACCGGGTCGCGGTGCAGCAGCACGAGCCGGGCGTCCGGGTAGGTGTCGACCAGCGCGTCGAGGGCCAGGGCGTGGTGCGGGCTCTTCAGCGTCCAGCGGCCGCGGACGCCGCCGCTCTGCAGGACCTGGAGCACCAGCCGGTGGTAGTCGTAGGCGGGCCGGTCGTCGGCGGCCCGCCACCACGCGCCGTAGGACGGCACGTTGGCGATCGCCTCCCAGCTGATGCTCTGGAACGCCTGGCCCATCACGGCGATGCATTCCGTCGGGTCGGCGGCCGCCTCGTGGTGGATCGCGCTGATCGCCGGGTTGAGCAGCTCGAGCATGTCGACGCCGCCCTGGGCAGCGTCCACGCGAGGGCCGCTGCGCCGGAGGTCCGGCGTGGGCGGGGGAGCGGAGTCCTGGGACTCCCACCCGAGCAGCGCTCGGTTGGCGGGGTCCTGGTCGAGCAGGTGCGAGAGGAACGTGGTGCCGGCGCGGAACATCCCGATGACCACGATCGGCGCCTCGATGCGCTCGCTCTGGACCTCGGGGTGCCGCTTGGCCCAGTCGACGACCTTGAGCCGGTTGACCAGGGCGGCGGTCACCGCGGGTGGCAGCGCGACGCTCCCGAGCTCGTTGAGCTGCGCCTCGGTCGTGAGGCTGTCGACGTACGCCTCCAGTCCCTCGCGGAAGCTCAGGACGCTGCTCGGGATCAGGTCCTCGCCGAAGTCGTCCAGCCCGGTCTGCTCGACCGCTGCGGCCACGATCTCGTCGACATTCACCGGCTGAGCTCCACGACGGTGCGTCCGGAGGTACGCCGGGCGGCGTGGTCCTCCAGCGCGGCGCCGACCTCGTCGAGCGGGATGGTCCGCCCGACGACGGGCCTGATCGAGCCGGCCGCCACCAGCCCGAGCAGGTGCTCGTGCACGCGCTGCCCCACCTCGGGCGGGAAGCCGTTGAGGCCGAACCGGCGGAAGTCACGCGGGGTGTCGAGGTAGGCGAGCAGCACGCCCATGACCGTCATGTTCGCCATCGAGAGCTTGCGGAGTGCCCGGCCGGTGAGGCCGGACTCGGGGTCGTCGTTGAACCCGACCGCGAGGTAGCGCCCGCCGAGAGCGCCGCAGGTCCAGAGCGTCTCGGTCTGGTCGCCGCCGATCGGGTCGAAGATGACGTCCGCGCCACGGTCTGCGGTCTCGTCCATGACCACCTCGAACACGTCCTCGGTCGTGTGGTCGATCGTGCGCGCGGTACCGAGCTCGGTGCACAGTGCGGCCTTCTCAGGCCCGCCGGCGACCGCGATCACGCGAGCACCGGCCGCGACCGCGAGCTGGATCGCCGCCGTACCGACCGCACTCGCGCCGCCCCGGACCACGACCGTCTCGCCATCGCGCAGCCCGGCGCGTTCGTGGAGCGCCAGGTGGGAGACGTGGAAGGGGAGGGTGAACGCCGCCGCCTCGACGTCGCTCAGCTCGGGCGGCGCCGCCCACCACGAGCCGGCCAGCGCCTGCTCCGCGAGCCCGCCGAGGGACTGGGGCGTGCTGCCGACCACGCGCCGGCCCACCCACTCCTCGGCGCCCGCTCCGGCGGCGTCGACCGTGCCGCAGACGTCCATGCCGAGCGTGAACGGCGGCTGAGCGATGACCGCGGCGACGCCACCGCGGCAGCGGGCGATGTCACCGAAGTTCAGCGACGCGGCGCTCACCGCCACCCGGACCTGGCCGGGACCCGGCTCGGGCGCCTCGATGTCCTGCACCTCCACCACCTCGGCGGGTTCGCCGTGGCGGACCACCCGAGCCGCTCTCACAGTTGGGGGACCACCCGGGAGAGGAGGGAACCCATCCGTGCGGCGGCCGCCTTGCCGGCCTCGAGGACCTCCTCGTGGTTGAGCGGCTGGTCGCTGATGCCGGCGGCCAGGTTGGTGACCAGGCTGATACCGAGGATCTCCATCCCTGCTTCGCGGGCGGCGATCGCCTCGAGGGTGGTGCTCATGCCGACCAGCTGGCCGCCGAGGACGCCGGCCATCCGGACCTCGGCCGGGGTCTCGTAGTGCGGCCCGGGGAACTGCACGTAGACGCCCTCGTCGAGGGTCGGGTCCACCGTGCGGCAGAGCGCGCGGAGGCGCGAGCTGTAGAGATCGGTGAGGTCGACGAAGTTCGCGCCCTCGATCGGCGACCGGCCGGTCAGGTTGATGTGGTCGCTGATCAGCACCGGCGTACCGGGGGTCCAGCTCTCCTTGAGCCCGCCGCACCCGTTGGTCAGCACGATGGTCCGGCAGCCGGCCTTCGCCGCCGTGCGTACGCCGTGCACGACCGCCGCGACGCCCTTGCCCTCGTAGTAGTGGGTGCGGCTGAGGAAGACCAGCGCCCGCAGGTCACCGACCCGGACCGAGCGGATCTTGCCCGAGTGCCCGGCCACCGCAGCGGCGCTGAACCCGGGTAGGTCGGTGGTCGCGATCTCGGCCACGGTCTCGCCCAGCATCTCGGCGGCGGGCAGCCACCCGGAGCCGAGCACCAGCGCCACGTCGTGGCGGTCGGTGCCGCTCAGCTCGGCGAGCTTCTCCGCGGCCTGGCCTGCGAGTTCGTACGGCGATGCCTCTGTCACCCGCCAGACCCTAGAGCACCCCTTGGGCGATTCGTCTGTGGTCTGACAGGGAGTTCGACGCTGGGCGGCCCAGACGAATCGCGGCGGGGGGTGGTCGCTAGAGCCCGGTCGAGCGGCAGGGCAGGCCGCGGAGGCGCAGGACGTAGTCGTCGGGTGCGTCGGCGGCCTCGGCGGCCTCGGCGAGCACGCCGACGTACGACGCCGAGGGGAGCCCGCCCTCGTAGGCGTCGAGCACGTAGGTCCACACCACCATCTCGCCGGTCAGCGTGAAGATGCGGACCTTGGTCTTCCGGTAGAGCCCGGAGTCCGCCGCCTCCCATGCGTCGAGCGCGGACTCGTCCTCCTTCGACACGTCGTAGACGGCCACGAAGACCTGCTCGAGCGGGTCCTGGACGATCGTCGGGAGGGCACCGTCCCAGCCGTGCTCCTCGCCGCCGAAGGTGAGCCGCCAGCCGGTCAGCCAGCCCGTCGTCTCGAGGGGCGAGTGCGGGCAGCGCTCCAGCATGCGCCGCGGGTCCATGTTGGAGCCGTAGGCGGCGTACAGGGGCACGGCTGCACCCTAATGGTGGTGACTAGTGTCCTGATTCAGAAGTCCGCACGCGCTACGCGCGCACAGAGCACGCACCTCGCGGCACCGGAGTCGCTCCGAAGACGCTCAGTCTGACTTCGCGCCTCCGGCACCCCGATGCACGCACTCTGAGCCCGCCTACCGAGCACGGACCTCTGAATCAGGACACTAGGCTGGACCGGTGAGCGATACCCACTTCGATGTCCTGGTTCTCGGTGCCGGCCCCGGCGGGTACGTCGCAGCGATCCGCGCGGCGCAGCTCGGCAAGAGCGTGGGGATCGTCGAGGAGAAGTACTGGGGCGGCGTCTGCCTCAACGTCGGGTGCATCCCCTCCAAGGCGCTGCTCCGCAACGCCGAGATCGCGCACATCATCACCCACGAGAAGAAGACGTTCGGGATCGAGGGCGACGCCACCATGGCGTTCGGCCCGACCCACCAGCGCAGCCGGAGCGTCGCCGAGGCCAGCGCCAAGGGCGTCCACTACCTGATGAAGAAGAACAAGATCACCGAGATCGACGGGTGGGGCACCCTCACCGGCCAGAGTGACGGCAAGCACGGCGTCAGCGTCGACAAGGACGGCTCCACCTCGTCGTACACCGCGGACAACGTGATCATCGCGTCCGGCGCGAAGGTGCGGATGCTGCCCGGCATGTCGGTGAGCGACAACGTGGTCACCTACGAGGAGCAGATCCTCGACGAGAACCTGCCGGGCTCGGTCATCATCGGCGGCTCGGGTGCGATCGGCGTCGAGTTCGCCTACGTGATGACCAACTTCGGCGTCGACGTGACGATCGTGGAGTTCCTCGACCGGATGGTGCCGACCGAGGACGCCGACGTGTCCAAGGAGCTCCTCAAGCAGTACAAGAAGCTCGGCGTGAAGGTCCTCCTCTCGACCAAGGTCGAGAACGTCGAGGACACCGGCAGCGGAGTCAAGGTCACTGTGAGCCCGGCCGACGGGGGCGACTCGCAGGTCCTGGAGGCCGACAAGATGCTGGCCGCCTTCGGCTTCGCGCCCCGGGTCGAGGGCTACGGCCTCGAGCAGGCCGGCGTCGAGCTGACCGACCGGGGCGCGATCGGGGTCGACGCCCGCGGCCGCACCAACGTGCAGGGCATCTACGCGATCGGCGACGTGACCGGCAAGCTGATGCTCGCCCACACCGCCGAGGCGATGGGCATCGTCGCGGCGGAGACCATCGCGGACGCCGAGACCATCGAGATCGACTTCGACATGATCCCGCGGGCGACGTTCTGCCAGCCGCAGATCGCGTCGTTCGGCTACTCCGAGGCGCAGGCCAAGGAGAAGGGGTACGACGTCAAGGTCGCGCAGTTCCCGTTCTCGGCCAACGGCAAGGCGCGCGGCATGGCCGAGACCGCCGGCTTCGTGAAGATCGTGGCCGACGCCGAGCACAACGAGATCATCGGCGCGCACCTGATCGGTCCCGAGGTCACCGAGCTGCTGCCGGCGCTGACCCTGGCCCAGAAGTGGGACCTCACCGCCGACGAGGTGGCGCGCAACATCTTCGCCCACCCGACGCTCTCGGAGGCGATGAAGGAAGCCGTCGAAGGCATCGCCGGCCACATGATCAACCTCTAGCGATGGTGGCTCCATGACCGACCACGTCGTCGTCATCGGCGGCGGCCCGGGCGGCTACGAGGCGGCCCTGGTCGCCGCGCAGCTCGGCGCCGAGGTGACGGTGGTCGACACCGACGGGCTGGGCGGCTCGGCGGTGCTCACCGACTGCGTGCCCAGCAAGACGCTGATCGCGACCGCGGAGCTGATGACCGACGTCGCCGGCGCCAACGAGCTCGGCGTGATGATCGGCGAGGACGGCGTCCACGTCGACCTGGCCCGGATCAACCAACGCGTCAAGGCGCTGGCCATGGCGCAGAGCGAGGACATCGCCCAGCGGCTTCGAGAAGGAGGGCGTCCAGGTCCTCCAGGGCCGCGGCAGCCTGGCCGGCCCCGACCGGATCGTCGTGGAGACCGAGGGCGGGCGCGAGGAGATCCTGCGTGCGGACGCCGTCCTGGTCGCCACCGGCGCCGCGCCGCGCACGCTGCCGACCGCGCAGCCGGACGGCGAGCGGATCCTGACCTGGGAGCAGGTCTACGACCTCGACGAGGTGCCGACCGAGCTGATCGTGGTCGGCTCCGGCGTCACCGGCGCGGAGTTCGCGTCCGGCTACCTGGCCCTCGGCGTACCGGTCACCCTGGTCTCCAGCCGCGACCGCGTGCTGCCGGGCGAGGACGCCGACGCCGCCGCGGTGCTGGAGGAGGTGCTCACCCGGCGCGGCATGACCGTGCTGTCGCAGTCGCGGATGGAGTCGGTGAGCCGTTCGGGCGACGTCGTGACGGTGACCCTGACCGACGGCCGCGCCGTCGAGGGCTCGCACTGCATCCTCGCCCTCGGCTCGGTCCCCAACACCGACGACCTCGGCCTCGAGGAGGCCGGCGTGGTGCTCAAGGACGGCGGCTTCGTCAACGTCGACCGGGTCTCGCGCACCTCGGCCCGAGGGGTGTACGCCGCGGGCGACTGCACCGGCGTACTGATGCTGGCCTCCGTGGCCGCCATGCAGGGCCGGATCGCCATGTGGCACTTCCTCGGCGACGCGGTGACCCCCCTGGACCTCAAGAAGGTCTCGTCCAACGTCTTCACCGCCCCCGAGATCGCGACCGTCGGCTGGTCGCAGCAGGCCATCGACGCGGGCGAGATCGAGGCCGAGGCGGTGACGCTGCCGCTGGCCGGCAACGCCCGGGCCAAGATGCAGGGCGTCCGCGACGGCTTCGTGAAGCTGTTCTGCCGTCCCGGCACCGGCATCATCGTCGGCGGCGTGGTGGTCGGCCCCCGCGCCAGCGAGCTGATCCATCCGGTGTCGATCGCGGTGGCCGAGTCGCTCACCGCCGACCAGCTGGCGCAGACCTTCACCGTCTACCCGTCGATGTCGGGATCGGTCGCCGAGGCCGCCCGGCGGCTGCACCGCTTCCGCGCTTAGCGCCGTACCCTGAGCCATGGCAACAGGGGGTCCGGCGCAGCAGATCCGTTTCTGCGAGGCACCCGACGGCGTCCGGATCGCCTACGCGGTGTCCGGCACCGGTCCGCCGACTGCTGGTCTCCACCTGCTGGCTGAGCCACCTCCAGCACGACTGGGAGAGCCCGGTCTGGCGGCACTTCCTCGACGAGATCGGTCGCTTCGTCACGATCATCCGGTACGACGAGCGCGGCTACGGGCTCTCCGACTGGGACGTCACCGACCACGGCCTCGAGGCGCGGATCGGCGACCTCGAGGCGGTCGCCGACCACGTCGGGCCTCGACCGGTTCGCGCTGATGGGGATGGCCCAGGGCGGTCCGCCGGCGATCTCCTACGCCAGCCGCCACCCCGAGCGGGTGACCCGGCTGCTGTTCTACGGCAGCTACGCCGGAGCGGCCGCCGGCTCGATCGAGAGCCAGGAGGAGCTCGAGGCGTTCGCCCAGCTGATCAAGGTCGGGTGGGGCCGGCCGCAGCACACCTTCCGGCGGGTCTTCACCTCGATGATGATCCCGGGCGCCACCGAGGAGCAGATGCTCTGGCTCGACGAGCTGCAGCGGGTCGCCGCCTCCGCCACGACCGCCTCCGAGGCGCTGCGCCAGCGCTCGAAGGCCAACTGCCTCGACCTGCTGCCGCGGCCTCGACGTACCGACCCTGGTGCTGCACTCGGTCCGCGACCAGATGAACGACTTCGAGCACGCGCCGGCTCCTGGCCAAGGGCATCCCCGGCGCCCGGCTGGTGCCGCTGGACAGCGACAACCACATCCTGCTCGGGGACGAGCCGGCCTGGCCGGTCTTCGTCGACGAGGTGCGCCGTTCCTGGCCCCCGACGGCGCCCCGGCGCCGGCCGCCGACGTGCTGTCCGCGCGGGAGCGCGAGGTGCTGGCGCTGGTCGCCGAGGGCCGCTCGAACGACGACATCGCGGCCGAGCTGGTCCTCAGCGTCCGCACCGTGGAGCGGCACCTGCAGAACGTCTACGCCAAGCTCGGCGTGCGCGGGCCCTCGGCGCGGGCGGCCGCGGCCGCCGCGCTGGCACGTACGTAGTCGGGCCCGTCCCGCCGTCCATGATGGGTGGCCGCACCGATGCGACCGGGCCCTCGGCCTACCTAGGTTCGCGGTCATGACCCAGACACAGAACCAGCTCCAGTCCGACGACGCGGCCCTCAAGGCCAAGCACGCCGCCATGTGGGCGATGGGCGACTACCCGGCCGTCGCCACCGAGGTGATCGCTCCCGCTCGGCCCCGCCCTGGTCGAGGCCACCGGCATCGCCGCCGGTGACCGCGTCCTCGACGTCGCCGCCGGCTCCGGCAACGCGTCGATCCCGGCCGCCCTGGCCGGCGCCGACGTCGTGGCCAGCGACCTGACCCCCGACCTGATCGAGACCGGCCGCCAGGCGGCCGAGCGGGCCGGCGTGCAGCTGCGCTGGGAGGTCGGCGACGCCGAGCACCTGCCGTACGCCGACGCCGAGTTCGACGTCGGCGATCTCCTGCGTCGGCGTGATGTTCGCCCCGCACCACCAGGAGGCCGCCGACGAGCTGGTCCGCGTGGTCCGCCCCGGCGGCCGGATCGGGCTGCTCAGCTGGACGCCGGCCGGCTTCATCGGCCAGATGTTCGCCACCATGAAGCCCTACGCCCCGCCGCCGCCGCCCGGCGCCCAGCCGCCCCCGCTGTGGGGCGACGAGGCGCACGTCCGCGAGCTGCTCGGCGACCGCGTCACCGACGTGACCGCGGAGACCAGCGACGCTGCCGGTGCCGCTGTTCGCGGACGGCGCGGCGTTCCGCGACTTCTTCAAGCGCACCTACGGGCCGACCATCGCGGTCTACCGCTCCCTGGCCGACGACCCGGCGCGCACGGCCGAGCTCGACGAGGCCCGCGCACGGCGACGACGTCGGCGACGGCGATGGAGTGGGAGTACCTGCTGCTCACCGCCGTCGGCAGCGGCCACGACCCGGCGCCGAGCTCCGGCCATGGTCGGATCCGGCGACCCGTCGCCACCTGTGCTGCGTCGACCGGCGGCACCGCCGGCGCCAGGGCGATGACGCCTCGGCGGTGGTGGGCTCGAGCGCGCTTGGCCGCGGCGGCACCGTGACTGTCGGGCACGCGCAGTCGACGCGCGCACGCCTCGTCGGACCGGCTCGGCTCGCGCCTCGGCTGGAGTCAGGCCTGGGCCAGCTCGCGGGTCGCCTGGCCCGTCCGCGCTGACCATGACTCGCTCTCGCCTGCTCGGCTCGGCCTGGCGTCGCCCGTCGTCGCCGGCGCCTGCGGCCGGCCGAGAGTCGACGTGCCCCCTACACGGTCACGGGCCACGGCTACGGGCCACGGCCACGGCATGTCGCAGTACGGCGCCCAGGGGGCGGCCAACCAGGGCCTCGGCTGGAAGCAGATCCTCGGCTTCTACTACCCCGGCACCGCCTCGGCCGGGCCCGCGGCCCGATCAAGGTGCTGATCACCGCGGACAAGAAGGACGTCGTGGTCGACGCCCGCGACGGGCTGCGGCTCACCCGGCTGACCGGCCGGAAGATCTTCGTGCTCGGCCAAGGTGCGGCCCAAGGCGACCCGCTGGCGGATCATGCCGCAGCGGCTCGAGGAGCGTCGTGTCCTACCGCGCGCCCGGCCGCAGCGGCTGGAAGAAGTGGACGGCGTTCCCGGGCGCCGCCGAGTTCACGGCCGGCAACCAGCCGCTCACGCTGCGGCTGCCGCAGCACGCAGCCGCGGACTACCGCGGCGCGCTCCGCTCGGTCGAGAAGCACACCGTCAACGTGCTGCCGCTCGACCGCTACGTGCAGGGCGTCGTGCCGCGCGAGGTCCCGGCCTAGTGGCCGGCGCGAGGCGGTCCGCGCCCAGGCGGTCGCGGCGCGCACCTACGCGGCGTACGAGCGGGCGCACGCGACGTCGTACTACGACATCTGCGACACCACCTCCTGCCAGGTCTACGGCGGCGTCGCGCGCCGAGCACCCGGCGGCCAACGCCGGCCGTCCAGGCGACCGCGCGGCCGGGTCGTGCTCTACCAGGGCGAGCCGGCGTTCACCCAGTTCTCCTCGAGCAACGGCGGCTGGAGCTCGGCCGGGTCGCAGCCCTACCTGGTCGCCCAGCCGGACCCCTACGAAGCGTCGTCGGGCAACCCCAACGACCCGTGGACCGACCACGCTGACCAGTGCACAGATCGAGAAGGCGTGGCCGGCCGTCGGCACCCTGACCGAACCTGTCGTTCGCCCGGGACGGACCGGCGGCGACTTCGGCGGCCGGGTCATCACGGTCGACGCTCTCCGGCAGCCTGGGTGGGTTCCCGACGTCGGTGACGGTCACGCGGCGACGACTTCCGGTCCCGGCTCGGGCTCAAGTCGACCTGGTTCGAGCTGGCCGTCAGCTGCCGGCCTAGGCCGAGGACCAGCACCAGGTCGCCGCCGTCGACGGCCTGGGTGCCCGGAGAGCGCGAGCCGCTCGACGGTGCCGTCGACGGGCGCGGTGATCGAGGCCTCCATCTTCATCGCCTCGATGGTGGCCACCACCTCGCCGGCCGCGACCTTGTCGCCCTCGGCGACCACCGTGGTGACGACGCCCTGGAACGGCGCCGCGACTGTGCCCGGCTTGGACGGGTCGGCCTTCTCGGCGGCGGCCACCTCGGACGGCGACCGCGCGGTCGCGGACGCTGATCGGCCGCAGCTGGCCGTTGATGGTGGCCATCACGGTGCGGTAGCCGCGCTCGTCGGGCTCGCTGATCGCCTGGAGCCCGAGGATGATCGTCTTGCCCTCCTCGAGGGTGACCTCGTGCTCCTCGCCGTGGCGCAGCCCGTAGAGGTAGTCGATGGTCGGCAGCACCGAGACGTCGCCGTAGGTCTCGCGGGCCTCGAGGAACTCGCGGGTCGGGCCGGGGAAGAGCAGCTCGTTGAGCGTCGCGCGGCGGACCCGCGAGCTGCCGCTCGGCCAGCGCCGCCGACTGCTCGGCGGTGAGCTCGCTGGCCGGCGGCTTCCAGCTGCGGCCCTCGAGCGCCTTGGTGCGGAACGGCTCGGGCCAGCCGCCGGGCGGGTCGCCGAGCTCGCCGTTGAGGAAGCCGATGACCGAGTCGGGGATGTCGAACTTCGCCGGGTTCTCGGCGAACTCGGCCGGGTCGGCGCCGAGCCCGACCAGGGCCAGCGCGAGGTCGCCGACCACCTTGGACGACGGCGTCACCTTGGGGATGTGGCCGAGGACGTCGTTCGCGGCGGCGTACATGTCCTCGACCTGCTCGAACTTCTCGCCCAGGCCGAGCGCGATCGCCTGCTGGCGCAGGTTGGAGAGCTGGCCGCCCGGGATCTCGTGGCGGTAGACCCGGCCGGTCGGCGCGGGCAGCCCGGACTCGAACGGCGCGTAGACCCGGCGCACCGCCTCCCAGTAGGGCTCCAGCGCGTTGACCGCCGCCAGCGACAGCCCGGTCTCGCGGGCGGAGTGGTCGGTGGCGCTGACCAGCGCGGACAGCGGCGGCTGCGACGTCGTCCCCGCCATCGAGGCGCAGGCGGCGTCGACCGCGTCGACGCCGGCGTCGATGGCGGCGAGCAGGGTGCCGAGCTGGCCGCCCGGGGTGTCGTGGGTGTGCAGGTGCACGGGCAGGTCGAACCGCTCGCGCAGCGCGGTGACCAGGGTGCGGGCGGCGGGCGCGCGGAGCAGCCCGGCCATGTCCTTGATCGCCAGCACGTGCGCGCCGGCGTCGACGATCCGCTCGGCCAGCCGCAGGTAGTAGTCGAGCGTGTAGAGCCGCTCGTCGGGGCTGGAGAGGTCGCCGGTGTAGCAGAGCGCGACCTCGGCGACCGTGGTCCCGGTCTCGCGGACCGCCTCGATCGCCGGCCGCATCTGCTCGACGTCGTTGAGCGCGTCGAAGATCCGGAAGACGTCGAGCCCGGTCTCGGCGGCCTCCTGCACGAACGCGGTGGTCACCTCGGTGGGGTACGGCGTGTAGCCGACCGTGTTGCGGCCGCGCAGCAGCATCTGCAGGCAGACGTTCGGCACCGCCTGGCGCAGCGCGGCCAGCCGCTCCCACGGGTCCTCGGACAGGAAGCGCAGCGCCACGTCGTACGTCGCGCCGCCCCAGCACTCGAGCGACCAGAGCTGCGGGGTGCTGCGGGCCACGTGGCCGGCGACGGCGAGCAGGTCCTTGCTGCGCACCCGGGTGGCCAGCAGCGACTGGTGGGCGTCGCGGAACGTGGTGTCGGTGACCGCGACGTCGTTCTGCTCGCGCAGCCGGCGCGCGAACGCCTCCGGGCCGAGCTCGAGCAGCAGCTGGCGGGTGCCGTCGGGCGCGGGGACGTCGAGGTCGAGGTCGGGCAGCTTGGTGACCGGGTCGAGGGTCACCGGCGCCGCGCCGTGCGGCTGGTTGACCGTGACGTCGGCGAGGTAGGTCATCAGCTTGGTGCCGCGGTCGCCGCTGGCCCGCGCCTTGAGCAGCTGCGGGTGGGTCTCGATGAAGCTCGTGGTGACCCGGCCGGCCCGGAAGTCCGGGTCGTCGAGCACCGCCTGCAGGAACGCGATGTTGGTCGTGACGCCGCGGATCCGGAACTCCGCGACCGCCCGCCGCGCCTTGGCCACCGCGTCCTCGAAGGTGCGGCCGCGGCAGGTGAGCTTGGACAGCATCGAGTCGAAGTGCGCGGAGATCTCGGCACCGGTGTACGTCGTACCGCCGTCGAGGCGGACGCCGCCGCCGCCGGGGGAGCGGTAGGTCGTGATCACGCCGGTGTCGGGGCGGAAGTTGTTGGCCGGGTCCTCGGTGGTGATCCGGCACTGCAGCGCGGCGCCGCGGACCTGGATGCCGCTCCTGGGTCAGCCCGAGGTCCGCGAGCGTCTCGCCGGAGGCGATCCGCAGCTGGGCCTGGACCAGGTCGACGTCGGTGATCTCCTCGGTGACCGTGTGCTCGACCTGGATCCGCGGGTTCATCTCGATGAAGACGTAGTTGCCGTCGGGGTCGAGCAGGAACTCGACGGTGCCGGCGTTGCGGTAGCCGATCTCGCGGGCGAACCGGACCGCGTCGGCGCACATCCGGTCCCGCAGCTCGGGGTCGAGGTTCGGCGCCGGGCGCGATCTCGACGACCTTCTGGTGGCGCCGCTGCACCGAGCAGTCGCGCTCGAAGAGGTGGATCACGTTGCCCTCGCCGTCGGCGAGGATCTGCACCTCGATGTGCCGCGGGTCGACCACCGCCTGCTCGATGAAGACGGTCGGGTCGCCGAAGGCGCCCTCGGCCTCGCGCATGCAGGTCTCGACCGCCTCGCGGAGGTCCTCGGGGTCGTCGACCCGGCGCATGCCGCGGCCGCCGCCGCCGGCCACCGCCTTGACGAACAGCGGGTAGGGGATCGCCTCGGCCGCCGCGACCAGCGCGTCGACGTCGGTGCCCGGGTCGACGCTCGCAGCGTCGGCACGCCGGCCGCCTTGGCCGCCGCGATCGCCCGCGCCTTGTTGCCGGTCAGCGTCAGCACGTCGCTGGTCGGCCCGACGAAGGTGATGCCGGCGTTCGCGCACGCCTCGGCGAGCGCCGGGTTCTCGCTCAGGAAGCCGTAGCCCGGGTAGACCGCGTCCGCTCCGGCCCGCACGGCGACCGCGACGATCGCGTCGGGGTCGAGGTAGGCGCGCACCGGGTGGCCGCGCTCGCCGATCTCGTAGGCCTCGTCCGCCTTGAGCCGGTGCTCGGACCAGCGGTCCTCGTGCGGGAAGACCGCGACCGTCCGCGCGCCCAGCTCGTAGGCGGCGCGGAACGCGCGGATCGCGATCTCGCCGCGGTTGGCGACCAGCACCTTCGAGAACATGCCCGAGACGCTATAAGGCTCCGTCCGCGGGATCAGCCCCGTGACGGTGGG
>CAVWYA010000017.1:0-173866 GCA_963759065.1 uncultured Actinomycetota bacterium | reverse complement strand
CGCGGTCCCGGGCCTGGGCGCGCAGCGCGCGGGCGACGTCGTCGCGACCCTCGCGGACGTAGCGCTTGGCGGCCGGGTTGGCCGATGAGGTCTCCAGCCAGGCGTCGACCCGGTCGAGGAGCTCCTGGCTGGCCAGCTGCTTGGGGAAGATGTACTCCAGCGCGGTCGAGGCGCGCTGGGTGCCCTTCTCCTCCCACATCGTGTCGGCGGCGGCGAGGTACTTCTCGACGTACGGCGCGAGCACCTCGTCCTGGCCGTAGGCCTGGAAGGCCAGCACGATGCTGCGCTGGGTCTCGTTGGGGACGTCGTCGCGGACCATCGCCAGCTCCCACGCCTCGGCCTTGGCCTCGGCGGTGGGCGTGAGGGTGCGGGCGGCCGCGGCGTGCTCCTTGCCGGAGATGGTGTTGTCGCGGGCCAGCTCCTCGTCGATGCGGGCGCCGTCGGCCCGACCGTTCTTGGCCAGCCCGGACAGCAGCGTCCAGCGCAGGTCGGTGTCGACCGCGAGGCCCTCGATCACGAGCGAGCCGTCCAGCAGCCCCTCGAGGTCGCTGAGCGCCTGGTCGGTGTGCGCGGCGGAGGCGTACGCGCGGGCGAACGAGAGCTGGTGGTCGTCACCGGGCTCCGCGGTCATGAGCAGCTCGCGCAGGCCGGCCTCCCACTTGTCGCGCAACGCCTCGCGGTGCTCGGGGGCCGAGTAGAGCGTGGCGGCCGTCGCGGCGTACCCGGGGAGCCGGTTGACACCGAACGCGTCGGTCTCGGAGGCGATGCCCGAGAGCACGAGGGTCACGAAGTCGCTCGCCGACATCTCGGCGTCACGGGTCATGTCCCACGCCGCGCCCCAGCACAGCGCCCGCGCCAGCGAGTCGTCGATCGTCTCGATGCTGGTGACCAGCGTGTCGAGCGAGCGCTCGTCGAGCCGGATCTTCGCGTAGGCGAGGTCGCCGTCGTTGAGGAGCAGCAGGTCGGCCTGCTTCTGGCCCACCACCTGCGCGACCTCGGACAGCTCGCCCTCGACGTCGGTCTCGATCGAGGTACGCCGGACCAGCCGGCCCTCGACCTTGTCGTAGAGGCCCACGCCGAGCCGGTGCCGGCGCAGCGTCGGGTAGTCGGCCGCGGCGGTCTGCCGGATGGCGAACGACGAGTAGGTGCCGTCCTCGGCGAGCTCGAACTCCGGGGCAAGCGTGTTGACGCCGGCGGTCTGCAGCCACTCCTGCGCCCACGACTCCAGCTCGCGCCCGGACGCCTTCTCCAGGGCCATCAGCAGGTCCTTGAACTCGGCGTTCGAGAACGCGAAGTCCTCGAAGTAGCCGCGCAGGCCCTCGAGGAACGGCTCGAGGCCGACCCACGCGACCAGCTGCTTGAGCACCGAGGCGCCCTTGGCGTAGGTGATGCCGTCGAAGTTCACCTCGACCGCCTGCAGGTCGTAGTTGTCCGCGGCGATCGGGTGCGTGCTCGGCAGCTGGTCCTGGCGGTAGGCCCAGTTCTTGCGGGCGTTGGTGAAGCCGGTCCACGACTCGGTGAACTCGGTCGCGTTGACGGCCGCGTGGTAGCAGGCCCACTCGGCGAACGACTCGTTCAGCCAGAGGTCGTCCCACCACTTCATGGTCACCAGGTCGCCGAACCACATGTGCGCCATCTCGTGGAGGATCACCTCGGCGCGGAACTCGTAGAACGAGCGGTCCTGGCGGCTGCGCGGGAGGTACTCGTCGCGGAAGGTCACGCACCCGGCGTTCTCCATCGCGCCCATGTTGTACTCCGGCACGAACAGCTGGTCGTACTTCCCGAACGGGTAGGGGTAGCCGAACGTCTCCTCGAAGAAGCCGAAGCCCTCCTCGGTGATCTTCCACAGCTCGTCGGCGTCGAGGTGCTCGACCAGCGACTGGCGGCAGTAGAGCCCCATCGGGATCTCGCCGTGCGCGCCCGTGTAGGTCTTGTGCACCGAGTGGTACTCGCCGGCGACCAGCGCGGTGATGTAGGTCGACATCGGCTGGGTCTCGGGGAACCGCCAGACCTGCTTGCCCTCGGCGCCGTCCTCCGGCTCGGGGGTCGTCGCGTTGGAGGAGACCGCCCAGCCGGCCGGCGTGGTGACCGTGAACGTGTACGGCGCCTTGAGGTCGGGCTGCTCGAAGGTGGTGTAGACCCGGCGGGCGTCCGGGACCTCGAACTGCGTGTAGAGGTAGACCCGGTCGTCGGCCGGGTCGACGAAGCGGTGCAGCCCCTCACCCGTGCGGGAGTAGGTGCAGTCGGCCTTGACCACGAGGGTGTTGTCGGCGGCCAGGCCGCTCAGCGCGATCCGGCTGTCGGCGTACGCCGAGGCGTCGACCGGCTCGCCGTTGAGCGTGATCTCGTGGATGGTCGCGCCCACGAGGTCGGCGAAGGTCGATGCGCCGGGCTCGCGGCAGCTGAAGACGATCGTCGTGGTGGAGCCGAACGTGGTGTCGCTCGTCGTGAGGTCCAGGTCGATGGAGTACGACGTGACGTCCAGGAGGGAGGCGCGGGTTGCGGCCTCGTCCCGAGTGAGGTTGGTTCCAGGCATGCGGTGATCCTGCCACCCGGGTAGTGATCCCGGCCACGCGCATGGGGAGAAGGATGCAGTCGTGACCGGATCGCGACCTGCTTCGGGATTCGGTCCTGCCCGAGAGGTCGCCCTCGTCTTCCTCCGGCTGGGCGTGGTGGCCTTCGGCGGACCGGCCGCGCACACCGCGATGATGCGCCAGGAGCTGGTCCAGCGCCGGAGCTGGCTGACCGACGAGCGGTTCGTCGACCTGATGGGCGCCACCAACCTGATCCCGGGCCCGAACTCGACCGAGCTGGCCATCCACCTCGGCCACGAGCGGGCGGGCTGGCGCGGGCTGCTTCTCGCGGGCGTGATGTTCATCCTCCCGGCCGCCGTGATCGTCACCGTCCTGGCCTGGGCCTACGTCGAGTACGGGGACACCCCGACGTTCGACCACGTGCTGTACGGCGTGGTGCCGGTGGTCGTCGCGATCATCGTCTGGGCGCTCGTGCCGAATTTTTTTTTTTACGCGCGCAGCGCCCGGGCGACGTCGTCGCGGCCCTCGCGCACGTAGCGCTTGGCGGCCGGGTTGGCGGGTGAGGACTCGAGCCAGGTGTCGACCCGGTCGAGGAGCTCCTGGCTGGCCAGCTGCTTGGGGAAGATGAACTCCAGCGCGGTGGATGCCCGCTGGGTGCCCTTCTCCTCCCACATGGTGTCGGCGGCGGCGAGGTACTTCTCGACGTACGGCGCGAGCACCTCGTCCTGGCCGAACGCCTGGAACGCCAGCACGATGCTGCGCTGGGTCTCGTTGGGGACGTCGTCGCGGACCATGGCCAGCTCCCAGGCCTCGGCCTTCGCCTCGGCCGTCGGCATCAGGGTGCGGGCGGCGGCGGCGTGCTCCTTGCCGGAGATGGTGTTGTCGCGGGTCAGCTCCTCGTCGATGCGCGAGCCGTCGGCCCGGCCGTTCTTGGCCAGTCCGGCCAGCAGCGTCCACCGCAGGTCGGTGTCGATCGCCAGGCCCTCGAGCGCCAGCGAGCCGTCGAGCAGTCCCTCGAGGTCGTCGAGCGCCTGGTCGGTGTGCGCCGCGGCGGCGTAGGCCCGGGCGAACGAGAGCTGGTGGTCGTCACCGGCCTCCGCGGTCATCAGCAGCCCGCGCAGACCGGTCTCCCACTTGTCGCGCAGCGCCTCACGGTGCTCGGGGGCGGAGTAGAGCGTCGCGGCCGTGGCGGCGTAGCCCGGCAGCCGGTTGACGCCGAACGCGTCGGTCTCGGACGCGAGGCCCGAGAGCACCAGGGTCACGAAGTCGCTCGCGGACATCTCGGCGTCGCGGGTCATGTCCCACGCCGCGCCCCAGCACAGCGCCCGGGCCAGCGAGTCGTCGATGGTCTCGATGCTGGTGGTCAGGGTGTCGAGCGAGCGCTCGTCGAGCCGGATCTTGGCGTAGGCGAGGTCGCCGTCGTTGAGCAGCAGCAGGTCGGGCTGCTTGTGGCCCACCACCTGTGCCACCTCGGACAGCTCGCCCTCGACGTCGGTCTCGAACGACGTACGCCGGACCAGCCGGCCCTCGACCTTGTCGTAGAGGCCCACGCCGAGCCGGTGCCGGCGCAGCGTCGGGTAGTCGGGGGCGGCGGTCTGGCGGATGGCGAACGACGCGTAGGTGCCGTCGTCAGCGAGCTCGAACTCCGGCGCCAGCGTGTTGACGCCGGCGGTCTGGAGCCACTCCTGCGCCCACGACTCCAGCTCGCGGCCGGACGCCTTCTCGAGGGCCATCAGCAGGTCCTTGAACTCCGCGTTGGAAAACGCGAAGTCCTCGAAGTAGCCGCGCAGCCCCTCGAGGAACGGGTCGAGCCCGACCCAGGCGACCAGCTGCTTGAGCACCGAGGCGCCCTTGGCGTAGGTGATGCCGTCGAAGTTGACCTCGACCGCCTGCAGGTCGTAGTTGTCCGCGGCGATCGGGTGGGTGCTGGGCAGCTGGTCCTGGCGGTAGGCCCAGTTCTTCCGGGCGTTGGTGAAGCCGGTCCAGGACTCGGTGAACTCCGTGGCGTTGACGGCCGCGTGGTAGCACGCCCACTCGGCGAACGACTCGTTGAGCCAGAGGTCGTCCCACCACTTCATGGTCACGAGGTCGCCGAACCACATGTGCGCCATCTCGTGGAGGATCACCTCGGCGCGGAACTCGTAGAACGAGCGGTCCTGGCGGCTGCGCGGGAGGTACTCGTCGCGGAAGGTCACGCAGCCGGCGTTCTCCATCGCGCCCATGTTGTACTCCGGCACGAAGAGCTGGTCGTACTTGCCGAAGGGGTAGGGGTAGCCGAACGTCCTCTCGAAGAACTCGAAGCCCTGCTCGGTGATCTTCCAGAGCTCGTCGGCGTCGAGGTGCTCGACCAGCGACCGGCGGCAGTAGAGGCCCATCGGGATCTCGCCGTGCGCGCCGGAGTAGGTCTTGTGGACCGAGTGGTACTCGCCGGCGACCAGCGCGGTGATGTAGGTCGACATCGGCTGGGTCTCGGGGAACCGCCAGACCTGCGTGCCGTCGGCACCCGCCTCCGCCTCCGGCGTCGCGGCGTTGGACGACACCGCCCAGCCGGCCGGCGTGGTGACCGTGAACGTGTACGGCGCCTTGAGGTCGGGCTGCTCGAACGTCGTGTAGACGCGGCGGGCGTCCGGCACCTCGAACTGCGAGTAGAGGTAGACCCGGTCGTCGGCCGGGTCCACGAAGCGGTGCAGCCCCTCACCCGTGCGCGAGTAGGTGCAGTCGGCCTTCACCACGAGGGTGTTGTCGGCCGCCAGCCCGCTCAGCGCGATCCGGCTGTCGGCGTACGCCGAGGCGTCGACGGGCTCGCCGTTGAGCGTGATCTCGCGGATCGTCGCGCCTACGAGGTCGGCGAAGGTCGACGCGCCGGGCTCCCGGCAGCTGAAGACGATCGTCGTGGTGGAGCCGAACGTGGTCGGCGCTGAGGTCTCCGGGTCACTCGTGAGGTCCAGGTCGATGGCGTACGACGTGACGTCCAGGAGGGAGGCACGGGTCGCGGCCTCGTCCCGGGTGAGGTTGGTTCCAGGCATGCCGGTGATCCTGCCACCCGGGTAGTGATCCCGGCCACGCGCATGGGACGGAAGGATGCAGTCGTGACCGGATCGCGACCTGCTTCGGGATTCGGCTCTGCCCGAGAGGTCGCCCTCGTCTTCCTCCGGCTGGGCGTGGTGGCCTTCGGCGGGCCGGCCGCGCACACCGCGATGATGCGCCAGGAGCTGGTCCAGCGCCGGAAGTGGCTGACCGACGAGCGGTTCGTCGACCTGATGGGCGCGACCAACCTGATTCCGGGCCCGAACTCGACCGAGCTGGCCATCCACCTGGGCCACGAGCGGGCGCGCTGGCGCGGGCTGCTGCTCGCCGGCGTGCTGTTCATCCTCCCGGCCGCGGTGATCGTCACCGTGCTCGCGTGGGTGTACGTCGAGCACGGGACCACCCCGGCCTTCGGCGACGTGCTGTACGGCGTCGTGCCGGTGGTCGTCGCGATCATCGTGTGGGCGCTGGTGCCGCTCGCGCGCACGGTGGTGACGTCACTGTGGCTCGCCGTGCTGCTCGCGGCCGGCCTCGCGGCGTACCTCCTCGGCGTCAACGAGCTCGTCGTCCTCTTCGGGGGTGCCGCGATCGCCCTCGTGGTGCACGCCGGGCGGACGATGGCGCGGTCCGGCCGCCACGCGCTCGTGCTCGCGGCGCTGCCGGTCTTCGAGGACCCGACCGCCGGCCAGCTGGCCACGCTGTTCCTGACCATGCTCAAGATCGGGGCGGTGCTCTACGGGTCGGGCTACGTGCTCCTCGCCTTCCTCGAGGGCGACTTCGTGGACCGCCTGGGCTGGATCACCCACCAGCAGCTGCTCGACGCGATCTCGATCGGCCAGGTCACGCCCGGGCCGGTGTTCACGTCGGCGACGTTCGTCGGCTACCTCGTCGCCGGGCTGCCGGGGGCGTTCCTCGCGACGGTCGCGATCTTCCTGCCGTCGTTCGTCTTCGTCGGGCTGCTCACCCGGCTGGCCGGCTGGCTCCGGTCCCGCTCGTGGACGTCCGCACTGCTGGACGGGCTGAACGCGACGTCGCTGGCCCTCATGGCCGGGATCTGCTGGACGCTGGGCCGGGACGCCCTGGTCGACGGCTGGACGGTTGCGCTGTTCGCCGTGACCCTGCTCCTGCTGTGGCGCACCGGGCTCAACTCCGCGTGGTACGTCCTCGGCGGCGCCGTGGCCGGAATACTCCTCGGCCTGGTCGGTTGGTAGTTGTCATGAGCAACGTTGACTTCTGGTTCGACCCGCGGTGCCCGTTCGCGTGGATCACGTCCCGCACGATGCTGGAGGTGGAGAAGGTCCGCGACGTGCAGGTGACCTGGCACATCATGAGCCTCGCCTACCTCAACGAGGACAAGGACATCTCCGAGAGCTATCGCAAGTCGCAGGAGGGCGCCTGGGGCCCCGTCCGGGTCTGTATGGCGGTCGAGCAGGAGTACGGCCAGGAGAAGCTCGCCGAGCTCTACACCTCGCTCGGCACCAAGAAGCACACCGAGGGCCGCGAGAAGATCGACCGGCCGCTCATCGAGGAGGCCCTCGAGGAGATCGGCGTCCCCACCTCGCTCGCCGACGCCATGGACGACGCGTCGTACGACGACGCGATCAAGAAGAGCCACCACGTCGGCATGGACCAGGTCGGTGACGAGGTCGGCACCCCGACGATCGCCGTCGACGGCCACGCGTTCTTCGGCCCGGTGCTGAGCAAGATCGCCCGCGGCGAGGAGGCCGGCAAGATCTGGGACGCCTCGGTGACGCTGTCGTCCATCCCCTACTTCTTCGAGCTCAAGCGGACGCGGAACCTCAAGCTCGACTTCAGCTGATCGTTGATCCGCTTGGCGTAGGGCGGGGCCGCTCCCACAACGTCATACGTTTCGAGTAGACGGGTGCTCTGCCCGTATGACGTCCCGCTCGCGCCGGCGATCAGCGTCATCAGTCGAACCTAACCACCGCTCGAGGCGGCGGCCGCGTCGACGGCGTCCTTGACCGCCTTCACGGCCCATTGGCCCTCGGCGATCTCCTTGGCGCGCTTCTTGAGCTGCCTCTTCGTCGTCGCGGTGTGGGTCGCAACCGCCTTGTGCGCCTCGTCGACGGCCCAGAGCAGCCCGATGATCGCCGCGGTGCGCTCGTCCGGCCGGCCACCGTCAGCGAGGCACACCGTGATGGCACGCCTCAGCTGATCGGTGCGGGTCGGGTCGGCGGCGGGCCAGGTGGTTCGCGGGATCAGGCCGAGCCGCTTGCCGTCCCTGCGCTCGAGGATCCGGCGCTCGGCGAGGCCGGCGGCCAACCGGCCGTCGAGGCCCTTGCCGATCTTCGTGACCAGGGTGCTGGCCGTGCGGTCCTTGTCGGCGATGGTGGCGAGCGCCTCGGCGAGCACGGGGTCGAGGTCGGCGGGCACCACGCCGGTGGTGCGCACCTTCCCGGACCGCCACCTGCTCTTCTTCTCGTCGACCGTCGCCAGCCCCAGGGCGGCGAGCTCGGCGAGCACCGCGCCGCCGAGCACGGCGTCGGTGTTGCCCCACGGCGGGACGGTCCCCTTGACGTCGTCCAGCAGCAGGAGCAGGACGTCCTCCGCGATCAGCGTCACGCCCCGAACGTAACTGCGTCGCAGCGCCGACGGGCACCCTCATACCCTTCACCCATGAGCAAGATCCTGTCCGCCGTCGCCTGGCCGTACGCCAACGGCCCGCGCCACATCGGCCACGTGGCCGGGTTCGGCGTGCCCTCCGACGTGTTCAGCCGCTACATGCGGATGGCGGGCCACGACGTGCTCATGGTCTCGGGCACCGACGAGCACGGCACACCGATCCTGGTGGCGGCCGACAGCGAGGGCGTCCCGGCCCGCGAGCTGGCCGACAAGAACAACGTGATCATCGTCAACGACCTCGTCGACCTCGGGTTGTCCTACGACCTGTTCACCCGCACCACGACCGGCAACCACTACAACGTCGTCCAGGCGCTGTTCCGGGGCGTCCACGCCAACGGCTACCTGGTCGAGCAGACGACGTTCGGTGCGATCTCGCCGTCAACGGGCCGCACGCTCCCGGACCGCTACATCGAGGGCACCTGCCCGATCTGCGGGTACGCCGACGCGCGCGGCGACCAGTGCGACAACTGCACCAACCAGCTCGACCCGACAGACCTCATCAACCCGCGCTCGAAGATCAACGGCGAGACGCCGGAGTTCGTCGAGACCCAGCACTTCTTCCTCGACCTGCCGGCACTAGCCAGCGCGCTGCAGGACTATCTCCACGGCCGCGAGGCGTCGGGCACCTGGCGGCCCAACGTCATCAAGTTCTCCCTCAACCTGGTCGAGGACCTGCGGCCACGGGCGATGACCCGCGACATCGACTGGGGCATCCCCGTCCCGATCGAGGGCTGGACCGAACAGAAGACCAAGCGGCTCTACGTCTGGTTCGACGCAGTGATCGGCTACCTCTCGGCTTCCGTCGAGTGGGCCCGGCGCCAGGGCGAGCCCGACCGTTGGCGAGAGTGGTGGAACGACCCCGAGGCGCTGTCCTACTACTTCATGGGCAAGGACAACATCGTCTTCCACTCCGTCATCTGGCCGGCCGAGCTGCTCGCCTACAACGGCAAGGGCGACAAGGGTGGCGAGCCGGGGGACCACGGCGTGCTCAACCTGCCGACCGAGGTCGTGAGCTCGGAGTTCATGACGATGGAGAGCCAGCAGTTCTCCACCAGCCGCGGCCACGTGATCCTGGTCAGCGACATGCTGTCGCGCTACCAGCCCGACGCGCTGCGCTACTACATCTGTGCGGCCGGGCCGGAGACCTCGGACGCCGACTTCACGTGGGCCGACTTCGTGCTGCGCACCAACTCCGAGCTGGTCGCGGGCTGGGGCAACCTGGTCAACCGCACCGCGACCATGATCGCCAAGAGCTTCGGCGAGATCCCGGCCGCGGGAGTGCTCGAGCCCGAGGACGAGGCGGTCCTGGCCGCCGTACGCGCCGGCTTCGACATCGTCGGCGATCTGGTCGGCCGGCAGCGGCTCCGCCAGGGGATCGCCGAGGCGATGCGGGTGGTGGGCGAGGTGAACAAGTACCTCACCGTCACCGAGCCCTACAAGATGAAGGACGACTCGCAGCGCGAGCGGCTGGCGACCGTGCTGCACGTCGCCGCGCAGTGCGTGGCCGACTGCAACACGCTGCTCTCGCCGTTCCTCCCGCACTCGTCCAACAAGGTGCACCTGGCGCTCGGCGGCGAGGGCGAGTTCATGCCGATGCCGCGCATCGAGACCGTCGAGGAGCTCGATCCCGACAACGGCGCCGGGCTGGACTTCTACACCGTGATCACGGGGGACTACTCCGGCACGCCCTCGTGGGAGTCGCGCCCGGTCACCGTGGGCGCCAAGGTCGAGAAGCCGACCCCGATCTTCACCAAGCTCGACCCGGCGATCGTCGACGAGGAGCTCGAAAGACTCGGTCAGTAGTGGCGGCGATCGCGCTGCTCGGCGACCACCGAGGTCACCGCAGCCACCTCGAGCTCGACGCGCTGCGGCCGATGCTGGCCGAGCGGGGCGTGGACTCGGAGTGGGTGCCGACCGACTCGGAGCTCGACGTCACCGCCTACGACGGCGTGTGGTGGCCTGCTCGCTGTACGGCGAGGAGCGGCTGGTCACGCCGGTGCCCGGCACCCGGTTCGCCTCGTGGGTCGCGGAGCCGTTCGTCGGCATGCACTTCTGCAACTTCGCGCCGACCGCGGTGGCGGTCCAGCGGCTCCAGGCGGCGGGGGTCGTGGTGGGCGCGACCGCACCGGACGCCGGCGCGGAGGTGCTGGAGTTCCCGGACCCCCCGGTTTTCGTCACCTCGCTCTTCCAGCCGCAACATCGGGGCCCTCGCCGGGGAGCCGGTGCACCCGCTCGTCCTCGCCTTCCTCGACGCGGTGGGGGCTGCGGTTCGTGCGTGAGGGCGCCGGGTGAGATGGCCGGGCTGCTGACCCGGTCGGGGTTCACCGAGGTCGAGAAGCTGCTCCCGGCCGGAAGCGGTGCCCAGGTGGTGCGGGCCCGGCGTCGCTGATCCGGACAGTTAGCCTTCCCGACCGCCTCCGCCGATCACCGCGCGGACGCCGTTGACGCCGTGGATCTTGAGCTTGATCACGCCGACGTCGACGCTGCCGCCCTCGGTGAGCTTGATGCCGTGCTTGCGGGCGGTGAACCAGTACGGCGTGCCGACCTCGTTGCGGGCCGAGCTGACCAGGTTGTCGGGGATCAGCACGTCCGGATGCTCGGCGTACAGCTCCTCGAGGTCGAGGAGCTGGCCCGCGGCCGTGCCGGCGTGCAGCAGCTCGACGCGGAACGGCTTGCCGTACTTCTGCTTGCCCGAGACGGTCGGGAACAGCCAGGACTGGTCGCCCTTGTCGAGGACGCGGAAGCCGAACGGCGCGATGGCCGGCCGGTTGTTGTTGTCGTAGCGCATGAGCCCGCGCACCGTGCCGCCCTTGGGCGCCGTGAACGCCGCGGTCGGTGCCGGGCCGTTGACGATCACCGTCGAGTGGGTGGTGGCCAGGTTGGCGCCGATGGTGGTCGGCTTGTCGCCACGCTCCTTGCGGGCGGTGGTCACCGCCGCGGCGTAGACGCCGGGGACGATGCCACGGACCGTGTAGAAGCCGCCCTCGGACTGCTCGGTCCAGTTGAGCGCCAGCGGCGTGACCTGGTCGCCGTCGATGTGAGAGGGGCGCAGCCAGGCGTCCTCGGGGACCGCGGTGAGCTTGACCTGGCCGCCGTTCGGGAGGGTGCCGGTCAGATTCATCGTGGGCTGGTTGAGCAGCAGCGAGTAGATCTGGGAGGAGCTGCTGACCAGGTCGACGAACTGGGAGACCCACGGGAACTCGGTCTGCTCCGGACCGTCGCTCGGGACCGCCGAGCGGCGCACGTAGAGCGAGTAGCTCCCGATCGGGAGCCCGGTGAAGGTGACGAAGCCGTTGGTGAACTGGGCGGGGTTGCCCTGGAACACCTTGACCACCCGGCCGTCGGCGTTGCGGAGCTCGGCGTCGACCGAGCCGTTGCCGCCCGGGAAGACGACGTCGGCCGCCGAGAACAACACCGCCCGACCGGCGTCGAGGGCCAGGTCGGCCGTGGCGACGGTCTTCTGGGCGACCGCGACGATCTGCGACTTGGGCACGTACGCCGAACCGGCGTACGACGTGGTGACGGTGTAGGCGCCGGGCTCGAGGGAGCTCACGACGTAGCGGCCGATCGAGTTGGTGACCACGCCGGCGGCGAAGTCACCGTCCTTGTCGAGGATTGCGAGGAACTGGTCGGGGAGCGGGACCCCGTTGCTGCTGACCAGGCCCCGGATGATCCCGGCGTGCCGGGTCTTGAAGCTGACCTGCGTGGTGCGGCCGGCCCGGAGCAGGAGCCGCTTCGACAGGTAGCCCGGGACCGTCGAGTCGGTGTGCAGGCCCTCGTCGCGGTCGGCCTCGATGCGATAGGGACCCGGCGCGACCTCGAAGCGGTAGCGCCCGTCGCCGTCGGTGACGGTCGTCGCGGCCACGCTGCCGTCGATGCGGGTCAGGTTCAGGACCCGGTTGGCGCCGTCCACCTTCCAGGTGCCGGTCACAACGGCCGGCGGCTGCACCACGATGCGGCTGAGGTTGCGGCGAGGCTGCTGCGGCTGGAAGAAGCGGGTGTGCCGCATCCAGCTGTTGAGGTTGCCGTCCGGCCCGACGTACGACGGAGTGAACCGCTTGCTGCTCTCCTGGTCGCACTCGCCTGACTTCTGTGCCCGGTGACCGCCGCCGCTCGACACGGACTCGGAGCAGACCCGGATCAGGTACGGCTCCCGGAGCTGCTTGAGCGTGAACCGGCCGCTGCCGTTGGTGCGCGCGAGCACCCGCTTCTCCTCGGAGACGTCGACCGGCAGGCCGAGGTCGGAGAACCGGATCCCGCTCACCAAGGCGTTGGGGATCGGGGTGCCGTTGGGGCCGGTGACCTGGCCGGTGACCGTGCCCTTCGTGGGCGGCGGCTTGGGCCGGCGGTCGGCCCTGGGCGCACTGGTTCTGGCGGCCAGCGGGTTCGGCGGCGCACTGAAGAAGGTGTTGGGCGCGCCGTCGCCCGGGTCGGCCACCTGGCTGACCCGCGGCTGGGCCTGCGCGCCCGGCGGGGGGAGCAGCAGCGTGGCGCCGGCGAGCGCGAGGGTCAGGGACGTGGCAATGGCAACCGGTCTGGTCCGGGTCATCCCCGGATCATTGCGGCTCGGGTCCGCCGGAGCCAGACATATCGACAGCGTGTCCATCGGTTGAGAGAACTCCGCGATTCGTCACACACCCCGTCACACGCCCAGGTCGTGTCATGGACATCTCGGGCCCGGCGATCGCGCCGGGCCGACGATGAAGGAGCACCGAGATGGCACTGTTCATGGACGCACACACCCTCGAGGGCGGCGTGGCCGCGGCCGACGTCGCCGCCGCGCACCAGGCCGACCTCGAGACGCAGGAGCAGTACGGCGTGAGCTACCTGCGCTACTGGGTGGACGAGTCGGCGGGGAAGATCTTCTGCCTGGTCGAGGCCCCGGACGCCGAGACCGCCAACACCGTGCACCGCGAGGCGCACGGCCTGGTCGCCGACGAGATCTACGCCGTCACCGAGGGAACGTGAGCACGCGTCTGAAGGCGCAGCCCTCGCCCGGGGTCGAGGACGTCTCCGCCACGCTGACCCGGCTGCTGGAGCAGGTCGCGCAGCGGGTCGTGGAGCGGGGGACCGAGTCGGAGCGCCAGGCGCTCCACGCGGTGGCCGACGTGACACGGTGGCTGGCGCCCGGGGCGGCGTCGGCCCTCGTCGACTGGGACGGACCGGAGGTGGTGCGGCTGCGCGCGTACGGCGTCCTGCACGGAGTCGTCCTGCGGGCCCTCGACCGTGCCGACCACTCGTGGCTCGTCGACCAGCTCCGCGGCACGAGTGCTGCGGGGCCGGCCGGCCGGGTCGCGTGAGGACCCGGCCGGGCTCCGGCGCCGGCCGCCCGAGCGGAGGGACCCCTCGCTCGGGCGGCCGGAGGGTGCCGTTCTGTGCCACGCTTGTCTCTAGAGACAGCCCTGGGCCACCACGCGGAGCGAGCACGTCATGAACCTGTCGGCCGGTGTGGCCATCCACCTGCTCGGCCGCCCCAGGATCGAGATCGACGGCGACGACGGCTACCGGTTCCGCAGCCGCAAGAGCTGGGCGTTGCTGGCGTTCCTCCTCCTGGCCGAGCAGCCGCCGACGCGGTCGAGGCTGGCCTCGCTGCTGTTCGCGGAGGCCGACGACCCGCTGCGCGCGCTGCGCTGGGGTCTTGCGGAAGTACGTCGCGGCATCGGACAGGGCGCCGTGCTCGACGGCGACCCCGTCCAGCTGACGCTGCCACCCGGGACGTCGGTCGACGTCGACGTGCTGGTCCACGGGCACTGGAACGACGCGGTCCGGCTGCCGGGTCTCGGCCTGGACCTGCTCGACGGGATGACCATCGCGCACGCGGAGCCGTTCGAGTCATGGCTGCTGTCCCAGCGCCGGCGTCTCGCGGCCGCCACCGAGTCCATCGTCCACGAGGCGGCCCTGGGCCTCCTGGCCCGCGGTGAGCTCGAGCGCGCGCGCGACCTCGCCGTACAAGCCACCGCGATGAGCCCGCTGGACGAGAACCACCAGGCCCTGCTGATCCGCATCTACCGCCTCTGCGGCGACGCGGACGCGGCCAACCGTCAGTTCGACGCCTGGTCGGCCATGGCGGACCGTGAGCTCGGCACCACGCCCGGAGCTGCCGTGCTGCTCGCGATGCGCGAGAGGCCGACCTCGGAGCGGGCCGTCGACCCCGCCTCGATCCATGCCGTCACCGAGGGTGGCGCGGCGGCCGTCTCGGCCGGTGCGTTGGTCGCGGGGGTGGCGTCGTTCGAGGCCGCCGTGCGGATGGCCGATCGGGCCGGGGCCGGACGCGCGCGGGTCGAGACCCGGCTGGTGCTTGCGGAGGCGTTGATCCACACCCTCGGGGGTCTCGACGAGGCCGGGCTCGCGGCCCTCACCGAGGCGGAGCGCATCGCCATCGCCGAGGGCGACCTCGAGGACGTCGCGAACGCCCGGGCCGAGCTCGGCTACGTCGACTTCCTGCGGGCGCGCTACGACCGGGCCGAGCGGCTGCTCGACCAGGTGCTGGCGGTGGACGAGGCGTCCCCCTCGGCCCGGGCCAAGGCGCTGACCTACCTGGGCACGGTCGCGAGCGACCGGGCCGACTACCCGCGGGCGGTGGCCCTGCTCGAGGAGGCGATCAGCGCGTCGCACGCGGTGGGGGAGCCGCGTCGCGAGGCCTTCGGGCTCTCGATGCTGGGGCGGGTCGGCCTGATGCGCGGTGACCTCGATGCCGCGGAGGAGCACCTCGGGGCTGCTGTCGAGCTGGCCGAGGCCGAGCACTGGCTGTCCTTCGTGCCGTGGCCGCAGGCCCTGTCGGGCCACGTGCTCCTGGCCCGCGGCGACCTCGAGGGCGCCGCGACCTGCCTCGAGCAGTCCTTCGCGCGGGCCTGCCAGATCGGCGACCCCTGCTGGGAGGGGATCTCGGCGCGCGGGCTGGCGCTGCTCGCCGAGGCGACCGGCGAGCCCGACCGGGCCCTCACCGACCTGCTCGACGCCCGCTCGCGCACCAACCGGCTTGCGGACCCCTACGTGTGGCTCGACGTGCACATCCTGGACGCCCTGAGCGAGATGGGCTGCCGCTACGGGCACCCATTGACCGCTTCGTGGGTCGAGGAGATGCACGAGCGGGCATCGCGTGCCGGCATGCAGGAGCTCACCGTGCGCGCCATGCTGCACGGTGCCCGGCTGGGCTCCGCCGGCGACGCCGAGGCCGCCGTGCTCCTGGCCGGGAGCATCGACAACCCGGCCCTCGCGCCACTGCTGGCGGGACTCAGCTGAGCACGCGCTCCTCGACGGCGCCGTACTCCGCGACGCTGGCGGACCTGATCGCCGCGGCCTGCTCACCCTGGACGCCGTCGCCGCGGAACGCGTCGACCGCGTCGTTGCTCTCCCACCGCTCGTAGACGTTGATCCGGCCCGGGTCCACGAGGTCGGCCGCGATGGAGAAGTCGAGGCAGCCGTCGGTCCGGCGGGCCTCCTCGACGACGTCGCGGCAGGAATCGAGGTACGCCTCGCGCTCGTCGGGGTCGACGTTCAGGTGTCCCGCGACGATGACCATGCCCGTGGTGACCATGTGTGTCAGACCGGCCCCGGGCGGCGTACTCATCGGGCGGTGAGATTCCCCGTGGCGATGAGTCCCGCGACAGGGCAGAGTCTGAGGCCTCATGATCTCCTTCCTGCTGACGGCCTTCGTCATCTGCGTGACCCCGGGCATCGGCGCGCTCTACACGATGGCCGCCGGACTGGCCCGCGGCACGCGCGCCGGGCTGCTCGCGGCGTTCGCGTGCACCCTCGGCACCGTCCCGCACGCCGTCGCCGCACTCACCGGGCTGGCCGCCGTGCTCCATGCCTCGGGCGTGGCGTTCCAGGCGATCAAGTACGCCGGAGTCGCCTACCTGCTCTGGATGGCCGTGTCGGTCTGGCGCGACCAGGGTGCCCTCCACGTCGACACCGCCGCGTCGCCGTCCTCGGTCCGCTCCGTGATCACCACCGGCATCACCGCGAACCTGCTCAACCCCAAGCTCACGCTGTTCTTCTTCGCCTTCCTCCCGCAGTTCGTCCCCGCCGGGTCGTCGGACACGCTGGTCCGGATGATCGGTCTCTCGGCCGTCTTCATGGCGATGACCTTCGTGACCTTCGCCGGCTACGCCGTCGCCGCGGGCGCGCTCCGCGACCGGGTGCTGACCCGGCCGCAGCTGGTCGCCCGGATCCGGAAGGTGTTCGCGGCGTCGTTCGTCGCGCTGTCGGCGCGGCTCGCCGTCGAGTCCCGCTAGTCGCCTCGCGCGGCCAGGTCGGTGGCGGCCAGGTGGCGGATCGACGGCAGCTGGGCGAGACCGTTGATCACCACCGAGAAGACCAGCAGCGCCGCGGCCAGTGAGTGGTGGCCCGCGGCCCACAGACCAAGCGACGCCGCGCCGAAGACCAGCACCTTCACGACCGGGCGTACGACGGGCGAACCGAACCGCGCCTTGGGCGAGGCGAACAGGAACCACACGAGCATGCCGAGCAGAGGCAGCAGCCAGACGAGCAGCCAGCGCGCCGACGTGGACCAGCCGTAGACACCGAGCCCGGCCATCGCGAGCAGCTCGTCGAGGAAGACGAGGGCGAGGACGGTCCAGCCGAAGGGCACCACACAGCCATTCTCTAAGGTCGGGACATGAGTGCCCCCATGCACGTGCCGGTGTTCGTCCTGCGCCAGAAGTTCGCGATGACCACGAACCGCTACGAGCTTCAGGGGCTGAGCCCTGAGGGCCAGCCGGGCGACGTGCTCGGCGTCGCGTTCCAGAAGCGCATGGCGCTCAAGGAGGAGGTCACCTTCTACGCCGACGACACCAAGACACGGAGGGTGTTCAGCTTCAAGGCCCGTGCCGTGATGGACCTCAACGCCGGCTACGACGTGTTCGACGAGGCGCACCAGCCGCTGGGCTTCTTCCGCAAGGACTTCAAGGCCAGCCTGCTGCGCTCGACGTTCCACATCGAGGGTCCGGGTACGGCGGCACCGGCCAGGAGCGCAGCCAGGCGGTCGCCCTCGTGCGCCGGTTCACCGACATCCCGTTCCTCCCCATCCACTTCGACTACGTGACCCCCGAGGGCCAGCCGCTGCTGAGCATCGAGCGGCAGGGCAGCGTGCGGGACCGCTACACCGTGAGAGTTCCCGACCCGCGCGTCGACTTCCGGGTCGCGGCGGCCGTCGCGGTCGCCATGGACGCCATGATGGGGCGCTGAAACGGTGTTGTACCCGGAGGCCCGGGAGGCTGTCGAGGCGGCTGCGGGCCAGACCCCGATGTGGGCGGAGGGCTACGACGTCGCGGCGGCCCGGGACGCCAACCGGGCCCTCGCGCTGCAGGAGCAGCCCGAGGACGTCGCGGAGGTCGTGGACCTCGACGCCGGCGGCGTGCGCGCGCGGCTGTGCCGGCCGGAGGGCGCGGACCCCGGGCTGCTGGTGCACCTGCACGGTGGCGGCTTCGTCTTCCACGACCTCGACGTGCACGACCGCCCGTGCCGGCGGCTCGCGAACCGCCTCGGCATGGCGGTGCTGAGCGTCGACTACCGACTGGCGCCCGAGCACCGGTTCCCAAGCGCTCCCGACGACGTCGACAAGGTGCTGGCCTGGCTCGACCGCGAGGGGGCGGAGCTGATCGGCGGCGGTCCGACGTACGTCCACGGAGACAGCGCCGGCGGCAACCTCGCGCTGGTGGCCGCTCTGAGGCACCCCGGCCGGTTCACGGCCGTGGTGCTGCACTACCCCTTCCTGGACCCGCGGGCCGGCTTCGAGTCCTACGCGCTCGGCGAGGCGGCGGCCTTCCCGCCCCGCGAGGCCGAGTGGTACTGGCAGCAGTACGCCGGCAGCGACGCGGACCTGACCGACCCCGACCTGGCCCCCCTCCTCTCGGACCGGCTCGGCACCCTGCCGCCGACGCTGGTCACGACCGCCGAGCACGACCCGCTGCGCGACGAGGGTGAGCACCTCGCCGCGCTGATCGCCGAGGCGGGCGGCGACGTCACGTGCACCCGCTATCTCGGCCAGATCCACGGCTACTGGCGGCACGCCGCCTTCCCGGCGTCCGAGCACGCGATCCGGCACACCTGTGCCTTCCTGCGGGCCCACTGAGGAGACCGTGGCGGGAAGCCACTGACAGGATGGCCCGCATGCGCGTCCATCTCGGCTCCGATCACGCCGGGCTCGACCTCAAGGCCCACCTGACGAGCTGGCTCACCGACCACGGCTACGAGCCGGTGGACCACGGGCCGTTCGTCTACGACGCGGTCGACGACTACCCGGTGTTCTGCCTGCGCGCGGCCGAGGGCGTCGCCACCGACCGGCTGCAGGGGCTGGACAGCCTCGGCGTGGTCATCGGCGGCTCGGGTAACGGCGAGCAGATGGCCGCCAACAAGGTCCCCGGGATCCGCTGCGCGCTGGCCTGGTCGGAGGAGACCGCGAGCCTGGCCCGCGAGCACAACGACGCGCAGGTCGTCTCGGTCGGTGGCCGGATGCACCCGATCGAGGACATGACCCGCTTCGTCGAGGTCTTCCTCACCACCCCCTTCAGCCAGGACCAGCGGCACGTGCGCCGGATCGCACAGATCCGGGGCTACGAGCGCACCCGCGAGCTGCCACCGCTGCCCGAGTCCGCCCGGAACCCCGGGCAGGCTCCCGAGCAGGCCCGTGGCCAGGGGCGGGAGCCGGATGCCTGAGGGACACACCCTCCACCGGCTCGCCACCGCGCTCGACGACGCCTTCGCCGGTCACCCGGTCAGGGTCAGCAGCCCGCAAGGCCGGTTCACGGAGTCAGCGGCACTGCTCGACGGTCGCAGGGTGGAGACCGCCGAGTCGTGGGGCAAGCACCTCTGGGTCCACTTCGCGCAGGACGACCTTGTCCACGTCCATCTCGGGCTCTACGGCAGGTTCGACGTGCTCCGCGACGCGGAGGCCGTCCCGGCGCCGGTCGGTCAGGTGCGGCTGCGGCTCGTGCAAGCGGATGCCGACGCCGGGCCGAGCGCCAAGGCGTCGTACGCCGATCTGCGCGGCGCCACCGCGTGCGAGCTGCAGACCCCCGAGCAGCGTGAGGAGCTGGTCGCCCGGCTCGGCCCCGACCCGCTGCGGCCGGACGCCGACCCGGACCTGGCCTGGCACCGGATCAAGCGCAGCCGGGCGCCGATCGCCGCGCTGCTCATGGACCAGGCCCTGGTGGCCGGGATCGGCAACGTCTACCGGGCCGAGCTCCTCTACCGACACCGCGTCGACCCGTTCCGGCCGGGCACCAGCCTGCGGGTGGGCCGCTGGCGCGAGATGTGGGACGACCTCGTGGACCTGATGGCCGACGGGGTGCGCACCGGCCGGATCGACACCGTCCGCGCCGAGCACCTCACCGAGGAGGAGCGTGTGGCGACGGAGCCCCGCCGTGGGCACTCCTACGTCTACCGCCGCGCGGGAGAGCCGTGCCGGGTCTGCGGCACCCGGGTGCGCACCCGGGCCCTGCTCGCCCGCAACCTCTACTGGTGTGCGAAGTGCCAGCCCAGATTCCGCTCGAGGGTCGTAAAGTGACGGCTTCCACGTCCCGGACCCCGACGATGGGAAAACGGTGATGGCCACCGACGTACAGCTCTCCCGCGCGCGTTCGGGCGACGTCACGCCACCGCGCCACACCATCCGCCGGTTCGCCCGGCGCGGGGCCTACGTGGACACCAAGGCGCTCGTCCTGCTGGTCCTGCTCGGCCTTGCGATCGTGGTCGCGGTCACCATCGCTCCCGACGACATCCCGTTCACCAGCCTGATGGTGCCGCTGCTCCTGAGCAGCCTCCTCCTCAACCCCCGGCACCTGCCGTGGTTCGTGATCTACATGTTCGGTCTGCTGATGATCTGCCTCACCGAGCAGGCGAACCCGTCCGGGCGCACGTACGCCGCCGTCGGCATCCAGGTGCTGATGTGCCTGATCGTGCTCGCCGCGTCCCTGCGGCGCTCCCGGCTCGGTGTCGCCGGCACGATGGGCGAGTCGATGTTCGTCGACCTGCGCGACCGCATCCAGCAGCAGGGCGGCATCCCCGGCCTTCCGCCGGGCTGGCACGCCGAGTCGGCACTCCGCTCGGCCGGCGGTACGGCGTTCGCGGGCGACTTCGTGGTGGCCACGCTCGCCACGCCCACCCGGCTCGAGCTGGCCGTGATCGACGTCTCCGGCAAGGGCGAGGAGGCCGGCACCCGTGCGCTCCTGCTCTCGGGGGCGTTCGGTGGCCTGCTCGGCGCGCTGCCGGCCGAGGGCTTCCTCCCGGCGGCCAACGACTACCTGCTCCGCCAGGACTGGTCCGAGGGCTTCGCCACCGCCATCCACCTCTCCCTCGACATGGACGACGGCAGCTTCGAGATCCGCACCGCGGGCCACCCTCCTGCGGCGCTGCGCCAGGCCGGCGCCGGGAAGTGGACGGTGCTGCCCAGCGAGGGCCCGGTCCTCGGGCTGATTCCCGACGCGGTGTTCCGGGTCGCGGTGGGCCGGCTCGTCCGCCACGACGCGCTGCTGCTCTACACCGACGGCATGGTCGAGGAGCCTCGTCGCGACATCGACCTCGGCATCGACCGGATGCTCGGCGAGGCCGAGCACCTGCTCAGAGGCAGCTTCGAGGGCGCCGCGCGGCGGCTCGTGGACGCCCTGGGGTCGCGCGACGACGACCGCGCGATGGTCGTCGTTTCGCGGAGCTGAGCGACCTACCGGTAGATTTCCACGGTCCTCCGCCCCACAGCGGGGGTCGCGCGGATGTAGCTCAATGGTAGAGCCCCAGTCTTCCAAACTGGCTACGCGGGTTCGATTCCCGTCATCCGCTCCAAGCCGGGTTCGAAGCGGTCGAAAGGCAGCCGAAGGCCTGGTTTGGCGGGGCGTAGCGTAGTGGCTAGCGCGCCTGCTTTGGGAGCAGGAGACCGCAGGTTCGAGTCCTGTCGCCCCGACTGATCCGAGAGTGCAGGACCACCTAGCAGGACCACCAGAAGGAGAAGCAGTTGAAGAGCGCCGTCGAGACCTTGAGCCCGACCCGGGCCAAGCTGACCGTCGAGGTGCCCTTCGAGGAGCTCAAGCCGAGCCTCGACGCGGCGTACCAGCAGATCGCCAAGCAGATCAACGTCCCCGGCTTCCGCCGCGGCAAGGTCCCGCCGGCCGTCATCGACCGGCAGGTCGGTCGCGAGGCGGTGCTCGACCAGGCGATCAACGAGCTCCTCCCGCAGAAGTACATGGAGGCCCTCCAGAGCAACTCCCTCGAGCCGCTGGCCCAGCCGGAGATCGAGGTCACCAAGCACGGCGAGGACGGGCTCGAGTTCACCGCCGAGGTGGACGTGAAGCCCGAGATCACGCTGCCGGCGTACGACGGCCTCGAGGCGAAGGTCGACGACATCACCATCTCCGATGCCGACGTCGAGGAGCAGGTGCAGGCGCTGCGCGAGCGCTTCGCCACGCTGTCCGACGTCGAGCGGCCCGCCGCCGACGGCGACTTCGTGGTCATGGACCTCACCGCGACCCGCGACGGCGAGGTCGTGGACGGCGCCGAGCTGACCGGCATGAGCTACCAGGTCGGCCGCGGCGGCATGATCGACGGCCTCGACGAGGCCCTGGCCGGCATGGGTGTCGGCGAGGAGAAGACCTTCGAGACCGAGCTGGTCGGCGGCGACCTCGTCGGCCAGCCCGTCGAGGTCCGGGTCAAGGTCGACCAGGTCCAGGAGCAGGAGCTCCCCGAGCTCGACGACGAGTTCGCCCAGGAGGCGTCGGAGTTCGACACCGTCGCCGAGCTCAACGACGACGTGCGCGAGCGGCTCGGCCGCGGCAAGCGGCTCGAGCAGGCCGCCGCCGCACGCGACGCCGTCCTCGAGGCGCTCCTCGAGCAGATGGAGGTGCCGCTGCCCGAGGGCATCGTCACCGACGAGCTCAACTCGCGCCGCCAGTCGATCGAGCAGCAGCTCGTCTACTCCGGCATGACGATGGACGCCTTCCTCGAGGAGCAGGGCCAGACCGTCGAGGAGTTCGAGGCTGACCTCGACCGCCGGGTCCGCGACGCCGTCGCGGCGCAGTTCGTCCTCGACGCGATCGCCAAGAAGGAGTCGCTGGGCGTCGACCAGAACGAGCTCACCCAGCTCATGGTCCGCCGGGCCCAGCAGTCCGGACAGGACCCGCAGGAGTTCGCGAACCACATGTTCGAGCACAACCACATCCCCGAGCTGGTGCAGGAGATCCTGCGCGGCAAGGCGCTGGCGCAGCTCGTCGAGTCGGCCACCGTGACCGACGAGTCGGGCAACCCGGTCGAGCTGAAGAACCTGCTTCCGGACGGCACCATCGGCGAGCCGCAGGCGGAGACGCAGCCCGCTGCCGAGCAGGTCGACGAGCAGGTCGACGAGCAGGTCGACGAAGACGGCGACGAGGGCGTGGAGAGCGCGGAGAGCGCGGAGAGCGCTGAGGACACCGACCGGTAGCCCGCTCTGGCCGAGATCGACCGGATGGTCGGGTGTGGAGCCTTCGCGCCGTCTGTCGCCGACGCGCCCCGAGGGTGAGTGCACGACCGTTCACCGACGGCCTAGGCTCCGTGGCATGGCCCAGGTCGCAGCTCCCGGTCCCACCGTGCTCGACGCTCTGTCGCTGCTCGCCGAGGTCGGCGACCAGCTCGTGGTGCGGACGGTGCGCGACACCCACCTCGCATTTCTCGACCGCACTCCCGCCGGTCAGGTCCATCGCGGGATCACGACCGCGGTCTATCGCGGGCTGGCCGGCGGGCTGGGCGGGGCGAGCCGCGCGCTCGACCGGGTGGCCGCCACCGGCGTCGGACCCCGGCTGGAGGCGGGCCCGCGTGGCCGGTTCGTGAGCTCCGCCGTCAACGGGCTGATCGGCGACCGGCTGCTCCGGGAGCGGCCGCAGCTGGCGATCCCGATGGCGGTCCGTCTTCAAGGTGCGGACGTCGACCCCTCCCCGGAGTCGCTGGCCGATGCCTTCCCGCAGGCCGGCGGCCGCCTGGTCGTCTTCCTGCACGGGCTGTGCGAGAACGAGTCCTACTGGCAGCACCACCGGGACCGCACCGGCTCGACGTACGCCGAGATGCTCGCGGAGCGCGGCTGGACGCCGCTGATGCTGCGGGCCAACACCGGCCTGCCCCTGCGCGAGAACGGCGCGGCGCTCACCGCGCTCCTGCAGCGGGTCGTCGAGGCCTGGCCGGTCCCGGTCACCCGCATCGCCCTGGTCGGTCACTCGCTGGGCGGACTGGTGATGCGGGCCGCCGGCGCGGTGGCGAGCGAAGTGGTGGAACCGTGGAGCAGCCGCGTCACCGACGTGGTCACGCTGGGGACGCCGCACCTCGGCGCCCCGATCGCGTGGGGGATCGGCCACGGCAGCCGAGGGCTGGGCCGGCTCCCGGAGACCGCGGCGTTCGGCCGGATCCTCGACTGGCGCTCGCGCGGCGTGCACGACCTGGTGGCCGGGCTCGCCGAGGACGTGCCGCCGCTGCCGCACGCGCGCTACCACCTGGTCGCGGCCACCCTCACGAACAGCCAGCGGCACCCGGTGGGCCACGTGGTCGGCGACCTCCTGGTGCGGCCGCGATCGGCCTACGGCCGCGACCGCCGACGCTCGTTGTTCCCCGACGCCGACGTGCTGCACGTGGGCGGCACGGGCCACTTCGGGCTGCTCAACCACCCCGACGTGCACGCAGCGCTGCGGCGCTGGCTGGCCTAGGTGACCTGATCGTCAGCAGACCGCGGCCTCCTGGGCGCTGGCCGCGTCCATGGCGGCCTGGTAGTGGGCGATCTTGGCCCTGATCTTCCTGACCTTGTTCTTCGCCTGCTGGAACTCGGCCGCCGTCCCGTGGTTGTGGGCGCGGTGCAGCTGCTTCTTGGCCTTGACGAGCTTCTGCTGCTGGATGAAGAACTTGGACTGGGCGTCCTTGTAGGCGGCGCCGGCCTGCTCGCACGGGACGTTGCGGACGACCCAGTAGTCGAGCGCCGGCGTGGCGTCGACGTCGGCGCCGTTGACCGCTCGCACCCCGAAGAAGTGGGTGCCGTAGCCGAGGTTGAACGACTGCGGGCTGGTGCACGCGGCGTACGGCCCGCTGTCGATCGAGCACTCGAAGGTGGAACCGGCAGCCGGGTTGGCGGTGAACGCGAAGGTCACCGGTCCCGGCAGGACCGAGGTGCCGTGGGTTCCTGACGTGATCGTGGTGTCGGCGACCACGGCCTGCGCGGCCTGCCCGCCGCCGAGGACCAGGCCGGCAGCGGCCGCGACGGCCAGGGATGCGCGTCGAGCTGACGAGGTGAGCACGGGCACAGCGTGGCAGAGCGGGTGCGGTGGCTGCCAGACTCTCGCTCGTGAAAGCCGCCCCCAACGCCGCCGCAGACCGCGAGCTGCGGGCCGAGACCACGATCGACGCGCCGCCCGAGGTGGTGTGGGAGGTGCTCGGCGACGTACGCCGGATGCCGGAGCTCTCACCCGAGCTGGTCCGGATGATCCCGCTGAAGAAGGGCGGCCTGCGCCCGGGCCAGTGGTACGTCGGCGTCAACAAGCGCAAGGCGGTGCTGTGGCCGACCCGCAGCGTGGTGTCGGCGGTGGAGCCGGGCCGGATGGTCGCCTGGGACACCAGGTCCAGCGGTGCCCGCTGGATCTGGGAGCTGTCGGCGGAGGGGACCGGCACCCGGGTGGTGCACCGCCGGCCGGTGCCGCGCAAGCTCACGCCGATCAGCAATGCCTTCGCGAACGTGTTCCTCGGCGGCAGGGCCGAGCACGCCGACGAGCTCGAGGAGGGCATGGCCCAGTCCGTCGCCCGGCTCAAGCAGGCGGTGGAGAACGACGGGGGCCGCTGAGCGGGCGTGCACCCGAGGCTTCATCTGCCCTGAGCGAACATCGCCGTACGCGCCGTGGAACTGCCGGTCGCCCCGGCTATGGTCGACAACGTGACTGCTCAGACTTCCGGGCTTCCTGGCCCGACCGCCGGCGGCGGCGCCGGCATCGCCGTCCTCGACGACCACATCTACCAGCGGCTGCTCCGCGAGCGCATCATCTTCCTCGGCTCCGAGGTCAAGGACCAGAACGCCAACGCGATCTGCGCCCAGCTGCTGCTGCTCTCGGCCGAGGACCCCGAGACCGACATCTTCCTGCACATCAACAGCCCTGGCGGCTCGGTCGACGCCGGCATGGCGATCTACGACACGATGAACTACATCCCCAACGACGTGGCCACCGTCAGCATGGGGCTCGCGGCCTCGATGGGGCAGTTCCTGCTGTGCGCCGGCGCCAAGGGCAAGCGCTACGCCCTCCCGCACTCGCGGATCATGATGCACCAGCCGTCCTCCGGCATGGGTGGCTCCGCGTCCGACATCAAGATCCAGGCCCAGCAGTCCCTGCACATCAAGAAGGTGCTGCTCGAGCTCATCGCCCAGCACACCGGCCAGACGATCGAGCAGATCGAGACCGACGCCGACCGCGACCGGTGGTTCACGGCCGAGCAGGCCAAGGACTACGGCCTGGTCGACCAGGTGATCACGAGTGCCCGTGAGGCCTCGGACGACGGCCGCCCCGCGCGGAAGAAGGACTGACCCCGACATGAACGACCCTCGCCCCGACCTCAGCCCGTCGATGAACTACTACATCCCCCAGTGGGAGGAGCGGACGTCCTACGGCTTCCGTCGCATCGACCCCTACGCCAAGCTGTTCGAGGACCGCATCATCTACCTCGGCACGCCGATCTCCGACGACGTCGCCAACGCCGTCATCGCGCAGCTGCTGTGCCTCCAGTCGATGAACCCCGACCAGGACATCAGCATCTACATCAACAGCCCCGGTGGCTCGTTCACGGCGCTGACCGCGATCTACGACACGATGAAGTTCATCAAGCCCGACGTGCAGACCGTGTGCATCGGCCAGGCCGCCTCGGCCGCCGCGATCCTGCTGGCGGCCGGCACGGCAGGTAAGCGGCTCGCACTGCCCAACAGCCGGATCCTGATCCACCAGCCCTACACGGAGGGCACCTTCGGCCAGACCTCGGACATCGAGATCCAGGCCAACGAGATCCTCCGGATGCGCGAGCTGCTCGAGAAGATGATCAGCGACCACTCCGGCAGGTCGGTCGAGGAGGTCAGCCGCGACATCGAGCGCGACAAGATCCTCACGGCCGAGGGCGCGGTCGAGTACGGCCTGATCGACGCCGTGCTCCAGTCGCTCAAGGGGACCCCGGCGCTCGCCGGCTGACATGCTCATGACGGCACCCCGTGTCTCACCACCGAATGGCGGGGGGACGGGGTACCGTTCGGGACGCGCTCAGATGATCTGCGCAGTGGAGGAGGAGCTACGTCGTGGCACGTATCGGTGACGGGGGCGACCTGCTGAAGTGTTCCTTCTGCGGCAAGAGCCAGAAGCAGGTCAAGAAGCTCATCGCCGGGCCCGGCGTCTACATCTGCGACGAGTGCATCGATCTCTGCAACGAGATCATCGAGGAAGAGCTGAGTGAGGGCACCGAGGTCAGCCTCGACGAGCTGCCCAAGCCGAAGGAGATCTTCGAGTTCCTCAACTCCTACGTCATCGGCCAGGAGAACGCCAAGAAGTCGCTCGCCGTGGCGGTCTACAACCACTACAAGCGGGTCCAGGCCGGCCTCCAGCCCATGACCGGGCGGCACAGCAAGGAGGAGGTCGTCGAGGTCGCGAAGTCCAACATCCTCGTCATCGGCCCCACCGGCTGCGGCAAGACCTACCTCGCCCAGACCCTCGCCCGGATGCTCAACGTCCCCTTCGCCATCGCCGATGCCACCGCGCTCACTGAGGCCGGCTACGTCGGTGAGGATGTGGAAAACATCCTCCTCAAGCTGATCCAGGCCGCCGACTACGACGTCAAGAAGGCCGAGACCGGGATCATCTACATCGACGAGATCGACAAGGTGGCCCGCAAGGCGGAGAACCCCTCGATCACCCGCGACGTCTCCGGCGAGGGCGTCCAGCAGGCGCTGCTCAAGATCATCGAGGGCACCACCGCCTCGGTGCCGCCGCAGGGGGGTCGCAAGCACCCCCACCAGGAGTTCATCCAGATCGACACCACCAACATCCTCTTCGTGGTGGGTGGCGCCTTCTCCGGGCTCGAGCACATCATCGAGCAGCGGGTCGGCAAGAAGACCCTTGGCTTCACCGCCGAGGTGCGCGGCAAGGAGGAGCGGGACGCCGACGACCTGCTGCTGCAGGTCCGTCCCGAGGACCTCACCAAGTTCGGCCTGATCCCCGAGTTCATCGGCCGCCTCCCGCTGATCGCGAGCGTCTCCAAGCTCGACCAGGAGGCCCTCGTCCAGATCCTCACCGTGCCGCGCAACGCGCTGGTGAAGCAGTACCAGAAGCTCTTCGAGCTCGACGGCGTCGAGCTGGAGTTCACCGACGACGCGATCAAGGCCATCGCCGACAACGCCATGGAGCGCGGCACCGGAGCCCGTGGCCTCCGCGCCATCATCGAGGAGGTCCTCCTCCAGGTGATGTACGACGTACCGTCCCGTGGCGACGTCGCCAAGGTGATCGTCACCATCGAGACCGTCCTCGAGGGCGTCGCCCCCACGCTGATCCCGCGCGAGTCCGAGGCCAAGAAGAAGAAGTCGGCCTGACCCGGGCCGCGCCCGAAGTGCTCGCGAGACGTCCTCAATGAAGGCGACGCCACGGGCGGGTTGACGAAATACGCTGCGGCCCATGGACGCAGCGACGGTCGCCCTGCTCGGCGGGGGGATCGGCGTGGGCGGCACCCTGCTCGGCACGGTCTTCACCCAGCTGCGCTCCGACGCCCGCGACCGGGTCCGGCTCGCGTCCGAGGAGCGCCGCGAGGAGCAGCGGATGGCGGTCGAGGCACGGCGAGAACGTGAGGCCCGGCTGTTCGACCACCGCCGCGCGGCTCTCCTGTCCGTCATCGAGAAGTACCACGTCTACGCGGAGCTGGCCTGGCAGCTGGAGCACGACAGGGCCGACCACCAGCCCGGCGACGACGAGCTCGAGCCCTTCTGGCAGCTGCTGAGCGAGGTCGATCTCTACTGCGGTGCGGAGCCGGCCAGGATCGCTCGTGCCCTCTACTCCGCGGTCTCGTCGTGGCTCCACGGGACCGGCGCGGGCTCGTACCAGGCCCGGCAGGAGATGGCCGAGGGCCTCTTCCAGGAGTTCCTGGCAGCGGCCCGCGCCGAGCTCGGGGTCCCGGCCGACGGCTCGGGCCTCGGCACCGTCGGTGCGGGCTGATGGCCGACGGGGAGCATCTGCCGTCAGGGACGACGGCGTTGCTGGCTGCGGGGTTCGAGAACTCCGCGGCCCTGCAGTCACGGGCGGCCGAGGACTGGCCCGCGGCGCGCGACGCGGCCCGACAGGTGTGTCACGAGGTGTGGGAAGCCTTCGGCGGCGACCAGGGGACCGGTGGCGACGGGTCGTTCGCGGCGTTCCCGAGCCCGGTGGTCGCGGTCGAGGCTGCGGTCGAGGCGCTGCGCAGGGTCTCCACCGAGGGAGGGTCCGGCCGGCCCGACGGAGTGGCGGTCCGCCTGGGCGTCCACTGTTGTGCCCCACGGCGGCACGAGGACGGCTACGCCAGGCTCGACAGGCACACGGTCGAGCAGGTGGCCTCGGCGGCCCACGGTGGACAGTTGCTCGTGTCGGAGAGCGCCGCACGGATGCTGGAGTCCACCCCGTCGGCGGTCGGGCTGCGAGACCTGGGCCCGCACGAGCTGACGGACCTCCCCGACAAGGTACGGCTCTTCCAGGTGACCGCGCCCGGTCTGGTCGACGTCCAGGCGCCACCGCGGTCCCACGGTGGGGCGGGCCTGCTCCCGACGTTGCTCACTCCCACGGTGGGGCGCGACGGCGAGCTGGCGGAGCTCGCTGAGCTCCTGTGCGACGACGCCGTCCGGTTGGTGACGCTCACGGGTCCCGGCGGCAGCGGCAAGACCAGGCTGGCCACCGCGCTCGCGGCGAAGGTCGCGCACGCGTTCTCCGACGGGGTCCACTTCGTCCCGCTCTCGGCGGTGACCAGTGCCGGTGCGATGTGGGCCGCGATGGCACAGGTGCTGGACGTCCCTCCCGACGGGCACATCCCGCCCGGCTTCTTCGACTACGTCGGTGACCGGCAGGCCCTGGTGGTCCTCGACAACCTGGAACAGATCCCGGACGCGGACCTGGTGGTCCGGCTGCTGCTGGAGTCCGCCCCGCACCTGAGCCTGCTGGCCACCTCGCGCCGACCGCTGCACGTCACCGGTGAGCACGAGCACCAGGTCCCTCCGCTGCTGCTGCCCGTCGGCACGTCGTACGACGACATCGCGGCCTCGGGCGCCGTGCAGATGTTCGTGGACACCGCCCAGCGCATCCGTGGTGACTTCACCCTGACCCCCGACAACGTGGCCGACGTCGCCGCCCTCGTCCGTGCCCTCGACGGTCTCCCGCTGGCCATCGAGCTGGTCGCGTCCAGGCTCAAGGTCTTCTCGCCCAGGGCGATCCTGGGCCGCCTCGACGAAGCGCTGGACCTCCGGTCGGCCGACCGATCCGTCCCGGAGCGGCAACAGACCATCCGCGACACGATCGCGTGGAGCTATGCCCTCCTCATGCCTGTCGAGCAGTCGGTCCTGGACCATCTCGGTGTCTTCGAGGGTGGTGCCGACCTGCCCGCGGTCGGGGCCGTCGTACCCGCGGAGGTGCTCGACGGGACCGACCTGGCCGAGATCCTCTTCGACCTCGTCGACGCCAGCCTCGTGGCCGTCGGCGAGGCGTGGGACGGCGAGCCGAGGTTCACCCTGCTGGAGACCATCAAGCGCTTCGCCCTCGACCGTCTCGAGGCGACCGGCGGCCTTCCCCCGGCCGCGGCGACACACTCGCAGCACTACTTCGAGGTTGTCGCTGCCCTGAACAGAGCCATCCACACCGGAGAGCGGGCCTCCGTACGACGTCGCTTCACCCTCGAGGTCGACAACCTGACGGCCACCGTCGCGCGGGGGGCGTCGGGCATCAACGACGAGGGGTTCGAGGGGCCAGAGGGCATGCCGCCGGTGCGGGTCATCGACCGCTTCCTCCGGCTGGCGGTCGAGTGCCGACGCTTCCAGCTCGGGCTTGGCTGGGCGGAGACCGCCTCGCGGGACGCGTCGTGGGAGACCGATCAGCTCGGCGCGGCCGCGTGCCTCCAGGTCCTGGCCGAGATCAAGGAGCGTCTCGGTGACTCCGACGCGGCCATCGAGCATGCGCGCGCGAGCGTGGCCCTGCTCAGGGAGAACGCCGGCCCCGAGGAGGACTGGGCGCGGTCTACTCCTGGCCGCCTCAGTCCACCCGACCTGCTCGTCATCGACCTGTTCCTGATCACGTCCAGCGAGCTCGACCGGGGCAACCTGGACGGGGCGCAGCGGGCGGCCGACGAGTGCCTGGAGGTCAGCTCCCGGCTCCTCGCTGCCGGGAAGATCAGCGGCAACATGCACTCGGACGCACTCCGGCAGCTCGCCTTCGTGGCGCTGGAGAGGGAGGACTTCGAGACCGCGGAGCGCTACCTCATTGAGGTGGGCACGTTGCTCAGGGCGGCCGGGGACGAGTTCTGGCTGATGCTCGGGGAGTACGAGCTCGCGCAGCTGGAGGCGTTCCGCGGGGACGTGGCGGCCGCGCATGCGCGGCTCGAGGCCATCACGGAGAAGGTGCTCGGCTACGACGAGCCCGAGACCTCGGTCCTGATCGCCGAGCTCCTCGCCGACGTGGTCGGCCGGTCGGATCCGCTGCTGGCGGCCCGCGCGTTCGGAGCGGCCTCGATGCTCCGCTTCGTCGAGGGCATGCCTGCGATGGCCTCCGAGGAGCGCTACAACGCCAGGGCGATCGAGCGGGCGAAGGCGCTGGTCCCGGACGGCTGGGACGCCGCCTTCGCCCAGGGGCGTTCCGAGGATCTCGAAGGCCTCATGCGGGAGATGGCCGCACTCGCCGCGCCGATTCGTCTGCGGATCGACGTGTAGTCACCCGCTCGAGGGAGCAGACGAATCGTCCGCGGACAGGTGCGGGACGCCGGCTCGGCGCAGGTCGGCCAAGATCTCCCAAGGCTCCAGCCGCAGCTCGATCGAGGCACACCGGAGCACCGTGCTGCGGCTCAGGACCACGGCCCGTTCGCGTTTCATGTCCCGCCACCAGTTGCCGACCTTGAGATGGAAGGAACCGTCCACCTCGAGGACCACGACCCGGCCGTCCGGCAGCTCCCACTCGCAGTCCAGGTAGCGGCGCCGACCGTCGGTGTCCTTGCGGATGGCCTGCCTGGCGGGCTGCGCGAGTCGGGCTCGTTCACACAGCTGACCGACGTCGAGCTCGGCGAACGACTGAGCTCCGCCTGCGATGTCCCCCAAGGCGACGGCGAAGACCGCTCCGTTGCGGAGCTTCCTGATTCTCGGCTGTGTGACGAGCAGCCGATCGGCCGTGGTCAGCTGCTGCTGGACGCACGCGGCGAGGAGGCCGATCGCGCGCCGGACGTGCCGATCACGTTCGGCGGCCAAGAGCGCGGCGTACTCGATCGGCAGCCGAGGCGGCCCGGACGGCACCAGCCGCACCCAGCGCCTGTAGGGCCGCCGGGTCTGGTGGAAGAAGAAGCCGTCGATCGGGGGCACGAGATCGCCCTTGGCCGTGAGCACGTGAACGGTCTCGTCGTCACCCTTCCACTCGAGCCCAGCACGTCGGCTGGCTGTCAGGTGCGACAGCACGGCGCCGTCTCCGGCATGCAAGACCCCCAGCCACAGTCTTTGGTGGTAGGTCAACGGAGCGTTCTGGAGCGCCACCACTCCCCACCCCGGAGAGTGCCAGCGCCCGTACTTGATCTCGTGGTCGATCTGGCTGTCGCTCCACCCCAGCGACCGGAGCTGGACCCGGGAGACGACCCGCTCCTGATCCTGGGCGAGCGCAGCGATGCCCTCCAGCCGCACCCGTCGATTCGTCTGCGGATCGACGTGTAGTTCCACGCTCGGGTCGACAGACGAATCGTCGGTGGGCTGGGCGGTCACGGACCGATGCTGCCCGGATCTCGGGGAGTGGGTTCCGCGTCATCCACAGCCCACGATTCGTCTGCGCCGGTGAGCGGGAGACGTCAGGTCAATCCGCAGACGAATCGGCGGGTTGGAGCAGGCCCTCGCGCAAGGCCGTGGCGACCAGCTCGGAGCGACGCGCCGCGCCGAGCTTGGACAGCAGGTTCGAGACGTGCCGCTCGACGGTGCGGTGGCTGATGAACAGCTCGGCGCCGATCCCGCGGTCGCTGCGGCCGTCGGAGACGAGCCGGAGCACCTCGGCCTCGCGGGCAGTGAGCCGGTAGGGGTTCTCCGGGGACGCCTCGACCTTCAGGCGGGCGCGGCGTCCGAGGTCCTCGGCCCGCGAGACCAACCCGAGGGCTCCGATCCGCCGCGCGGTGGCCGTGGCGACCCTCAGGTGGTCGGCCGCCTCGTCTCGGTCGGCGCCCGTGCCCAGCAGGATCTCGGCCACGCGCAGGCGGGCGTACGCCGCCCGATAGGGATCGCCCAGGGTCTCCCAGGCCTCGGCCACGTCGCGCCAGGCCGTCACGTTGCCGGATTGCTCGGCTCTCGCCATGCGCACTTCGAGCTCCACCGGGGCGCCGGGCATCGGGGCGGTTGCCAGGAGGGCGTCGGCGCGGTCCAGCAGGGCACGGGCCTCTTCGAGCCGTGGAGGGCCGGCGAGGAGCGCGGACGTCGCGGCCGCCGCCAGCACGAACGCCGAGTGCGCGGGGTGGTGGTCTCCGTCCACCAGGCGCAATCCCTGCTCCGACCACCGCTCCGCGGCGATGTGATCGCCCTGCAGGCCCGCGACCTCCACGAGGCCGGAGTACAGCGGACCCACCAGTGCCGGGTCGATGAGCCGCGAACTGGCCGTCTCGGCACCCTCGAGAAGGCTGCGCGCCCGATCGAGGTCGCCGCGGCGCAGCCAGAGCAGGCCGTCCATCAGGTCGGTCCGAAAGGCGTCGATGCCCTGAGGCCGCAGGCTCCTGGCCTCGTCGAGGATCTGTCCGGCTTCGTCGAGCCGACCGAGCATGAGCAGCACCTCGGCCGCACAGGTGCGGCTCCAGACTCCCTTGCGGCGCTGCAGGCCGAGGGTCTCGACCACCCGCACGCTCTCCAGAGCCACCTCGGCCGACTCTTCGAGGTGCCCGTGGTCGAACAGGACCGAGTGCAGGTTGACCATGGCGCGCGCGATGTCGTCGACGTCGTCGAACTGCTCCTCGGCGATGCGACGGGCCGTTCTGAGTTCGATGACGGCCTCCTCGAACCGGCCGGTGTAGGCCAGGTCCACGCCGAGGTTGCACCGCGCGTGGCCCTCGACCGAGCGACCGTCCGGGATGCGCGCGGCCACCGCGATCGCCTCCCGGGCCAGCGCCTCCGACTCCTCGAACCGGTCGGCCAGCATCAGCATCTGCGACAGCCCGCTCAGCACCGCGGCTCGCCCGCGCGTCGGTGGCTCGGCGGGGACGATGGCCACGGCGCGCTCGTAGCTGGTGAGGGCCTCACGTGAGTCCGCCGACATCCAGAGATAGCGTCCCAGCCGCTCGTGCAGCCAGCCGTGCAGGTGCCGGTCGTCCGGGTCCACCCGAGCGATCGCCTCGCGGACCAGCTCCGTGGCCCGGTCCGGGTGCGCGGCCAGGTGGGCCACCTCGGCCGCCCAGTGCAGCAGCCGGGCCCGGGGCAGGCCCAGGAGCTCCTCGGCGTTCGGTACGGCGTCGATCAGCTCGAGCGCCCGCTCGTAGTGGGGCAGCGACTCGGCGAAGGCCAGCGCGTCGCAGGCCTCCTGGGCCGCCGCCACCGACGCGACGAGGGCTTGGGCGGTGTCGCCGGCCTCGGCCCAGTGCCGGGCCAGCCGGCCGGCGACAAGCGCTCCCTGGCCGGCGAGCTCCGGGTTCTGGGTGAGCGCCTCCGCGATCCGTCGGTGTGTCCGCGCCGCCTCGCCGGGGAGCAGGCTGGCGGCGACCGCCTCCTGGAGGAGCGCGTGCCTGAACGACAGCTCGCCGTCGTCGGCGCGGAGGACGTGGACCTGGACGGCCGACCGCAGCACCTCCTCGAGCCGATCCCCGGACAGGTCGACGACGGCCTCGAGCAGCCGGTGCGGCAGGGTGCGCCCGATCACGCTCGCGGTGCGCAGCACCTGCTGAGTCGCCGGGGTGAGGGTCTCGAGCCGGGCCACCAGCAGGTCGCGGACGGTGGCCGGCAGGCCGGCCTCGCCATGCTGGGCCAGCGCCAGCAGCTCCTCGGCGAAGAAGGGATTGCCCTCGGCGCGGTTGTAGACGTCGTCGAGGAGTCGTCGGTGGGGCGGTACGCCGAGGATGTCGCTGATCTGGTGTGCCTGCTGCTCCCGGCTGAGCGGGTGGAGCGAGACCCGGTGGTCGCCGTGGCGGACCAGCTCGGCGAGGTAGCGGGTCAGTCCGACCGGGGCCGGCGACTCGTCGGTGCGCAGGGTGAGCAGCAGGACGACATCGCCCTGCTGCTGTCGGGTCAAGAGAGCCAGCAGCTCGCGGGTCGACGTGTCCGCCCAGTGCACGTCCTCGATGACGATCAGCAGCGGCCGCTTGAAGCTGAGATTCTGGAGCAGCGTGGAGATGGCCTGGAACAACCTGCCCGACCGGGTGCTGTCGAGTGCCGGCAGGTCCTGGACCCCGAGGGCGGGCGCCAGCCGGCCGAGCTCGGGGCCGGCGGGACCCGCCGCCTGGAGCACCGCGGCCGCCCCCTCTCGGCGGATGATCTCCGTCAACAGCTCCATCACGGGGGCGTACGGCAGCATCTGCTCGCCCTGGGCCACGCAGTGGCCGACGACGACGTCGATGCCCCTGTCTTGAAGGCGCCCTCCGAGCTCGTCCACGACGCGGGTCTTGCCGATGCCGGCCGGACCCTCGACCAGCACGGTCCCGAGCCGGTGGCCGGCCACGATCTCGTCGACGAGCGCCTCGAGCCGCGCGAGCACCTCGTCGCGCCCGACGAGGAGACGGCTGGCCGAGCGGCTGCCGCCGACCTCGGTCGCGGACGTCATGACAGATGAGTATGGTCCGCGAGCCGGGTCGGCGACAGTGCGCCCGTCAGTGGTGCTCAGTGGCCCTCGTGGACCTGCACGAGCTGGTCGGCGACCAGGCCGTGGGCCTCGCGGTGCACGCGGATCGCCGACTCGGCGTCCGGTGCCTCGACGAGGCAGAACACCTTGCCGGTGCCCTCGTCGAACCAGTACTGCTTGTAGTCCACGCCGTACGCACCCTGCGTCTCGAGGTCGGCCTTGTGAGCGTTCCCGACCGCCTCGGCGGTGAGTCCCTCGACCTTGTCGTGAACATCCATGAACAGCGGCATTGCTTTCTCCTTCGTGGTGGTGTTGATCCGTCCACCACGAGGTTCACTCACGCACAGCCCGGCCACGTAGGGGCTTCCACGTAGATCTGGGCGCGAGGCCCCGCGACCTCGGAGGTCAGCCCTCGGTCTCGATCGGCGCGAGCTCGGTGTCGACGGCCAGCTCGGTGGCCGACTCGTCGACCATGAACTCGAGCTCGCCGGTGATCTTGCCCGTCTTGCGCAGGTCGTCCTGCGCCTGCTGGGCGGCCCGGACCAGGGGCTCGGGGCCGCTGACCTTCACCGAGGTCAGCTCGTGGCGCATCGAGACCTTGGCCTGCGACTTGGCGCCCCGGATCCCGATCAGCACCGCGGCCACGGCTTCGAGCGTCGACGGGTCGGCAGCGGCCGCGGCCCCGAGGTCGGTCTGGGTCGGCCACGCCGAGAGGTGGATCGACCCCTCCCGCCACCACGACCAGACCTCCTCGGTGACGTAGGGCAGGAACGGCGCCAGCAGCCGCAGCTGCACCTCGAGCGCGATCGCCAGGGTGGCGCGGGCCGAGCGGGTCGCGGGCGTGCCCGACTCGTCGTAGGCGCGCTCCTTCACCAGCTCGAGGTAGTCGTCGCAGAACTCCCAGAAGAACCGCTCCGTCGTCTCGAGGGCTCCCGCGTAGTCGTAGGCCTCGAACGCCTCGGTGGCGGCGGTGACGACGTTGGCCAGCCGGCCGAGCAGGGCGCAGTCGACGGGCTCGGAGACCTCGAAGGCGTTGAGCTCGGTGGCCCCGACGCCGCCGAGGACGAACTTGGAGGCGTTGAGAACCTTCATGGCCAAGCGGCGGCCGACCTTCATCTGGGTCTCGTCGAACGGCGAGTCCATGCCGGGGCGCACGGTCGCGGCCCGCCAGCGGACCGCGTCGGCGCCGTACTTGTCGAGGATCTCGGTCGGCACGACCACATTGCCCTTGGACTTCGACATCTTCTTGCGGTCGGGGTCGAGGATCCAGCCGGACAGCATCGCGTGCGTCCAGGGGGTCGCGTGGTTCTCGTAGTGGGCTCGGACCACGCGGGAGAACAGCCAGGTGCGGATGATCTCGTGGGCCTGGGTGCACAGGTCCATCGGGAAGACGCGCTCGAACAGGTCGTCGTCGATGCTCCAGCCGCCGGCGATCTGCGGCGTCAGCGACGACGTGGCCCACGTGTCCATGACGTCCGGGTCGCCGAGGAAGCCGTTGGGCTTGCCGCGCTGGTCCTCGGTGAAGCCGCGCGGGACGTCGGTCGAGGGGTCGACCGGCAGCTCCGCCTCGGTCGGCAGCAGCGGGTGCGCGTAGTCGGGCTCGCCGTCGCCGTCGAGGGGGTACCAGACCGGGAACGGGATGCCGAAGAACCGCTGCCGCGAGATGAGCCAGTCACCGGCGAGCCCGGAGACCCAGTTGTCGTAGCGGATCTTCATGTGCGCCGGTAGCCAGGTGATCTCGGCGCCGTGCTCGAGCATCTCGGTGCGCACGTCCTGGTCGCGGCCGCCGTTGCGGATGTACCACTGCCGGGTGGCGACGATCTCGAGCGGCTTGTCGCCGCGCTCGTAGAAGTTCGCCATCCGCGTGGTCGGCTTCGGGTCGCCCTCGAGGTCGCCGCTCTCGCGCAGCATCGTGACCATCTCCTCGCGTGACGAGAAGACGGTCTTGCCGGCCAGCCGCTCGTACGCCGCGGCGGCCCCGGCACCGGCAGCCTCGGAGGCCAGCCAGGCAGGTGTGTCGCGGGCGAGGCGCCCGTCGCGACCGATGACGGTGCGGACCGGCAGGTTCAGCTCGCGCCACCACGTGACGTCGGTGAGGTCGCCGAAGGTGCAGCACATGGCGATGCCGGCGCCCTTCTCCATCTCGGCGAGCGGGTGGGGCACCACCGGGATCTCGACGCCGAAGACCGGCGAGGTGACCGTGGTCCCGAAGAGGGGCTGGTAGCGCTCGTCGTCCGGGTGTGCGATCAGCGCGACCGCCGACGGGATCAGCTCGGGCCGGGTCGTCTCGACGTGGACGGGGGAGCCGTCGGGGCGGTGGTAGGCGACCCGGTAGTAGTTGCCGGGGTACTCCCGTGCCTCGATCTCGGCCTGGGCCACGGCGGTGCGGTCGGTGACGTCCCACACGGTCGGGGCCTCCGCGAGGTACGCCTCCCCGCGGGCGAAGTTGCGCAGGAACGCACGCTGGCTGACGGTCCGGGCGTGGGTGCCGGCCGTCGTGTAGGTCAGCTTCCAGTCGACGGACAGGCCAAGGGTCCGCCACAGGGACTCGAAGACCTGCTCGTCCTCCTGGACCAGCTCCTCGCAGAGCTCGACGAAGTTGGGCCGGCTGATCGGCACCTGCTTCTTCGGGTCAGGCTTCTCGGGCGGGGTGAAGCCGGCCTGGTAGGGCAGCGACGGGTCGCACCGGACGCCGTAGTAGTTCTGCACCCGCCGCTCGGTCGGCAGCCCGTTGTCGTCCCAGCCCATGGGGTAGAAGACCGCCTTGCCGCGCATCCGCTGGAAGCGCGCGATCAGGTCGGTGTGGGTGTAGGAGAAGACGTGGCCGACGTGGAGGGAGCCGCTCACCGTGGGCGGCGGCGTGTCGATCGCGTAGACGTTCTCACGGGTCTGGGAGCGGTCGAAGGCATAGGTCTGCTCGGTCTGCCAGCGCTCACCCCACGTGGTCTCGAGGCCCTCGAGGGCAGGCTTGTCGGGTACGACGACGGCGCGTGGGGCCGTCGACGTCTCCATGGCCTGGTCCTGCGGGGTCTCGGTCATGGGGAAAGCCTAGGTCTGGCGGCGGCTCGGCCGAAAACGACATAGGGGGCCACCTGCACGGATAGCCTTAACCGGGTCGCATCATGGGGGTGCGACAGATCGGGAGTTGGACCACCATGCGGGCAATGCCCACGCCGGTGCCCCGGGCTCGTACGGGGTGCGACCTGCAGCGGATCGACGACGTCTCGGACGCGATCCGCGACTTCGGCGACCGCTACCTCGATCGCGTCTACACCCCAGCCGAGCAGGAGGCCGGCCGCACGGGCGGCGCCGCCTCGCTGGCCGCACGCTTCGCCGCCAAGGAGGCGGTGCTCAAGCTGATCGGCACCGCCGACGGCGTCGACCCGCGCGAGGTCGAGATCACCCACCTGGACGGCCGTCCCGTCGTACGCCTTTCCGGATTCGCGGCCACCCTGGCCCAGCGGGCCGGCGTCGGCCCGATCGACGTCAGCCTCAGCCACAGCGGCGACCACGCACTCGCGGTGGCCGTCGCCCTCAGCCAACCCAATGTCCACCCGGGAGACGAACCAGCATGAGCCAGTCAGTGACCGACACCATCCGCGGGCTCCTCGCCGAGCACGCCCGGCTGGGCGTCGACGTCGCCTCCCTCTCGGACACCGACGACCTCTACGGCGCGGGCATGACGTCGCACGCGTCCGTCACCGTGATGCTCGCCTGCGAGGACGAGTGGGACCTCGAGTTCACGCAGCAGATGCTGAAGAAGAGCACCTTCGCGTCCGTCGCCAACATCCGCGCCGCGCTCGGCGAGCTCGGGGTCGACGACGCGTCGGTGGCCACGGCCTGATGGGCACCCCGACCGCTTCGAGCACCTCCGTGGCCGACGCCACCGCGCTCGCCCACCGCATCGGTCGCGAGGTCGCCGCGATCCACGCCGCCGATGTCGACCAGCAGGCGCGGTTCCCCAAGGAGACGATCGACGCGTTCCGTGCCGACGAGCTGCTCGGCGCGCTCATCCCGGCCGAGCTCGGCGGCCTGGGCCACGACCTGCGCACGGCCGCGGCAGTGGTCCGCACGGTCGGCCGCTACTGCGCGTCCTCCGCGATGATCCTGGCGATGCACCACATCCAGGTGGCCTGCCTGGTCCGGCACGGCCGCTCGGAACAGCTGCGCGACTACGCCCGCCGCGTCGCGAGCGAACAGCTGCTGCTGGCCTCGGCCACCACGGAGATCGGCATCGGCGGCAACACCCGCTCCTCGACCTGCTTCGTCGAGAGGGACGACGACGGTGGCTTCACGCTGACCAAGCAGGCGCCGGTCATCTCCTACGGGCAGTACGCCGACGCGATCTTCACCACCGCGCGGCGCGACGCCGACAGCCCGCCCAGCGACCAGGTGCTGGCGGTCTGCGAGAGCAACGCGGTGAGCCTCGAGCCGCTCAGCGGCTGGGACACCCTCGGCTTCCGGGGCACCTGCTCCCTCGGGTTCACCCTCACGGCCAGCGGTGACGCCGAGCTCATCCTCGACGACCCGTTCGGCGACGTCTCCGCCCAGACGATGCTGCCCACCGCCCACCTGCTGTGGTCGTCGCTGTGGCTCGGACTGGCCGAGGAGGCGTCGTGGCGGGCCCAGCGGTTCGTCCAGAAGGCGGCCCGCAAGGATCCCGGCACCCTGCCGCCCGGCGCCACCCGGCTGGCCGCGCTCATGGTGACCCGGCAGGAGTTCGCCGCGACCGTCGACTCCCTCCTCACCCGCTACCTCGCGATCATGGACGACCCCGAGGCGACCAGCGCGGTCGACTTCATGGTCGCGATCAACACGCTCAAGATCTCGGCGTCCACCGAGGTGGTCGACGTGGTCAACCAGGCGATGCTGATCTGCGGCATCCAGGGCTACCGCGAGGACTCCGAGTACTCGCTGGGCCGCATCCTGCGCGACGCCCACGGGGCCGCGGTGATGGTCAACAATGACCGGATCGCCGGCAACACGGCCCAGCTCGCGCTCATGCAGCGAGAGATCTAGGGACGGCGGCACCGGTGACGACGACGGACGACCCCGAGGTGGCGCGCTCGCAGGCGCCGTACGCCACGCCCGACGAACTGCGCCAGGCGCTGGTCGAGGGCGGGGTGCTGCACCTGACCGCCGTCGACGGCGTCCACCACCGCTCCTGGGACTGGGAGCGGGTGCTGCGCGGCGTCGAGGGCCACGTGATGGGCAAGCGGGTCGCGACCCACGCGCCGCAGCGGTGGTTCCCGCCGATCATGCCGCGCGAGGAGTTCCTCAGGACCGACTACGTCCGCTCGTTCCCTGACCTGGTCGGCTCGATCGACGTGTTCACCGGCGGCGACAAGGAGCATCGGGCGCTGCTCGAGGTCCTCGAGGACGGCGGCGACTGGACGACCCACCTCACGCCCGCCGAGGTGGTGCTGCCCTCGTCGGTGTGCCACCCGCTCTATGGCAACCTGCCCCACGACGTACCGGCCGACGGGCTCGACGAGGAGTGCAGTGGCTGGTCGTTCCGGCACGAGCCGAGCCTCGACCCGGCCCGGATGCAGATCTTCCGGATCTACGAGTTCGTGCGGGTCGGTACGCCGGCCCAGGCGCTGGCGCACCGCGACGAATGGCTGCAGCGCGGCCTGACGGCGCTCTCCGAGCTCGGCCTGCCGGTCCGGTCCGAGGCCGCCAACGACCCGTTCTTCGGCCGGGTCGGCCGGATGCTGGCCGCCAACCAGCTGGACTCGTCGCTGAAGTACGAGATGTGCGTCGACCTCACCGACGTCAAGCCGACCGCGATCGGGTCGTCGAACTACCACGAGGACCACTTCGGTCACTCCTTCGACCTCCACCTGGCCGACGGCACCCCCGCGCACAGCGCCTGCGTCGGCTTCGGGCTCGACCGCATCGCCCTGGCGCTGTTCGCCACCCACGGCATGGACCCCTCCGACTGGCCCGAGGAGGTGCGGTCCGCGCTGGCCCTGTAGCCGCAGACCGGAGCCATGGGGGAGCAGGAGAACAACGAGGGGCCCGAGCACACCCAGGTGTGGTTCGGGCCCGAGTCGCGTCCGCTCTACGGCTGGGTGTCTCGGCCGGCCGGTGGCGTGGCCCGCGGCGGCGCGATCCTGTGCCCGCCGATGGGGGAGGAGGGGCGCGCCGCGCACCGCACCTTCCGGCGGCTGGCCGAGGAGCTGGCCGGCGCCGGCATCGTCGCCCTCCGCTTCGACTACGACGGCACGGGTGACTCCGCCGGGCTCCAGGACGACCCCGACCGGGTGCGGGCCTGGCAGGACAGCATCGAGGCGGCCCGCCAGTACCTCCTCGACCTCGGCGCGCCCAGCGTGGCCGCGGTCGGCATGCGGCTCGGCGCCACCCTGGCCGCGGCGCAGGCGGCCGACCCTGAGTCACCGGGGTCGACCGGGCCGTTCTCGTCCCTGGTGTGCTGGGACCCGTGCCTCTCCGGCCGCACGTTCCTGCGCGAGGGCGAGGCGCTCTACGGCTTCGGCGAGACGGCGGTCGAGGCGCCCGACGACGGGCTGCGGCACACCCCGGGCTTCCAGTACGACGCGGCCACCGCCAAGGATCTCCGCACCCTCGACCTGGGCAAGGTCGCGGCCGACCGGCGACTCGCCGACCGGGTGCTGCTGCTGACCCGGGACGACCGGCCGGTCCCGCCCGCCATGACGGACCGCCTCGAGCAGGAGTCGCTCGAGACCGGCGCCGCCACGGGTCAGGGCCAGCTCCTCGACGTACCTCCCGAGCTCAGCGTCGTCCCCGAGGACGCCCTGCGCCGGGTCGTGGCCTGGTTGACCGCCGGGGTCGACGACCAGCCCGCCGAGCCGGTCAAGGCACCGGACGGCGACCAGGTCGTGCTGGTCGGCTCCGGCCCCGGCGGGTCGCTGCCGGTCCGCGAGCACCTCACCCGCCTCGGGCCCGACGGGATCGTCGGGTTGGTCGACGAGCCGGTCGACCCCTCCGCGCGCGGTGAGAACGGACCGGCGCCGTGGGTGGTGCTGGTCAACGTCGCCGCGGAACACCACATCGGGCCCGGCCGGCGCTGGGTCGAGTGGGCCAGGAGCTGGGCGGCCTCCGGCTACCGCGTGGTGCGCATCGACCAGAGCGGCGTGGGAGACAGCCCGACCCGGCCCGGTGGCGTGGACGACCGGGCCTTCGCACCGGAGTGGATCGACGACATGCGCCACGTCGTGACCGACCTGGCCGGCGACGGGGCCCGGGTGGGCATCGTCGGGCTCTGCTCGGGCTCCTACTCCGCGCTCGAGGTCGCGATGTGGGAGCACGTCGACGCGGTCTTCGCGATCAACCCGCGGCTCACCCTCTACCCCGCGGCCAAGGGCACGCCCGTCTACACCGACCGGCGCCGGGCCGCGATGCTGCCCAACGCGCCGTTCGCCCGCCTGGCCCGTCGCCGTCGCATCCTGGCCGGTGGCCTGTGGCGGATCTACCGCGAGCTCGCCGTCTGGCACGCGCCACTGCTGGTGCTGTGGCGGGTGCTGCGGCGAGGTACGGCGGTCGAGGTGGTCGCCTGTCACGACGACGCCCAGCACTTCACCGAGGTCTACGCGCTGCGGCCGCTGTTCTGGAGGATGCGCCGCCACCGCCGGTTCGCGTTCACCGACACCGACGTCATCGACCACTCCCTGCTGTCGCGGCGGGCCCAGCTGGCCGCCCACGAGCGCGCCACCGCGTTCCTCGACCGCTACCTGACCGCGAAGGCCGCCCGGTGACCGACCTGATCAGCCTCCTCGACCTCGACCCCGCGGCCTACGCCGTGCACCCGATCCACGGCGACGAGCGCACCTACTCAGAGACCAACTGCTACGTCGACTGCCTCGTCGAGCTGCTGCACGCCTCCGGGCTCGAGCCCGAGGCGATGCTGGGCGGCGCGGTCGCGGTCGACTTCGAGCTCGACCAGTGGACCTTCTTCAAGCCGAGCCCCGACGACCTGTTCCGGCTCTACGGGATCGACCTGCACGAGGTGCAGGCCTACCGCGGCTTCCCGACCCTGATCGCCAGCCGGCTCGCGGCCGGGCAGACGGTCATGCCCGAGGTGGACTCGTTCTACCTGCCGGACGTCGCCGCCACGGCCTACCGCACCGACCACGTGAAGTCGACGATCATCGCGGAGTCGATCGACGAAGAGGCGCGGCGGCTGCGGTACTTCCACAACACCGGCTACCACGAGCTGTCCGGTGAGGACTACGACAAGCTCTTCGCGACCTACTCCGGCGACGGCCACCTGCCGACGTACGTCGAGCTGGTCCGCCTCGGCGCCGGTCCGGTCCCGACCGGCGACTCGCTGAAGGCGGTGGCCCGCGAGCTGCTCGCCGGCTACCTGGCCCGCCGACCGGCCGACAACCCCTTCACCCGCTTCGCCGCCCAGCTCGAGGCCGACCTGCCCGCGCTCATCGCAGGCTCGACGGCCGACTACAACGCCTACGCCTTCCACAACCCGCGGATGGTCGGCGCCTCGATGGAGCTGCTGGCCGGCCACGTGCGATGGCTGTTCGCCGAGGATGGACAGAGCGAAGGCGAGAAGGCCGCTGCCCACCTCGACGACGTCGTCGGCGGTTCGAAGATGCTGCTCTTCCGGCTGGCCCGGCAGCGCGCCTTCGACGTGGCCGGCGTGGTCGCGCCGATGGCTGAGGCGTACGACGCCGCCGTCACGGAGCTCGACTCTCTGGTTGGCTGACCCACGTGCGTCAGGTCCTGGAGTTCGAGCGGCTGACGCCCGAGCCGGGCCCGGACGCCGACGCGATGGCCCACGAGTACGTCGCGCAGTGCACGGCCGACGGGCCGGGCGTCCTCGAGGTCGGCGGCATCGCCACGGTCTGGGACCTGCTCGTGGACGGCGAGGTCGTGCGGTCCGGGCGGTCGATGTTCGAGCGGCACGAGGTGCCGGTCGCGGCCGGGGACCACGAGGTCCGCATCGTCGTGCACCCCCTCACCGAGCTGCTCGAGACGCTGCCCACCAAGCCGCGGCAGCGGTGGCGGACGATGCTGGTCGAGGACGCGCGGCTGCGCTGGGTGCGCACCCAGCTCCTCGGCCGGGCGCCCGGCTTCTCGCCCGGACCGCCGGTGGTGGGGCCGCACCAGCCGGTCACGCTGGTCACCGGACGCACCGTGGGCCCGATCGTGTCGGCGCGGCTGGAGGACACGACCGGCGTGGTCGAGCTCGCCGGCGGGCAGCGGGTCGAGTTCCCCGACGTCGAGCTCTGGTGGCCGCACACCCACGGCACGCCGCGGCTCCACGACGTCACGGTCGACGGCGAGGTGGTCGGGCGGGTCGGGTTCCGGACCATCGAGAACCGGTCCACCGACGGCTCCCTCGACCTCTGGGTCAACGGCGTGCGGGTCTTCTGCCGTGGTGCCGTGTGGACCCCCGGTGACCTGGCCGCGCTCGACTCCGCGAAGGAGCTCGGTCTGAACCTGGTCCGGGTGCCCGGCATCGCGGCGTACGAGTCCGACGCCTTCCACGACCGCTGCGACGAGCTCGGGCTGCTGGTCTGGCAGGACCTGATGTTCGCGACGTTCGACTACCCGCTCGCCGACGAGGGCTTCGTCGAAACGGTCACGAGCGAGGTCGCGGACCAGTGCGCGCGGCTCGCGGGTCACCCCTCGACCGTGGTCGTCTGCGGCTCCGCGGAGCACGAGCAGCAGGCGGCGATGTTCGGGGTGAGCCCGTCGACGGGGTACGCCGGCGAGCTCGCCGCGCTGCTGAAGCCCGTCGTCGAGGCGTCCGGCCTGGACGCGGTCTGGGTCGACTCCTCGCCGTCCGGTGGCGACCCGGTGATCCGGGTGGACACCGGCATTGCGCAGTACTTCGGGGTCGGCGCCTACCTGCGCGACCTGCCCGACGTGCGGCACAGCCGGGTGAGGTTCGCGGCCGAGTGCCTGGCGTTCAGCAACCTCACCGATCCCGTGGTCGAGGGTGGCGTCCCCCGGGACAGCGGCGCGGACTGGGACTTCGCCGACGTGCGGGAGCACTACCTGCGGCAGCGGTACGGCGACCCCTCAGACGGCAGTGCGACCGAGGCCGACGCGCAGCGGGTGACCGGCGAGGTGATGGCCGACGTGTTCGGCGAGTGGCGCCGCCCCGACTCCGGGTGCGGCGGCGGCATCGTGCTCTGGCTCCGCGACGTCGTAGCCGGTGCCGGCTGGGGCCTGCTCGACCACGAGGGCGCACCCAAGCCCGCCGCGCTCGCCCTGGCGCCGACGCTGCAGCCGACCGCGGTCTGGTTCGTCGACGAGGGGCTCAACGGGCTCGACGTCCATGTCGCGCACGATCGCGAGTACGCCGACCGCGCGACGCTGTCCGTCGACCTGCTCCGCGAGGACGGCTCGGCCGCCGAGTCGGCCGAGGAGGCGTGGGAGCTCACGCCGCACAGCCACCGCGTCCTGTCGGTCGAGGCGATGCTCGGCCGGTTCGCCGACGTGACGTACGCCTACCGGTTCGGGCCGCCCCAGCACGCCGGGGTCCGGGCCCGGCTGGTCACGGACTCGGGGATCTCCCGTGAGGTCGTCTGGCGGGTGCCACAGCGTCCCGGGTCGGACCCGGGGCGCTAACGTCGGTTCGGTGAAGTTCGCGCTCGAGTTCACCGAGGACCCGCGCGAGTTCCTGCTCAGGTCGGGTGGCCTGCTCGAGGCCGATCCGGTGCTCAGCACGGTGGTCGCGTCGGTCACCGCGAGGGCGGTCGACGAGCCGGCGCCGGCGTACCCCCGCTGGTGGCTGACGGTCGCCGACCAGGCCACGGGCGAGCCGGTCGGGGTGGTCATGCGGACCGCGCCGTTCAAGCCGCACCCGCTCTTCGTCCTGCCGATGCCCGACGCGGCGGCCCGGCAGGTGGCGGGCGCGCTGGTCGAGCGGGGCGAGGAGGTCTCGGGTCTGAACGGCGCACTGCCGGCCGCCCGGACGTTGGCCACCGAGCTGGCCAGGCGCACCGGCCGCACGGCGCGGGTGCACGAGCACACCCGGCTGCACGTGCTCAAGAAGCTGGTCGAGCCGAGGGTGGCGCCGGACGGCCGGGCGCGGGTCGCCGTACCGGCGGACGTCGAGCTGGCCCTGGCGTGGTTCCGTGCCTTCCACGCCGATGCGGCCGAGCAGGCGGGCCGGCTGGCGTCCGGGACCGAGGGGGAGCATTTCGACCAGGACGCGATCGCCGAGCGGATCGACGGAGGCCGGATCTGGCTCTGGGAGGACCGGCTCGGGACGCCGGTCAGCCTGGTCGGGTTCAACGCGCCGAGCTTCGGTGTGGCCCGCGTCGGCCCGGTCTACACGCCCGGTGGGCACCGCGGGCGCGGCTACGCGAGCGTGCTCACCGCCCACGTGTCGCGGGTGCTGCGCGACTCCGGCGCCCGCGTCTGCCTCTTCACCGACCAGGCGAACCCGACGTCCAACAAGATCTACGCGGCGATCGGCTACGAGCCGGTCGTCGACATGGTCAACCTGGTCATCACCACACGAGAACGGGCTTGACGACCGCGCCGCTCGTCACGTCCGCGACGGCCTGGTTGACCTGGTCGGCCGGATAGGTCGTCACCAGGTCGTCCATCGGGAAGGTGCCGGCCGCTCGCATCCCGATCAGCCGCGGCACCATCTCCTGCGGGTCCGCGTCGCCCTCGATCGACGACATCACCCTCTTGCCGCCCTGGAGCAGGTCGATGGCGTCGAGGACGTACTCCTCCGCGCCGAGGCCGAGGGCCACCAGCGTGCCGCGGGCGGCCAGCGACTGCTGGGCCTGCTTGACCACGGCTGGGATCGCGGTGGTGTCGATGCCGTACGCCGCGCCGCCACCGGTCAGCTCCCGGACCCTGGCGACGACGTCCTCCACCGCCGTGGGGTCCACCGTCGTCGCGCCGAACTTCTCCGCGGCCGATCGTCTCGCCGCCAGCGGGTCGACCGCGAGGATCGACGTGACGCCCTCGGCCACGGCCGCCGCGATCGCCGCGAGACCGACCGCGCCCACGCCGTAGACGACCAGGCTGTCGTCCGTCGCCGGCTTGATGACGTTGAGCACGGTGCCGGCGCCGGTCTGGAAGCCGCAGCCGTACGGCGCCAGCAGGGTCAGGTCGAGCTCCGGGTCGACCTTCACGCAGTTGTCGGCGTACGCGAGCGAGTGCGCGGCCAGGCTGGACTGGCCGAAGAAGTTGCCGAACACCGGGCTGCCGTCGCGGGAGATCGGCATCGAGCCGTCCATGCGCATGCCCATGTAGTTGAGCAGCAGGGTCTGGTCGCAGTAGCCGACGAGGCCGGCCCGGCACTTCGCGCAGTCGCGACAGGAGCGGAAGCTCATCACCACGTGGTCGCCGGCCTCCAGCCCCCGCACGCCCGCGCCCACCTCCTCGACGACACCGGCGCCCTCGTGGCCGAAGACGTTGGGGAACATCTCCGCCGGCAGGAACGAGCCCATCGTGATGTCGGTGTGGCACAGCCCGGTCGCCACCATCCGCACCAGCACCTCGTCGTCGCGAGGCGCCTCGAGCTCGACCTCGGCCATGGTGAACGGCTGGCCCTGACCCTCGACGACGGCTGCTCTGGTCTGCATGGCGCCAACCTAGCCGTCATGTAGAACGTGTTCTAGATCCAGTCGCGCGACCCGGGCCCATAGGCTGGGACACCTCATGACAGACCTGCCGGACGCCGACGCCACGCCCCCAGTCGCCCCTCGACTCGCAGAGACCTTCGCGGAGGCCGAGGACGCGCTGCTGTCGCGCTGGCCGGAGACCAAGCTCGAACCCTCGCTGGACCGGATCACCGCGTTCCTCGACGTGCTCGGCAACCCGCAGGCCGGCTACCCGGTGATCCACCTGACCGGCACCAACGGCAAGACGTCGACGTCGCGGATGATCGACACCCTGCTGCGGGCGCTCGACCTGCGCACCGGCCGGTTCACCAGCCCGCACGTCGAGCGGATGAGCGAGCGGATCTCGGTCGACGGCGAGCCGCTGAGCGACGAGGACTTCGTGGCGGCCTTCAACGACGTGGCGCCGTACATCGCGATCGTGGACGCCGAGGAGGCGCACCCGCTGTCGTTCTTCGAGACGGTCGTGGCCATGGCCTACGCGCGGTTCGCCGAGGCGCCGGTCGACGTGGCGGTGGTCGAGGTCGGGATGGGCGGCTCGTGGGACGCCACCAACGTCGCCGACGGCGCGGTGGCCGTCGTGCTGCCGATCGCGGTCGACCACGCGCGCTACCTCGGCAACTCGCCCGCGGAGATCGCGATCGAGAAGGCCGGGATCATCAAGCCGGGTGCCGTGGCGGTGCTGGCCGAGCAGCAGCCCGACGTGGCCGAGGTGCTGCTCGCCCGCGCGACCGAGGTGGGCGCGAGCGTGCTGCGCGAGGGCATGGACTTCGGTGTCGTGGCGCGGGTGCCGGCGGTCGGCGGCCAGGTGGTCACGCTGCAGGGTCTGCGCGGCCGCTACGACGAGCTGTTCCTGCCGCTGTACGGCGCGCACCAGGCCCAGAACGCCTCGATCGCGCTGGCCGCCGTCGAGGCCTTCGTGGGGGGCAGTGAGACGCTGGACGACGACCTGGTGCGGGCGGCGTTCGCCGAGGTCTCGTCGCCGGGCCGGCTCGAGATCGTGCGCACCGGCCCGACGATCCTGCTCGACGCCGCGCACAACCCGCACGGCGCGGAGGCGGTCGCGGCGGCGCTGGAGGACTCCTTCACCCTCCACCCGCTGATCGGCGTGATCGGCGTGATGGGGGACAAGGACGCCGAAGGGCTGCTGGCGGCGTTCGAGCCACACCTCGCGCACGTCGTCTGCACCCAGAACTCCACCGAGCGCGCGATGCCGGCCGTCGAGCTCGCCGAGGTGGCCGCCGAGGTGTTCGGCGAGGACCGGGTCACCATCCAGCCGCGGCTGGCCGACGCGATCGACCAGGCGGCCGGGCTGGCCGAGGCCGAGTCGGGATCCTCGATCGGCGCGGGAGGGGTGCTGATCACGGGCTCGGTGGTCACGGTCGGCGAGGCCCGGGCGATGCTGCGCAGGAGGCGGTCGTGAGTACGCCGCAGCCGGAGCGCTCCCCACGCCGTGGCATGTGCGCCGCGGTGCTGTCGCTGGAGGCGATCACGCTCGGCCTCACCACGCCGGTGCTGATCAAGATCGCCGACGTGGACACGCCGGTCGCGCTGGCGATCGGGCTCGGCCTCGCGGTGCTGTGCCTGCTGACCGCCGGGATGCTGCGCAGCGAGTGGGCCTACGGCCTCGGCTGGCTGGTGCAGCTGGCCGCCATCGGCCTCGGTTTCGTGATCGGGCTGATGTTCTTCCTCGGGACGGTCTTCGCGCTCCTCTGGGCGACCGCCTACCTGCTCGGCCGCAGGATCGAGCGGGAGCGGGCGGCGGCGTATGCCGCCTACGAGGCGGAACAACAGCAGTGAGTGACCTCTCTCCGACGGACCGCGCCCGGATCACCCGGCTGCGCGAGCGCGGCCGCTCCGACCGCGAGGAGCTGCTGGCGTTCCTCGGCGGGGCGCTGATCGCCCACGTCGCCGTCGACGCCGGCGACCACCCGGTCGCGCTTCCCGTGGCGTTCGGCGTGGACCCGGACGGGCCCGACGAGGACGGCACGATCTACCTCCACGGCTCGGTCGGCGCCGGCTGGATGCGACACGCGCCCGGCTCGACGGTCTGCGTGACGGTCACGTCGCTGGACGGTCTCGTCCTGGCGAGGTCCGGCTTCCACCACTCGATGAACTACCGGTGCGGTGTCGTCATCGGTACGGCGCGCCTGGTCGAGTCGGAGGACGAGCGGGCCAAGGCCCTCGACCTGGTGGTCGACCAGATCGTGCCCGGTCGGGCCGCGACCCTGCGCCCGCACACCCGCAAGGAGCTGGTCGCGACCGCGGTTCTCGCCGTACCCCTCCACGAGGCGTCGCTGAAGCTGCGCGACCAGGGCGTCGGCGACGAGCCGGAGGACGTCGAGGCCGGGATCTGGGCCGGCGTACTCCCGCTGCGCATGGTCGCCGACGACCTGGAGGTCGACCCGCTGACCTCCGCGCCGGTTCCCGACGACGTCGCTGCCCGGGCCGCGGACCTACGTCGATAGGGTTCGCCGCATGTCACGCACGCTGGTCCTGCTCAAGCCCGACACGGTTCGCCGCGGACTGGTGGGCGAGATCCTGTCGCGGTTCGAGGACAAGGGGCTGACCATCGTCGCGATGGAGCACCGCACCATCGACGCGGCGCTCGCCGACCGGCACTACGCCGAGCACGTCGAGAAGGACTTCTACCCGCCACTGCGCGACTTCGTGACCAGCGGCCCGCTGGTCTCCCTCGTGCTCGAGGGCGACGAGGCCGTCGAGGTGGTCCGCGCCCTCAACGGCGCGACCGACGGCCGCAAGGCGGCTCCCGGCACGATCCGCGGTGACCTGTCGCTCTCCAACCGCGAGAACCTCGTCCATGGCTCGGACTCGCCCGAGTCCGCCGAGCGCGAGATCGCGATCTGGTTCCCGCATATTTGACCCCCGCAAACTTTCGACCCCACCCCAGTGACGACGCTCGCTGCGCTCGCGGGCTTCGCCGTCGTCACGGGTGCGAGGCCGAATCGCGGGGCGCGCGAGCTTCGCTCGCCACCTCGCTGCGCTCGCCCCCCGGCGAGCGATTCCCGGGGTTCGTCGAGATGGCCGTTCCGGTCATGGTCCTGGCCTGGTGCTTCTACCACCCGTCACATCCGTCACACCTGTCTCGGCGTGGCTAACCGGGTCTGACCTGCCGTTTCCTTAGCCTCGTGGTGCCTCTTCCCCGGCACGCAAGGACACCTACGGATGGCGAACAACTTCGTCGGCCGCGACATGGCCGTGGATCTGGGCACCGCCAACACGCTCGTCTACGTGCGTGGCCGCGGCATCCTGGTCGACGAGCCGAGCGTGGTCGCGGTCAGCGAGCGGACCGGCGAGCTCGTGGCCGTCGGGCACGACGCCAAGCAGATGGTCGGCCGCACGCCCGAGGACATCACCGCGATCCGGCCGCTCCAGGACGGCGTGATCGCCGACTTCGAGGCCACCGAGCAGATGCTGCGCCACTTCATCGCGCTGGTGCACCGGCGCCGCTACCTGGCGAAGCCGCGGATGGTCGTCTGCGTGCCGAGCGGGATCACCGCCGTCGAACAGCGGGCCGTCAAGGAAGCCGGCTACCAGGCCGGCGCGCGACGGGTCTACATCATCGAGGAGCCGATGGCGGCGGCGATCGGCGCCGGGCTGCCCGTGCACCGCGCCACCGGCAACATGGTCGTCGACGTGGGAGGCGGTACGACGGAGGTCGCCGTGATCAGCCTCGGCGGCGTCGTCACCAGCCTGAGTGTCCGGACCGCGGGCGACGAGGTCGACCGCGCGATCACGACCTGGATGAAGAAGGAGCACGCCCTCCTGCTCGGCGAGGCGACGGCCGAGGAGGTCAAGGTGACGCTCGGCTCGGCGTTCCCGAGTGCGGACGACCGCGAGGCCGAGATCCGGGGCCGCGACCTGGTGTCCGGGCTCCCGCGCACCGTGACGCTGACGAGCGCCGACGTACGCGCCGCCATCGAGGAGCCGGTGCACGCGATCGTCGACGCGGTGCGGGTCACCCTCGACCAGACCCCACCCGAGCTGGCCGGCGACATCATGGACCGGGGCATCGTGCTCACCGGCGGCGGCGCGCTGCTCCGCGGCCTCGACGAGCGACTGCGCCACGAGACCGGCATGCCGGTGCACGTGGCCGAGGACCCCCTGCGCTCGGTGGCGCTCGGCGCGGGCCGGTGCGTCGAGGAGTTCGAGGCGCTCCAGCAGGTGCTGGTGACCGAGCGGCGCGGGATGGCCCGGACGGCGTGATCGCTCCATGACCGACCTCCTGACCCGACCGCCCGAGGAGCGGCTCAACCGCCGCGGCAGCCTCGAGCCACGCGAGCCCGGGCGACCGCGCCGCTCGCTGGTCCTCGTGCTGGTCCTCGCCTGCGTGACGCTGATGACGCTCGACCACGTCAACGACGGTGCCGCGGTCGACCCGCTGCGCCGGCTGGTCGGCGAGGTCTTCGGCCCGATCGAGTCCGGGGCGAGCAGTGTCGTCGACCCCGTCGTCGCGGTGCCGCGCTGGCTGCACAGCAAGCACGACCTGGCCTCCGACATCGACCGCCTGGAGAGCGAGAACGACCAGCTCCGCTCCGAGCTCGCGACCAGCGACTACGACCGCAACCGGCTCCAGGAGTACGACGACCTCACCGCCACCGCGGAGTCGATCGGCTACGCGCTGGTCCCGGCGCGGGTGATCGGGATCGGGCCGGCGCAGTCGTTCTCCAGGACGGTCACGATCGACGCCGGCACCCGGGCCGGCCTGGCGCCGGACATGACCGTGGTGAGCGGCAAGGGGCTGGTCGGCCGGATCCTGCGTGTCACCTCGACCACCGCCACGGTGCTGCTCGTCGTGGACGCCGACTCGACGGTGGGCGGCCGGGTCGGCCGCAGCATGAAGGTCGGCTTCCTGCACGGCCGCGGCGACCTCGGCCAGGGTGCGCGCCTCGACCTCGAGCTGGTCGACCAGACCTACGTGCCGGCCGAGGGCGAGACCGTCGTCACCTGGGGCAGCCAGGACGGCGCGCCATACGTCTCCGGCGTACCCGTCGGACGGGTCGCCTCGGTCTACTCCAGCCTTCGCGAGACCACCCAGCGTGCGGTGATCGAGCCGTTCGTGGACTTCTCCGCGCTCGACATGGTCGGCGTGGTGGTGCCGTCCGGCACCACGAGCGACCGCGGCGTCATCGAGGGCGACGGGAGCCTGCGATGACGTCACTGTTCAGCCTGTCTCGCGGGATGGCCGCGTTGCTCGCGGTCTCGGTCGCGCTCGTGGTGCAGGCCTCGGTGTTTCCCCACTTCGCGGTGCAGGGCGTGGTGCCCGACCTGGTGCTCCTCGTCGTGGTGGCCGCCGGCCTCGCCCACGGCTCGGAGCAGGGAATGGTCATCGGCTTCGGCGCCGGGCTGCTGCTCGACCTCGCGCCGCCCGCCGACCACTACGCCGGGCGCTGGGCCCTCGCGATGCTCATCGCCGGGTACGTCGCGGGGCGGCTCGCCTCGTCGGGCCGCCCCCGCGCCAACCAGTGGCTGCCCGTCACCGCCGCGGCGGTGTTCGTCGGCACGTCGGTGTTCGCCCTCAGCGGTCTGCTCCTGCGCGACCCGGCCGTCGGCGTCGGCGAGCTGCTGCGGGTCGAGGTGATCGCCGTCTGCTGGGACGTCGCGCTGGCGCTCGTCGTCGTACCCCTCACCGTCGGACTGTTCGCGAAGGTCGAGCCCGACCGGGTCCTGGCCTCTCCCCCACGAAAGCGTGTCGAGAGGGCGCTCCGCGCGGAGGCCACGCTTTCGCGGGGACCCCAAGACGCATGAGCGCTCCGACGGGGGAGCACCGCAGCCGGCTCCGGCTCGTGGTCATCCAGGCGCTGGTCTTCTCGCTGTTCGCGACGCTGCTCGTCCGCCTCTATTACCTGCAGGTCGTGAGCGGCGAGCAGTACGCCGCCCAGGCCGCCTCACAGTCGATCCGCGAGATCGTCGTCCAGCCGCAGCGTGGGCTGATCGTCGACGACGAGGGGCGGCCCCTGGTCGCCAACCGCACCTCCTGGGTGGTGTCGCTCGACCGCGGCACGCTGGCCAAGCTGTCCGACGCCGAGCAGCGCGCCCTGCTGCACCGCGTCGCCCGGGTGACCGATGTGGCCGTGCCACGGATCCACCGGCTGCTGACGACGTGTGGTGACGAGAAGGCCGTCCAGGGGGACTGCTGGAACGGCTCGCCCTACCAGCCGGTGCCGGTCGCGGTCGACGTCCCCCAGCCCATGGCGCTGCGGGTCCTCGAGCAGCCGGAGGACTTCCCCGGGGTGACCGCCGAGCAGCAGAGCCTGCGCGACTACCCGGCGCCGTACGGCATCAACGCGGCTCACCTGCTCGGCTACCTCAGCCCGATCACCGGCGAGGAGTACGACCAGGCGAAGCAGGACGGCGACCGGTCCGTCAACGGCGCCTCGGTGGTGGGGCGGGCCGGCGTCGAGAAGGAGTACGACGAGTGGCTGCGCGGGATGCCCGGCTACCAGCAGGTCGCGGTCGACTCGATGGGCCGCGTGATCGGCGATGAGGCGGACGTGTCCGCGCAGCCCGGCGACACCCTCGTGACGTCGATCGACGCGCGCGTGCAGTCGGTGGTCGAGCAGCAGCTCGCCTCCACGATCCAGACCGCCCGGCAGACCTTCGACGACGTCACGCACAAGAACTATGTCGCCGACTCCGGAGCCGCGATCGTGATGGAGGCGAAGACCGGGCGGATCGTGGCGATGGCCAGCCAGCCGACCTACGACCCGTCGGTGTGGGTCGGCGGGATCTCCAAGAAGGAGCTGGCGAGGCTCTACTCCGAGAAGGCCGGGACGCCGCTGCTGGGACGGGCCACCCAGGGGCAGTTCGCACCCGGGTCGACGTGGAAGCCGATCATGGCGGTCGGCGCGCTCAACAACGGGTTCAGCCCGTCGACGCGGCTCGACTGCTCGTCGGGGCTGCAGGTCGGCAACCGGCTGTTCAAGAACTACGAGTCCGCGGCGTTCGGCTACATCGGCTTCGACGAGGCGCTGCAGATCTCGTGCGACACGTTCTTCTACCGGGTGGGACTGAAGTACTGGCAGCAGTACGGCTCCGACGAGACCGACGTGAACGCGAAGGACCCGCTCGTCTCCGAGGCCAAGTCGTTCGGCTTCGGGTCGCGGACCGGCATCGACCTGCCCGGCGAGGCCCCGGGCCGGATCGCGGACCGCGCCTGGAAGCTGTCGTACTGGAAGTCGATGCGGTCCTACTACTGCAAGATCGACCGCGAAGACTCCGCGAAGAACGCCTACCTGCAGCTGTTCGCGCACGAGTTCTGCCTCGACGGCAACCGCTACCGCGCCGGCGACGCGGTGAACTTCGCGATCGGTCAGGGCGACACCATCGTGACGCCGCTGCAGCTGGCGCGGGCGTACGCCGCCCTCTCGAACGGCGGCACGCTCTACGAGCCACGCGTGGCGAAGGCGATCGTCGCTCCCGACGGCACCGTGCTGGAGCGCATCCCGCCGAAGGTGGCAGGTCGCGTGCCGTCGTCCAAGGCGGCGCTCGACTACGTCGACACCGCGCTGCAGGGCACGCCGAAGGTCGGGACCCTCGCGTGGAAGTTCACCGACTTCCCCCTCGACAAGGTGCACGTCCGGGGCAAGACCGGCTCGGCCGAGGTCTACGGCAAGCAGTCGACGTCGTGGGTCGCGACGTACGACGAGAACTACGTGGTCGTGATGATGGTGTCGCAGGCCGGCACCGGCTCGGGCACGTCGGGCCCGGCGGTCCGGGCGATCTGGGAGTCGCTGTACGGCATCACCGGTGAGAAGGTCACGCCGTCCGACTCCGCGATCCGCGGGGTCACGCCGCCCGCCGGCCTGCCGACGTTCATGGACGACGGGTCCATCCTCCCGCCCGGCCGTGAGGAGTAGCCGATGACGTTCTCACTGCGCCGCCTCGACTGGATCCTGCTCCTCGCCGTCCTCGCGCTGGTCGCGCTCTCGGCGCTGCTCGTGTGGTCGGCCACCTCGCACCGCGTGGACCTGACGGACGGCGACTCGACGGCGTACCTGCGCAAGCAGCTGGTCAACATCGTGATCGGACTGGTGCTGCTGTTCGGGGTCACGGTCGCCGACCACCGGTGGGTGCGGATCGTGGCGCCGTTCGTCTACCTGCTGTCGGTCTCCGGGCTGGTGCTGGTCCTGACCATGGGGTCGACGATCAACGGGTCGCGGTCGTGGCTCCGGGTCGCGGGCCTCTCGATCCAGCCGTCGGAGTTCGCAAAGCTCGCGGTCGTCATCGGCATGGCCCTCGTCCTCGCCGAGCGCTCGTCGGCCCGTTGGCGGCGCCGGGTCGGCACCCTCGACGTGCTGCTCATGCTGGTGATCGCCGGCCTACCGGCCGTGCTGATCCTGCTCCAGCCGGACCTCGGGACGATGCTGGTCCTCTCCGCCACCGTCTTCGGCGTCCTGGCCGTCTCCGGCGCTCGCCGGCGCTGGCTGGTCGGCGTCGTGCTGTCCGCCGGCTCGGTCGCCGCGCTCGCCCTGGCCGGTGGCGTCCTGAAGGCCTACCAGGTGGACCGCTTCCTGGCGTTCGTGAATCCTGACCTCGACCCACGGGGCGCCGGCTACAACGTCGAGCAGGCCAGGATCGCGATCGGCAACGGCGGTCTCTTCGGCCAGGGCCTGTTCCACGGCTCCCAGACCCGGGCCGGCTTCGTGCCGGAGCAGCAGACCGACTTCGTGTTCACGGTGGCGGGGGAGGAGCTGGGGTTGCTGGGCGCCGGGCTGCTCATCGGCCTGATCTGCCTGGTCATCTGGCGTGCCCTGGTGATCGCCCGCCGCGCCGAGGACGTCTTCGGCCGGGTGGCCGCCGCCGGCATCGCCTGCTGGTTCGGCTTCCAGGCCTTCCAGAACATCGGCATGTGCCTCGGGATCATGCCCGTGACGGGCGTACCGCTCCCGTTCGTGTCGTACGGCGGGTCGTCGCTCTTCGCGGGCATGCTCGCCGTCGGCCTTCTGCAGAACATCCACGTGCGGTCGCAGGCGCGGACCTACGTGGCGCCGTACGAGGAGCGTCGGGTGCTGGTCGGCCGGTAGCGTCCGGTCATGTCGTCCACGCAGTTCACGGTCCACACGAGCCTGTCGCCCAGCGAGGTGCTGGGGCTGTTCACCGACTTCGGTCCCGGCCGGGCAGACCGGTGGCCGAACGTCGACGAGGCGCACTTCAAGGTCCACGAGGTGGGTCCGGACTGGGCCGAGGTCACCGAGGGCAACGCGATGGGGTGGGAACGCGAGCGCTACTCGTGGGACGCCGCCGCCGGCACGGTGGTGATCGACACCCTGGACTCCAACCTCTGGGCGCCCGGCAGCAACTGGCACTACCAGCTCAGCGCGGCCGACGGCGGCACCGACGTGCACGTGAAGCTGCACCGGGTGGCGAAGACGCTGAAGGGCAGGCTCGTCGGCGCCTTCATCCCGCTGGCCGGAGCGCGTGTGCTCGGGAAGCAGTTCCGGTCCTTGCTGGAGAAGGCAGAGCGTCGCTGACGCTCTGACCCTCCCCTCGCGAGCTCAGGAGATCGCCGCCTTCACCAGCTGGGCCACGCGCTTCTCCACCGCGGGGCTCCAGGCCTGGAGCGCGTAGACGACGGGCCACACGTCGCCGTCGTCGAGGTTGGCCGCGTCCTGGAAGCCCAGGGTCGAGTAGCGGTACTTGAACTTGCCGGCGTCCTGGAAGAAGACGACGACCTTGCCGTCGGCGTTCGCATAGGCGGGCATGCCGTACCAGGTCTTCGGCATCAGGTCGGGCGCGTTCTCGGTGATGGTCACGTGGACCCGCTCGGCGAGCATGCGGTCGGTCGCGTCCATCTTCGCGATGCTGTCGAGGACGGCCTGCAGGCCGTCGGCCTTCTTGGCGCCCTTCCTGCCCTCCGCACGCAGCTCGGCCGCGCGCTCCTTCATCGCCGCGCGCTCGTCGGCGGAGAAGCCGTCGGACTGGGTCTTGGTGCTCTTGGTGGCCACGGTCGATTCCTTTCGAAGCTTGGCTCGGCGTCGCGCCGACTCTGATCGAAAGGCTAGGTACGCGCGCCGAGGGTTGCTTCTCGATTCCTGACCGGATCGAGCGGGTCCCCGCATCGCTGTGGGGTTGGCTCAGCAGCTCGCCTGACGAACCTCCCTGACGGTCGCGCGCGCATCCCGCCACGCGATGAACCCGGTGCGGAGGCGCGGCGACACGACGTCCTCGCCGCGTCTCCGAGCGCGCAGCTGCTCGACCAGCCAGGCGGGAGCCCGGGCGTCCTCGATCGCCAGCGTCTTCGTGAGCAGCCGCCCGTGGCGGACGGCGTACCGGCCTCGGGCCATCGACGTCAGACCGAGGTCGGCGATGACCGGGTTCCACCACATCCACGGCCGGCGCGACGCCCAGGCCCAGTAGCCGCACACCTCGGCTAGTGCGGCCGCGCGTACGTCGTCGTCCGTCGTCGGCGGCAGTACGTCGGACGGAGCACGGCCGAGCGCTGCGAAGCCGTCCCTCCCGAGCTCGGCCCGGGTGACGCCGGAGAGGATGCGCTGCACCAGCTGGCCGTGGGTCCACGTCGGGTGCTGCGCGTCCGGGTCGGGCAGCCGCGCCGCGTCGACGTACACGCACCCCAGGTCCGTGCCGGCCGCCACGCCGAGGTCCAGCTCGCGATGGAGGTCGACCAGGACCTGGGTGCGCGAGACGTCGACGGGGCCGTCCACCACCGCGACGAGGTCGAGGTCACTCACGCCCGGGACGTAGTCGCCCGTGGCCACCGAGCCGGCGACCCAGAGTTCGCTCACCCACCGCAGCGGGCCGAGCCGCTCTGCCAGGGCCGTGACGGCCGGTGGGATACCCGTCCCCATGGCCCGAGTCTGCACGAGTGCCGTGCGTGATACTCGACGGGTGGCGGCACGGGTGGCGTTGGCGACCGACATCGGCGAGGGGCTGGGCGCCTGGAGCCTCGGTGACGACGAGGCGCTGCTCGAGATCGTCACGAGCGCCAACATCGCCTGCGGGTTCCACGCCGGCGACCCGGTGATCATGCGCCGCACCTGCGCCACCTCGGTCGTCAACGGCGTGGCCATCGGGGCGCAGGTGAGCTACCGCGACCTGCACGGGTTCGGACGCCGGTACGTCGCCGTCCCGGGTCCCGAGCTCACCGACGACCTGCTCTACCAGCTGGGCGCACTGGAGGTGTTCGCTCGGCTGGCCGGCGGCCAGGTCGGCTACGTCCGCGCGCACGGTGCGCTCTACAACGTCTCCGCGAAGGACACCGAGCACGCGCGGGCCATCGTGGAGGCGACGCGGCAGTTCGACGCGAACCTGCCGCTGCTCTGCCAGGCCGGCACCGAGGTGTGGCGGCTGGGCGAGGAGGCCGGTCTGCGGATGATCTCGGAGGCGTTCGTCGACCGGGCCTACACCGCCGAGGGGCTGCTCCAGCCGCGCTCGGAGCCCGACGCGCTGCTGCACGACGCCGACCAGGCGGCCGACCGCGCGGTCCGGATGGTCACCGAGGGCCACGTCACCGCGGTCGACGGCAGCGAGGTCGAGGTGCGTGCCGAGGCGCTGACCGTGCACTCCGACACACCGGGCGCGGTCGAGATGGCGAGCAGGACGCGGGCGGCCCTGGAGGCGGCCGGGGTCGAGCTCGTGCCCCTCCGGTGAGCGGCTCCACGCCCGTCGCACGCCGCTGCGGCGACACCGGCTGGCTGCTAGATCTCGACGACAACGAGGTCGTCCACCACTGGGCCGCGGCCGTGCGCGCGGCCGGGCTGGCCGGGGTCGTCGAGGTGGTGCCGGGGCTCACCACGCTGCTGGTCACCCTCGACCCGGACCTCACCACGCCGGCCGAGGTCCGCGCGGCGCTCGCCGACCTCCAGCCGCCCGAGCAGACCGCGAGCGGGGGCGAGCGGCACCGGATCGACGTGCGGTACGACGGCGAGGACCTCGACGAGGTGGCCCGGCTGACCGGGCTGGTCCCCGCTGAGGTGGTGGCCGCGCACACCGGCACGCCGTGGCGGGTCGCGTTCTGCGGGTTCGCACCCGGCTTCTCCTACCTCGTCGGCGGCGACCCCAGGCTGGAGGTGCCGCGCCGCGACGAGCCCAGGGTCAGGGTGCCGGCCGGCGCCGTCGCGATCGCCGGCGAGTTCTCCTCGGTCTACCCGCGCCCGTCGCCGGGCGGCTGGCAGCTGCTCGGCCACACCGACGCCGTGCTGTGGGACACCGATCACGACCCGCCGGCCGTGCTGCGACCGGGGGACGTCGTGGAGTTCCGCGACGTGACGCAGCGATGACCACACTGACCGTGGAGGCCGTCGGCCCGCTGGCCCTGCTCGAGGACCGCGGCCGCACCGGCCTGGCCCACCTGGGCGTCGGCCGCTCGGGGGCGGCCGACCGGGCGTCGTACGACCTGGCCAACCGGCTCGTCGGCAACCGGCCGGGCGCCGCGGCGATCGAGGCGACCCTCGGCCAGCTCGCCCTCCGTGCGGACGCCACCGTGCTGGTCGCGGTGACCGGTGCGCCGGTCGAGCTCGGCTGCGGCGACCGGTCCCAGGCCGTCCACACCTCGTTCCGGCTGCCCGCCGGCCACACCCTCACGCTCGGCCGACCGGCGGCCGGGCTCCGCAGCTACGTCGCCGTGCGGGGCGGCATCGAGGGCGAGCCGGTGCTCGGCTCGGTCTCGTGGGACACCATGGCCCAGCTCGGGACGCCGCCGCTGCAGCCCGGCGACGAGCTCCGCATCGGGGGAGCGGCCGCCGACGAGCCGGCCACCGACCTCGCCCCGGTGACGCCCTTGGGCTCGGGACCGGTCGAGCTGCCGTTGCTGCTCGGGCCGCGCGACGACTGGTTCACCGACGAAGCGATCGACCGGCTGGCCCGGCACGAGTTCACGGTGAGCCCCGACACCGACCGCGTGGGTGCCCGGCTGGACGGGCCGGAGCTGCCCCGGGCCCGGTCCGGCGAGCTGGCCAGCGAGGGTGTCGTCCTCGGCGCGCTCCAGGTGCCGACCAGCGGCCGGCCGACGCTCTTCCTCGCCGACCACCCGGTGACCGGTGGCTACCCGGTGATCGGGGTGGTGCCGGCGTCGTCCGTCGACCGGGCCGCCCAGGCGACGCCGGGTCAGGCGATCCGGTTTCGCCCACGGCGGTAGGTCACGGCTTCAAGGACAGGAACACGAACGACGCCAGCAGCACCAGGTGGACCCCGCCGTTGAGCGGCTTCGCGCGGCCGGGGACGACGGTGAGCACCGAGACGACCGCGGTGATCGCGAGCAACACGATCTGCAAGGGCTCGAGGCCGAGGTCGAGCGGCTCGTCGACCCAGATCGTGGCGATGGCGATGGTCGGGATGGTCAGGCCGATCGAGGCGATGGCCGAGCCGTAGGCGAGGTTGAACGACGTCTGGGCGTCGTCCCGTTCGGCTGCCCGCACGGCGGCGATCGACTCGGGCAGCAGCACGAGCAGCGCGATGACCACGCCCACCGACGCAGCGGGGAAGCCGGCCGCGTCGACAGCTCGCTCGATCGAGGGGGACTCGACCTTGGCCAGGCCCACGACCCCGAGCAACGCGACCACCAGCAGGCCGAGCGAGATCAGGGCGGTCCGGGCCGAGGGCGGGTCGGCGTGGCCGTCGCCGTCGAGGTCGTCGGCGGGACCTACGGGCAGGAAGAAGTCACGGTGCCGGACCGTCTGGGTGAAGACGAACAGCGCGTAGAGCGCCAGCGACGCGACCGCCGCGAAGGCGAGCTGCGAGGAGGAGAACTCCGGCCCGGGCGTGGTCGTCGTGAAGCGCGGTAGAACGAGCGTCACCGAGGCGAGGGTGATGACAGTGGCGAGCGCGGAGCCCGTGCCCTCGGGGTTGAAGTTCGCCAGGTGGTGGCGCAGCGCCCCGACCAGGAGCGCGATCCCGACGATGCCGTTGCAGCTGATCATCACCGCGGCGAAGACGGTGTCGCGGGCAAGGGTGGAGGTGTCCTTCCCGCCTCCGGCGACCACCAGCGTCAGGATCAGCCCGACCTCGATCACGGTGACTGCCACGGCGAGGACCAGCGACCCGAACGGCTCGCCGACCCGGTGCGCGACCACCTCGGCGTGGTGCACGGCGGCCAGCACGGCGCCGACCAGGAAGACCGAGATCACGGCGGCGATCGCCGTACCGGGGTGACGCCCCCACGACGCCGCCAGCACGACGAGAGCGGCGACGGGTGCGGCCACCGTCCACGACAGGCGGCCCCGCGTCGCAGCACTCATGTGGAGACCCTACGGAGCAGCCCACCGCGTCCTAGACTCGTTGCAGATGACAACCAACGACGAAGCCGGGGTGGAGTCCCCGGCAGAGACCGGCGAGTACACCCACGCCCAGGTCCTCACGATCCTGACCGGGCTGCTGCTCGGGATGTTCCTGGGCGCCCTCGACCAGACCATCGTCAGTACGTCGATCCGGGCCATCGGCGACGACCTCGACGGCCTGTCCATCCAGGCGTGGGTCACGACGGCGTACCTGATCACCTCGACCATCGCGACGCCGATCTACGGCAAGCTCGGCGACCTCTACGGCCGCAAGAAGCTGTTCATGTTCGCAATCTCGGTCTTCATCGTCGGCTCGGTGCTGTGCACGTTCGCCACGTCGATGTACGAGCTCGCGGCGTTCCGCGCCTTCCAGGGGCTCGGTGCCGGTGGCCTGTTCACCCTGGTCCTCGCGATCATCGGCGACATCGTGTCGCCGCGGGAGCGCGCGAAGTACACCGGCTACTTCATGGCCACCTTCGCCACCTCGAGCGTGCTCGGCCCGGTCGTCGGCGGCTTCTTCGCCGGCCAGAGCGAGCTCCTGGGCGTCACCGGCTGGCGCTGGGTGTTCCTCGTCAACGTGCCCGTCGGCATCGCCGCGCTCGTGGTCGTCTACCGCACGCTGCACCTGACCCACCAACCGCGTCAGGTCCGCATCGACTGGTGGGGAGCCGTCGCCCTGGTCGTCGCACTGGTCCCGCTGCTCACCGTGGCCGAGCAGGGCCGCGACTGGGGCTGGGGGTCGGGCCGGTCCGTCACGGCGTACGTCGTGGGCGGGCTGGGCCTCGTCGCGTTCTACCTCGCCGAGCGGGCGATGGGCGACGCCGCCCTGATCCCGCTGCGGCTGTTCCGGATCCGCGCCGCGGCCGTCACCATCCTGGCCAGCATCGCGATCGGCGCGGCGATGTTCGGCGGCATCCTGATCCTGCCGCTCTACATGCAGATCGTGCACGGCGCGTCGCCGACGAAGGCAGGCCTGCTGATGCTGCCGATGGTGGTCGGAATGATGTCCGGCGCCATGGTCTCCGGTCAGCTGATCGCGAGGACGGGACGCACTCGCGTCTTCCCGCGGGTCGGGTCCGCGCTCCTGGTGATCGGGCTGCTGCTCCTCTCGACCACGACCGCCGACACGTCACTGATCGTCATCGACCTGTTCATGCTCGTGCTCGGTGTGGGGCTCGGCAACTGCATGCAGCCGCTGCTCCTGATCATGCAGAGCGCCGTGCCGCCCAGCGAGATCGGCGTGGCCACCAGCTCGGCGACGTTCTTCCGCCAGATCGGCGGCACCGTGGGGGTGGCGGTGTTCCTGTCCATCCTCTTCAGCACCGTCGGCGCCAACATCGCCGACGAGTTCGAGGAGGCGTCCCGGACGGAGGCGTTCCAGCAGGTCGTGGCCGACCCGACGCCGGCCGACGCCGCGGTCCTGGCCGATGGCAGCGCTGCGGCCGACCAGGTGCAGGGCGACTCGTCGTTCATCGAGACGCTCTCGCCCGCGCTGGCGCACCCGTTCAAGCAGGGCTTCGCCGAGTCGATGGACGTGGTGTTCCTGCTCGGTGCGGGGGTCGGCGTGATCGCCTTCCTGCTACTGCTCCTCATGCCCAGCGTCGAGCTGCGGGCGACCTCGGCGGCCGCGGCCGCGCGGTCCGAGGCGGGCGGGACGGCGACGACCGCGCCGGCCGACTAGGAGACCTGAGCGCCCCGCACGAGCACGGCCACCGGCCGCAGGAGTGCCTCGGGCTCGACGGAGAGGTCGCCGTCCACCACCAACAGGTCGGCGGCGAGGCCGGGCGCAAGGCGGCCGGTGATCTCGGTGAGCCCGCACGACTCCGCCGCGCCCGACGTCGCGGTGGCCAGTGCCTCGGCCGTGGGGTAGCCGGCGGCCACCAGGTCGAGCACCGCGAACCCCACGCCGCCGTGCGCCTTGGGCGGGCTGATGCCGGCGTCGGTGCCGCTGACCACCCTCACCCCGTGGCTTCGGAGCCGCCCGAAGTGCTCGATCCGGGTCCGGTGCATCGTGGGGAAGTCCATCCCCATCCTCTCGAGCGCCTCCCGCAGCCCGGCCGCGAGAAGCTCGGGCGGCGGGACCTTGGCCGGGTCGGCGCCACCGGTGGGGCAGACCTGGATCCCGGCGGAGGCGACCAGCTCCATCACGTCGTCCGGCAGCTGGAGGCCCTCGTCGGTCAGGCCGGTGAAGTGCTCGATCCCGTCGACCCCGGCGGCCACGGCGTGCCGGATGCCGGCCAGGGAGTGGGCGTGCGCCAGCACCGGCAGCCCGGCGTCGTGGGCGGCCTCCACGACGGCCCGCAGCTCCTCGCCGGAGAACTGGACGCCGTACGCGTCCGTGCCCGCTGTCAGCATGCCGCCGCTGGCCATCACCTTGATGACATCCACTCCGCGCTCAGCGTGCTCGGCGACCGCCCGGCGTACGCCCTCGACCCCGGACGCCTCGCCGCCCAGGTAGTGGCAGTGCCCGCCCGGCTCGGTGACCGGCGGCCCGGCCGCGACGACCCGCGGCAGCCCGCCCAGGGTCCGGGCCTCGAGGGTGCGGTAGTGCCGGTCGCCCAGGTCGCGCACCGTGGTCACGCCGCCCGACGCCTGAGCGGCCAGCCCGGCGCGGATCTGGGCATCCAGCTCGTCGTCGGTGATCGAGCCGGCCTCTTCCAGGCTGCCCACCACGGACGTGGCCACGAGGTGGACGTGGCAGTCGAACAACCCGGGCAGGAGCGTGCCGTCGTACGTCGTGACCTCGATGCCGTCCGGCAGGTTGGGGTGGCCGGGCTCGACCCCGATGATCGACCCGCCGTCGACCACCACGGTGGTGGGTCCGCGGAACGCTGACCCGTCGAAGGCCTGGGCGGCCCGGAGCGCCTGCACGGGCCTCAGTCTGGCCTCGACCGGGAGCAGGAGGCTAGGGCAACCAGGCCACTGCCTCGACCTCGATGAGGAGGTCGGGCCGGAACAGGCCGGCGACCTGGACCAGCGAGCTGGTCGGCGGCCGCTGGGTGTCGACGAACTCGTCGCGCACCGACCGCACGGTCGTGACCTGGTCGACGGCCGTCAAGAAGTAGGTGAGCTTGACGACGTCTGACCAGCCCGCGCCCTGGGCGGTCAGCGCGCGGCCGACGTTCTCGAACACCAGCCGGGTCTGCGCCTCCCAGCCCTCCGGCACCTGGCCGGCGGTGTCGACCGCCACCTGGCCGGAGGTCCACACGAGCCGCCCGGCGGGCAGCCCGACGACGTGCGAGTAGCCGAACGGCGTGGGCAGGTCGGACGGCGAGGCGAAGTCGGGTGTCTCCATCAGGGCGCCATCATCGCGCGTAGCGGGCGACGATCGGGGCGAGCCTCTTGATCACCTTGGCGTTGTCGGCCTGCTTCGACCCGATGGCGAACCCGAAGAAGTTGCCCTTCGGGTTGGAGAACAGCGGGATCCGCACACAGGTGTAGTCGCCGACGTCCTGGCAAGGGTCGTAGTAGCCCATCGCGGTGAGGAAGTGGCGGGGCACGTCGTACCAGCCGTAGGAGCCGCGCATCTTCGAGTAGTGGGTGACGCCCGGGTAGGAGATGTGGTCTGCGCCCAGGTTGTGACCCAGCTCGTGCGTCGGGACGATGTAGGGCAGGCACGAGAGGTACGACGTGGAGACGCCCTGGATGGGCGCCGCGTAGCGCGCGGTGTAGGGCAGGGCGCCGGCACCGCACACCCGGTCGACCGGACCCGCTGTCAACAGGTGGACGATGTCCGCGTGCTTCTTGGCCCGCGCCCGGAGCGCGCTGTCGAACTTGCCGTCGTGGGCGCGCTGGAGCTGCCTCAGGTCCTTGATGACGTTGTTGCTCTCGGAGCCCTTGACCTTGACGATGCCCTTGACGCGAATCTGGGCCTTGATGCCGGAGCCGGCGAACGCCGCGTTGGTCACGGCGGCCACCTGGCCGACCGCCGCCTTGATGGCGGCCTTGCCGCCCGCGGCGGTCTTGGTGCCCGGGGTGTAGCCGAAGAGCACGTCGATGCGGGTCCGGCCGCGCTCGGTGACGGTCGCCGACCGGTCGGCCAGCCGGGCCCGCTGGGCGGCGGTCGGGCGGGCGGTGATCGTGTCCGCGCCGCTCGGGCCGGTGTACGGCGCCACGGCGGTCAGCCAGTAGCGCGAGCCCTCGGCCCGGGTGACCTCCCACATCCCCTGGGTCGACGTGATCGAGGCGCGGTAGACCGATCCGGAGCGCACGATCGTGAACGATCCGAGGTCGACGTCGAGCGAACCGGTCCATGCGGTGTAGGCGGGGTTGCGCTCGATGTGGGTGAACCGGCCGGTCACCGACTGCCGGCCGAGGTCGAAGCTGATCGGCTGTCCCTCAGCCCGCCTGGGCAGCAGGGACGTCTCGAGGGTGACCAGGCTGCTCTCGCCGACGACCGACCGGGTCGACGGCAGCGACTCACCGCGGGCGGTGGCCGGCGCGAGGAACCCGGGCGCCGCGAGCTCCGACGCTGGTGCCGGTGCGGCCGCCGACGGGGAAGGAAGGTCGGAGAGGCCTCCGGCGACGAGGCCGGCGACGGCGAGGCTGACGGCGAGGAGGGAGCGGCGCACGCCGGGACACTACCCACGATGTCCGGGCCAGAACCTCTGCCGAGGCCGCCGCCATTCGGCTTGGGACGTTGATCGCCGTACTCTTGCGGGTCGACCCCTTCCCGACCCCGGAGTGTCTGCATGCCCGCCGCCGCGACCGTCCCCGAGTCGCTCTTCGCACGTCTCGAGCCGCTGCTCCCGACGGTCTCCAAGCCGATCCAGTACGTCGGCGGCGAGCTGAACTCGACGCTGAAGGAGTGGGACGCGGCTCCTGACGGCGAGACGGTTCGCTGGGCGCTCATGTACCCCGACGCCTACGAGGTCGGGCTACCCAACCAGGGCGTGCAGATCCTCTACGAGGTGCTCAACGAGCGCGACTGGATCGTCGCCGAGCGCACCTACTCCGTGTGGCCCGACATGGAGAAGGTGATGCGCGACGGTGACAGTCAGGGGAGGATCCCGCAGTTCACCGTCGACGCGCACCGGCCGGTCCGCGACTTCGACCTCTTCGGCCTCAGCTTCTCCACCGAGCTCGGCTACACCAACATGCTCAACGCGCTCGACCTGGCCGGGATCCCGCTGCACGCGGCCGACCGCGGCGACGACGACCCGATCGTGCTCGCCGGCGGCCACGCGGCGTTCAACCCCGAGCCGATCGCGGACTTCCTCGACGCGGCGGTCCTCGGCGACGGCGAGGAGATCGTGCTCGCCATCTCCGAGGTGGTGCGCGAGTGGAAGGGCGAGGGCCGGCCCGGTGGCCGCGACGAGCTGCTGCGGCGGCTGGCGGTGAGCGGCGGGGTCTACGTCCCGCGCTTCTACGACGTCACGTACGCCGCCGACGCGACGATCGAGGCCGTCGTACCCAACCGCCCGGGCATCCCGTTCCGCGTCCGCAAGCACACGCTGATGGATCTCGACGCGTGGCCCTACCCCGCCAAGCCGCTGGTCCCGCTGGCGGAGACGGTGCACGAGCGGTTCTCGGTGGAGATCTTCCGCGGCTGCACGCGCGGCTGCCGGTTCTGCCAGGCCGGGATGATCACCCGCCCGGTGCGCGAGCGGTCCATCGAGACCATCGGCGCCATGGTCGAGAACGGCATCCGCCAGACCGGCTTCGAGGAGGTCGGCCTGCTCTCGCTGTCGAGCGCCGACCACAGCGAGATCGGCGAGGTCGCCAAGGGGCTGGCCGACCGCTACGAGGGCTCCAACGTCTCGCTGTCCCTGCCCTCCACGCGGGTCGACGCCTTCAACATCGACCTCGCCAACGAGTTCTCGCGCAACGGCCGCCGTTCGGGCCTGACCTTCGCCCCCGAGGGCGGCTCCGAGCGGATGCGCAAGGTCATCAACAAGATGGTCAGCGAGGACGACCTGATCCGGACCGTCGCCGCGGCGTACTCCTCGGGCTGGCGCCAGGTGAAGCTCTACTTCATGTGCGGCCTCCCGACCGAGACCGACGACGACGTGCTCGCCATCGCCGACCTCGCCAGACGCGTCATCGCGACCGGCCGTGAGGTGTCGGGTCGCAACGACATCAAGTGCACGGTCTCCATCGGTGGGTTCGTGCCCAAGCCGCACACGCCGTTCCAGTGGGCCGCCCAGCTCGACCACGACACCACCGACGAGCGGCTCCGCAAGCTGCGCGAGGTGGTGCGCGCCGACAAGAAGTACGGCCGGGCGATCGGCTTCCGCTACCACGACGGCAAGCCCGGCACCATCGAAGGACTGCTCTCCCGCGGTGACCGTCGCGTCGGAGCCGTCATCGAGCAGGTGTGGCGTGACGGCGGCCGCTTCGACGGCTGGAGCGAGCACTTCTCCTACGACCGCTGGCTCGAGGCCTGCGAGCGCGCGCTCGTCGACGTCGACCTCGACTGGTACACCACCCGCGAGCGCGACTACGACGAGGTGCTCCCGTGGGACCACCTCGACTCCGGCCTCGACAAGGACTGGCTGTGGGCCGACTGGGAGGACGCCCTCGCGGTCGCCGACGGTTCGTCGGACGTCGAGGTCGACGACTGCCGCTGGACGCCCTGCTACGACTGCGGCGTCTGCCCGGAGATGAACACCGAGATCCAGATCGGCCCCACCGGACGACAGCTGCTGCCCCTCTCGCCCGTGTAGACGGCCGTAGTCGGCCGACGGCGTGCCAGACTTCCCGACCGTGCCGCACCTGCTGGATCTCGGGACCCGGAAGTTCTGGCGGCTCACGGGCCGGCCGGTCGACCTGGCCGGCGAGCACCGGTGGCTGCGGGCCCCGATGAGCCGCTCGGCGGTGGTCAGCGACGAGTGGCTGGAGGCCGAGGCGGCCCACCACGGTGGTGCGCTGGACCCGGCCGGCGCGGACGCCGGGCTGATGCCGTCGATGTCGGTGCTGGACGGGCCCGGGTTCGACGCGGCCCGGCTGCGGCCCGAGATCCGTGACTTCTACGAGCACACCACCGCCTGGGAGATGGAGGTGTGGACCGGGTGGTCGCCGGTGTTCTGGCCCGGCGGTGAGCTCGTGTCCCGGCTGTTCGGCCAGCGGGTCGAGCAGCTCGCGCTCCCGATGCGACCGCTCGACGTCGCCCACGGGATGGACAGCCAGATCACGCTGATCCGCGACCGCGACGGCGCCCAGGTCGCGGCGGCGTGGGCGCGGACGCTGCGCAGCAGCGGCCGGGTCGTCTTCAGCGGCGCCTACTCGGCGTACACGCTGCCCTGGGCCGACCGCCCCAGCGTGCACGTCGCGTTCCCGCTGGAGTCGGGCAACGTGCAGGTGTTCCTGCGCCCCTCGGTCACCGCCGACGGGGGACTGGTCCTCGAGTCGCCGTCCGGCCGGTTCGGCCAGGACGGGGCGTACGTCGTCGTGCGCGACGGCGGCCGCGACCACGCCGCGCGGGTGCCGCTGCACGAGACGTTCCGGGTGTACGTCGACCCGCACGGCGTACTCCGCACCGACCACGAGCTGCGCCTCTGGAACGCGTGGGCCGTGCGGCTGCACTACAGGCTCGAGCGCGCCTCGTGAGCGTCCACACCTTCCACCTCGCCGAGGTCCCACGCTCGGTGGCCGCGCGTGCGCTGGTCCGCTCGCCGTCCCCTACCAGCGTGCCCGGGCTCGACCACGCCGAGTGCCTGGCCCTGATGCGGCTGGGGGCGCCGACGCTGTCGCCCGACCGGATGCAGCTGCGGCGCCTGGCCGTCTTCGCACAGTGGCGCGACGAGGACGCCGTCGATCGCTTTTTGGACGAGAGCCCGCTCGGCCGCCAGCTCGCCGAGGGCTGGCACGTGCGCCTGCAGTTCCTGCGTCGCTGGTCGACGCTGGCTGCTCTACCCGGCCTCCCGCCGCGCGCCGGCGAGTGGGAGCAGGACGAGCCGGTCGTCGCCGTCACGGTCGCGCGGATGCGGCTGCCCGAGGTGCCGCGGTTCCTGCGGTGGGGCAAGCCCGTCGAACGGCTCGTCCGCGACCACCCGGGCACCACGCTCGCGCTCGCGGCCGTCCGCCCACCGCGCACGATCTCGACCTTCTCGGTCTGGCGCACCGTGCGTGAGATGGAGGAGATGGTGCGCGGTCACTCGGGCGTCCCGGACCCCGAGCGGCACTCCGCCGCGATGGCCGAACGGTCGCGCCGCGACTTCCACCACGAGTTCGCCACCTATCGCTTCCGGCCCCTGTCGGAGCACGGCGCCTGGGAAGGTCGGACCGGCATCGTGCCGTCGCGCTAGCTAGCATCCCCGGCGATGACTGAACTCGGACCGCTCGCCTGGCCACCTGACCCCATCAAGACCGAGCGGCTCGTGCTCCGCGAGTCCAGGTCGACGGACCGGCCCGCGGTCATCGAGCTGTCCGCCTCGCCGGAGGTGCGCGCCTATCTCGGTGGCCCTCGACCGCGCGACGAGCTCGAACGGGAGGTTCCCGAGGTGCCGGGGCGGCGTCCCGGCTTCTTCGCGGTCGAGCTCGACGGGGCGACGATCGGCGTCGTCACCTTTGGCCGCCGCGACCCGGCGCATCCGACCCGCGTCCGTCCCGACGGCGGTGAGGTCGAGCTGGGCTACCTGTTCCTGCCCGAGATGTGGGGCCACGGATATGCCGCCGAAGCCTGCGCGGCGGCCCTCGACTGGTGTGCCGGTGCGCTCCCGGGTGAGCCGGTGGTGCTGATCACCCAGACCGCCAACCGGAGCTCGATGCGCCTCGCGGCCAAGCTGGGGTTCAGCGAGCTGGAGCGCTTCGAGGAGTTCGGCGCCGAGCAGTGGCTGGGCGTGTGGTCCTCCCAGCCCCGATTCGTCTGAGGCCCTACGCGGGCGTTCGCAGGTCAGACCGCAGACGAATCGGGCGTGGTCAGCGGGGCTTGACCTTCCCGTCCAGCCTGGTCCCGTCGGCGGCGAAGCCGAAGCAGGCCAGCGTGTCGCCCTCCCGGGGCTCGCGCCGGTCCGCGACGCCCGCGATCAGCAGCCGCTCGTCGCTGACCGCGGCGTCCGCCTGTCCGTCCAGGGCGTCGAGGCAGATCGCGTCGGGCACGACCGGGCGATAGGCCTTGGCCTGGCTCGCGTCGAGGTCGACCAGCACCAGCACCTCGGCGTCGTGCAGGTCGTCGCAGTCGGCACGGGTCAGGTCGGCCAGCGTGGCCTGCTCGCCGGCCAGGAACGGCGCGCCGTCCACGCAGTCGCCCCGGTCGAGGTCGTCCACGCTGGACAGCTCGGCGTTGTGGCGTACGACGACCACCACGGCGACGGCCACGGCGGCCAGGGCCACCGCGACCGCCGTCAGGACGGCTCGTTGCAACGTTCAGGATCCGAGCTTGGAGGTCAGGTCGGACCCGTCGGCGTTCGCGATCACGCAGACCAGCTTGTCGCCCGACGAGGGTGACGAGTCCTGGGTCAGCGCTATCAGGACCAGCGCGGGATCGGCGAGCAGGTCGCCGCTCCCGGCCGCGGTCACCGAGGGGCTGCAGATGGCGACGGGCGACGTGTCGCCGTAGCTGCTCGCCTCGTCGGCCGTCAGCGACGCCGTCGACAGCACCTCACCGTCGTGCTTGGACGAGCAGCCCGTGGTCTTGATCTGGGTGATCCCCGTCTCGCCCTCGTCGGTGAGGCCGTCGGCGGTGATGCACTGACCCGCCTTGAGGTCGTCGACGGTCTTGAAGTCCTTGGCGTAGTCATAGAGGTAGTAGCCGCCGATCGCGACCGCGACCAGGCTGACCACGCTGATGATCAGCGCGGCGATGGCGAGTCCCTTGCCGTGGTTGCGGCCGTCCCTGCTCCGCACGAGCACGACGATCGCGAGAGGGATGGCGACCAGCGCACCGATGCACGTGCAGCCGAGGATCGACAGGATCAGGGCGGTGATCGCCATCCCCTTGCCGGGCTCCGCCGGGCCGGGCATGGGCGAGTAGCCGGGCGCACCGTAGGCCGGCTGCGCGGGGGCGCCGTAGGCCGGCTGCGCGGGGGCGCCGTAGGCCGGCTGACCTGGCACGCCGGCCTGTCCGTACGGCGGCGCCGCGGGAGGTACGGCGGGGGCGGCGGGCTGCTCGCCGTACGGCGGCGGGGCGGGTGCACCGGGAGCAGCGGCCGGGTCGGTGCCCGGCGTCGGCGCGGCGGGGATGGGCGTCGACGGTGGAGGGGTCGTGGGAGGAGGCGGCGTCGAGGACGGAGGCGGGGGCGGCGCGCCGTAGGGGTTCTGAGGGTCGCTCGGGTCCTGCGGCGTCTCGCCGTCGCCAGGGTTCTGCGGTGTGCTCATCGGGTTCCCCTCGGGTGCCGCCGTGGTCGGTGCGCGTGACAGCGTTCCACATCCGACCCGGCTCCGTGGCCCTCACTCCAGATCGCACCCTCAGCGGTTCGCGTCGCGCAGGCTCCCGGACGTCTTCGCGTCGGGGTCGCCGAGCACGCAGGTGATCCGGTGGCCGGCGGGACCGGCCCAGTTCTGCTCCGTGGGGTAGTAGATCCAGTAGGCCAGCTCGGACCGGCCGAGGGGCTTCCCGACGTACGCCTTGAACGCCGGGTCGCAGGTCTCGGCCGACTGCCGCTTCAGCTCCTCGAGGCCCGGGTAGTCGTCACCGAGCAGGTCCGAGACCAGGAACGTCTCCATGTCGTGCGGCCGCTCGCAGGCGACCAGGGTCACCAGACCGGCCTGGACCGTGTCTCCGTCTCCGGGGAAGGCGGCCAGGGTCGCATCGTCGAAGCAGTTGCCCACCTCGAGCTGCGACTGTGTCACCCGCCCGCTGAGCGAGGGGTCCTCCTCGCCGAGTCCCTCGCCGATCTCGATCCGGCCCAGCACCCCCGAGGCGATCACCAGCACGCCCACGACGGCCCAGCCGCCCAGGAACACCAGCGCGGCGATGGCCATCGAGCGCACCCGGAGGCGTCCACGGCGTCGTCATCGAGCTCCCCGTTCGTGCTGCTGGTCAACGGAGGGTAGGTGCGTCAGGTCGCGGTTGTCCCGGCTTCCGCTCGGCTCGCCAGCTGGTCCTCGATGTGGGCCGGCTTGCCGACGTACAACCCCACGAGGAAGAGCGGGACGCTCAGCGCGGCGAGCACCACCAGTGGCGTCGTCCAGCCGTCCGTGGCCTCGTGCAGCACACCGATCCCGAAGGGCCCGATCGCGGCCAACAGGTAGCCGGTCGACTGGGTCCAGCCCGAGAGGGCGGCGGTGGCCCCTGCGGTGCGGGTCCGGAGGCCGATGTAGGTCAGCACGATGGGGAACGTCGTCAGGGCGGCGCCGAGGACCACTGCCCACAGAACGGCGAGCCGGTGCGGTGCCACCAGCAAACCCACGTAGGCGACCGGATAGCAGCTCATCACCAGCACGAGCACCCACCGCTGGTCCCCTTGCCGGGCGACCGCCTGGGGCAGGACGAACGAGAGGGGGATGGACATCGCGGCCACGATGCCGACCAGGGCGCTGGCCGAGCCCGCGCCGAACCCCGCGTCCCGCCACAAGGTCGCGAACCAGCCGAAGACGGCGTAGGCCATCAGGGACTGGAGGCCGAAGAAGAGGGTCATCGCCCAGCCCAGGCGGGTGCGGGCGATGTCGCGGAAGGTCACGTCACGGGCCGGCGTGTCGAGCACCTCGTCACGGCGGAGCAGCCCGAACCAGGGCAACGCGGACAGGGCCGCCAGGACCGCCCACATCGCGAGGCCGTAGCGCCAGCTCCCCAGCGCGTCCGCCACCGGTACCGTGAGCAGGAACGCGCTGGTGAGGCCGACCGCGAGCGCGGTCGTGTAGAGAGCGGTGAGCAGCCCGATGCGGTCCGGGAAGTGCAGCCGGACCAGCGACGGGATCAGCACGTTGGCCATCGCCATGCCCGCCACGGCCACCAGCGACAGGGCGAGGAACGCCGACTCCTGGCGTACGACGGCCCGGCCGGCGAGGCCGACGACCACACCGAGCAGCGCGAGCAGGGTGACTCGGTGCGGCCCGAGGCGCGCGGCCGCGGCGGGCGCGAGCGCGCCGAAGACCGCGAACGCCAGCACCGGGAGCGAGGTGAGCAGCCCGGCGGAGGCCGGTCCCATGTCCAGCCCGTCCCGCAGCTCGTCGAGGACCGGGCCGACGCTGACCGCGGCGGGGCGCAGGTTCAGCGAGAGCAGGAGGATCCCGGACAGGACCAGGACCGCGGAACGACGCACCGACATGACACGGGGGAAACTAGCTCCCGTGCGGCATATTCCCGATTCCGAGCGGCGGGCCCGGCTGGCCCGTCGGCACGCGCTGGCCCCGGCGCATCGCGCGGCCGACGCCGAAGCGGCGACGCGGGCCGTCACGGTGCTGCACTCCACCGAGCCGGCGACGGTCTACCTGTCGCTCCGGGCGCGGGTGGACGGGGTCACCGTGGCCGACATCGACCGCGCGCTCCACGAGGACCGCACCCTGGTCAAGCAGCTCGCGATGCGGCGCACGCTGTTCGTCTTCCCGCGCGACCTGCTCCCGGCGGCCTGGGGCAGCGCGTCCGCCCGGGTGGCCCGGCAGCTGGAGGCCCGGCTGGTCAAGGAGGTCGAGGCGGCCGGCCACGCCGGCGACGGCGCGGCCTGGCTGGCCGAGGCGAGGGCTGACGTCGTGGCGGCGCTCGCCGGCCGGGCCCTCACCGCGCAGGAGATCCGGAAGACGGTGCCGGCGCTCGAGGCCCGGCTCGACCTCGCACCGGGCAAGAAGTACGCCTCCAACGTCTCGATCGCCCCGCGCGTGCTCACCCAGCTCGGGGTCGAGGGCACGCTGGTCCGCGGTGCGAACGCCGGCCACTGGCGGCTCTCCAAGCCGCGCTGGGCGCTCATGTCCGACTGGCTGGACGACGTACCGCCCGCCGCGAAGGAGGACGAGGGGTACGCCGAGCTCGTGGGCCGGTGGCTGCGCTCGTTCGGCCCGGGCACCGAGGACGACCTCGCGTGGTGGCTGGGTGCGACCAAGCGCTCGGTCCGGGCCGCCCTCGCCGCGCTCGGTGCGGTCGAGGTGTCACTGGACGGAGGCGACGCCGGCTGGGTGCTGCCCGACGACGAGGGTCCCGAGGGCGCCGTGGAGCCGTGGGCGGCGCTGCTGCCCGTGCTGGACCCGACGGTGATGGGCTGGAAGCAGCGCGACTTCTACCTCGGCGAGCACACCCCGCACCTGTTCGACCGCAACGGCAACGCGGGCACGACGGCCTGGTGGGACGGCCGCATCGTCGGCTGCTGGGTGCAGGACGACGCCGGCGTCGCCGAGGTCCGGCTGCTGGAGGAGCTGCCCGAGCAGGCAGGCGCCGCGCTCGCCGCCGAGGCGGAGCGGCTGACCGACTGGCTGGGTGGCGTCAAGGTCGGCACCGTCTACCCTTCGACCGCCATGAAGGTCGTCGACTGGATCCATCCGTGACCCGCCATGACTAGGGAGCAGCCCAAGCAGGCGCCGCCGCCGGTCCAGCGCCTGCGGATCCGCTACGCCAAACGGGGCCGGCTCCGGTTCACCAGCCACCGGGACTTCAGCCGGGCCTTCGAGCGCGCCGTGTTCCGCGCCCGGCTGCCGATGGCCTACTCGTCGGGGTTCAACCCGCACCCGAGGATCTCGTACGCCGGCGCGTCGCCCACCGGATCCGCGAGCGAGGCGGAGTACCTCGAGCTGGCCATGGCCGAGGTCGTCGACCCGGCGGCGGTGCACGCCGCGCTGGACGAGGCGTTGCCGGACGGCCTCGACATCGTCGAGATCGTCGAGTCTCCCGGCGGAGGCTTCGCCGACCTGCTGCAGGCCAGCCGCTGGCGCATCGCGCTCCCTGTCCCGGTCGCCGAGGCGGAGTCGGCGGTGGCGGGGTTCCTCGCGGCGGGGGAGGTGCTCGTGCACCGGATGACCAAGAAGGGCCAGCGTGACTTCGACAGCCGGGCCCCGGTGCTCTCGCTCGTCGTGCTGCCCGACGACGGGGGAGCGGTGCTGGACCTGGTGCTGCGCCACCTCGAGCCCGCGGTCCGGCCCGACGACGTGCTCTCGGGCCTGACCACGCTCCACGGGCTCGAGCTGGTCGGCGTACCCCTGCTGACCCGGCTGGCCCAGGGCCCGCTGGACCCCGACACCGGCCAGATCGGCGACCCGCTGCGACCCTGAAATGAGTTGCGGCAGCGACCGCTGTGCGATACTCGGCGCAGGTCGACCACACGTCGACCCGACGACGTTCTCTGAAGCGAGGCTCGTCGATGCCAGACCGCGACGCGGCCCGGCCGGTCGGTGACAGCGACCGGAGCTCAGGGCCGGCGACCGCGGCAGGGATCGGCCGGACTCGGTGTGACACCACGAGGGTGTCGTCGCCATGAAGGCTTGACGCTGCGCCCCGGAGGCTCGGGGCAGCGGCGATGACCACCCGGGCTGCCACCGCAGTCGGGTTGAGGAGCAGTACATGCCCGAGGACGAGACCACCACCTCTTCGGAAGCCCCCTCGGAGTCGACCCCCGCGGCCGACTCCCCCGAGGCGGGGCCCGCGAAGAAGGCCGCTGCCAAGAAGACTGCAGCGAAGAAGACCACCGCCAAGAAGGCGGCCGCCAAGAAGACCCCGGCGAAGAAGACGACCGTGAAGAAGGCGGCAGCCAAGAAGGCCGCGAAGTCCGCGGAGACCCCGGAGCCCGCCGACGACGGCGGTGCCGTCGGCGCGCCGGCCGTGCTCTTCCAGGTCCCCGACGCGATCGAGAAGCCGAAGAAGAAGGCGGCCAAGAAGGCCCCCAAGATGGCGGCCGACCAGCCGCCGGACGAGGCGCCCACCGACGACAAGCCGGCCAAGAAGACCGCGAGCAAGACCGCGAAGAAGTCGGCGAAGAAGTCGGCCAAGAAGGCCGCCGCGGAGCCGGTGGACGAGCCCGCGGAGGGCAAGTCCGAGCCGGACGACGACTCGGGTGACGGCCAGGACGACGGCTCGGGCGACGGCACCGGCGCGCGCCGGCGTCGCCGCCGCGGCGGCCGGCGCCGCCGCAAGACCTCCGACGGTGGCGGCGAGGGCGACTCGACGGGCGACGGCGACGACGACAGCGAGCAGAGCGACGACGACGAGGAGTCCGGCGACGGCACCTCGCGGCGTCGCCGGCGCCGCCGGCGTACGGGTGACGAAGGCGGCGGTAGCAACGACGACCCGCAGAACACCGTCACCCGGGTGCGGCGCAGCCGCACCGGCGACGACCAGATCACCGCGGTCTCCGGCTCCACGCGTCTCGAGGCCAAGAAGCAGCGCCGCCGCGAGGGCCGCGAGGCCGGCCGGCGCCGGGCGCCGATCGTCAGCGAGGCCGAGTTCCTGGCCCGCCGCGAGGCGGTCGACCGCGTCATGGTCGTGCGCCAGCGCGACGACCTCACCCAGATCGGGGTGCTCGAGGACAAGGTCCTCGTCGAGCACTACGTCGCCCGCGAGTCCCAGACCTCGCTGATCGGCAACGTCTACCTCGGCCGGGTGCAGAACGTGCTGCCCTCCATGGAGGCGGCGTTCATCGACATCGGCCGCGGCCGCAACGCCGTCCTCTACGCCGGCGAGGTGAACTGGTCCGCGCTCGGCCACAAGGACGGCCAGCCCCGAAAGATCGAGTCGGTGCTGTCCTCGGGCCAGGCCGTGCTCGTGCAGGTCACCAAGGACCCGATCGGCCACAAGGGCGCCCGCCTCACCAGCCAGGTCAGCCTGGCCGGCCGGTTCCTCGTCTACGTGCCCGACGGCACCACCTCCGGGATCTCCCGCAAGCTCCCCGACACCGAGCGCAACCGGCTCAAGACGGTGCTCAAGGAGATCGTCCCCGACACGGCCGGCGTGATCGTGCGGACCGCGGCCGAGGGGGCCAGCGAGGACGAGCTGACCCGCGACGTCGAGCGGCTGAAGGCCCGCTGGGAGGACATCGAGAAGAAGTCCAAGGGCAGCGCGCCCCAGCTCCTCTACGGCGAGCCGGACCTCACCCTCAAGGTGGTCCGCGACCTGTTCACCGAGGACTTCGTCAAGCTCGTCATCCAGGGCGACGACGCCTGGGAGACCGTGCAGCAGTACGTCCAGCACATGGCGCCCGACCTCGAGGAGCGGCTCGAGAAGTACGACGCCCAGGAGCACGGCGGCAAGGACCTGTTCACGTCGTACCGCCTCGACGAGCAGATCGCGAAGGGACTGGACCGCAAGGTCTGGCTGCCCTCCGGCGGCTCCCTGGTCATCGACCGCACCGAGGCCATGACCGTCGTCGACGTCAACACCGGCAAGTTCACCGGCTCCGGCGGCAACCTCGAGGAGACGGTCACCAAGAACAACCTGGAGGCGGCCGAGGAGATCGTCCGCCAGCTCCGGCTCCGCGACATCGGCGGCATCATCGTCGTGGACTTCATCGACATGGTGCTCGAGTCCAACCGCGACCTGGTGCTGCGCCGGCTGGTCGAGTGCCTGGGCCGCGACCGCACCCGTCACCAGGTCGCCGAGGTCACCTCGTTGGGCCTGGTGCAGATGACGCGCAAGCGGATCGGCACCGGCCTGCTGGAGGCGTTCAGCGAGACCTGCTCGCACTGCCAGGGTCGCGGCCTGATCCTGCACGAGCACCCGGTGGACCAGAAGGGCTCCGACGACGACGGTGGCCGCTCCGGCACCCGCGGGCGACGCAGCCGCGGCGGTCGGGGCCGGGGCGCCGGCGACGGGGGCGACAACGGGAACGGCAACGGCAACGGCAACGGCAACGGGAACGGCAACGGCGGCAAGGCGCCGTCGCCCAAGGACGTCGCCGCGATGGCCCGCCCGCCGGCCGACGATGACGACGACGACGTTGTTGACGATCTGTCCGACGAGGTCGTGGAGGTCGACGACACGGACGACGTGAACGACGACCTCGAGAGCCTGACCTCGGAGGTCGTCGAGTCACTCGACGACCGGGTCGAGGCGTCCGACGAGAGCCCCTCCGAGCCCGAGCCCGAGCCGGAGCCGGAGCCGGAGCCGGAGCCCGAGCCGGAGCCCGAGCCGGAGAAGCCGACGGTCGTCACCCGCACCCGCCGCCGGAGCGCGAGCCGCCCGGCCGGGCCCCCGCCCGTGCCGGCGACCGGCGAGACCCCCACCGCGATCGGAAGTGAGGGAGCGGTCGGCGAGCCGGCAGCCGCCGGGATCGAGCCGGGCACCGCCGGGGACGGCGACGCCGGTGCGGCAGCCGAGGAGGCCGCCCCGCCCCACGTCGAGCACGTGCCGATCAAGCGGAAGCGCTCCCGGAAGCGCTGACCGGCAGGGATCGCGTGCTTTTGCGCGGTCAGGCACGGATCCGTACCATTGACCCTTGGTGCTCAGCGCACCTCCAAGTTTTTTTGGCACGGCTTTGACCCACGTCCCGGTAGATGTCCTCCGGGACACCCGATCCACAAGGAGACCGCGGTGTACGCGATCGTGCGCTCAGGCGCCAAGCAGCAGAAGGTGACCGTCGGCGATGTCATCGAGATCGACACGATCGCGACGGCCGTGGGCGACGAGGTCTCGCTGCCCGTGGTTCTCGTGGTCGACGGCGACACCGTCACGTCGGACACCAAGAAGCTCGACAAGGCGTCGGTGACCGCCGAGGTGCTCGGTGCCACCAAGGGCCCCAAGATCGTGATCCAGAAGTTCAAGAACAAGACGGGTTACAAGAAGCGCCAGGGCCACCGCCAGAAGTACACCCAGGTCAAGATCACCGACATCAAGGCCTGAGGGCCTCCCGACTTCACACCGCAGCAGGAGACACAGCGATGGCACACAAGAAGGGCGCCGCGTCCACCAAGAACGGCCGCGACTCCAACTCCCAGCGCCTGGGCGTCAAGCGGTACGGCGGCCAGCTCGTCAACGCCGGCGAGATCATCGTCCGCCAGCGCGGCACCCACTTCCACCCCGGGGCCGGCGTCGGCCGCGGCGGCGACGACACGCTGTTCGCCCTGGAGGCCGGGGCGGTGCAGTTCGGCACCCGCCGGGGCCGCCGGGTCGTCAACATCGTCCCGGGTGACAACGCCTGACGTTGTCCTCAACGACACACACGGAAGGCGTCCCTGTGGGGCGCCTTTCGTCATTTAGCAAGGAGCATCATGGCGGTCCCGACCTTCGTCGACAGGGTGACGCTGCACGTCAGCGCCGGCCGCGGCGGCAACGGGGTGGCCTCGGTGCACCGCGAGAAGTTCAAGCCGCTCGGCGGTCCTGACGGCGGCAACGGCGGGCCCGGCGGCTCGGTGATCCTGCGGGTCGACCCCGACGTGACCACGCTGCTCGACTACCACCACAGCTCGCGTCGGCGGGCCGAGCACGGCGGCCACGGCGCCGGCGCCCACAAGAACGGCGGGCACGGCGCCGACCTGGTGCTCCCCGTCCCCGACGGCACGCTGGTCACCGACCGCGGCGGCGAGGTGCTGGCCGACCTGGTGGGCCCGGGCACCGAGCTGGTCGTGGCCCAGGGCGGCCGCGGGGGCCTCGGCAACGCAGCCCTGGCCAGCAGCAAGCGCAAGGCGCCCGGGTTCGCGCTGCTCGGCGAGCCCGGCGACGAGCTCGAGATCGTGCTCGAGCTCAAGGTGGTCGCCGACGTCGGGCTCGTGGGCTTCCCGAGCGCCGGCAAGTCCAGCCTGATCGCCGCGATCTCGCGGGCCCGGCCGAAGATCGCCGACTACCCGTTCACGACGCTGATCCCCAACCTCGGCGTGGTGACCGCCGGCGAGACGACCTACACCGTGGCCGACGTACCGGGGCTCATCGAGGGCGCGAGCGAGGGCCGTGGCCTGGGCCACGAGTTCCTCCGCCACGTCGAGCGCTGTGCCGCTCTCGTGCACGTCGTCGACACCGCGACGATGGAGCCGGGGCGCAACCCGGTCGACGACCTCGCGGTCATCGAGCAGGAGCTGAGCCGCTACGGCGGCCTCGACGAGCGGCCCCGGCTGGTGGCGCTCAACAAGATCGACGTCCCCGACGGGCGCGACCTGTCGGACATAGTCCTCGACGACCTGCGCGAGCAGGGGCTCCGGGTGTTCCCGGTCAGCGCCGCCTCGGGCGAGGGGCTGCGCGAGCTCACCTTCGCGATGGCCGAGATCGTGGCCGCTGCGCGCGCCACCAAGGAGGTCGCCGAGGCGACCCGGATCGTGCTCCGCCCGCCGTCCGCCGACGGGGGCGACGACTTCACGGTGGCCGCGGTCGAGCTGTCCGGTGAGCAGGTCTGGCAGGTGCGCGGCACCAAGCCGGAGCGCTGGGTGCGGCAGACCGAGTTCAGCAACGACGAGGCCGTGGGCTTCCTCGCCGACCGGCTCAACCGGCTCGGCGTCGAGGCCAGGCTGGTCCAGCTCGGGGCCGTGGAGGGTGACACCGTGCTCATCGGCCACCCGGACAACGCCGTGGTCTTCGACTTCAAGCCCGGCATCGACGCGGGCGCCGAGAACCTCGCCCGCCGCGGCGAGGACACCCGCTTGATGGAGAAGCGGCCGGCCGTCGGTCGCCGTCGCGCGATCCAGGAGGGCATGGCCGACCGCGCCGAGGGCGAGGAGCGCGCCGATGTGGCCCGTCGGCTCGACCGTGTCGAGACCGGGCCCGCGATGCCGACCGGGCCCTCGTCGTACGAGATCGGCTCCCCGCAGGATCCCGACCATGTCCCGAGTGATGAAGCGGACTGAGGTCACCGACGCCCGCCGGATCGTCGTGAAGGTGGGCTCGTCCTCGCTCACCTCCACCGAGGGCGGCATCGACCCGGCCAGCGTGCGACGGCTCGCCGAGGCGCTGGCCGGCAGCCGCGCCCGCGGTGCCGAGGTGGTGCTGGTCTCCTCCGGTGCCATCGCCGCCGGGCTCGCACCGCTGCGTCTCAAGCGCCGGCCCCGGTCGCTCCCGGCCCAGCAGGCCGCGGCCTCGGTCGGCCAGGGACTGCTCGTGCACCGCTACACCGAGGAGCTGGCCCGGCACGGCATCGTGGCCGGCCAGGTGCTGCTCACGGTGGACGACGTGACTCGGCGCTCGCACTACCGCAACGCCTACCAGACCTTCGCCAAGCTCCTCGAGCTCGGCGTGCTCCCGATCGTCAACGAGAACGACACGGTGGCCACCTCCGAGATCCGCTTCGGTGACAACGACCGGCTGGCGGCGCTGGTCGCGCACCTGGTCCATGCGGACCTGCTCGTGCTGCTCTCCGACGTCGACGGGCTCTTCGACGCCGATCCGGCGGGACCGGGCAGCAGGCTGGTGCCGGAGGTGCGGGACGCTGCCGACCTCACGACCGTGCGGGTCGGGAAGGCCGGCGCGGCCGGGCTCGGCACCGGCGGCATGCAGACCAAGCTCGACGCCGCACGGATCGCCACGGGAGCGGGGATCCCGGTGGTCCTCACGGCGGCCGAGCGGGTCGCGGAGGCGCTGGCCGGCGAGCCGGTCGGCACCCTGTTCCACGCCACCGGTCGTCGCCGGCCGACGCGGCTGCTCTGGCTGGCCCACGCGACCGAGCCCGTCGGCACGCTGCTCCTCGACGACGGTGCGGTGGCCGCGGTCACCCAGCGCCGGGCCTCGCTCCTCGCCGCCGGGGTCACCGGCGTCGTCGGCACCTTCCACGCCGGCGACCCGGTCGCCATCGCCGGTGCGGACGGCGTGCCGGTGGCCCGCGGGCTGGTGAACTTCGACTCAGGGGAGCTCCCGGCGCTGCTCGGCCGCTCGACGAAGGATCTCAAGCGCGAGCTCGGCGCGGCGTACGAGCGTGAGGTCGTCCACCGCGACGACCTGGTGCTGCTCTGATGTGGCGGGTCCTCTTCTGGCTCGTCGCGGGCGGGCTGGCCGTGCCCGCGCTCGTCCTCACCGTGGCCCGGATCTTCGACACCGACAACGGCTCGCTGATCCGGATCGAGGCCTTCACCCCGCTGGCCATCCCGCTGTACGCCGTCCTGCTGGTGCTGCTCGCCGCCGGTGCGCTGCTGGGGGGTGACGGCGAGCGGCCGCCGCGGGTGGTGGCGGCGGTCCTCGCGCTGGCCGGGCTGGGCGTCCATGCGTGGTGGTTCGCGCCGCAGGTCATGGGTGACAACCCCGCGCCCGGGGAGGGCTCCGAGCGGATCACGGTGATGAACGCCAACCTCTACGAGGGCCGGGCCGAGGCGGAGCAGGTCGTGGACGCGGTCCGCGACAACCACGTCGACATCCTCGTGCTGGAGGAGATCACGCCCGACCTGCTCGCGCAGATGGACGCTCTCGGCCTGGCCGAGCTGCTGCCCGAGCGGGTGGGGCAGCCGGACTACATGGTCGCGGGGACGATGATCCTGGCCAACAAGCCGCTGACCGACCACGTCCGGCTCCGGACCACTTTCCAGGGCTGGGAGGCGAAGTACGGCGAGCTCACCGTGCTCGGCGTGCACCCGGTGGCGCCGGTCGACCCGGCGGGCTGGCGCGCCGACCATGCCGCGATCCTCCGACAGGCCGAGGCCGACCACGCCGACCTGATCCTGGGCGACATGAACGCCACCCCCGATCATGTGGTGATGCGCAGACTGGACGACGCCGGGTTCCGCGACGCCGGCGAGCTCTCCAACGAGGGCTGGCAGCCGACCTGGCCGGCGAACCACGTGGGGATCCTGCCGCTCCTACCACCGCTGGTGCGGATCGACCACGTGCTGGTCGGTGAGTCGATGGCCTCGCTCGGGACGCACACGGTCGATCTCGACGGCACGGACCACCTGGCCCTCGTCGCAACGGTGGCTCCGCGGTGAACGAGGCGGACGCCGAGGACGCGGAGTTCTACCGCTGGTACGGCCCGTGGAAGCCACTCGACCCGGCCGGTCTGTCCGGGCTGATGGATGGCTTCGACCGGCCGTGGTGGATCGTGGGCGGCTGGTCGATCGAGGCGTTCACCGGGGTGGCGCGCGAGCACGAGGACGTCGACCTGTCGATCCTCGCGTGCGACATACCGGCGTTCCGCGTGCACCTCGGAGCGGACTGGACCCCGTGGTCCAACCACGGCGGGACGCTGCGCCCGCTGAGCGACCGGCACCCCGAGCCGCTCGACGTCGAGAGCCAGATCTGGCTGCGCCGCGACTCCTCCTCGCCGTGGGAGGTCGATCTCCCGATCACGCCGGACCGCGACGGCCTCTGGACCAACAAGCGCTGGGCCGATCACGTCGTGCCCGTGGAGGAGGCCACGTGGGTGGCCGGGGACGGGATCCGCTACCTCCGCCCGGAGATCGCCCTGCTCTACAAGGCCGCCCTGGACCGTCCCAAGGACCGGCGCGACCTCGAGGTCGCGTGGCCGCTGCTGGCCGAGGACCGGCGGGCGTGGTTGCGCGAGGCGATCAAGGCCACGGCGGGCGCGGACCACCCCTGGCTCCGCGATCTGAGGTAGCCCCGGCCGATATGAGGTAGCCCCCGGCTCCCGCGGTGCCCGGAACCTCGCGGGTGCGCCGTACGCTGGGGAGGCCATGGACGCCACCCAGCGCACGGTCTACCTCGACCACGCCGCCACCACGCCGATGGTGCCCGCGGCGATCGAGGCCATGACGGCGCATCTCCTCGAGGTCGGCAACCCGAGCTCGATGCACGCGTCCGGCCGACACGCCCGCCGGATCGTCGAGGAGTCGCGCGAGAAGGTCGCCCAGGCGCTCGGCTGCCGGCCGGGCGAGGTGGTGTTCACCTCGGGCGGCACCGAGGCCGACAACCTCGCGGTGAAGGGCATCCACTGGGCCCGGCTCGCGGACGACCCGCGGCGCACCCGCATCCTGGCCTCCGCGATCGAGCACCACGCGGTGCTCGACCCCCTGGACTGGCTGCGCGACTCCGAGGGCGTCGCGGTCGAGCTGCTGCCGGTCGACGACAAGGGACGCCTGGTCCTCGACGCGCTGCGCGAGGCGGTCGAGCGCGACCCTGACTCGGTCTCGCTGATCTCGGTGATGTGGGCCAACAACGAGGTCGGCACCCTGCAGCCGGTCGAGGAGGTCGTGGCCATCGCGGCCGCGCACGGGATCCCGGTGCACACCGACGCGATCCAGGCCGTCGGCGCGGTGCCGGTCGACTTCGCCGCCAGCGGCGTCGACGCGCTCAGCCTCACCGCGCACAAGCTCGGAGGCCCCTACGGCGTGGGCGCGCTGATCGTGCGCCGCGAGGTCGTGGTCACTCCGCTCGTGCACGGCGGCGGTCAGGAGCGCGACATCCGCAGCGGCACCATCGACACGCCCGCGATCGCGAGCTTCGCCGCCGCGGTCGAGCTGGCGGTCAAGGAGCAGGCGTCCTACTCCGCCCGCGTGGGGGCGCTGCGCGACGACCTGGTCCGGCGGGTCATCGAGGTGGTGCCCGACGCTCACGTCCACGGTGCCGCCATCGACCCGCTCGCCGAGCACCGGCTGCCCGGCAACGCCCACCTCGGATTCCCCGGCTGCGAGGGCGACTCGCTGCTGATGCTCCTCGACGCCCGCGGCATCGAGTGCTCCACCGGCTCGGCCTGCTCGGCCGGCGTACCGCAGCCCTCGCACGTCCTCCTCGCGATGGGTTGCGACGTGGAGGCCGCGCGGCACTCGCTGCGGTTCTCGCTCGGGCACACCTCCACCCAGGCCGACGTCGACGCGGTCGTCGAGGCCATCGGCCCCTGCGTCGAACGCGCGAGGGCAGCCAAACGGTGAAGATCCTCGCTGCCATGTCCGGCGGCGTGGACTCCGCGGTCGCCGCGGCCCGGGCCGTCGACGCGGGCCACGACGTCACCGGCATCCACCTCGCCCTCTCGCGCAACCCCGCGTCGTACCGCTCTGGTGCGCGCGGCTGCTGCACGATCGAGGACTCGAACGACGCCCGGCGGGCCGCCGACGTGATCGACATCCCGTTCTACGTCTGGGACCTCTCCGACCGCTTCCACGAGGACGTGGTCGAGGACTTCATGGACGAGTACGCCGCCGGGCGGACGCCGAACCCGTGTCTGCGCTGCAACGAGAAGATCAAGTTCGCCGCCGTGCTCGACCGGGCGATGGGGCTCGGCTTCGACGCGGTGGCGACCGGTCACTACGCCCAGCTGCGCACCGACGCGCACGGCCGGGTCGAGATGCACCGCGCGGTCGACCCCGGCAAGGACCAGTCCTACGTGCTCGGCGTGCTCGACCAGGAGCAGCTCCGGCACTCGATGTTCCCGCTCGGCGGCTCGCACAAGTCCGAGGTCCGCGCCGAGGCGGCCGAGCGCGGCCTGCTGGTCGCGGAGAAGCCGGACAGTCACGACATCTGCTTCGTCGCGAACGGCGACACCGCCGGCTGGCTGCGCGAGAAGCTCGGCGAGCGCGCCCCCAACGACGAGGGCGCCATCCTCGACGAGTCCGGCCAGGAGCTCGGGCGGCACGACGGCACCTACGGGTTCACGATCGGCCAGCGCAAGGGGCTCCGGCTCGGTCGGCCGGCGCCGGACGGCAAGCCGCGCTTCGTCCTCGACATCGAGCCGGTCTCGGGCACCGTCACCGTGGGCCCGCGCGAGCGGCTGGCGGTGCACCGGCTCAGCGGCATCCGCCCGCGCTGGTGCGGGACGCCACCCGGGCGACTCGCGGGACCGGGTGTCTCGGTGCAGCTGCGCGCGCACGGTGACGAGCACCGCGCCGTGGTCGAGGTCGCCGACGACTCGGTCGAGGTCGAGCTGCTCGATCCGGCGTACGGCATCGCCCCCGGCCAGGCCGCGGTGATCTACGACGGCAGCCGCGTGGTCGGGTCGGCGACGATCGCGAGCACGTCCCGCGCGCCACTCGAGTCACAAGATTCACCGCTGACCCGGTGAAACTGCCGCTCACCGGCTGGAACTCCATGCGGACAGGACCAGTTTCACCGGGTACCCGGTGAAACTGCCCGCCTAGGCTCGCTCTCATGCGTGACGTCGTCGGGGTCTGGCTGGGTTCGCTGGACGGTACGACGTGGTGGGCGCAGGACGCCGACGAGCCGGTGCTGGCCGCCAGCCTCGTGAAGGTGCCGGTTGCGATGGCGGCGACGGCCCTCGACCTCGACCGGGAGGTGCTGGTGCACCCGGACTTCGACTCGGTGGTGGCCGGGGAGCGGTTCGAGCTCGACGAGGACGGCGACCAGGACCCCGACACCTGGGCCGAGGTCGGCAGCTCGCAGACCCTGCGCGAGCTGCGGCGCCGTTCGATCGTGTTCTCCGGCAACCTCGCGACCAACCTGGTCATGGAGCAGACAGGCGTGGCCGCGGTGACCGACCTGCTGCCGCAGGTGCGTCGGATGATCAGCGACCAGCCGGCCACCGACGCGGGCATCGTCAACGCCGCGTCGGCCCGCGACTGGGGGCTGTTCCTCGGCCGGGTCCCGACCGAGGTCGAGGACGTGATGCGGGGCCAGACCTATCGGTCGGGCATCCCCGCCGGGCTGCCGCCAGGCACCCCGGTCGCCAACAAGACCGGCTGGATAGACGACCACACCCACGACGTGGCGATCGTCCGGCCCGAGGGTGACCCGCCGTTCGCGCTCGTGGTGCTCACCCGACTGCCCGGCGTACCGACCGACGAGGGCAACGCCCGGATCGCCGAGGTCGCCCGCGAGGCGTGGGGGCGGCGACCGTGAGCTCCGGGGCCACCATCGAGCGGGTCGAGGTGGAGCGGCTGAGCCTGCCGCTGCACTCGCCGTTCACGACCGCGCGGCGCCAGGCCACCACGGCGGACAGCGTGATCGTGCGGGTGACCGACAGCGACGGCCGGGTCGGCCTGGGCGAGGCGCCGCAGAACTGGCCGGTGCTCGGCGCCTCGGTGGCCGCGTCCGGGGCCTGCCTCGAGGGGCCGCTGCGCGAGGCGGTGCTCGGCCTGACCACGGACCCGTACGACGTCTGGCCGGTCATCGACCGCACCGTCGCCGGCAACACCCCGGCCAAGGGCGCGCTGGACAGCGCTCTCCACGACCTGGCCGGCCACGGGACGCTGGAGCTGCCGACCCTGGTCACCGTCCCTGTCGGAGAGCCCGACCAGATCGCCGAGACGGCGCGGCTGCGGGTGTCCGAGGGCTTCCGGACGCTCAAGCTCAAGGTCGGCACCGACGCGGCCACCGACGTCGCCCGGGTCCGCGCCTGCCGTGAGGGGGCCGGTCCCGACGTGGCGCTGCGGGTCGACGCCAACACCGGCTGGGACTGCCTGGAGGCGGTGCGGGTGATCCGGGCCCTCGAGGACGCCGGCGTGGACCTCGAGCTGGTCGAGCAGCCGGTCGGTCGCCGCGACCTGCTCGGTATGGCCCACGTGCGCCGCCACGTGGAGACCCCGGTGATGGCCGACGAGTCCGTGTTCGACCTCGAGGACCTCGTCGCGCTGGTGCGGCATCGCGCAGCCGACCTGGTCAACCTCAAGATCTCCAAGTCCGGCGGGATCACACCCGCGCTCGAGCTCGCCGACGTCGCCAGGAAGCACGGCCTCGGCGTCAGCGTGGGCTGCATGATCGAGTCCGCGGTCGGGGTCTCCGCCGCTGCTGCCCTGGCCGCGCGGATCGCGTGCGACCTCGACCCCGATCTGGACGGCGCGTGGTGGCTGGCCGACGGGGCGCCGTACGCCGACCGGGTGGTCTACGCGGACGGTCAGGTGCTCCTCGGCAGGATGGGGGCATGAGGGCCGCGCGCGAGGTTGGTGTCCACCGGGAACCCGACGAGAGCTCCGAGCGGGTCACGTCCCTGGCTTTCGGCGAGGAGGTCTTCGTCGTCGAGGCACGAGCGGAGTGGACCCGGGTGCTCGCTCCTGACCAGCCGACCCACCTCGACCCGGCCGGCTACCCCGGCTGGGTCCGCAGCGACGCGCTCGCGCAGGACGACCCGCTCGCGGTGGCGCGCGGCTTCCTCGGCACGCCGTACGTCTGGGGCGGGCTGGGCCACCCGGGCATCGACTGCTCGGGGCTGGTGCACCTCAGCTTCCGCGCCGTCGGGACGCGGGTGCCCCGCGACGCCGCCGACCAGGCGGCGGCCGCCGTACCGGTCCAGGACCCGCGCCCGGGCGACCTCTACTTCTTCGGTCAGCCCGACGAGACGGTCAGCCACGTGGGGTTCGTGACCGACCTGGGTCTGCTGCACGCCAGCGACGGGGTGGGCGTGGTCGAGCAGGCGATGCCCGCCGACCGCCGGGCCACGCTGCTCGGCGCCGGTCGACTCTCCCGATGACGGTCGCCAGCGGCGTCGGCTCGCATCCCGGCGACGACCAGCGAGACTTCGACGAGGCGCTCCGGCTGGTGCTGGGCGAGGTCCCCGATCTCGCCTACCTGCCCGAGGTGCCCGGCCGCGGCGCAGCGGCATCCATGACCGGGCGCGGGCTGGCCGTGATGGCCGAGCTCGGCGCGGACCTGCAGCCGGCCGGCTGGCGACTCACCGGTCTCGGGGGCACGCCCGGCGTCGACCACCGCCGGGCGCGCAGCCTGCTGGCCCAGGACCTCGACCGGCTGGAGGAGCAGACGCAGGACCACGACGGGCCGTTCAAGGTCCAGGTCGCCGGACCCTGGACGTTGGCGGCGACCGTCGAGCGGCCGCGCGGCGACAAGGTGCTCGCGGACTTCGGGGCCCGGCGCGAGCTTGCCCAGGCCCTCGCCGAGGGGCTCACCCACCATGTGGCCGACCTGCGCCGCCGGCTGCCCGGCGGGCACCGCATGGTGGTCCAGGTCGACGAACCCGCGCTGACCGCGGTCCTCGGGGGAGGGGTGCCGACCGCGTCCGGCTTCGGTCGGCACCGCACCGTGCACCCGCCCGAGGCCTCGGAGGCACTCGGCTGGGTGCTCGACGCGATCGCCCGGGCCGGCGGCGAGCCGTGGGTGCACTCCTGCGCGGCAGGTACGCCGTTGGACCTGCTTCGGGGCGCCGGCGCGGTGGGGCTCTCCGTCGACCAGACGCAGCTCTCGGCCCGCGACCACGACGAGCTCGGCGAGGCGCTCGAAGCCGGGGAGACGGTCGCGCTGGGCGTCGTACCGTCCACCGATCCGACGACGGTCCCGACCGACACCGACGTCACGGAGTCGGTGCTCCGCTGGATCGAGATGCTGGGTCTCGACCTCGACCAGCTGAGCGACCGGCTGGTCCTCACGCCCGCGTGCGGGCTGGCCGGTGCGTCGCCCGACTGGGCCCGGCGTTCACTCACCCTGCTGCGGGAGTGCGCGGCACACCTGTAGCTGCGATTCGTCTGCGGCCCGCGCGCTCGAGGGGCACGCGAGACCGCAGACGAATCGGTGGGTGTGGGTCAGGGGTCAGACCCCTGCGTGCACGACCTCCGGGCCGTCGGTCGCCAGCTCCTCGTGCTTGACGTTGAGCAGCGCCCAGATGATCGCCGACCCGAGCAGCATCATGAAGGAGCCGACCAGGAAGGCGTTGGACGCGCCCTCGGTGAAGACCATCTGGCCGACGCCGGGGTTGCCCATCTCCTGCCCCAGCTCGGCGGTCCGGTCGTTGACGATCTGCGTCGCGGCGCTGCCGAGGATCGCCAGGCCGAGCGCACCGCCCACCTGCTGCATCGTGTTGAGCACGCCCGAGCCGATGCCGGTGTCCTCCTCGCGGAGGTGGTGCACCGCCGTCAGCGTCAGCGGGACGAACGTCATGCCCATGCCGAACGACATCAGGAGGATGAAGGGGAGCAGGTCGGTGACGTAGGAGCCCTCGACGAAGTTCACGGGCGAGGTGGTGTCGTAGGGCAGCCGGGAGAAGCCGTACAGGCCGGCCGCCGCCAGGATCGTGCCGATCCCGCCGAGGACGCGCGGGTCGATGCGGTTGACCAGGTTGGAGCTGAGCCCCGCGGCGAAGACCAGCGCGACGCAGAACGGCAGGAACGCGACGCCGGTCTTGATCGGGCTGTAGCCCATGACGTTCTGGATGTACTGGCTCAGGAAGAAGAACATCGAGAACATCGCGGCCGGGGCCAGGAACATCGCGGCATAGCTGGCGGCCCGGGTGCGGTGCATGAACACGCGGAACGGCAGCAACGGGTCCTCGGTGCGGCTCTCGACGAACACGAACACCGCGAGTACGAAGGCACCGGCGATCAGGCTGGCGAGCGTCCACTGGTCGGTCCAGCCGTCCGAGCCGGCGCGGCTGAAGCCGTAGACGAGGCCGAGGAGGCCCAAGGTGCCGAGCACGGCGCCGGGCAGGTCGAGCGCGTGGTCGCGGACCTCGGACTCACGCAGGAAGCGCGGCGAGAGGAAGGCGGCGGCCAGGCCGATCGGCAGGTTGATCAGCAGGGTGAGGCGCCAGCCGTCGATGTCGAGACCGCCGATCGACGGGGAGATGCCGGTGAGCCAGCCGCCGAGCAGGAGGCCGACAGCAGCACCGACACCCGACATGGCCGCATAGATCGCGAAGGCGCGGTTGCGGGCCGGGCCGGCCGGGAACGTCGTGGTGATCAGCGCGAGCGCCGCCGGGGAGGCGAGCGCGGCACCGAGGCCCTGCAGGCCACGAGCGGCGAGCAGCATGCCCTCGTTGGTGGCGAGACCGCCGAGGCCGGACGCGATCGCGAAGATCGCCAGGCCGGCCATGAAGACCTTGCGGCGGCCGAAGAGGTCGCCGAGCCGGCCACCGAGCAGCAGCAGGCTGCCGAAGGCGAGCGCGTAGCCCGTGACCACCCACGTCAGGTTGGACTGCGCGATGTCCAGGTCGGCCTGGATGTAGGGGAGGGCGATGTTCACGATCGTGCCGTCGAGCACCACCATGAGCTGCGCCACGGAGATGAGGACCAGGGCCCAGCCGAGGTGCTTGCCGGCTTCGGACCCCGAGTCGGGGTCCGTCGCCACTGGGGCGGCGTCGGGGTTGGTGGTGTCGGTCATGGTGTTTTCTCTCTGTGGTGTGAGGACCGGTCAGCGGACGACGCCGGCGGCCGGAAGGATGATCTGGTCGATGACGTTGACGACGATGTCCCGCGTGGGGGCCTCGCCGACGAGGATCAGGCGGTGCATGACGATCCCGGCCAGGGCCGGGGCGAGCAGGTCGATGTCGACGTCCGCGTCGATCTCGCCGCGCTCGATGGCCCGCTCGAAGACGGCCTTGGAGGCGGCCAGCTTGGGCGCGACCACCTCGCGGCGGAACGCCGCGGCGAACTCGGGATCGCGCATGATCGCGGTCAGGATCGCGCCGAAGGCGGCCACCTCGGGCTTGTCGGTCAGCCCGCCGGAGCCGCAGTAGGACTCGATGAGGTCGCCGCGCAGGGATCCGGTGTCGACGGGTACGGCGGGCGCCTCGTGCTTGTGGTGGTGGTGCAGGGCGTCGATGACGAGCTGGACCTTGCCGTTCCAGCGGCGGTAGAGCGTCGCCTTGGAGGCCTTGGCGCGCAGCGCCACCGCGTCCATCGTGAACCGGTCGTAGCCGACCTCGGCCAGGACGTGGAGCGCCGCCTCGAGGATCTCGACCTCCCGGACGCCCTCGACGCGGGGCCGGGGGTGGCGGTCTCGGTCTGCGGTGTCATCGGCGCGCCTCCTCGCTCACACGCATGAAACGAAACCGTTTCGTTTCATCAGGAAACAGGGTGCCACGGGCGACGCCATCTCGCCAAGTCCTTTTGCACGCGCGAACGGCGCCCGTGCTGTGGCAGCACGAGCGCCGTTCACGAACGGCCGAGGATCAGACGCCGGCGGGCGCCACCTCGGGCACGCCGGGCGCCTCGGGCGCCTCGGAGACGTCGGACGCCTCGGGACCGTCGGTGGCCAGCTCCTCGTGCTTGACGTCGAGGAACAGCCAGATCACAAGCGACGAGCCCAGGGCCATGATCGAGCCGACGAGGAACGCGTCAGCCGCACCGTTGGCGAAGATCTGCAGACCGATGATCTCCTGGATCTTCTCCAGCGTGGACGGATCGGGCGCCGCGCCGCCGGCGGCCGCGGTGGCTGCCGAGATCCGGTCGCCCGTGCTGCTGAACACGTGGCTCGCCACCGTGCTCAGCGTCGCCAGCCCGAGTGCGCCGCCGACCTGCTGCATGGTGTTGAGCACGCCGGACCCGATGCCGGAGTCCTCGGCCCGCACGTGGTGCACCGCGGTGAGGGTGACCGGCACGAACGTCAGCCCCATGCCCACGGACATCAGGATGATCCCGGGGAGGATGTCGGTGACGTAGCTGGCCTGGATGTTCTGGGTGATCGGCACGTCGGTGTCGTAGGGGATCCGGGAGAACAGGAACAGCGCGATCGTCGCCATGAGCGTGCCGATCCCCGCGAGGTAGCGGGGGTCGACGCGGTTGACGAGGTTCGACGCGATGCCCGCGGCCACGATGATGCCGGCCGAGAACGGCAGGAAAGCGAAGCCGGCCTCGAGCGGGCTGTAGCCCATGACGTTCTGGATGTACTGGCTGAGGTAGAAGAACATCGCGAACATCGCGGCGGGCAGCAGCATCATCGCGACGAAGCTCGCCGCACGGGTGCGGTTCTGGAAGATCCGCACCGGCAGGAGCGGGTGCTCGGCCCGCGACTCGACGAACGCGAACGCGGCGAGCAGGGCCACGCCGGCCGCGAGGCTGAGGACGGTCCACACGTCGCCCCAGCCCTCGGTGGCGGCCCGGGACAGGCCGTAGACGATGCCGAGCAGGCCGAAGGTGCCGGTGAACGCACCGGGTACGTCGAGCGCGCCGGTGTTCTTCTCGGACTCCGCGAAGAATCGGGGCGCGAGGGCCGCCGCGACCAGGCCGATCGGGGTGTTGATCAGCAGGGTCAGGCGCCACCCGTCGACGGTCGTGCCGAAGACGTCGAGGGAGCTGCCGGTCAGCCAGCCACCCAGGATCAGGCCGACGGCCGCACCGGCACCGGACATCGCGGCGTACACGGCGAACGCGCGGTTGCGGGGCGGCCCGGCCGGGAACGTCGTGGTGATCAGTGCCAGGGCGGCGGGCGACGCGAGCGCCGCGCCGAGGCCCTGCAGGGCGCGGGCGGAGAGCAGCATCTCCGCGTTGGCGGCGACCCCGCCGAGCAGCGAGGCCACGCCGAAGATGGTGAGGCCGATGATGAAGATGCGGCGCCGGCCGTAGAGGTCGCCCAGACGACCACCGAGCAGCAGCAGGCCACCGAAGGCCAGCGCGTAGCCGGTGACGACCCAGGGCAGGTTGGCCTGGCTGAAGCCCAGGTCGGCCTGGATGTAGGGGAGCGCGATGTTCACGATCGTGCCGTCGAGCACGACCATCAGCTGCGCGATCGAGATGAGGACGAGCGCCCAGCCGAGGTGCTTGCCCGCCCCGGTGTCGGACGTCTCCCGCGACGAGGTCGCCTCGGGAGTGGTGGTGTCGGTCATGGTGATCTCTCTGCCTATCAGGGTGGTTGGGAGGGACGTCGTTCAGCCGGCCGCGGTGGCGGCCGGAAGGATGATCTGGTCGATGACGCTGGTGATGACGTCCTCGGTCGGGGCCTCCCCGACGAGGATGAGGCGGTGCATGACGATCCCGGCCAGGGCCGGTGCGAGCAGGTCGATGTCGACGTTGGAGCCGATCTCACCGCGCTCGATCGCCCGCTCGAACATCTCCCGGGAGGCGGCCAGCTTGGGCGCCACCACGTCGCGACGGAACGCCGCGGCGAACTCCGGGTCCCGAATGATCGCGGTCAGGATCGCGCCGAACGCGGCCACCTCGGGCTTCTCGGTGAGCCCGCCCGTGCCGCAGTACGACGCGATGAGGTCGCCGCGGAGCGAACCGGTGTCGACCGGGGAGGCCGGGCCGCCGTGCTGGTGGTGATGGTGGAGGGCCTCGATGATCAGGCTGACCTTGCCGTTCCAGCGGCGGTAGAGCGTCGCCTTGGAGGCCTTCGCCTTGAGCGCCACCGCGTCCATGGTCAGCCGGTCGTAGCCGACCTCGGCGAGCACCTCGAGCGCCGCCTCGAGGATCTGCACCTCACGGTCGCCCTCGACCCGCGGACGGGAGAGGGTGGCTTCGAGGCTGGGTGTCATCTGCGGAACTCCTGGTGATGTGTGACCTGCATGAAACGAAACGGTTTCGTTTCATCGGGAACTGCGGGTCGCCGCGTGATGTTCCAGCCGGCGCCGATTTCCCTCGACTGGTCTGGACCAGTGACCGGCCGCCGCTGCTGTCGGCGGCCACGGGCAGAATGTGCGCGTGAGCGACCCCACCCCGGCCACTCCCGAGGCCCGCGAGGAGCACCAGCTGCTCTCGGAGCAGATCGAGGACGCGCGCTGGCGCTACTTCGTGCTCGACGACCCGACCCTCGACGACGCCGACTACGACAAGCGGATGCGGCGACTGCAGGTGCTCGAGGAGGAGTTCCCCGAGCTGACGACGCCCGACTCGCCGACCCAGAAGGTCGGCGGCACGGTGTCGACCGAGTTCACCGCCGTCGCCCACCTGCAGCGGATGGAGAGCCTCGACAACGCCTTCTCGTTCGAGGAGCTCGAGTCCTGGCACGCCCGGCTCGCGCGCGACGGTGTGTCCGACCCGGACCTGCTCTGCGAGCTCAAGGTCGACGGGCTGGCGATCAACCTGCTCTACGAGGACGGCCGGCTGGTCCGGGCCCTGACCCGCGGCGACGGCTCGACCGGCGAGGACGTCACGCCCAACGTCAAGACGATCGACGGGGTGCCGCACCGGCTGGCCGCGACCGACGAGTTCCCCGTGCCCGAGCTGCTCGAGGTGCGTGGTGAGGTGTTCCTGCCGAAGGTCGCCTTCGAGCGGCTCAACGAGTCGATGACCGAGGCCGGCAAGCCCGTGTTCGCCAACCCGCGCAACGCGGCCGCCGGTTCGCTGCGACAGAAGGACCCACGGGTCACCGCCAGTCGCGCGCTCGGCATGGTCTGCCACGGCATCGGCGCCCGCAGGGGATTCGAGCCGAAGGCCCAGTCACACGCGTACGACGCGCTCGCCGCCTGGGGGCTGTCGACCTCCGAGCAGGTCAAGGTGCTGCCCTCGCTAAAGGACGTCGAGGCCTACGTCGCCAACGCGGGCGAGCACCGCCACACGATCGTCCCCTACGAGATCGACGGCGTCGTGATCAAGGTCGACGACGTCGCGCTCCAGCGCCGCCTCGGGTCCACCAGCCGCGCACCGCGCTGGGCGATCGCGTTCAAGTACCCACCCGAGGAGGTCAACGCGAAGCTGCTCGAGATCCGGGTCAACGTCGGCCGCACCGGCCGGGTGACCCCCTACGGCGTGATGGAGCCGACCCTCGTCGCGGGCTCGACCGTGGAGAACGCCACGCTCCACAACGCCCACGAGGTCAAACGCAAGGACGTACGCCCCGGAGACACGGTGATCCTGCGCAAGGCCGGCGACGTGATCCCGGAGATCCTCGGGCCGGTGCTGGCTCTGCGGCCGAAGAGGCTGCGCGCGTGGAAGATGCCGACCGCGTGCCCGGCCTGCGGCACCGAGCTCGCCCAGCAGAAGGAGGGCGACAAGGACCTCCGCTGCCCCAACCACCAGTTCTGCCCGGCCCAGGTCCGTGAGCGGGTCTTCCACGTCGCAGGCCGCGGTGCCTTCGACATCGAGGGGCTGGGCTACGAAGCCGCCGCCGCGGCGCTCGACGCCGGTGTGATCGGCAACGAGGGCGACCTCTTCTCGCTCACCGAGCCCAAGCTGCTCCAGGCGCCGCTGTTCACGCGGGCGCCCAAGAAGGGCGAAGACGGTCCCCAGCTGTCGGCCAACGGCCAGCGGCTGCTCGACAACCTCGACAAGGCCAAGCAGGTGCCGCTGTGGCGGGTCCTCGTCGCGCTCTCGATCCGTCACGTCGGTCCGACCGCGGCCCGCGCACTCGCGCAGGAGTTCGGTTCGATGGCGGCGATCCGCGAGGCGTCCGAGGACAAGCTCGCGGCCGCCGAGGGCGTCGGCCCGACCATCGCCGAGGCGGTGATCGAGTGGTTCAAGGAGCCGTGGCACGTCGAGATCGTCGACAAGTGGGAGGGCGACGCGGTCTCGATGGCCGACGAGCGCGACGAGTCGGTCGAGCGGACCCTCGAGGGGCTGACCGTCGTGGTGACCGGCTCGCTGGTCGACTTCTCCCGCGACTCGGCGAGGGAGGCGATCCTGACCCGCGGCGGCAAGGCGGCCGGCTCGGTCTCCAAGAGCACCGACTACGTCGTGGTCGGCGACAACGCCGGCTCCAAGGCCGACAAGGCCGAGCAGCTGGGGGTGCCGATCCTCGACGAGGACGGTTTCAAGGTGCTGCTCGACGGGGGACCCTCCGCCCTGTGAGCGACCCCGCACGTCCACCCACCCACACCGAGCCCTCGCGGTCGGTCGTGGCCGACGTGGGCCGGGCGGGCGCCTCCCTCCTCGAGGGGTGGGCGCGGGACCGGTGATCGGCGGAGCGGCCCTCTTCTCCCTGATCGAGATCGACCCTCCTGAGGCGTTCTTGAGGCACTTCGGCCGGGTCGGCCGGTCCCGCCGGGGCTAGCGTCCTCGCCATGACCAGCTCGCTGACCGCCCCGGCCGCCGCCCGGCTCACGCCCGCCGACGTCCGTCTCGAGGACTTCGTCTCCGTCGTCGAGCAGACGACCGACCTCGCGGCGTACCCCCATGCCGACCGGGTCGAGAGCAACGTGCTGGTCTACGACGCCGACCGGCTCCGCGCTGCGATCGAGACCGAGGGGGGCCGCGACGACGTGAGCGCCGAGCTGGTCCGCGGGTTCACCGACGGGCCGGGGGTGATCGTGTTCGAGGGCGCCTTCCCGGACCACTCCGTGATCGACCGGGTCACCGGCGTCTTCGACGAGATCATCGCCGAGGAGGCGGCCGCGGGCGGGGCAGCCGGCGACCACTTCGCGGCACCGGGAGCCAACAGCCGGGTCTGGAACGCCCTGGAGAAGCTCGCTCTCCGCGCCCCGGAGGCCTTCGTCGACTACTACGCCAACGACGTGATCGCGCTCGCCTCCTCGGCCTGGCTCGGCCCCGCCTACCAGGTGACCTCGCAGGTCAACGTGGTCCGGCCTGGTGGCAAGGCCCAGGAGCCGCACCGCGACTACCACCTCGGCTTCCTGTCCGACGAGGTGATCGCCCGCTACCCGACGCACGTGCACGTGCTGTCGCCGGTGCTGACCCTCCAGGGCGCGGTGGCGCACAGCGACATGCCGCTGGAGAGCGGGCCGACGCTCTACCTGCCGTACTCGCACCAGTACCTCCCCGGCTACCTCGCCTGGCGTCGCGACGACTTCAAGGCGTACTTCGCCGAGCACCACGTCCAGCTCCCGCTGCGCAAGGGCGACGCCGGCTTCTTCAACCCGGCGCTCTTCCACGGCGCGGGCACGAACGTCTCGGCCGACATCCAGCGCATGGCGAACCTGCTCCAGGTGTCCTCGGCGTTCGGACGGGCGATGGAGCAGGTGGACCGAGCCGGGGTGGTGAGCGCCGTCTACCCGGCGCTGCGGCAGAGCTCGCTCGACGCCGCCGGGCTGGCGGCGGCGGTCGCCGCCTCCGCCGAGGGCTACCCGTTCCCGACGAACCTCGACGTCGACCAGCCGGTCGACGGACTGACCCCGGTCAGCCAGGCCGAGCTGGTCCACCGCGCCCTCGACGCGGGCTGGGAGCCGGCCGCGCTCACCGCCGCCCTCGTCGACTACACCGCGAGGCGGCGTACCTGATCAGTCCCGGTCGACCAGCAGGTTCGACGGCTCGTTGAAGGGCGTCACCACCTGGATCTGGGAAGGAACACTGGCCGGGCTGCCGGGCAGTGCGCCGCGCGCCTGGAGCAGCAGCCGGCACGCCCGCCGCATGTCCGCGCGGAGGTCGTGGTGGAGGACCGCCGAGATCCGCCGGGTCCGGAGCAAGCGGCGGTTGTCGGCGTCGAGGTCGTGGGCCACGAAGACGTCGAGGCTCCGGCCCAGCTCGTCGAAGACGCCAAGGGTGGCTCGGTTGCCACCGCCGATCGAGTAGCACGCGACGATGGCGGGTTCGTCCTCCAGCGCGCCGCGGACCGCGGCCCGCATCGTGGCGTCCAGCCCGTCGGTGTTGGTCACCTCTCGGATGGTCCGGGTCGGTGCGAGGTCGGCCATGGCCGATCTGAACCCGATCTCGCGCTCCTCCTCGCCGTGGAACGACGAGCTGCTCAGCGTCACCAGCACCGGGCCCTCGCGACGCGCCCAGCTCGTGACGAGGTACGCCGCGGTGGCGCCGGCGGCGCGGTTGTCGACGCCGACGTACGCCGCCCGCCGACTGTCCGGCACGTCGGTGACGAAGGTGACGACCGGGATGCCCCGCTCGGCGAGGTCGGCGACCGCGGCGGCGACGAACGGGTGGTCGGGGGCCTTGAGGATCACCCCGTCGGACCCGCGGTTACCGATCCGGCCGAGCAGGGCCGCGGCCGCGGCTGGGTCGCTCTGCTCGCTGAGCTGGGCCCGGCTGCGCAGCACCGCCGGCCGGAGCGAGGCGAGCTCGGCCTCCAGGGCCTGCCGCGACGCGGTCGTGAAGCGTTCCGGCGCCTGCATCACGAGGTCGAGCAGCAGGGTCCGCCCGGAGAGGGACACCTGCGTGCGCTGCCGTTCGAGCTCGGCGACCGCCCGCTCGACCTGGGCCACGGTCTCCGGACGTACACCCTCGCGGCCGTGCAGGACCCGGTCCACGGTCGCGCGACTGAGCCCGGACTGGGTCGCGATGTCGGCGACCCGCGGTCGGCGGGGTGTGAGGGCCACGAGACGGATTCTGTCGCAGCCGCGTGGGTACGCCATCCTGTCGCCGTGCCCAGCAGCCCCTTCACCCTCGCGGTCTGTGTCGAGATGGTGCTGCGCGACCGGCCCCTGGCCGAGCGCATCCGCCACGTGCACGACCTGGGCTTCGCCGCGGAGATCTGGGACTGGACCACCAAGGACCTCAACGAGCTCGCGGGACTGGCCGAGTCGGGTGTCCGGTTCACGTCGATGACGGGGTACGTCGACGGCGAGCTCGTCGACCCCTACGGCGCCGAGGCGCTGCTCGCCTCCGCGGCGCGTTCGGTCGAGGCCTCGCGCCGGCTGGGCGCGCCGAACCTCAACCTGCACGGCACCGGGCTCGACGGGGACGGGCTGCCTGTGCGGCCGGTCGAGGTGGTCACCGGCCCGATGTGGGTGGCGGCCGTCGAGACGCTGGCCCAGGTGGCCGAGCTGGGGGAGCGCGAGGGCGTGGTCTTCACCCTCGAGAACCTCAACACCGAGGTGGACCATCCCGGCACGCCGTTCGCCCGGGCGGCGGACACCCGCGCCCTCGTCGCCGCGGTCGGGAGCCCGCACCTGCGGATGAACCTGGACCTCTACCACGCACAGATCGGTGAGGGGAACCTCATCCAGCTGGTCCGCGACAGCGTGCACCTGCTCGGCGAGGTCCAGGTGGCCGACGTGCCGGGGCGCTGCGAGCCGGGCACCGGCGAGATCAGCTATCCGGCGTTGGCGCGGGCACTGGCGGAGGCGGGGTACGCCGGCGTCGTCGGGCTCGAGGCCTTCGCGTCGGGTGAGGACGACCTCGCCCTGGAACGCTTCCGGGCGGCCTTCTCCGTCGACTGACCCGGCGGACACGTGGTCCGTCGCTCGACCAGTGTCGTCTCGATCCGCTCGACCACGCGCGGCCGGTCGGTGTCCTCGATCCGGTCGACCAGCAGCCGCATCGCGGCCGTGCCGAACTGGTCGACGCCCTGGCAGATGCTGGTGAGCCTGACCAGGTCGAGCCGGGCGATCTGCGAGTCGTCGTAGCCGACCACGCTGATGTCGTCGGGCACCCGCACGTCGCTGGACTCGAAGACGCCCATCGCGCCGACCGCGACCAGGTCGTTGGCCGCGATCACTGCGGTGGGTCGCGGTGACATCTCCAGGATCTTGCGGGCGGCCGCCTGGCCGGCGTCGTGCGAGAAGGCGCCGACCACCTCCCGGGGCTCCAGCCCGCGCTCGCGCATCACGGCGCGGTAGGCCTTGGCGCGGTCCTTGGCCGAGCGGTTGGCGCCGCCGGTGACGTGGACGATGTCGCGATGGCCCAGGCCGGTGAGGTGGTCGAGCACGAGGCCGACCGCCTGCCTCTCGTCGGTCGTCACGACGTCCACCCCGGGGAGCGACGCGTCGCGGCCGATCAGCACGGTCGGCCAGGACGCGGTCAGGGTGCGCAGCTCCTTGGTCGGCATCATCGGGCTCATCAGCGCGAGCCCGGCGACCCGATGCTCGAGGAGCGTGCGGATCAGCGGGGCCTCCTTCTCCGCCGAGCGGGTCCCAGGCGCCACCAGGAGGTCGAAGCCCGCCTCCTCGGCAGCCGCCGCGAGCGAGGAGTAGACCCCGCCGAAGTAGGGGTTGGTGACGTCGTTGATGAGCACGCCGATGGTGCTCAACCTCTTGCTGGCCAGGGAGCGCGCATAGGCGTTGGGGCGGTAGCCCAGCTCCTCCGCCACCCGCAGCACGCGGCGTCGCCGCTGCTCGGAGACGTTGGGCGCGCCCCGCATCACGAGGGAGACCAGGGCACGGGACACCTTGGCCTTCTTGGCCACGTCCTCCTGGGTCGGACCCACGGCTACCCCGTTCGCGGCGAAATGTCAGGACTTTGTGTAACGGTTCGGTAACGACCTCTTGTGGCGTCGGTGTGACTGGCACCACAGTACCGGATTAGCGCGCGCTAACAAGTAGCGCGCGCTAACGCGCAGAGGGCGCACTGCGGGCCGGGCCCGCGACCAAGGAGGAAGCATGAAGGCTCCGAAGTTGAGTCTGGCGGTCGCTGTGGCGGCCACCCTGGTCCTGACGGCCTGCGCCAGTGGCCAGGACGACAGCGGCGACGGTGACGACGGCGGCGACGGTGGCAGCAACGCCAACGCGGACATCAAGATCTGCATGTACACCCACGGTGACGGCGGCGGCTTCTGGTCGGTCGCCAAGAAGGGCGCAGAGAAGGCCGCCGACGACCTCGGGGTGGAGCTCGACTACCAGGAGTCCAACAACGACCCGGAAGCGCAGGCCCAGTTCATCGAGGCCGGTGTCGACGCAGGGTGCGACGGCATCGCGGTCTCGGCCCCCAACCCGGACGCGATCCAGGGCGCCATGGACAAGGCCAACGAGGCGGGGATCCCGCTGGTGACCATGAACTCCGGCTCGGCGGACTTCCTCAAGCTGCACGCCTTCACCCACGTCGGCCAGGACGAGTTCATTGCCGGCCAGCAGGCTGGTCTGAAGTTCAAGGAGCTCGGCGCGACCAAGATCCTCTGCCCGATCCAGGAGGCCAGCAACATCGGCCTGCAGCAGCGCTGCGACGGCGCGGCTGACACGTTCGGCAGCGTCGAGAACCTGCAGCTCTCGGCCGGGCTGGCCGACCTCGCGAAGAGCGAGGCCGAGATCCAGGCCAAGCTCGAGGCGGACCCCGACATCGACGCGGTGTTCTCGCTGAACGCCGACATCGCCACGGGCTCGGCCATGCCGGCATCCGACGCCACAGGTCGCGACATCATCAACGGCACCATCGACCTCTCCGGCGACGCCGTCCAGTCGATCATCGACGGCAACCTCGCGTTCGCCGTCGACCAGCAGCAGTACGCACAGGGCTACGTGCCGATCGTGCTGCTCTACCTCAACAAGATCAACGGCCACGTGCTGGGTGGCGGGCAGCCGATGTACACCGGCCCCGGCTTCGTGACCGCGGACAACGCCGAGCAGGTCCAGGAGCTGGCCGCGGCCGGTACTCGCTGAACCAAGCTCCGGGCGGGCGGGCTCCGGCCCGCCCGCCCGGACACCATCAGCAGACACCCACTCAGGGAGGAACCCCGTGTCCGCAACCATCGCGGCGCCGAAGGACGAGCGCCTGGCGAAGACATCCACTGTCACTCGCCTGCTCCGACGGCCCGAGCTCGGCGCTCTCATGGGCGCCGTCGTCGTCTACGCCATGTTCGCCGGTGTCGACACCACGGGGATCTTCGCCACCATCACCGGTACCGCTCGCTGGACCGATGTGGCCTCGACCGTCGGCATCGTGGCCGTCCCGGTCGCGCTGCTGATGATCGGCGGCGAGTTCGACCTGAGCTCCGGCGTCATGGTCGGCTCCTCGGGGCTGCTGTGCGGCGTGCTCACCACCGAGTACGGCATGTCCATGTGGCCGGCCATCCTCGTGACGTTCGCCTTCGCCGCTTGCGTCGGGCTGATCAACGGCTGGCTCGTGATGCTCACCGGGCTGCCGTCGTTCATCGTCACGCTGGCGATGTTCTTCTCGCTGCGCGGCGTCAACTCGGGACTCACCAAGGAGATCACCGGCACGGTCCGGGTGGCCGGCCTTCGCGACGTCGACGGCTTCGACTCGGCGGCCAAGATCTTCTCCTCGACGTTCTGGCATCCCTACGACTACCGCATCGCGGTCGTGTGGTGGATCGGCATCACCGTGATCGCCACCCTGGTCCTGACGCGGACCCGGTTCGGGAACTGGATCTTCGCCGTGGGTGGCGACGCCAACGCGGCCCGCAACGCCGGCGTGCCCGTGCGTCGCACGAAGATCACCCTGTTCGTGCTCACCCAGATGGCCGCAGCGCTCGTGGGCATGATCACGCTGACCCGGCTGGCGTCGATGCAGGCCGGTCAGGGGGTCGGCGAGGAGTTCACCTTCATCATCGCCGCGACCGTCGGCGGCTGCCTCCTCACCGGTGGCTTCGGCTCGGCGATCGGCGCCAGCATCGGCGCCTCGATCCTCGGCATGGCCTTCATCGGGATCAACTACGCCGGCTGGAACTCCGACTGGCTGTTCCTGTTCCTCGGCGTGATCCTCTTCGCCGCGGTCATGGTCAACACCTTCATCAGCAAGCGGGCACAGGGAGCGAAGAAATGACCGGCGCAGACGACGTGACCTTCGAGGAGATCCCCGAGCCCGAGCTGTCCCCGGCGCCGAAGCCGGGGAGCGTGGTGCCGGCGCTCCAGCTCAAGAATGTCTCCAAGTCCTTCGGCAGTGTGCTCGCGCTGCGCGACATCTCCCTGCACGTCGACCCGGGCACCGTCACCTGCGTGCTCGGCGACAACGGCGCCGGCAAGTCGACGCTGATCAAGATCCTCAGCGGGGTGCACCAGCCCTCGGAGGGGGAGTTCCTCGTGGCGGGCGAGTCGACCAGCTTCGGCTCACCGCGAGAGGCCCTGGGCGCCGGGATCGCGACGGTGTTCCAGGACCTGGCCACGGTGCCGCTGATGTCGGTGTGGCGCAACTTCTTCCTCGGCAACGAGCCGCGTCGCGGTTTTGGGCCGGTGAAGCTCCTCGACACGAGCCTCGCCAAGAGGGTGTGCCGCGAGGAGCTGCTCGCCATGGGCATCGACCTCCGTGACATGGAGCAGCCGGTCGGAACCCTCTCGGGCGGCGAGCGCCAGGCGGTCGCGATCTCCCGGGCGGTCTACTTCGGCGCCAAGGTGCTGATCCTCGACGAGCCGACCAGCGCCCTGGGCGTGCGCCAGTCCGGCGTGGTCCTGAAGTACATCCTCCAGGCGCGCGAGCGGGGCATCGCGGTCGTGTTCATCACCCACAACCCGCACCACGCGCACATGGTCGGCGACCGCTTCTACCTGCTCAACCGCGGCCAGATGACCAACGAGTTCGAGCGCAGGACGGTCAGCCGCGAGGAGCTGGTGAAGGCGATGTCCGGCGGGGCCGAGCTCGAGGCGCTCGCGCACGAGCTCGAGGGTTCGGCGGTTCGGTAGCCGTGGAGACGCTCAACGTCGGCATCATCGGTGCCGGCTGGATGGGTCACGTCCACGCGCGGGCCTACCAGCGACTCGCCCAGCACTGGCCGGACCTCGCGGTGCGGCCCGAGGTGGTGGCGGTGGCCGAGTCGTCGGCCGCCGCGGCGGAGACGTTCACACGCGCCCATGGCGCGACGGCGCAGTCCATCTCGACGTGGCCAGACTGGCGCGAGCTCCTCGCCGATCCCGACGTGTCGGCGGTGAGCGTGACCGCGCCGAACTTCCTGCACCGGGAGATCGGCGTCGCGGTGGCGGAGGCAGGGAAGCACCTGTGGATCGAGAAGCCCGTCGGGCTCACGGCCGCGGACGCGATGGCGGTCCGTGACGCGGTGCACGCCAGCGGCGTCGTCGGCTGCGTCGGCTTCAACTACCGCCACGTGCCGGCCGTGGCCCGGGCCCGCCGGATCATCGAGTCGGGCCAGATCGGGGTGCCCACCCACGCGCGGGTGCAGCTGCTCACCGACTACGCGGCCCACCCGGGCAGCCCGCTCTCGTGGCGCTACGCGATCGACCGCGGCGGCCACGGCGCCCTCGGAGACCTGGCGTCGCACGGCGTCGACCTGCTCCGCTTCGTCGTGGGCGACGTCTCGAGCGTGATGGCGCAGACCGCGATCCACATCCCGCAGCGTCCGGTCGCCGACGCCGCCGGCCACTACGCCGTCCTCGACGTGACCGACCCCGGGCTGACCTTCGGCGAGGTCGAGAACGAGGACTACGTCGTCGCCATCCTCCGGATGGCAGGCGGCGTGCTCAGCGTCTGCGAGGCGAACAGGGCCGCGGTGGGGGAGCAGAACAACTACGCGTTCGAGGTGCACGGCACCAAGGGTCTGGTGCGGTGGGACTTCCGCCGCCCGGGGGAGCTGCAGGTCTCCTCCGGCGACCAGTACGCCGGCCAGCCGACCAGCACCGTCTTCAGCGAGCCCGGCGACGGTGACTACGCCGCGTTCCAGCCCGGTGCGGGCATCGCCATGGGCTATGACGACACCAAGGTCGTCGAGGCCCGCAACTTCGTGAGGGCGATCTCGGGCGAAGCCGCCGAGATCGCCACCCTGGACGACGCGGTCGCCTCCGCGAGCGTCCTCGACGCCATGGTCACCTCGCACGACACCGGAGAGTGGGTAGCGCTGTCATGAGCAAGGACGCAGGGTTCGCCGTCGACGCCGGGCCGGAGCTGACGGTCCGCCGGATCGGCGTGATCGGCTGCGGCCGGATCGGCCGGATGCACGCCTCTCTGCTGGCCCGCGAGGTCCCGGGCTGGGTCGTGGCTGCGGTGGCGGACGCCGTACCTGCAGCGGCCGAGGGTGTCTCGGCCGCCATCGGCGCGCCGGTCATGTCCATCGAGGAGCTGCTGGCGTCCGACGACGTCGACACCGTCGCGATCTGCACCAGCACCGACACCCACGTCGACCTGATCATCGCTGCGGCGCAGGCCGGCAAGGCGATCTTCTGCGAGAAGCCGGTCAGCCTCGACCTCGAGCAGGTGGACCGCGCCCTCGCGGCGGTCGAGGCGGCCGGGGTGCCGTTCATGATCGGCTTCAACCGGCGCTTCGACCCGGGCCACAAGTCGGTGCGGGACCGCGTGGCGGACGGGTCGGTCGGCGACCTGCACGTCCTGCGGATCACCAGCCGCGACCCCGCTGCGCCTCCGCCGGAGTACGTCGCCGTCAGCGGCGGCATCTTCCTCGACATGGTGATCCACGACTTCGACATGGCCCAGTACGTCGTGCAGAGCCCGGTGACCGAGGTCTTCGCCCGCGGCGCGGTGCGCGTCGACCCGCGGATCGGCGAGGCCGGCGACGTCGACACCGCCGTGACGGTGCTGACCCACGAGGACGGCACGCTGACCACCATCGACAACAGCCGCGAGGCCGTCTACGGCTTCGACCAGCGGGTGGAGGCCTTCGGCAACGCCGGCCTGGCGGTCTCCGACAACCCCGCCCGGCACGCGGGCTGGCACGTCGGCCGCGAGGCGCGGACCGGCGAGCCGCTGCCCTGGTTCTTCCTCGACCGCTACCTGGAGTCCTACCGCCAGGAGTGGGCCGCGTTCCACACCTACCTCACCCAGGGCGGCCCGTCCCCGGTCGGCACCGCCGCCGCGCGGCACTGCACCGCGGTCGCGCTCGCCGCCGGGCTCTCGCTCCGCGAGGGCCGGCCGGTGCAGGTCAAGGAGATCGGTTGAGCAGAATCGCCGTCACCGGCGCCACCGGCTTCGTCGGCGGCACGGTCGCGGCCGTCCTGACGGGCAAGGGCCACGACGTGGTCTGCATGGTCCGCCGCGACCCGGGGCCGGACTTCCCGTGGTCGACGAGGCTGGTGGACACGCAGGACACGGAGTCGCTGGCCCAGGGGCTCGACGGCTGCGACGCGGTGGCGCACCTGGCGATCTTCAACGACTTCCATGGGATGTACGCCGACCGCAGGGCCGCCCAGGACGGCTACGTCGGGCTGACCCGACGGGTCGTCGACGCCGCCAACCAGACGGGATCGCGGGTCGGCTACGTCTCCAGCGACTGGGTGTTCGACGGCACCGGCCACCTCGTCGACGAGGCGGAGCCGCCCAACCCGGTCAACTTCTACGGGTTCATGAAGGCCGCGTCCGAGCTGGTGGTGCTGGAGCGTGCCGACGCCGGCTTCGTCGCGCGCGTCGGCGGCGTACAGGGGCTGCACCAGACCCAGGAGTCCGGCCCGCGGTCGCAGGACGTCGGCTTCGGCTACTTCGTGATCGCGCTGGTGGAGGCGCTGCGCGCCGGCGAGCGGTTCACGGTCTGGGAGGACCCGGACATCAACTCGGTCGCCACCCCGATCGTGTCGCCCGAGATCGGCGCCCTGCTCGGGCTGGCGGTCGAGAAGCAGGTCGACGGCGTGCTGCACTTCGCGGGCGGTACGCCGGTCACCCGCCGCGAGCTGGCCCTGGCGACCTGCGACGTCTTCGGCCTCGACCCCGGGCAGCTGGACTTCGGGCCGCCGCCGGACGCGGCCCGGCTGCCGGCCCCGGTGCCCTACGACACGAGCATGGCCGCCGGCACGACGATGGCCCGGCTCGGCGCCACCGCCCATCCCATCGAGGCCCAGCTGCGTGCGCTCAGGGCCGAGCTCGAGCAGGGCGCTCCGGCGCCACTGAGCTGACGGCGGCCCCCGGTGCTAGGACGTGTCCCGCATTACCTGGCGGCGCCGGACGCCGCCCAGATCACGCGCTGGGTGCGCCACCGTCCCTTCGAACACGCCCAGTCTGCGCGCGTGCCGGCGCCTGCCCAGCACGCGCCTGGACGACGCCGGCATCCACCCGGGATTGCGGGACACGCCCTAACCGCGAACGAGGTTGATCTCGAAGGTGTAGCGGCTCGCGGCGTAGAGATGACTCGCGAACTCGACGACCGTGCCGTGGTCGTCGAGGGTCTCGCGCTCCATGGTCAGCAGCGCCGCTCCGCGCGGCTCGCTGAGCTCACGCGCCTCGGCGGCAGTCGCGGTGCGGGCGCCGACCGTCTGCGTGGCCGAGTGGAGGTGCACGCCCGTGCGGCGGAGCAGGTCGTAGAGGCCCGTGGTCGCAAGGGCGTCCTCCTCGAAGCTGACGATGTCGGCCGGCAACCAGTTGGTCATCCGCGCGATGGGCTGCTCGCGGGCGCTGCGCAGCCGCTCGACCAGGACGACCGGGTCGCCTTCGGAGAGCCGGAGCCGCGCGGCGACGTCCGCACCGGCGCCCACCGTCTCGAAGCGGAGCACCGTGGTGCTCGGCTGCTGGCCGGTGTGCGCCAGGTCGTCGTAGAGGCTGGTCAGCTCGAGGGGGCGGCGCACCTTGGGCTGCACGACGCGGGTGCCGATCCCGCGCCGGCGGACGATCAGCCCCTGGTCGACGAGCTGCTCCATGGCTCGCCGCATCGTCGGCCGGGAGATCCCGAGCTGCCGGGCCAGGACGATCTCGTTGTCGAGCAGGGTGCCCTGGGGGAGGACACCGGAGGCGATCGCCTGCTCGAAGTGCTGCGCGACCTGGAACCACAGGGGGATCGGGCTCGATCGGTCGACGGCCAGCGCGAGAGGGGCGGACATGGGCGCCACTATGTCAGATGATCTAATGTTAGGACAAATGCTTGTTTGTCGGACCTACCCTGCGATTGGATCGGTGTCGTGACCACTTCCCTCCCCGTTGACCGCATTGCCGGGGCGCCCATCTCCTGGGGCCTCTGCGAGGTGCCCGGCTGGGGCTACCAGCTGGCGCCGGAGCGGGTGCTCTCCGAGATGCAGGACCTCGGCCTCGTGGCCACCGAGTTCGGTCCGCCCGGGTTTCTCGAGGCGGAGGCGGAGTCGCGCGTGGCCCAGCTGGCGGCCCACGGCCTCGGCGCGGTCGGCGGCTTCCACGTGGCGGTCCTGCACGACCCCGGCCACGACCCGGTCCCCGGAGTCGACGCCTTCATCGACGAGTGCCTGTCCGCCAAGGCGGGCATGGTCGTCCTCGCCGCGGGGACCGGTCAGGACGGGTACGACGCCCGGCCGGCGCTCGACGAGACGGGCTGGCAGACCCTGCTCACCAACCTGGACCGGATCGCCGATCACGCCGCGAGCCGCGGTGTCGAGGCCTCCCTGCACCCGCACATGGGCACCATGATCGAGAGCGGCGCCGAGACCCAGCGGGTCGTCGAGGGCTCCCGCATCGGACTGTGCGTCGACACCGGCCACCTGGCGGCCGCGGGCTCCGACCCCGGCCCGATCGTGGCGGCGCACGCGGACCGGGTGCGCCACGTGCACCTCAAGGACGTCGACAGCGCGCTGGCCGCGCAGGTCGTGGACGGCTCGCTCACCTTCGCCGACGCGGTCCGTGCGGGCTTGTTCGTCCCGCTCGGCACCGGCAGCGTGGACGTCACCGGGATCGTCGACACCCTGGAGGGTGCCGGCTACCAGGGCTGGTACGTGCTCGAGCAGGACGTCATGCTCCCCGGCGAACCCGACGGCGACGGCCCCCTCACCGACGTACGGCAGTGCCTCGACTACCTGACAGGCGGCAAGCGATGACCACGATCCAGCACTGGGTCTCCGGCGCACCGAGCTCGGCGGGCTCGACCCGCACCGCACCGGTCTACAACCCCGCCACCGGCCAGGTCGCCGCTGAGGTGCTCCTCGCCGAGACCGCCGACGTGGAGGGCGCGATCGACGCGGCGTGGGACGCGTTCCCGGGCTGGTCGCAGACCTCGGTGAGCGCGCGGACCAAGATCATGTTCGCCTTCCGCGAGCTGCTCAACGCGAACGCCGGGCGGCTGGCCGAGGTGATCACCGACGAGCACGGCAAGGTGCTGTCGGATGCGCTCGGTGAGGTGCAGCGTGGCCTCGAGGTCGTCGAGTTCGCCTGCGGCATCCCGAGCCTGCTCAAGGGCGACTACTCCGACCAGGTGTCGAGCGGGGTCGACACGTTCTCGTTCCGCGAGCCGCTGGGCGTCGTGGCCGGCATCACGCCGTTCAACTTCCCGGCGATGGTGCCGATGTGGATGTTCCCGGTGGCGATCGCCTGTGGCAACACCTTCGTGCTCAAGCCGAGCGAGCGGGACCCGTCCGCCTCTCTCGTCATCGCCGACCTCTGGCGGCAGGCCGGACTCCCCGATGGTGTCTTCAACGTCGTGCACGGCGACAAGGTCGCCGTCGACGCGATCCTCGACTCGCCCAAGGTCGCCGCAGTGTCGTTCGTCGGTTCGACTCCGATCGCGCGCTACATCCACGAGCGCGGTACGGCCAGCGGCAAGCGGGTCCAGGCCCTCGGCGGCGCGAAGAACCACGCGATCGTGATGCCCGACGCCGACGTCGACTTCGCGGCAGACCACCTGTCGGCGGCGGCGTTCGGCTCGGCCGGCGAGCGGTGCATGGCCATCTCGGCCGCCGTCGCGGTGGGTTCCGCGGCGGACCGGGTCGTCGAAGCGGTCTCCGACCGAGCCCGAGCCGTGAAGGTCGGCTCCGGCCGGGACTCGGCCAGCGAGATGGGGCCGGTGGTCACCCGCGAGGCGCAAGATCGGATCCGCGGCCTCATCGGCACCGGCGCGGAGCAGGGAGCCAGGCTCGCGGTCGACGGTCGCGACCTGGTCGTGCCGGGCTTCGAGGACGGCTTCTTCGTCGGTCCGACCGTGATCGACGAGGTCACCACCGAGATGGACGTCTACACGCAGGAGATCTTCGGCCCGGTGCTCTCGGTCGTCCGTGCGGACGACGTCGACGAGGCCATCGCGCTGATCAACGCCAACCCCTACGGCAACGGCACCGCGATCTTCACGTCCTCGGGCGAGTCGGCCCGGAGGTTCCAGCGCGGGGTCAACGTCGGCATGATCGGCATCAACGTGCCGGTCCCCGTGCCGATGGCGTTCTACTCGTTCGGCGGCTGGAAGGACTCGCTGTTCGGCGACAAGCACGTGCACGGGCCGGAGGGCGTGAGCTTCTACACCAGGGCCAAGGTCGTCACCGCGCGCTGGCCGCAGCAGTCGCAGGCCAGCGGGGCCAGCCTCCACTTCCCCACCTCCAGCTGATGCTCGACCTCCTCACCGTCGGCCGGGTCGGGGTCGACCTCTACCCCGAGCAGTCCGGCGTACCGCTGAAGGACGTCGCGACCTTCGCGAAGTCCCTCGGCGGCACCGCGACCAACGTCGCGGTCGGGGCCGCCCGGCTCGGCCATCGCGCCGCTGTGCTCACCAAGGTGGGCCCGGATGGCTTCGGCGACTACGTCCGGGAGGCGCTGACCGGCTTCGGCGTGGACGCGTCGTACGTCGGCACGGCGGCCGGGCTGCAGACCCCGGTCGTCTTCTGCGAGCTCAACCCGCCGGAGGACCCGCCGCTGACGTTCTACCGGTCGCCCGTCGCGCCCGACCTCACGCTGACCGAGGCCGACGTGCCCTGGGACGTGGTCGCGGACGTGCCGGTCCTCTGGGTCACCGGCACCGGCGTGAGCGTCGAGCCGGCCCGGAGCACACAGCTCGAGATGCTCTCCCGGCGCGTCCGGCCCGAGCCCGGCTCCGGCCGGTGGACGATCCTCGACCTCGACTGGCGCGAGATGTTCTGGCCCTCGCCCGCAGAGGCGCGCGCAGAGTACGACGCGATGCTCGACCACGTGACCGTGACCGTCGGCAACCGCGCCGAGGTCGAGGTCGCGGTCGGCACCAGCGACCCGCACGAAGCGGCGAAGCGGCTGCTCGACCGCGGCGTCGAGCTGGCGCTGGTGAAGATGGGCAGCGAGGGCGTGCTGGTCGCCACTGCCGACGGTGCCACCGTCGTACCCCCGCACCCCGTCGAGGTCGTCTGCGGACTGGGTGCCGGCGACGCCTTCGGAGGCGCGCTGGTGCATGGGCTGCTGTCCGGCTGGGAGCCCGCGCGCTGCGCGGAGTACGCGAACGCCGCCGGTGCCCTCGTCGCCTCGCGGCTCGCCTGCGCCGACGCCATGCCCACCGTCGCCGAGCTCGAAGCGCTCGTCGCGAGCCGAGGAGCCACCGCATGAACACCCCACGAAATCCCGATGTAGCCGCTTCGCGAGAGAATCGCGATTCCGCGGGGACCCCAAGAACATGAGCGTTCCCACTCTTCCCGACGAGAAGTGGCTCGATCTGCTCGCGACGCGTGCGGGCGACCCCGGCGCGATCGCCAAGGCGTACGCCGCCCGCCGCCGGCCGGGCCGGGTCCTCAACGACCGCGGCACCGTGTTCCTGGTCGCGGCCGACCACCCGGCCCGCGGCGCCCTGGCCTCGGGCAGCGACCCGATGGCGATGGCCGACCGCCGCTCGCTGCTGGCCCGCCTGGCCGAGGCGCTCAGCCACCCCGACGTCGACGGGGTGCTCGGCACGCCGGACATCGTCGAGGAGCTGCTGCTCCTCGGCGCCCTCGAGGACAAGGTCGTCATCGGCTCCATGAACCGCGGCGGTCTCGACGGCGCCACCTGGACGATGGACGACCGCTTCACCGGCTACGACGCCGCGAGCATCGCCGAGTGCGGCCTCGAGGGCGGCAAGATGCTGCTCCGCATCGACGACGCCGACGACGGCACCGCCGAGACGCTCGAGGGCTGCGCCAAGGCCGTCAGCGAGCTCGCCGACCGCGGGCTGGTGGCGATGGTCGAGCCGCTGCCCTACCACCGTGAGGACGACGGCTCGCTGCGACTGCTCAAGGACGTCGCGTCGCTGGCCCGCGCGGTGGCCATCGCGAGCGGGCTGGGCACGACCAGTGCCTACACGTGGCTGAAGATGCCCTCCTGCGACGACCCGGAGGCGGTGTTCGCGACGACGACGCTGCCGTGCGTCGTGCTCGGTGGCGTGCCGCACCCCGAGCCCGCCGAGGACCTGGCGTCGTGGGGTCGTGCGCTCGTCCAGCCCTCGGTCCGGGGGCTGGTGGTGGGCCGGGCGCTGCTCTACCCGCCCGACGGCGAGGTGTTCGCCGCGGTCGACGCGGCCGCGGCCGTGCTGCGTGCCGCGGGAGACACGCCGTGAGCCTGCTCCGCGAGGCGCACGACGGCGGCGGCCCTGGCCCGATCGTCGAGATCACGCCCGAGGACGCCGGCTGGGACTGGACCGGGCTGCGGGTGCTGCGGCTGTCGCCGGGGGAGCCGCAGCGGGTCGAGACGGGCGGCTCGGAGCTGTTCGTCCTGCCGCTCGCCGGCTCGCTGAGGGTGACCGCCGCCGACCAGACCTTCGAGCTGCAGGGCCGCGAGTCGGTGTTCGCGCGGGTCACCGACTTCGCGTACGTCGGCCGCGACTCGGTCGCCGAGCTGGTGTCGGAGGCCGGGGCCGAGGTCGCGCTGCCGTCGTCGCGCTGCGAACGGGCCCTCCCGCCGGCCTACGGCGCCGCCGAGGACGTCCCGGTCGAGGTGCGGGGTGCCGGGCCGGCGACCCGTCAGGTCGCCAACTTCGGCGTCCCGGGGGTCTGGGACCACGCCGACAAGCTGGTCTGCTGCGAGCTGCTGACGCCGGACGGCAACTGGTCGAGCTACCCGCCGCACAAGCACGACGCGAGCGACCCGTGCCGCGTCGTCAACGAGGAGATCTACTACTACCGGATCGACGGCGGGCCTGACGGCTTCGGCTACCACTCGACGTACACCGGGCCCGAGCACGAGGCGGCCGGGCTGGCACCCCTGGAGGAGAGCCACCGGGTGCGCGACCACGACGTGGTGCTGGTGCCGCACGGCTACCACGGGCCGTGCGTCGCGGCGCCGGGCTACGAGATGTACTACCTGAACGTGATGGCCGGGCCGGGCGCCGAGCGCGAGCTGGCCTTCTGCGACGACCCGGCGCACGGCTGGGTGCGCGACACCTGGGCGACGATGCCCACGGACCCCCGCTGCCCGATGACCTCGGCGGCGGGCCGGAGGGAGAGCTGATGCCTCGTCTCACGACCGCGCAGGCGCTGGTGCGCTGGATGACCGCGCAGCGCTCGGAGCTGCTCGACGGCACCGAGGTGCCGCTCTTCGCCGGAGTCTTCGCGATCTTCGGCCACGGCAACGTGCTCGGGCTCGGCACCGCGTTGCAGGAAGCCGGCGACGACCTGCCCACGTGGCGCGGCCAGAACGAGCAGGGCATGGCGCTCGCCGCCGTCGCCTACGCGCGGGCGACGGACCGTCGCCAGGTGATGGTCGCGACGTCGTCCATCGGCCCCGGTGCCCTCAACATGGTCACGGCGGCGGGCGTCGCTCACGCCAACCGCCTGCCGGTGCTGCTCCTGGCCGGCGACACCTTCGCCGGCCGCGCGCCCGACCCGGTGCTGCAGCAGGTCGAGCACTTCGGCGACCCGACGACGACCGTCAACGACGCGTTCCGGCCGGTCTCGCGCTACTTCGACCGGATCACCCGGCCCGAACAGCTGCTCGCCTCGCTGCCGCAGGTCGCGCGGGTGCTCACCGATCCGGCCGACGCAGGTCCGGTGACGCTGGCGCTGCCGCAGGACGTGCAGGCGGAGGAGTGGGACTTCCCGGAGGCGTTCTTCGAGCCGCGGGTGCACCGCGTGCCGCGGCCTCGCGCCGACCGCGACGCGCTCGCAGGTGCGGTGGCGACGATCCGCGAGGCCGAGCGGCCGGTGCTCGTGCTGGGCGGCGGGGTGCGCTACTCGGGCGCGGGAGCGGAGGCCGTCGCGTTCGCGGAGGCGCACGGCGTACCGGTCGTGGAGACCGTCGCCGGCCGCACCTTGGTGCCGCACGACCACCCGCTGTACGCCGGCGCGCTGGGCATCGTCGGCTCGGCGTCCGCCAACGCCGTGGCCGCCGAGGCCGACGTGGTGGTCGCGGTGGGCACGCGGCTGCAGGACTTCATCACCTCGTCGTGGACCGGCTTCTCGGGCGACGCCCGGATCGTCACCGTCAACGCCGCCCGCTTCGACGCGGTCAAGCACGGCGCGCAGGCCGTGGTCGGCGACGCGCGCGAGACGCTGGTCGAGCTCGACGCCGCCCTGGGCGACTGGGTCGCGCCGGACGGGTGGGCCTCGCGGGCCCGGGGCGTGAAGGCGGACTGGGACCTCGAGATCGACCGGCTGCGGGCCGGCGGGATCACCGAGGACGGCTCGCTGACCTACGCCCAGGTGACGGGGGCCGTCAACGACGCGTCCGGATCCGACGACTACGTGCTCACCGCGTCCGGCGGCATGCCGGGGGAGCTGCACGGCGGCTGGCGCACCGGCAAGGTGACGCCGGGCCCCACGTCCGGGGCGACGATGGACCTCGAGTACGGCTTCTCCTGCATGGGCTACGAGATCGTCGCGCCGTGGGGCGCCGCGATGGCGCGGGCCCGCACGCACCCCGACGGCGTGGTCACGTCGATCTTCGGCGACGGCTCCTACCTGATGCTCAACTCCGAGCTCTACTCCGCGGCTTTCGCGGGCGTGCCGTACGTCGCGGTGCTGTGCGACAACGCCGGCTTCGCCGTGATCCACCGGCTGCAGACCGGCCAGGGCGCCGACGGCTTCAACAATCTGCTCGCCGACTCCCGCGGCCCCGGCGCCGCCGCCGGCCTCACCGTCGACTTCGCCGCGCACGCCCGCTCGCTGGGCTGCCACGTCGAGACCGTCGCGGACGGCGACCTGGACGGCTTCCGCTCCGCCTACGCGGCGGCCCGTGCCGCGGCGGTGGCCGAGCAGCGGCCCGCGGTGGTGGTCTGCCGAGTGGCGCAGTCCGCCTGGACCGAGTCCGGCGCCTGGTGGGAGACCGGCACGCCCATGTCGCTGTCCGGCCACGCGGCGTACGACGAAGGGAAGGCGCGCCAGGTCCGCTGGGCGCCGGGGAGCGGTGGGTGAGCAACCCCCTTCCACACGTGGGCGGTGGGTCGAGAACCGTTGTCCCCGTGGAGAACGGGTGCCAGGCCACCGCCACCCCGGATGGGGCACGCTGAGCCCATGAGCTGTCCTAAGGGGTGAGCAGCGCCTCGTCGAAGAAGGCGATGACACGCTGCTCGTACTCCGCCGGTGCGGTCTCGATCGCCTTGATGTGCGGGGCGTCATCGACGCTCCACAGCGACGCGTTCGGACCAGCGATCCGTGCGTAGTCCGGCGTCAGGACCTCGGTCCCGTTGCCGCCGTCGGGCGCATAGATGAACAGCAGCGGACGCGGCGCGATGCGTGGGACCAGGTCGAACAGCGACTCGGGCGGCGCCGTGTCGGAGAACGTCGCCACTGACGCGTTGAGCAGTGCGAACGCCGGACTCATCACCCAGAACCCGGCGCCGGGCATGGCCTTCCTGTCCTCGTCGAACTGCCGTGCCCCTGCGCCGTCTGACACGACGGCGGCGAGGTCGGGGTCCTTCGCAGCGGCCTCGAGCATCAGCTCGCCGCCGACCGACAGGCCGAGGCCGCCGATGCGGTCCGGGTCCACGTCCGGGCGGCCCTTGAGCCAGTCGACCGCGGCGATGATGTCCTTCTCGCCGCCCCAGCCCAGCAGGTTGCCACCACCCTCGCTGCGACCCTCACCGCGCCGGTCGAACAGCAGCACGCCGTAGCCGTGACTGGCCAGCATCCGCGCGTGCGCCTGGGTGCCGAGCCGCCCGGGGAAGTCGACGACCGCCGCGCCGTTGCGGGACGGGATGTACCAACCGTGCAGCGTCAGCCCGTCCGAGGTCGTGAACGTCACGTCCTCGTGGGGGACGCCGAGCTCGTCCGTCGGCACCACGGCCCGCTGGACGTGGGTGACGGCATAGCCGAACAGCATCGGCTGCGCGACGAAGAACGCCGCGAGGGCCGCCACCACGACGTACGCCGAGCGCCGGACCAGGCGTCGCCAGAGCCGGCCGGTGCGCCGCCGCGACTGCCACAGCCTCCACAGGCCGAGGCCGACGAGCAGCAGGCCCGCGGGGATCGCGAGCAGCCCGGTGAAGTCGTCGCCGGAGGGCCCGACGGCGGTGGTGTAGTAGCCGGCCTCGATCGCGCCGATGCCGATCCCGAACACACCGACTGACAGCGCCAGGACCGCGCGCCGTCCGGCGCGTACCCGCCCGAAGCTGTAGGCAGCCGCGGCGAGCAGCCCGCCCGGGACCAGGGCGCTGACCAGGTGGTCGGCCGCGGAGGTGCCCGCCGGCGGCTGCAGCAGCGTGTCGTCGAGCACGTGCAGGGCGACGAGCGCCGTACCGAGGAGGAACAGGGAGTGCTCGTCCTTCGGCAGCCACCGGCGACGGGTGGCGACGGTCGGAACCGGGGCGGGCGGCAGGGCGGTCGTGGTCATGCTTCGACGCTAGGGACGCCGCGCCGCGCGCCACAGGTGGTTAGCCGCCCAGCGGCCGGGGTCAGCCACCCGGTTCGCGGGTGGGGTTGCCGCCCCCGCGCGACCCGAGGACTGCCTCAGGACCCGTCGCCGAGCGGGTGGCGGTGCAGGCGGGTGGTGAGCAGCCGGCGTTCGGCGTCGTTGCTGGTGAGACCGAGAGCGGTGCGGTTGGCCTCCCGGGCGTCGTCGTGGCGGCCGAGCGTCGTGAGCAGCTCGGCGCGGGCGGCGTGGAAGAGGTGGTACGACGCCAGTGCGCCGGCGAGGCCGTCGAGCTGGGCCAGCGCATCGGCGGGCGAGCCGTGCTGGGCCCGGGCCACCGCCTGGTTGAGCCGGACGACCGGGGACGGGTCGAGTCGGGCCAGGACCTCGTAGAGCATCACGATCTGCAGCCAGTCGGTCTGCTCCCACGAGGGAGCGGTGGCGTGCAGTGCGGCGATCGCGGCCTGCAGCTGGTAGCGGCCCGGGACCCGCAGCGCGGCCGCCCGCTCGATCAGCCGTTCGCCCTCGGCGATCGCTGCGCCGTCCCAGAGCGACCGGTCCTGGTGCCGCAGCAGCACCAGCCCACCGGCCTCGTCGAACCGGGCCGCGGCCCGCGCGTGCTGGATGGTGAGCAGCGCGGCCAGGCCCCACGCCTCGGGTTCGTCCGGCACTGACGTGGCCACGACGCCGGCCAGCCAGACCGCGTCGGCCGCGAGGTCGCGGTCCTGGGCGGCGCCGGTCGAGGACACGAACCCCTCGTTGAACATCACGTAGACCACGGCGAGCACGTCGCCGAGCCGTTCGGACAGCTGGTCCGTGGCGGGTACGGCGAGCGAGATCCCGGCGTCCACGATCTTGCGCTTGGCGCGGACGATCCGCTGGGCGAGCGTGCTCTCGTTGACCAGGAACGCCCGGGCGATCTGCGGCGTCGTGAGGCCGACGACGGCGCGGAGCGTGAGCGCCAGCCGCGCCTCGGGCGCCAGCGCCGGGTGGCAGCAGGCGAAGAGCAGCGCGAGCCGGTCGTCGGTGCCGGACCCGTCCGAGGCCGGGGCCGAGGCGCGCGCGGCCAGCGCTCGCTGACGCGTGCTGCGGCGTACGCCGTCGACCGCGTTGCGCTGTGCGGCGACCTGCAGCCACGCGCCGGGGCTGTCCGGCGGCCCGTCGCGGCGCCAGGTGGTGAGCGCCTCGACCACCGCCGACTGGACGGCCTCCTCGGCGAGGTCGAAGTCGCCGTATCGGCGCGAGAGGCCGGCCACCAACGGACCAGCCTCCTCGCGCAGCACCTGCGCGAGGAGGCCGTCGGTCGGAGGCGTCGTCACCTCAGGGTCACTGCTCCATGTGCGAGTAGTCCTCGACCATGGGACGGATCTCGACCGAGTTGCCGGGCAGGTCGAGCAGCGGCCAGGTCTTGACGGCCTCGATCGCCGCGCTCAGGTCGGCGACCTCGACGACGCTGAAGCCGCCGATGACCTCCTTGGCCTCGTTGAACGGCCCGTCGACGACGACGGCGCCGTCGTCGCCGTGCTTCACGGTCGTCGCGGTCTCGATGCCGAGGAGCTCTGCGCCCGAGTCGGTCATGATCGCGGCGTTCTCCCCGAACCACTCGTAGACCCGCTTGTAGAGCGCCTGCGTCGCCTCGGGGTCCGCGCTCGCGTCGAGGTCCGTACGGGAGGTGTACATCAGCACGTACTTCATGGCTCAGCCTTTCATCGGTGGACTGTCACGCCTACGTCGCCGCTCGGTTCCGGAAATCGACAGCCCGGCTCGAGAAAGTTTCGGGCAGCCGTCAGCCGGCCGCCAGCACCTGCTCGCGCAGGATGTCGCCGTGGCCCGCGTGCCGCCCCAGCTCCTCGACCATGTGGACGTAGATCCAGCGCAGGGTGAGCGGCCCGCGCCGGTTGTGGGTGGCCAGGTCGTCGAGGTCGTACGGCGCGGCGATCTCGTCCGCCTCGGACCACGCGGCGCGGTAGTCGGCCAGGATCGAGGCGACCGTGTCGCCGTCCTCCAGCACCCAGCTCTCCTCGCCGCTCTCGGGGATGCCGACCTCGTCGCGGCTGCGACCGGCCAGCGAGACGTGGAACCACACCCGCTCCACGAAGGCGCAGTGCTTGACGATGCCCAGCAACGTCGTCGCGGACGGCACCAGCCGCGCCCGTGCCTGCTCGTCGGTCACGCCGTCGAGCAGCGCCACCACCTCGGTGCGGTTGTCGTGCACGAACGCCAGCAGCTGGGCGCGCTCGCTGCCGATCAAAGTGTCCTCGCTGAGGTACTGGTTGACGTGCTGGGGCTGGGTCACGGGCAACGAGCCTAAGTGCCCCAGTCAGGTGCGCCTGCGCGCCGTGGGGGCTCCCTCGTGCAGGATGGGACCGACAGCACTCACCGAGAAGGGTTGAACATTGAACAAGGGAGAGCTCAAGGACGCCGTGGCCGAGGCCTCAGGGCTGAGCGGCGCGGACGCCGAGCGGGCACTGGACGCCGTCCTCGACACCATCACGAAGACCGTTGCCAAGGGTGACAAGGTGACCATCCCGGGGTTCGGCACCTTCGAGCCGCGCGAGCGCTCGGCCCGGACCGGTCGCAACCCGCAGACCGGCGCGGAGATCCAGATCGCTGCGAGCACGGTGCCCGGCTTCAAGGCCGGCGCGAAGTTCAAGGCTGCGGTTTCCGGAAAGTGACGGCCCGGCAGGTCGTGGAGGGCGTCAAGCCCTCCACGACCTGCTAGTCGACGCCGTCGGGTACGTCGGCAACCCGATAGCCGAGTGTCTGACCCTCGGCCGGGCTGTCAAGCACGGTGCCTACGCGGCGGTCCCGGGGCGGGTTGACAGCCCGACCGAGGATCAAAGGCGGGCTGGCTATCGGATTCCCGCCGGCGGGCTGGCTGCGGTCTGGCGGTGCTCGAGTCCGCACGACCCGCTGGTTGAGGAGGTCGCGCAGCGACCGTCTCGAAACCCCCGCAAGGTAGGCACCTGCTGGACCACCGCTGGTCGAGACCTCCGCAGCAGCCTGCGTGCCTGTTTGGGGTACGTCGGCAACCCGACAGCCGAGTGTCTGACCCTCGCCGGGGCTGTCAAGCATGGGTGCCTCCGCTTGGTTGGTGGGGTTGGTTGACAGCCCCGGCGCGGGACAAAGGCGGGCTGGCTATCGGGTTGCCGCCGCAGTTCTGGCTGCAGCTTGGGCACGTGGTTGCGTATCGCTGGTCGAGCTTGTCGAGACCACCGCAAGCCGCGCTGGAACTGGCCCACCACCGCTGGTTGAGGAGGTCGCGCAGCGACCGTCTCGAAACCCCTGCAAGGTAGGCACCTGCTGGACCACCGCTGGTCGAGCTTGTCGAGACCACCGCAGCGAAGGCTGGGACCCGACCCGAGCCGACCCCGCCGACCGGCCTCGCAAACTTTCTGAAAAAGGTTTCGGGATCCCTGTGGAGTAACGCGATCTGGGCCCTTCGACTGTCGGTGGTCGATGGTTGAGTTGGTCCCACGATGACCTCCACCTCGGACCCGATCTCGCTCGACGGAGCAGACGACCCCGCCGCCGTGCTGGCCTACGCGCGGGCGCGCAAGGCGGCCGAGGACGACGCCGCCCGCGAGGTGTTCATGGCGGCTGCTCGGTGGGCGGCGATGCACTCCGGCGACTCGCTGGTCGGGCCCCTGGATGAGTGGCACGAGTCGTGTCTGCCACTCGGTGGGCAGGGGTGTCCGGAGGTCGCGGAGTTCGCCATCGTCGAGTTCGCCGCCGCGATGGGCCGGTCCACCGACTCCGGGCGCCGCTACCTCTCCCAGGCGGTCGAGGGCTATCTACCGGCTGACCAGCTGCTGGGCCCGTCTCGACGCAGGTGAATTGCCGGCGTGGAAGCTGGGGTTCATCGCCGACCAGACCATCTGTCTCTCACCGGAGGCGGCGGCGTTCGTCGACGCCATGGTCGCCCCGTTCGCCCACTCCATCGGACCCGCGCAGCTGGGCCGGTTGATCGAGGAGGCCAAGGCCCGGTTCGACCCCGAGGCCACCGAGGCGGAACGCCTCGCCGCCGCCGAGGCGGGGCACTTCGACATCGCCCTGGCCGAGGTCGGCGTCAACGGCAGGGTCCGGGTGGACGGCGACCTCGACCTGGCCGACGCCCTCGACCTCGAGGCAGCGGTCGCCGCCGACGCCCACCACCAGCTCCTGCTCGGCTCCACCGAGTCGCTCGACGTGCGCCGCGCGCTCGCGGTCGGCAACCTCGCCCGCGGCCAGCACGCCTCTCGAGCTCCCCGAGGGCGACCGCCGCAGCCCAAGCCGCCTCGCAAGCGTGAGGTCGTGCTGCACGTCCACCTCGAACAGGCCGCCGATCCTCGGCGCCGGCGGGATCGCGAGGCTCCAGGAGACCCGCGGCCCGATCACCGCAGCGCAGGTCCGGGAGTGGTGCGCCGCCCCAGACGCCAAGATCACCGTGCAACCCGTCCTCGACCTGGCCGAGCACATCCACGTCGGGTCCTACGAAGCCTCGGCGCGGCTCAAGCTCCAGACCCAGCTCCGCGACGGCACCTGCGTGTTCGCGTTCTGCTTCCGCCCCGCCGAAGACTGCGACTGCGAACACCGCGTCCCACACGACCCCGCCACGACGGCGGGCCGACCTGCTCGTGCAACCAAGCGCCCTGCTGCAGACGACATCACCGCGCCAAGACCACCGGCGGCTGGACCTACGTCACCGTCGAACCCGGCGTCTACCTCTGGCGCAGCCCGCTGGGCTACCAGTTCCTCAAAGACCACCACGGCACGTTCGACGTCACCCCCGACCCCGAACGACTCCGATGGGCCCGCGACTTCCTCCGCCACTTCGGCGAACCCTGACCACCCCGCCCCGGACCCCGCCCACCAGTCGGTGAGCGGGGCTGTAGGCGTGTTCCGACGGGGATCAGGTGCTGCCGAACCAGTGCGCGAGGGCAGGCACCCGCCGCAATGCCAGCTGGTCGAGCAGGAGGGCGGCCAGCAGCGTGATGCCGAAGAGCGGCAGGAAGACGCCGAGCGCCACGAGTGCCACGGCCAGCAGTGGCGTGGCCTTCAACGGCATCCGGCCGCGGGGTGCTCCGATCCGGTCGGCTCCGCGCGGTCGGCGGCGCCACCACATCAGCGGCCCGCTCAGGCACATGAAGATCACCGCGAGGCACATCAGCGCCGAGCCCCAGAACGACCAGCGCCCGAGACTGCGTCCCTCGTGCAGCCCGATGCCGTGCGAGACGACCTTCGCCAGCAGCGGGTAGTCGTCGAAGCCGTACGTCGAGACCACCTCGCCGCCGTACCGGCCGACGTGCACGGTCTGCTCGTCCGAGGGTGCGTCGAAGGCGTACCCGATCACCGAGAAGACACCGGTCGCGTCCGAGGCGTCCGGCAGCGCCACCGTGAAGGGATGCCGCAGTCCCTGCCGGTCCGCCACCGCGATCGCGGTGTCGACGTTGGCGACGCTCCGCTCACCGTCGGGGGTCGGTGCGGTCGGGACGGGGGAGTCGCCCTGTGCCCACGGCACGTCGGTGGCGTGGCTGTGCGGCAGTGACTCGTCGAGCGTCGAAGCAGGATCGCTCCGCGCGCCCGGGTCGAGGCTCCACATCGACGAGTGCCGCTCGGTCGCGAAGGACTGCACCTTCTCGCCCCAGAAGCCGGTCCACGGCAGTCCCGTGACCAGCAGGGTGAGCAGACCGACGCCCACGAAGGCACCCACCAGCCCGTGCCGATAGCGCAGCTTCGCGCCCCGACGCTCGGCCTTCCTCGCGCGGCGCCGAGCGCGGAAACCGCGCACGAAGAGGTAGTAGCCGGTCAGCGCCATCACGACCGCCCAGCAGGCGCCGATCTCGATGACGTGGTCTCCCCACTTCCCGGCCATCAGCTCGCCGTGCAGCCGGATCGCCCGGCCGGACAGCGTGGTGTCGGGATCGACCGAGCCGAGCACCTCGAGCCGGTAGGGGTCGACGAACACGTCCCGGCCGGCACCGTCGGCGGTGCTGATCGACACGATCGTCGGGCTGTGGTCGTCGCGCGGCTCGGCCAGCGAGACCGCGGTCGAGCCCGGGTACTCCTGCTCGACGGCGGACAGCTGGCTCACGTAGGGCTGCGCGAGGCCGCTCGGCTCCACCTTCATCAGGTCGGGATGGAGCAGGGGCTCGAGCTGGAAGCGGAACAGGTAGATCAGGCCGGTGGTCGCCAGCAGCAGCAGGATCGGGACGACCAGGAAGCTGGCGAAGAAGTGCCAGCGCCAGACGGCCCGGAACCAGCCGGAGGCCGGCGTGGCACGGGACGTACGACGGGGGTCGGGTGGTGCGGGGGCGCGCTCTGGCGCCTCGGGCAGGGTCATGAGAGCTCTCCTCGAGCCGGTGAAGGAAACGCAGGACGGCCCCCCGGTGAACCGGGCGGGTCAGGGACGGATCAGCCTGCGAGGAGAGGTGGGCCGCGCCGGGAGACGGAGTGGCCGACGAGGAGTTGCGTGAGCGGCGCCGCGACGACGACGAGGGACGTGCGCAGGACGACGGGTACGTCGACCGCCAGTGCCGGTCGGACCAGGGCCAGCAGGAGCCGGGCCGTCAGCGCGAGCACCGCGAAGAAGCACCGTTCGCCGTACGCCAGCCAGAGAGCGACCAGCGCGGCGGCGGCGAGGTGGGCCACCATCATCGGCGCGTGCGCCGACAGGTCGGCGACGAGGTGGTGGATCGGCAGCGTCGGGGTGGTCGCCGGCTGAGCGGCGGTGCCCACGAAGGCGTCCTGGAACGAGCCGACGCGGTGACCGTCGACGACGGGCAGCTGGGTGAGGCCCGCGTCGTGCGGCTGCGAGGCCACGCCCTCGGGGTCGCCGCGGTGTCCGGCGGTCAGGGTCAGACAGAGGTGGATGAAGGTCTGGCCGCCCACCAGCAGCCCGAGCATCCGCACCCGCGACGCCGGCCGCACCAGCACCGGCAGACCGACCAGGACCGTGCCCGCGAAGAGGGCGACGAGGAACGCCGGTCCGGGCAGCAGGCCGTCGGCCATGACGTGCCCTGCGGTGCCGAGGAAGAACGCGAACGAGCCGGCGAAGAGCGCGCGAACCCACGGCACCGGGATCGTGGCGCGGGACTCCATGGCTCGAGCAGTATCTCAGGACTCGTAGGTCTGTCCCGCAAACCGGACGTCCTGGGGGGAAGTGCCGCCACCGTCCGAGGGGATGGTCTCGCTGCCGGTGGTGCACTCTCCGCTGGCGGCGGAGCAGGTCACGACATGGTGGTTCTTGAGGCGGGCCAGGTTGTCCTGGGGTGTCCAGCCGTAGTCATACGACGCGCCATCGATGCTGACGTGGCTTCCGGTCGCGACGTCATAGACGTCGAATCCCTTGCCGGTGTCCAACGTGGCGAACTCTCCATCGGGCGAGAGCACAGGCCCGGCCACGCAGCCTCCACGAGCTCGGTGAACTCCGAGTCCGACGGCGTTCGCGCCACGGCACCTCCTCCTGGATCAGGTTCCTGCACCCCTCAAGATGCCGTGGCACGACGTTCGGTTGGTCCTCCCGCCGAACTTCTCAGAAGTCCTCGTCGAACCCGACCGCGCCGCTCACCCCGACCTGGTAGGCCGACACCTTCCGCTCGAAGAAGTTCGACAGCTCCTGCACGTCCTGGAGCTCCATGAAGGCCAGCGGGTTCTTCGACCCGTAGATGACGGGCAGTCCGAGCCGCTGCATCCGCTGGTCGGCGACGTACTCGAGGTAGCTGCGCATGTCGGCCGTCGAGAGCCCGGCCACGCCCTGCCCGAGCAGGTCGTCGGCGAAGAGCGCCTCGGCGTCGACACCTTCCATGAGCATCTGCCTGATCTGCTCGCCCAGCTCGTCGTCGAAGAGGTCAGGCTCCTCCTCGCGCACCGTGTCGACCACGTCGAACGCGAAGGCCATGTGCATCGACTCGTCGCGGAAGACCCAGTTGGTGCCCGAGGCCAGGCCGTTGAGCAGGCCGCGGGAACGGAGGAAGTAGACGTAGGCGAAGGCGCCGTAGAAGAACAACCCCTCGATCACCGCCGCGAAGCAGATCAGGTTCAGCAAAAAGGCGCGCCGATGCTCGCGGGTCTTCAGCTGGTCGAGCTCGAAGACCGAGTCGATCCACTTGAAGCAGTAGTCGGCCTTGGCCTTGATCGAGGGGATGTTCTCGACCGCCGCGAACGCCTCGTGCCGCTCGCCCTCGTCGGGGACGTAGGTGTCGAGCAGGGTCAGGTAGAACTGCACGTGCACCGCCTCCTCGAACAGCTGGCGCGACAGGTAGAGCCGCCCCTCGGGGGAGTTGACGTGCTGGTAGAGGTTGAGCACCAGGTTGTTGGCGACGATCGTGTCGCCGGTGGCGAAGAACGCGACCAGCCGCGACACCAGGTGCCGCTCGGCTTCGGTGAGCCGCTGCAGGTCCTTGAGGTCGGAGTGCAGGTCGACCTCTTCGACCGTCCACGTGTTCTTGATCGCGTCGCGGAACCGGTCGTAGAAGTGCGGGTAGCGCATCGGCCGCAGGGTGAGGTCGAGCCCGGGGTCGAGCAGGTTCTTGGTGCTGGTCGCTTCGGTCGTGGTCACTGGCAGGCCTCGCAGCTCTCGGGGTTCTCGAGCGAGCAGGCGACGGCTTCGAGGGCCTCGGGCTCGCTCATGGTCGGTACGGCGGTGACGGTCGTCTGCTGGATCCGGGTCGCCGGTCGCGACCGCAGGTAGTAGGTCGTCTTGAGCCCGGACTTCCAGGCGTGCAGGTACATCGACGACAGCTTCCCGATCGACGGGCCGGCGATGAACAGGTTCAGCGACTGGCTCTGGTCGATGTACGGCGCGCGCTCGGCCGCCATGTCGATCAGCGCCCGCTGCGGCAGCTCCCACGCTGTGCGGAACAGCATCCGCACGTCCCCGGGCAGCTCGGCGATGCCTTGCACCGAGCCCTCGGCGCGCTTGATGGCGTCGCGGACATCGGCGGTCCACAGCCCGCGCTCCTTGAGTTCGCGAGTCAGCGCGGCGTTCACCTGGAGGAACTCGCCGGAGAGCGTCTCCCGCTTGAACAGGTTGGACACCTGCGGCTCGATGCACTCGTAACAGCCCGCGATCGAGGCGATCGTCGCGGTCGGTGCGATCGCGATCAGCAGCGAGTTGCGCAGTCCGTGATCGGCGACCTGCACGCGCAGCGCGTCCCACCGCTCGGTCTGCTCGGGCCTCGCGTCCGGCCAGAAGTCCGGCTGCAGCTTGCCGCCGGCGGCCCTCGTCACGGCGTACGCCGGGTGCGGGCCGTGCTCCCTGGCCAGCTCGACCGAGACCTCGAGGGCGGTGAGGTAGACCTCCTCCTGGACCCGGGTCGACAGCTCGCGCGCCTCGGGGGAGTCGAACGGCAGCCGCAGGGCGAAGAAGACGTCCTGCAGCCCCATCAGACCGAGCCCGACCGGCCGCCACTGCGGGTTGGAGGCCGCGGCCTCCGGGCTCGGGTAGTAGTTGACGTCGATCACGCGGTCGAGCAGCGGCAGCGCCGTGCGGACCGTGGTGCGGAGCTTCTCCCAGTCCATCCCGTCGCCCGCGAGGTGCTGGGCGAGGTTGATCGAGCCGAGGTTGCAGACCGCGGTCTCGGAGTCCGACGAGACCTCGATGATCTCGGTGCACAGGTTGGAGAGGTGCACGACCGGTCCGCCTGGCGACCCGAGGACGGGGTCCGACGTCTGGTTGCAGGTCCGGTTGGCGGCGTCCTTGAACGTCAGCCAGCCGTTCCCCGTCTGCGCCAGGGTGCGCATCATCTTCCCGTAGAGCTCGCGGGCCTTGACCTTGCGAACGAACCGGCCCTCCTCCTCTGCCCGGCGGTACGCCGCGTCGAACGCGTCGCCCCACAGGTCCGGCAGCTCCGGCGCCTGGTCGGGGTCGACCAGCGACCACTCGGCGTCCGCCTCGACCCGGCGCATGAACTCGTCGGGGACCCAGTTGGCCAGGTTGAGGTTGTGGGTGCGCCGTGCGTCCTCACCGGTGTTGTCCTTGAGCTCCAGGAACTCCTCGACGTCGGGGTGCCACGGCTCGAGGTAGACGCAGGCGGCGCCCTTGCGCCGGCCGCCCTGGTTGACCGCGGCCACCGACGAGTCGAGGGTGCGCAGGAACGGCACGATGCCGTTGGAGGCGCCGTTCGTGCCCCGGATCAGCGCGCCTCGCGAGCGGACCCTGGAGAACGCGATGCCGATGCCGCCGGCGAACTTCGAGAGCCGCGCCACCTGCTGGTAGCGCGCGTAGATCGAGTCGAGGTCGTCGCGCGGGCTGTCCACGAGGTAGCACGAGGACATCTGCCTGTGCCGGGTCCCGGAGTTGAACAGCGTCGGGCTGCTGGGCAGGTAGGCGAGCGACGACATCAGCCGGTAGAACTCGATCGCCTCGGCCGGGCTCTTGGCCAGCCCGCAGGCGACACGCAGCAGGAAGTACTGCGGTGTCTCGATCACGAGCCGGCTGGAGGGGTGTCGCAGCAGGTAGCGGTCGTAGACGGTGCGCAGACCGAAGTACTCGAACCGCCGGTCGGCTGCTCCATCGATCGCGAAGTCGAGCTTGCGAGCGTTGTCCTTGACGAACCGTGCGGTCTCCTCGCCGATCAGCCCCTCGGCGTGGCCGAGCGAGATGGACTGGCTGAACGCCATCACGCCCTGGTTGCGGACCTCCTTGTCGATGTAGCCCGACAGGAGGCGGGCGGCGAGCCGGGAGTACTGCGGCTCCTCGCCGATCATCTCCGCGGCGGTTTGGATCGACAGGCGGTCCAGCTCGGCCGTCGTCGCGCCGTCGTAGAGCCCGCTGATGGTGCGGGTCGCGACCCGCATCGGGTCGACGTCGGCCAGGTCGTCGCAGACCCGGTCGACCGCTCGCACGATCTTGTTGACGTCGACGGGCTCGTCGTCGCCGTTCCTCTTGCGTACCTGCATCGTCTCTCTCCTCGCGAGAACGTTCGGAGGGTCCGAGGTCGCGCAGGAGGTGACGGTCGTACGACGAGGAGTAGGGGCCGCGCCGTGCAAGCCGTCGGCCGTCCCACGAGGCCTCGGACCACCGCACCCGACGGGTGCGGCGCGCTGGCAGGTCTTCGGACTCGTGGGCACGTCGGGCAGCCCGTGTCTCTGCTGCCTGACCCCTACTGGCCGTCGCTTCCCAGGCTGTGCCCGATCCCTAGGGGTCGGGCGGTCCCAGTGCTTCGTGACGGCGGTCGTTCCCACTCACCGCTGCGGGGCAGTCCTCGACTTGCACGAGGTTCCCTCTTGCCTCCCGGCGCCTGGATGGCGCCGGGAACCAGCTGCGTCGGCCACCGTATGTAGTGGTCGCGAGGAGATGTGGGACCACATCTTGTGCCGGCGTGTCGGCGCTCCGCGACGTGCAGCACCCGGCCCACCAGGTGGTCGATCGCGTCGAGGTCGGAGTGCTCGAGCTCGGCGCCGTCGGCGGTGACCTTGCTCGCGCCGGACTCGTCAGGCAGGGTCTCGGGCACGTGTCGGAGCCGCACCTCGGCGCCCGCCTTCTCCGCTGTCTGGGCAGCCCTCCGGGCCATCGCGTCCACCGTGCCGGTCGAGGACTAGTAGATGATCGCGAGCTTGGGGGGCGTCGAGGCTCCTCGGCTGTGACAACAGTTGACTGTTCAACCGGTAACCCATGCGCCCACGCGGAAACACTCGCAACTGACCCGAACGGGCCTGCCCGAAGCCGGCCTGGAATGGCCCGGATGGGCCGTTGCGGGCGTGCGTCGATGGGCGGAAAGTGACGAGGGAGTGGGGGCTCCGGCTGGAGGAGCCACGGTGGACGACCCGCCCGGACGAGACTGGAAGTCCGACCCGCTTGTCATCACCGCCATCGTTGGCGCCGTTGCGACCGCGGTCAGCGCCGTGTTCGGCCTCGTGCTTGGCATCTACAACTTCTCGGGGGACCGAGCCGATGACAGGCATGACCGCGCGAACGATGCCCGCGAGGCCCGACACGACGTCATCGCGGACGTCCTTCAGATGGGTGAGCTCGACGCCGAGGGCGGAGCGAGCAGCGAGCGCGAGATTCTGGTTCTGGCCGCTGATGCTGGGAGATTGATGGAGGACTTCACACCGGATGAGCTGCGCCTGAGCCCAGTCGTGTATCGGCTGATGGCGGAGTACGTCGCCTACTCGACCAGAGAAGTCGAGGTGGCCGCGGAGCTGGCTGATCGCGTGCTCGACGTCGCCGACCCCGACTCGCGCGAGCGCATCTTCGCTCAACGTGTTCTTGGGCACCTCGCCGCACAGAGGGTCGATCCCGCCGAGTTCGAGAGCCGCTATGACACAGCCCTGGCGCTCAACGACGTCTACGGCGAGCGCAAGCCCCACGACGCGAAGCAAGTGGAGACCTTCACCCGCGCCTACCGCCTGCTCAGCGCCTACCTCGGTGCGCGGCTGAGCAAGAAGGAACCGGCGATGCAGGCTGCTCACCAGGAGTTCTGCGACCTCGCGCAGCGGTGGGGGTCGGATCTGGACCACATCAGGCAACTTCCCAGCAACCGCCGCGTCTTGGACCAGCTCGGTCGCCTGCGAGTGACAGACGTCGACGGGCTGGCTGGGCTGTGCGCGTAGGGCGGGCGCACACGACGAGCTGGACGGTGCTGGTCGTCGTGCTCGACGGACTCGCCGCGTGGGGTTGATCGATCGGACCGCGGACCGGTTGGAAAGCCTGGTGGCAGCGCTCAATAGGATTGAACCCATGCCCGCATCGCTGTCCCGTGACGAGGTGGCCCACCTGGCCGACCTCGCCCGGATCGACCTCACCGACGCCGAGCTCGACCACCTGGCGCCCCAGCTGTCGGTGATCCTCGAGTCGGTCGCGTCGATCCAGGGCGTGGCGTCGGCCGACGTGCCGCCCACGTCGCACGCGCTGCCGCTGACCAACGTCTTCCGGGAGGACGTGGTCGAGGACTGCCTGACCCCCGAGCAGGCGCTGTCGGGAGCACCCGAGCAGGAGCTGCAGCGGTTCTCCGTACCGCGGATCCTCGGGGACGAGCAGTGACGGCCGACCTCCGGCGTACGGCGGCCGAGCTGGCCGACGACCTGTCCTCCGGCGCCACCACCAGCGTCGAGCTCACGCAGGCAGCGCTCGACCGGATCGGCGCGGTCGACGGTGCGGTGCACGCGTTCCTCCAGGTCGACACCGAGGGCGCGCTCGCGGCCGCGCGCGCGTCCGACGAACGGCGCGCTGCGGGGCAGACGGCCTCCGCGCTCGACGGCGTGCCGATCGCGGTCAAGGACGTGCTCGCCACCAAGGGGCTGCCCACGACCTGCGGGTCCCGGATCCTCGAGGGCTGGGTGCCGCCGTACGACGCGACCGTGGTCGCGAAGGTGCGCGCGGCCGGGCTCCCGATCCTCGGCAAGACCAACATGGACGAGTTCGCGATGGGCTCGTCGACCGAGCACTCGGCCTACGGCGTCACGCACAACCCGTGGGACCTGACCCGCATCCCGGGCGGCTCCGGCGGCGGCTCGGCCGCGGCGGTCGCGGCGTTCGAGGCCCCGATCGCGCTCGGCACCGACACCGGCGGCTCGATCCGCCAGCCCGGCGCGGTGACCGGCACCGTCGGGGTGAAGCCGACGTACGGCGGCGTCTCGCGCTACGGCCTCGTCGCGCTGGCCAACTCGCTCGACCAGGTCGGTCCGGTGACCCGAACCGTCCTCGACGCGGCGCTGCTGCACGAGATCATCGGCGGCCACGACCCCAAGGACTCCACCTCGATCGACCAGCCACTGCCCGCACTGGTCGAGGCCGCCAGGCAGGGAGCCACCGGTGACCTGTCCGGTCTGCGGATCGGGGTGGTCACCGAGCTGGGCGGCGAGGGCTACCAGGCGGGAGTGCTGACCCGGTTCCAGGAGTCGGTCGACCTCCTGGTCAAGGCCGGCGCCGACGTGGTCGAGGTGTCGTGCCCCCACTTCGTGCACGCGCTGGCGACCTACTACCTGATCCTGCCGGCCGAGGCTTCGAGCAACCTGGCCCGCTTCGACGCGATGCGCTACGGGCTGCGAGTGCTGCCCCAGGGCGTCGAGGCGCCGTCGGCCGAGGAGGTCATGCGGGCCACCCGCGAGGCGGGGTTCGGCGACGAGGTGAAGCGACGGATCATCCTCGGCACCTACGCGCTGTCGAGCGGCTACTACGACGCCTACTACGGCCAGGCCCAGAAGGTGCGCACGCTGATCTCGCAGGACTTCGCGAAGGCCTTCGAGCAGGCCGACGTGCTGGTCTCGCCGACCGCGCCGACCACGGCGTTCCCGATCGGCGACAAGGTCGACGACCCGATGGCGATGTACCTCAACGACCTCGCCACCATCCCGGCCAACCTCTCCGGCGTACCCGGAATCTCGGTGCCGAGCGGGCTCGCGGACGAGGACGGCCTGCCGGCCGGCTTCCAGGTCCTGGCCCCCGCGCTCGCCGACGACCGGGTCTACCGGGTCGGTGCCGCGCTCGAGTCGCTGCTGCTCGAGCAGTGGGGTGGCCCGCTGCTCGACAAGGCCCCCGCCCTGGACGGAGCAAGTGCGTGAGCACGACTCAGGAGACGCTGGTCCCCTTCGACGAGGTGCTCGAGCGCTACGACCCGGCCCTCGGGCTCGAGGTGCACGTCGAGCTCAACACGGCGACGAAGATGTTCTGCGGCTGCCCGGCCACGTTCGGGGGCGAGCCCAACACCCACGTCTGCCCGACCTGTCTCGGTCTGCCCGGCTCGATGCCCGCCGTGAACCGCAGGGCGGTCGAGTCCGCGATCCGGATCGGGCTGGCGCTCAACTGCTCCATCGCGGACTGGTGCCGGTTCGCGCGGAAGAACTACTTCTACCCGGACATGCCGAAGAACTTCCAGACCTCGCAGTACGACGAGCCCATCTGCTTCGAGGGCTACATGGACGTCGATGTTGACGGCGAGACCGTCCGGGTCGAGATCGAGCGCGCGCACATGGAGGAGGACACCGGGAAGTCGACCCACGTGGGCGGGCTGACCGGCCGTATCCACGGCGCCGACTACTCGCTGGTCGACTACAACCGGGCCGGCATCCCCTTGATCGAGATCGTCACCAAGCCGATCACGGGCGCGGGCGCGAACGCGCCCGCCGTGGCCCGCGCGTACGTCAGCCAGCTCCGTGACCTGATAGTGGCCCTCGGCGTCTCGGAGGCCCGGATGGACCAGGGCAACCTGCGTGCCGACGTGAACCTCTCGCTCGCGCCGAAGGGCTCGGGCGTGCTCGGCACCCGGACCGAGACCAAGAACGTCAACTCGTTCCGGTCGGTGGAGCGCGCGGTGCGCTACGAGATGCAGAGGCACGCCGGCGTACTCGACGCGGGCGGCTCGATCCTCCAGGAGACCCGGCACTGGCACGAGGACACCGGGGTCACGACCAGTGGCCGGGAGAAGTCCGACGCCGACGACTACCGCTACTTCCCCGAGCCCGACCTGGTCCCGATCGCGCCACCCCCCGAGTGGGTCGAGGAGCTGCGCGGCACGCTCCCCGAGAACCCCACCGAGAAGAGGGCACGACTGCAGGCCGACTGGGGGTTCAGCGACCTCGAGATGCGCGACACCGTCGGTGCCGGTGCGCTCGGACTGGTCGAGGAGACGATCGCCGCGGGAGCGAGTCCGCAGGCCGCCCGCAAGTGGTGGCTCGGCGAGCTGGCCCGCCGCGCCAACGACTCCGGTGCCGAGATCGCCGAGCTCGGCGTGACGCCGACCGATGTCGCCCGCGTGCAGGGCCTCGTCGACGAGGGCGCGCTCAACGACAAGCTGGCCCGCCAGGTCATCGACGGGCTGCTCGCCGGCGAGGGCACGCCCGACGAGATCGTGGCGGCCCGCGGGCTGGCCATCGTCTCCGACGAGGGCGCGCTATCGGTCGCCGTCGACGCCGCGATCGCCGCGAACCCCGACGTCGCGGACAAGATCCGCGACGGCAAGGTGGCCGCCGCAGGCGCGCTCATCGGCGCGGTGATGAAGGAGATGAAGGGTCAGGCCGACGCCGGCCGGGTCCGCGAGCTGATCCTGGAGAAGCTGGGCTGAAGGGTTCGCGCTACGCTGCCCGCGCAACAACTTCATTCATCACGTACGCCGTGGGGGAAGCCGGTCCGATTCCGGCGCTGACCCGCAACCGTAGGCCCGCATCGACCTCCGATCCGTCGGACGAGAAGCGGGCGAGCCGGAGCACCCGTTGCGTTGCGTCCTGACCTCACGCTGTCGAGGAAACCAGCGGGTCGGCCACTGACGGCCTTCCCGTTGTTGCAGCGGGAAGGAAATCACCATGCGCACCACCCATCGCCGCGTCGCAGCGCTCGCGGCCCCGGTCCTCGTCCTGTCGGGGCTCGCCTCCGGCCAGTCGGCCTCGGCTGCCGCCGACCCGACGCCGTCGGCCTCGGCGAGCAGCACCTGGCTGGTCAGCCAGCTCACGAGCGGCGTCGTCCACAACGACCAGTTCGCCTTCGACGACTTCGGCCTCACGACCGACTTCGGGCTGGCCCTGGCCGAGCTCGGCGGTCAGCCGACCGCGCTGGCCTCGGTGGCCGGCGCGATGGCGACGCACGTCCACGACTACACCGAGCCGGGGTTCGGCACCGACATCTCCGCGGGCGGCACGGCGAAGGTGCTGCGGCTGGCACAGGTCACCGGGGGCAACCCGCGCGCCTTCGGCGGGGTCGACCTGATCGCTCGCCTCGAGACGCTGACCGGGGGCACCGGCCGGATCGCCGACGACACGACCACGCCGGCCGACCCCGACTTCGCCAACGTGATCGGCCAGTCCTTCGCGGTCCAGGGCCTGACGGTGGCCGGTAGCCCCGAGGCCGCGGCGGCCGCGAGCTTCCTGCTGGCGCAGCAGTGCTCGGCCGGCTGGTTCCGCCTCAACCTGTCTCCGGCCGCGTCGCCGGACCAGAGCTGCAACGGCGCCAGCCCGGCGGCAACTCCGGACACGGACGTGACGGCGCTCGCCGTCCTCGCGCTCCAGAGCCGTCGTACCGACCCCGCCGTCGGCCAGTCCATCGCGAAGGCCATGGCGTGGCTGAAGTCGGTGCAGCTGGCGGACGGTTCCTTCGGCGGCGGTACGTCGACCGACACCCCGAACACCAACAGCACCGGCCTCGCCGCGGCAGCCCTCGGCTCCGAGTGCGAGGTCACCGCGGCCCACAAGGCGTCGAGCTGGGTGCGCGGCCTCCAGGTGCCGGCAGGACAGACCGGCCCGCTCGCGGCCTCCGTCGGCGCGGTCGCCTACGACCCGGCCGCCAAGGCGGACGGGGTGGCCAACGGCATCACGGTCGCGAAGGCGGACCAGTGGCGCCGCGCGACCTCCCAGGCCGCCCTCGGGCTGGTGTGGGACGGCTCGGCTCCGGCCACGGTCGAGGTGACCGCCCCGAAGAAGTTCGTCCAGGCCGGCAAGACGGCCAAGGTGACGATCACCGGTGCCGCAGCTGGTGAGCGCGTCTGCGTGACCGGGCCGGAGGGCACCAAGGCGCTCACCGGCACCGGCGCGGCCCTGGTCGTCGACGTGAAGACACCCAAGAAGGGCGACGTGGCCGTCTCGGCGACCACTGGCCCCGGGCTCGACTCGGCGACGATCGCCACGCTCGCCAGGGAGAAGCTCAAGCCGAGACTGGCCAAGACGGTCGGCGTGGGCGACAAGGTGGCCGTGAAGCTCAAGGGCCTCGGTGCGAAGGAGAAGGTCAAGCTCTACGTCGACGGCAAGCTCGTCGCCAAGGGCAAAGCCAACAAGAAGGGTGTCTTCGCCGGCCGGTTCGTGGCCCGCCTCAAGGTGGGCACGCACAAGCTCAAGGTCGTCGGCGAGTTCAAGAACCGCGTCGGCACCGCGACCTTCCGGGTGGTCCGCTGACCATGCGTGGCCTGCTCGCGCGCCTCGCCGCCGGGGTCCTCGCGACCTCGGCGGCGGGGCTGGGCATCGTCGTGGTGACGTCCGCTCCGGCCGCGGCAGCCGCCTGCTCGGGGGCGACCGGGGTGACCGTCGTCGTCGACCACGGCAGCCTCGGTGGCGGCGTCGAGCAGGTCTGCAACGCGGGAGGTGGCGGCAACGACGCCGCCTCGCTGTTCACCGGTGCCGGTTTCTCGCTGACGTACGTGCAGCGCCAGCCCGGGTTCGTCTGCCGCATCGACGGCCAGCCGGCCTCCGACCCCTGCGTCAGCACCCCGCCGTCGAACGCCTACTGGGGACTGTTCTGGTCCGACGGCCGGTCCGGGTCATGGTCCTACGCCTCCCTCGGGGCCGGATCGCTGACCGTCCCCGACGGCGGCTATGTCGCCTTCGCCTGGCAGACCGGGTCCCAGAACGCTCCGAATGTCGCTCCCGCTCCGCACGCCAGCAGCCCGCCTCCTGCCCCGACTCCGACCGCGACGCCGACGTCCGGTGGTGGCGGCGGTGGCGGTGGCGGTGGCGGTGGCGGTGGTGGGAACGGCGGAGGGAACGGCGGCGGACAGGGTTCGGCCACGCCGACGGTCAAGCCGTCCACGAAGCCGCCCTCGGCGTCGCCCCCGGCGGTCACGCCGACGGCAACCGCGCCGGGCAGTGTGGTGCCCGACACCGCCTCGGCCGAGGCGAACGGGTCGGTCGCCAGCCCCACTCCGTCGCCCAGCGTCGCGCCGTCCGAGAGCGCCCTGCCGACGGCGTTCGCCTCGACGAGCGCGGCGACCACGCCGTCCGACTCGGCGTCGACGACGCCGCTGGATCCCGATGCGAGCGGTGACAACGATGCGGCATCTCTCCCGAGGTGGGCGGTGCCGATCGTGCTCGTCCTGTTGGCCGCCGCCGGCGGCGCGACGTACCTGTTGCGGCGCCGTCACCGGACTAGCCCATAGTTCGCGGAACTTCTCCGTCCCAGACCTGCGTGCTGTATTTTTCATGAGGGACCCGGAGCCATCTTCCGTCGTGGGGGCCTCAGGAGGACGTGGTGAGCAGGGCCGGGACGAACATCGTTCGCATCGCCGTTGCGGCGTTGCTGGGCGTTGCCGCCTGCCTCGTCGCCTGGTGGCCGCAGAGTGCGGCGGGATCGGGCGACACCGCCACCGTGTCGGCCCAGGCGGTCGCCATCCCGACCCAGAAGACACCGACGGCGACCCACCCGCCCACCGCGACCGTGGCGCCGACGGTCGCGCCGCCGGCTCCGCCGCCCGCGCAGCCCACGCAGAAGCCGACGAAGAAGCCGACCAAGAAGCCGACGCACCACAACCCGACGACGCTGCACAACAACGGCGGCAACAACAACGGCGGCAACAACAACGGCAACAACAACGGCGGCTCGAACGGCGGCAACAACAGCTCCGGCGGCTCGCACAACAACCCGCCGGCGACGAGCTCGGGCTCCGGCTCGACCGGCGCGCCTTACGTGCCACCGGCGGCGCCGACCACGCCCGTCGCGCCCGCGACGAAGCACACGCCGGCAGCGCCGACGTCGGCCCCGACGAGCGCGGTCCCCACGTCGGAGGCCCCGGCCACCGAGGTGGCCGAGGTCGAGCCGACCGAGGCCACGGGTGCCACCGAGGACACCGAGACCTACGACACCTACCTGTCCAGCTCGGAGCCGGTGGCGACGCAGACCGCTCCCGTCTGGGTGGTCCCGGGCATCCTGATCGTGCTCACCGGCATGCTGGCGCTGCTCGGCGGCGTCCTGGGCCGTGGCAACCGGCCGGCCCTGGCCCGGGTGAAGTCCACCGACGAACCCCCGGGCGACGACGAGTCGTAGCTCCTGTAGCCGGGTCGGCGATGATGCCCCGATGACCGCCCGGCTGCCTCGCGACCTGCACCCGGTCGCCTGGTGGGTCTGGGCGCTCGGGCTCGCGACGGCCGCGTCGTTCACGACGAACCCGCTGGTGCTACTCACCATCGTGGCGGTGGCCACGCTCGTGGTGCTGGCCCGGCGTTCCGAGCAGCCGTGGGCCGACGCGTTCCGGCTCTACGTCGCCGTCGCGGTGGTGATCGTGGTGATGCGGGTGCTGTTCCGCGTGCTCCTCGGTGGGGGCGCGGACGGCGGGCTGGTGCTGCTCGACCTGCCGGAGATACCGCTGCCGGACTGGGTCCTCGGGCTGCACCTGCTCGGGCCGGTGACGCGGGAGTCGGTGCTGGCCGGCCTGTACGACGGGCTGCGGCTCGGCACGATCGTGGTGTGCGTCGGCGCCGCCAACGCGCTGGCCAACCCCAAGCGCCTCCTCCGCTCGGTGCCCGCGGCCCTGCACGAGATCGGCACGGCGCTGGTCGTCGCGGTCACCGTGCTGCCCCAGCTCGTGGAGAGCGCTCGCCGGGTGCGGGCCGCGCAGGCGCTGCGGGCCGGGGACGCACGGCGTACCGGCCGGCTGCGTCGCTACCTGGTCCCGGTCCTGGAGGACGCGCTCGAGCGGTCGCTCAAGCTGGCCGCCGGCATGGACACCCGAGGCTACGGCCGATCGGCCGGTGCCCCGCGCACCGAGCGCCGGCTCACGGGGGGCCTGATGCTGCTCGGGGTGTGTGGCATCGCGGTCGGGGTGTACGCCGGCCTCGACCACACCGCGCCCCGGCTGCTGGCGACGCCGATGCTCGCTCTCGGCGTGGTCGCCGCGGTGGCGGGACTGGCGCTGGCCGGGCGGCGGGTCGGCCGCACCCGATACCGCCCGGACCCGTGGCGCTGGCCGGAGCTGGCGGTGATGCTCTCCGGCATCGCCACCGCACTGGTGGCGTGGTGGGTCAACGGGCACCAGCTCGTGGTCGCCTACCCGGACGTGTCGTCGTTCCCGCAGGTCACCCTGGTGGCGCTGGTCGGCGCGCTGCTCGGACTGGCGGCGGTGGCGGCCGCTCCCGAGCCCCGGGTGGTGGCCGCGTGAGCCTGCTGGAGCTGCGCGACATCTCGTTCGGCTACGACGACGCGGCCGTGCTCGCCGATGTGTCGCTGTCGGTCGAGGAGGGTGAGCTGGTCCTTGTGACCGGACCGACCGGATCCGGGAAGTCCACGCTGCTGGGCGTCGTGACCGGCCTGGTGCCGAGGTTCTCGGGCGGGGCGCTGCGGGGCGACGTACTCCTGGACGGGGTGTCGGTGCTGGACGCGCCCCCGCGCGAACGCGCGCACGCGATCGGGTACGTCGGCCAGGACCCGCTCGCGGGCTTCGTGACCGACACGGTCGAGGAGGAGCTCGCCTACGGCATGGAGCAGCTCGGGCTCCCGGCCGAGACCATGCGGCGTCGGGTGGAGGAGACCCTCGACCTGCTCGGCATCGCCGACCTGCGCGACCGGGACCTCCGCACGCTCTCCGGCGGGCAGCAGCAGCGCGTGGCGATCGGATCGGTGCTGACGATGCACCCCAGGCTGCTGGTGCTCGACGAGCCGACCTCGGCCCTCGACCCGACCGCCGCCGAGGACGTGCTGGCGACGATCACCCGCCTGGTGCACGACCTCGGTGTCTCCGTCCTCCTCGCCGAGCACCGGCTGGAGCGGGTGGTGCCCTTCGCCGACCGGATCTGCCTGGTCCCCGGCGACGGCTCGCTGGTCGTGGGCGAGCCGGCGGCGGTGCTCGCGACCTCGCCCGTCGTACCGCCCCTGGTCGAGCTGGGCCGGGCGGCCGGGTGGTCGCCGCTGCCGCTCACCGTGAGGGATGCCCGGCGGCTGGCCGCCCCGCTCGCGCTGCCGCCACCACTGGTCGACCCGCCCGCGGCCGCGTCGCCGGGCGTGGTCGTGTCGGGGCTCACCGTCGTGCACGGCCGGACCGTCGCGGTGCGCGAGGTGTCGCTGACGTTCGCGCACGAGCGGGTGACCGCGCTGATGGGCCGCAACGGCTCCGGCAAGTCGTCGCTGCTCTGGGCGCTGCAGGGGAGCGGCCCGCGCCGCTCCGGCTCGGTCGGCGTGGACGGCGTCGACCCCACGAACCTGAAGCCGGCCGAGCGCCGGGGTCTGGTGGGGCTGCTGCCTCAGCAGTCGGCCGACCTGCTCTACCTCGAGACCGTCGACGAGGAGTGCGCGGCCGGTGGGCCAAAGACGCGCGACCTCCTCGACTCCCTGGCGCCCGGCATCCCCGGCGGCCAGCACCCGCGCGACCTGTCCGAGGGCCAACGACTGGCGCTGGCCCTGTCCCTGGTCCTGGCCGCCCGGCCGCCCGTCGTACTCCTGGACGAGCCCACACGCGGCCTCGACTACCGAGCCAAGCGGGTGCTGGCCGAGGCGCTGCGCAGGCTGACCGCCGAGGGTCGGACCGTGGTCGTGTCCACGCACGACGTGGAGTTCACCGCGCTCGCGGCGGACGACGTCGTCGTCCTGGCAGAGGGCGAGGTGGTCTCGAGCGGGCCGGTACGCCGGGTCGTCGCCGAGTCGCCGGGGTTCGCGCCGCAGGTGACCAAGGTGCTCGGCCCGCCCTGGCTGCGGGTCGACGAGGTCGTCGCCGCCTTGGAGGTCGACGCGATGAACGCCGTCCCGCTGTCCCGCCGCTCGGCGGTGATCCTCGCCGTCGCCTCGGTGGGCGGGCTGATGATGCTGGTCTGGCCGCTGCTGCTCCGGGTGCAGCCGACCGACCGGGTCGACCCGCCGTTCCTGTTCCTGGCGCTGCTGCCCGTGGTCATCGCCGTGATGCTCGCGGAGCTGAGCGAGGGCGGCCTCGACACGCGCGTGCTCGCCGTGCTCGGTGTCCTCTCGGCGGTGATCGCGATCCTGCGCGGTCTCTCCGCCGGCACCGGCGGCATCGAGCTGGTCTTCTTCCTGCTGGTGCTGGCGGGGCGGGTCTTCGGCCCGGGCTTCGGCTTCGTGCTGGGGGTGACCTCGCTGTTCGCCTCGGCGCTGATGACCGCCGGCGTGGGCCCGTGGCTGCCGTTCCAGATGCTCGTCTCGGCCTGGGTCGGGATGGGCGCCGGGCTGCTGCCGCGCCGCGTCACCGGCCGCTGGGAGATAGCCATGCTCGCGGTGTACGGCGTCGCGGCGGCGTACCTCTACGGGCTGCTGATGAACCTCTCCGGCTGGCCGTTCCTCCTCGGCATCGTGATCCCCGGCCACGAGCAGACCGCGCTGTCGTTCGACCCCGCGGCGCCGCTGCTGGAGAACCTGCAGCGCTTCGGTGCCTACACGCTGATCACCTCGACCGGCTCGTTCGACACCGGCCGCGCGATCACCAACGCCGTCGCGATCGTGGTCGTCGGCCCGGCTGTCCTCACCACGCTGCGGCGTGCCGCGAAGCGGGCGACCGTGGTCGGGACGTCCACGCGGACGCCCGACCGAGGGGCGGTGGGCTAGCAACGGCTCTCCACAGGGAGAGGGGTTGCTAACCCACCGCTGCCTGGTCAGGAAGGTTGCTGAGCCACCGCTGCCCGGCCGTCAGCTGCCGGTCGGGCTGACGACGAGGATCTGGTCGTCGTCGTCGGAGGGGTCGCCGCGGCCGTCGCGGTTGCTGGTGGTCACCCAGAGGTTGCCGTCGGGGGCGACGACGACGGTGCGCATCCGGCCGTACTCGCCGACGAAGAAGGCCTCCGGCTGGCCGGCGGTCTGGTCGTTGACCGGGATCTTCCAGAGGCGGTTGCCGCGGAGGGCGGCCATCCAGAGCGCGCCGTCGGCGTAGGCCAGCCCGGAGGGCGAGGCGACGTCGGTGCCCCACGTGGCCTGCGGGTCGGTGTAGCCCTCGGCGGCGCCGCCGGTGCCCTCGTAGACCGGCCAGCCGTAGTTGGCGCCGGCGTCGATCCGGTTCAGCTCGTCGAAGGTGCTCTGGCCGAACTCGGAGGCCCACAGCTGGCCGTCGACGAACGCGAGCCCCTGCACGTTGCGGTGGCCGAAGGACCAGACCCGGGTGTCGAACGGGTTCCCGGGTGCCGCCTTGCCCTCGGGCGTGAGCCTCAGGATCTTGCCGCCGAACGAGTCGCGGTCCTGGGCGATCTCGCCGTTGCCGGTCTCGCCGGTCGAGGCGTAGAGCATCCCGTCGAGACCGAACGCGAGGCGACCCCCGTCGTGGATCGCGCCGAGCGGGATGCCGGTGAAGATCGGCTTCGTGTCGCTCAGCCTGCCGTCGGTGAGGGTGGCGGTGACGATGCGGTTGTCGTCCTCGCTGCTCGCGTAGAAGTACAGCGTCTGGTCCTGGTCGAACGCCGGCGAGACGGCGACGCCCAGCAGCCCGCCCTCGCCCTGCGGCGCCGCGTCGCCGATCTGGCCGACCTCGGTGACCTCGTGGTCGGTCGCGGAGATCGTGAGCACCTTCGCCGAGTCACGCTCGGTGACCACCGCGTCGCCGTTGGGCAGGAACGCCAGCCCCCACGGCACCTCGAGGCCGGTCGCGATCGTGTCGACCACCGCGGGTCCCGGACCCGACGCTCCGGCGGAAGCCGTCTCGACGGGCGGGGTGCCGTCGTTGGTGATGTTGACCTCGACCTCGTCGCCGCCCTGAGAGCAGCCGGCGGCGAGCAGGACCAGCGCGGCGGAAGCCACGGCAGCGCGGCGCATCAGGCGATCCGGCCGAGGAAGTCCAACAGCAGCTCGTGCACCTTGTCCGGCTGCTCCATCTGGACGAAGTGGCTGCCGCTCAGCTCGACGTACGTCGCGTCGGGGATCCGTGCGGCCGCGGACGCCATGTCGCGCGACCCGGCCAGCACGTCCCACCTGGCGGCCACGAACGCGGTCGGCACCTTGATCCTGCTCAGCGAGACCCGGCCGTGCTCGGAGGTGGCGATGGCCAGGTGCATGTACCACTCGATCGGGGTCGCGAGGAGCTCGCGCACGGCGTTGGCCGCGCCCTCGGTGTCGGGCACCGGGAGCATGAAGCCGCTGTGGGTGAGCGCCGCGATCGCTCGCGGGCCGACCGGGAGCCGGGTCGTGACCGGGGTGATGGCGCGGCCGGTGAGCTTGAGCACCCGCGCGATGTTGACCGTGACCTCGCGCGCGACCCGGCGGGGCAGCCGGAACGGCGCCAGCATCGTCGCGAACGTGTCGCCGGGCACGCCCGCCACCGCGAACAGCCCGGACACCCGCTCGGGGTGGCGGAAGGCCAGCTCGAACATCGTGTTGACGCCCATCGACCAGCCCATGACCGGTGCCCGGTCGACGCCGAAGTGGTCCATCACGGAGAGGGTGTCCTCGACGAACGCCACGATGCCGCAGTGCGCCGGGTCCGTCGGCCGGTCCGAGCCACCGGTGCCGCGGTGGTTCCACGAGATGACCCGGACGCCGCAGTCCGGCTGGAGCAGCGCCGGCCAGGTCCACGGTCCGGTCCCCAGGCCGTTGCAGAGCACCACGGTCGGACCGTCGATGGCGCCGTCCGGGTCGTTGGTCCACGCGGTGAGGCGGGTGCCGTCGTCGGACAGCACGTCGTGGACGGTGATGCGCGGCGCCGGCGCGACCCGCGCCGCAGAGGTCGGCATGGGTCGATTCTGCCGGAGGCACGGTGCTCCGACCCGCCGGGTGGGTGGCGCGCGTGTCGCTCCTGGACCCCTACCGGTGGGCGATCGTGGGGAGGTGCGGTGCCTGACGCTGTGCCTGACGCTCGCGCCGCAACGACGCGAAGTAGGCGTCGACGTCCTGCCGCTCGGCCCGCCGGGCGGCCAGCGCGGTGTTCGCGACCATCGCGTTGCGACGGGCACCCTGCTGCGACTCGACGCTCCAGGCTCGGACCCGTCCGAGCACGGCGGAGCGTACGGCGAGGAGCGGGTTGAGCGAGGTCATCGTGGGGCTCCGGACCTGGGGGAGTGGGGCGTGGACCCGACGTTAGCCACCGTGCCGTCGCCCAGTCATCACCCCTTCGTAAAGACTGCGTGAACAGTTCGGTGAGATGCGCCTGAGGGTTGCCTGCAACGAATCAGGGCGCCGGTCCGAACAGGCTCAGTCCGGCACCGGCTCGGAGATCGTGGCGCCGGACCGGGTGGCGCCGACGCTCGCGGCGACCACGCACGCGATGGCCGCCAGCTGCACGGGTCCGAGCAGCTCGTGGACCACGACGAAGCCGGCCAGCGCGCCGGCGGCGGGTTCGAGGCTCATCATGATGCTGAAGACCGCCGGCCGCATCGTGCGCAGGGCGTGCAGCTCGAACGTGTACGGGACGACCGAGCTCAGCAGGCCGACGAAGGCGGCGATAAGCACGATCCTCGCGTCGGCCACCTCGCCCGCGTGCCTCCCCAGGGCGAGCGGGGTGAGCAGCAGGGTCGCCAGCACGCTGGCGACCGCCAGCCCGTCGACGCCTTCCCAGCGACGGCCGGTCTGCGCGCTGAGGAGGATGTACGCCGCCCAGATCGCGCCGGCGAGCAGCGCGAACGCGACACCCGGCCAGTTCAGGTCGCCGGGTTCGAGGCCGAGCAGGACGACGCCCAGGCCGGCCAGCCCCACCCACACCAGGTCGCGCCGCCGCCGCGACATCACGACGGCCAGGGTCAGCGGGCCCACGAACTCGAGGGTGACTGCCAGCCCGATCGGGATCCGGGACAGGGACTGGTAGAACGACCAGTTCATCACCCCGAGCGCGAGCCCGAAGGCGAGCACCACCAGCCAGTCCTCGCGGCTGCGGCCGCGCAGCCTGGGCCGGGCGATCGCCGTGAGGACCACCGCGCTGGTCAGCAGCCGCAACCAGACGATCGTGGTGGGTGACACCTCGTCGAAGAGGGTCTTCGCGACACCGGCCCCGAACTGCACGGAGAGGATCCCTCCGAGCACGAGCCACACCGGTGAGATGCGGCTGGCGAGGCGCGCCGATGATTCCCGCGCCACCACCGGGTCAACCTATCGACGTGCGTCACCAACCGGATGAGGATGCAGGCATGAGTGGAACAGTGCTGCTGGTCGGGACCCGCAAGGGCCTCTGGATCGGGACCTCCGACGAGGCCCGTGAGGACTGGAGCTTCACGGGGCCGCACCACAACATGGAGGAGGTCTACTCCTGCATGGTCGACACGCGGACCGAGCCGGTCCGCCTCTTCGCCGGCGCGTCGTCCAGCTGGCTCGGGCCGCAGGTGAAGTGGTCCGACGACCTGGGCGAGACGTGGCAGGAGAGCCCCGGGGGCGCCATCAAGTTCCCCGAGGGCAGCGACGCGAGCGTCGAGCGGGTGTGGCAGCTCGTCCCCGGCATCGAGGACGGGGAGATCTGGGCCGGCACGGAGCCCGGTGCCGTCTGGCGCTCCACCGACCGCGGGGCGTCGTTCCGTCTCGAGCAGCAGCTCTGGGACCACCCGCACCGCAAGGAGTGGGGCGCGGGGTTCGGCGGGCAGGCGTTCCACACGATCCTGCCGCACCCCCGCGACCGCAGCTCGGTCACGGTCGCCATCTCGTCCGGCGGCGTCTACCAGACCGATGACGACGGCGCCTCGTGGGCGCCGCGCAACCAGGGCGTCCGCGCCGAGTTCCTGCCCGAGGGCCAGCAGTACCCCGAGTTCGGCCAGTGCGTCCACAAGATGAGCCGGCACCCGTCCCGCCCCGAGCGGCTGTTCATGCAGAACCACGGCGGTGTCTACCGGTCCGACGACCACGCCGCGACGTGGACCTACATCGCGGACGGGCTGCCCGGCGACTTCGGGTTCCCGGTCGTGGTGCACCCGCACGAGCCGGACACGGTCTTCGTCTTCCCGCTCACCGGCAGCGGCGAGCGCTTCCCACCCGAGGCCAAGGCCCGCGTCTGGCGCTCCGCGGACGCCGGCGAGTCGTGGGAGGAGCTCGGCAACGGGCTGCCCGACGACTTCTTCGTCGGCGTGATGCGCGACGCGATGTGCGCGGACGACCACGATCGCGCCGGGCTCTACGTGGGTGCCCGCAACGGCGCCGTGTGGGCGTCTCCCGACTCCGGCGAGACGTGGCGCCAGGTCGTGGCCAACCTGCCCGACGTGATGGTGGTGCGCGCCGCGGCGTACTGACCCGGTCGGTCGGCGCTCACGCAGCCCTTGCGCGGGCTCATAGCGCGGTCACAGAATCCGCGCATGGGTTCCCCGTTCGAGGTGACACGGTCGACCACGATCCAGGCCGACCCGGCCCGCGTGCACGGCCTCATCCACGACTTCCACCACTGGACCGAGTGGTCGCCGTGGGAGGACCTCGACCCGAGCCTGTCCCGCACCTACACCGGGCCGACCTCCGGGGTCGGCTCGCACTACGCCTGGAGGGGCAACCGCAAGGCAGGTGAGGGCTGGATGGAGATCACCGGCTCCGCACCCGACCGCGTCGAGATCGAGCTGTCGTTCATGAAGCCGATGCGGAGCACCCAGCAGGTCGAGTTCGTCATCGTCCCGATCAGCCGCGGCTCGGACGTCACCTGGCGGATGTCGGGCCAGCACGAGGGCCTCATGATGACGCTGTTCAGCAAGGTGGTCTCGATGGACCGGCTGATCGGCAAGGACTTCGAGAAGGGGCTGTCTCGCCTCAAGGCCGCGGCCGAGGCGCCATAGACCGAGCGCCGTACGCTCGGACCGTGCCAGAGACACCAGTCACGCCCGACATCAAGCCTCGTTCCCGCGACGTCACCGACGGCCTGGAGAAGGCCGCCGCACGGGGGATGCTGCGCGCGGTCGGCATGGGGGACGAGGACTTCCTCAAGCCCCAGATCGGCGTCGCGTCGAGCTGGAACGAGATCACGCCGTGCAACCTCTCGCTGCAGCGGCTGGCCCAGGCGGTCAAGAACGGCGTGCACGCGGCCGGGGGCTACCCGCTGGAGTTCGGCACCATCTCCGTCTCGGACGGCATCGCGATGGGGCACGAGGGCATGCACTTCTCGCTGGTCTCGCGCGAGGTGATCGCCGACTCGGTGGAGACGGTGATGATGGCCGAGCGGCTCGACGGCTCGGTGCTGCTGGCCGGCTGCGACAAGTCGCTGCCCGGCATGCTGATGGCCGCCGCGCGGCTCGATCTCGCGAGCGTCTTTTTGTACGCCGGGTCGATCATGCCCGGCCAGGTCGACGGCCACGACGTCACGATCATCGACGCCTTCGAGGCGGTCGGTGCCTGCCTGGCCGGCAAGATCACCCGCGAGGAGGTCGACCGCATCGAGCGGGCGATCTGCCCGGGTGAGGGCGCATGCGGTGGCATGTACACCGCCAACACGATGGCAGCGGTCGCCGAGGCGATCGGCATGTCGCTCCCGGGCTCGGCGGCGCCGCCGGCCGTCGACCGGCGCCGCGACGGCTTCGCGCACCGGTCCGGCGAGGCCGTGGTCGGGCTGCTCCGCGAAGGGATCACCGCGCGCCAGATCATGACCCTCGAGGCGTTCGAGAACGCCATCACCGTCGTCATGGCGCTCGGCGGCTCGACCAACGCCGTGCTCCACCTCCTGGCCATGGCCCGCGAGGCCGAGGTCGAGCTGACGATCGACGACTTCAACCGGGTCGGCGACAAGGTGCCGCACCTCGGCGACCTCAAGCCGTTCGGCCGCTACGTGATGAACGACGTCGACAAGATCGGCGGCATCCCGGTCGTGATGAAGGCCCTGCTCGACGCCGGGCTGATGCACGGCGACTGCCTGACCGTGACCGGCAGGACGATGGCCGAGAACCTCGAGGCACTCGCCCCGCCCGCGATCGACGACGACGTGATCCGGTCGCTGGACCGACCGATCCACAAGACCGGCGGGCTCACCATCCTCAAGGGCTCGCTGGCGCCCGAGGGCGCGGTCGTGAAGTCGGCCGGCTTCGACGAGTCGGTCTTCACCGGCACCGCCCGGGTCTTCGACGGCGAGCGCGCCGCGATGGACGCACTCGAGGAGGGCGCCATCAAGGCGGGCGACGTCGTGGTGATCCGCTATGAGGGCCCCAAGGGCGGACCCGGCATGCGCGAGATGCTCGCGATCACCGGCGCCATCAAGGGCGCGGGGCTCGGCAAGGACGTCCTCCTCATCACCGACGGCCGGTTCTCAGGCGGAACCACCGGGCTGTGCGTCGGCCACATCGCCCCCGAGGCGGTGGACGGCGGCCCGATCGCCTTCCTGCGCGACGGCGACCAGATCACCCTCGACGTCCTCAACCGCTCGCTCGAGGTCGACCTGGGGGAGGACTGGGAGTCGCGCAAGGACGGCTGGGAGCCGCTCCCGCCCAAGTACACGACCGGCGTACTGGCCAAGTACCGCAAGCTCGTCTCCTCCGCCGCCGACGGCGCCGTCACCGGCTGAGCCCCGGTCTTTCCCCATCGTTGTCAACCAAACGGTTGACAACTGCGCCGCGCGCTGGCACTCTTCTCGTATTCAACCAATCAGTTGAGGAATGAGATGCCCGATCCTCTGTCCCAGGTGTTCGCCGCCCTGGCCGACCCGACCCGCCGCGACATGGTCGCCCGCCTGTGTGCGGGCGACGCGACGGTCGGCGACCTGGCGGCGCCGTACGACGTGAGCCTGCAGGCCGTCTCGAAGCACCTGAAGGTGCTCGAGGGGGCCGGGCTGGTGACCAGGGGACGGGACGCGCAGCGGCGGCCGGTGCATCTCGAGGCGGAGGTGTTCGACCTGATGACGAAGTGGATCGAGCGCTACCGCCTGGAGGCGGAGGCGCGCTACCAGCGCCTGGACGCCGTCCTCGCGGTGATGAACGAGACCGAAGAGACCGAGCAGCCCACGGACCGAGGAGAGACCGCATGACCACCACGACGACCAAGACGCTCAGTGACGGCACCACCGCAGTCGAGGCGCCGGCCGACCTGCCGGTGATCCGGCTGAGCCGCGAGTTCGCGGCGTCGCCCGCCCAGCTGTTCCGGGCGCACACCGACGCCGAGCTGTTCGTCCGGTGGATGGGCCCCGACGGCAGCGCGCTGAAGATCGACCAGTGGGACGCGCGCACCGGCGGCAGCTGGCGCTACCTGGGTGTGATGGGCACCGAGGAGTTCGCCTTCCACGGCTGCTTCCACACCGTGCGCGAGGACCGCATCGTGTGGACCTTCACCTTCGAGGGCATGCCGGACGCCGTCTGCCTGGAGACCTTCACCTTCGAGGAGCTCGGCGACGGCCGGACCCTGCTCCGGTCGGACTCGCTGTACGAGAGCTTCGAGGCCCGAGACTTCATGCTCACCTCCATGGAGTCCGGCGTCGTCGACGCCTACGCCCAGCTCGACCGCGCCCTGGCGGCCGGAGAGCTGTAGAACCCCGCGGACACGGGACGCGGTGGTCTCGCAACCGATCGGCATCGCTTATCGTCTTCATCCCGATGGACAAATCCGAACGCCCCGTCCTCGTCGGCCTCCTGATCGCGATCGCCACGCTGATCGGTGTGGCCGCCGCCGTACCCGACGCGGCGAACCTGCCCGCCTGGGGAGCGATCTCCGACGGCAGCACCGCCACCAGCGTCTCGTCGACGTCGGGACTCTCGGCGACCGCGCACACCGACACCTCGGCCGGCGGCAGCGGCACCACTGTCACCGACCCGCAGGGCGGGCAGGCGACCCAGCCCCCATCACAGCCACCGCCGCCGGCGCCCACCCAGACCCTCCCGCACGGCGCCACCAAGATCTTCGGCGACGGCAGGTTCCTGGTCGCCTACTACGGCACCGCCGAGACGGGGGCTCTCGGCGTCCTGGGGGAGACCAGCCCCGACGAGATGCAGCACCGGGTGCACCGCGCGGCCAAGCCGTTCGCGCGCAAGAACCAGCCGGTCCAGGTCGTCTACGAGCTGATCGTCAGCATCGCGGACCGCTACGCCGGCCCCGGACGCGACTACTCGCACGACATCCCGCGCGCCGAGGTGCAGAAGTACATCGACGCCGCGCACCGCCACGACGCGCTGCTGCTGCTCGACATCCAGCCCGGCCGCTCGGACTTCCTCACCGCCGCCAAGCGCTGGGCCTGGGCGCTGAAGGACCCGTACGTCGGGCTCGCCCTCGACCCGGAGTGGCGGATGGGCAAGCACGGCGTGCCGGGCGCCCGGATCGGCTCGGTCGGCGCGGGTGAGATCAACCGTGTCTCCGCCTGGCTGCGCGACCTCGTGGCCCGCAACGCGCTGCCGCAGAAGCTGTTCGTGCTCCACCAGTTCCGCACGTCCATGATCGACCGCATCGGCGCCATCGAGCCGCGCCGCGGGCTGGTGATGGTGCAGCACGTCGACGGCTTCGGCACCCCGGGCCAGAAGCTCGCCACCTACCACGCAGTCGCCCGGCCGCAGCAGTTCTTCATGGGGTTCAAGCTCTTCTACGACGAGGACGTGCGGCGGATGCGCCCCTCCGACGTACGCCGGATCGACCCGAAGGTCCGCTTCGTCAGCTTCCAGTGACCGCCGGCCGGGGCCGGATAGCCTCGCCGGGTGCCTGACCCCCACGACCTCGACACGGCCGACCCGCTCGCGGCCCACCGCGACCGCTTCGTCGGCGCCGAGACCCCGCTCGTCTACTTCGACGGCAACTCGCTGGGCCGACCGCTGAAGTCGACGGGGCCGCGGCTCGCGGGGTTCGTCGAGCAGGAGTGGGGCGGCCGGCTGATCCGCGGCTGGGACGAGCGCTGGTTCGACCTGCCGCGCACCCTCGGCGACCGGCTCGGCGAGGTCTGCCTGGGCGCGGCGCCGGGGCAGGTCGCCATCGGCGACTCGACCACCGTCCTGCTCTACAAGCTGATGCGGGCCGCCGTCGCCGCCCAGAAGCAGGCCGGGCCCGGACGCACCGAGATCGTGATCGACCGTGACCAGTTCCCGACCGACCGCTACGTCGCTGCCGGCGTCGCCGCCGAGACGGGGCTGACCCTGCGCTGGATCGAGGTCGACACGAGCGCCGGCGTCACGGCCGAACAGCTCGCCGAGGTCGTCGGCCCGCAGACCGCGCTGGTCGTCCTCAACCACGTCGCCTACCGCTCGGCGTGGCTGGCCGACGTCCCCGAGCTGACCCGGATCGTTCACGACGCAGGCGCGCTGGTGCTGTGGGACCTGTGCCACTCGGCCGGTGCAGTGCCAGTCGAGCTGGACGCGTGGGAGGTGGACCTGGCGGTCGGCTGCACCTACAAGTACCTCAACGGCGGCCCCGGCTCCCCGGCGTTCCTCCACGTCGCCTCGAGGTGGCAGGAGGAGATGACCCAGCCGATCCAGGGCTGGATGGGTGCCGACGACCCGTTCCTCATGGGGCCGTCGTACGTCCCCGCCACGGGCATCAGGCGGTTCCTCTCGGGTACGCCCGCGATCGTCGGGATGCTGGCGCTCGAGGACATGGTCGACCTCGTCGCGGAGGTCGGCCTGGCTGCCGTCCGCGCCAAGTCGGTGGGACTGACCGAGCACGCGATCGAGGTCTCGGCCGAGCTGCTGGCGCCGCTCGGGGTCGTGCTCGCCTCGCCGCTGGACGCCGAGCGCCGCGGCGGCCACGTCACGCTCAACCACCCGCTGATGCGCGAGGCCACGGCGGTGCTGTGGGAGCGCGACGTCATCCCCGACTACCGCGACCCGCACGGGCTGCGGATCGGGCTCTCGCCGCTCTCGACGTCGTACGCCGAGGTGTCGGCCGGCCTGGAAAGCGTTCGCGACGTGCTGAGTGGCCTGTCAGCTGACAACCACAACCTGACAACCTGACAGCCTGACAACCCGACAACCTGACAACCCGACAACCTGACAGCCTGAGGCGATGACGCGCTTCCCACGTCCACTGGCGCCCGGTGACCGGATCGCGGTCACCTCCCCTTCGAGCGGGGTCGGCGAACCTCTGCGTCCTCGCATCGAGGCGTCGATCGCAGCCTTGCGCGAGCGGGGCTACGACGTGGTCGTGGGGGAGTGCATGGGCGACGACCTCGTGGTGTCGGCGCCCAAGGAACAGCGCGCCGCCGAGCTGGTCGCGATGCTGACCGATCCGGACGTCGCGGCCGTCGTCCCGCCGTGGGGTGGCGAGCTCGCGATCGACCTGCTCGACCAGCTGGACTGGGAAGCCCTGGCCGCGGCCGAACCGACGTGGTTCGTGGGCTGGAGCGACTGCTCGAGCCTGTTGCTGCCGATCACGGCGCGACTCGGCTGGGCGACCCTGCACGGCTGGAACCTGGCCGACTCGGCGTACACCGCCCCTGAGGGGCTCCTGCACTGGCTGGACCTGGCGGCGGTGACGGGCGAGGTCACACAGACCAGCCCCGGGCTGACCCGTGACGGCTGGGACGACTACGTGGGCGACCCCGGCGTGGCCGGCATGACACTGGACCGCCCGACGTCCTGGTCGGTGCTCGGCGGCGGCGACACGGAGGTCGCCGGTGTGCTGGTCGGAGGCTGTCTCGAGTGCGTGTCCCCGTTGTCCGGGACGCCGTACGGCGACGTGCCGGCGTACGGCCGCGAGCACGCCGACGAGGGACTCCTGGTCTACCTCGAGGCCTGTGAGCACGGTGCGTACGACGTCGCACGCGAGCTGCACGGTCTGCGGCTGGCGGGCTGGTTCGACCACGCGAACGGCGTCCTCATCGGTCGCACCCCCGCTCCGGACATGGACAAGATGAGCCAGCACGAGGCCGTCGAGGACGCCCTCGGGATGCTCGACGTCCCCGTGATCCTCGACGCGGACATCGGGCACACCCAGCCGTTCCTGCCGCTGGTCAACGGCGCCTCCGCGCGGGTCGTCGTGCGCGACGGCGTCGGCGAGGTCACCCAGACCGTGGGCTGAACGCTTCGTTGTTGGGCCCACCTGGGCCCAACAACGAACTGTCAGTGGATCTGCGACCGCCAGTCGCTCGGGACGCGGTCGGCCGGCCCGGGGACGGTCTGGTCCGCCGGGTGTGCCGTCGGCCCCGCGAGCTCCGGGCCGTCGAGCGGCTCGTCGGTGCGGTAGTCCCAGAACCAGTCCTCGCCCGGCTCGAAGCTCTGGATCACCGGGTGCCCGCTGGCCCGGAAGTGTGCGGTCGCGTGCTGGGCAGGGGACGAGTCGCAGCAGCCGACGTGGCCGCACTGGGCGCAGCGGCGCAGGTGCACCCACCAGCCCCCGAGGGGATCGCACTCGGCGCAGCCCGCGCCGCTCGGCGGGACGGTGGGGTCGATGCCGGGGTCTGTGCTCTGAACATCGCCGGGGTCGCTGGTCATGGCTGCGCAGTACCTCCTCGGTAGGGATCCCACGCCTCGGGTGCGGGCCTGACGCGCCGGTCGATCGCGGTCGCGGCGGCGATGAAGAGCAGGAACAGGGCGGTGATGCCGACCGAGGCCCCGAGCACGTGGCCCCAGCCCTTCTCGTCGACGTCCAGGAACGGGTAGGGATACCAGCCGGTGGCCGCACCCAGACCGAGCACGTAGCCGAGATAGGCCAGCGGCCAGGCGACCGACCAGATCTGTGCACTCCGCTCGACCCGAGGCCTCGGTCCGAAGAGCGCCCAGCCGACGATGGCCAGGGCAGGCACCACCATGTGCAGCAGCTTGTCGGCGACGTAGTCGGCGCCCTCGAGGTCCAGCAGCGGCCGGAGCAGCGTGAAGTGGACGATGCCGGTCACGGTGATGCCGATCATGCCCGCGAGCCGGAGTGATCGGAAGCCTGCTCCGTCTCGCAGGGGGTCGCGCGTCAACAGCACCGTGGCCACCGCCACGAGGACGTTGCTCTGGATCGTGAAGTAGGAGACCAGGTGCCACAGCCGGTCGATGAGCGGGTCCGGCTCGGTCTCGTCGAGCACCCGGCCGCCCTGGAGAACCAGCACGAGCTGGAGGACCAGGGCGCCGATGGTCACGGCCGCGGTGAGCGCGTGCCAGAGACGGGCGCTGCGGATCGTCACGGTGCAGAGACTAGAGCCGTAGGGTGCGCCCGTGCCCGAGATGAACGAGTTCGGACAGCCCGTCGGCGACCTCATCGTGCCCGCCTGGTCGCCGCGACCGCGGCCGGGCGCGGTCACGCTCGAGGGGCGGTACGTCGTGGTGGAGCCCCTCGCCGTCAGCCACGCCGCCGACCTGCTGGGGTCGCTGTGCGGTCCGGAGGACAGGTCGCTGTGGACCTATCGCCCGACCGAGCCCCCGGCGGACCTCGATGAGATGACCGAGCTGATCGCGCGCACGCTGGCGACGCCGGACCTGCTCACCTTCGCCCTGGTGCCGCGCGACGGCGCGCCGCAGGGGATCGCGTCGTTCACCCGCATCGACCCGGCCACCGGCCAGGTCGAGGTGGCCGGCGTCCTCTACGCACGGTCGCTCCAGCGCACCCGGGCGGCCACCGAGGTGATCCACCTGCTCATGCGCCACGCCTTCGACGAGCTCGGCTACCGGCGGTTCGAGTGGAAGTGCGACTCGCTCAACGAGCCGTCCCGGCGCGCGGCCGACCGGCTCGGCTTCAGGTACGAGGGGCGGTTCCGGCACCACATGGTGACCAAGGGCCGCAACCGCGACACCGACTGGTACTCGGTCACCGACGCCGAGTGGCCCGCCGTACGCGAGGCGCACGAGCGGTGGCTCGATGCGGCGAACTTCGACGAGCGCGGAGAGCAGCGGACGGCTCTGTCATCGATGCGGCCGTCGGCACGGGGTACCGCGTCGGCATGACCGACGATGCCGCGACGACGACGCTGTCCCCCAACGACATCGAGGAGGCCGGCCTCGAGGACTGGCGGGTGCTCTTCGACGCGCTGCACGCGCGGTTCCGCACGGAGGACTTCGCGACCGCTCTCAAGCTGGTCAAGAAGATCGGCAAGGCCGCCGAGAAGGCCGATCACCACCCGGACGTCGACCTCACCTACGGACAGGTGGACGTGCGGCTGTCGAGCCACGACGCCGGCGGCGTCACCGAGCGCGATGTCGACCTCGCCCGCCAGATCAGCGGTCTCGCCTCCGACGTCGACGCCGAGCCCGCCCCCGGTGAGCTGTCGGTGATCGAGATCGCGCTCGACACCCCGACCTACGACGACGTGAAGCCGTTCTGGGCCGCGGTGCTCGGCTACGAGACCTCCAAGGCCCACGAGGAGGAGCTCAACGATCCCCACGGCACCCGGCCCACCGTCTGGTTCCAGAAGGCGGACTCGGCCAAGGGCGAGGCCCAGCAGCGCTTCCACCTCGACGTGCGGGTGCCGCCCGAGGTGGCCGAGAAGCGGGTCAAGGCGGCCCTGGACGCCGGCGGCTCGCTGGTCAGCGACGAGCGCGCCCCCACTGTGTGGGTTCTTGCCGACAAGCACGGCAACAAGGCGTGCGTGACGACCTGGCTGGGCCGCGACCCTGACCACAGCTCCGAGGAGGGCGACGCCACGGGCAAGATCGGTCAGGACGGTGGCGGCGGCGAGTGACAGGCTGGGGTCATGGACCCGAGGATCAGCTTCCTGACCCTGGCGGTGCGCGACCTCGAGGCCAGTCGACGGTTCTACGTCGAGGGGCTCGGGTGGACGCCTGACCTCGAGGTCGAGGGCGACGTCGTGATGATCATGGCGGGCGACAGGCTCGTGCTCTCGCTGTGGGACCGCGAGCACTTCCAGGCCGAGGTGGGCCAGATCGCCCTCGGCGATGGCGTCCCGCCGTTCACGATCTCCCACAACGTCGCGACCGAGGCGGAGGTCGACGCGATCCTGGCCATCGCCCGCGCGGTCGGCGCCGACCCGGTCCACGCTGCCGTCGAGCGCGAGTGGGGCGGCTACACCGGCTACTTCGGTGACCCCGACGGCTACCGCTGGGAGATCGCCACCAACCCCGGACCCATCGGACAGAAGGTTCTTCCATGACAGATCCCAAGCAGACGCTCCGCTACCCCGAGGTGATGGCCGAGGAGGGGCTCGACGACTGGCGGTTCTTCCTCGTCCGGCTGCACGCGCGGTTCAAGACCGGCAGCTTCGTCAAGGGCCTCGAGCTGGTCACCCGCATCACCGACGCTGCCGAGGCGGCCAACCACCATCCCGACGTGGTGCTCACCTATCCGCAGGTCGACGTCGACCTGTCCAGCCACGATGTGGGCGGCGTGACCAGCCGCGACCTCGACCTGGCCCGGCAGATCTCCGCCATCGCCGCCGACCTCGGCGTCGAGTCAGCGCCGCGCGACGTGTCGACGCTCGAGCTGGCGCTCGACGTACCCGACGCCGACGAGGTCAAGCCGTTCTGGGCCGCGGTCCTCGCCTACGACCATTCCGACCGGTCGCCCGAGGTCTTCGACAAGGGCGGCCGCAACAACACGATCTGGTTCCAGGAGGCGCCGGAGGCCACCGGGGACGTCCAGCAGCGGTTCCACCTCGACATCGTGGTGCCGCGCGAGGTCGCCGAGGAGCGGGTCCAGGCCGCGCTCGACGCCGGCGGCACATTGGTCAGCACCGACGCGGTCCCGGCGTTCTGGGTGCTCGCGGACCAGCACGGCAACAAGGTCTGCGTCTGCACGGCCGACGGTCGCGAGCCGGACGCCTCGTAGATCAGGGACCCTCGACCACGAGCACCAGCTCGCGCAGCAGGTCGGCGAGCCGGCGCTGGTCCGCGGGCGACAGGGCCCCGAGCAGGGCGGCTTCGTCCTTGCCCTCGGTGCGGGCGTGCCGATCGAAGGCGCGCCGGCCTGCCGCGGTGAGCCGGACGTGCACCCGCCTTCGGTCGTCCCGGTCCACGGTCCGCGTGACCAGCCCGTCGTCCTCGAGCGGGCCGAGCCGCGCGGACAGCGCGCCGCGACTCAGGCCGAGGTGGTCGGCCAGGTCCGACGGGCTCGCGGTGTACGGCGCACCCAGCCGGCGCAACGCCAGCAGGACCTTGAACGACGGTCGGGGGAGCGCGGCCTGCTCGTGCGCGGAGTCGCGGGTGCCGGCCAGGTGCCGGCTGAGGATCATCAGCCGGGCGACGACCGCCTCGTGCACCGGGTTGAGGTAGTCGAGCTCGTCGCGCCAGCGCGCCACGTGCCGGTCGATCGAGTCCTGCCGCGGCTCAGCCATGTCGTCCTCGAAATAGTTTTCTGGAGAATAGTTTTGTCCCAAACTATCTTGCAGGCATGACGACCGCCACCACCGACCTGCCCACCGTCCTCACCGCCGTGACCGCGCTCGAGAACGCCGCGCGCTACGACGAAGCGCTCGCCCTGGTCGACGCCACCCAAGCGGCCGACGACAGCGACCGGCTCGAGCTCCTGATGGCCCGCGCGTCGGTGATCGGTCGGCGCGACTACACGCGCGGCGCGCGTTCCTCCGGCCACCACCCGCTGGATGCCGCCCAGGAGCTGGCCACGCGGATCGGCACCGGTCCGACGGCTGCCTGGGACCTCGCGATGCTGCAGCTGCGCCGCCAGTACGCCGATCAGCTGGTCGACGGCATCGGGCCCGACGGACGGGACCACTCGCTCGTGGACGCGATGGTCCTCGAGGCGGCCCGCCTGCGCGACACCGCGCCGGAAGCCGGCCGCCGGGGGTGGGCCTGCATGTGCCTGGGCTGGTTCGCGGACAACCTGCGTGGAGACCGGGTCGAAGCGCCGGTCCACTACGCCCAGGCCCTCGAGGCCGGCCGGGCGGTCGACGACGCGCTGCTGGTCTTCGAGGCACAGCGGCACCTGGGCGACCACGCCCACGACGACGGTGACCACCGCGGTGCGCTGGCGGCCTGGCAGGAGTCCACGGCGGCCGCGGCCCGGGGCGGACACGTGCTCGGCGTCCTGGCCCAGCAGCTCCTGCTCGCCGTGCTCGCCCGCGACGCCGGCGACGAGGCGGGCGCACGGGCGCTGGCCGCCGAGATCCGGCGCTGGGCCGAGCAGCTCGGTGCGACCCGGCTGTCGGGCCAGGTCACCGGCTTCCTGGCCGGGGTGGACCCCACGGCGCCGCCGCAGGAGGCCGCCGCCAACCGGTGAGACCGCCGTCCCGTATGGTGGGACGGCTGGGCATCGACACGACGTGCGTTCGGGCGAGCGGCTAGCGTGAGGTCATGCGCTTGGAGCTTCTCGTACGCATGCGGCGCGCCGCCTGATCCATCAGACGACGCGTCACCCCTCGTTGCCCGCAGGCGGCCGAGGGGTTTTTTGTTGGCCGAGGCGGAGCACGTGGGATGAAGAAGGACGCAGGAATGACTGAGCAGATCACCGGGGCACAGAGCCTGATCACCTCCCTGGAGGCGGCGGGCGTCACCGACATCTTCGGGATCCCCGGCGGGGCGATCCTGCCGGCGTACGACCCGCTGATGGACTCCAAGATCCGGCACATCCTGGTCCGCCACGAGCAGGGCGCGGGCCACGCCGCGCAGGGGTTCGCGTCGGCCACCGGCCGGGTCGGCGTGTGCATGGCGACGTCCGGTCCGGGCGCGACCAACCTGGTCACCCCGATCGCGGACGCGCACATGGACTCGGTCCCGATGGTCGCGGTGACCGGCCAGGTCGGGGCGGCCGCCATCGGCACCGACGCCTTCCAGGAGGCCGACATCCGCGGCATCACGATGCCGATCACCAAGCACAACTTCCTGGTCACCGACCCCGACCAGATCCCGCGCCGGATCGCCGAGGCGTTCCACATCGCCAGCACCGGCCGCCCCGGGCCGGTGCTCGTCGACATCGCGAAGTCGGCGCTCCAGGCCATGACGACCTTCGAGTGGCCGGCCGAGCTGCACCTGCCCGGCTACCGCCCGGTGACCCGGCCGCACTCCAAGCAGATCCGCGAGGCGGCGCGGCTGATGCTGGAGTCGCGCCGCCCGGTCCTGTACGTCGGCGGTGGCACCGTCCGCTCGGGCGCCTCGAAGGAGCTCAAGGACCTCGCCGAGCTCACCGGCATGCCGGTCGTCACGACGCTGATGGCGCGCGGGGCGTTCCCCGACAGCCACCCCCAGCACCTCGGCATGCCGGGCATGCACGGCACCGTCGCAGCGGTGGCGGCGCTCCAGAAGAGCGACCTCATCATCAGCCTCGGCGCCCGCTTCGACGACCGGGTGACCGGCAACCTCGACTCCTTCGCGCCCGGCGCCCAGGTGATCCACGCCGACATCGACCCGGCCGAGATCGGCAAGAACCGGCACACCGACGTCCCGATCGTCGGCGACGTCCGCGAGGTGCTGCTCGACCTCCTGCTCGCGCTCAAGACCGAGGCGGACGAGGGCCACACCGGGGACTACGAGGGCTGGGTCAAGTTCCTCGAGGGCGTCCGCAACACCTACCCGCTCGGCTACGACACGCCTGACGGGGCGCTCGCGCCGCAGTACGTCATCGAGCGGCTCGGCGCGCTCGCCGGCCCCGACGCCATCTACACCGCCGGCGTCGGCCAGCACCAGATGTGGGCCGCGCACTACGTGGGCTACGAGCAGCCGCGGAAGTGGATCAACTCCGGCGGCCTCGGGACCATGGGCTTCGCGGTCCCCGCCGCGATGGGCGCCAAGGTCGGCTGCCCCGACGAGGTCGTGTGGGCGATCGACGGCGACGGCTGCTTCCAGATGACCAACCAGGAGCTGGCCACCTGCGCGATCAACAACATCCCGATCAAGGTCGCGGTGATCAACAACGAGTCGCTGGGCATGGTCCGGCAGTGGCAGACGCTGTTCTACAACTCGCGCTACTCCAACACCGACCTGGAGTCGAAGCGGATCCCCGACTTCGTGAAGCTCGCCGAGGCCTACGGCTGCGTGGGACTGTCGTGCGACAGCGCCGAGGACGTCGACGCCACCATCACCAAGGCGATGGAGATCAACGACGTCCCCGTCGTCGTCGACTTCCGGGTGCACCGCGACGCCATGGTGTGGCCGATGGTCGCGGCCGGCACCAGCAACGACAACATCAAGTACGCGCGCGACCTCGCGCCCCAGTTCGACGAGGACGACCTCTGATGTCCACGCACACCCTCTCGGTCCTGGTCGAGAACAAGCCCGGCGTCCTGGCCCGGATCGCCGGCCTCTTCAGCCGCCGCGGCTTCAACATCGAGTCGCTCGCGGTCGGCCCGACCGAGCACGCCGAGATCTCGCGGATGACGATCGTGGTCAACGTCGAGGACTCGCCGCTCGAGCAGGTCACCAAGCAGCTCAACAAGCTGGTCGAGGTGATCAAGATCGTCGAGCTCGACCACGAGGCGTCGGTCCACCGCGAGCTGGTCCTCGTGAAGGTCGCCGCCAACGCCGAGACCCGCGGCCAGATCCTCGACGTGGTGCAGCTGTTCCGTGCCAGCGTCGTCGACGTCGCGACCGACGCGGTCACGATCCAGGTGATCGGCAACACCGCCAAGATCGCCGACGTGCTCAGGATCCTGGAGCCCTTCGGGATCCGTGAGCTCGTCCAGTCCGGAATGGTCGCCATCGGCCGCGGTGCGCGCTCGATCTCCGAGCGCTCCTTGCGTCCGGTCGCCATACCCGCCCCGCCCGCGGTCGGATAGGCAGTTTCACCGGGTACCCGGTGAAACTGGCCCTGCCCGCATGGAGTTCCATGCAACAAGGTGCAGTTTCGTACGACCAGGCCACACCAAGACCCCGCAACGCACGACCGAAGGAGCAGCCCCGTGGCTGAGATGTTCTACGACGACGACGCCGACCTGGCCCTGATCCAGGGCAAGAACGTCGCGGTGATCGGCTACGGCAGCCAGGGCCACGCGCACGCGCTGTCCCTGCGCGATTCCGGCGTCGACGTCCGGGTCGGGCTGCAGCCCGGCTCCAAGAGCCGCGAGAAGGCCGAGGCCGAGGGGCTGCGCGTCCTCACGCCTCGGGAGGCGGCCGAGGAGGCCGACGTCATCGTGATCCTCGCGCCCGACCAGCACCAGCGGAAGCTGTACGCCGAGGAGATCGAGCCCGAGCTCGCGCCCGGCGACACCCTCGTCTTCGGCCACGGCTTCAACATCCGCTTCGGCTACATCACCCCGCCCGAGGGCGTCGACGTCTTCATGGTCGCCCCGAAGGGTCCCGGCCACCTGGTCCGCCGCGAGTACGTCGACGGCCGCGGCGTCCCCGTGCTCGTCGCGGTCGAGAAGGACCCGTCCGGCAACACCTGGCCGCTGGCTTTGTCCTACGCCAAGGCCATCGGCGGCCTGCGCGCCGGCGGCATCAAGACCACGTTCACCGAGGAGACCGAGACCGACCTCTTCGGCGAGCAGGCGGTCCTCTGTGGCGGTGCCTCGCAGCTGGTGATGTACGGCTTCGAGGTCCTCACCGAGGCGGGCTACCAGCCCGAGGTCGCCTACTTCGAGTGCCTCCACGAGCTCAAGCTGATCGTCGACCTGATGTACGAGGGCGGCATCGCCAAGCAGCGCTGGTCGGTCTCCGACACCGCCGAGTTCGGCGACTACGTCTCCGGTCCGCGGGTGATCACGCCGGACGTGAAGGAGCACATGAAGCAGATCCTGGCCGAGATCAAGGACGGCTCCTTCGCCGCGCACTTCATCGCCGACATGGACGCCGGCTCGCCCGAGTTCAAGGCCTACCGCGAGAAGAGCGAGCAGCACCCGATCGAGCAGACCGGCCGCGAGCTCCGCAAGCTGATGGCGTGGGTGAAGTCCCACGACTCCGACTACGTCGAGGGCAGCTCGGCCCGCTGATGACCGGCATCGGCGTCTGACATGGAGATCCTGGAAGCGGGCCTCAGCGGGGCCGAGGGCGCGGTGTTCGTCGTCGTCATCGGCGGCCGACGCATCGAACTGCCGTGGGTCGAGCACGCCTCGCTGCGCGACGGGATCCTGGTCCTCGAGGCGGACGCACCGGGGTCCGGGTCGGCGGCGGCGACATGGCTGCGGGTCTGGGACCAGGCCTCGTGGCAGGTGACGCTCGGCGAGGAGGCGAACGCCGCTTCGGGCGGTCGGCGGGTGCGGGAGCCGGAGCCGGAGCCCGACGCCTGAGCTCGTCAGTGGAGCGCTAGCAGCGGGCCCACTGGCGGGTCAGCCACTGCGCCCAGTCGCCCTCGTCCGCGTGCCGGGGGTGGGTGCCGTCCTGGAGCAGCCCCGGGTGCGTGCGCACGTACGCCGGCCAGTCGGCGACGCAGGTGTGGGGTCGACCCGCGGCCACCGAGCGCATCCAGCCACCGAACCGTTCGGTCCACGTCGAGACGACCAGCGGGTCGGTGCCGGTCTCGACGTACGGCGCCACGAGCAGCACCGGCACGGCCGCGGGGAGGTCGTGGACGGCCCTCGCCAGGTCGCGGCGACCGTAGCCGCCGGCCGGGTTGGTGCCGAGCTCGACGATCAGTCCGGTCGGCTGGCCGTGCCGGGCGCGATAGGCGTCGAGCCGGGCGCGGAGCTCGGTCGGGCGGCGTGCGGGTTCGGCGTCGACGACGAGCCCCGGGCGCAGGCGCGCGAGCTCGTCGCTGCCCCTCCAGCCCACCGAGTCGCCGACCAGGAGCACCCCGGCCGAGCCGGGGTCGGCGCTCCGCTGCTCCCGGGCGACCTCGGAGGCCAGGGTCCTGCCCTCGGCGGCGGCCTGCTGGGACATCGCCTCGGCCCGGTCCGGGGTGAGGCACTCGTCGTACCGGCCCTCCGCCTCGGACAGGATCACGTAGACGCTCTCCGGCGGAGTGCACTGCGCGGCGTCCCGGACGGCGACCAGCGAGCGGTCCGGCTCGGACGCGCAGTAGTTGACGGCCGCGACCCACTTCCGGTGCAGGGCCCGGCACTCGCGCACGCCGACCGTCGCGGCGTACCCGAAGCCCCGTGGCTGCCTTGGCAGCGCGCACGCCTCCGCGCCGGGCACCTTGCGCCACGGGACCGCACCCTCGGCGCACCGGTCGCGGGCACACCCGAGTTGAGGGACGAAGTTGCGGCCCATGAGGGCGCACTCGTCGGAGCGGAGAGCGCGGTCGTAGGTCGCGCCGTCGTCGGCCACCGCGATCGCGGTGTCCGGCGCGACGCTGGACCCGGGCAGCGAGACCCCGGCCGTGACGACGGCGACGAGGGCGAGCACGAGCAGTGCGAGACGGGGCCGCAGTACGTGCCGACGTACGAACCGCATGGCTGATCGACCCCGTGATGTCCCCTGAAGCCGGCCCCACGCCGACCTTCCCCAACGAGGTCCACGGTAGGAGCGCGAGCGGGCGCCCGCCGGAGATCGGCGAAGAAGGGCCAACTGGTCCAGAGGACCCCCGCCGGGCTAGAGCGTGACGGCCTTCGACGTCGAGCCGGCGACGTTGTTGAGCGCGGGTACGACGGCGCGCAGCCGCTGGCCGGGATGCCCGTCGATGCGCGCCACGGCCCGGCCGCGCACGGTGGTCAGCGTGACGCCGCGGACCTTCCGCCAGTGCCCGGAGACGAAGCGCTCCACCCGGACCGGGACGCCGTCCGCGGGGTGGAAGCCCTGCCGGCCCTCCTCACTCACGCGGGTCGTGAGCTGGTAGCGACCGTGGCCGAGGGACTTCTCGGCCAGCCTGGTGCGGGTGGCGACCGGTCGGACCTGGAACGACGTCTCCGGGAGCGCGAACGGGAGCTGAACCGCGGGAAGGATCTCGTAGAAGCCGGTGCCGCGCACGGTGTAGGTGCCGGCCGGCTCGGAGCCGCAGAAGGTGACCTCGACCGTGCCGCGGGTGGTCGGGTCGGAGGCCGAGTTGACGACGGTGCCCTCCGAGACATGCCCTTGCGGGTCGGCCACCTGGACCTCCAGGCGCCACAGCAACGTGCCCGGGCTGACCAGCAGGTCGTAGGAGATGGGATGCCTCTGGCAGTGGTCGAAGAGCACCACGTCCTCGGTCGACGTGGACCCGGTCACGTCGGCGGAGGCCGGCGCGGCGATGACGATCGATGCGGCAAGGACCAGGGCGGGCAGGGCGAGACGGGGGAGGGAGAGCACGCTCCGACGGTAGTCAAGGCACCCCGGCCACCGCGTCCACCCTGGGTCGGACTCGGGCGGATGTGACGCAGCCCTCAGCAACGACCGAGGACCCCCGGGCCTGTGCCGCCCGGGGGTCCTCGTCTGTGCGGCCCGGTGGCCGCGGAGGCGTTACTTCACCTCCGACCGCATCACCATCACCAGGCCGACGATCAGCGGCACGACCAGCCAGATCACGCCGGAGGTGCCGAGCTGTGCCCACTCGGTGCCGGTCAGGCTGCCGTCGTACAGCTCGCCCTGCGCCCAGTTGAAGTCCAGCCAGGGGCGGAGGTCCTCCCACCACTGCTGGAAGTTGCCCAGCACGAGGGAGAGGGTCGGGAGTACGAACGAGTAGACGACGAACCCGACGATGGCGCCGGGGGAGTTGCGGATCAGCACGCCGAGCATGAAGCCGATGAGCAGGTTCAGCACGTTGGCGAAGACCAGGTAGCCGATCTGCTGGCCGGAGATGTCCCAGACCGTGTCGACGCCCGCGATCGCGCTGCCGACGATGTTGCCCAGCGCGCCGATGGCGAGCGCGACCCCGATCGAGATGGCGCCGAGCGCCATCGAGACCACCGCCTTGGCGCGGATCACCCGGCCCCGGTGGGGGACCAGGGTGAACGTCGTGAGCCCGCTGCGCTGGCTGTACTCGCTGGTGACGGAGAGGATCGCCATCACCGGGAGCAGCAGCGTCATCGGGACACCGATCGCCGCGCCGAAGTTGTCGTAGGTCATCGCGCTGTCGGGCGCGAAGAGGATCACGGACGCCGTCGCGATGAAGGCGGTGGCGGCGATCGACACCATGAGCCAGTAGCCGGCCCGGGTGTCGAACATCTTGACCAGCTCGACCTGGAGGAGCCGGGTGAACGGGATCGGTGCGGGGGCCGTGCGGGTGGCCACCTGCGCAGGTGCGCTTTCCAGCGTTGCCGCGGTCATGCTGCTGCTCCTTCTCGGGAAGTCTCTGCGGTGAGCTCGAGGAACATCTCCTCGAGCCCGGCGCCGTCGGCGGCGCGCAGCTCGGTGAGGGGTACGCCGGCCGCGAGCGCGACCTTGCCGACCTGGTCGGCGTCGGCCTCGACGCGCAGCCCGTCCTGGCCGGTCGGCACGGTGTGGATGCCGTCCAGCTCGAGGGCGCGGGCCAGCTCGACGACGTTGCTGGTGCGGACGAGGGTCCCGGCGGACTCGAGGAGCTCGGCCTTGGTGCCCTGCGCCACGATCCGGCCCTGGCCGATGACCACCAGGTCGTCGGCGATGACCTCGATCTCGTGCAGCAGGTGCGAGGAGAGCAGCACGGTGCCGCCCTTGTGGGCGAAGCCCGTGAGCAGGTCGCGCATCCAGCGGATGCCGGCCGGGTCGAGGCCGTTGGCCGGCTCGTCGAGGATCAGCACCTCGGGGTCGCCGATCAGGGCGGTCGCGATGCCGAGCCGCTGGCGCATGCCGAGCGAGTAGTTCTTGACCCGGCGCTCGGCCTCGGTGCCGGTGAGCGAGACGAGATCGAGCAGCTCCTCCACGCGGCTCATGGGCAGGCCCATGGTGCGGGCGGCCACCCGGAGGGTCTCGCGGCCGGTGCGGCCGGCGTGCTGCGCGGAGGCGTCCAGGAGGACGCCGACCTCGCGGCCGGGGTTGGGGAGGTCGGCGTACTTGCGGCCGAGGACGGTGGCGGACCCGGAGGTCGCCGGGGTCAGACCGACCATGACGCGCATGGTGGTCGACTTGCCGGCGCCGTTGGGACCGAGGAACCCGGTCACCCGGCCCGGGCGGGCGGAGAAGGTGACGTCGTCCACGGCCCGGAGGCCGCCGTACGTCCTGGTGAGTGCGGTCACTTCGATCATGGGGTCAACGTTCGCGGTCGGAGGGGGTCGCCCACATCGGGGAGCGGTCCCCACCGACCCCTTGCCCGACCCTGACCCGACCTCAGGGGTGACCCTGTGGACGAGGCGCAACCAGGCGGCTCGGTGATCGGTACCTCTGGCACATGTCCGGTGGTGACCTGCTCGTGGGACTTCTCGCCTTCGGCGGTGCCGTGATCGGATCGGCCGTCGGCTACGCCGCCGCCCGTTCCGCTGCCAAGGTAGAGAGGGCAGCCCGGGCTCGCGAGGAGTGGGGACGCAGGTTCACCGCGGCGCTGGAAGCCGCGACCTCTGCGGACGGGCGTGGACGCACGGTGGGGCGTGCGCTCATGGTCGAGCTCATGCGCAGCGAGCTCGCCAGCGAGGAGGACCGGCGGGAGGCCGCGGCCGTCCTCGGTGCAACCGCCGTGGACGCGCCCGACGCTCGACTCAGGCTCGTGTCCCCAGATCAGTTGAACGAGGTCGAGGTCGTGGAGGACAATGGCAGTGGCCAGGAGGGTGATGACCAATGACGATCGTTGTCGACCACGAGAACGTCGAGGCCGCGCAGGCGCTCATCGAGATCATGGGCGGTCCTGAGCACGTCGACCCGCTGATCGTGAAGATCGCGAACGCGAAGCCACGCGCTGCCGCCGCGCGCACTCAGCGTTCTTGAGGGAACACACGCGGCCGCACGACGGTTGACTTTGTCATGCGTATCGAGGTGTGGTCCGACGTCGTCTGTCCGTGGTGCTACATCGGCAAGCGGCACCTCGAGGCGGCGCTGGAGGGCTTCGACGACCGCGACGACGTCGAGGTCGTCTACCGCTCCTTCGAGCTCGATCCGACCGCACCCGAGGTGCCGGTCGAGACGACCGTCGAGTCGCTGGCGAAGAAGTTCGGCACCGATGTCGCTGGAGCCCGCGAGCTGATGGCTCGCGCCGATGGAGTGGCCGCCTCCGTCGGGCTGGAGTTCCGGCACGCCGACGCTCCGCACGCCCGTACCGTCACCGCGCACCGGCTGCTGCACCTGGCTCTCGCCGAGGGGGGCACCGAGCTGCAGGGACAGATGAAGGAGCGACTGCTCGCGGCGTACTTCACGCGGGGCGAGAACGTCGCCGACCACGACACGCTCCGCAAGGTCGCCACCGACCTGGGCCTCGATCCCGCCCGGGTCGGCGAGGTCCTGGCGAGCCAGGAGTACCTCGACGCCGTGCACGAGGACATCGCGCAGGCCCGCGCCTACGGCGCCACCGGGGTGCCGTTCTTCGTCGTCGACCAGAGGTACGGCGTGTCCGGCGCCCAGCCCACCGAGGTGTTCGAGCAGCTGCTGGAGCGCGCCTGGGCCGACAGCCACCCGGTCGTGGAGCTGGTCGGTAGCGCGGGTGCGGACGCCTGCGGCCCGGACGGCTGCGCGATCTGAGCGGCCTGACCCGACAAAACTGCCGCTGACCCGACGGAGTTCCAGCCGGTCAGGACCAGTTTCACCGGGTACCCGGTGAAACCGGCGGCGCACTGAGGCTTACCTCACCTAGGTTAGCCATGCCTAAGTTGATGGGCGTACAGTGACCAGCTGTGTTCGCCAACTACCTCATCGGTCTGCGTGAGGGGCTCGAGGCTGCGCTCGTCGTCAGCATTCTCGTGGCCTATCTCGTCAAGACCGAACGGCGACACCTCCTCCCGCGGATCTGGGTCGGTGTGGCCGTGGCCGTCGCGATCAGCCTCGGATTCGGCGCCGCGCTGACCTTCGGCCCGCGCGGACTCACCTTCGAGGCGCAGGAGCTGATCGGAGGCAGCCTGTCCATCGTCGCGGTCGCGTTCGTGACCTGGATGATCTTCTGGATGGCGCGCGCCGCCCGCAGCCTGGGCGGCGAGCTGCGCGGTGCCATCGACGCCGCGGCGGAGGACGGCCGGTGGTCGCTGGCCGTGGTCGCCATGCTCGCGGTCGGCCGCGAGGGCCTCGAGACCGCGCTGTTCCTCTGGGCCGCGACCAAGGCGGGCACCCGCGAGACGGTCGGCACCATCACCCCGACCTGGGAGCCATTGGTCGGAGCGGGTCTTGGCATCCTCACCGCGGTCGTCCTCGGCTACCTGATCTACCGCGGCGCGATCAGCATCAACCTCACCAGGTTCTTCACCTGGACCGGCGCCTTCCTGATCCTGGTCGCCGCCGGCGTCCTGGCCTACGGCATCCACGACCTCCAGGAGGCTGACTTCCTGCCCGGCCTCAACAACCTGGCCTTCGACGTCTCCGACACCATCGACGTCAACAGCTGGTACGGCACCCTGCTCAAGGGCATCTTCAACTTCTCGCCGGCCACCACCAAGCTCGAGGCCGCCGCGTGGCTCCTCTACGCGATCCCGGTGATGACCCTCTTCCTCCTCGGCGTACGGCGGCGCTCGGGAGCCGCACCCGCCAGCTCGTCCCGCCCACTGACCTCTGCCCGCTGACCCAAACCCGACAGACCCGACAGACCCGAAACATAGACCCGATAGACCCGATAGAACTGAGAGACCAACGCCCATGCGCAAGACCCTCGCCGTGACCGCCCTGGTGGTCGCCGCCCCGTTCCTCGCGGCCTGCACCGAGAACGCCGACGACCCCAGCACCGATGCCGCTGACGGCGGCAACCCGCGGGCAATGAGCGTCGAGTCCACCGACGACTCGTGCAACGTGTCCGCCGCCGAGGCCCCGGCAGGGACGCTCACCTTCGACGTGACCAACACCGGGTCGCAGGTGACCGAGTTCTACCTGCTCGGCGAGGACGGGCTGCGGATCGTCTCCGAGGTGGAGAACATCGGGCCCAACCTCAACCGCGAGATGACGGTGAACGCGCCCGTCGGCTCGTACTTCACCGCGTGCAAGCCGGGCATGAAGGGCGAGGGCATCCGCGCCGACTTCACGGTCACCGCGTCCGACGACGAGGAGCCGACCGCGAGCGCCGACGAGCAGCAGCTCATCGGCCAGGCGGTGGCCAACTACGCGGCGTACGTCCAGGACCAGTCCGACCAACTGCTCGCCAAGACCGAGCAGTTCGTCGACCTCTACAAGTCCGGCGACGATGACGCGGCCCGCACGCTCTACCCCGACGCCCGCGTCCACTGGGAGCGGATCGAGACCGTCGCCGAGTCGTTCGGTGACCTCGACCCGATGATGGACGCCCGGGAGGCCGACCTCGAGCCGGGCGACGAGTGGACCGGCTGGCACCGCATCGAGAAGGACCTGTGGCCGCAGCGTGCGGAGGACTACACCGCGCTCACCCCTGAGGAGCGGGCGACCTACGCCGACGACCTCCTCGAGAACACCCGGACCCTCGACGAGCGGGTGCAGGAGCTGACCTACACCGTCGACCAGATCGCCAACGGCTCGCGCGGCCTCCTCGAGGAGGTCGCCCTCGGCAAGGTCACCGGTGAGGAGGAGTACTGGTCGCACACCGACCTGTGGGACTTCCAGGCCAACGTCGACGGCGCCCGGGTGGGCTACGAGGGCGTCAAGCCGATCCTGGAGCAGAAGGACCCGCAGCTCGCGACCGACCTCGACGCCCGCTTCAGCGAGCTGCAGACCCTGCTCGACGCGCAGAAGGTCGGCGACGGCTTCAAGACCTACGACCAGCTGACGCCCGAGGAGGTCAAGGGCCTGTCCGACGCGGTCAACGCCCTCTCCGAGCCACTGTCGAAGCTCACCGCAGCCGTCCTCTCGTAGAGACTAGGTACATGCCCGAGAAGGTTTCGAGACGCTCCATCCTCGGCGGCGGCGCTGCCGCCGCCGGGGTGGCCGGCGCGTTCGTCGTCGGCCGGGCGAGCGAGGGCTCGGCGGGCGAGCCTGCCCCGCGCCCGACGACGTACCCGTTCCGCGGGACGCACCAGGCGGGCATCGTCACGGAGGCCCAGGACCGGCTGCACTTCGCGGCCTTCGACGTGACCACCGACGATCGCGACGAGCTGATCGACCTGCTCCAGCGGTGGACCGACGCCGCCGAGCGGATGACCCAGGGCGACCCTGCCGGCGCGGTGGGTCCGGTCGAGGGCGCCTCCAACCTCCCGCCCGACGACACCGGCGAGGCGATCGGGCTCTCACCGGCCCGGCTGACGATCACCTTCGGCTTCGGGCCGTCCCTGTTCCGCACCGACGACGGCAAGGACCGCTTCGGCCTGGCCGACCGGCAGCCGGCGGTGCTGCGCACGCTGCCACACTTCCCCGTGGACGTGCTCGACCCCGAGCGCTCGTACGGCGACCTGTGCATCCAGGCCTGCGCCGACGACCCCCAGGTCGCCGTCCACGCGATCCGCAACCTGGCCCGGATCGGATTCGGCACCGTCTCGGTCCGGTATTCGCAGCTGGGCTTCGGACGCACCTCGACGACCTCGACCGGCCAGTCGACGCCGCGGAACCTGTTCGGGTTCAAGGACGGCACCCAGAACATCAAGGCCGAGGAGACGAAGGCCGTCGACGAGCACGTCTGGGTCGCGGCCGGCGACGACGCCAAGGCCGAGTGGCTGGCAGGGGGCTCGTACCTCATCGCCCGGCGGTTCAACATGACCATCGAGGTCTGGGACCGGCAGCCGCTCGGCGACCAGGAGGCGTTCGTCGGCCGCACCAAGGACACCGGCGCGCCGCTCTCGGGCGGCGAGGAGTTCACCGAGCCCGACTTCGACCTGCCTGGCAGCAACGACCTCACGATCATCGCCCCCGACGCCCACGTGCGCCTGGTCCACCCCGACTTCAACGGTGGCGCGCGCATGCTCCGCCGCGGCTACAACTTCGTCGACGGCAGCAACTCCCTCGGCGGCCTCGACGCGGGGCTGTTCTTCCTGGCCTTCGTCCGCAACCCGGACACGCACTTCATCCCGATCCAGAACAAGATGGCGTCCCAGGACGCGCTGATGGAATACCTCAAGGTCAACGGCTCCGCGCTCTTCGCCGTACCTCCCGGCGTCGCGGAGGGGGAGTACGTCGGCCAGGCTCTGTTTGTTTGACCCCCGCGAGCTTCGGCTGGCTATTTACCCCGCGAGCTTCGACCCCGGGTCCACGACGACGCTCGCTCCGCTGCGCGGGCTTCGCAGTCGTCGCGGCCACCGGGGCCGATCGCGGGCGCGCTCGCTCCGCTCGCATCGCTCGCTTCGATCGCCCGCTCCCATTGCGAGGCGGCGGGCTGGTCCGCGGCGCAACGCCTAGAGCACTACCCGGCGGTCGACGCCGATGTCCTCGAGGAAGCGGGCGTCGTGGCTGACCACCACCAGCGCGCCGCGGTAGGCCGACAGCGCAGACACGAGCGCGCCGTAGGACGCCAGGTCGAGGTTGTTGGTCGGCTCGTCGAGGAGCAGCAGCTGGGGAGCGGGGTCGGCCAGCAGCAGCGCCGCCAGGGTGGCGCGGAATCGTTCGCCGCCGGACAGGGTGGCGACGGCCTGCTCGGCGGCGGCGCCGCGGAACAGGAATCGGGCCAGCTGGGCACGGATCCGGTTCAGGTCGACGTCGGGAGCGCGGCGCACGACGTTCTCCACGACCGAGAGGTCGGGGTCGAGGAGATCGAGCCGCTGCGGCAGCAGCGCGGTCGGCACATGGGTGCGCACCGATCCCGAGCCAGGCGGCACCGCGCCGGTGATCGTGTCGAGGAGCGTGGTCTTCCCGGCGCCGTTCGGGCCGGTCACGGCCACCCGGTCGGGGCCTCGGAGGTCGAGCTCGACCGGGGCACCCGTGCGGATGACCAGGCCGTCGGTCGTGAGGACCATCCGGCCGCGGGGCACCTCGGTGGCGGGCAGGTCGACCCGGATCGTGCGGTCCTCGCGCAACCGTGCCTCGGCCTGGTCCACTCGGTCACGGGCCGCGTCCAGCCGCTCGTCGTGCACCTTGCGGTAGGACGCGGCCGACTTCTCCGACCGGTTGCGGTAGAAGTCCCGGGCGGCCTTGCCCATGTTGGAGCGGACGGCGTTGCGCTCGCCCTGGCGCTTGCGCTGCGCCACGACCCGCTCCGCCTCGACCCGGTCGGCCTGCTGCCGGCGCAGGTCGGACCTCGCGGACGTCACCGCCTGCTCCGCGGCCTCCTGCTCCGCCGCGACCTGGGCGGTGTACGACGAGAAGCCGCCGCCGTACCAGCGCACCTGGCCCTCGCGCAGCTCGGCGATCCGGTCCACCCGCTCCAGCAGCTCCCGGTCGTGGCTCACGACGAGGAGCGTGCGTGGCCACGAGCCCAGCACGTCGTGGAGCCGCGCCCGAGCGGCGGCGTCGAGGTTGTTGGTCGGCTCGTCGAGCAGCAGGACGTCGGGCCGCCGGAGCAGCAGCCGGACCAGCCCGAGCTGGAGCGCCTCGCCGCCTGACAGCTCACCGAGGCGCCGGTCGAGGACAGACGGTGGCAGGCCGAGCCGGTCGAGCTCGGCGACGGCGCGCTCCTCGACGTCCCACTGGTCGCCGACCGCCTCGAGGTCGCGAGGGTCGCCGGAGCCGGCGTCCAGGGCGCGCAGCGCTCGCAACGCCGTACCGATCCCGAGCATGTCGTCGACGCGCCGCGACCGGTCGAGGATGAGGTCCTGCGGCAGGTAGCCGACCTCGCCGGCCACCGACACTGAGCCGGTCGTCGGACGGAGCTCACCGGCCGCGAGCCGGAGCAGCGTGGACTTGCCGGAGCCGTTGGCGCCGACCAGGCCGGCCCGCCCGGGGGTGACCAGCAGGTCGAGACCCTCGAACGTCACGGTGCCGTCGGGCCAGGTCAGGCCGACGCTTGAGACGGTGAGGACGGAGGTGACAGGGGCAGGCATCGGTGACTCCTCGAGACGAGGTGGGCAGGGCGGTCACCGGGTCACTCCACGGGTCGAGAGTAGGCGGGCCACTCGGCAGACGCACGGCAATTACGCGTCTCCCGCGGGGTAGTGTGGGCCGTCGCACAGCGTCGTGCGCCCTCCTTTGTAGCCCGAGCTCACGACAAGTGAGGACCGCTGTGACTGACGCTGTGACCGACGTTCGGCCCGATGCCGGCAGGCCCGTGGTCCTGATCGCCGAGGAGCTCAGCCCGGCGACCATCGAGGAGCTGGGCCCCGACTTCGAGATCCGGCACTGCAACGGCGCCGACCGCGCCGAGCTGCTGGCCGCGCTGCCGGAAGCCGACGCGCTGCTGGTCCGGAGCGCCACCTCCGTCGACGCCGAGGCACTGGCGGTGGCGGCCCGGCTCAAGGTCGTGGCTCGCGCCGGCGTGGGGCTCGACAACGTCGACGTACGCGCGGCGACCCAGTCCGGCGTCATGGTGGTCAACGCACCGACGTCCAACATCGTCTCCGCCGCCGAGCTCGCCGTCGCGCTGATGCTCGCGGCCGCCCGCAACGTCAGCCCGGCGCACGCCGCGCTCCGGCAGGGCGAGTGGAAGCGGTCGAAGTACACCGGCATCGAGCTGTTCGAGAAGACCGTCGGCATCGTCGGGCTCGGCCGGATCGGCGTCCTCGTGGCGCAGCGGCTGGCCGGGTTCGGCATGGACGTCATCGCCTACGACCCCTATGTGCAGGCCGGCCGGGCCGCACAGATGGGCGTCCGCCTGGTCGACCTCGACACCCTGCTCGCGGACTCCGACTTCATGTCGGTGCACCTCCCCAAGACGCCCGAGACGCTCGGGCTGATCGGCGACGCCGAGCTGCACAAGGTGCGTCCCCACCTCGTCCTGGTCAACGCCGCCCGCGGCGGGATCGTCGACGAGGACGCGCTCTACGCCGCGCTGAAGGAGGGCCGGATCGCGGCCGCGGGGCTCGACGTGTTCGCCAAGGAGCCGTGCACCGACAGTCCGCTGTTCGAGCTGGAGAACGTCGTCGCGACCCCGCACCTCGGAGCCTCGACCGACGAGGCGCAGGAGAAGGCCGGACTCGCGGTGGCCCGGTCGGTGCGGCTCGCGCTGTCGGGCGAGCTCGTCCCAGACGCCGTCAACGTGCAGGGCGGTGTGATCGCCGAGGAGATCCGCCCCGGCATCCCCCTCACCGAGAAGCTCGGCCGGATCTTCTCCGCCCTGGCCGGCGAGGTGGCGCAGCAGGTCGACGTCGAGATCCGGGGAGAGATCACCGAGTTCGACGTCAAGGTCCTCGAGCTCGCCGCGCTCAAGGGCATCTTCACCGACGTGGTCGAGGACCAGGTGTCCTACGTCAACGCACCGCTCCTCGCGGCCGAGCGGGGCACCGCCGTACGCCTCGTCTGCGACCCGGAGAGCCCCGACCACCGCAACCTCATCACGATCCGCGGCACCCTCGCCGACGGCGACCAGGTCTCGGTGAGCGGCACCCTGATCGGCATCCACCAGCGCGAGCGGCTGGTCGAGGTCAACGGCTTCGACGTCGACCTCGAGCCGACCGAGCACCTCGCGTTCTTCAGCTACGAGGACCGGCCCGGCATGGTCGGCGTGGTCGGCGGCATCCTCGGCGCGGCCGGAGTCAACATCGCCGGGATGCAGGTCGCCCGCGACGCCAAGGGCGGTCAGGCGCTGGTCGCCCTGTCGGTCGACTCGGCGATCCCGGCCGACACCCTGCTCGAGATCGAGAACGCCATCGACGCGGTCCAGGTGCGGGCCGCCGACCTGGTCTGACCGTGAGCGGGCACCGGGCCGTCACGGCTGCGGTGCTCGTCGCGCTCGCGGTGCTCGCGGGCTGCGGGACCGACGGGGGACCGAGCGAGCAGACCTCCGGGCCGGACTGCGGCCCGGCGGTCGAGACGGCGGACGGCGCCGAGTGGGAGTGCGTCTTCTCCGACGACTTCGACGGCGACGCGCTCGACCAGACGCGGTGGACGGTGCTCTCCAGCCTGGCGAGCGGCTACCGCAACGGTCCCGAGTGCTACCTCGGCGACGAGAGCCCGCTGGGCGCTGACGACGTGGTCGTGGGCGACGGCGTGCTCCGGCTGACCGCGAGGGAGCTGGACCACGAGGTGGTCTGCCCGTCGCTGAGCGGTGACTTCCCTTCGCGCTGGACGGGAGCCTTCGTCACGACGTACGGCAAGCTCACGACGACCTTCGGCCGGGTCGAGGTGCGCGCGGCGTTCCCGGACGTCGACGTCGCCGGGGTGCACGCCGCGCTGTGGCTGTGGCCGCAGGAGCTGGCCTACGGCTCCGAGGTGACCGGCGAGATGGACCTCGCGGAGTACTTCTCGCTCTATCCCGACCGCGCGGTGCCGTTCCTGCACTACCAGCCGGCCGTGCCGGACGGGAGCAACACCAACAACGACTGCCTGCTCGAGAAGCCGAGTGCCATGCACAGCTACGTCCTGGAGTGGGAACCCGGCCACGTGACGATCTCGTACGACGGCGAGGTGTGCCTGGACCACGACATCGCGCCGGCGCCGCCGCTGACCGGGTCGCAGCCCTTCGACCAGCCGTTCACGCTGAACCTCACCCAGGCGCTCGGAGTCGGCACCAACGCCTTCACCGAGAAGACGCCGCTGCCGGCCACGACCACGGTCGACTACGTGCGGGTGTGGAGCCAGGACTAAGCCACCATCACCCGGCCGCTGGACCGGCTGGTGCGGGACTGCCGGGCGCTGACCACGGCCCACGCCTCCGCGATGCCGGCGACGGC
>CAVWYA010000016.1:0-299381 GCA_963759065.1 uncultured Actinomycetota bacterium | reverse complement strand
CATCGACTGGCTGGAGTCGTCCACGCCGGTGCACTTCCAGCTGGTGCACGGGTTCCCCGACTACCACCCCGAGCACCCCGGCGGGAAGCCCACCGGCGGCCGGTCCTCGAGCCGGTGCTGTTCTCCTACGACACCTTCCCGGGCTGGTCCGACCGGGTCGCGGGCACTCCTCGGCCGGATGAACGTCTCCGACACCCCGACCGGTGGCGGCACCGGCGTCATCGACCCCGACGAGCTCGCCCGGCGTGAGGCTGCCTCGATCGAGGGCCTGGGCCGCGCTCTGGTCGGCAGCCTGCTCGCGGGCTGCCTCGAGCGTGGCGTCGTGCCGGTGACCTCGACCCGCGCCACCCGGCTGGTCATGAGCGACGGCAGGGTCACCGGGGTCGAGCTGGAGGAGCCCGACGGGACACGCTCGGTCACCGCCGGCGCGGTCGTGATCGCCACCGGCGGCTTCGAGTACGACGCCGACCTGGTCCGCGACTTCCTGCGCGGGCCGATGCGCGCACCGGCCGGCGTACCGACCAACACCGGCGACGGCCTGCGGATGGCGATGCGGGTCGGCGCCCAGCTCGGCAACATGCGCGAGGCGTGGTGGGTGCCGGTCATCGAGCTGCCCGGCGAGCGCGCCGACGGCGGCACAACGTCCCCTGATCCTGCGCGAGCGCACGCTGCCCCGCTCGATCATGGTCAACGACCGGGCCGCCGGTTCACCAACGAGGCGGCCAACTACAACGCCCTCGGCGGCGCCTTCCACGAGTTCGACCCGACCGCGTTCCGCTACGTCAACCAGCCCTGCTGGCTGGTCTTCGACGAGGCCTTCGTCGCAGCGGTACGGCTGCTTCGGCAACGCCGCCGGCGAGCCGGTGCCGGACTTCATCACCCGCGCCGCACGGTCGCGGAGCTGGCGACGCCTGATCGGCGTACCCGCCGCACGCGCTCGACGCGACCGTGCAGCGCTGGAACGAGCTGGCCGACGCCGGCCACGACGACGACTTCAGCAGGGGCGACAGCGCCTACGACGGCTGGTGCGGCGACCGCGCGGCCTACCCCGGGCCGATGGCGACGCTCGGGCCGCTCGAGACCGCGCCCTACTACGCCGTCGAGCTGATCGCCTCCACACTCGGCACCAAGGGCGGTCCCCGCACCGACGTCGACGGCAACGTGCTCGACGTCGACGGTGACCCGATCGCCGGCCTCTACGCCGCCGGCAACGCGATGGCGGGGCCGACCGGGATGGTCTACGGCGGCGCCGGCGGCACGCTCGGTCCGGCGCTGGTCTTCGGCTTCCGGGCCGGCCGCGCCGCGGCGCGAGCCGAGCGACAGGGCAGCTGATGGAGAGCACGATCGCGGTCGTCGGAGCGGGCCTGGCGGGGCTGCGCGTGTGCGAGCGGCTGCGCGCCGCCGGGCACGCCGGGCGCATCGTGGTGCTGGGCGACGAGGTGCACCCGCCGTACAACCGGCCACCGCTCTCGAAGGAGCTGCTCAGAGGCACGATGGAGCGCGACCGGCTGCCGTTCCGGCAGCGCGCCGCCACCGAGGACGTCGAGTGGCGGCTCGGGACCCGCGTCGAGAGCGCCGACCTGGACGCGCACACGCTGACCCTCGCCGACGGGGAGACCGTCGCGTGGGACGGCCTCGTCGTCGCCACCGGCGTGCGGGCGCGCCGGCTCGACCTGGCCGGGGAGCTGTCCTGGCGACACACGATCCGCACCCTCGACGACGCGCTCCGCCTGGCGCCCGACCTGGCTCCCGGCGCTCGGGTCGTGGTCATCGGTGCCGGCTTCATCGGGTGCGAGGTGGCCGCGGCCGCCGTGGAGCGAGGCTGCGAGGTCACAGTGGTGGAGCCCCTGGCCACGCCGCTCGAGCGTCCGGTCGGGCCGCTGGTCGGCCGGGAGGTGCAACGTCGCCACGAGCACCGCAACGTCCGCTTCGCGCTGGGCCGCACCGTCAAGGCGATCACCGACGCCGGCGAGCACCTCGAGGTCGAGCTCGACAACGGGGCCGGGCTGGCGGCCGACGTGATCGTCGAGGCGGTGGGCTCCGTCGCCAACACCGAGGTCCTGGCCGGCCAGGGTCTCGACCTCTCCAACGGCGTCCTCTGTGACGACGGGCTGCACCCGCTCCGCGACGGCGTCCCGGTGCTCGACGTGGTCGTCGTCGGCGACGTGGCGCGCTTCCCGATCGGCGCCTACGGCGATTCCCCGGTGCGGATCGAGCACTGGACGATGCCGACGGACATGGCCGCCCACGCGGCCGCGAGCCTGCTCGCCGGGCTGGGTGGGGCTCGCGCCCCCGTCGAGGCGTTCGCGCCGTTGCCCACCTTCTGGAGCGAGCAGTACGGCGTCCGGATGCAGTCCTTCGGTCTGCCGCACCTCGGCCTCGACGACGTCCGCGTCCTCGAGGGCACCCTCGACGGCGAGCTCGACGGCGAGGCCGTGGTGGGGTTCCACCTCGACGGCCGGCTCGTGGGCGTCGTCATGTTCGGGATGGGCAAGCGGATGCTCGAGTTCCGCTCCGCCGTCGTCGAGTCACTGACCGAGGACCTCGAGCCCGTGCGGTGACCCAACCACCCATCCCCGCGCCGGCCCGCGACACCTCGATCGTTCCGACCCAGCCCCGCTCCGGCCTGCCGGCCTGGGTGGTGGTGGTCCTGATCGTCGCCATCGGCCTCAACCTGAGGGCCAGCCTCGGCTCGGTGCCGCCGCTGCTCGAGGACATCAACGCGGACCTGGACCTCAGCAACACGGCGGCCGGCCTCCTCACCTCCCTCGCGGTCGTGTTCATGGGGCTGTGCGCTCCACTCGGGCAAAAAGTGAGCGCACGGATCGGCCCCGAGCTCGCCACCGGCTGGGCGATGGTGGTCCTGGCCGTCGCCGGTCTGCTGCGACTGCTGCCCTGGGGATCGTGGCTGCTCTTCGCCTCGGTCGCCCTCGCCGGTGCGGCGATGGGTGCGGCGTCCGCCCTCATGCCGTCCCTGGTCGGGCACCACGTCCCGAACATCCGCGGGCTGGTCATGGGGCTCTACTCAGCCGGGCTGGCGATGGGGGTCGCGATCGCGGCCGGGACCGCCGTTCCGCTCGAGCACCTGCTCGGCGGCTGGCGTCCGGCCCTTGCGTCATGGGGTGTGATCGCGGCCGCGACGGCCGCCGGCTGGCTCCTGCTGGTGACCCGGCTGCGCAGGTCGACGTCAGGCCACCCGATCGACGCGATCGTGGCCGACCACCGGATGCCGTGGCGCTCGCGCACCGCGTGGCTGGTCACCCTCTTCTCCACCTCGCAGATGGTCATCGGCTTCAGCGGACTGGCGTGGGTGACGCCGCTCTACGTCTCGCTCGGGCTCAGCCGCCAGGAGGCGGCCAACCAGTTCGTCCTGTTCCAGGTCGTCCAGCTCGCCACGATGCTGACCCTGCCCCCACTGACCGACCACACCCGCGACCGGCGGCCCCTGCTCGCCTTCGTGCTCGCCTGCACCGTCGCGGGCATCACCATGCTGCTGCTCGACCCCGTGGGTCTCGCCGTCCCCGCGATGGTGCTCTTCGGCGCCGGTGTCGGCGGCGGGTCGACGCTCGGCCTGGTGCTGATCGTGGACAGCACGACCAGCCAGGCCGACGGCGCCCGGCTAGCGGCGATGGTGCTGCTAGTCGCGTTCCTGGCCGGCGCGCTCGGGCCACTCGTGATGGGCGTGCTCCGCGACCTGACCGGTGGGTTCACGGCCGGCTACTCGGTGATGCTGGGGCTCTCCGTGCTGATGCTCGCCGCCACCACGCTGTACCGACCCGGCCGCACCATCGACGATGCGGCCCGGACCGTGGCGGAGTCAGCCGCGCAGCCGGCTCACAGGTAGGTGTGCAGCCACTGCGAGCCGGTGGGCGAGTAGAGCGCCTCCGGCCAGTCGCTGGGCCGGCGGTCGCCGTACGCCCGCATGCTGTCCGCGGCGCCGAAGCCCTCGGCGTACTCCGCGGAGGGCAGGTAGTACATGTACGACATCAGCCGGGTGGCGAACTTCCACCGGCCGTCGCGGCGGTAGGTGTCCTTGTAGCGCAGGGCGACCTGCATCCCGACGCCGTTGCGGAACACCTCGGCGTGCCCGGCCAGCAGTCCGTACGCCGAGTCGGGGTCGGCGTCGTCGAACTTCACGACGTGCCCGTGGGAGTAGTGGTTGGTCGGGCCGAGGACGGCGAACCTGCCCAGGTAGGTGGCGACGATCTCCTCCATCCCCGCGGCCTTGAACACTCCGTCCTGCGAGTCGAGGGTCGCGTCCTCGGTGAAGATCTGCCGGATCCCGGCCTCGTCGCGCTCGTCCATGACGAAGCCGTAGAGGATTCCGAGCTCCTGGATCTCCTGTCGGTCCTCGACACGGGCCAGCCGTTGCTCGCTGGTCAAGGCCCGCTCGTTGGTACCGCTGCTGCTGGTCATGCTCAACCTCGCTGGTCGACGGATGGGTACGGGCCTGACTTGACCCCTGCCGCCCGCCATCATACCTTGTAACCATTATCAGGAATAGGGGTGACTCGTGACGTCCTCGACCTTGCCCAAGACGGTGACCGAGCTCGACCGTGTCGTGATCCGTTTCGCCGGCGACTCCGGCGACGGCATGCAACTGACGGGTGACCGGTTCACCCAGGAGGCCGCCGCGTTCGGCAACGACTTCTCGACGCTGCCGAACTTCCCGGCCGAGATCCGGGCGCCGCAGGGCACCATGGCCGGCGTCTCGTCGTTCCAGCTGCACTTCGCCGACCACGACATCCTCACCCCCGGTGACCGGCCCGACGTCCTGGTGGCGATGAACCCGGCCGCGCTGAAGGCCAATGTCTCCGAGCTGCGCGCGGGCGCCACGCTCATCGTGGACACCCACGAGTTCACCCCACGCAACCTGACCAAGGTCGGGTACGCCTCGAACCCCCTCGAGGACGGCTCGCTCACCGACTTCGCCCTGCACGCGATCGACCTGACCGGCATGACCGTCGAGTCGGTCAAGGAGTTCGGGCTGTCCCGCAAGGACGCCGCCCGGGCCAAGAACATGTACGCCCTCGGGTTGGTCAGCTGGCTCTACGGCCGCGACGTCGAGGGCACCGTCTCCTACCTGACGGCGAAGTTCGCGAAGGTTCCCGACATCCGTGACGCCAACGTGACCGCCCTCAAGTCGGGCTGGTTCTTCGGCGAGACGACCGAGACGTTCGCGGTCTCCTACACGGTGAAGTCATCCCCCGCCGCGCCCGGTCGCTACCGCAACATCACCGGCAACACCGCCCTCGCCTACGGTCTGGTCGCGGCCGGCCGGCTGAGCGGGCTCCCGGTCTTCCTCGGCGCGTACCCGATCACGCCCGCCTCCGACATCCTCCACGAGCTCAGCAAGCTCAAGCACTACGACGTGACGACGTTCCAGGCCGAGGACGAGATCGCCGGGATCGGCGCCGCGCTGGGAGCGTCGTACGGCGGTCATCTGGGCATCACGTCGACGTCCGGGCCCGGAGTGGCCCTGAAGGCGGAGACCATCGGCCTGGCCGTGATGACCGAGCTGCCGCTGCTCGTCATCGACGTACAGCGCGGCGGCCCCTCGACCGGCCTCCCGACCAAGACCGAGCAGTCCGACCTGCTGCAGGCGATGTATGGCCGCAACGGTGAGGCGCCGGTGCCGGTCGTGGCCGCGCAGTCACCTTCCGACTGCTTCGACGCCGCCATCGAGGCCGCGCGGATCGCCGTCACCTACCGCACCCCGGTGATGCTGCTATCCGACGGCTACCTGGCCAACGGGTCGGAGCCCTGGCTGTTGCCGGACGTCGCCAAGCTGCCGGCGATCAGCCCCGACTTCGCGACCCCTGGCGAGGAGACGTTCCTCCCCTACGACCGCGACCCCGAGACCCTCGCCCGCCCCTGGGCGCCACCCGGCGTGGCCGGGCTCGAGCACCGGATCGGCGGCCTCGAGAAGCAGGCCCTGACGGGGGCCATCTCCTACGACTCCGACAACCACGACCTCATGGTGCGCACCCGCCAGGCCAAGGTCGACGGGATCGCGAAGTCCATCCCCGACCTGGTCGTCGACGACCCGTCGGGCGCAGCGAAGCTCCTGGTCATCGGCTGGGGATCGACGTACGGCCCGATCGGCGCGGGGGCCCGGCGCGTACGCCGACGCGGCCACGCCATCGCGCAGGTGCACCTGCGACACCTCAACCCGTTCCCGTCGAACCTCGGCGAGATCCTGCGCGGCTACGACCGCGTGCTCTGCCCGGAGATGAACCTCGGCCAGCTCGCCACCCTGTTGCGCGACCGCTACCTCGTCGACGTGGAGCGCCTCACCACCGTGCGCGGCATGCCGTTCGGCGCCGAGCTGCTCGAACGCGAGTTCCTCGGCGTCCTCGACCAGATGGAAGGAGCCTCGTCGTGACGATCGTCGACCTGCCCGCCCTCGGCACCGCCCTCGTTCCCCGGGCCGAGCTGCCTCAGACCGGCAAGGACTTCTCGTCGGACCAGGAGGTGCGCTGGTGCCCCGGCTGCGGCGACTACGCCGTGCTCAAGGCCGTGCAGTCCTTCCTGCCCGATCTCGGCCTGCGCCGCGAGAACATCACGTTCCTCTCCGGGATCGGCTGCTCGTCGCGGTTCCCCTACTACCTCGACACCTACGGCTTCCACTCGATCCACGGCCGCGCGCCGACGATCGCCACCGGACTGGCCATCACCCGGCCCGACCTGAGCGTGTGGGTGGTCACCGGTGACGGCGACGCGCTCTCGATCGGCGGCAACCACCTGATCCACGCACTGCGCCGCAACGTGAACATGACGATCCTGCTGTTCAACAACCGGATCTACGGGCTCACCAAGGGGCAGTACTCCCCCACCTCGGAGCCCGGCAAGGTCACCAAGTCCACCCCGATGGGCTCGGTCGACCACCCCTTCAACCCCGTCTCCCTGGCGTTGGGCGCCGAGGGCACGTTCGTGGCCCGCACCATCGACTCCGACCGCAAGCACCTCACCGCGGTCCTCTCCGCGGCGGCAGCGCACCGCGGCACGTCGTTCGTGGAGATCTACCAGAACTGCCCGATCTTCAACGACGGCGCCTTCGACGCCATCAAGGGTGCCGACACCAGGGCGGATGCCCTGATCCCCCTGGTCCATGGCGAGCCGATCCGGTTCGGCTCCGCTGACTCATCGGGAGCGGGGGCGAAGGGCCTGATCCGCGACTCCGAGACCGGCGGCGTGAAGGTCGCCCTCGTCGCCGACGTCGGCGAGGCCTCGCTGCTCGTGCACGATGCGCACAGCCCTGACCCGACGACGGCCTTCGCGATCTCCAGGCTCACCGACTCCGGCTACCTCAACCAGTCGCCGATCGGCATCTTCCGGCAGGTCCAGCGTCCGGCGTACGACGACCTCGCGCGCGAGCAGGTGGCCAGCGAGCTCGCGTCCCGCGGTCGCGGCGACCTCCAGTCGCTCGTCGACGGCAGGGACACGTGGACGGTGGACGCGTGACGAACATGATGACCAGGCCCCGGAACGCACTTCCGGCGGAGCGTCGACACCTGCACTGGCCGACCTGGCTCGTCTCGGCCAAGCACCGCACGGTCGTCGCGCAAGACGGCGACAGCGAGTGGTACCCCGTGGGCGAGCACCACGCCCGAGAGGCAGGCGAGAACCTGACCGCCTGTGGCCTGGTCGCCATCGGCTGGCCGGTCTTCTGGCTGATGCCGTTCCAGCCGCTGGCCCTGGTCAGCTGCCGGAAGTGCACCGACGCGGTGCAGAAGGCGGAGGCGTCGTCCCACCGGCAGCGCCCCGGTTGCTGCGCACCCCGCCACCTCCCAGCGAACGACCCCACCCCTAGCAGAGGCAAGACATGACCGCAGTCGAAGACGGGACCCAGGTGTCCCCCGACGCGATCGCCGGAGGCGACGTGACCGGCATCCCGTCGCCGTGGGGCCTGCTCGGAGGCCTCGCCGCACCTCTCCTGCGGGGCTCATCGGTCGCCAGGGCGTCCGTCGGCCTGGGCAGCGAGGTGGTCCGGATCGTCATCGGGAGGTCCGAGGTCGAAGCGGCGCGCGGGGACTGGCGCTTCAAGGACCCGACGTGGTCGAGCAACCCGGTCTACAGGCGGGTGGCCCAGACCTATCTCGCCGCGTGCGCCGCCGTGGACGCGGTGCTCGACGACATGGAGGCCGAGGGCCACCGCGGCCGCACCGAGCGGTCCCGCTTCGCCATGGGCATCCTGACCAGCGCTCTGGCACCCACCAACACGCTGGTCGGCAACCCGGCAGCCCTCAAGAAGACGCTCGAGGACGGTGGTTCCAACCTGGTGGCTGGTGTGGGGAACTTCGCCCACGACCTGCGCCGCAACGGCGGGATGCCCTCGATGGCGAAGGCGGGTGCGCTGAAGGTCGGTGAGGACCTGGCCCTGACCCCGGGTCAGGTCGTCGACCGGGACGAGGTCGGCGAGCTGATCCAGTACACCCCCGCCACCGCACAGGTCCGCGAGCGGCCGATGCTGGTGATCCCCCCGCCGATCGGCAAGTTCTACTTCCTCGACCTCAGGCCGGGACGCAGCTTCGTCGAGCACTCCGTCGGCTCCGGACTGCAGACCTTCCTCCTGAGCTGGCGCAACCCGGGGCCGGAACAGTCGGACTGGGACATGGACACCTACGCCGAGCGCATCCTCTCCGCCATCGACGCGGTCCGTGAGGTGACGGGGTCCGAGGACGTGAACGTGATCGGCTTCTGCGCCGGCGGCATCCTGAACACCGCGGTCCTCAACCACCTCGCGAGCCGTGGCGACCAGCGGATCCACTCCGCGTCGTACGCCGTCACGCTGCTCGACTTCGGGCAGTCCTCGCCCATCGGTGCCTTCTCCTCGGCCCGGCTGCTCTCCCTGGCCCGCTGGAACTCCGCCCGGGCTGGGGTGATCAGCGCCCGGTCGATGGGCAACGTGTTCACCTGGATGCGTCCCAACGACCTCGTGTGGAACTACTGGGTCAACAACTACCTGATGGGCCAGGACCCACCGGTCTTCGACATCCTGTCGTGGAACGCCGACGGGACGAACCTCCCCTCAGCGCTGCACCGGCAGTTCCTCGACATCTTCGAGCACAACCCGCTGCCCGACGCCGGCGCCTTCACGGTGCTGGGGACCCCGATCGAGCTGGGCCGGATCACGGTGCCGAACTACGTCACGGGCGCCGTGAGCGACCACCTGACGCCCTGGAGGTCCTGCTTCCTCACCACGCAGCTGCTCGGCGGTGAGAGCACCTTCGCACTGAGCAGCGCGGGCCACATCGCCAGCCTCGTCAACCCGCCGGGCAACCCCAAGTCCAGCTACTACACCGCACCTCTCGCCGAGCAGGACGCTCCCGCCGAGTGGCTCGAACGCGCCGAGAAGCACACCGGATCGTGGTGGGAGCACTGGGTCGAGTGGGCGATCGGGCAGTCGGGCCGCGAGATCGCGGCCCCCGAGGCGACCGGGTCCAGTGCACATCCGCCCCTGGTCGCCGCGCCGGGCAGCTACGTGCTGCAGCCCAGCTGATGGCCGAGCCACCAGCGGCCGGCGCTGGCAGTAAGGTCGCCGGCGGCGACCCGCTCGCGCCCGCCGGGCCGACCGCTGCCCGGGAGGCCCGCATGCTGTACGAGACCTACGAGATCCGCCGTTCCGCCCAGCAGTTCTGGGGCCAGGTCCTCGACGACCGGGCGCACGCGCTCGCTGCCGTGCCGCTGGTGCAGCGGACCTACCCGGTCCGGGCGACGCTCGCCGCCGCGGACGTCTACAAGGCACTCCAGCTGACCCACGAGCGGCCGGACTTCGGCGTGAGGTCGGTCATGTCCGAGGGGATCGACGTCGACGTCACCGAAGAGATCGTCCTGCGTACGCCGTTCGCGTCCTTGGTCAGGTTCTCGAAGTCCGACGGCAGCTCCCACGCCCAGCCGAAGGTGCTGGTGGTGCCGGGCCTCGCCGGCCACTTCGCCACCCTGGTCCGCGCGACCGTCGCAACGATGCTCTCCGACCACGACGTCTACGTCGCGGACTGGCACAACGCCCGCGACGTCCCGCTGTCCGAGGGCCCCTTCGGGCTCGACGACTACGTTGCCCATCTCATGGACTTCCTGCGCGCCATCGGGCCGGGCACGCACCTCATGTCCGTGTGCCAGCCCGCCGTCGCCTGCCTGACGGCGGCCTCGATCATGGCCGAGGACGACGACCCCGCCCGGCCGAGCAGCCTGATCCTGCTGGCCGGTCCCGTCGACACCCGCGTCAACCCCAGCCGGGTCAGCAGGTTCGCGCAGCGGCAGTCGGTCCCGATGCTCGAGCGCACGATGCTGCACCGGGTCCCGGCCCGGTTCGCCGGCGCCGGCCGACGGGTCTACCCCGGCTTCGTCCAGATCAGCGGCTTCCTCGGAATGGACCCGCGTCGTCACCTGAAGGCGTTCCGTGACCTCTACCGGGACCTGCGCCGGGGCGACACCGACCAAGCTCAGAAGGCCCAGACCTTCTACCGCGAGTACTTCGCGGTGCTCGACATCGCTGGGGAGTTCTACGTCGAGACCGCTCAGCGGATCTTCAAGGACAACGACCTGCCCCAGGGTCGGCATACCTGGCGCGGTCGCCCCGTCGACCCCGCGCGCATCGACTCGGCGCTCTTCACCATCGAGGGCGCCCTCGACGAGCTGTGCACTCCAGGGCAGACCGAGGCTGCTCACGCCCTGTGCACCGGGATCCCCGACGAGCGCCATCGGCACCTGCTCCAGGAGGGCGTCGGGCACTACGGCGTGTTCGCGGGCTCCACCTTCGAGGCCGAGATCTATCCGCAGATCCGTGACTTCGTCGAGCTGGCCGCTCTGCCGACCGAGGCTCCGGTCCGCTGACCACCTCTGCGGCACCCGACGACCTCACCAAGGTGAGCCTGGTCCGAGTGGGGGACGCCGAGCTCAGGGTGCACCAGCGCGGCGCGGGCCCGCCTCTCGTGCTCCTCAACGGGATCGGTGGCCACGTGGGCATGTGGGAGCCGCTGGCCCGTGAGCTCGCCGGCACCCGGCGGCTGGTCATGTTCGACGCCCCCGGCGCGGGCGACAGCGTCGACCTCCGTCGACCGTCGCGGATGCCCGGGCTCGCGGCGCTGGTCGTCGGCGTGCTCGACGGGCTGGGCCTCGACCGGGTTGACCTCCTGGGCTACTCATGGGGCGGCGCCCTCGCCCAGCAGGTCGCCAAGGACGCTCACCGCCGCGTACGTCGACTCGTGCTGGTCGCCACGATCCCCGGCGTCGGGGGCCTGCCGCCCCCGCTCCGGGTCGCCACCACGATGCTCAGCCCGCGCCGCTTCACCACACCTGAGCGCAGCTGGGAGGCGGCGGGCCGCATCTACGGCGGCGACTACCGGCCCGGCAGTCCCGTGCGCGGCGCCGCCCTCCGGCTCTGGAACCGGCAGCCGCCGTCGGCCGTCGGCTACGGCCAGCAGCTGTTCGCGATCGCCGGCTGGACCAGCCTGCCCTGGCTGTATCAGCTGCGGGCTCGCACCCTGGTCATCAGCGGTGACGACGACCCGCTGGTGCCGGTCCTGAACGCCCGCCTGCTTGCCGGGCTGATCCGTCGCTCGGAGCTGCACCTGGTGCGCGGCGGCGGCCATCTGTGGCTCCTCGACCACGCGGACGAGAGCGCGGCCACCATCGAGCGGTTCTTGACCGCCCCCTGAGCGGCCCGACGTTCAGCAGGCCTGCCCTCCGCCGCCCCATGGTGAAAGCGCGCTGTCACCGACGATCACCTCGAGCTTGCGGACCAGGCGCTCCCGACGGACCCGCTCGAGGTGGTCGACGTCCGCTCCGGGCGGTGCCCCCTCGAGCATCGCGCGAGACAGCGTCAGGCAGTCGGCGGCCAGGAGGACAAAGGTCTGCAAGGTGTCTTCCAGCTCGCTGCAGCACGGATCATCGCTGCCGATCTCGGTCATGCTCGTGTGCGGCTCCGGCAACTCTTCGGCGTGCACGCGGCCCACCCTCCCTCGCAGGGAGGCTCCCGACTCGAACTCGGGTGGAGCGCGCCGACACCGGAAGCCTGCGATTTTGGCAGGGTACGGGCCGTCGTCACTTCCAGTCCAGCGCCTCAGGGTTCCGGAGTCAAGTGACCGCCGCTAGCTCACCGCGGCGACCGCGGACACCTCCACGAGGGCGCCGGGGACGCCCAGCCCGGAGACCAGCAGGCCGCTGACCAGCGGAGGGGTCTTCCCGGTCGCGAGGAACGGCATGGCCGCGGCGTACGCCTGCTGCACGTCGACTCCCTCCACCAGCACCACCGTGACGCTGACGAGGTCGTCGATGCCCGCGCCGGCCGCGGCGAGCGCGGTGACCAGGTTCTCCATGACCTTCGTCGTCTGGGCGGCCGCGTCGGCGCCGCCGACGAGCTCGCCGTTCTCATCGACGGCGTTCTGCCCGCCGACGAGGATCGTCGTGGCGCCCGGCGGGACGACGGCGACGTGGCTGAAGGCGGGGCTCTCGACGAGCCCGGGGGGACGCAGCAGGTGAATGTCGGTCATGCCCGCACGCTACGCACGAATGCGGACAACCGCTGACCTCAATCCTGCATTTGCGCCAGCGCCTCCCGATGGGTGGCCAGGACCTCCGCGAACGCGGCGACCAGCTCGTCGCACATGACGTCGGTGGTGGGGAGGCTGACGGAGAGCATGCCGCGCCGGGCCAGCCAGAAGCCTCGGTTGACCAGCGCGAAGAAGATGAGCTCCTTCACGGCGGCCTGGGTCTCGGTGAGCGGCGCCGAGGCGATGATCGGGTACGACGCCGGGTGGATCGTCATCAGCGAGCCGCGGCCGGAGACATGGAGACCGGCCGGGCGGGCCACCGCTTCGAGGGCGGCACGGAGCCGGTCGCCCCGCTCGTTGACCGCGACGAGGGTCGCGTCGTCGAGGACCTGCTCGAGGCCGGCGATGCCGGCGCTCATGGTCAGCACGTTGTTGTTGAAGGTGCCCGCGTGGAACAGCGCGCCCGGCCGGGTGGGGTCGTAGGCCGCCATCAGGTCCGCGCGACCGCCGAAGGCACCGAACGACAGGCCGCCGCCGAGGTACTTGCCCAGGGTGGTGAGGTCCGGCGTCACCCCCGCCACCGACTGGAGTCCGCCGGGAGCGAGCCTCGAGGTCATCACCTCGTCGAAGATCAGCAGCGCGCCCGACGCGGTGGTCTCGGCGCGCAGCATCTCGAGGAACTCCTGGCCCGCCGGGATGCAGCCGCCGGCGCCGAGCATGGGCTCGACGAGCGCGGCGGCCAGCTCGCCGTCGTGCTCGCGGATCAGCGACCGGGTGCCCTCGACGTCGTCGTAGTCCGCGAGCACCCACTCGTGCGGGACGGTGACCGGGCTCGGCACCTCGCCGAAGGTGAGCACGCCGCCGTGGTAGCCGCCGCGGAAGACCAGGATCTTCCGTCGTTCGGTGACCGCCACGGCCAGCGCGATCGCCATCAGGTTGGCCTCGGTGCCCGAGTTGGTGAACCGCACCAGGTCCACGCTCGGGAACCGCGCGCAGATCAGCTCGGCCAGCCGCGGCTCGAGGTCGTTGACCCCGCCGAAGTTCAGCCCGCGGTCGAGGGCGTCCCGCAACGCACCGACGATGGCCTGCTCGGAGTGGCCGTAGAGCCCGGCGGTGAACTCCCCCAGGAAGTCGACGTAGCGGTCGCCGTCCAGCGACCACAGGCAGGCGTCCTCGCCCCGCTCGAACGCGAGCGGGAACGGCTCGAAGTGGAGGATCGAGCGGGTGTTGCCGCCCGGCATCGACTTGGCCGCGCGCTCATGGCGTGCGGCGCTGAGCGGGTTGCGGTCGGCGTACCGCTCGACCTCGAGGCGTACGGCGTCCTTCACCTCACGAAATCTAGCCGGGTCTCGGTCTGGGGCCAGCCGACGTCGGCGAACGCCCGTGCCATCGGGACGTTCTGGTTGTCGGTGTCGGCGATGAGCACCGTCGCGCCGGCCGACACCAGCTCCCGCGTCTGCCACGCGAGCAGCTGGCGGCCGTAGCCGTGGCCGCGGTGGTCGTGGGCCACCCCGACGAAGAGGATGAATGCCCGGCCGTTGGGCCGCGCCAGCCCGGACACGAAGCCGACGGGCTCACCCTCGCGGTCGAGGGCCAGGTGGATGCACTCGACGGGGTCGCTGTCGAGGAGGAAGGCCAGCGCCTCGCGACAGCCCTCGTCGAAGCCGACCCGGGCGACGCTCGCCGCGTCATGGGCGTCGAGCGTGTCGCGCATGACCTCCCGGTGGCAGGCGGCCAGTCTCGGGTCGACCGGGTCGGTGAGCTGCTCGAAGGTGAGGTCGACAGCTACGTCGGCGGCGAGGCCGGGCGACGGCTCGAACTCGTAGTGCCGGCGCTCGACGAGGAGTCGCCAGCCCGCCGCCCGGAGCGGCGCCGACGATGCCGGCGACCGACGGGTCGTCGGCGGTCGTGTCGGTGGGGGCGAAGAAGCTGGCCTCGTCGGCACCCGCCGCGAGCACCGCCTCGGTCGCGTGGGCCACCAGGGCCTCGGCGGCGGCCGGGTCCTCGGGCATGCCGAAGAAGTTGAGGACCCAGGCAGTGTCGTCCGGGAACGGCGTTCCTGACGCGGCGACGACGCCGAGCGGGGTCGGGTCGTCGGCGTACCGCGCGCCCCACACCCACTCGGGGCGGCGCCAGCCGTGGATGAACGTGTCGTCGAGGTGTTCGTCCCCGCGGATGCGGCGCTCGGTCGGGGACTGGACGCTGGGCGGGCTCGCCGCCAGCAGGGCGCGTGCCTCGTCGACGGAGGCAGGCTGGAAGAGCTCGAGCGGTCGTGCAGAAGTCATGAGGTTCCTTCAGATCAGGAACCGGCCTCGCACTGGAGGCCGGCGGTGTGAGTGGACATCGCTGCCTCCTTCCTCGTCGTCGGGCTGGGACGTCGCACGCTAGGCAGCAGGCGGCTGCGGCCACAACGCATTTGTCTCAGGTGGGCAGCTCGGTCCCGGCGCGGTCGGCGACCATGTACGCCGCGTACCAGTCCGGCCAGTTCTCGTCGTACTTGCCGCCGTCGCGGGCCTCGTGCTCCCCGTGCGCCGCCGCCGCTCGGCGCAGCGCCTGCGCCAGGTCGTCGACGGACGTGAACGAGGTCTGCGGCGCGTCCACCCGGCCCGGCAACCTGGTCGTGACCTCCTGGATCAGCCAGCGGTTCCCGTCCGGGTCGTCGAAGGTCGCGAAGGTGCTGTAGCTGCCGTCGTCGGCGCCCGGTCCCGCGGCGCGGCCACCACCGTCGGAGCGGAACTGAGCGCCCGGCTCGTCGGGGTGGAACACCTCGCTGACCTCGGCACCGCGCGACCCCAGCTCCTGACGGGCCGCCTCGATGTCGGACACGACCAGGTAGAGCCCCTCGGCGGTGCCGGGCGCCGCCGCGGTCATCTGCGTCCCGAACTGCACGGAGCACGGCGAGCCCGGAGGCGTGAGCTGCACGACGCGGAAGCCGTTGTCGAACGGGAAGTCGGCGTCCAGTCGCCAACCGAGGCCGACGTAGAACGCCTTGGCGCGGTCCACGTCCGCGACGGGGATGACGACGGCCTCGAGCAGCATGTCTTCCATGGCCCGGAGCCTCCTCCTACGTCATACGGCGCCGCAACCGTCGTCAGTCAGTGCCTACTCGGGGATCGGCAGCGGCCTCGGCGGCACCGGTGTGGTCACCACGATCGAGGAGACCGTCTGGCCGAACATGAGGAACTTGTCGAGGGTCGTCTCGAGGTCGGGGATGGTCGCGGCGTGCACCTTGATGAGGAAGCAGTCCTCGCCGGTGATCCGGTGGCACTCGCTGACCTGCTCGAGGGTGGCGGCCAGGTCCGCGACCTTCGCGAGCTGCTGAGCCGCGGGACGGACCCGGACGAACGCCGTCACCGGGAGGCCGAGGGCTGCGGGGTCGACGTTCATGCTGAAGCCGGTGATCACGCCCGTCCGCTGCATCCGCTGCACGCGCTCGGTCACCGCCGGAGCGGACATGCCGACCTTGCGGGCCAGCGCGGACATCGCGATCCGTGGCTCGGCGTGCAGCTCACGCAGCAGCAACCGATTGGTCTCGTCGAGCCGATCAAGGTCAGACATGCCATATGCCTTCGATCTGAAGGTGGATGATCGAATGCGCCTTTAGATGCGCCTTCAAGATCACCATCATCCGTCAGATCATGGGGACATGGCAACCACCTCCGCCCCTCAGCACCCGACCGCCGCCGGGGGTGCCCTGGTGGTCGTCGGCGCGACCTTCCACTACCTCGGGCCGGCGTTCGCGGTCCTCCTCTTCGCTCACCTCGACGTCATGGGGGTCGCCTGGCTGCGCATGGCCACGGCCGCGCTGGTGCTCGCACTCTTCCGTCCGCCGTGGACCGTCTGGCGGGCCGCCGGTCGCGACGAGCGGGTGCTCGTCGTCGTGCTCGGCGGAGTGCTCGCGGTCATGAACGCCACCTTCTACCTCGCCCTCGACAGGCTGCCGCTCGCGACCGTCGCCGGCATCGAGTTCCTCGGCGTCATCGCCCTCGCGGCGTACGGCGCCCGCACCCGCCGCAACGCGTGCGCGCTCGCCCTGACCATCGCCGGCGTCGCGCTGCTGATCCAGGTGCGCATCGGCGGCACCCCGATCGGGCTGCTGCTGGCCGCCGCGAACTGCGTCGGCTTCATGCTCTACGTCGTCGTCGGCCACCGGCTCGCCAACGTGCCCTCGCAGCGCCGCACCGCCGCCCTCGACCGGCTCAGCCTGGTCGTGGCCATCGGGGCCGTCGGCGCGACCCCGCTCGGCATCGGCGACGCCCTGCCCTGCGACTCCAGCACCCGACGTGGCTGCTCTGGGGGCTCGGCGTCGGCATCTGCTCGACGGTCATCCCCTACCTCACCGACCAGCTCGCGATGGTCCGGCTCCCGCGCGCGACGTACAGCCTCATGCTCGCGCTGCTCCCGGTCACCGCCACCGCGTGCGGTATCGCGCTGCTCCACCAGCTGCCCGGCCCTCAGGACCTGGTCGGGCTCGCGCTGGTCGTGGCGGGCGTCGCCGCCCACCGACCACAGGAAACCACCGACAGAAGGAGACACGGGAGATGGACTACTCGCACCCTCGGGAGCGAGCGGCCTGGTCGTGTCGCCGCTGGTGCTCGGGATGATGAGCTACGGCGACAACAGCCGGCGGGACTGGCACCTCGACCTCGATGGCGCACGGCCGATCGTGCGGAGCGCCGTCGAGGCCGGGGTCACGGTCTTCGACACCGCGGACATGTACGACCTCGGCGGCAGCGAGGAGGTCACCGGCACGCTGCTGCGTGAGCTGTTCGGATCGCGCGACGAGTACGTCGTGGCGACCAAGGTCTTCTACCCGATGTCGGACCGACCCGGCGACGCCGGTCTCTCGCGCAAGCACGTGCTGGCCGCCGCCGACGCCTCGCTGCGGCGGCTCGGCACCGACCACATCGATCTCTACCAGATCCACCGGTGGGACGACGCCACCCCGATCGAGGAGACGATGGAGGCGCTGGACTCACTGGTGCGCGCGGGGAAGGTCCGCTACCTGGGCGCCTCCACGATGTGGGCCTGGCAGTTCGCGAAGGCCCAGCACGTCGCCGAGCGCAACGGCTGGCACAGGTTCGTCTCGATGCAGAACCACTACAACCTCGCCTACCGCGAGGAGGAGCGCGAGATGCTCCCGCTCTGCCTCGACCAGGGCGTCGGCGTGCTGTCCTACAGCCCGCTCGCCCGAGGGCTGCTCGCCGGCAGCCGGCGGCCGGACGGCAAGAGCACCACGACCAGGTCGGCGAACGACCCGCTCGCCGAGGTCCTCTACGGCCCCGACGACTTCGAGGTGGTCGACGTCCTCGACGAGGTGGCCCGGGACCTCGGCCGTCCGCCGGCGCAGGTGGCGCTGGCCTGGCTGCGGACCCGGCCCGGGAGTGACCGCACCGATCGTCGGGGCCACGAGGCTCGGACACCTCGAGGACGCGCTCGCCTGCGCTGGACCTGGTGCTCGACGACGACGTGGTGGCGCGGCTCGAGGCGCCGTACCGCCCGCACGAGGTCCGGCAAGAGCTAGATCGGGACTGTCAGGAGCGCAGCCGCTGGTTGACCGCCTCCGGAGAGAACTCGTGGTCGACGACCAGGCGGGTCAGCCCCACGACGGCGGCGTCCTCGCCCAGCGTGCCGAGCTGCAGCGCCATGTGCCGGGTGGCGCGGGGCAGGGCGGACCGATAGAGCGTCTCGCGGATGCCCGGCCAGCAGCGGCGCCGAGGCCAGGTCGCCGCCGATGAGCAGCACCTCGGGGTTGAGCAGGCACACCACGGTGGCCATCACCTCGCCGATCCGTCGGCCGGCCTGCTGGGTGAGGCGGGCGGCGTCGGCGTTGCCCGCTCGCAGGAGCTCGCGCACCTCGTGCCCCGAGCTCGCCGGGTAGCCCTGCTCGGTCAGCTCGGCGGCCACGGCCCGGCCGCTGGCGACCGCCGCGAGGCAGCCCTGCATGCCGCACTGGCACAGCGCGTCGGACCGCGGCGAGACCCGCACGTGGCCGATGTCGCCGGCGCCGCCGTCCGCGCCGGTGTAGAGCCGCCCGTCGATGACGATGCCGGTGCCGATGCCGGTGGAGACCTTGACCAGGCACAGCGCGCGGAGGCCGTCGTGGCCGGCGGCGTACTCCCCCAGGGCCGCGGCGTCGGCGTCGTTGGCGGTCAGCACCGGGACGCCGGGCAGAGCGCGCCTGCAGGTGCTCGGCGACCGGGTAGGCGTCCCAGCCCGGAAGGATCGGCGGCTGGCTCGGCCGTCCGGACACGGGGTCGATCGGGCCGGGCAGGCTCAGGCCGGCCCCGCAGAGGTCGGCCGGGAGCGAGGTCGTGCTTCTCGAGCAGCGTCGTCAGGCCGGCCGCGATCTGGTCGAGCACCACCGACGGCCCCGCCTCGACCGGCGACGTCGATCTCGGTGTCGCCCAGCACGGTGCCGCCCAGGTCGGTGACGGCGATCCTGGTGTGGGTCGTGTCCACGGCGGCCGCCACGACGTGCGACTGCGCGCTGTTGAAGGCGAGGCTGCGCCGGCGGCGCCCGCCGGTGGCCTCCCCGGTCTCGCCCTCGACGACCATCCCGGCGCCCAGCAGCGCGTCGAGCCGCTGCGCCACGGTCATGCGGGACAGGCCGGTCAGCTCCAGGACATCGCCGCGCGTGGTGGCCCGGCCGTGCCGGATCAGCTCGAGGATGTCGCCGGGGCCGTTGGGCACGGCCTGAGTGTAGCGATTGGGCAGCAAATGCTTGACAGTTGTGTGACATAGGTCCAGTGTCTGGACAAAAGTGTGACCACCACCCACGGAGGCCCCATGTCCACACACCGCACGCGCCGCGCTCGGGGCGCCGCGCTCCTCGCGACCGCGACCATCGTGGCGGCCTCCCTGGCCGCCTGCAGCTCCGACGACGACGGGGACGGCGGTGGCGGTGGCGGAGACGCCGACAAGATCACCGTCTGGATCGAGGAGGACCTCCCCGACCGGGTGGCCGCCACCCAGGCGATCGTCGACGCGTTCACGAAGAAGACCGGGATCGAGGTCGAGCTGACGCCGGTGGCGGAGGACCAGTTCAACCAGATCCTCACCTCCAACGCCGCGGCGGGCGACCTGCCCGACGTCATGGGCGGCATCCCGCTGGGCCAGATCCGCACGCTGTCCGCCAACGAGCTGATCGACACCGACGCGGTGGCCGACGTGATCGACGAGCTCGGCTCCGACACGTTCAGCGAGAGCGCGCTCGAGCTGACCTCGGACGACGACACGGCCCTGGCCGTCCCGAGCGAGTCGTGGGTGCAGCTGCTCGTCTACCGCAAGGACCTCTTCGACGCAGCCGGTCTGGCCGCCCCCGCGACGTACGACGACGTGCTCGCGGCCGCTGAGGCGCTGGACAGCTCGGACGTCGCCGGCTTCGTCGGCGCCAACGTGGCCGGTGACGCGTTCACCGAGCAGACCTTCGAGGAGATCGGGCTCGGCAACGGCTGCGAGCTCGTCGACGACGACGGCGAGGTCACGTTCGGCAGCGACGAGTGCGTCGAGGCGATGGACTTCTACGGCCAGCTCCTGACCGACTACTCGGTGGAGGGCGCCCAGGACGTCGACACGACGCGGGCGTCGTACTTCGCCGGTCAGGCCGCCATGGTGATCTGGTCGAGCTTCATCCTCGACGAGCTGGCCGGGCTGCGCGCCGACGCGGCGCCGAGCTGCTCGGAGTGTGCGGCCGACCCGGCCTTCCTGGCCAAGAACAGCGGCGTCGTGACCGCGCTCCAGGGCCCCTCCGGTGACGAGCCGGCGACCTTCGGCGAGATCACCTCGTGGACGATCCCGGCCGAGGCGGCCACCGACCCGGCCAAGCAGTTCGTGGAGTACATGCTGACCGACGGCTACGAGCCGTGGATCGCGATCGCCCCCGAGGGCAAGATCCCGGTGCGGGCCGGTGCCTCCGCCGACTCCACGGAGTACGCCGACGCGTGGGCCGGCATGGACGTCGGCGTCGACACCAAGGCTCCGCTCTCGGAGTTCTACGGCCCGGAGGTCATCGACGCGCTGACCTCCGGCACCGACACCTTGAGCCGGTGGGCTATCCCGCAGGGCCAGGGTGACCTGCTCGGCGCCATCCAGGGCGAGCAGCCGGTGGCCAACGCGGTCAACGAGGTCTCCAACGGCACCTCGGCCGAGGATGCGGTGCAGCAGGCCGCCGACGCGATCCAGGCAGCCGCGGACTCGCTGTGACGATCAGCGGACCGCTCCCGCTGGGGCGGAGGTCGACGCACCGGACCCGGTGCACCACGGCCGGAAGCCCCAGCGGGGGCGGTCCGCCCGGGCCCGCGAGGACCGCCGCACCGGCTACGCGCTCATCTCTCCGACGGTCGTCATCGTCTTCACGATGGTGGTCCTCCCGATCCTGTGGACCGTCTCGCTGGCGTTCCAGAACGTGCGGCTGCTCAACCTGCGGCAGCACCGGGTTCATCGGCGACTACAGCCTCGACAACTTCGAGAAGGTCCTCACCTCCCCGGGCTTCGTCGACGCCCTCGTCACCACGCTCGTCTACTCGGTGGCCGGCACGGCGTGCGCCATCGGCCTCGGGCTGGTGGCTGCCCTCGCGCTGCGCAAGCCGTTCCGGGGCCGGGGGCTGGTGCGGGCCTGCATGCTCGTGCCCTACGTCGCGCCGGTCGTGGCGGCGACGTTCGTGTGGACCACGATGCTCAACCCGCAGTTCGGCGTGGTGAACCACTACGGCACCTCGCTGCTCGGCTGGGACGAGCCGATCGCCTTCCTCAGCTCGGGCGAGCCCCTCACGCTCTTCGGCCTCGACCTGCACGTGAGCAAGTCGCTCGCGACGGTGGTGCTGTTCGAGGGGTGGCGCTCGTTCCCCTTCGCCTTCCTCTTCCTCACCGCCCGGATCCAGGCCATCCCGGACACCCTGGAGGAGGCGGCGGTCGTCGACGGCGCGACACCGACGCAGCGCTTCCGCTACATCGTGCTGCCGCAGCTGCTGCCGACGATCGCCGTGCTCACGGTGCTGCGGTTCATCTGGACCTTCAACAACTTCGACGACATCTACCTGCTGACCGGTGGCGGCTCCGGCACCCAGGTCGTCGCGGTCCGGGTCTACGACTACCTGATCAACCGGGGCGACATCGGCGCCGCCGCGGCCCAGGCGCTGGTCCTCGCCGCGATCCTCGCCGTGCTCGTCACCGCCTACCTCAAGCTGTTCGGTCGCTCCGAGGAGGTCACATGAGCTCCCTCTCCAGGGACGCCTTCGAACGCCGCCTGTTCGGCGCGCTGCGCCCGCTCATCATCGTCTTCCTGCTGGTGATCTGCCTGTTCCCCTTCTACTACATGGTGCTGCTGTCGTTCCGGCCCCTGGACGCGGTGCTCCAGGATCCGGGCGCGCTCTGGCCGGACCTCGGCGACATCGACTTCGGGACCTACCGGGACGTCATGGCCTCGCAGTCCGACGGCGGCCAGGGCTTCCTGAACTTCATGAAGAACAGCTTCCTGGTAGCCATCGGCACGGTCGTCCTGAGCCTGCTGGTCTCGATCCCCGGTGCCTACGCCGTGAGCCGGCTGGAGTTCTTCGGTCGCCGCCAGATCAGCGCGGTCTTCCTCGGCGTCTACTTCTTCCCGGCGATCCTCCTGGCCATCCCGCTGTTCGTCTTCTTCACCCGCATCGAGCAGCGCGGCACGCTGACCGGCCTGCTCGTCGTGTACGTCGCCCAGGTGGCCGCGGTCTCGATCTACATGCTGCGCAACTACTTCGACACCATCCCGGCCAGCCTCGAGGAGGCGGCGGCGATCGACGGCTGCACCCGGATCCAGGCGATGCGGCACATCAGCCTTCCGCTGGCGATGCCGGCCATCGCCTCCAACGCGCTGTTCATCTTCATGATCGCTTGGAACGAGTTCCTCTTCGCGCTGCTGTTCCTGGTCGAGAAGCGGGACAAGTGGACGGTGTCGCTCGGCCTGTCGCAGCTCGCCGGGAGCATCGAGGTGCCGACCACGGTGCTGATGGCCGGCTCGGTCATCCTGACCCTGCCGATCATCATCCTGTTCTTCCTCAGCGAGCGCTGGCTGGCCGGTGGCCTCACCGCCGGCGCCGAGAAGGGCTGACTCCCCCAACCGTCCAGGAGGACACCCGTGCCCGATGTCGTGTCGTTCACCGCTCCCCATGAGGTCGCGCTGGTGCCGTGCGAGGCCCAGCCGATGCTCCCGGGCTCGGTGCGCGTTCGCACGTGGTACTCCGGCGTCTCTGCCGGCACCGAGCTGACGGCGTACCGCGGCTCCAACCCCTACCTGACGGGCACCTGGGACGCGGAGCGCCGGCTCTTCGTCCCCGGCCGGCCGACCTTCGCCTACCCGGTCGCGGGCTGGGGCTACTCCGAGGTCGGCGAGGTCGTGGAAGCGGCGGATGACGTGGACGGGCCCCGGGTCGGCGACGTCGTGCACGGCATCTGGGGGCATCGCAGCGAGGCGGTGGTCCCGGCCGCAGCGGTCCGCGACCGGGTCTGGACCGCGGACGACGCGATCTCGGGCACGTTCGCCCGGGTCGGCTCGATCGCGCTCAACGCCGTGCTGGCGGCCGAGGTCCGGCTGGGTGACCGCGTGGCGGTCTTCGGCCAGGGCGTGATCGGGCTGCTCGCCACCCGGCTGGCCTCGCTCGCAGGGGCAGACGTGGTCGCGATCGACACCGTCCCCCGCAGGCTCGAGGCGGCCCGTGCGATGGGGGCGGTCGAGACGGTGGCGGCGGACGTCGAGGGCGGGGCCGGTCCCGTGATCCGCACGTGGGCGCCGGGTGGTGTGGACTCGGCCATCGAGCTGAGCGGCAGCGACCGCGCCCTGCACGAGGCGACCCGCTCGGTGGTGGTCGACGGGACCGTGGTCGCGTCGGGCTTCTACCAGGGTGGCGCCGAGCACCTTCGGCTCGGCGAGGAGTTCCACCACAACCGGGTCCGGATCGTGGCCAGCCAGATCTCGGGAACCCCCGTGGCCCTCGGCCCGCGCTGGGACCAGGCGCGGCTGGTCCGCACCTTCATGGAGCAGGTACGCCGCGGGCGGGTCGACGTCCGCTCCCTGGTGACCGACGTGGTCGAGGCCGCCGACGTCGCCTCCGTCTTCGAGCGGCTCGACCAGGGCGACCCCGCCATCCTGCAGGCGGTGCTCCGCTTCCCGGCGGCTCCGGAGGACGGGTGACCCCGGACACCGCGCCGCGCTTCCCGACGGATCGCGGCGGTGTCGCGATCCTCGGCGCCGGCACCATCGCGCAGTCGGCGCACCTGCCCGCCTACGAGCAGTACGGCGTGGGCGTGGTCGGCGTCTGGAGCCGGTCACCCGAGACCACGGCCACGGTGCGCGACCGGTTCCCGTTCGTGGGCCGTGTCTACGCCAGCGCCGACGAGCTCCTGGCCGACCCCGAGGTCGGCTTCGTCGACCTCGCGACCGGACCGGAGGGCCGGCTCGACTGGATCGAGGCGGCCGTCGACGCGGGCAAGCACGTGCTGGCCCAGAAGCCGCTGACGCTGTCCGCCGCGGACCTCGCCCGACTTCCGGCCCTGCTCGAGCGGGCCGCGGCCGCCGGGGTCCGGATCGCCGTCAACCACAACGGGCGGTGGGCGCCTCCGTGGCGGGCCGTGTCGCTCCTGATCCGGGGCGGTGCGATCGGCGACGTCGTGGGCGTCACCCATCTCCATGACAAGCCGCTGCCGCCGCTGGCTGGCACGCCGTTCGACGACGTCCCGCACATGCTTCTGACCGACTACCTCCTGCACTGGGTGGACATCACCCGGACCTGGCTGGGCGACGGCGGTGCCGGCGAGGTGACCTCGGTCCAGGCCGTCGACGCACGGGTGCCGGGACAGCCGGCCGAGGCCCGCAATCCGTGGTCGGCCACGTCGTCGATGGCCACCGACTCGGGCGCCACGGCGACCCTGCGGATCACCGGGAGCAACGTCTCGTCGCGACCGGGCTGCCCGTTCTGGGTGCACGGCACCACCGGCACCCTGCGCGGCAGCGTCCTCCTCGACTCCGACCGGCTCGAGCTCGACGACGGGTCGACCCGCACCGACGTGGAGCTGTCCGGCGCGTGGTTCGTCGACGGCTTCGCCGCGACCATGGGTGAGCTGATGTGTGCGGTCGCCGAGGACCGCGAGCCCGAGAACTCCGCCGCCGACGCGGCACGCTCGGTGGCCCTGGTGCTCGCGGCCCGGGAGTCCGCCGAGCGGGGCGGCGTGCCGGTCGAGGTCTCCACGTGAGCGAGGTGATCGACGAGGTGCCGGTCGACGTCGCGGCCGGCCGCGTCTACGCCGAGGGCTGGCAGAGCTGGAGCCCGGCGGGGTGGTACGCCGTCGACGCGACGAGCCCGGCGCCGGACGAGGAGTGGCAGCACCTCATGCGGTTCCGTCCGGGGACGCCGGTGCAGGCGACCGGGCTGCAGGCCGAGGGGCTGCTCGTCATCGAGCCCGGCACCGGCGAGCCCGCCCGCCTCTACGGCACGACGGACCCGACCGACGTACCGACCCTGCACACCGAGCTCGTGGGTGAGCGGCTGGTGGTCCGCTCCGCCGGTACCCCGCTGGTGCGCACCGCTCGCGACGGTGCCGACGCCCTGGCGATGTTCGGCGACGAGCTCGGCGGGAAGCCGACGCAGCCGCCTCGGGTCTGGTGCTCCTGGTACCGCTACTTCGAGGAGGTCACCTCCGCCGACATCGAGGAGAACCTGGCGGCCTTCGACGACCACGACCTGCAGGTGGACGTGGTGCAGATCGACGACGGCTGGAGCCCGGGCCTGGGCGAGGGCCTCGTCGACGCGGAGCGGTTCGGCTCCCTGCCCGCGCTGGTGGACCGCATCCGGGGCACGGGCCGTCGCGCGGGGTTGTGGCTGGCGCCGTTCCTCGTCGGTGTGGAGACCACCCTGGCCCGCGAGCGTCCGGACTGGCTGACCGGCCCGGCCGGGTACAACTGGGGCCAGGACCTCGCGGGGCTCGACCTGACCCACCCCGGCGTGCGCGACCTGCTCACCTCGCACCTGGAGCGGCTGACCGGGCTGGGCATCGACTACCTCAAGCTGGACTTCCTCTACGCCGGCGCTCTCGACGGGTCGGCGGCCTACCGGAGCGGCCTCGAGCTGGTCCGTGAGGTCGTGGGGCCGGACGTGTTCCTGGTCGGCTGCGGTGCGCCGCTGATGCCCAGCGTCGGCCTGGTCGACGCCATGCGGGTGTCGCCCGACACCTTCCACGAGGGCGGCGAGGACGGCTCGACCGGGCTGCGCGGGCTGGTGCCGATGACGGCGCGGGCGTGGCAGCAGGGCCGGCTCTGGGTCAACGACCCCGACTGCGTCGTGGCCCGGCCGTCCTACTCCCAGCGGGAGCGGTGGGCCGAGGCGGCGAGCAGGTTCGGCGGCCTGAGGTCGTTCTCCGACCGCGTGGCCGAGCTCGACGCGTGGGGGCTGGAGACGGTGCGTCGGCTGCTCGCCGACGGCGGGAGCGCGGCTCCGTTGCCACCGGAGGACGTCGCGTGACGAGCGAGGCACTGCGGAGCCGCGTCTCACCGCTGCTGCTGCGCCTGTACCCCGACGCGCACGACAAGGTCCTCGCCGATGTCCTCGCACTGGCCGACCGCTACGCGGTCCTGCTGGCCGACCGCCCGATCGAGGCGCTGACGCACCGCACCGCCTGCCTGATCACCTATGGCGACGGCATCCGGCGACCGGGCGAGGCGCCGCTGCACACGCTGGCCGGCTTCCTCGACGAGCACGTGGGCGACGTCGTGAGCGACGTGCATCTGCTGCCGATGTTCCCCTGGACCTCGGACGACGGCTTCGCGGTGGTCGACCACCGGCAGGTCAACCCGGCCCTGGGCAGCTGGGCGGACGTGGCGGAGCTGGCCGGCAGGCACGCCCTGATGTTCGACTTCGTCGCCAACCACACCTCGAGCAGCAGCCCGTGGTTCACGGGCTGGCTGGCCCGCGACCCGCGCTACGACGGGTTCTACCTGGAGCGGGACCCCGACTTCGACGACTCAGCGGTCGTGCGGCCGCGCACCACCCCGCTCCACCACCCCTTCGCGAGACCGGACGGCACGAAGGCCTGGGCGTGGACGACGTTCGGCGAGGACCAGGTCGACGTCGACGTACGCCAGCCGAGCACGCTGCTGGAGCTGACCGACGTACTCCTCGGCTATCTCACCCGGGGCGCCTCGGCCGTGCGCCTGGACGCCATCGGGTTCCTGTGGAAGGAGTCCGGCACGCCGTGCCTGCACCTGCCGCAGACCCACGCGGTGATCAAGCTCTGGCGCGCGCTGGTCGACCACGTGGCGCCGGGCGCGAGGCTGCTGACGGAGACCAACGTCCCCCACCACGAGAACGTCGCCTACTTCGGCAACGGTCACGACGAGGCGCACCTCGTCTACCAGTTCGCGCTGCCGCCACTGGTGCTGCACTCCTTCGTGGCCGAGTCGACCGCGCGGCTGAGCGCCTGGGCCAGCCGGGTCGGTCCGGTCAGCGACACCGCGACGTGGTTCAACTTCCTCGCGAGCCACGACGGGATCGGGCTCCGGGCCACCGAGGGCATCCTCGACGACGCCGAACGCGCCGGGCTGGTCGAGCGGACCCGTGCGCACGGCGGGGAGATCTCGTGGGCCACCCGACCCGACGGCACGCGCACGGTCTACGAGCTCAACCTCGGCTACCTCGACGCTCTCTGCACGGTCGACCAGGCCCGAGATCCCGAGATGGTGGCGGCCAAGACGCTCGCCGCGCACAGCATCCTCTTCGCGTTCCTCGGCGTGCCCGCCGTCTACTACCACTCGCTCGTCGGCTCGCCGCCCGACCTCGAGGGCATGGTGAGCAGCCGCATCAACCGCCGGATCAACCGCGCGGTGCTCGACGCCGACCGGCTGGCCCGCGAGCTGCGCGATGACCCGCGCCGCCGTCAGATCTTCGACGGGCTGCGACACCTCCTCGACGTACGCCGGGGGCACGAGGCCTTCTCGCCGTTCGGCACCCAGCGGGTCGAGCTGCTGGACGACCGGGTCTTCGCCCTGCGCCGTGGCGAGGGCACCGCGGACGAGCTGCGGTGCATCACCAACGTGAGCGGCGACGAGGTGAGCCTGCCCGGCGTCGCGGGCTTCGACGTACTGACCGACACCCGGGTCGACCCGCTGGTCCTGGGCCCGTGGCAGTCGGTCTGGCTCCGCCCGGACTGAGCTCCGCGGTCAGAGCAGCGGCAGGTGCGGGTCGTCGCTCGGCAAGCGACCGGCGGCCCGACGGATCCACTCGAGGCCGCCTCCAGGCGCCGGCGTCCCGGCCCGCTCGACGTACGCCGCCGCGAGCGCGTCGCTCACCGCCCTGACCGCCTCCGGCAGCAGAGGCGCGTCCGCGCGGCCCAGCGCGCGCTGGAGGTCGTCGCCGTGCGCGACGAGCTCGAGCAGCCGGGTGAGCAGGTAGTCGTCGCGGGTGATCGGTCCGCGCCGGGCCTGGAAGACGTCACCCGGGATCGCGTCGAGCGCGGCGAACGCCTCCGCCGCCGTGCGCCGGAAGCCACCGACCAGGTCGTCGCCGAAGCTCGCCACGAGCTCGCGGGTCATCCCCGCGATCTGGTCGGCAGCCGGAGGGTAGGCACGGACGTAGTCACCCAGAGACAGCGGCACCGATCCCGGCTCCGCCACGGCGACGTACCTCGAGAGGCCGATGCCCAGGCCGAGGTGCGCCACGAGCTCGCGGACGGTCCAGTCGCCGAGTCCGACCGGCTCGTCGAGGTGCGCACTCACGGGCACCTCGTCGAGCCAGTCGGCGAGGGCGGCGTACTGGCGCTCGAGCAACGTCCTCACGCCGCACAGCCTCGCGGCCCATGCGGCGGCGGTCGAGTCGTTCCGGCGACAGCGATCGTCGAGTTACCGCCAGTGGCGCATGCCGACGTGACGGCGAGGTATCCGCTCAGACCTCGCTCGATCGAGACCGACCGCGTGCGTTGCGCTCGGCTGGGTACGGGGGCCTGTGAGCTCCGACGCGACCGACGGCTTCGTGCATGTACGCGGCGCCAACGAGCACAATCTCCGCAACGTCGACGTCGACATCCCCCGGAACGCCATGGTGGCCTTCACCGGGATCTCCGGCTCCGGGAAGTCGTCGCTGGCTTTCGGCACGTTGTACGCCGAGGCGCAGCGTCGCTACTTCGAGTCGGTGGCGCCCTACGCGCGCCGGTTGCTGCAGCAGGTCGGTGCGCCGCATGTCCACGAGGTCACCGGGCTGCCGCCGGCGGTGGCGCTGCAGCAGCGTCGCGGGGCGGCCACGTCCCGCTCGTCGGTCGGCACGCTCACCACGCTGTCCAACCTGGTGCGGATGCTCTACTCGCGAGCGGGCGACTACCCCGCCGGGGCCGACCACCTCGCGGCCGAGGCCTTCTCGCCCAACACCGTGGCCGGCGCCTGCCCGCGCTGCCACGGTCTGGGTGTCGTACACGACGTCACCGAGGAGCTGCTCGTCCCGGACCCGTCGCTGAGCATCCGCGACGGCGCCATCGCGGCCTGGCCCGGTGCCTGGCAGGGCGCCAACCTGCGCAGCATCGTCACCGGCCTGGGCATCGACATCGCCCGGCCGTGGAGCCGGCTGAGGAAGAAGGACCGGGACTGGCTGCTCTTCACCGATGAGCAGCCGTCCGTGCTGATCAAGCCTGAGCGGGACCGCATCGACCACGGCTACTACGGAAAGTTCTGGAGTGCACGCAAGCACGTCATGCACGTCCTGGCGGACTCCAAGAGCGAGCGGATGCGCGAGCGAGCGTTGCGGTTCGTCGAGGACGCCCCCTGCCCCGAGTGCCACGGCAGCGGGCTGCGGCCGGAGGCGCTCGCGGTGACGTTCGCCGGACGTTCGATCGCCGAGCTCAACGCCCTGCCGTTCACCGAGGTCGTCGCGCTCCTTCGGCCGGTTGCGGACCTGCCCGAGGAGACCAACGAGGTCGCCGTGCGGATCTGCGGCGACCTGGTCGCCCGGGTGGAGGTGCTGCTCGACCTGGGCCTGGGCTACCTCAGCCTCGGGCGCAGCTCGACGACGCTCTCACCCGGTGAGGCGCAGCGGTTGCGGATCGCGACCCAGCTGCGCTCCGGTCTGTTCGGGGTCGTCTACGTCCTGGACGAACCCTCCGCGGGACTGCACCCGGCCGACGCGGAGCCGTTGCTCGACGTGCTGGACCGCCTGAAGGCGTCGGGCAACTCCCTGTTCGTCGTGGAGCACGACCTCGATGTCGTCCGGCGCGCGGACTGGGTCGTCGACATCGGCCCCGGGGCGGGCGAGGCCGGGGGTCGCGTGCTCTACAGCGGACCGGTCCCAGGTCTCGAGAACGTTGCCGAGTCGGCCACCAGCGCCTACCTGTTCGGTCGCGCCGAGCGGCTGGAGCACGATGGGCGGGCCCCGCAGGGCTGGGTTCGGCTGGCAGGGGTCTCACGCCACAACCTGCGTGACGTCTCTGTCGAGTTCCCCCTCTGTGTGCTCACCGCCGTCACCGGGGTGTCCGGCTCCGGCAAGTCGACGCTGGTCAGTCAAGTGCTCGCCGAGGACCCGACGGCCCTCGAGACGTTCGACCGGCTGGTGCTCGTCGACCAGCGCCCGATCGGCCGGACGCCGCGGTCGAACCTGGCGACGTACACGGGGATGTTCGACACGGTGCGCAGGCTGTACGCCGCGACCGGCGAGGCACGGGCGCGTGGGTACCGCGCTGGTCGGTTCTCGTTCAACGTCCCCGAGGGACGCTGCGAGACCTGCCAGGGTGAGGGCTTCGTCGCGGTGGAGCTGCTCTTCCTGCCCGGCACCTACGCGCCCTGCCCGACCTGTCACGGTGCTCGGTACAACGCCGAAACGCTCGAGATCCGCTACCGCGACAAGAACATCGCGGAGGTGCTCGCCCTGTCCGTCGACGATGCCGCGAAGTTCCTCGCCGACGTACCTGCCGCCTCTCGCAGCCTCGAGACGCTGCGCGACGTCGGGCTCGGCTACCTGAGCTTGGGGCAGCCCGCGACCGAGCTCAGCGGCGGCGAGGCGCAACGCATCAAGCTCGCCACCGAGCTCCAGCGGGCGCGCCGCGACCACGCGCTCTACCTGCTCGACGAGCCGACCTCGGGGCTGCACCCCGCGGACACCGCGCTCCTGCTGCGCCAGCTGCACCGACTCGTCGACGCAGGCAACACGGTGGTTCTCGTTGAGCACGACCTCGATGCGATCGCCACAGCCGACTGGGTCATCGACCTCGGCCCGGGCGGAGGAGACGCCGGCGGCCGGGTCGTCGCGACCGGACCGCCCGCCGACATCGCGAAGGCCGTAGGCAGCGCGACCGCGCCGTACCTGGCGCGGAGGCTCGAGCGGACCTGAGCTGGCGGCGCTTCGTCGCATCGGCCGCGACGGTCGGCGGAGGACTGGGCACGGGCTTGGAGTCCGACGACGCGATCCGGGCAGCCGCCTACTCGAAGCGCGAGGAGGAGCGGCGCGGCCAGATCGCCCGGGCACGACGCTAGTCGCCGTTGCGGACGCGGCCCGTGCCGCTCGGTCAGAACCTCGACTCCTACGAGGAACATCCGGGCATGCTGCGGGCGGCGCGCCGATACCCCCACTCGCCCTGGGAGAGTGGGGTGTGGGGCGGGGTGGTCAGGGTTCGGGGTCGGTGTCGCCGAAGTGGCGGAGGAGGTCGCGGGCGAGGCGGAGTCGTTCCGGGTCGGGGGTGACATCGATCGTGCCGTGGTGGTCTTTGAGGTACTGGTAGCCCAGCGGGCTGCGCCACAGGTAGACGCCGGGTTCGACGGTGACGTAGGTCCAGCCGCCGGTGGTCTTGGCGCGGTGATGTCGTCGGCAGCACGGGCGCCTGGTTGCACGAGCAGGTCGGGCCGCCGTCCTCGTGCGGGACGCGGTGTTCGCAGTCGCAGTCTTCGGCGGGGCGGAAGCAGAACGCGAACACGCAGGTGCCGTCGCGGAGCTGGGTCTGCAGCTTGAGCCGGGCCGAGGCTTGGTAGGACCCGACGTGGATGTGCTCGGCCAGGTCCAGGACGGGTTGCACGGTGATCTGGGCGTCTGGGGCGGCGCACCACTCCCGGACCTGCGCTGCGGTGATCGGGCCGCGGGTCTCCTGGAGCCTCGCGATCCCGCCGGCGCCGAGGATCGGCGGCCTGTTCGAGGTGGACGTGCAGCACGACCTCACGCGTGCGGCGTGACGGGCCGGGTGCGGGTCGTCGCTGTCGGGGAGGTCGAGAGCGTGCTGGCCGCGGGCGAGGTTGCCGACCGCGAGCGCGCGGCGCACGTCGAGCGACTCGGTCGAGCCGAGCAGGAGCTGGTGGTGGGCGTCGGCGGCGACCGCTGCCTCGAGGTCGAGGGCGTCGGCCAGGTCGAGGTCGCCGTCCACCCGGACCCTGCCGTTGACGCCGACCTCGGCCAGCGCGATGTCGAAGTGCCCCGCCTCGGCGGCCGCGAGGCGTTCCGCTTCGGTGGCCTCGGGGTCGAACCGGGCCTTGGCCTCTTCGATCAACCGGCCCAGCTGCGCGGGTCCGATGGAGTGGGCGAACGGGGCGACCATGGCGTCCACGAACGCCGCCGCCTCCGGTGAGAGACAGATCGTCTGGTCGGCGATGAACCCCAGCCTCCACGCCGGCAGCTCACCCGCCGCCGAGCCGGGCCCAGCAGCTGGTCAGCCGGTAGAACCCCTCGACCGCCTTGCGAGAGGTAGCGGCGCCCGGAGTCGGTGGACCGGCCCATCGCGGCCGCGAACTCGACGACCGCGAACTCCGCGACCTCCGGACACCCCTGCCCACCCAGCGGCAGGCAGGTCTCGTGCCACTCATCCAGCGGTCCGACCAGCGAGTCGCCGGAGTGCATCGCCGCCCACCGTGCCGCGGCTTTCATGCACTTCCCGGGCCTCGTCGTCCTCGGCCGCCTTGCGCGCCCGCGCGTAGGCCAGCACGGCGGCGGGGTCGTCTGCTCCGTCGAGCGAGATCGGGTCCGAGGTGGAGGTCATCGTGGGACCAACTCAACCATCGACCACCGACAGTCGAAGGCGCCCAGAATCCCGTTATTCCACAGGGATCCCGAAACCTTTTTCAGAAAGTTTGCGAGGCCGGTCGGCGGGGTCGGCTCGGGTCGGGTCCCAGCCTTCGCTGCGGTGGTCTCGACAAGCTCGACCAGCGGTGGTCCAGCAGGTGCCTACGCTGCGGAGGTTTCGAGACGGTCGCTGCGCGACCTCCTCAACCAGCGGTGGTGGGCCAGTTCCAGCGCGGCTTGCGGTGGTCTCGACAAGCTCGACCAGCGGTGGTCCAGCAGATGCCCACGCTGCGGAGGTTTCGAGACGGTCGCTGCGCGACCTCCTCAACCTCCGGGCAGCACGGCTCAGCTGTCGGTCGCGAACGCCGCGTCGAACGCCGCCTCGGGTGCGTCGAAGGCGAGCCGCCGGACGAACTCCAGGGCCTCGGGGGCACCGAGCAGACGGTCCATGCCGGCGTCCTCCCACTCGACCGAGATCGGGCCGTCGTAGCCGATGGTGTTGAGCATCCGGAAGCACTGCTCCCACGGCACGTCGCCGTGGCCGGTGGAGACGAAGTCCCAGCCGCGTCGCGGGTCGGCCCACGGCAGGTGCGAGCCGAGCCGGCCGTTGCGGCCGTTGCCGGTCTGGCGCTTCGCGTCCTTGCAGTCGACGTGGTAGATCCGGTCCTTGAAGTCCCAGAGGAAGCCGACCGGGTCGAGGTCCTGCCACACGAAGTGCGACGGGTCCCAGTTGAGGCCGAACGCCTCGCGGTGGCCGATCGCCTCCATCGTGGCGACGGTGGTCCAGTAGTCGTAGGCGATCTCGGACGGGTGCACCTCGTGGGCGAAGCGGACACCGCACTCGTCGAAGACGTCGAGGATCGGGTTCCAGCGGTCCGCGAAGTCCTGGTAGCCCGCGGCCACCATGTCGGCCGAGGCCGGCGGGAACATCGCGACGTACTTCCAGATGGACGAGCCGGTGAAGCCCACCACCGTCTTGACCCCGAGCCGCTGCGCGGTGCGTGCGGTCAGCTTCATCTCCTCGGCCGCCCGCTGACGGACGCCCTCGGGATCGCCGTCGCCCCACACCTGCGACGAGAGGATTCCCTGGTGGCGCTCGTCGATCGGGTCGTCGCAGACCGCCTGGCCCTTGAGGTGGTTGGAGATCGCGTAGACCTGCAGGTTGTACTTCTCCAGCAGGTCCAGCTTGGCCTGGATGTAGGCGTCGTCCTCGGCGCCCTGCCAGGGATCGAGGTGGTCGCCCCAGCAGGCGATCTCGAGGCCGTCGTAGCCCCACTCCGACGCGAGCCGGGCCACCTCCTCGAAGGGCAGGTCGGCCCACTGGCCGGTGAACAGCGTGATCGGTCGAGGCATGTCAGTTCCTTTCAGCGGACGCCGAGCAGGTGTTCCATCGCGAGCTGGTCGAGGGCCTCCTGGGCGACCGAGCGGGCGCCGAGGGCTTCCACGTCGTACGACGCCGCGCGGAGGTCGTCGAGCGACTCGCCCTCGGCCACGGTCGGTACGTCGAGGTCGGGTACGCCGGCAGCCGCCAGCGCGGCGACGACCTCGGGATCGGCGCGGAAGGCCTGGACCTTCTCGCGCAGGATCAGGTAGTTGCGCATACAGGCACGCGCCGACTCCCACACGCCGTCCATCGCCTCGGCGCGAGGGGGCTTGAAGTCGAAGTGCACGTAGCCGTCGTAGCGGTTGGTGGTGCCGCTGCCCAGCAGGGTGTCGACGGTCCAGAACGCGCCTCGCAGGTTGCCGGCCCCGAACCGCAGGTCCTGGTCGAACCGCGGCCCGTGCTGGCCGTTGAGGTCGACGTGGAACAGCTTGTCGTGCCACATGGCCTGCGCGATCCCGTGGGCGAAGTTGAGCCCGGCCATCTCCTCGTGACCGACCTCGGGGTTGAGGCCGACCATCTCGGGGTGCTCGAGCTCCCCGATGAGGGCGAGCGCGTGCCCGATGGTCGGCAGCAGGATGTCGCCGCGGGGCTCGTTGGGCTTGGGCTCGAGCGCGAACCGCATCGTGTAGCCCTGGTCGCGCACGTAGGCGCAGACGGTGTTCAGCCCCTCGACCATCCGGTCGAGCGCAGCGCGGATGTTCTTGCCGCCGCCGTGCTCGGCGCCCTCGCGGCCGCCCCACATGACGAACGTCTCGGCCCCGAGCGATGCGGCAAGGTCGATGTTGCGCAGCACCTTGGCCAGCGCGTATCGACGTACCTCGCGGTTGTTGGCGGTGAGCGCACCCTCCTTGAAGACCGGGTGGCTGAACAGGTTGGTGGTGACCATCTCGGCGCGCAGCCCGGTGTCGGCCAGCGCCTTCGAGAACTTCTCCAGGGTCTCGTCGCGCGTCGAGTCGTCCGGCAGCAGGTCGTCGTCGTGGAAGGTGACGGCCGCGGCGCCCAGCTCAGCGAGCTTGTACGTCGCCTCGACCGGGTCCAGCAGGGGCCGGCTCGCGGGGCCGAACACGTCGACGCCCTGCCAGCCCACCGTCCACAGGCCGAACGAGAACTTGTCCTCGGGGCGGGGGGTGAAGTCAGCACTCATGCGGGGATCTCCTGCCAGGAACGGGTGTCGGAGCTGGTCTCGACGGCCGCGAGCACCCGCTGCACCTGGAGCCCGTCGGCGAACGACGGCGTCGGCTGGGTGCCTTCGGCGATCGCGGTCACCAGGTCCACGACCTGGTGGGTGAAGCCGTGCTCGTAGCCCAGCCCGTGGCCCGGTGGCCACCACGCGCCGACGTAGGGATGGCCGGGCTCGGTGACGATGATCCGACGGAAGCCGGCGGTCTCGTCGGGCTCGGCCGCATCGAAGAACTCCAGCACGTTCATGTCCTCGAAGTCGAAGGCCAGGCTGCCCGCCGAGCCGTTGACCTCGATCCGGATGGCGTTCTTGCGACCGGTCGCGAACCGGGTCGCCTCGAAGACGCCGAGGCCTCCCCCGGTGAACCGGGCGATGAAGACCGCCGCGTCGTCGACGGTGACCGGTCCGCGCTCGGTGCCGGCCGAGCCGGACAGTCCCGCGTGGTCGGTGGCCACGGGCCGCTCCTTCACGAACGTCTCGAGCTGCCCGGACACCTCGGTGACCTGCTGGCCGGTGATGTGCTGGGTGAGATCGACGATGTGGGCGCCGATGTCGCCGAGGGAGCCCGAGCCCGCCTTGGTCTTGTCGAGCCGCCAGGAGAGCGGCGCCTCGGGGTCTGCGATCCAGTCCTGGAGGTACTGCGCGCGCACGTGCCGCACCTCGCCGATCCTGCCCTCGGCCACGAGCCGTCGGGCCAGGGCGATCGCCGGGACCCGGCGATAGGTGAAGCCGACCATGGCGCGTACGCCGTGCTCCGCCGCCGCCTCGGCAGCGGCGGTCATCGCCTCGGCCTCGGCGACCGAGTTGGCCAGCGGCTTCTCGCACAGCACGTGCTTGCCCGCGGCCAGCGCGGCGATCGCGATCTCGGCGTGCGTGTCGCCGGGCGTGCAGATGTCGACGAGGTCGACGTCGTGCCGCTCGACGAGGCGGTGCCAGTCCGTCTCGGTCTCCGCCCAGCCGAGCCGCTCGGCCGCCTCGGCGGTCCGCTCGGCGTCCCGACCGCAGACGACCTGCATGGCCGGGGACAGCGGAAGGTCGAAGAAGCGTGGCGCGGTCCGCCAGGCCTGGGAGTGGGCGGCGCCCATGAAGGCGTAGCCCACCATGCCCACCGCGAGGGTGGGGCGGGTGCTGGTCATCGTCATGTTCCGTTCCGGGACGGGGGCGAGGTCTCGATCGGGTCCGCTGGTGACGGTGGGCCGGGCTGGTTCACCCGGCCCACCGGGGGGTCAGTCGAACTCGATCAGGACTCGAACGCGGTGTCGATGAAGTCGTCGACGTTGTCCGCGGTCACGACCGGCGCGTAGAGCTGGATCAGGCGAGGCACCTCGACCTCGACCAGGTCACCCAGCGCCTTCTGCTGGACCAGCAGGCGGGCCAGCTTGATCCCGTCAGCGGCCTGCGTCGACGGGTAGATGACCGTCGCCTTGAGCACGCTGTCACCCGACTGGATGTCGCGCATGGCGTTGGCCGAGCCAGCCCCGCCGATCATGACGAACTCGTCACGGTCGGCGTTCTTGATCGCCGCCAGGACGCCCACGCCCTGGTCGTCGTCGTGGTTCCACAGGAAGTCGATCTTCGGCGCGGCCTGGAGCAGGTCGGCCGCGGCCCCCTCGCCACCCTCGACGGTGAAGTCGGCGGCGACGCGGTTGTCGACGTTCTGGTCGCACTCCGCGAGCGCGTCCTCGAAGCCCTGGCTGCGGTCCTGGGTCAGCGGCAGCGAGTCGATGCCCGCGATCTCGGCGACGACGGCGTCGGTCTTGCCCTCGAGGTTGTCGCAGACGAACTGGCCAGCCGAGACGCCCATGCCGTAGTTGTCACCGAGGATGGTGACGCGCGCGGCGTTGGGGTCGTCGAACTCGCGGTCGACGTTGATGACCGGGATGCCGGCCTCCATCGCCTTGAGGGCCACCGGGGTCATCGCGGCGCCGTCGAACGGCAGCAGGACGATGGCGTCCACCCCGTCGTTGATGAACGTCTCGACCTGGGAGATCTGCAGGTTGACGTCGTTGGTGCCGTCGGCGACCCGCAGCTCGACGTCGTCGTACTGCGCGGCGACGTCCTCGGCGGACTGGGTGATCGAGCCCATCCAGCCGTGGTCGGCGGCGGGAGCGGAGAAGCCGATGACGACCGTGTCGCCCGCTTCGTCGTTGGACCCGTTGTCGGCCTTGGACGTACCGCCGCCCAGGTCGGCCTTGTCGTCGTTGGAGTCGTTGCCGGTGCACGCCGCGAGGGCGAAGACTGCGAGACCGGCGACCAGGCCGGTCCCCAGCTTCTTCTTGATGAGCAGGGACTTCATGGTGCTTCTCCTTGTGCAGAGGTGTGGTGCAGAGGGTGGTGCCGGTTGGTGCGGTACGCCGTGTCGCTGGGTGTCGCTGGGTGTCGCTGGGTGTCGCTGGGTGTCGCTGGGTGTCGCTGGGTGGTTCGTGGTGCGCTAGGTGCTGCTGTTCCGAGACGCCAACCTCTGCTGGATCAGCACGGCGGCGACGATGATGGCTCCCTTCAGGAGCTGCTGCTCCGACTGGGAGCGGTTGTTGAGGACGAAGATGTTGGTGAGGGTCGCGAAGATCAGCACCCCGAAGACGGTGCCGACGATGCTGCCGCGGCCGCCGCTGAGCAGGGCGCCGCCGATCACGGCGGCCGCGATGGCCTCCAGCTCGTAGGAGCCGCCGTGGGTCGAGCTGCCGGTGGACGTCCTGGCGACCAGGATCAGGGCGGCGATGCCACAGCAGACGCCGAGCAGCACGTAGAGCAGCACGGTGTGCCGCTTGACGCTGATGCCCGCGAGCCGGGCCGCCTCGGGGTTGCCGCCGACGGCGATGGTGCGACGACCGAACGTGGTCCGGTTGAGCAGCACCCAGCCGACGAGCGCGACCATCGCGAAGAGGTAGACCGAGAACCCGATCCCGAGGATCTCCCGGTCGAAGAAGTCGACGAACTCCGGCACCTGGACGATCTGGGTCTTCTTGTCCGAGATGATCTCGGCCAGTCCGCGGGCGCTGGCGAGCATGGCCAGGGTGGCGATGAACGGCACCACGCCGCCGTAGGAGATCAGCAGCCCGTTCACGAGACCGCAACCGGCGCCGACCGCCAGCGCGACGAAGACGATGACGATCCAGTGGCTGTCCTGGGCGGACTGCTGGGTGGCCAACGTCGTGCACCAGACCGAGGCCAGCGCAAGGATCGCGCCGACCGAGAGGTCGATGCCGCCGCCGATGATCACGAAGGTCATGCCGATGCTGACCACGCCGATGGTGGTGGCGTAGCGCACGATGGTCAGCGCGTTGTCGGACGAGGTGAACCGGTCGCCGGCCGTGATCGCTCCGACGACGCAGAGGATGACCAGCGCGACGACGAGCCCGGCGTTGCGGCCGACGCTGCTGCTCAGCAGCGCGAGCACCGCGTTGTCCTCGCGAACCGTCTCCTGCGCCGCGGCCTCGACGCGCGCCGTCTCGTCGCTCGCGGGTACGGGAACGTTCTCGGTCATGCGACCTTTCCTTCCATCACGAGGTCCAGGACCCTGGACTCGTCGAGCTCGGTGGCAGCCCCCTCATGGACGACCTCTCCTTCGCGGACGACGAGGACCCGGTCGGCGAGACCGAGCACCTCCTCGACCTCGCTGGAGACCACGACCACGGCCACGCCGGAGTCGGCCAGGGTGCGGATCAGCTGGTAGATCTCGGTGCGGGCGCCGACGTCGACGCCCCGGGTGGGCTCGTCGAGCAGGAGCACGCGGCACTCGCGCAGCAGCCAGCGCGCCAGCACGACCTTCTGCTGGTTGCCGCCGGAGAGGGTCCGGACCGCGCGGGTGACCCCGTCGGGTCGTACGTCGAGCGAGGTGGTCAGCTCCTGGGCGCGGCGCTTCTCGGCGGTCCGGTTGAGGAATCCGGCTCGGGAGAACGAACCGAGCGAGGACACGGTCACGTTGCGATAGACGGCCTCGTCGAGCAGCAGCCCCTGGCTCTTGCGCTCCTCGGGGGCCAGTCCGACGCCCGCCTTCACGGACGCCGCGACCGAGCCGCGGCGCAGCCGCTGGCCGTGCACGGTCACGGTGCCGGTCGTGGCACGACGGGCGCCGTAGATGGTCTCGAGGATCTCCGACCGACCCGCGCCGACCAGCCCGGCGAGTCCGACGATCTCGCCGGCGCGCACCGAGAGGTTCACCCCGCTGAAGACATCGCTCAGAGACAGGTCCTGCACCTCGAGGACGACCTCGCCGTCGGCGGCGACGCTCGGACGCGGCGGGAAGGCGTACTCGATCGCGCGGCCGGTCATCAGCTTGATCAGGGCGGAGGTCGGCGTGTCGGAGACGGGGAGCCCGGTGGCCACCGTGCGGCCGTCCTTGAGCACAGTGATGCGGTCACCGATCTCGCGGATCTCCTCGAGCCGGTGGGAGATGTAGACGACCGCGACACCCTCGGCGGTCAGCCCGCGGATGACGCGGAACAGGTTCGCCACGCCGTTCTGGTCGAGCACGGCCGACGGCTCGTCGAGGATCAGCAGCCGGGTGTCGCGGGACAGTGCCCGCGCCATGCTGACGATCTGCTGACCTGCCGGCGACATGGACCCGACCATGCGGGTGGGCGAGATCTCGGGGTGGCCCAGCCGGGCGAGCAGCTCGCGGGCCGTGCGGTTGGCGCGGTAGCGCTGGGAGAAGCCTGCCGTCGAGAGCTCGTGGCCGAGGAAGATGTTCTCGGCGACGCTGAGGTCCGGCACCAGGTCGAGCTCCTGGTAGATCGTCGCGATCCCCGACTTGAGCGCGGCCTGCGGCGAGCCCAGGGTGACCGGCTGGCCGTCCCACACGATCGTTCCCTCGTCGGGCTGGTGCACCGCCGCAAGCACCTTGATGAGCGTGGACTTCCCCGCGCCGTTCTGGCCCAGCAGGCAGTGCACCTCCCCCGCGCGGACGTCGAGGTCGACGCCACCGAGGGCGCGCACGCCCGGGAACTCCTTGACGATGCCGGTCATCTGCAGCAGGGCGGCGCTCCCACTCGTGGTCTCGGTCACCGGACGGCTCCTTCGACGAGGGTGCGGCGCTCGACCCGCGTGGGGTCGGCGAAGACGGCGTCGAGGGCCAGGCCCGCTCCCCCACGCACGGCGGCGGTGAACCCGAGCGTCGACAGCTCGACGCGGGTGCCTCCGGCGTCGGGAGCTAGTACGCCGGCGCGGAGCCGGGCCTCGATGGCCGGACGCATGTGGTGCCCGACCGCGGCGAAGTAGCCGCTCAGCACGATCGCCGCGGGGTTCAGTGCGTTGGCCAGCATCGCGGCGCCGACGTCCGAGCCAATTGCCGACCTGCGCCAGCGCGTCCAGAGTCCGGGTGTCGCCGAGAGAGGCACGCCGGTTGATCTCCGCCAGCCGGTCGTCCACGGCCATGGCCGGATCGCGCACCCGGTCGTCGGGGTCGGCCGCAAGGTCGAGGAGAGCCCGCAGTCCGACCACCGTCTCCCAGCACCCGACCCGGCCACAGCCGCAACGTCGGCCCTGGGGCTCGACGATCATGTGGCCGAACTCGCCGGCGTAGCCCTGTCGGCCGCGCAGCGGCCGGCCGTCCGTGACGATGCCACCGCCGACGCCGACCTCGCCGAACAGGACGAGGACGTCCTGTCGCTGGGGGTCCCCGGGCGTCGCCTCGGCGAGCGCGGCCAGGTTGCCCTCGTTCTCGACCGCGATCGGGTACGCGTCGCCGAGCCGGGCCCGCAGCAGCTCGCCGACCGGCACGTCGTGCCAGCCGAGGTTGGGACCGAGGGTGAGCCAGTCGCGCTCGCGGTCCACGAGGCCGGCCACGCCCACGGTGAGGCCGACGGGCTCGATGTCGCGGTGCGCGAGGTCGGCGATCGTCTCCCGGACCAGCTCCGCGAGCCGGTCGAGCACCTCCTCGGCCGGGACGGCGCGAGCGTCGAGGGCGAGCTTGTGCTCGCTCACCACCTCGCCGGTGAGGTCGAGGGCCATGGTGGAGACGTGGTTGACGTTGACCTCGGCGCCCAGTCCGGCCACGGCATGACCGTCGAGCTCGACGCTGGTGCCGGGACGGCCCACGGCCCCGCGCTCGATGCCGCCGTCGCGGACCAAGCCGCGCTCAGCCAGGTCGGCCGTGAGGGTCGACAGCGCTGTCCGGGTCAGGCCCAGCTCGGCGGCGAGCGTCGCTCGGGACCGCGGACCCTGGTCGCGCAGCTGCCGCAGGACGCGGCCGAGGTTGCTGTCGACGTTCGGCACCGGCCACACCTCCCACGTTTGCTGCCGAGTGACGGAGGCCACTCGTTTGTCAGGGCGATGCACAAACTAGAGGGCATATCGACCGCAAGGCAAGACCCACAAGCGGATTCCCTGGCATCGGGGACGTAACTTTCGCCATCACTGGACAAAGTTCTCCAGGTCTACGACCCTTGCTCTTCGTGGAGTCGGCGAGTGCGGCGTGCAAGGATGCGCCCGTGCGGCACTCGTTGGCGGGGCGGGCGGAGACCCCGGTCCAGGCCCGGCTCCTTGCACATCTGCGCGACGAGGGCCCGCTGTCCAAGGCCCAGCTGGCCGATGCGCTGCAGGTGTCGCGCACGACGGTCGGCGCCGAGGTCGGGCGCCTGGCCGAGCTGGGCCTGGCGGTCGATGCCGGGCCGGCCGCGTCGCGCGGCGGCCGCCGGTCGACGCTGGTCGACCTGGCCCCCGACATCCGGTTCGCCGGCATCGCCATCGGGGCGACCGGGGTGTCGGTCGGCATCACGGACGGCCGGCTCACCACGCTCGCGGTCCGGCACAGCCAGTGCGACATCAAGCAAGGCCCCGAGAAGGTGCTCGCGCTCGCCCTCGAGAACATCCGCAAGCTCATGGCCGAGATGGGAGTCGACGCGCTCAGCGGTGCGGGCGTCGGTGTGCCCGGTCCGGTCGACTTCCACCGCGGGGTCTCGGTGTCGCCGCCGATCATGCCGGGCTGGGACGGCTACCCGGTCCGCGACGCCGTGTCGCGGGACCTGGGCTGCCCGGTCGTCCTCGACAACGACGTCAACGTGCTCGCGATCGGCGAGCAGCACGCCGGCGTCGCCAAGGCCGCCCGGGACTTCCTCTTCGTCAAGATCGGGACGGGCATCGGCTGCGGCATCGTCGTGGACGGCGAGCTCTACCGGGGCGTGGACGGTTGCGCCGGGGACATCGGCCACATCCGGGTGGACGACTTCGGCCCGACCTGTGCGTGCGGCAACACCGGCTGTCTCGAGGCGTTCGCGGGCGGTGCCGCCCTGGCTCGCGACGCGACGGCCGCGGCCCGCTCGGGCCGCTCCGACGTGCTGGCCGCGATGCTCGGCGAGACCGGCGAGCTCAGCGCGGCCGACGTCGGCTCCGCGGTGGCCCAGGGTGACCCGGTGGCCGTCCAGCTGATCCGCGACTCGGGCCGCCGGGTCGGTCAGGTGCTGGCCAGCCTCGTCTCGTTCTTCAACCCGGGGCTGATCGTGATCGGCGGCGGCGTGACAGCCGTCGGCCACTCGTTGCTCGCCGAGATCCGTGGCGTCACCTACCGGCGCTCGCTGCCGCTGGCCACCGGCAACCTGCCCATCGTGCTGAGCGAGCTCGGCTCCGAGGGCGGCGTGATCGGCGCCGCCCGGATGGTCAGCGGCGCGATCTACTCGTCCGATCCCAGCCGAGCCGTCTGACCGGGGAGACACTCATGACACTGGTGGCCGGCATCGACTCGTCGACCCAGTCCTGCACCGTCGTGGTCCTCGACGCCGACGACGGGTCGCTCGTACGTCGCGGGCAGGCAGCGCACCCGCCCGGCACGGAGGTCGACCCGCGCGAGTGGGAACGAGCCCTCCACGAGGCGGCGGCCGCGGCCGGCGGTCTCGACGATGTCGACGCCGTGGCCGTCGGCGCCCAGCAGCACGGCTACGTCTCGCTCGACGACAGCGGCGACGTCGTACGTCCTGCGCTGCTCTGGAACGACAACCGGTCCGCGCCCCAGGCGGCCACGCTGATCGCAGAGCTCGGCGGGCCGCGGGCCTGGGCCGAGGCCGTCGGGTCCGTCCCGGTGGCGTCCTTCACCGCGACCAAGGCCCGCTGGGTGGCCGAGCACGAGCCGGAGAATGCCGCGCGCACGGCGGCCGTCTGCCTGCCACACGACTGGCTGGGCTGGCGGCTGCTCGGAGCGCCGGGCCTGGACGCCCTCACCACCGACCGCGGGGACGCCAGCGGGACCGGCTGGTTCGACGCTGGTTCGAACGCCTATCGCGACGACCTGGTCGAGCTCGCCCTCGGCCACCGCGCCGCGCTGCCGCGGGTGCTCGGTCCGAGCGAGTCGTCCGGCGAGGCACGGGTGCTCGCGCCGGGCGCGCTGCTCGCCGCCGGGACCGGGGACAACATGGCCGCGGCCCTCGGGCTGCAGGCCGAGGTGGGCGACGTCGTCCTCAGCATCGGCACGTCGGGGGTGGCCTGCGGGATCGCCACCGACCAGAGCACCGACGTGAGCGGCACCATCGCCGGGTTCGCGGACGCCACCGGCCGCTTCCTTCCGCTGGTCGCCACCCTCAACGCCGCCCGCGTCCTCGACGCCGGCTCCCGGTTGCTCGGCGTCGACCACGCGACGTTCTCCGACCTCGCCCTCACCGCGCCGCCGGGCTGCGACGGACTCGTGCTGGTGCCCTACCTCGAGGGAGAGCGCACGCCGGCGCTCCCCGACGCGACCGGTTCGCTACTGGGCCTCACGCTCGCCACCATGGAGCCGGCCCACTTGGCCCGAGCCTGCGTCGAAGGCGTGCTCTGCGGGCTCGCCGACGCGCTCGACGCGCTGCGCGACTCCGGCCTGGAGATCCGCCGGGTCGTCATGATCGGCGGCGGCGCGCAGTCAGAGGCCGTACGCCGGATCGCACCGCAGGTGTTCGGGACGGAGGTGCTCGTCCCCCCGGCCGTCGAGGCGGTGGGCGACGGCGCCGCCCGGCAGGCCGCGTGGGCGCTCGCCGGGACCGCCGACCCGCCGCGGTGGGAGGTGCCGGGCGTGGTCAGCTACGACGCCGACGTGGTGCCGGGCATCCGCGACCGCTACCGCGAGGCGCGCACCGGGATGGTCAGCACCGACGGGTAGGCGTCCGACGCGAAGACCGTCAGCGGCGCGATCTGCGCGATGTTCGGGAGCGGCGGTAGCAGGTGCGGCACGTCGAACCCCTGGATGCTCAGCCGCAGCCGGTGACCGGGCCGGATCGCGGCGCCGGTCGGGAACACCTCGACGTCCACGGGCACCACCGCCCCCGACGGGACCGGCTGCTGGGACTCGCGGGTGAACGGGTGGAAGGGCTGGATCAGCTGCTTGTCGAGGTAGCGCGACTTCCTCCGGTCGAGCGCGCGCTGGGACAGCACCTGCCAGCCGCCGGTGAGTCGCGACACCGTGCCGTCCGGCGCGACGTCCTCGACCGCGACGGAGAACATGCCGTCACCGCTCGGCGACGACGCGTAGAGCCGCACGTTGATCGGTCCCTGGAGCCGGAGCGTCCGGCGCAGCGGCGCGGTCTGGAAGTTCACGCCGCCGAGGTCGTTGAGCGCGTTGTCCCTCAGGCACGGGCTGTCGGGGAACGCGAGGTTGAGGATGCCGGCGGTCCACTGGTTGGCGGAGCGGGTGCACAGCCCCGTGACCGGGATCGGCGGCACCGTCGAGGTTCCTTGTTGCGGCTTCTCGTGGGCGGCGTCCTCCGGCACCAGACCACCGTTGCTGCCTCCGACGGCGGCAGTACCGGAGAGTCGGAACGACGCCGCGTGCAGGTCGCGGTCGACGTACTTCTTCGTCGTGACCCATGTGCCGGTCCCCTGCTCGAAGTAGGTGAACGGCTTGACGTCTCTGAGCAGCCGGGCGTCCTTCTTGCCCTTCACGTAGCGGTCGAACCACCGCAGCCACAGCTCCTGCAGGCTGCCGTAGCCGGCCTCGCCGACGCCCTCACCCGACGAGCCCTGGAGGTGGTCCCACGGCCCGGTGATCATCCGGACCGGGACCCCGCGCTTCTGCAGCTTCTCGAACAGCAGCGGGGTGCCGCGCTGGAACAGGTCGTACTCGCCGCTCACCAGGAACGTCGGCACCTTGACCTTCTTGATGACGTTGATCGCCGAGCGGTCCTTGTAGAACTGCCCGTCGTACGCCGGGTCACCGCCCAGGACCGCGGAGGACAGCAATGGTGCGGTGAACGTGGTCGCGGTGGTCAGCCGGTCGAGCAGCGCCCGGATCGCCGAGGCAGGGTCGGCGGCGGCGTACGCCGGGGGGATCAGGCCGGTGCCGGTGACCAGCCCCATCCACAGCGGGATGAAGCTGACGTCGATCTGGCCCCCGGACGCGACGATGTCGCGGTAGACGTCCGCGCCCGGCACCTGCGGGAAGATCGCCTTGAGGCCCGGCGGGTGCGCGGCCGCCGCGAAGATCTGGCTGATGCCCATGTACGACGGACCGGTCATCCCGGACTTCCCGTTGCTCCACGGCTGTCGGTGCGCCCAGCCGACGACCTGCCCGTAGTCCGCCGTCTCGCGCGGGCTGAACGCCTCCCACACACCCTCGGAGGCGCCGGTCCCGCGCGCATCCACGGTCAGCTGCGCGTAGCCGCGCTTGACCAGGTAGTCCGCGCTCGGACCGCCCAGCCCGCCGGTCGCGAGCACGCTCTTGTTGTAGGCCGTGATCGTGATGATCACCGGCATCGGCTTCGCGACCACCGAGCCGTCCGCCCGCGCCGGCTGGACCAGGTCGGCGCGGAGCACGACCCCGTCGTCCATCGTGATCGGCAGGTCCGTGGTGGTGACCGTCCGGGGGAACTGCTCGGGCCGCGGCGTCCAGTGCAGCCGGCGCGCCGGTGCCTGGGCCGCGCCGCGTGCTGCCGTCGCGGCGGCACGGACGGTCGGAGCGCCGGCGCCGGCGCCGGCGGCGCCGCGCTGGCATCCGCGGCCAGCAGGGTCAGGCCCGGGACGAGCGACAGGGTCGCGAGGATCGACACGGCAGCACGCGCGCGCAGCTTCACACCGCTGCCAACGACCGGTCTGGCCAGCCGTCACGGTTGTCTGTGTCACGGTGTCCGCGGACCGGACCACACCGACACGGCGCCGTGGTCCCCCAGCTCGGGTGTTGCGGTCCCCTAGGCTGCAGTTGCCCGTCCTTCGACCCCATGGGGACGGGTAGACGGCCCTCTCATGACCCCATCAAGGGAGGGCCGTCGCCTTTGCGGTCGTCCAGCAGATGAGTCGGCAGGTCAGAGCAGACCCAGCGACCAGCGACCGGTCTGGGGTCCGTTCGGGTCCGGCTTCATCACCGTGAATGTCGTCTCGCCGGATCGCTGCGGAAGCATGCCGATCACCTTGACGGTCTTCTCGCCGGCTTTGTTGCCCACGCCGAACGTGTAGGTGAACTTGCCGTCCGCGTCGGCCGTACCGGTCGTCAGCTTCTCGCCGGCGTACATCACGGTGAGCTCCTCCTCGGGAGCCAGCCCGGTCACTTCCACGGTCTGCTCGGCCTTCTTCGGCACTTCCTCCACGGCCACGGTCACGTCGAAGGTCTTGGGGCGGATCACGTTGAGGACGGCCTCGCCGACCCGGTCCGGGTTGCTGCCCGTGATGGTCAGCGGGAGCGCCCCTTCGGGCGTGGTCTTGGCGAGCACGAAGGTGCGCGCGACGTCGCCCTTCTTGTCCGCCTTGCCGGTCATGATCGGCTTGCCGTTGAGGCGGACGGTGTAGTCCTCGCCCTTGGCCAGGCCGTCGGCCTTGATGTCGACGTCGGTGCCGACCATGGTCAGCTCGTCGGTGACCTCGAGCTCGAACGCCTTGGCCTTGCGGGACGCCATCACCTTCACGGTCGCGGTCTTGACGCCGGAGGCGTTCTTCACGGTGAGCTTGAAGACGTGCTTGCCGCGCTCGGAGATCCGGATGTCCTCCGAGCCCTTCGGCTTGTGGGAGCCGCCCCAGTCACCCGAGGCCATCACGACATCGGCGCGCTTGCTGTGCCACCGCAGGCGGATCTTGTCGCCGACCGACGTCTTGGTGGTCGAGGCGACGAGCTTCACCTTCGGCGGCTTGACGGGCTTGACCGGCGCCACGGGGGGCGCCACGGGGGGCGCCGGCGCAGCGGCGACGGTCTGGACCAGCGCGCCCTGGGAGGGGTCGTTGTTGACGTCGCCGGAGTACGTCGCGTTGACGGCGTGGTAGCCCACGGTCAGCGAGCTGGTCACCAGCGTCGCGACGCCGCCGCTGATGCCGGCGGCACCCAGACTGATGCCCGAGTCGTCGAACGTGACCACGCCGGTCGGGTCGGCCCCGGTCACGGTCGCGGTGAAGATCACCGCTTGGCCGACGGTCGACGGGTTGGCGCTCGAGACGAGCCCGGTCGTCGTCGTGGTTGCCGCCGATGCGGGCGGCGCAATGGCCAGGACGGCGCCAGCGGCAAGCGCCGCCAGCACGGTCAACGCCCGAGTCTTCTCCATCATGGGCTCAAGGTAAGAGTCCGGATCGGCCCCTGTTCGCGGTTTGCCGGAAGTCTGACCGGAAGGAGGACGCGCGGTTCGGGAGGTCCGTGCGTGCCAGAGCGCCTAGCGCTGGACCCGGCGCAGCACGTCCGGCTCGAAGCCGTGCTTGATCCCCCACAGGACGGCCTGCGCCCGGCGCTCGACGCCGATCTTGCGATAGGCCGTGCGGATGTAGGTCTTCACCGAGTTGATGCTGAGGTAGCTGCGCTCGGCGATCTCCTTGTTGGAGAGGCCCTGGGTGATCAGCGCGATGATCTCGGCCTCGCGGACGGTGAGACCGTGCTCCTTGCCGGGCCAGGCCGACTCGGGCTTGGGGTTGACCGTGCCACCACCGTCCGGGAGGACCCGCTCACCCGCGTGGATGCGCTCGATCGCGTCGACCAGCTCCTCGGCCTCGGTGCCCTTGGAGATGTAGCCCGCGACGCCCGCCTCGATCGAGTCCTGCACCAGCTCGCCGTGGAGGTTCCAGCTGTAGACGACGACCTTCGCCGGGCCACCGTCGACGAGTGCGTCCACGTCGACCCCACGACCCTGCACCTGGCCGAAGGTGTCGTAGAGGATCACGTCGACCTCGCGGACCACCGGCAGGTTGCTGTCCAGCTCCACGACCAGCACCCGGTCGCTGTAGGGCGCCAGCAGCGCGGCCACGCCCACGACCACGAGTTCGTAGTCATTGACGATCGCCACCCGCACGGGCGGACCCCCTGACGCTGTCATGGGCCCACAGTAGGTCCATCCGGCGATCGCAGCGCATGGGCCGACACGCGGCGTTCAATCCCCCGATCGGCCCGCCACACCCGTTACAAAGGTGGTGGCCCCGCTGCGTATGAGGTTGCGGGGCCTATTAACGCCCTGGAGTCGGTGCCGGTCCGCTCACCCGGCGGCGTAGGCGTCGATCTCGCCGAGCACCCGCTGCCGCACGTCGTCCGGGGCGAACGACGCCCGCACGGCGGTCCGGGCCAGCTCGGCCACGCCGGCCGCGTCGAGTCCGAGCAGGTCGGCGGCGATCGCGTACTCCCGGTTGAGCGTGGTCCCGAACATCGGTGGGTCGTCGGAGTTCGACCGTCACGGTCACGCCGGCGTCGCGGAACGCCCGGATCGGGTGCTCCTCGAGCGAGGCCACCGCCCGGGTGGCGACGTTGGACGACGGGCAGACCTCGAGCGGGACCCCGGTCTCGGCCAGATGCCTGAGCAGTGCCGGGTCCTGGGCCGACGAGGTGCCGTGGCCGATCCGCTCGGCCTGCAGGAGGCTGAGCGAGTCCCAGACCGTCTGCGGCCCGGTGGTCTCGCCGGCGTGCGGCACGCTGTGCAGACCGGCGGCGCGGGCCTGTTCGAAGTGCGACTGGAACTGCGGTCTCGGCACGCCGTCCTCCGGGCCGCCGAGCCCGAAGCCGACCAGCCCCTCGGGCCGGTGGTTCGAGTGCGTAGTCGAGCGTCGCGTCGGCGGACGGGACGCCGAACTCACCGGGGATGTCGTAGATCCAGCGGAGCACCAGCCCGAAGTCGCGCTCGGCCTCCACGCGGGCCGACTCGATGGCCTCGGTGAACGCCTCGATCGGCATGCCCGCGTCCGGCTGGTCCGGCCGGACCGAGGTGTACGGCGTGCAGGTGAGCTCGGCGTACCGCAGGGCCTGCTCGGTCGCCATCTCCCGGGCGACCTCGTAGGTGAGGTAGTGGATGTCCTCGGGGGTGCGGATCAGCGCGACCACCGCCAGGTAGACCTCGATGAAGTGCCCGAAGTCGCGGAACTCGTAGAACCTGCGCAGCTCGTCGAGATCACTGGGCACGGTCCCGGGGTGCCGGGTCGCGAGCTCGCTGACGATCCGCGCGGACGCCGAACCGACGTGGTGGACATGGAGCTCGGCCTTCGGCAGCCCCTTGATGAAGGTGTCCAATGACCCGGCCTCGAGCGCTCATGGAGTCACTGAACAGCCTTGATCAGGTTGGTTGCCAAATCGGCGGCCGTCGAGCCGTTGGTGAACGGCTTGCCGTCGAGGATCACGGTCGGGGTGCTCTTGATCTTCAGGTCCTGCGCGACGTTGGTGGCGTCGGCCACCTCCTGGACTCCCTCGCCGCTCTCCACCGCCGCCTTGAGCTCGTCGACGTTCGCCCCGGCCTGGGCCGCGAGCGCGTAGAGGTCGTCCCGGCTCGGGAACGGGCCCTGCTCGCTGGGCTGGTTGGCGTAGAGCAGGTCGTGGAACTGCTTGGCCACGTCGTCGCCGTACTTCTGGTGCACCAGCCACCAGATCAGCGTCGCGCGCGAGGAGTAGGGCCCGATGCCCGACAGGAAGACGATCGGGCGGTACTCGACCTCCACCTTCCCCTCGTCGGCCAGCTGCGCCAGCTCTTCGTGGCCCGCCGCCTCGAACTCACCGCAGAACGGACACAGGAAGTCCTCGTAGACGACTACCTGGTGCGGTGCGGACGACGAGCCGATGGTCAGGCCGTACTGGCTGCCGGGCCCCGGGATCTTGCTCGCCACCTCCTTGGTGTCGTCGCGCATGGAGTTGATGACGAAGCCGGCTCCCACGATGAGCGCGATCGCGAGGACCACGCCGACCGCGGTGAAGACCTGGCGGCGCCGCTCGCGCCGCTGCTTCTCCTTGAGGGCGGCGGCCGCGCGCTCGGCGCGGAGCCGCTGCTTCTCCTTGTTGCTCATGGGCTTGGTGGCCATGTCGTCAGACTCCTGAGTGGTGTTCGTCGTCGCTGGGGTCGAGGTCGAGTTCAAGATCGGGGTCGGGGTCGGGGTCGGGGTCGTCGCGTCGCGGGAACAGCAGGTTGTCGAGGGCGATCCGGGTGCGGCCCTGCCAGACGAGGTACGCCGAGAGCAGCAGCAGGCCGGCGTCGCGGGCGATCTCCCAGGGGTACTGCGAGGCCGCGTCCGCGTCGTACCCGCCGCCGCCGAAGCAGCCGCAGTCGATCAGGATGCCCCGCTCCCAGACCGAGGCGATGCCGATGATGAAGGCCACGAACAGCAGCCCGGAGACCACGGCCGCGCCACGGGTGAGCACCCCGAGGAGCAGGCAGGCACCGGCCACCACCTCGAGGACGGGAAGCAGGTGTCCGACGGTGGTGGCGGTGTCTCCGGGCAGCAACTGGTAGGCGCGCACGGCGAGCACGCTCTCGTCGGGGTCCGGCAGCTTGACCAGCCCTGCCCAGATCCACACGCCGCCGGTGACCAGGCGCGCGACCGTACCCAGCCACTCCTTCACGAGGGCACTCTAGGAAACCGCCCTGAACCGCTCCTGAGAGCCCCACTAGGGTGGGGCGAGTGAAGGAACGACTGGTCTGGATCGACTGTGAGATGACCGGGCTCGACCTGACGGCCGACGCCCTCACCGAGGTGGCCGCGCTGGTCACCGACTTCGACCTCAACGTCCTAGGCGAGGGCGTCGACCTGATCGTGAAGCCGCCCGCCGAGGCACTCGACCAGATGGGCGACTTCGTCCGCACGATGCACGAGAAGTCCGGTCTCCTCGCCGAGCTGGACGGCGGCCTGACGCTCGCCGAGGCCGAGCAGCAGGTGCTGGCCTACGTCAAGGAGCACTGTCCCGACGGCTCCCGGCCGCCGTTGGCCGGCAACACCGTCGCGACGGACCGCTCGTTCCTCAATCGCGACATGCCGGACCTGGAGGGCTTCCTCCACTACCGGATCGTCGACGTCTCGTCGATCAAGGAGCTGGCCCGCCGCTGGTTCCCTCGCGCCTACTTCCAGGCACCGACCAAGCGCGGCAACCACCGGGCACTGGCCGACATCCAGGAGAGCATCGAGGAGCTCCGCTACTACCGCGAGGCCGTCTTCGTCCCGAGCCCCGGTCCGGACAGCGACGCCGCCCGTGCCATCGCGGAGAAGCACGGCGGCGTGCTCACCGGCCTGCCGCTCGCACCGGTCGTCGAGCCCGATACCGATTCCGCGGAACCCGGCTGACTCCCCTACACTCCATGTCGGCGCCGGGACCTCCCGGGGCCGCTTGGTGGGTGTAGCTCAGCTGGTAGAGCGCTGCCTTGTGGTGGCAGATGTCGCGGGTTCAAGTCCCGTCACTCACCCCAAGCCTCTGCTGTCGCCGACCCGTCGCGGAAACCGGTGACGGGGGTCCCCGGTGCTAGAATTTGGGTGTTGACGGAGCAAAGTTCCGCGGCACGTACCAAGACGCGTACCGGTCCATCTCTCGCTCTCACCTGCTCTTCGGTTTGCTGGATATCAGGTCCTCGATCAGATGTCTTCAGCACCACCCCGACCCAGTCGGGCAACACCGAAGGAAAATCATGTCGCAAGGCACCGTGAAGTGGTTCAACGACGACAAGGGCTACGGCTTCATCGCGCAGGACGATGAGGGTCCGGACGTCTTCGTCCACCACACCAACATCTCCGGCGAGGGCTTCAAGTCGCTCAAGGAGGACCAGCGGGTCGAGTTCGACCTCGCCAAGGGTCCCAAGGGCCCCCAGGCCGAGAACGTGCGCGCCGTCTGACCGACGACACGCGGTAGCTCAAAGGTGCCGGCACGCTCCGTCAGGAGCGTGCCGGCATCGCTGCGTTCTGGGCCGTGCTGGGCCGGGTCCTGGGCAGGTGTTGGCTAGGTAGTCCAGGTGGTCCGGGTCAGCCAGTCGGCGACCGTACGCCGGGTCCGGGCGATCAGCCTCCGGGACTCGAGCAGTGCCGAGGCGGCGATCGACGGCATGGGCGGCCGGGTCGCCAGCTCGTCCGGAGCGGCGGGGTCGCCGGCGGAGGACTGGGTCGTCATGCGGTGACAGTTGCCCGTGGCGCTGCGCGGCAAACGCGGGCGTGCCCGTCTGGACCAGGGACCGCCCGGGGGGTGACGCTCGGGCCGACCGGTCGTTGACGCAGAGTCTGTCGGTCTGAACCTTCGTCCCACGAGGCTGTCTGATCCGACAAGAGCTGGCCGCCCCGGATTCCGCCGAAGCCGGGGCGGTCTTGCGTCCGGGTGTTTCCAGACCCGAAATCCTCTGACTAAAGTCAGAGAATGACCGTCACCCACGTGCTGCGCCGGTTCAACCGGACGTACACCCAGCGGATCGGGGCGCTCGACGAGTCGTTCCTCGGGCTGGGACTCCCCTTGGGTGTCGCGCGGCTCGTCTTCGAGATCGGCGAGGCCGGCGCGACCGTGCGCGACCTGCGGGACCGGCTCGGCCTCGACTCCGGGCACCTCGCCCGGCAGCTGCGCCGGCTGGAGGACGACGGCCTGGCGGAGCTCGCGCCCGATCCGGACGACCGGCGACGGCGTACGGTCCGGCTCACCGCCAAGGGCCGGCGCTTCCGCCACAACCTGGACGACCGGTCCGAAGAGCTCGCGCAGCGCCTCGTCGCGCCGCTGACCACCCGGCAGCAGGAGCGCCTGACCGAGGCGCTGGCGACCGCAGACCTGCTCGTGCGCGCGGCGACCGTGGACATCCGATCGGTGCATCCCGGCTCGCCGGAGTCGAAGCGGGCGCTGCAGAGCTACTTCGACGAGCTCGACGAGCGCTTCCCCACCGGCTTCGACCCCGGTGACCACCACGACGAGGAGCACATGGCTCCGGGTGCGGGCGCGTTCGTGGTCGCGTCGAGCGACGGGGAGCCGGTGGCCTGCGGCGGGGTGCAGGAGCAGGCGCCGGGAGTCGGCGAGATCAAGCGGATGTGGGTGCACCCCGGCTGGCGCGGTGCCGGCCTCGGGTCGCGGTTGCTCCGCCACCTCGAGCAGGTGACCGCAGACCTCGGTCACGCCACCGTGCGGCTGGACACCAACGGGACCCTGGTCGAGGCCATCGCGATGTACGAGCGCGCCGGCTACCGTCACATCGGGCGCTACAACGACAACCCCTACGCGCAGGCGTGGTTCGAGAAGGGGCTCACTCGTCCAAGGTGAGCCGCTCCCAGTCCAGCTCGACCGGCAGCAGCCGAGCGTCGGCCCAGGCCTCCAGCTGGTCGACGTGGTGCGGCGTCCGGGGGTCGCCCGAGGCGCCCATCGGGACCACCCAGCCGCTCCGCGCGCGGTCGTCGAGGTCCCAGACGTAGCGGGCCGTCGAGCCACGGTAGGCCTCGTCGGCGAGGCCCGGCAGCCACCCGGTCGCGCGGACGGTGTCGATGTCGCCCGACACCGGAGTGCTTGGCACCCGCGGTGGCGTCAGGTCCGGGTCGGCGAGGTCGAACGCGTGGGTCGGGTCGAAGACGTGGGTGTCGCCCCACGCGTCGGGGTGGCCGGCGGCGTCCTCGAGCGCCTCGGTCGCGAGGCGGCGCAGGTCGATGCCGTACGGCGTCCCGGCGTTCGCAAGCGACTCGATGCCCCAGCCGACGCTCGCCTCGAGGGAGAGGTACGGCGCGAACAGCGGGCCGTACGTCGAGTCGTCGCGCATCGCCGCGAACGCCGGCTCCGCGCACAACCGCGTCGTGAGAGCGTTCCGCCACGCCGCGAACGCCGCCGCGCCTCGGGACCCGGCCGCCATCACGCCGTCCCAGTCCAGGATCGCGTCCCGCACCGGCTCCCCCGCCGGCCCCGGCGCCAGGTCGCGGACCATCGCGCACAGCGGGAGGGCGGCGATGGCGAACGTGTCGCCGAGGATGCTCTCGAAGTCCGTCACGGTCAGGTCGTCGCGGCCGCGCAGCAGCGCGTGGATGCGGGCGGCCCGGTGCGGCGAGGCGAACTCGGTGCCGAGCAGGTCGCTCTCGCTGCCGCGGCGCTCGTTGGCGGTGACCACCTGACCGTCGGGCGGTACGTCGTGGCGCGGCAGCTCGACCCAGCCCGACCAGGTGTCGGCACCGCGACCGGGCACGATGCCGCGCCGGTTCACGTCGGCACGGACCGGCACCCGGCCGGCGTTCCGGTACCGGACCGCGCCCGAGCGGTCGGCGATCACCACGTTGTTGACCGGCACCACCCAGGCGTCGAGGGCACGGTCGACGTCGTCGACGGTCCGGGCGCGCAGCAGCGGGAGCAGCGCGTCGAAGCCGAGGTCGCCGAGAACCGTCGGTGCGTCGCGGACCGCGAGCCCGCGGCCGCGGTCGCGGTCGACCAGGAGGAGCGGCCCGCGCTCGGTCGACAGCACCTCGACGGTGACCGGGTCGGCGCCGCGCACGGCGATCGTCTCCTCCCGCCCGTCGACCACGTCGTCGAGCGACTCGTCGAAGATGTCCTGGTAGTCGGCGCAGGCGTTGGTGATCGCCCAGGCGACCTCGCCGGCGTGGGCGAAGTGCTGCACGCCGGGCACGCCCGGGAACGTGAACCCGAAGACGTCGAGCTCGCCCTCGACCGACAGCCGTACCTGGGCGTAGACGCCGGGCGACTCGAAGGTCCGGTGCGGGTCCCCGGCGATCAGCGGCATGCCGGACGCCGTGCGCGCCCCGCCGACGGCCCACGCGTTGCTGCCGGAGGCGTAGGCCGGGTCGCGGGACAGCAGCGCCTCGTCCGCGCCGAGCACCTCCCGCGCGCGGTGGTGCCACAGCTTGCCGGGCACGCTGCCGAAGAGGATCTGCTGGGCGTGGAAGATCGCGAGCGGCGTCCACGGCTCCCACGGTTGCGGCTCGACGCCGAGCCGGTCGAGCTCGGGGGCGCTGGGGTCGAGGCCGGCGTTGACTCCTTCGACGTACGCCGTGACGAAGGCGCGGGTCTCCTCCCCCAGCCCGTCGAGGGCCCGCCGGGCGGTCTCGACGATCCGGGTCTGCCGGGCCCAGGTGTCCCACGCCAGCTGGCGGGCGCCGAGCACCTCGGCCACCGTGCCGGTCGCGCGGCGGCGCTGGTACTCCAGCTGCCAGGAGCGGTCGCGCGCCGTGGCCCAGCCCTGCCCGTGGGCGAGGTCGACCACGTCGGTGGCCCGGATGTGCGGGACGCCGTACGCGTCGCGGTAGATCCGGGCCACGCAGCGACCTTATGCGGGCCTCGCGCCCCCGGTCAGGCGGGTATGTGGCCGAAGTGGCCGCGCTGGAAGTCCTCGTAGGCCTTGAGGACCTCGTCCTTGGTGTTCATCACGAACGGACCGGCCCAGGCCAGCGGCTCGCGGATCGGCCGGCCGCCGACCACGATCACGTCGAGCTTGGGCGAGCGGCTCTCCTGGCTCCGGTCGGCGGTGATGGTGAGGTAGTCACCGGCGCCGAGGACGGCGGACTGGCCGGAGTGGATCGGGCGGCCGTCGGTGCCGACGGTGCCGCTGCCGTTGAGGACGTAGACCAGGGCGTTGAAGTCGACGTTCCACGGCAGGTCGAGGCGCGCGCCGGGCTCGATCGTGGCGTGCACCAGCGACATCGGCGTGAACGTGGAGCCGGGGCCGTCGTGCCCGTCCACCGAGCCCGCGATCACCCGGACCAGCGAACCGGCGTCGGGCGACGTGACCAGCTGCACCTCGCCGGAGCGGATGTCCTGGTACTTCGGGTTGTTCATCTTGGCGTCGCGCGGGAGGTTCACCCAGAGCTGGACACCGTGGAACAGGCCGCCCTGCTGCACCAGCCACTCCGGCGGCGCCTCGATGTGCAGCAGCCCGGAGCCGGCGGTCATCCACTGGGTGTCGCCGTCGGTGATGCTCCCGCCACCGCCGTGGCTGTCCTGGTGGTCGAAGACGCCGTCGATGATGTAGGTGACGGTCTCGAAGCCGCGGTGCGGGTGCCAGGGCGTGCCCTTGGCCTCACCGGGCGCGTACTCCACCTCGCCCATCTGGTCCATCATGATGAACGGGTCGAGGTGCTGGAGGTCGATGCCGGCGAACGCGCGGCGCACCGGGAACCCCTCGCCCTCGTAGCCGGTCGGGGCCGTCGTCACCTGCCACACGGGGCGGGGCTGGTCACCCAGTCCGGGCTCGCGCAGGCGCGGCAGGACGGTGAGGTCGTCGACGGTGATCGCGGGCATGGCACCCATCTCCTCGGGGCTGGTCGGTACCGCCTTCAACGGTAGTTGAACGTTGCATATTCCGGCGCGCGGCAATGGGCCTCGCCGGACCCGACCACGACTAGGGTCGGAATCGTGACGACCCCCCACACCGCCTTCGGGCGGTACGACGTCGCGATCGTCGGTGCCGGCCACAACGGTCTGGTGGCGGCGGCGTACCTCGCCCGGGCCGGCCTCTCCGTACTCGTCCTCGAGCGGCTGGACCGGGTCGGCGGCGCGACGGTCACGGGCCAGCCCTTCGCCGGCAGGCCCACCCGCGTCTCGCGCTACGCGGACGTGGTCTCGCTGATGCCGGACCGGCTGCTCACCGAGCTCGAGGTCGACGTGGGGCTCGCGTCGCGGCCGGTCTCGTCGTACACACCCTGCGTCCGTGACGGCCGACACCGCGGGCTGTTGGTCGAGAACCCGGAGGGCAAGCGCACCCGCCTCTCGTTCCTCGAGCTGACCGACAGCAGCCGCGAGTACGACGCCTGGTGCAGCTTCTACTCGGAGGTGGCGGCCATGGCGCGCGCCGTCGAGCCGACCCTCCTCGAGCCGCTGCCCTGGGAGAAGGACCTGGCCGCGCACGTGGACGAGGCGACCTGGCGCGACTTCGTCACCACGCCTCTGGGCGAGGTGATCGAGAAGCGGTTCGCGGACGACACCGTGCGAGGCGTCGTGGCGACCGACGCGCTCGTCGGACTCTTCGGCACGCTGCGCGACCCGTCGCTGGAGCAGAACCGCTGCTTCCTCTACCGGCTGATCGGCCACGGCACCGGCGAGGCGAGGGTCCCGGTGGGCGGCATGGGCGCGCTCAGCGACGCGCTGGCCCGGGCGGCCGCATCGGCCGGGGCCGAGATCCGCGTCGGAGCCGGCGTCTCGGCGATCCGGGCCGGTGACGACGGCAACGAGATCGACTTCGACACCGCCGGGGGTCCGGCCACCGTCGAGGCGCGCTTCGTGCTCTCCAACGTGGCGCCGTGGGTCCTGCACATCCTGCTCGGCGAGCCGGACGACCCGGAGTCGAAGCCGGAGGGCGCCCAGCTCAAGATCAACCTGCTGCTCGACCGGCTCCCCCGGCTCAAGTCCGGTGTCGACCCGGCGGTCGCCTTCGCCGGGACGATGCACGTCGCGTCGGCGTACTCCCAGCTCCAGACGGCGTACGACGAGGCCGGTCAGGGCTTCCTGCCGGCGACGATCCCCTCCGAGGTCTCCTGCCCCTCGCTGTCAGACCCGTCCCTGCTCGGCGACGTCCCGCCGGGTTCGCAGACGCTGTCCATCCTCACGCTGCAGACGCCGGCATCGGTGTTCGCGTCCGACCCCGACGGCCGCCGCGACGAAGCCGTGCGCCGCGCGATCGCGGCGCTCGACGACTACCTGGTCGACCCGATCGAGTCGGTCATCGCGCGCGACGCGCAGGGCAGCCCGTGCCTCGAGGCGAAGATCCCGCAGGACGTCGAGGCCGAGCTCGCGATCCCGGGCGGACACGCCCACCATGGCCACCTGGACTGGCCGTGGGCCAGCAACCGCACCCGCCTGGAGACACCGGACCAGCAGTGGGGCGTGCCGACGGGGCTGCCTCGGGTGTTCCTCGCCGGCGCGGGCGCGCGCCGCGGTGGTGTCGTGTCCGGCGTGGGCGGTCACAACGCCGCGCAGGCGGTGCTCGCCTCGCGCTAGCCCCGGTGGGCGTCGTAGTGGTGGTGGTGCTGCTTCTTCTTCTTGACCTTCAACGGCGCGAGTGAGTTGCCGACCGGGATCTCGGCGCAGTTGCCGGCGAACGGCAGTCCGGCGAACCGCTGGCCGAGGAACGCGATCGCCTCGGGGAAGAACTGGAGACCGGCCTGGGTGTGCTCGGCGCCGTCGTAGACCTTGAGCTGGACGGGGACGCCCTCGCCGCAGTACTGGTGCGCGAGGCCCTGCACGTCCTTGACGATCATCACGTGGTCGCCGGTGCCGTCGGCGTTCCCGACGCCCATGAACATCGGCATCGCCGGGTGGCCCGGCGTACTGCCCATGATCAGCTTGTTGATGGTCCTGGCGAACGGCCGGATCTTGAGGAAGGCGTGGTACTTCTTCTTGAGCAGCTGCTGGATCCGCAGGCCCGGGTAGTTGCCGTTGAAGGAGCCGATGCACTGGTCCTGCACCTCGGCCATCACCTCCTTGCCGTACTTCGAGGCGAACCTGTTGACCTTGATGCCGAACGCGCGGCCCAGCGAGACGAGCACCGCCGGCATCACGCCGGACCACGTGTCGCTGCCGTTGACGTACCGCGTGTTGTGGGCGAGGTGGACCGGGATGCCGCCGATCGCGGTGCCGACGATGTTGAGCTCAGGGGCGTACGACGGCGCGAGCTCGGCCGCCCACTCGCCGCCGATCGAGCCGCCGGAGTAGCCGAACAGTCCGACCTTCTGGGTGCTGGGCATGCCGAGGTAGGTCTCGGTGGCTCGGATGCTGTCGAGGGTGTTCCAGCCGGACTCGTGGCCCGCCACCCAGTGCAGGTCCGGGCCCTCGAAGTCGGGCACGGTCACGGCGTACCCCTGCGCGGCCAGGCCGAGCACCAGCGCGGTCTCGGCGTACGCCGTCGCCGTGTTGGCCTGGCCCGGGTCGCCCCCCTGCAGCGTGTAGCTCGGCGAGCACTTGTCGCCCAGGGCGTCGTAGAAGCTGAGGTAGGCGACCAGCCCGAGGTTGACCGGACCGGTCGGGTTGACCACGGTCGTCACGGTCGCGGACGGCCGGCCCTGCTCGTCCTGGGTCCGGTAGAGCAGCTGGGTCGCCGGCAGCACACCAGCGCCGGTCCCGGGCACACCGACGGTGACGCTGCGGCTCTTGAGCACCGAGCCCCGCGGCAGGTTCTTGAGCGGCGTCGCCCCGGAGTAGGTGTAGAACGGGTCGTCGTGCGGCAGCGGGATCGCCGCCTCGCTGGGCGCGGCGGTCGGCACGGTGAGCGCCAGCGCGGTCGCGAGCGAGAGACACAGGCCGGCGATCGAGCGGCGTTCAACGGCGATCTTCGGGGGTGTCATGGGGTCCTCACTGCAGGGGCGAGACGCTTCGGGGAGTCAACGCTCGACCGGTCTCCGGGTGACGGTCACCGATTTTCGACCCGGCCACCTCCGTTGGTAACGTGGGTGGTCGCGGAAGCGCGAGCGCCATTAGCTCAATTGGTAGAGCAGCTGACTCTTAATCAGCGGGTTGGGGGTTCAAGTCCCTCATGGCGTACCACCAGCAAGATTTTCCACGGCCCGTCCGCTCTGGGGCCACGCGGATCAGCCGGCAGGCATCTGGTGGGTGCCGTCCTCGAGCAACGAGGACGTGCCCGTCACGGGGTCCAGTGTGGGGTCGGCGAGCACGGTCCCGCGCCAGTCGATGTTGAAGGTGTGGGGCCGGGACCTGGCGAGGTTGCGCGAGTAGCGGTTGTAGCGCTGCAGGATCCGGTCCTTCTCCGCGTGGAACCGGCCGGCCCTGACCACCATGACGAGGAAGACGTTGGTCTCGGGGGGCAGCAGCCGGATGGCCCGGCGCAGGCGCGCCTCGCTCCACTCGGGGTCGTGGCACCAGTTGGTGCCGAGCGCCATGACGAAGTTGGACGGGTGCGGGTCGTCCTTCAGGTAGGTCTTGACGTGCTGCGGCAGCGCCTTGATGGACCGCCCCCAGTGGTAGTCGAGGTACCAGTCGGGCGCCCGCTCGCGGAGCAGGCCCGACACCCGGTAGGTGGTCGAGTCACCGACGATGAACGTGCCGCCGGGGTGCACCTTGCTCCCGTGGCTGGCGGCCTCGCTCTGGAGAGGCTGACCCGTACGAACCCGGATCCAAAGTCCGGTGGATCCTAATTGCCGGACGGCCGATCCGGCATGCCGACGGGCGATCCGGGTTACCCCATGGACATGGAGCCGATCCCGGAGACGTTCGAGGCTCTCGAGGAGTTCGGGGAGTACCTCTACGAGGACGACCTCCTGACCGAGCTCGGACGGATGGGCAATCGGGTTCGGGAGATCGTGCCGGAGTGTGTCGGACTCAGCCTCGCCTACCGCGATCACGGCGCGACCTTCACGTTGGTCGCCACCGACGAGATGACCGCCGCGCTCGACGCGCTGCAGTACGTCGACGACGGTCCGTGCGTCACGGCCGTGGACGAGTCCCGAAGCGTCGAGTTCAGGGAGGACGACGTCCTGGACGAGGAGCGCTGGCACATGTTCGCGCGGGGTACCGCTGCGGCGGCGGTGGCGAGCACGCTCACTCTGCCGATCGTCGTCGACGGGTCCGTCGCGGGATCGGTGAACCTCTACGCGAGCAGCTCGACCGCGTTCGAGGGCAAGCACCAGCGGGTCGCCAGCACGCTCGGTGCGTGGCCCGAGGGCGCGATCGCCAACGCCGACCTCGACTTCACGACCCGCCGTGCTGCCGAGGACGCACCCCGGCAGCTCCTCGAGGCGAGCCGCATCCAGGTCGCCGTGGGCATCCTCACCTCGGCGCAGGGCATCTCGCCACCGATCGCCCGGGAACGGCTGCGGGAGTCGGCGCGACGAGCGGGGGTGACCGAGACGGCGATCGCACGGCTCGTCATCGAGCAGGCCACCCGACCCGACTCGCGCCGGCGCGACGACCGGGCGTGATCAGGAGGTTGCGATCGGTCGAACGGTCCGGTGCGCCACCTGGATGGCGTCGTCGATCTTCGCGACCAGGGCCCGAGCCGCCTTGACGTCGTCCGCGGTCCCGAGCTGGGCGTTGAGCGCCTTCATGGCCTTCTGCATGAGCGGCCGGCACTCCTCGACCTTGGCCCGACCCACCTCCGTGAGGGAGAGCACCGACGAACGCCCGTCGCGCTCGTTGCGCGACCTGGACACGTGCCCCCATCCCGCCATGGTGGCGAGGTAGCCGGAGAGGGTGGTCGGGCGGACTCCGAGCGTCTCGCCGAGCTGGCCCGGGGTGCGAGGACCCTGCGCGAGCTGGCTGTAGACGGCGTAGAGGCTCGCGGTCATGCCGGCCGGGGCGAGCGTCGCGTCGACCAGCGCGCCGAGGTGCTGGGCGACGACGAACAGGTCCAGGGCGACGTTCCCGCCGGGCTGGTCGAGGACGACGCGCCTCTCGGTCCCCATCCGGCTACTCTCCTCGACCCGGCAGGAAGTACGCCAGGAGCCGCACGCGCCGGGCGTCTCGAGGCAGGTCGGCCTCGCTGCGGTTGAGGTACGGCAGCAGCAGCACCTCGAGCTCCTCCTGCACCCGGTTGAGCTCGTCGGACGTGAGCGCGACACCCGCGTTGAACAGACCGGCGGCTCCGGCCCAGGCATCGTCCAGACCGGGCTCGACCTCCTCGACCCACTCGCGCGGCAGGTGCTCGACGGCCAGCAGCATCACGCTGCTCAGCTCCCGAGCCGCGCGGGCCGCGTCGGGGTCGCCCTCGGGGAGCTGGAGGAACAGCCCACGTCCGGGTGCCCGCCACGTCCCGTCCTGGGCCTCCACGAGCGCGGCCCCGGCCAGCTGGTCCAGCGCCGCGGTCACCACCTCGGGGTCCCGGCCCAGCCCGGTGACCAGCCCGGCCACGTCGTCGGGGCCGTGCCGCTGAAGCCGCGTGAAGACCGCCAGGCGGTCCTGGTCGGCCAGCGCCCTGAGCTGGCGGGCGTCCTCGAGCACGACGTCACCGACGTCGTTCACCCTCACCTGGTTCGGCACGTGGATCGGTCTCCTTCCGGGAGAGTTCGGGCGCGGTGTCGTGTGGAGCGCAGTGCGTTCGTGGAGAGGTGACAGCCACCCTCACAGCCACCCTCCGGAAGGATCACCCTCATGGCCATCATCGCTGCCCACGAGTTCATCTCCATCGACGGCGTCTTCGAGAGTCCGAGCTGGACCTTCGCGTTCGGCTTCGACCCCAAGATGGGCGACACCCTCGCCGGCATCACCGCCGACAGCGACACGATCCTGCTGGGCCGTACGACGCACGAGATGTTCGCACCGGCCTGGCGCGAGCGCACCGCCGAGGACGACCCGGGTGCGCCGTACTTCAACGAGACGGAGAAGTTCGTGGTCGGCGCCCACGAGCCGTCCGAGGAGTGGGCGCACACCACCCGCCTCGGGGCGTACGACATCGAGACCATGCGGGAGTTCAAGGAGTCGCGTCAGGGCACGATCTACGTCTCGGGCAGCGGGCGGCTGGTCCGCGGCCTGATCGCCGACGGACTCCTCGACGAGCTGCACCTGTTCGTCTACCCGATCGCGCTCGGGACCGGCGACCGGCTCTTCGGCGACCAGCAGACCAAGCTCGCGCTCAGGTCCAGCGATGTCTACGACAACGGGGTCGTGCACCTCTGCTATGGACCACCGGCTTCATCGGTCGAATCACACCCGTAACACAGGTTCGCCCCGCTACCGTCTTTCTCGGGAGAGGGAGACCACCATGCTGCGCACTACCGGCGCGGTCGCTGCGACCGCGCTCATCCTGGCTGCCCTGCCGGCCATCTCGGCGGCGAGCGACACCGCCACGCCCGTTGCCGAGCGCCCCGGGCGACCCAAGGTCACGCTCACGGTCCCCTCGAACGTCGTCGAGGGCGACCGGTTCACGGTGGAGGTGAAGGTCGCCCAGACCGACGGGGCCAAGGTCGTCCAGCTGGAGCAGCAGGTCCTCGTGCACGACAACGTGACCTGGCAGACGGTGGGCAAGTCCAAGGCCAGGTCCAAGAAGAAGTACCAGTTCCAGGCTGCGGGCGGAGAGCTGGACACCGCGATGTTCCGCGCCAAGGTGTCCTACCGCGAGGGCAAGCCTGCCAAGTCGGCCCCGACGGGCGCCATCGTCTGGCACTGGCTCAAGCTCGGGGCCTTCGAGCCCTACGCCAACACCAGTGGCGTGAACGACAGCGGGATCTCCCCGTTCACCCTCAACGGCCTGTCCGTGTACGGCTGGTTCACGACCGGGTCGTTCAAGAGCTGGGAGTCGCGGTTCACCCTCGGACGACACTGCCAGGCGATCCGAGGGATCGCCGGTGTCCGCGACGAGTCGGCCGACGGTTCCAGCGCGGTGGTCCGCCTGCTGGCGGACGACGTCCCCGTCTACACGTCCCCGTCGCTCACACCCGGGACGTCCCAGCCGTTCCAGGTGGCCCTCGCGCTGCCCTTCCGCCTCACGATCCAGGCCCAGAACACCTCATCAGCCTCGCGGACGGCCTATCCGGCCCTGGGCGCTCCCGAGCTGCTCTGCACCGGCCTCGGCTGAGCCTGGCGGGTCAGGAGCCCGGGAGCCTCGGCACGTCGAGCTCGCTCCTGCGCAGCCGGTAGACCTGCAGCCGCAGGTCGTAGTACTTCTCGGTCTCGCCGACCCACTCCATGCCGATCGAGGTCGCCGTACGAACGCCTCGTGAGTTGCGCGGGCGTACGACCGCGAACAGCTCCTGGACCCCGGCCTCGAAGGCGTGGTGGGCCACCGCGTGGCCCGCCTCGGCTGCGTAGCCCTGACCCCAGACGGTCGGGTCGAGCTGCCAGCCGATCTCCAGGTCGGTCCGGTCGGGAGGCAGGGGCAGTACGCCGACACCGCCCAGCAGCCGGCCGTCGGACGCGGCCGTGACCGCCCACCGGCCGGCGGGCGCCGGAGGAGGCGACGCGAGCCACGACTCGATGACCGCGGACATCTCGTCGACCGACGGCACGCGGGTCATCGCCGGGCTCAGCCAGCGGGTGACCGCGTCGTCTCCGAAGACGGTCAGGGCCGCCGGTGCGTCGGCGGTCGTCCAGGGGCGCAGGACGAGGCGAGGCGTCTGGATGGTTTCGCCCTCGAGGGTCACGCGGTGCTGTGTCGGCATGGTGCTCAGTGTCAACGCCGCACGGAACGTGACATTCCCGGACGCCCGACGGTCACCCGCGCAGGGGCACGTCCAGTCGCTCGGTGAGCTCGTCGTACGACGTCCCGAACGTCTCGCGGACCACCACGCCGTCGGGCGTGATGTCGAAGACGGCCTGGTCGGTGTAGACCCGGTCCACGCAGCCGACCCCGGTCAGCGGGTAGCTGCACGACGGCACCAGCTTGGGGCTGCCGTCCTTGCCGAACAGGCTCATCATCACGAACACCCTCTTCGCCCCGATCGCCAGGTCCATCGCTCCGCCGACCGCCGGGATCGCGTCCGGGGTGCCGGTGTGCCAGTTGGCCAGGTCGCCGCCGGCCGAGACCTGGAAGGCGCCGAGCACGCACACGTCGAGGTGGCCGCCGCGCATCATCGCGAACGAGTCGGCATGGTGGAAGTACGCCGCGCCGGGCAGCTCGGTGACCGGCTCCTTCCCGGCGTTGGTGAGGTCGGGGTCCTCCTCCCCCGGCCTCGCGGCCGGTCCCATGTTGAGCATGCCGTTCTCGGTGTGCAGCACGATGCCGGAGCCCGGCTCCAGGTGGTCGGCGACCGTGGTCGGCTGACCGATGCCGAGGTTCACGAACGACCCGGCGGGGATGTCCCGGGCGACCAGCGCCGCCAGCTCGTCCTTGCCCAGGCCGCTCTTGCTCTGGCTCATAGCGCCACCACGCGGTCGACGTAGATGCTCGGCGTGACGATCACCTCGGGGTCGAGCTCGCCGAGGTCCACGACCTCACGCACCTGGGCGACCACCGTGGTCGCCGCGGTGGCCATCACGGGCCCGAAGTTGCGGGCGGTCTTGCGGTAGACCAGGTTGCCCATCCGGTCCGCCCGGTGGGCGCCGACCAGGGCGACGTCGCCGTGGATGGGGTACTCCAGCACGTAGGTCCGCCCGTCGATCTCGCGGGTCTCCTTGCCGTCGGCGAGCGGCGTACCGACGCCGGTCGGGCAGAAGAACGCACCGATGCCGGCCCCGGCGGCCCGCATCCGCTCGGCGAGGTTGCCCTGCGGCACCAGCTCCAGCTCGACCTTCCCCTCGCGGTAGAGGCCGTCGAAGACCCACGAGTCCTTCTGCCGCGGGAACGAGCAGATCACCTTGCGCACCCGACCTTTGGCCAGCAGCGCGGCCAGCCCGGTGTCGCCGTTCCCGGCGTTGTTGTTGACGACGGTGAGGTCGCAGGCGCCCTGCCGGATCAGCGCGTCGATCAGCTCCACCGGCATCCCGGCCAGCCCGAACCCCCCGACCAGGACGGTCGCTCCGTCGGCAACGTCGGCCACCGCCTCGTCCGCGTCGTCGAGGAAGACGGTGTTGGTCACGACACGTTCTCGCCCACATTTTCGAGTACGACGGCCAGGGCCTGGCCGACGCCGATGCAGATCGCGGCCACCCCCCACCGGTCGCCGGACTCGCGGAGCCGGTGCGCCAGGGTGCCGAGGATCCGCCCGCCCGAGGCACCGAGCGGGTGGCCGATCGCGATCGCGCCGCCCTTGGCGTTGACGATCTCGGGGTCGACCTTCCAGGCGTCGACGCACGCGAGCGACTGGACGGCGAAGGCCTCGTTGAGCTCGACCGCGGAGACGTCGGCCCAGGTGATGCCGGCCCGCGCGAGGGCCTTCTCGGCGGCTTCGACGGGCGCGAACCCGAAGTCCTGCGGGGCCAGCGCGTGCGTGCCCCGGCCGGCCACCCGGGCCAGCGGGTCGAGGTTCGGTACGGCGCCCTCGGCACCGAGCAGCAGCGCAGACGCGCCGTCGTTCAGCGGCGACGCGTTCGCAGCCGTGATCGTGCCGTCCGGCCGGAACGAGGGCTTGAGCCCCGCCAGCTTCTCCGGGCTCGAGCCGGGCCGGATCCCCTCGTCCCCGGCGAGCTCGACCCCCTCGACCGGCACCACGAGGTCGTCGTAGAAGCCCGCCGTCCACGCCGCGTCGGCGAGGTTGTGCGACCGGGCGGCGAACTCGTCCTGCCGCTCCCGCGAGATGGAGAACCGGTCGGCCAGCAGCTCGTTGGCCTCGCCCAGCGAGACGGTCCACTCCGCCGGCATCCGGTCGTTGACCAACCGCCAGCCCAGCGTCGTCGAGACCGCGGTGACGTTGCCGGCGGGGAACGCCCGCGACGGCTTCGGCAGCACCCACGGCGCCCGGGTCATCGACTCCACCCCGCCGGCCAGCACCACCGAGCCGTCGCCGGCCTCGATCGTCCGGGAGGCCTGCATGGCCGCGTCGAGCGAGGACCCGCACAGCCGGTTGACCGTCACCGCCGGCACCGAGATCGGCAGGCCGGCCAGCAGCACGGCCATCCGGCCCACGTTGCGGTTGTCCTCGCCGGCCTGGTTGGCACACCCCCAGACCACGTCCGCGATCGCCGCCGGGTCGAGCGAGGGCGCCTTGGCCAGCACGCCGGTGATCGCAGCGGCCGCGAGATCGTCCGGGCGCACCTCGGCCAGCGCGCCACCGAACCGGCCGAACGGCGTCCGCGCCGCGGCGTAGAGGTAGGCGTCACTCACCGGACTGCTCCTCCTCCAGCACGCCCTGGGCGATGCGGAACGCGGTGTTGGCGTCGGGCACCCCGCAGTAGATCGCGGTCTGCATGAGGGTCTCCTTGATCTCGTCGGCGGTCAGCCCGTTGCGGAGCGCGCCGCGCAGGTGCAGAGCGAGCTCCTCGTGGTGGCCGCGGGCGACCAGCGCGGTCAGCGTGATCAGCGAGCGGCTGCGGCGGTCCAGCCCGGGACGGGTCCAGATCGTGCCCCAGGCGTACTCGGTGATCAGCTCCTGGAAGTCGCGGGAGAAGTCGGTGGCGTTCGCGGTGGCGCGGTCGACGTGCTCGGCGCCGAGCACCTCGTGGCGTACCTCCATGCCGTCGTCGTACTTGGTCATCCGACCTCCTTGGCGAGTCCACGGATGATCATGGCGACCTCCTCGGGTGCCTCTGCGGGAGCCTGGTGCCCGACGTCGTCGAGGACCTCGAGCCGGCCTCGCTGGACGCCGTCCGCGATCTCGCGCAGCAGGTCGGGTGGGCAGATCGGGTCGTGCGCCCCGGCCAGGGCCACGACGGGCTGCTCGATCTCGCCGAGCCGGTCGCGCACGTCGTACGCCGCCAACGCGCCGCACACCGCGACGTACCCGTCGTCCGAGGCGTCGCGGAGCGCATGCAGCAGCGCCGACGCGCGGGCCGGCTCGCGCTCGATGAACCCCGGCGCGAACCAGCGCTGGGGCGTCACGCCGACGAGCGAGGCGGTGCCGGAGGCACGGACCTGGGCGACCCGGTCGCGCCACATCGTGGCGTCGCCGAGCTTGGCGCCCGTGCAGCACAGCACCGCGCCGAGCACCCGGTCGGGGGCGTCGAGGAGGAGCTGCAGCCCTACCTGACCGCCGACGGAGTCGCCCGCGTAGACGAACGGGCCCTCCACCTGGCCCAGCACCCGCGCCGCGAGGTCCGCCACGGTGAGGTCGACGGGCGCCTGCCACGTGTCGGCACCGTGCCCGGGCAGCTCCCACGCGACGACCTCGAGCTCGTCGCGCAGCAGGGCCGCGGTCGGTCCCCAGCACGCGCCCGCGGAGGTGCCGAGGGAGGGGCCGAGCACGAGGGTCGTCACAGCCGGGCCCGCATCACGTCGGCGTGGACCCGCAGCCCGCCGAGCAGCTCGGCGGTCTGGCTGGCTGCCACCGCTGTGCGGCGGACGAGGAGGCGGATCGTGTCCCACTCCGCGTGCCAGGCTCCGTCGGCGCGCTCGTCGACCTGGTCGGCGGCGGCGAGGTGCAGCGTCGCCGCCAGCATCGGCGCGGTGAGCGCGGCGCGACGGACCAGCACCGAGAGCACCGGGTTGTGCTTGTGCGGCATGGACGACGAACCACCGCCCACGCCCTCGGTCAGCTCGCCGGTCCGGCTCAGCTCCAGGACGTCGCGCGCGATCCGGCCGCACGCATCGGTGGTGGCGACCAGCGCGTCTCCCACGCGCGTGATCGCGCGGCGGTTCGTGTGCCAGGACGGTGCGTCGGCCAGCTCGAGCCGCGAGGCCAGTGCCGCACGCCCGTCGCTCATCGTCCCGACCGGACCGCCGACCTGCACGGGGAAGGCGAGGCCCTCGAGGTCAGCGGTGGCCTCGGCGAGCCCGGCCCGCCAGACCTCGACCTTGTCGCCGAAGGTGATCGGCAGGGCCGGCTGGGTGAGCGTGCGGCCGGTCATCGCCGCGGCGCCGTGCTCCGCCGTGAGCCGGGCCAGGGCCTCGGCCCCGCGCCCCAGGTGGTCGACGACGGCGGCGACGGCCTCGCGGACCAGGAGCACCAGCGCGGTGTCGATGACGTCCTGGCTGGTGAGGCCCTCGTGCAGCGTGACGTCGGGGTGCGCCGCGCGCAGCGCCTCGACCAGCGGGACCACCGGGTTGCCGCCGGACTCGGTGTCGAGCTCCACGTCGGGCACCGCCAGGTCCGCGTCGGCCCACGCGGACTCCACGCGCACCATCGCCTCGAGGAAAGCACGGTCGGTGAAGAGGTCGCCCGCTCGGTGGTCGCCGGGCCAGAAGAGGTCTGACATCAGCCCTCGTGACGCGGGTACGCCAGGAACACCGTCTCCCGCTCGCCCTGGAGGTGTACGTCGAACACGTAGCCAGTCTCGTCCTCCGTGGTCAGCAGCGTCGAGCGGCGGTCCACGCCGAGGCCGTCGAGGAACGCATCGGCCGCCCCGGGCAGGTAGGCGCGGGTGAACAGCCGGTTGAGCAGGCCCCGCGCGAAGACGGTGATGGCGAAGAACGGTGCGCCGGGGACCACGGTCGTGAACGCGTAGCGTCCGTCGGCGTCGGTCGAGGCGCGCCCGAACCCGGTGAAGGCTTCGTCACGACGCAGCGAGCCCGGCTCCTGGACGACGTTCCCGTCGGCGTCGGCCTGCCACAGCTCGAGGATCGCATCGGGCACCGGGTCGCCTGCGCCGTCGTACACCCGGCCGCGCAGCGTGACCGCCCCCGGCGTGCCGGGCGATACCAGCACGTTGTCGTCGGGGAACGGCAGCGCGTAGCCGAAGAAGGGCCCGACCGTCTGGCCGGGGGTCGCGATCACTCCGCTTCCATCAGGGTCCGGTGCGGGCCGGTGAGGACGATGTCCCAGCGGTAGCCGGTGCACCACTCCGGCTGCGTCACGTCGTGGTCGTACGTCGCCACGAGCCGCGCCCGCGCGGCCGGGTCGACGACCGACTGGAAGATCGGGTCGAGCGGGAACAGCGGGTCGCCCGGGAAGTACATCTGGGTGATCATCCGCTGGGTGAACTCGGTGCCGAACAGCGAGAAGTGGATGTGCGCCGGCCGCCACGCGTTGACGTGGTTGCGCCACGGGTACGGGCCGGGCTTGATCGTGGTGAACCGGTAGACGCCGTCGTCGTCGGTGAGGCAGCGACCCATGCCGGTGAAGTGCGGGTCGAGCGGGGCCGGGTGCTGGTCGCGCTGGTGGATGTAGCGGCCGGCCGCGTTGGCCTGCCACACCTCGACCAGCTGGCGGCGCACCGGCCGGCCGTCGCCGTCGAGGACCCGCCCCGTCACGACCATCCGCTCGCCCTGGGGCTCTCCGTCGTGCTGGGCGGTCAGGTCTGCCTCGGCGGCCGCGACGTCGCGCTCGCCGAAGACCGGCGCCCAGAGCTCCACGCCCTCCGGGTCGGCCTGCTGGGGCGCCTTGGTCGGGTGGCGGAGCAGGCTGGAGCGGTAGGGCGGGTAGTCCAGGCGGGGCTGCGTCTCGCCGCCGGAGTACGCCGCGGCGATCGTCCCGATCTCGGCCGAGACGTCGGCCTGCGTGCTGGCGGCTGCGTCTGAGGAGGCGGCCAGGGTCACGGGACGACGGTAGGTGCGGCCACCGGCCGAGGGAGAACCCGGCTTCCGGTCAGTGGAACTGCTCATCCCTCGAGGAGGCGGGCGACACCGTCCAGGACCAGGTCGAGACCGAAGTCGAACTCGGCACCGAAGTCGTAGCCGGGGAGCATCGCGTGCTGCATCGCGAACTCCACCATGTGGGGGTACTCGCCGGCTCCCATCAGCTCCATGATCGGCCCGGCCACCGCTGCTGCGCCGTCCGGTCCTTCGAACGGCAGCGACGCCTCCTGCACCGCGAAGCCGTAGATGAACGCGTCCAGCACGGCGTACGCGTGCCCGGTCTGGGCGACCGTGAAGCCGCCCGCGCGCAGGGCCCCGAGGTTCGCGTCGTGGTGCCGCAGGGTGGCCGGACCCGGCGTCGTCCGCGACTCGAGCAGCGCGATGGCCCAGGGGTGCCGGCGCAGCACCTCGCGGGCCGAGCGCGCGCGCTTCGCCATCTCCTCGCGCCACTGGCCGGTGGTCTCGGGCAGCTCGATCTCGGCGAAGACCAGGTCGACCAGCCCGTCGAGGATCTCGTCCTTGTTGGCGACGTAGTGGTAGAGCGACATCGGCTTGGCCCCGAGCCGCTGCGCGAGCGATCGGATCGTCAGCTTGTCGAGCCCGCCGTCGTCGGCGACGGCCAGTGCGGCGCGGAGGACGCGGTCGCGGCTGAGCGGCTCCCTCGACATGTCGTACATTGTACGATACTGTCGCCGTACTTAGTACGAACCCTCAGGAGACGCCATGACCAGCACCACGACCAGCGCCACGACCAACGCCCGGACCACCACCATGCGAGCGATCGCGCAGGAGGCGTACGGCGATGCCGAGGTCCTGCGGCTCGCCGTGCTGCCGCTCCCCCGCGCGCTGCGCGACGACGAGGTGCTGGTCCGCGTCCACGCGGCGGGCCTCGACCGCGGCACCTGGCACCTGATGACCGGGACGCCGTACGCCGTGCGGCTGGTCATGGGGCTGCGCCGACCCAGGCAGCCGATCCCCGGCCTCGACCTGGCCGGCACCGTCACGGCGGTCGGCGCCGCGGTGACCCGGTTCGCGCCGGGGGACGAGGTCTTCGGCATCGGCACCGGGACCTTCGCGGAGTACGCCATCGCCAAGGAGGACAAGCTCGCGGCCAAGCCCGCCTCGCTCACGCACGCACAGGCGGCGACGGTGCCGGTCTCCGGCAGCACCGCCCTCCAGGCGGTGACCGACCTCGCCGGGGTGCGGGCCGGCCAGCGGGTCCTGGTCACCGGCGCCTCGGGCGGCGTCGGCAGCTACGCCGTGCAGATCGCGGTGGCCGCCGGCGCCGAGGTCACCGCCGTGAGCAGCGCGGCGAAGGCCGACCTGGTCCGGTCGCTCGGCGCCACGCACGTGCTCGACTACGCCGTCGACGACATCGCGGCGGTGCCGGGTCGCTACGACGTGATCGTCGACATCGCCGGCAACGCATCGCTGTCGCGGCTGCGCCGGGCCCTGACGCCGACCGGCACCGCGGTGCTCGTCGGCGGTGAGGACGCCGGACGCCTCCTCGGCATGAGCCGCCAGCTCCGCGCGCTCGTCGTCTCCCTCTTCGTGCGTCAGCGCCTGACGCTGCGGGTCCCCAAGGAGAGCGCCGCCGACTTCGAGCGGCTCTCCGCGCTGATCGAAGCCGGCCAGGTCACCCCGAGCATCGGTGCGACGTACCCGCTCCCCCAGGCTGCCGAGGCGATGCGCCAGCTCGTCGCCGGCGACGTGCGTGGCAAGGTCACCATCACCATCGGCTGACCGGTCCCGTTAGAACTCGTCCTTCTTGCGCAACGGCTTGGGCCGTCCGTCGGGGTCATGCACCAACAGGTAGTGCCCGAGCGCAGCAGCTCGGGTCAGCCTGCCGATCTCGGGCGGCTGCAGGCGGCGCAGGCGGCCCGGCGGGCGAGGTCCCACCTCGCCGCCCTCGTGCCACCGGTCGAGGGCCTCGGCGCATTCGGCGTACGCCGCGAACATGCCCGCCGGGTCCACGCAGTCGTCCATCGACTGCTCCGGCTCGCGATCCAGGTGCTCGGCGGCGAGGTTCAGCCGCAGCGTCCGGGCGTACTCCCCGGCCGGGTCGAGGACCACGGCCGACAGCTCGGAGTCGTGGGTCCAGGAGCGGCGGTTGAAGTTGTCGGAGCCGATCGTGGCCCACGTGTCGTCGACGATGCAGGTCTTGGCGTGCACGTAGACCGGGGTGCCGGCGTGGTTCTCGATCCCGTAGATGGCCACCCGGTCGGGTGCGGCCCTCGACATGTCGAGCATGGCCCGGCGGCGGCCGACGAGCTGGGCGGTCCGGTTGAATCCCTCGACGTCGGGGACCATCGGCACCACCCCGATCACGTGCAGGTCGGGGTGCGCCTCGAGCGCTTCGGTGAACACGCTGCCGACGTGGTCGCCCCAGAGGTACTGGTCCTCGACGTAGATCAGGTGCCGGGCCCGCTCGACGGCCTTGGTGTAGCCACGGGCGACGCTGCGCTCGCCACCGCGCGCGAACGCGTAGTCGCGTCCCCGGCGCAGGTTCGGATAGGTGCGGAGCAGCTGGACGACGTGGTGACCGCCGTCGACCCGCGGCGGTGCCGGCCACTGCTCCGGGAGCGGGTCGGGCGTCGTGTCCAGCCCGCGCAGGCGGTCGCGCAGCAGGATGACCGGGCTCCGCGAGAGCGTGGTCGGGTCCTCCCACCGCTCGCGGAAGACGGTCTCGACGTCGTGGACGGCCGGGCCGCTGATGGCGGCCTGGATGTCGTGCCACGGAGGGGTCTCGCCGTACTCCTCGGCCATGGTCTCGAGGGCCTGCGGGTCGCCCCCGTGTTCCGCGTCGTCCCGCCTCGAGTGGCACAGGTCGATGCCGCCGACGTAGGCGATGTCGCGGGTCGGGTCGTCACGGTGCCGGATGACCACGAGCTTCTGGTGGTGCGAGCCACCGGTGCGCACCCGCATGTCGAGGATCGCCTCGGCGCCGCGCTTCTGGAGCGACCGGCCGAGCCGCAGGTTCTCGTCGGAGGTGAAGCCGATGGCGCTGGAGTGCGACCGCCAGACCAGGCCCCGGACGTCGACCCCGCGCTCGTCCGCCCTGCCGAGCACCTCCACGACCTCGCTCCCGGGCTCACCGGTGAGTCGCTCGTCGGCGTCGCCCTGCCAGTCGGTGAAGAAGACCAGGTCCCCGGGCCGGGTGGCCTCGATGCGTTCGAAGAGCTCGGCGAAGTACGTCGTGCCGTGGATCAGCGGGCGGACGAGGTTTCCCTCCGACCAGGCCTGCTCGCCGGGGTGCTGCGCATCGAGCCGGGTGGCGGGGTTGCCGCGCTCGGGCTGGGTCAGCAGCCACTCGGTCGGGTCGGGCACCCGCCCACTCTGCCTCAGTGCGCCGATGCCGAACCGGCGGGCTCAGAGGTCGGTGCTGCCGTGCTCCGCGTCGTACGTCTCGCCGGTCAGCTTCGTCTTCGCGAAGCTGAGCAACGAGGCGACCTTCCCGCCGGGCGTGTCCCAGTACTCGCCGCCCTCGGCGTCCACCCGGATGAGGGTGGCGTTCTCGTCGTCCGGACCGCCCGGGAGCCACGCCTCGGCGAAGGTGTTCCACAGCTCCTCGAGCTTGGCCTTGTCGTCGACCACCTCGGCGGTCCCCCGGACCGACACCCACGCGTCGCGGCTGGAGAAGGTGAGCCCGACCTGCGGCCGGGCGGCGATGTTGGCCACGTGCCGGGTGTCCCTGGCGCTGATGAACCACAGCTCGCCCGAGGCCTCGACCTCCTGGCGAGCCATCGGCACGGCCTCGAAGGTGCCGTCCTCGGTCGTGGTCGTGAACATGGCGATGTACATGTCGGACATCAGCTCGACCAGCTTGGCGCGGTCGTCGGAGTCAGTGGTTGAGGTCATGACCGCCGGTACCCGCCGGAGCCGCCGTCAGGCGTGAGCCAGGACCGGCCCCGCGTGGATGCCGATCAGCCCCTCCTTGCGAGCCACCAGCACGGCGGCGGAGATGGTGAGGACGACGGCCAGGAGGTTGGTGGCGGGCATCGCGATGCTCTTGACCAGCACGAAGGTGTCGAGCGACAGCGAGTTCAGCGCCCAGAACATCGCGACGGCCTTGGCCAGGCAGACGATCGCCCACATCGCGGTGAGGTGCCAGAAGAGCCTGCGCATCCGGGGCCGCAACGACAGCTCGGCGTCCATCGGGTAGAAGTCACCGGCGAGCCGAGCGACCATCGGCCGGGCGGAGGCCAGCGACAGGAGGAAGGTCGCGGCGACCACGCCGTCGGTGATGATCGGCTGGAGGAAGTAGAAGAACGTGCTCTGCGCGACCAGCGCGACCACGGTCTTCCCGGTGAGGACGATCGCGGTCAGCACCAGCAGACCCGACGTACGCCGTCCGGTGAGCGCCCGGAACGAGATCGCGCCGTACGACCAGCACAGCGCGACGACGATCGCCGCCCAGACCCCGAACATCTGGTAGCTGGTGAAGAACAGGGCCGCCGGGACCGCGCACGCGACCGTGAGGCTCAGGCCGACCCGGCGGAGCACCGTGCGCAGGCACGGGCGGGCCGGGCACGGGTCCGTCGCATCTGGACTGGCGGGGGTCGTCGAGACAGGCACGGACAGCTGTTGGGCGAGAGACATGTGGCCCGATCTGACCGACTGGGAGCGGCCTGGGGAACAAGGAACGCCGGGCGTCCGGCGTGGTCCCGACAGTACGACACCCGCCTGAGAGACGCGAACTTCCACTGACCGGAAGCCTCCCGGCCGAGATCCGTCCGCAGGGGACACCGTGGAGGGGCCAGCCCTTCGGGGGGCGTCTCGGGCAAGGAGCAGCACCCGCATGACCACCACCACTTCCACCGCGGTGGGGACCACGGCGCCCGACAGCGCCCGCCTCTGGGCGGTGGCGCTCTGCTGGATCGCCGTCGCGCTCGACGGGTTCGACCTCGTCGTCATCGGCGCGGTGATCCCCACCCTGTCCAAGAGCGGCGACCTCGGCTTCACCGACGCCTCCCTCACCACCGCGTCCACGGTCGGGCTGGTCGGCGTCGGCATCGGTGCCGTGCTGATCGGACCGATCACCGACCGGTTCGGGCGGCGGCGCAGCGTCATCGCGTGCGTCGCCTGGTTCTCCCTGCTCACCATCGCCGTCGCGTTCTCCGAGAGCGTCGCCGCATTCACGGTCCTCAGGTTCCTGGCCGGGCTGGGCCTCGGAGCGGTGCTGCCGACGGCCCTCGCCTACATGAGCGAGAACGCCGGGCCCGGCCGGAACGGCACCGCGGTCACCCGGGTGATGACCGGCTACCACGTCGGCGCAGTGCTCACCGCACTGCTGGCGCTGTGGCTGATCGACGCCGTGAGCTGGCGCGCGATGTTCGTGGTCGGCGGCGTGGCCGGGCTGCTCGTCGTACCGCTCATGTGGGCGAAGCTGCCCGAGTCGGAGGCCTACCTGCGCAGCGTCGAGGGCCGAGACCAGAACGCGAGCGAGGTCGCCGCGCGGACCAGCCAGGTGCTGCGCGGTCGCTACCTGCGCATCTCCTTGGCGATCTGCGTCGCGTCCTTCATGGGGCTGCTCCTCGTCTACGGACTGAACACCTGGCTGCCGAAGATCATGGGCGAGGCCGGCTACTCCATCAAGGCCGGCACCGGGCTGCTGCTCGTGCTCAACATCGGCGCGGTGATCGGGCTGCTCGTGGCCGGCGTGCTGTCGGACGCGCGAGGCAACAAGCCGACCGTGCTGTTGTGGTTCGGGCTGGCCTCGGTGTTCCTGGCGCTGATCTCGATCAAGCTGCACAGCACCACGCTGGTGTACGCCGCGGTGCTGCTGACCGGTGTGTTCGTCTTCAGCTCCCAGGTCCTGGTCTACGCGTTCGTCGGCCACCTCTACCCGCCCGAGGTGCGCGGCACCGCGCTGGGCATGGCGGCCGGGGTCGGCCGGGTCGGTGCGATCGTCGGCCCGTCGCTCGGTGGAGCACTGGTCACCGCCGGGATCTCCTACCCGTGGGGCTTCTACGCGTTCGCCGTCGCTGCGCTTCTGGCCCTCCTCGCACTGGCCACCGTCCCGGCGCACATGAAGGAGCCGGAGCCGGTACCGGCCTGACACCGGCCATTCCGGTCAGTGGAACACTGTCGCCATGGCCGGGAACGTGTCGTCCCCCGGCGCCACGGTCACCAGCCGGGCGCTGGCGCTGGTCGGGGCCTTCGACGAGGAGCACCGTCGGCTCACGCTGACCGAGCTCGCGCAGCGCGCCGGCCTGCCGGTCCCGACCGCGCACCGCCTCGTGGGCGAGCTGGTCGGCTGGGGCGCGCTGGCCCGCACCTCCCACGGCGACTACGTCATCGGCCGGCGGCTCTGGGACCTCGGCCTGCTCGCACCGCACCAGGCCGGGCTCGTGGAGCTCGCGTCGCCGTACCTGCACGACCTCTACGGCGCCACCCTCGCGACCGTGCACCTGGCGGTCCGCGAGGGAGCCGAGGTGCTGTACGTCGACCGGCTGCGCGGCAGCACGTCGGTGCCGATCGTGAGCACCGTCGGCAGTCGGCTCCCGATGCACGCGACCGGCGTCGGCAAGGTGCTGCTCGCGTTCGCCCCGGCCGACGTGCAGCGCAGCGTCCTCGCCGGCCTGCCCCGCGTCACGGCGTACACGATCACCCAGCCGGGCACGCTCCAGCGCCAGCTCGCGGCGGTACGGCGAGACGACTACGCGACCACGATCGAGGAGATGAGCCTGGGCGCCTGCTCGGTGGGCGTGCCGGTGCGGCGCGCCCATCCGAACGGGCAGAGCGACGTGGTCGCCGCGCTCGGCATCGTCGTCCCGACCCTGAAGCGCGACAAGGCGCGGCTGGTCTCGGCGCTCCAGGTCGCGGCGCGCGGCATCGGACGGGCCATCGCCTGATGCGGGCCGTCCTGATCACCGCCTTCGGCGTACCGCCCGAGCTCGCCGAGCTCGCCGATCCAGCCTGTCCGCCCGACGGGGTGGTCGTCGCGGTCGAGGCCACGGGCCTCTGCCGCAGCGACTGGCACGGCTGGATGGGTCACGACGACGACATCGAGCTGCCCCACGTCCCCGGCCACGAGCTGGCCGGCACCGTCGTCGAGACCGGAGCCTCGGTGACGCGGTGGGCGGTCGGCGACCGGGTCACGACCCCGTTCGTCCTCGCGTGCGGACGGTGCCGGGCGTGCACGCGAGGCGAAGGCCAGGTGTGCGAGGACCAGCGCCAGCCGGGGTTCAGCCAGTGGGGCTCGTTCGCCGACCTCGTGGCGCTCCCGCGGGCCGACCTCAACCTGGTGCGGGTGCCCGACGAGGTGCCGGCCGAGATCGCGGCCAGCCTCGGCTGCCGCTTCGCCACGGCCTACCGGGCCGTCACCCACGTGGCCCGGGTGCAGGCCGGCGAGACGATCGTGGTCCACGGGTGCGGCGGCGTCGGGCTGTCCGTGGTCATGGTCGCCGTCGCGCTGGGCGCCCGGGTCCTCGCGGTCGACCCCGACCCGGCCTCCCTCGCCTTGGCCGAGGAGCTCGGAGCCGCCCCGGCACCGGCCGACCTGGCCGAGGGCGCCGACGTCACCATCGACGCCTACGGCAGCCCGGCCAACCTCGCCGCCGGCATCGCGTCCCTGCGACCGCGCGGCCGCCACGTCCAGGTCGGACTGCTCGGGGGCCGCGACGCGCTGCCTCCGGTCGACCTGGGCCGGGTGCTCGCGCAGGAGCTGCAGCTGCTCGGCAGCCACGGGATGCCCGCGTCCGACTACCCCGAGCTGCTCGCTCGGGTCGCCGACGGCACCCTCGACCCGGGCCGCCTGGTGCGTGACCGGATCGGCCTGGCAGAGGCCGGTCCACGGCTCGCCACCCTGGGGCAGCCCGGCGCGGGGGCGGGCGGGATGACCGTCATCCGGCCGGATTTCCGCTGAGGTCCGGAGTAACCAATTCACTGTTCAAGGGTTTCACCACCCCGCAACGGGGCACGATGAGGTGGCGCGAGAACCATCTGTGCCCAGGCTGTCAGGAGGCGAAATGTCGAGTCCAGCCCCGTCCGCAGGTCCAGCAACCGGCATCGTCAACGCCCTGATCATGTGCGCCGGCCTCTATGCCGTGGTCGTCACCGTGGCCCTGGCCGTCGGCCGCAGCGCGCTGCTGGTGGGTCTCCTGCTCCTGGTGGGACTGCTGCTGGCTGGTCTCACCAGCCTTCGCCGCACCGCCGACACCTCGACGAGCCGGCCCGTGGCCGAGGAGCGCTCAGCGTCCGTGTCCTAGGGTCCCCGTCCATGGACATGCTGAGGGGCCCACAGATCGCCGAGGCGAACCTGACCGACTGGCGCAAGCTGGCCCAGGGACTGCACGCGCGCTACTTGATCGAGGACTTCGGCACCGGCGCACGCTTCGTCGCCGCGGTCGGTGAGGCGGGCGACGCGCTCGGCCACCACCCGAGCGTGTCCATCGGTCAGGGATACGTCGACCTCAAGCTGGTCAGTGACGACGCCATCTACCGCGACGACGAGGGCACCGAGCACGTCGTTCAGTGGGTGACCCAGCAGGACGTCGACCTCGCACGGCGGATCACCGAGCTCGCCGCCGACCACGAGGTCGACGCCGACCCCGCCTCGGTCAGCGACATCGAGCTCGGCCTCGACACGGCGAGCTCCGCGACCATCGCCCCGGTGTGGTCCGCCCTGCTGACCGGGAGCGCCGATGCCCAGGGCCGCGGGACCCCCGGCGACGAGATCCGGGACGCCACGGGCCGGGTGCCGAACCTGTGGTTCGGGGACGCCGCCGCGCCCGATGCCCCGGGCCAGCGGTTCCACATCGAGGTCTATGTCGCGCCCGAGGTGGCCGGGCAACGGATCGCCGCTGCCGTCGCCGCGGGTGGGACCGTCGTCGACGACAGCGACGCGCCCTCGCTCACCGTGATCGCCGACCAGGACGGCAACCAGGGAGTCGTCTGCGTCGACGTGTCCGCTGCGAGTCTGCTCAGCCCAAGCGCCTGAGAGCGCTGACGTGGCCGGGCTCGAGCTCGTCGAGCGACCGGACGCCGAGGAGCCGCATGGTGCGCTCGATCTGGCCCTGGAGGATCTCGATGGTGCGGTCCACGCCGGGGCGGCCGCCGGCCATCAGTCCGTAGAGGTAGGCGCGGCCGACCAGCGTGAAGCGAGCACCGTGCGCGATGGCGGCGACGATGTCCTGGCCGGACATGATGCCGGTGTCGAGGTGGACCTCGAGGTCGGAGCCGACCTCTTTGACCACCTCGGGCAGCAGGTGGAACGGCACGGGCGCACGGTCGAGCTGCCGGCCGCCGTGGTTGCTGAGGATGATCGCGTCGACGCCGACGTCGGCCAGCTTCACCGCGTCGGCCACCGTCTGCACGCCCTTGACCGACACCTTGCCCGGCCACTGCTCCTTGATCCAGGCCAGGTCCTCATACGTCACCGTCGGGTCGAACATCGTGTCCAGCAGCTCGGCCACCGTCCCCGACCAGGCGTCGAGCGAGGCGAAGGCCAGCGGCTCGGTGGTGAGGAAGTTGAACCACCACGCCGGCCGCGGGATCGCGTTGACCACCGTGCGCGGGGTGAGCGTCGGCGGGATGGTCATGCCGTTGCGGACGTCGCGCAGGCGCGCGCCGGCGACAGGTACGTCGACGGTCACCAGCAGCGTGTCGAACCCGGCCTTCGCGGCCCGCTCGACCAGCGCCATCGACCGGTCGCGGTCCTTCCACATGTAGAGCTGGAACCACTTCCGCGCACCGGGCGCCGCCGCCGCGACGTCCTCGATCGAGGTGGTGCCCATCGTCGAGAGGCTGTAGGGGATCCCCGCTGCGTCGGCCGCGGTCACGCCGGCGATCTCGCCCTCGGACTGCATCATCCGCGTGAACCCGGTCGGCGCGATCCCGAAGGGCAGCGCTGACGTCTTCCCCAGCACCTCGCGCGTGGTGTCGACCTCGGACACGTCGCGCAGGATCGCCGGGTGGAACTCCACGTCCGCGAACGCCTGCCGGGCCCGGGCCAGCGACACCTCGCCGTCGGCGGCACCGTCGGTGTAGTCGAAGGCAGGCTTCGGCGTACGCCGCTTCGCGATCCGGCGCAGGTCGTGGATGGTCAGCGCTTTCTCCAGCCGCCGCGTCCGGGGCGAGAGCTCCGGCTTCTTGAACTTGAGCAGCGGTCGCAGGTCGTGTGGCTTGGGTAGCTGTCGTTTCATCGAACGACTCCGTGGGGTTCGTGGCGGATGATCTGCTGACTGCGGGCGACCAGCGCCCGCAGGTCTTCAAGACTCCCTGACAGTGCCCCGATCGCGCGACCCTGCACCAGGACGTTGCCGAGCGCCGTGGCCTCGACCGGGCCGGCGAGCACGGGCAGCCCGAGCCGCTCCGCGAGGAGGTCGCAGAGCAAGGCGTTCTGGGCGCCGCCGCCGACGAGGTGCACGCGGCGTACGTCGCGACCGGAGAGGGTCGCGGCCCGCTCGACGGCAGTCGCGAACCCCTCGGCGAGGCTGGCCACGATGCTGCGCACGAGCGCGACCCGGCGCTCCGGCACCGGCAGGTCGTGCTCGCGGCACCACGCGGCGATCCGGGCGGGCTGGTCGCCCGGAGGGAGGAACCGGGGGTCCTGCACGTCGAAGATCGTGACCGGGCCGTCGTACGCCGCGGCCTGCTCGAGCAGGGCCGGGAGGTCCGCGCTCCCCCACGTCCGCAGGCTCTCGGACAGCAGCCACGTGCCCATCACGTTGGTGAGGAAGCGGGTCCGCCCGTCGACGCCGCCCTCGTTGGTGAAGTTGGCGGCGTGCGCCTCCTCGGTGACCACGGGCTGGTCGAGCTCGACGCCGACCAGCCCCCAGGTGCCGCACGAGACGTACGCCGAGTCGGGCTCGGTCATCGGCACGCCGACCACGGCCGACGCGGTGTCGTGCGACCCGACCGTCACCACCGGGGTCCCGTGGTGGTCACCGACCACGGTCCCGGGATCGACGAGACGCGGGAGCACTGTCGGAACGAGACCGACCAGGGTCAGCAGGTCGTGGTCCCAGTCGCCGGTGCGCACGTCGAGCAGTCCGGTCGTCGAGGCGTTGGTGCGTTCGCAGACGGCGCTGCCGGTGAGCCAGTAGGTCACGAGGTCGGGGACCAGCAGCAGCCGGTCCGCCTCGGACAGCCGCTGCTCCGCCGCGAGCTGGTAGATCGTGCTGAAGGGAAGGAACTGGAGGCCGGTACGTCGGTAGAGCACCTCCGGTGGCACCAGGGCGTGCACCGCCTCGACGCCGGCCGCCGTCCGTGCGTCGCGGTAGCACCAGGGCAGGTCGAGCAGCTCGCCATCGCGGAGCAGTCCGTAGTCGACCGCCCATGAGTCGACCGCGATGCTCGCGACCGGCCCGGCGGCATGCAGGCCGGCCAGGCTGTGGTCGAGCAGGGCCGGCAGGTCCCAGTGCAGCTCCGCCCCGTCGGCCCAGCGCGCTCGACGGGTCCGTTGGGGAACCGCGCGACCGTCTCGATCTCGAGCATGTCCGGCCCGACGCGCCCGCGCACGACCCGGCCGCTCGAGGCGCCCAGGTCGATCGCGGCGACGTCGATACTCATCGACTACCTCAGGAACGCAGCGGCGACACCGGCGTCGACCGGGACGTGCAGGCCGGTGGTGTGGGTGAGGTCGGGGCCGCACAGGACGAAGACGGCGTTGGCGATGTGCTCGGGCAGGACCTCGCGCTTGAGGATCGTCCGCTGCGCGTAGAAGGCGCCGAGGTCCTTCTCCTCCACGCCGTAGACCTCGGCCCGCTGGGCGCCCCAGCCGCCGGCGAAGATGCCGGAGCCCTGGACGACGCCGTCGGGGTTGACGCCGTTGACCTTCACGCCGTGCTCGCCGAGCTCGGCCGCGAGCAGCCGGACCTGGTGGGCCTGGTCGGCCTTCGCGGCGCCGTAGGCCAGGTTGTTGGGCCCGGCGAAGACCGAGTTCTTCGAGGAGATGTAGACGACGTCGCCGCCCATGCCCTGCTCGATCAGCACCTTCGCGGTCGCGCGGGCGACGAGGAACGAGCCCTTGGCCATCACGTCGTGCTGCAGGTCCCAGTCCTGCTCGGTGGTCTCCAGGAGCGACTTCGACAGCGACAGCCCGGCGTTGTTGACGACCAGGTCGACGCCGCCGAACGCCAGGACCGCCGCGTCGACCATCGCCTGCACGGCGTCCGCGTCGGACACGTCGACCTGGACGCCGACCGCCACGTCCGCCGAGCCGATGCCAGCGGCCGCCTCCTGCGCCTTCTCCAGCGACAGGTCGGCGATCACGACGCACGCGCCCTCGGCCGCGAGCTTCTCCGCGGTCGCCTTGCCGATCCCGGACGCGGCGCCGGTGACGAGCGCGATCCGGGCGGCCAGCGGCTTGGGCTTCGGCATCCGCTGGAGCTTGGCCTCCTCGAGCGCCCAGTACTCGATGCGGAACTTCTCCGCCTCGTCGATGGGGGCGTACCTCGACAGCCCCTCGGCGCCGCGCATCACGTTGATCGCGTTGACGTAGAACTCGCCGGCGACCCGGGCGGTCTGCTTGTCCTTGCCGTAGCTGAACATCCCGACGCCCGGCACCAGGACGATGAGCGGGTCCTTGCCCCGGATCGCCGGCCAAGAAACGTCACTGGCCGGCGTGGCGTTGCGGTCGTAGTAGCCCTGGTAGTCCTCGCGGTAGGCGACCGCGAGCTCCTGCAGTCGCGCGAGCGAGTCCTCGACCGTCGCGGTGGCCGGCAGGTCGAGGACCAGCGGCTTCACCTTGGTACGCAGGAAGTGGTCGGGGCACGACGTGCCGAGCGCGGCCAGCCGCGGGTGCTCGGCCGAGGCGAGGAAGTCCAGGACCTCGTGCGAGTCCGTGAAGTGGCCGACCATGGGCCGGTCAGCGGACGCGATGCCGCGGATGGTCGGGCCGAGGGCGGCGGCGCGGGCCCGGCGCTCGGCCTCGGGCAGGGTCGCGTAGCCGTCGAGGGCCGGCCCGAACGGCTCGGCCCTGCCGTGCTCGGCGATGTACGTCGCCGCGGTGTCGATGATCCAGAGCGAGTTCTGCTCCGACTCGGCGCTGGTGTCGCCCCACGCGGTGATCCCGTGGCCACCGAGGATGCAGCCGACCGCCTGGGGGTTGTCGGCCTTGATCTCGGCGATGTCGAGGCCGAGCTGGAAGCCGGGCCGGCGCCACGGGACCCAGACGACCCGGTCGCCGAAGATCTCCTTGGTCAGCGCCTCGCCGTCGGCGGCGGTCGCGATCGCGATGCCGGAGTCGGGGTGGAGGTGGTCGACGTGCGCGGCGTCGACGAGGCCGTGCATCGCGGTGTCGATCGACGGCGCCGCCCCGCCCTTGCCGTGCAGGCAGAAGTCGAACGCCGCGACCATCTCGTCCTCGCGCTCGACGCCCGGGTAGACGTCGACGAGCGCGCGCATCCGGTCCAGCCGGAGCACGGCGAGGCCGGGCTCGGTGAGGGTGCCGAGGTCGCCGCCGGAGCCCTTCACCCAGAGCAGCTCCACGGGCTCGCCGGTGACCGGGTCGGTCTCCGTGCCCTTGGCCGAGGTGTTGCCGCCCGCGTAGTTGGTGTTCTTCGGGTCGGCGCCCAGCCGGTTCGAGCGGGCGATGAGCTCCTGTGCCGAGTTCTGGGAGGGGGTGCTGCTCACGTTCAGTTCCATCCTGCCTGCGTGCCGCCGATGCGGTCCGTCTCGATCTGCTCCTGGTAGCCGCTGGCGAGGTAGGCCCGCATCGGGTCCGCGGGGAGGCCCCGCTGCTCGCGCCAGCCGGCGAGGTCACGTCGTACGTCGGTGTAGAACGCGTCCATGAAGATCTCGTTGGCCAGCAGGACGTCGCCGCCCTCCTGCGCCTGCGTCAGCGCGTCGGTGTCGACGAGCAGGGCCCGCGCGGTCATCTCCTGCACGTTGAGCACCGAGCGGATCTGACCAGGGATCTTCTTCTCGATGTTGTGGCACTGGTCGAGCATGTACGCGACGTCGCTGTCGGGACCGAACGCGCCGCCCCGCACGCACTCGAAGAGGATGCGGAACAGCTGGTAGGGGTCGGCCGCGCCGACGATGAGGTCGTCGTCGGCGTAGAAGCGGCTGTTGAAGTCGAACGAGCCGAGCTTCCCGAGCCGGATGAGCTGGGCGACGATGAACTCGATGTTGGTGCCGGGCGCGTGGTGGCCGGTGTCGAGGCACACCATCGCGCGGTCGCCGAGGGCGGCGACGTGGGTGTACGCCGTGCCCCAGTCGGGCACGTCGGTGTGGTAGAACGCCGGCTCGAAGAACTTGTACTCGAGCACCAGCCGCTGGTCGTCGCCCACGCTCACGAGCCGCTCGTAGATGACGCCGAGGCTCTCCGCCAGCCGGTCCTGCCGGCCGCGCAGGTCGGCCTGCCCGGGGTAGTTCGACCCCTCGGCCAGCCAGATCTTGAGGTCGCGCGACCCGGTGGCGGCCATGACGTCGATGCACTCGAAGTGGTGGTCGATCGCCTTCTGCCTGATCTTCGCGTCGGTGTGGGTCAGCGCGCCGAGCTTGTAGTCGTCGTCCTGGAAGGTGTTGGAGTTGATCGTCCCCAGCGCGACGCCCTGCTCCTCGGCGTACGCCCGCAACGCGGTGTAGTCGTCGACCAGGTCCCAGGGGATGTGCAGCGCGACGGAGGGCGCCAGGCCGGTGTACCGGTGCACGGTGGCCGCGTCGGCGATCTTCTCCTCGACCGTGCGCGGGGTGCCCGGGGTCCCGAAGACCTTGAACCTCGTGCCGGAGTTGCCGTAGGCCCACGAGGGAACCTCGATGGCCTGTGCCTCCAGGAGGGGGGCGATCTGCTCGAACGTCGTCATCTCACTCATCCGTCGTTACCTGTGGTGGGTGGAGCCGGTCACTTGTCGCTTCACGGGAGGTGGAAGACCTCCTCCAGCACGAGGAAGCCCTCGTCGGGTGCTCGGCCGTCCAGCTCCTCGAAGAACTCCGCCATCTCGGTCTGCCACCGCGTGTTCACCTCGGTGGCCGCCATTCCTGCCAGGGCCGCTTCGAGCGATGTCGTCTCGAAGTAGCCGATCAGCAGTCCGTCCTCCCTGACGAACAGCGAGTAGTTGTGCCAGCCGGTCTCGTGCAACGCGGCCAGCATGGCGGGCCAGACGTGCGCGTGGCGTTCCTTGTACTCAGCCAGCCGGTCCGGCCTGACCTGGAGCTGGAAGCACACGCGCACGTCTGGATCCCTCGTTCTCTGCCTGTCGGACGGGCCTCGACTCAGAAGTCGAAGTCGCCGATGTTCTCCGCGTTGAACCGGTAGGGCTCGCCCAGCAGCACGGTGCCGTCGGCGTCGACGGTGAACTCACCGAGGTCGCCGGCCTCGAAGGTGTCGCCCTCGTCGCCCTTGATGTCGCCGTCGACCAGGGCCTTGGCGGCGTACGCCGCGAGCGTGCCGAGGTCACCCGGGTTCCACAGCGCGAACTCCTGGACGGTGCCGTCCTCGACGTACTCCCGCATCTGGTTGGGGGTGCCGAGGCCGGTCAGCATGACCTTGCCCTTGGCGTCCGAGGTGGAGAGGTAGCGCGCCGCGGCCGCGATGCCGACGGTGGTCGGCGAGATGATGCCCTTCAGGTCGGGGTGCGACTGCAGCAGTGCGGCGGTCTTGTCGAAGGACGTCTGGTCGTCGTCGTCGCCGTACACCGTGTCGACGAGCTTGATGTCGGGGTGGTTGTCGGCCAGCTCCTGCTCCATGACCTCGATCCAGGCGTTCTGGTTGGTCGCGTTGGCCGCGGCCGAGAGGATCGCGATCTCGCCGGTGTCGCCGATCTGCTCGGCGATCATGTCGATCTGGACCTTGGCGATGCCGTCGGCCGTCGCCTGGTTGATGAACAGGTCGCGGCACTCGGGGTTCACGTCGGAGTCGAAGGTCACGACCTTCACGTCGGCGTCACGGGCCTCATTGAGGGCGTCGCAGATCGCCTCCTTGTCGTTGGCCGACACGATCAGGGCCGCGACACCCTGCTGGGCCGCCGTGTTGATGAACGGGACCTGCGCGTCGGGGCTGGCCTTGTCGGGGCCGACCTCCTGGTAGGTGCCGCCGAACGACTCGATCGCCGCCTTGCCGGCGTTGTCGCTGGTGTCGAAGTAGGCGTTCCCGAGGTTCTTGGGCAGGAAGGTGTAGGTGGCGTCGCCGCCACCACCACCGCCGTCGTCGGAGGCGCCGGAGTCGTCGTCGCTGCCGCAGGCGGACAGGGCGAGACCTGCCACGAGAGCGACAGCCGCGAACGCGGACAGCCGTCGGTTCTTCAGCTTCATGGTTGGTGCCTTTCCTCGGTGCTGGGCGGTGCGGGGTGTGGCGCGGATGCCGCGGGCTCCGGATGCGGACGCCCTGGAGGACGGAGTCCCCCACCTCTCGCCCGGGCCACGAAGGTGCGGGCCCGGCCGAGAAGACTCGTGGTCATCACCGAGAGCACCAGGAGCGCTCCGATGACGATGTTGATGACGTTGACCGTGTAGTTCTCCAGGCGCATGGCGCTGGAGATGACGCCGATGAGGAGCACGCCGGCGACCACGCCGTGCAGTGCCCCGCGGCCGCCGAAGATGGAGACCCCTCCGAGCAGCACCGCGGCGATCACCTGGAGCTCGAGGCCGGTGGCGTTGTCGCCGCGGGCGCTGCCGTAGCGCAGCGTGTAATAGACGCCGGCGAAGGCCGACACCCCGCCGCAGAGCACGAACAGCCAGAACTTGGTGAGCTCGACGTTCACACCGCTGAAGTGCGCGGCCTCGGAGTTGAGCCCGATGTCGAAGACGCCGCGGCCGAACGACGTGAAGTGCAGCAGCCAGGCGAAGGCGATGAGCAGCACGACGAACGGGACCAGGACCACGGGGTAGCTGGACCCATCGGAGATCCGGTCCTTGGCCAGGTCGGTCCACTTGTCCGGGAAGTCGGTGACCGCCTCGGTGCCGAGCAGCCCGACCGCGATGCCGCGGTAGAGGGCGAGCGTGCCGATGGTGACCGCCAGCGACGGCAGCCCGACGTACGCGACCAGGAAGCCGTTGAGGGCGCCCGCCGCCATCCCCATCAGTACGGCGAGCACCGTGGCGACCGGGATCGACAGGCCCGCGTCGTGGTGCAGCATGCCGACGAGGACGCTGCTCAGCCCGACCACGCTGGCCACCGAGAGGTCGATCTCGCCGGTGACGATCACCAGGGTCATCGGCAGCGCGATGAGCAGGATCGGCGCGGTGTCGAGGAAGAGGTAGTAGAGCGTCAGCGGGTTGTCGAAGTTGGCGACGTTGATGTTGCTCCACGCGTAGACGAGGACCAGCAGCGCGATCACCGCGACCTCGGGCGTGAGCAGGGACCGGCGCCACCAGGCGTGGGCGTGCGCCGCGTAGGCCCGCTCGTCGGCCGGGCGCTCGAGGACGGGGGCGGTCATCTGTCTCTCGCTTCCACGAGTAGTCGTTCCTGTCTGAGGGTGAGCACCCGGTCGAGCACGACGGCGGCGAGGATCAGGGCGCCGACGACGGCCTGCTGCCAGAAGTCGGAGATGCCGAGGATGGGCAGCGCGCGGTTGATGCTGACGAGCAGGAACCCGCCGATCGCGGCACCCCAGACCGTGCCGCTGCCGCCGAAGATGGCGACCCCGCCGATGACCGCGGCGCCGACCGCCTGGAGCTCGATGCCCGAGCCGGCGCCGGAGCTGACGGTGCCGTAGCGGGCGACGTAGACGATGCCGGCCAGGCCGGCCAGGGCCCCGGAGGTGACGAATGCGAGGAGCACCCGGCGCGCGACCGGCAGGCCGTAGAGGTCTGCCGCGTCGGGGTCGGAGCCGATGGCGTAGAGCTCGCGGCCGGAGCGCGCGGTGTGCAGCACGTAGCCGACCACCACCAGGACGGCCGCGGCGATGAGGGTGAGCACCGGGATGGTCAGCACCTGCTGGGTGCCGAGGTCCAGGAAGTCGCGGGGCAGGTCGGAGGCGTTCACCCGGTCCGATCCGGCCCAGGTGAGGAACACGCCGCGGTAGATGTAGAGCGTCCCGAGCGTGATGACCAGCGCCGGCACCTTGCCCCAGGCCACCAGTACGCCGTTGACCAGGCCGAGGGCGCCGCCGAACAGCATGCCGATCACGAAGACCACGACGATGGGCAGGCCGGGGTGGTCGGTGAAGAGCTTGCCGGTGAGGTACGCCGTCAGCCCGAGCGTCGAGCCGACCGACAGGTCGACGTTGCGGGTGACGATCACGACGGTCTGGCCGACCGCGAGGATCACCAGCAGTGAGGGGGTCAGGAGCAGGTCGCGCCAGCCGGTGCCGCTGAACAGGAAGCCGTGGCTCTTGAGGGTGGTGACGAGCACCAGGGCGACGAGGACGCTGAGCACCGCGATCTCGCGGGAACGGAGCAGGCCGCCGAGGACGCGCTGGGTCTGGGAGGTCGAGCTCGGCTCGACGAGGAGGTCGCTCATGCGGGCTGCCCCGCCTCGGCGCCGCTGTGGGTGGCGGCGTGCATGACTCGCTCGGGAGTGGCGTCCTCACGGGCCAGCTCGGCGGTGATCCGGCCCTCGCAGACGACCAGGACGCGGTCGGCCATGCCGAGCACCTCGGGCAGCTCGGAGGAGATCATCAGGATCGCCATGCCCTCACCGGCGAGGTCCGACAGGAGCCGGTGCACCTCCGCCTTGGTGCCGACGTCGATGCCACGGGTGGGCTCGTCGATGATCAGCAGCGTCGGGTCGGTGGCGAGCCACTTCGCGATGACGAGCTTCTGCTGGTTGCCGCCGCTCATCGTGGTCGCGGCCATGTCGAGGGCGTTGGTCTTCACCTGCAGCCGGGATGCCCACGGACCGCTGGCCTTGCTCTCGGCGCCGCCGGTCAGCACGCCCGCGGTGCTGAGACCCCGACGGATGACCGAGGCCACGTTGCGGGCGACCGAGCCCTGGATGACCAGCCCCTGCTTGCGGCGGTCCTCGGGGACGAAGGCCATGCCGGCGCGGACCGCGGCCCGCGGGTCGTGCCTCTTGACGGGCTTGCCCGCCAGCCGCACGGTGCCGGCGTCGTAGGTGTCGACGCCGAAGACCGCCCGCGCGATCTCGCTGCGGCCGGCCCCGACGAGCCCGGCCAGGCCGACGATCTCGCCGGCGCGGACCTCGAAGCTGACGTCGTGGAAGACGCCGGCCCGCTCCAGGCCCTCGACCTGGAGGACGACGTCGCCCACCGGCGCAACGGTCTTGGGGAACAGGTTGCCCACCTCACGGCCGACCATCTTGGCGACCAGCGCATCCACGGAGGTGTCGGCGATGCGCTCGGTGGCGACGTACTCGCCGTCGCGCATCACGGTGACCGTGTCGCTGAGCGCGAAGACCTCGTCGAAGCGGTGCGAGATGAAGACCAGCCCGCGGCCCTCGTCGCGCAGCCCGCGCGCCACCTGGAACAGCCGGTCGACCTCGACGCCGCTCAGCGCCGCGGTCGGCTCGTCCATGATCAGCAGGCTGGCGTCGAGCGAGATGGCCTTGGCGATCTCGATGATCTGCTGGTCGGCGATCGACAGGCCGCGGGCCAGCCGGCGCGGGTCGAGGTCGACGCCGAGCCGCTGGAAGAGGGCCTTCGCCTCGGCGTACATCGCCGGGCGGTCGATCCGTCGGCCAGCACGCAGGGGCTGACGGCCCATGAAGATGTTCTCGGTGACCGAGAGGTCGGGGAAGAGGGTCGGCTCCTGGTAGATCACCGCGATGCCCGCGGCCTTGGACTCGGCGGTCGACCCGAAGTCGACGTCCTCGCCCTGGAACCGCAGCGTGCCCGCGTCGCGGCGGTGCACTCCGGCCACGATCTTGACCAGCGTCGACTTGCCGGCGCCGTTCTCCCCGACCAGCGCATGGATCGAGCCGGACGCGACCCGCAGTGTCCCGGAGCGCAGCGCGCGCACCGCCCCGAAGGACTTCTCGACGTCGACGAGCTCGAGCAGCGGGCTCACCGACCCGCCTGCTGGCGATTGAAAGGTTTCATTCATCGGCACGGACACTAGGTGACGGTCGTCACTCGATGCAAGGGTTGGCGGCCAGAAAGTCGCTACAGTGACGCCCGACAACGTTTCAATAGCGGGAGGGGAGGCTTTGGTGGTGGTGTCCCGCAACGCGTCGGTCAAGGACGTCGCCGCCCGAGCCGGGGTCTCCCTCGGGACCGTCTCCAACGTGCTCAACCGGCCCGACCGGGTCAGCGGCAGCACCCGCGCCCGGGTCGAGCAGGCGATGGTCGAGCTCGGCTTCGTGCGCAACGAGTCGGCCCGCCAGCTCCGGGCCGGGACCAGCCGCACCCTCGCCTACGTGATGCTCGACGCGAGCAACCCGTTCTTCACCGACGTCGCCCAAGGCATCGAGGCCGCTGCCGAGGCGGTCGACCTCTCGCTGCTGCTGTGCACCAGCGGCCAGCGCGAGCAGCGCGAGCAGGCGCACCTGCAGCTGCTCCAGCAGCAGCGGGTCCAGGGCATCCTGGTCACCCCGGTCGACCCGGAGTCACCGACGCTCGACGAGATCCGGCACCACGGCACGCCGCTGGTCATCGTCGACCGGACCCGACGGGACTCGACGTTCTGCTCGGTCGCCGTCGACGACCTGCTCGGCGGGCGGCTCGCGGTCGAGCACCTGGTGGACCGCGGCCACGAGCGGATCGCGTTCGTCGGTGGCCCGATGGCGCTGGGACAGGTCCGCGACCGGCTCCAGGGCGCCCGGAGCGCCTGGGCCGCCGCCGGCCGCCCGGCGTCCGACCTCACGGTGATCACCACCCAGTCGCTGGACGTCGCCGCCGGACGCGAGGCGGGCGGCCGGCTCGCGGGACTGTCGACGTCCCGTCGTCCCACCGCTGCGTTCTGCGCCAACGACCTCACGGCGCTCGGCCTGCTGCAGCACGCGATCGGCAACGGCACCAGCGTGCCGGAAGAGCTGGCGATCGTCGGCTACGACGACATCGATTTCGCGGCGGCCGCGGCGGTGCCGCTCTCGTCGGTCCGCCAGCCGCGGCACGAGCTGGGCCGGGCCGCGGCCGAGCTGGTCCTCGACGAGGCGCGCAACCCGGCCCACCACCACCGGCAGATCCTCTTCACCCCGGAATTGGTGGCCCGCGAGTCCACGAGATGACCACCCCAGACGACGCAGCCGCCGGCACCCGTGGGGGTGCCGGCGGCTCGGTTCAGTCTGTCTGGCTTCAGGAGACCTTGACGGTCAGCTCCTTGCTGGCGGCCTCACCGACGAAGTCGTCGCCCTTGTAGGACACGACCAGCGTGTGGAGTGCCGGCCACCGCGGTCGCCGGGAAGAGATCCACGGAGACCGGCAGGTTGAACGGGGCGATGCCGGCCGAAGCCGTGCAGCGGTAGGTCGAGGTGACCGACCCCGGTGAGGCTACCGAGCCCACCCAAGACGAGCCTGAGGGCATACCTGCCATCACGAGCCGGCCCGTTCCGGGCCGCGCCCGGCGCTCTTAGCGTGACCGGCATGGTCCAGTGGGTCGCGTCGATGGTGACGCCTGCCGTCGACCTCGTCGCCCCCGTCTTCCGACGCACCGTCGTACTCGACCCCGGCCACGGCGCGGTGGACTCGGCGGTCCTCCACGTCTCCAGCCTCGGCGTGCACGAGTGCTTCGTGGACGGGGCGCCGGTCTCGCCCGAGGTCCTCTCCCCCGGCTGGTCGGCGTACGAGTGGCGGCTCCGCTACCGCTCGCACGACGTGACCCCAATCCTCGTCGACGGCTCGGAGCTGACCGTCGCGCTGGGCAACGGCTGGTGGCGCGGACGCCTGGGCTTCCTGGGCGGCCGGGCCCTGTACGGCGACCGGCTCGGCCTGATCGCCCAGCTCGAGGTGACGTACGCCGACGGGCACGTGCAGGTCGTGGGGACCGACCCATCGTGGACCGCGGCGCCGTCGGACACGATCGCCGACGACCTCTACGACGGACAGACCATCGACGCGCGGCGCCGCCACCCCACGTGGGACGACCAGTCGCTGGCCGCCGTGCCGACCGACTTCGACCGTGACCTCCTCGTAACGGCCATCGGGCCGCCCGTCGTGCGCCACGAGGCCCGGCGGCCGGAGCGGATCTGGACGTCGCCCTCCGGGCGGACCCTGGTCGACTTCGGGCAGAACCTGGTGGGCTGGCTGCGGTTCACGGTCCAGGGGCCCGCGGGGTCGGAGATCCGGATCCGGCACGCGGAGGTGCTGGAAGGCGCCGGCGATGGACAGAGTCTCGGGACGCGGCCGCTGCGCGACGCCCAGGCGACCGACCGGTTCATCCTGAGCGGCGGCGAGGACTTCTTCGAGCCGACGTTCACCTTCCACGGGTTCCGGTACGCCGAGGTCACCGGCTGGCCCGGCGTGCTCACGGCAGACTCCTTCGAGGCCGTGGTCGTGCACTCCGACATGAGGCGGACCGGCACCTTCGAGTGCTCGGACCCGCTGCTGACCCAGCTGCACGCGAACATGGTGTGGGGGCTGCGCGGCAACTTCCTCGACGTACCGACGGACTGCCCGCAGCGCAACGAGCGCCTCGGCTGGACCGGCGACCTCGCGGTGTTCGCCCCGTCGGCGGCGTACCTCTACGACGTCTCCGACTTCCTCGCCGACTGGCTGGTCGACCTCGACGTGGAGCAGCGGCACGCCGACGGCATGGTGCCGGTCGTCGTTCCGGACGTGCTCAAGCGGATGCCGCCCCCGCCCGGGCTGCCGCCGCTCGACACCGCGGCGATCTGGAGCGACGCGTCGGTGTGGGTGCCGTGGGCGCTGTACCAGGCGTACGGCGACACCGCGGTGCTGGAGCGGCAGTACGAGTCGATGTGCGCGCACGTGCGCCGGGCGGTCACGAAGGTGTCGCCGAGCGGGCTCTGGGACGGCGGCTTCCAGTTCGGCGACTGGCTGGACCCGGACGCGCCCCCTGACCAGCCCTGGCGCGCCAAGGCGGACCCCGGCGTCGTCGCGACCGCCTGCCTGCACCGCTCGCTGCGGATCGTGGGCGAGGTGGCCGGGCTGCTCGGCCACGAGACCGATGCGGCCGAGTTCACGGGCCTGGCCGACCGGACCCGGGCGGCGTTCAACGCGGCGTACGTCTCCGCGGACGGCACCGTCGAGTCGGACTGCACCACGGCGTACACGCTCGCGATCGTCTTCGACCTTCTCGCCCCCGACCTCGAGGTCCTGGCCGGCGAGCGGCTGGCCGAGCTGGTCGCGAAGAGCGGTCACCGGATCTCGACGGGGTTCGCCGGCACGCCGTACGTCTGCGAGGCGCTGGCCCGGACCGGCCACCTCGAGGACGCCTACGCGCTGCTGCAGCAGCGGGAGTGCCCCTCGTGGCTCTACCCGGTGACGATGGGCGCGACGACCGTCTGGGAGCGCTGGGACTCGATGCTGCCGGACGGCTCGATCAACCCGGGCGAGATGACGTCCTTCAACCACTACGCGCTGGGCGCGGTCGCGGACTGGATGCACCGCACCGTGGCCGGCATCGCGCCGCTGGAGCCGGGGTACGGAAAGGTGCTGTTCGCACCCCGGCCCGGCGGCGACCTCACCTGGGCGGCCGCGTCGCTCGAGACGCGGCACGGGCTCGTCGCGATCCGCTGGACGCTCGACCCCGACGGCGGGCTGTCGGTCGACACGACCCTGCCGCCCGGCGTGAGCGGCCTGCTGTCGCTACCGGACGGACGGGAGCTCGAGGTCGGCCCCGGAGCGACCACCCGCGACGGTTGACTGAACGTTCGGTCGGAAGCCGAACGAGCGTTCAGTCAAGACCAACGGATGCGCCAGGCAGGACCGCCGACCACCCGCCGTCGACGACCAGGTTGGCGCCGGTGACGTAGACGTCGCAGCCCACGACGGTGGCGCCCGCCTCACGGAACAGGTCGGCCGCCGCGGCGCCCTGGCCGCCCGCCGTACCCGTGATGAGGACAACCTTGCCGCTCAGACTCATAGGCCGGCCAGCGTGTCCTCGACCCAGTCGGCGATGAACGCGTTGATGTGCGGCATGTGGTCGAGACCGACGTGCTCGGCCGCGCCCTCGTCGACGGTGAAGATCCGCAGCTCCCGCTTGGGCGAGTTGACCGCCTGGTCGTAGGACTGGTGGGCGTAGTCGACCGGGATCTGCCGGTCGTTGGCGCCGTGGGCGATCAGGAACGGCACGGTGATCTGCTCGACGATGCCGTTGAGGTGGATGCCCTCGGCGTACTCGATGAACTTCTCGACGCCGTCGAAGCCCCACACCCACAGGACGTGCTCCCAGTAGTGCGGGACGGGGTTCTCGCCCTCGCGCAGGAGCCGCCTCTTCTGCACCTCACCCCAGTTGTGGTTGGCGCCCCAGACCGCAACGAACTTCAGCCGCTTCTCGAAGGCCGCCGCCCGCGGACAGTAGTAACCGCCCAGCGACCACCCGGCGAGGCCGATCCGGTCGGCGTCCACGTCGTCCCGAGTCTCCAGGTAGTCGACGCACGCCGCGGCCCAGGTCTCGGTCTCGATCGTGGCCTTGAGGTCCTGGAAGCGCAGCGCCTCACCGGAGCCCGGGCAGTCGACCATCAGCACCGACACTCCGCGCTCCCGCATCTCCTGCGGCCAGCCGGAGGTGTACATGTGCTCCTTGGTCGAGTCCAGCCCGTTCCACATGACCACGCACGGCACCGGCTCGCCGTCCTTGCTGGCGTTGGAGAAGTACGCCGGCAGGGTCGTCCCCTCGAACGGCACCTCGACGCGCGAGGTGGCCGGGTCGGAGAGCTCGAAGACCTTGGCGAAGGCGTCGAGCGCCTGCTGGTAGAACGCTCGCCGGCTCGGGTCGGAGCTGCTCAGCATCCGCTCGGCCTGGCAGACGTAGAGCCCGGAGCGGTACCACTGCTGGCCCGCCGTCCGCAGGTGCCCGACGTCCTCCGAGGCCCGCGCCTGGTCGGCGACCTGGTCGGCGACGATCTTCCACGACCGCATGAACAGCCTGCTGCCCGAGTCGACGTCCGGCGCCTCCCGCGCCGGCCGGCAGGCCCGGTCCACCTCGTCGATGGCGCCGCCGTTGTTCAGGGTCGCGCAGACGCCGAGGTTCCAGACGTACTTGGGCCCGGTGAAGTACTCGAACATGCTGCCGACTGTGCCGGTCGGCTCGCGCGCGCGGAAGGGGTACGTCGTGATGCTGGACATCGCTCCCTGCGATGGCCGGCCATCGCGCGTCCCCCGGCGCTCTTGATCAGCCGGAGCTCGCGCCGAACGACTCCAGGACGAGCTTGCGGACGTCGTCGGCGTCGCCGAGTCCCAGGGCCAGGCTCGCGACCGTCGCGCAGCGGCCGACCTCGAGCTGGCGCACGGCGGCCTTGACCCGCGGAACGGCGGCCGGCGAGACGCTGAGCTCGTGGACGCCCAGCCCCGCCAGGATCGGCACGGCCAGCTCGTCCGACGCGGCCTCGCCGCACACGGCGACGTCGATGCGATCCCCGGCGACCCGGCACACGTGGTCGATGAGCCGGAGCACGCCCGGGTCGAGCGGGTCCGAGAGCGCCGCCACCGCGGCGTTGCCGCGCTCCGCCGCCATCGTGTACTGGGTCAGGTCGTTGGTGCCGATGCTGACGAAGTCGACGTACGGCAGGAACGCCTCGATCTTCAGGGCGGCCGTCGGCACCTCGATCATGGTGCCGACGCGCAGGCCCGGCGGTAGGCCGGCCGGCCCGGCGGCGTCAGTGAGCACCTGCCGCGCCTCGATCAGCTCACCCGGGGTGGCGAGCATCGGGAACATGATGTCGACCGGGTGGCGCCGGGCGGTCTCGCACATCGCGGCCAACTGGTCGTGCAGGAGGTCGCGGTGCTCGAGGCTCAGGCGGATGCCTCGCTGCCCGAGGAACGGGTTGGCCTCCACCGCCATCGGCAGGTACGCCAATGGCTTGTCGCCGCCGACGTCGAGGGTGCGCAGCGTGACGCGCCGTCCGCCCATCGCGCCCGCGACCTCGTCGTACACCGCCTGCTGCTCCTCCACGGTCGGCGCGTCCGACCGGTCGAGGAAGATGAACTCGGTTCGCACCAGCCCGGCGCCGTCGGCGCCGGCGACCAGCGCCGCGCGAGCGTCGGCGACCGAGCCCAGGTTGGCGGCGACCGTGAACGCCGTGCCGTCGCGGGACACGGCGGGCTGCTCGGCCAGGGCGAGCTGGCGGGCGTCCCGCTCCGAGGCGTCGCGGGCTCGCTGCCGGTAGTCCTCCAACAGCTCGGGTGACGGCGCGACGTGCAGCTCGCCGGTGCCGCCATCGACGACGACCGTGGTGCCTTCGGCCAGCTCCAGCACGCCGGGCCCGGCAGCCACGACGACCGGGATGCCGCGGCCCCTCGCGAGGATCGCGGCGTGGGAGGTGGCGCTCCCGTCCGCCAGGATCACGCCCGCCACCAGGTCCAGCTCGAGCGCCGCCGTCTCCGCGGGCGTGAGGTCCGAGGCGACCAGGACCCCCGCGGCGGTCATCCGGCGCTCCGTCCGGCCGGTGAGCGCGCGGAGCACCTGCTCGCCCACCGCGCGTACGTCGGCGGCCCGCTGGCTCAGGTAGGCGTCGGGCAGCGAGGCCCACTCGGCCGCCACCTCGTCCAGGCAGCCCGTCCAGGCCACCACGGCCCCCGCCCCGCCGGTCACCCGGCTCTTGACCTCAGCGAGCATCTCGGCGTCGGAGAGCAGCAGGAGGTGCGCGTCGAAGATGCTGGCCTGGGCGGCGCCCACCTCGCGAACGGTCAGCACCCGGGCGTGCTCGATCTCCCGTCGGACCGACGCGACCGCCTCGACGACCCGGCGCCACTCGGCCGCGGGCTCGGCAGGGGTCTGCTCCGCCTCGTCGGAGTTCGGCGCCGCGGTCAGGGTGCGGACCGGCCCGATCGCGATACCCGGCGACGCGGGCAGCGGCCCGCCCACCCGGCGCTCGGGAGCAGGCTTGGGACGGATCTCGACGACGTCTTCGTCGCCCTCGTCGAAGCGACGCGTCGCCAAGGTCAGCAGGTGCTCGACCGCCTCCTGGGCCTGCGGGCCGGACGCGCGCACCTCGACCTGATGACCGCGGACGGCGGCCAGGGTGGCGACCCGGCTGAGACTTGCGGCCGGGACCGGGCCGGCGCCGGTGGTGAGGTTGCGGAGCTGGACGGTCGCGTCGAGGGTGCGGACCTCGCTGACCAGCCGGGCGGCCGGTCGGGCGTGCAGGCCGTGCGGGTTCTCCACGGTGAAGACACCGACCGCCTCCTCGCGACGCGGCTCGACCACGACCTCACCTGAGACCGGCTCGGCCAGGTGCGCGGCCTTGCCCATCAGGGCGTCGCGCGCCTCGGCCGCCACCTCCGCGCGGGTGGCTCCCCCGGCCGCGGCGACGGCCGCGACCACCAGCCCCTCCACGATCGGGGCCGGGGAGAGCGTCACCCGATCCCGCGCGGTGGGGTCGTCGAGGAGGTCGAGCGCCAGCTCGGCGCTCAGCAGGGCGCTGCCCAGGTCCATGAGCACGACGACGCCACCCGGGCCGTCAGCGCGCTCGATCGCGGCGCTGATGCTCACCGCATCCGTCCCGAGGGTCGTCTCGTCCAGCCCCGCGGCGACCTCGATCCGCAACGACCGGCCGTGCAGCATCTCCTCCGCGAGCACGACCGCGGCCTGCGCGAGCGCGCGGCTGTGGGAGACGACGACGAGACCCACCTGCTGCGTGGAGCCGCCGCCCGTCATGGCTGGAACGCCCGGGTCGCCGCCTCGAGCAGCAGCGCCACGGTGGTGGCACCCGGGTCCTGATGCCCGACGCTGCGCTCGCCGAGGTAGCTGGCCCGGCCCTTGCGCGCCAGCATCGGCGTGGTCGCGTCGCGACCGGCGGAGGCCGCTTCCTGCGCGGCTTCCAGCGCGGCCGGAAGAGGTACCCCGGCCGCGAGGGCCTCGTCGAGGGCGTCGACGGCAGGCGCCAGGGCGTCGTACATCGTCTTGTCGCCCGCGGAAGCCTTGCCGCGATCGACGACGCCACCGAGGCCGGCACGGAGCGCCGCGGCGAGATCCGTCGCCGACGCCGCGTCACTGTCCCCGAGCGAGGTGCCCATCCGGAGGAACAACGTCCCGAACAGCGGACCGCTAGCGCCGCCCACGGTCGAGACGAGCGTCATCCCGACCTTGGACAGCAGCGCCCCGGCGTTCGGCGGACCGGTCTCGTCGAGCGCGGCCACGGCGGCCGTCATGCCCCGGTCCATGTTGGAGCCGTGGTCGGCGTCGCCGATCGCGGCGTCGAGCTCGGTCAGGTGTTCCCTGTTCTCCGCCACGAGGGCGGCGAAGGACCGCACCCACTGCTCGAGGACCGCCGTGGTCACGCTTTCGCTCAAGGTCAGATTCCCCATCTCAACGCCGCCGTGTTGACAGGAGCGTCCCAGAGCGAGAGCAGCTCGTCATCGACCTTCAGCAGTGTCACCGAGGCGCCGGCCATGTCGAGCGAGGTGATGTAGGAGCCGACCAGCGACCGCGCGATCGTCACACCGTGGCCGCCGAGGATGTTGTTGACCTCGTTGAACATCACGTAGAGCTCGATGAGCGGGGTGCCGCCGAGCCCGTTGACGAACGCGATGACCGGGTCGCCCTTCGAGAAGGGCAGGTCGGCGAGGATCGGCTCGACCAGCATGGCGGCGATCTCGCTCGCGGGCGCCAGCGGGAGCCGCTCACGACCGGGCTCACCGTGGATCCCGACGCCCAGCTCCATCTCGTCCTCGCCGAGGTCGAAGGTCGGCTTGCCTGCGGCGGGGACCGTGCAGGAGGTGAGCGCGACGCCCATGCTGCGCCCGTTGGCGTTGACGGTCCGGGCCACCTCGGCGACCTGGTCGAGGTCGCGACCCTGCTCGGCGGCGGCGCCGGCGATCTTCTCGAGCAGCACGGTCACGCCGACCCCGCGACGGCCGGCGGTCCAGGTGCTGTCCTGGACGGCCACGTCGTCGTCGGTGACCACCGACACCACGCGGGCGCCGGTCTCGGCGGCGGCGAGCTCCGCGGCCATCTCGAAGTTCATGACGTCGCCGGTGTAGTTCTTGACGATGTGCAGGACGCCGGCCCCGCCGTCCACCAGCTTGGTGGCGGCCAGCATCTGGTCGGGCACCGGCGAGGTGAACATCTCGCCGGCGCACGCGGCGTCGAGCATCCCGAGCCCGACGAACCCGCCGTGCAGCGGTTCGTGTCCGGAGCCACCCCCGGAGATGAGCCCGACCTTGTCCTTCTTGGGGACGTCGCCGCGGTAGATGATCTTGTTGTGGTGGTCGACCTGGAGGTCGGCGTGAGCGGCCTCGATCCCGAGCAGGGCCTCTACCACGACGTCGTTCGGGTCGTTGATGAGCTTCTTCATGAGGTTTCCTTCGGACGATGGAATGTGGTGGCAGAGCTCAGTGGGCGGAGGCGGCCTCGAGATCGGGCGCGCCAAGGTCCACGCCCTCGACCTGCGTGGCGTCGGCAGGCGTCTTGCTGAGCACGACGAACAGCAGACCGGCGACCACTCCTGCGATGAGCTCTGCCGCGAGGTAGACGGGGAGCTGTCCCCACTGCACGTCGCCGCCGGCGATCTGCTGGACGAGCATCGGGCCGAAGGTGCGGGCCGGGTTGATGGAGGCTCCGGTGGTTGGTGCCACCGGGATGATGGCCGCGAACACGACCAGACCGATCGCGACACCGGCGAAGCCGGCCGCGGCCTTGCGGTGGATCACGCCGAAGATGGTGAACACCAGGATGAAGGTGCCCACGAACTCCGCGGTGAACGCGCGCGCCATGCTCACAGTGTCTTCGTTGTACGACGCGACGCCCAGCCCGACGTCCGAGGCCGCCATGCCGAGCACGCCGATGATGGCGGCGGCACCGACGATCGCGCCGACCACCTGCGCCGCGATGTAGGCCGGGACCTGGCTCCAGGGGAACTTGCCCGTCGCCGCGAGCCCGAGGGTGACCGCGGGGTTGATGTGGTTGCCGCCGATGTGCCCGAGTGCGTAGACGGTGGCGACCACGATGGTGCCGAAGGCCAGGGAGATCATCCCGAGGTCGGCCATGGTGAACGGCGCGTCCCCGTTCACGATCAGGGTGGCGGGCACCGAGCCCACGCCGATGAACACCAGAAAGGCCGTCCCGAGGGCCTCAGCGCCGAGTCGCTGGAAGAGATTGGTCTCGTCAAGCATTTGCCGAACCTCTCGTTATTACCGAATATGATTCGGTATGGTCGAATGTGATGTGGACCATACACCTGTGATTCACTGCACAGCAATAGTCTTCGGAGACCAACCCGCTACGGAGGAACAGCGCTCGTGATCCAGTCGATCGACCGTGCGATCCGAGTGCTCACCGCGCTCCAGGGCGCACGCCGGATGAGCCTCTCCGAGCTGGCCGCGAGGCTGGAGCTGGCTCCCTCGACGACGCACGGGATCGTGCGGAGCCTGGTCGAGCACGGCATGGTCGTTCAGGAACGAGGCTCCAGCCGCTACCAGCTCGGCCCCGCCGTACTCCGGCTGGGCAACGTCTACCTGGACACCCTCGAGCTGCGGTCCAAGGCGATCCCCTGGGCCGAGGACCTGGCCCGGCGTACCGGCCTCGCCGTGCGCACCGGCGTGCTCCTGATCGAGGACGTCGTGATCATCCACCACGAGCCCCGCCCCGACGGCAGCCGCCAGATGCCGGAGGTCGGCATCGTCATCCCCGCGCACGCGAGCGCGCTCGGCAAGGCGATGCTCGCCTTCCTGCCGGACGAGGAGAAGCGGGTGCTGGCCTCCGAGAGCCTCCGCAGCATGACCGGCGAGACGATCACCTCGCCGGAAGAGCTGCAGCAGCGGCTCGCCGAGGTCCGGGTCAGCGGGCTCGCGACGGAGCAGGACGAGGCGGTGCTGGGCGAGAGCTCCCTGGCCGGCCCGGTGTTCGACTCGTACGGCGAGGCGGTGGGCGCCATCGCCGTGGTCATCCCCTCCAACGGCGACGTGTCGGAGCACGAGGCGCGCGACGCGGTCCGCGAGAGCGCCCGCGCCGTCTCCCGCGAGCTGGGCGCGCTCGCATGGCCACCACGACGATGAGAAGTCACTTACCGGCCGTGTGACTCGCCCGCGCTGAATGGCCCCGTTCACATGTCTCTGACATGCTGGCCGAAAGTCATCCCGGTCCCCGATGGCCGACAACCAACCGTTGCCCCCGGAGGTCGCGTGACCCTCGTAGCCAGTCCTACCCAGAGTCCGACTGCACATCTGACGCCTCAGGACCTCGAGGCGATCGGCGCCGAGCTCGACGCGATCCGTGAGCGGGTCATCGAGAGCCGGGGCGAGCGCGACGCGGCGTACATCCGCCGGGTCATCGCGGTGCAGCGGGGGCTGGAGCTCGGCGGCCGGGTCATCCTGCTCGCGGGCAAGCGGCGCTCCGCGTGGTGGATCGGTACGGCGAGCCTCTCGCTGGCCAAGATCCTCGAGAACATGGAGATCGGCCACAACGTTCTCCACGGCCAGTGGGACTGGATGCGCGACCCGAAGATCCACTCGTCGACCTGGGACTGGGACCACTCGTCGCCGCCCGAGCAGTGGAAGCGCGCCCACAACGAGACGCACCACAAGTACACGAACATCGTCGGCAAGGACAACGACCTCGGCTACGGCATCATGCGCGTCGCCGAGGAGCAGGAGTGGCAGCCGCGGCACCTCGCCCAGCCGGTGGTCAACTTCATCACCGCGTGCATCTTCGAGCAGGGCATCGCGATGTACGACGCCGACCTCGGCGAGTCGATCCGCGGCAAGAAGGGCATGCCCGAGGAGACCAAGGTCCGGCTGCGCGGCATGCTGCGCAAGATGGGCAAGCAGGTCCTCAAGGACTACGTCGTCCACCCCGCTCTGTCCGGCAAGGGCTTCCGCCGCACGCTGGGCGCCAACGCCGTCGCCAACCTGACTCGCAACGTGTGGAGCCACTCGGTGATCATGTGCGGGCACTTCCCCGAGGGAGTCGAGACCTTCGAGCTCGAGTCGCTCAACGAGGACGAGACCAAGGGCGAGTGGTACGTCCGCCAGATGCTCGGCTCGGCCGACATCTCGGGCAGCCCGTTCATGCACCTGATGACCGGCAACCTCTCCCACCAGATCGAGCACCACTGCTTCCCCGACCTGCCGAGCAACCGCTACCGCGAGATCGCGCCGCAGGTCGAGGACCTCTTCCAGCGCTACGGGCTCAGCTACAACACCCGCCCCCTGGTCCGCCAGGTCGGCTCGGCCTGGCACCGCGTCCTGCGCCTGTCGTTCCCCGACGGCTGGCTCGAGGAGACCAACCGCCGCAACGTGGGCAGCCAGCTGAAGAAGCTCGGCCGGACCTACCGCGAGAAGCGCGCCGAGAACGCTGCTCGCTAGCACCTCGCCGCGGATCCGTCACGTGGCTCGGACACCGACCGCTGGTGATGCGAGCCATCACCGCGGAGCCGGTTCCGCACTTCGCTGACCTGCCGTTTGCTGGTCACCATGAGCGAGCGCACCTTCCCTGACGGATTCCTCTGGGGCGTGGCCGGGGCCGGCCACCAGACCGAGGGCGACAACAGCCTGAGCGACACGTGGTTCGCCGAGCTGGTGACGCCGACCGTGTTCCAGGAGCCGTCCGGCAAGGCCTGCAACAGCTACGTCCTGTGGCGCGAGGACGTCGCGCTGGCCGAGTCGATGGGACTGTCGACCTACCGCTTCTCGGTGGAGTGGGCCCGCGTGGAGCCCGAGGAGGGTGTGTTCGACGAGGCGGCGCTCGACCACTACGAGGCGATCGTCGACGAGTGCCTCGCCCGCGGGCTCGCGCCGCTGGTGACCTTCAACCACTTCACCTCGCCGCACTGGTTCGCCCAGCGCAGCTCGTGGCTCGACCCCGAGGCGCCGGCGCTCTTCGCGCGCTACTGCGACCGGGTGATGGCGCGGTTCGGGGACCGGATCGCGTACGCCGTCACGATGAACGAGCCCAACCTGACCCGGCTGCTGACCTGGCTGAACCTGCCCGACTTCATCCGCGACGTCGAGCGCGCCACCCTCGAGGCCTGCAGCCGCGAGGCCGGCGCCCCGACGTACCGCCTCTCCAACGTGATGCTGCCCGAGGAGATGGACGCCTTCGCCGACGGCATGAGCGCCGGCCACGTGGCTGCGCGCGAGGCGATCAGGGCCCGCCGCCCCGACCTGCCGGTCGGCATGTCGCTCGCGATCATGGACGACGTCGTCGTGGGCGACGACGCCACGGTGCGGGACCGGAAGCGCGCCGAGGTCTACGAGCGCTGGCTCGAGCTGGCCCGGGACGACGACTTCATCGGCGTGCAGAACTACGAGCGGATCCCTTACGACGCCCTGGGCCAGGTCGCCCCCGCCGAGGGCGCCGCGGTCAACCAGATGGGTTCGGAGATCGAGCCGCTGTCACTGGGCGGATCGGTCCGCTACGCGCACGAGGCCACCGGCCGGCCGGTGCTGGTCACGGAGCACGGGATGAGCACCGCCGACGACCGCCAGCGCGCGGCGTTCATCGAGCCGTCCCTGGCCGGGCTGCTCGACGTGATGGACGACGGCGTGCCCGTCCTCGGCTACTGCCACTGGACGCTGCTCGACAACTTCGAGTGGGTCTTCGGCTACGGGCACCAGCTCGGGCTGCACGAGGTCGACAGGGACACCTTCGAGCGCACCCCGAAGCCGAGCGCCGGGGTGTACGCCGCGATCGCCAAGGCGCACGCCGTCCGCGCATGACCACCCGCTGGGGCATCGCCGGCACGGGATGGATCTCCCGGCACACGCTGCGCGACCTCCGGCTGGTCGAGAACGTCGAGGTGCTCGCCGTCAGCTCACGCAGCGCCGACCGCGCCACGGACTTCGCGCGCGAGGAGGGCATCGGCCGGGCCTACGGGTCGTACGCCGACATGCTCGCCGACCCGGACCTCGACCTCGTGTACGTGTGCACGCCGCACGGAGCGCACTTCCCGATGGTCGAGGCCGCCCTCGCCGCCGGCAAGCACGTGCTGTGCGAGAAGGCGCTCACCCTCGACGCGGCGCAGGCGCGCAGGTTGCAGTCACTCGCCACCGAGGCCGGCGTGTTCCTCATGGAGGCCATGTGGACGAAGTTCAACCCGGCGATCCGCGCGCTCCAGGAGCGGCTGGAGGACGGCGCCATCGGTGAGGTGCGCTGGGTGCAGGCCGGCTTCGGGTTCCCGGTGCCTCGCGACGCGGCGAGCCGCTTCTGGGACGCCGAGCAGGGTGGCGGAGCGCTGCTCGACGTGGGCATCTATCCGGTCACCCTGGCCCACCTGCTGCTGGGCCCGCCCACCTCGGTACGAGTGGCCGGCAGCGCCGAGCCCGACGGCGTCGACACGAGGGCGTTCATCACGCTCGAGACCGGATCCGGCGCCGCCCAGCTCGCGACGTCCATCGAGCACGTCGTCACCCCGAGCGCGTCGGTGGCCGGTACGCGCGGCTTCGTCGAGCTCGGCACCCGCTTCTGGATGACCGACTCGTTCACCGTCTGGCCCGAGGGCGCCGGACCCGGTGCGGCGCCGCCGGAGCGCGTGGAGGTGCGGCTGGAGGGGATCGGTTACGTCCCGATGTTCCGGCACGTGTCGGCCTGCGTCCTGGACGGCCTCACCGAGTCACCCGTGCACCCGCTCTCCGCCACGATCGAGGTGCTCGACACCATCGACGAGGTGCGCCGGCAGCTGGTCTCCGCCTGACCGCTCAGGCCACGCAGAACTCGTTGCCCTCGGGGTCCAGCATCACGACGTGGCCCAGCCCGCCGTCGTACGACTCCTCGCGGACCTCGGTCGCGCCCGCCCCGACCAGGGTGGCGACCTTCTCGCGGATGAGTCGCTCGCGCTCGGCCAGGTCCCACGGCGGCTCGCCGGCGACGCGGACGTCGATGTGCATGCGGTTCTTGGACGTCTTGGGCTCGGGCACCTGGAGGAAGCCGATCGCCGGCCCGCCGCCGTCCGGGTCGATGATCGAGGTGTTGTCGGGCTCGTCGAAGCCGGGCTCGATGACGTAGCCCAGCGCGAGTGCCCAGAACCGCGCGAGCTTCGGTGGCTCGGCTGCGTCGCAGCCCATGGTCCAGAGGGTGGCCATGGCGGGACGGTACGTCGGGTTCCGGACGATCCGCGTCCGGTCACCGCATCTCGTCGAGGGTGTGCGGCGGGGCCGGTCCAGATGGATATCTTCGGCCGGTGCCTCCTGTGCGTGGGGATTGGTCCATCTCGTGAACCAAACCCCACGCGAACCGCAGCCAGACCGCCGACGGCAACCCAGGTCTCCGCCAGAGAGCTACTGCGGCTGGTTCGCCAGGTGCCCCGGCTTCTGCCGGTGCACCTGCGTGGCGAGCTCGGTGATCTGCTCCAGCGTCACGCCGCTGGCGCTGAGGGTGAGGAAGCGGCCCTGTCTGATCGGGCCGACCACGGTGAACATGCCGCGCTCCCCGTAGATATTGGCTGGGTCGCCGTCGAGGGTGGTCGTGCCGACGACGACGTCGCCGCCGTAGCGCGCGTCCAGCTCGGCCTGCTCCTCCGCCTGGGTGTACTTCGGGCCTAGCGTGCTGGGCCGCCAGTTGAGGGAGACGCCCGCGTCGGTGCCGTCCTGGGCGTAGTAGAGCTTCTCGTCGGCGATCACGTTGTCGGGCGGCGCGGTCCAGCCGGGGGCGTCGAGGACGGCGTACGCGCTCGAGGTGTCGAGACCGGGCGGCGTCGACGGGGTCGACGGGGTCGCGGAGGCCGTCGCGGTGGCAGTGTCGACCGCGACCGACGGCTTCGTGGAGTCGGCGAACGACGGGGCCGTGCGACTCGGCTGGCCTCCGGCCGCGAGCGCGGCCCCACCGACTCCGACCCCCACGACCGCAAGCGTCGCGACCGCCGCCCGCGCCTGGTGGCGCCGGCGGAGCCGGGTCCCGAGGCGGGTGGCGCGGAGCGCCGTCGCCGAGAGGTCCGGCGGCGTGAAGGTGGTGCGGTGCAGGGCGTCGACGAGCAGCTGCTCGTCCTGGTCGAGGGTCATCGGGTCTCCTTCGTGACGGGTGTGATGTGGGGACGGAGCCGCGCCAGTGCGCGGCTGGCGCGACTGCGGACGGCGAGCTCGGTGAGGCCGAGCTCCGCAGCGGTCTCCGCGACCGAGCGGTCCTCCCAGTAGCGCAGGACGATCACCGCGCGGTCGGTCGGAGCGAGGCTCCCGAGCGCCGCCGTGAGGTCGAGACGGCTCTCGAGGGAGGCGTCGTACGACGCCACCTCGGGCACCTCGTCGGTGGGCACCTCGCTGTTGCGCCTGACCCGGCGGTGGGACAGGAACACGTTGGTGAGGGTGGTGCGGGCGTAGCCGACCGGGTTGCCGGCCCGGCTCACCCGTCGCCACGAGGCGAACAGGCGTGCGTAGGTCGTCTGCAGCAGGTCTTCCGCGAGGTGGGAGTCCCCGCCGGTCAGCAGGATCGCGGTGCGGTGGAGCCGCGCCCCGTTGGCGTGCACGAACTCGGTGAAGTCGTGCGTCGCGTCGCTGCCCACACCTCTATGACTACGCGACCGCCGGTTTGGTGGCAGGAATCCTCGATCAGTTTCGTGCCACGCTGCCGGTCAGCGTGCCCAGCCCCTCGACCTCCAGGCGTACGACGTCGCCCGGCTCGAGCGGAGGTGGGGTCTGGGTGCCGCTGCGGCCCCAGAGCTCGGCCAGGCAGCCGCCGCCACCCGTGGTGCCGGAGGCGAGCAGGTCGCCGGCGAGGACGACCGAGTCGCGGGAGGCGTGGACGACGAGCTGCGGGAAGGTCCAGTTCATGTTCGACAGCCGGTCCTGGCCGATCAGCTCGTCGTTGACGTACGCCCGGCAGTCGAGATCCAACGACGGCAACGCGTCGGCGGTGACGATCCACGGGCCGAACGACGTCGCGAAGTCCTTGCCCTTGGCCGGGCCCAGGCCGACCTGCATCTCGCGGGACTGGAGGTCCCTCGCCGACCAGTCGTTGAGGATGGTGTAGCCGAAGATCGCATCAGCGGCCTCGGACTCCGACGCCGAGCGGAGCGTCGTGCCGACCACGCAGGCGACCTCCAGCTCGAAGTCGAGCGCCCGGCAGGTGGCGGGCCGGGTGATCGGCTCCCCCGGGCCGTAGAGCGCGTGCGGGTTGGTGAAGTAGAAGGTCGGGGCGTCGTACCACGCCTCCGGGACGCCGACGGCGTTGTCGATCGAGCGGCGTACGCCCTCGACGTGCGACTCGAAGGTGACGAAGTCGCGGATGCTCGGCGGCTTGTAGGGCAGCAACAGGTCGGCCTCGTCGTACGCGATCGGCTCGCCGTGGCGGGCCTGGTCGCCGATCTCGAGCGCGCGCTCCAGCCCGAGCTCGATGAGGTGCAGCAGGGAGGTCGGCAGGAGGTACGCCGCGTCGTCGTCGACCACCGCGGCGCCCTGCCGCAGCGTCGCCAGCCTCACGGCAGCGGCCTGGTGGCGTCGGCGATCCCCTTGTGCGACACGTGCGCGGTGAGGCCGCCGTCGATGACGATCTCGGCGCCGTTGTAGTACGACGAGTCGTCGGAGCAGAGGAAGACGATCGTCGGCGCGATGTCGGCCGGCAGGCCGACCCGGCCCAGCGGGATCTCCGCCAGAGCCGCGTCGAAGAAGGCCGGCGAGGCCGACTCCATCAGCGGCGTGTCGACCAGGCCGGGCATCACGGCGTTGACCCGGATCCCCTGCGAGCCCAGCTCGAGCGAGGCGGAGCGGGTGAGCCCGCGCAGCGCCCACTTGGAGGCGGTGTACGCCGCCGCGGCATGCCCGGAGAGTGCGGCCACCGAGCAGATGTTCACGATCGACGAGCCGGGCGGCATCAGCGGGACCAGCGCCTGGATGCCGAGCAGCGGTCCGGTGACGTTGATGTCGAAGGTCTGGTGCCAGCTCTCCAGCGTGACGTGCGGCAGTCGCTCACGAGCCGCGACGCCGGCGTTGTTCACCAGTGCGTCGACGCGCCCGTACTCGGCGGACAGGTCCGCGGCCAGCGCGGCCCAGTCGTCCGGTGACGTGACGTCGAGGTGTCGCCCGTCGAACTCCAGGACGTCCGTCCCGACGACCGTCGCACCCGCGGCGGCCAGTGCGGCGACCTCGGCCGCACCCTGACCCCGAGCCGCACCCGTGACGACGACGACCTTGCCGTCGAGGCGGGTCATCAGACGGGCGGTGCGACGAAGACGCCCTTGTCGGGGTCGTTGAAGGAGTCGCGGGCGATGATCTCGGACATCGGGTCCGACGTACCCCAGACGTCCTGGGTCATCGGGTCGGCGATGTCGTAGACCGAGGGGTGCCACGGGTCCGTCTCGATCTTCTCGAGCTCGGTCGTGTACTCCATCGTGTTGCCACTCGGGTCGAGGAAGTAGGAGAACGTGTTGTTGCCGGCGTTGTGCCGGCCCGGGCCCCAGATCTTCTTGATGCCGGCGCGCATCACCCGGCCGGTGCCGCGCATGTACTCGTCGAGTCCGCGCATCTCGAACGACACGTGGTGCACCGAGGTGTGCGGGCCCTTCGCGATGGCCAGGCTGTGGTGCCAGTCGTTGCACCGCATGAAGTGCATCATCTCGCCCATGTGCTCGCTCCAGAGCGTGTCCGAGAGCTTGAAGCCGAGCACGTGGGTGTACCAGTCGCGGGTCGCGTTGGGGTCGTTGGTGTTCATGACCGCGTGCGAGATGCGGACCGGGATCGCCTCGCCCTCCTCGATCGCGCGGTGCTGGCGGACCGCGACGTCGGACGAGACCTCGATGGTGCGGCCGTCGATGTCGAAGAAGCGGAAGCCGTAGCCGCCACCGGCCGTCTGCAGGTCGCCGGGCTCGCCGACCAGCTGCACGCCCTGGCCACCGAGGTGCGCGGCGAGCGCGTCGACGGCGGCGGAGTCGGTGGCACCGAAGGAGATCAGGTCGAGCCGCTTGTCGTCGGACCCGCGCAGCCGGATGACGTACTGCTCGGGCGAGCCCTCGGCGGCGAGGTAGGAGAGCTTGCCGTCGGTGCCGGTCTCGGTGAGGCCCCACGTGTCCTTGTAGAACGTGCGCTGCGTCTCGAAGTCGGGTACGGCGAGGTCCACGTGGCGCAGGTGGGTGATCCCGAACTCGTTCAGGTGGCTCATGCCGGCGACGCTACGGCCGGGCGCTCGCACCCGGAATCAGCAAACCGTGATGGCTGGCATCCACGTCAGGTATCTGGTCCCGCCGCAAGCACCATGGCGACCATCAGTCCGACCGCTGCCCGGTCGGAGAGCCCCTGGTCGAGACACAGCGAGCGCCAGGTGCCGAACGCCGTCGCGTGCCCGACTGCCGCCCGCACCGTGACCCTTCGCTCGCCGGACAGCCCGCGCAGCAAGGTCTCCCGCCAGACCCGCTCCAGATCCAGCCGGCGGCGACGCACCCGCTCGGGTACGACGGCCGCATCCCGCTCGATGTTGGCGAGCATCTCGTGACCCGCACGGAAGTACCTGTAGAGGTCGGCGAGGCCGGCACGGAGCCGCGCGGCGGGGTCGGCGACGTCGCGCCAGGCTTCGGGGTCGGGCAGGGTCTGCCGCGACAGCCACTGGGCGGAACAGGCGAGGAACAGCGTCTCGTCGTCGGGGAAGTGCCGGTAGACCGTCGCCCTCGTGACACCGGCTCGCTCGGCGATCGCGGAGATGCTGGCCTGTGCCGGGCCGACGGAACCGTGCAGCCCCTCCGCCGCCTCCACGATCCGGGTCCGGGTCCGCTGCTCCTCGTCGGCCCGCTTCACCTTGCGATAGGTGCGCGATTTCGCTGAACGGATCCGTTCGCTCAAAGTGTTGACACGCTCCTCGCAACAGGTGAACTATTCGACGAACAGAAGTGTATGACCAATTGTGGTAGGAGGCCGTCATGACGGACCGTGTCGAAGTCCCCGAGCTGACCGTGGTCCAGCCGGGCGCCGGCAAGGAGGGCAGCCTCGGCACCATCGGAGTGGTCTTCAAGCTGTTGGGCGAGCAGACCAACGGCCTGGTCTCGATCGTGGAGCACCCGTTCCCGGTCGGCGCCTGCGTCCCACCGCACAAGCACACCCTCGAGGACGAGTACTCGATCGTCACCGAGGGCGAGATCGGCTTCCGCTCCGGCGACCGCGAGGTGGTGCTCGGCCCGGGCGGCTACATCACCAAGCCGCGCGGTGAGCTGCACGCGATGTGGAACGCCGGCCCCTCACCGGCGCGCATGATCGAGGTGATCAGCCCGGCCGGCTTCGAGCACTTCTTCTGGAGCGTCAGCGAGGCGGCGGCCGCGGGGCCGCCCGACCCCGAGGCGATCGCGGCGCTGGCGGCCGAGCACGGCCTGGAGATGGGCGACGCGCCGTGGCTGGACGACCTGGTCGAGCGCTATCACCTCACCCATCCGTTCGGGCGGGAGTAGCCGCTCACCGGAACGGGTAGCCGACCAGCAGCTGCGCCAGCTCCTCGGGGTGGCCCAGGGCGGAGCAGTGACCGCTGGCGAGCTCGTCGGGTACGACGCCCAGCCGGTCGAGGACGACCCTCCGCATGAAGGTCGCCGGGAACAGCCGGTCCTCGGTGCACAGCACGAACCTGGTGTGCACGTCCGGCCAGCGGTCGAGCGGCCACGGCTGCGCGCCGGCGGCGGTGGAAGGATGCGCGCGCTCGTTCGCGAGTGCTTGCTTGGCGAGCTGCTCGGGCACGTCCTGGTAGTAGGCGACGAGCGGGTCCTCGTTGCCGGTGAGCCCGCCGTCGAGGGCGGCCTGCGCCGCGGCCGCTTCGGCGTACCCGGTCCTCGCCCACCAGTCGTCCGGCGTCTCTCCCGGACGCGGCACCATGCCGGCCACGAGCACGAGTCCGGAGGCCCGGACCCGGTCGGCGACGAGCGGTGCCGTGAACGCCCCGAAGGACTGCCCGACGACGATGACGTCCCCGTCCGCCTCCTTCGCGTTGTCGAGGGCGGCGACCACCACGTCGGCGTAGTCGCTGAGGGTCGCCTCGTCGTCGTCGGCCGGCAGGTCGGGCGCGACCGTGTGGTGGCCCCTCGCCCGCAGCTCGGCCTCGACGAGGTGCCAGTACCAGCCGCTGTCACCGGCTCCGTGGATCAGTGCGTAGGTGCTCATCGTTCGTCCTCCTTGTTGTGGGGGTGTGGGCTTCTCCCGACACGACCAGGGCGACGCCGGCCACGACGACGGCGGCGCAGGCGAGCGTGCCGCCGGTGAGCCGTTCGTGGAGCACGAGCCAGCCCAGGAACACGGCGATGACGGGATTGACGTAGGCGTAGGTGGTGACCACCGAGACGCTGGTCGACCGGAGCAGCCAGTTGTAGGCGGTCAGCCCGAGCAGCGACCCGACCAGGACCAGGAAGCCCCAGGCGGACCACGCGCGGGCCGAGTAGGAGCCGGCGGTGAACTGCTCGCCGCGGGCCACGCCCGTGGCACACAGCAGGGCGCCCCCGATCAGCATCTCGTAGACCACGACGGTGAAGGGGTCCGCGGGCAGGCGCAGGTGTGGGTGGAGCCACGACCCGCAGGCCCACGCCATGCTGGCCAGTACGACGAGCAGCAGCGAGCCGATCGGCACGCCGCCGTCGACGCCGTGGCCGGCGATCAGCCAGGCGACGCCTCCGAAGCCGACCAGCACACCCGCGAGCGACCGCGGGGACGGACGGTCGCCTGACATCGCGCGGAGGCACGCGACCCACAGCGGGACCGCGGCGATCAGCAGCGCGGTGATCCCCGAGGGCGCGCCCTCGTCCTCGGCGATCGCCACCACGCCCTGCCCCAGCACCGGCATAAGCAGACCGAGGAGCGCGCAGCCGGCGAGCTCGGCCCGGGTCACCCGCAGCCTCCGTACGCCGCCCCAGGCGGCGACCCCGACCGCCATCACCCCACCCGCGGCCAGGGCCCGGGTGCCGGAGCCGAGGACGGCCGGCATCTCGTCGACCATGAAACGCACGGCGAGGTAGGTCGACCCCCACGCGACGTACACGGTCCCCAGCGCGGCGACGACGAGCGGGGCTCTCCCCACCCGGACCGGCGTGGTCGCTGGATCGGTCGTCAGCACGGCCATCTCGATTTCCCTTCCGAGTGGATCAGGACTGCCACGCTAGGGAGGATCGGCGTTCGTGAAAAGCGATTGTTAGTGATCGAGAAGATCGGCCGCGCTTATCCTTGATTGCATGCACGTCGAGCTGCGACACCTGCGGGCGCTGGCCGCCATCGCCGAGGAGGGGACCTTCGGCCGGGCGGCGGACCGGCTCGGCTACACGCAGTCGACGGTGAGCCAGCAGGTCGCCGCCCTGGAGCGCACCGTCGGCGGCGCCGTGTTCGACCGCCCCGGCGGACCACGGGCCGTCAGGCTGACGCCGCTGGGCCAGCTGGTGCTCGAGCACGGCCGCCAGCTGCTGACCGGCGCGGACGGGCTCGCGGATGCGATCGAGCGGTTCCGGGCGGGCAGCGGCCGCATCGACATCGGCACCTTCCAGAGCGTGTCGACCGTCATCCTGCCCACGCTCGTGAACCGGCTGCGCGCGGAGCACCCGGACTGCGAGGTGAGGCTGTCCGAGGAGGAGCCCGACGATCCCCGGATGGGCGAGCTCGACCTGCTGTTCTTCGACGGGCAGGTCGACGACGACGTCGAGTCGACCTTGCTGCTGGACGATCCCTACCTGCTGGTCGCCGGCCCGGACGACTTCCCCGACGGCCGGGTGGCGCTACCGGAGCTGGACGGCCGGGCGATGGTGGCGTGGCCGTCGATGTGCGACCAGCCTCGGCTCGAGGAGCAGCTGGAGCAGAGCGGGGCACGACCCAGGATCGTCTTCCGGAGCGCGAGCAACGAGACGCTCATCTCGATGGTCCGCAGCGGGCTCGGGATCGCGGTGCTCCCCCGGCTCGCGGTCGCGAGTGCCGTCGGCGACGACCGCCTCCGGATCCACGAGATCGACCCGACGCCGACCCGCGAGCTCTACCTGCACTGGCCCGCCGGGCGCACCCTGTCGCCGCTGGCGGTCCGTGCGATCGAGCTGGCGCGCGAGATCGCCGCCGACCACCGTTGAGGCTGCGGCTCAGCCGAGGACGGACCCGCCGCCGTCGATGACGAGGTGGGCGCCACTGATCCACGACGCCTCGTCTGAGGACAGGAAGACCGCGGCGCTGACGATGTCGTCGGGCTGCCCGTGCCGGCCCAGCGGGATCCGGTCCAGGACCACCTGCTTCATCCGCTCGGGCGGGTCGGCCAGCATCGGGGCGGTGTTCGGCGTCTCGATGAGCCCGGGGCTGATCACGTTGGCGCGGATCCCGTGCGGGCCGCCCTCGACGACCAGCTGCAGGGTCAGCGCGATGACACCGCCCTTGGCCGTCGAGTGGGCGTTCTGCGGCATGAACTCCACGCCCCGGATCGCGGCGATGGAGCCGACGTTGAGGATCGAGCCGCCGCCGGTCGCCTTCAGGTGCGGCCAAGCGGCGCGGACCGTGTAGTAGACGAGGTCGAGCTCGTTGCGCATCGTGAAGTCCCACTCGTCGACCGTGAGCTCGTCGAGCGCCGCGAACCGCTGCGTCGACGCGTTGTTGTAGAGCACGTCGAGGCCGTCGTACGTCGCCACGGCCGCGTCCACCCACGCACGCGCGGCGTCGGCGTCACCCAGGTCGACACCGCCCATCACCGTGATCTCTCCACCGGCGGACCGCACCGTCTCCTCGGTCGCGGCAGCGCTGGCGGCGTCGAGGTCGCAGCCCACGACGCGGGCACCCTCGGCCGCGAACCGGGCCGCCGCCACGGCGCCGATACCGCCGCCGACGCCGGTGATGAGCGCGACCTTCCCAGCCAGCCGACCGGTCATGAGGAGGTCCTGTCGACGAGCTCGATCAGGTTGCCCTCGGGGTCCGAGACGAACGCCATGCGTACGCCGGGCTCGGGCGACTGGCTCGGCGGCATCCGCTCGGTGGCCCCGGCGGCGAGCAGATCGCGATGGGTGCCCTCGAGGTCGTCGACGGTCAGCGCGAGGTGCCCGAGGCCACGGGTCAGCGGCGCGTCGAGGGGTCGCTGCACCTGGATGCCGGCCGCGTTCCCGACCCGGTGCAGCAGCTCGATCCGATAGCCGTCTGAGCTGCGCAGCATCGCCCCGCTGAACTCGAACTGCTCCAGCGCGAACTCGAACTCGACCTCGAGGGCCAGCGCCGCGACGTACCACTTCGTCATCCCGGGCAGGTCCGCGACGTTGATGCCGACGTGGTCGAGGTGCATCAGGCGACCACCACGGTGCGGACGTTGGTGAACTCGCGCATCCCCTCGGCCGACAGCTCGCGGCCGTAGCCGCTGCGGCCGATCCCACCGAACGGCAGGCGCGGGTCGGAGGCGACCATCGCGTTGACGAACAGCGCACCGGAGCGGACCCGGCGCCCCACGGCGAGCGCGTGCTCCGGCTCGCCCCACACCGACGCGCCGAGGCCGAAGGTCGTGGCGTTGGCCAGCTCGACCGCGTGGTCGTCGTCGCGGGCCCGGGAGATCGTGGCGACCGGCCCGAAGGTCTCCTCGTCGAACGCCGTCATGCCGGGCTCGACGTCGACCAGGAGGGTCGGTTCCATGTGCCAGCCCGGCCCGTCGATCGCGTGGCCGCCGGTGACCAGCCGCGCGCCCTGCGCCACGGTCGCCTCGACCTGTCGCACGATGCCGTCGCGCAGGTCGTCGCGCGCCATCGGTGAGATCTCGAGTAGGGCCATCTGGTCGACGAATCGCTCGACGAACTCCTCGGCGACGTCCTCGTGGACGATGAACCGCTTGGCGCACACGCAGCTCTGGCCGGTGTTGGTGAACCGGGCCTTCACGGCCGTGGCAGCGGCCAGTGACACGTCCGCGTCGGCGAGCACCACGAACGGGTCCGAGCCGCCGAGCTCCAGGACGGTCTTCTTGATGGCCGCGCCCGCGATCGACGCGATCGACGAGCCGGCCCGCTCGCTGCCCGTCAGGGTGACCGCGGCGACCCGCGGGTCCTCGACCACGCGGCGCGAGACCTCCGGCACGTCCTCGGCCGCGACGACCAGCGAGCGGAACAGCCCCGCGGGCGCGCCGGCGTCCGCGAAGAGCTCCTCGATGGCCAGCGCGCACCCGGTCACGTCGGGGCTGTGCTTGAGCAGTGCCGCGTTGCCCGCCGCCAGGGCCGCGCAGGCGAACCGCAGCACCTGCCAGAACGGGAAGTTCCAGGGCATCACCGCGAACACGACGCCGAGCGGCTCGTAGGACAGCCACGACCGCGACGCGGCGGAGGCGACCTCGTGGTCGGCCAGCCAGCCCGGCGCGAGGTCGGCGACGACCTCGCAGTTCCAGGCGCACTTGTCGACCTCGCCCAGCGCCTCGGTGATCGGCTTGCCCATCTCGGCGGTGATCAGGCGCGGCGTAGTCCTCACGCCGCTCGGTGAGCAGCTTGCCGACCCCGCGCAGCAGCGCCAGCCGGTCGTCGAGCGGCGTCGCTCCCCACGTCGCCGCGGCAGCGGCGACGTCCGTGAGTGCCTGCTCGACGCCGGCCGCGTCGTGGGCGTCGTACCGCGCGAGCTCCTCGCCGGTGGCGGGGTTGCGGGTGACGACGTACGACGACGTCACGCCGTGGCTTCCGCGGTCGTACGCCGACGGGCGGGGACGATCGGCGGCACGGTCTCGGGGTCGGCCACCACGGTGTTGCGGATGGTGCCGAGCCGCTCGATCGTCATCTCGACGACGTCGCCGACCTTCAGCGGCGGCGGGGTCAGCGTGCCGGTGCGTCCCCACGACTCGGCCAGCGAGCCGGAGGCACAGGTCCCGGAGGCGAGCACCTCGCCGGCCTTCACCCACGACGCGCGCGACGAGTGCGAGACGAGCTGCTCGAACGACCAGCCCATGTGCGCCGACCGGTCGCCACCGACGCGGACGTCGTTGACCTTGACCGTCATCTCGAGGTCGAGGAACCCGTCCCCGTCCCGGCAGCCGTCGACCTCGTCGGCGGTCACCACCCAGGGACCGATGGTCGTCGCGAAGTCCTTGCCCTTCGACGGACCGAGCTTGAGCTTCATCTCCCTGCCCTGGATGTCGCGCGCCGACCAGTCGTTCATCACGCAGTAGCCGCCGATCGCCGCCCGCGCCTCCGCCGGCGTCACGTTGCGGACGTCGCGGCAGACGATCGCGGCGATCTCGAGCTCGAAGTCGAACCGCTCGGTGTCCGGTGGCATCGCGACGTCGTCGTGGGGCCCGGTCACGGCGTGCGGGGCCATGAACAGGAAGACCGGGGCGTCGTACCACTCGGCGGGCGGCCCGGGGTTGCCGTGGCCGCGCTCCATGCCGTCGACGTGCGCCTCGAAGGTGAGGAAGTCGCGCATCGCGACCGGGTAGACCGGCGGCAGCAGCACCACGTCCTCGGGCTGCAGCCCGTCGCCCTGGGCGGCGGCGTCCGCCGCAGCCTCGCGCTCGGCGGCGTCCGCGGCGAGCAGCCCGACCAGGTCGGTGCCCTCGGGGAACGGGTGGATCCACCAGAGCGGGCCGTCACCGACGACCAGCCCGGTCCGGCGGGTCCCGTCCGGCTCGTCGGTACGCCGGAAGGCGGCCAGCTTCATGACTGAGCCTTCATCCGATCGTCTGGAAGAACGCACGCTCGCGGTTGGCCAGCACCGGGATGGCCTGCTCGAGCGCGTACTGCCTGGAAGTGGTCCGACGCGCCGTGGGCGGCGTACGCCTCCTCGTCGTCGTAGATCTCGAAGAGCCGGAAGATCCCGGGCTCGGCCGGGTCCTGGTAGGCCTGGTAGAAGCGGTTGCCGGCTCCTCGCGCGGGAGGCCGGGGTGAGCTTCTCGATCGCGTCGAGGACGACGCCCTCCTGGCCCGGCTGGGCGGTCCACGTGGCGCTGACGACGTAAGCCATGGCTGGCTCCTCTGTGATGACTGGGTGTTGGCTGATGGGTCCGTACGGCGGGACAGCCGCCGCGGCTCGTTCACGCTAGGTCCGCCGGCGCACGCAGCGGAAAGAGCCGGGGCCGATATCTGGCATCACGGCGATCGGGGTTCCCGACTCCGCGGGCCGACGGTTTCCTGTGACCGACCACACAGGCGGCCGCACGGCCGCCACGGAGCTCAGGAGAACCAGATGAAGTCCCGTATCACGACCAAGAGCAGGACGGCACTGGCCGTGTTGGCCGTCAGCAGCCTTGCGCTGCTCGCCGCGTGCGGCGACGACCCCAAGCCCGCCTCGGGCACCGACGACTCCGGCTCGGGCTCCGGATCCAGCGACAACAAGACGATCGCGTTCTCGCCGATCGGCCTCCAGATCCCCGCGATGAAGCAGCTCAGCGAGGGCCTCACCGGCTACGCGAAGGAGAAGGGCTACGAGGTCCAGATCCAGGACCCCAAGCTCGACCCGCAGAAGCAGATCACCGACCTGCAGACCGTGATCGAGTCCGGCAGTGTCGCCGGCGCCTGGGCGATCATGATCGCGCCGCCGACCGCCGCCGCCCTCGTGCAGTCGGCGCTCGACAAGGGCGTCCCGCTGATCCTCAACGGCACCCCCGAGGACTACGGCCTCGACGGCCTCGAGCCCGGCGTCTCGTTCTCCACCATCGACTACGAGGCCCAGGGCACGGCGATGGGCGAGGAGCTCGGCAACTGCATCAACGAGAAGCTCGACGGCAAGGCCGAGGTCCTCTTCGGCGACTCCGCCCCCGGCACCGCCGGCAAGGAGGTCCAGGAGGCGGCCATCGTGGCAGCACTCGAGGCCACCGCGCCTGACGCCGAGATCGTCAGCCACATCACGATCTCCGACCGTGGCGCCGCGCAGACCGACGTCGGCAGCGCCCTCCAGGGCAACCCCGACCTCGCCGCGGTGATGGGCCAGAACGACGAGGGCTCGCTCGGCGCGCTCGGTGCCTTCGCGGCGGCCGGCAAGGAGCTCCCGTGCCTGACCGAGACCGGCGGCAACGAGGAGGTCCTCGCGGCGGTCAAGGACGGCAAGATCTACGCCTCGGTCGCGCTGCAGTTCGGCGCCGACATGGCGCAGTCGTTCGACGCCCTGGTCACGATGATCGACGACCCGGAGGCGACCGGCGTGCAGCTCACCGTCCCGCAGGAAGTCGTGAAGGCGGACAGCTGACGATGACGACGAGCTCAGAAGTGAGCCCCGAGGTGACCGAGGCCGGGGCCGACGCCCCGGCCCCGGTCCCCACCGGGCACGACGTCCCACGCACGGTCTCGGTGCTGGTGTTCCTGCGCGACCGCGGCATCTTCATGCTGTGGGGGATGTTGATCCTGCTCTTCGCGGTCTGGTGCTCGCCGTTCTTCTTCAAGGTGGACAACGCCATCCTGATCGCGAACGCGGGTGCGCTCACCGCCCTGTTCGCGGCCGGGGTCGGCATCGGCGTCATGACGGGGGTCCTCGACCTGTCCCTGCCCGGTACGGCGGCGCTGGCCAGCTGCGTCTGCGGCTGGCTGCTGACCCACGGACACTCGACCTGCGCTCAGCCTGCTGGCCGGGCTCGGCGTCGGCGTGGCCGTCGGCCTGGTCAACGGCTTCATCACGCTGCGCGGCTTCAACCCGATCATCGTCACCATCGGCACGCTGTCGGTGCTCACCGGCCTGGCGTCGGTGGTGGCCGGCGGCTACACCTTCCCGGGGCTGACCCAGCTCGAGTTCATGGGCACCCACCGCTACCTCCGGATCGGTGAGACGGGCGAGACGTTCCCCGGCATCCCGGCGCCGGTGTTCATCGTGGCGGTGGTGTTCCTCGTGGGCACGATCTTCCTCACCCGGACCCGCGACGGGCTGCGGCTGATGGCCGTCGGCGCCAACGCCGAGGCGGTACGCCGCGCCGGCATCCCCGCCGACCGCTACAAGGTGCTCGGCTTCGTGATCTCGGGCGTCCTGGCCGCCGTCGGCGGCCTGGTCAACACGGCCAACACCACCGAGGCCAACCCGGCCGCGAGCCCGGCGATCATCTTCACCGCGCTCACCGCGGTCGCCCTGGCCGGCGTCGCCCTCACCGGCGGCCGCGGCAGCCTGCCACGCGTGCTGGTCGGCGCGCTGATCCTGGCCACGATCTCCAACGGCCTGATCATCCGCGGCATCCAGCCCTACTGGGCCGTCGTCGCCACGGGTGCGCTGCTGCTCGGCTCGCTGATGTTCGAGCGGGTGCTGCAGAGCGCCGTGTCCGAGCGGCTGATGTCCGCCAACCTCTCCGTCCACGCGAAGCAGGGCTGATCCATGACGACGACTCCGTTCGGGTGCCCCGGCCCTCGCGCTCAGCGACATCGAGATGCACTACGGCTTCGTCCGCGCCCTCGACGGCATCGACATGCACGTGATGCCCGGCGAGGTCGTCGCCCTGCTCGGCGACAACGGCGCCGGCAAGTCCACGCTGCTCAAGGTGATGTCGGGGGCGCACAAGCCCTCGCACGGCGCGATCCGGGTGCACGGCGTGGAGCAGTCGTTCAGCGCACCGAGCGACGCGGCGTCCGCGGGCATCCAGATGGTCTACCAGGACCTCGCCCTCGTCGAGCCGCAGGACATCTCGACCAACCTCAACATGGGCACCGAGCAGCTGCGCCGCGGACCGCTCGGCTGGCTGGGCTTCGTCGACCGCAAGGCGATGCGCAAGAGCTCCGAGGCCGAGCTGGACCGGCTCGGCGTCCGCACCGCCCCGATGACCCGGCCGGTCGAGATGCTCTCCGGTGGCCAGCGGCAGGTGGTCGCCCTGGCCCGCAGCGCGATCCGCGTCAACGGTGAGTCGCAGGGCATCCTGCTCCTCGACGAGCCGACGGCGGCGCTGGGCTACGAGCAGACCAAGAACGTCGAGGCGCTGATCCGGCGGATGGCCGACCAGGGCATCGCGATCGTGATCGTCACCCACGACCTCCCGCTCTGCTACGAGGTCGCCGACCGGATCGTCATCCTCAACCGCGGCAAGAAGGTCGCCGACGTCCCCGCCGCCGGCGCCGACCGCGACCACGTGGTCGGCTGGATCACCGGCTCCAAGGCCTCGATGTTCACCGAGCCGACGGCGGTCTGAGCCGTGCCGATCCACGACGAGGTCGCGTCCCGGTTCCACCTGCTCGACGGCATCGCCTCCCTCCAGGAGGCGATGGGCGACCCGGAGAAGGACGAGCGGGTGCGCGAGTTCATGGAGCCGCCGCTCGACCCGCCGGCCGCCGTACCGACCCGCGACCTCACCGTCGACGGGCCGCACGGCCCGGTCCCCGTGCGCGTCTACGGGGACCCTCGATCAACGGACGGTGCGGACCGGCCGGCCCTGCTCTGGATCCACGGCGGGGCGTTCATGTTCGGTGACCTCGACATGCCCGAGGCCGACTGGACCGCGCGCGAGATCTGCGCGCGGACCGGTGGCGTGGTCGTGAGCGTCGACTACCGGCTCGCGGTCGGCGGCGTGCACCACCCGGTGCCCCTCGACGACTGCGTGGCGGCCACCCGCTGGCTGCGCGACCACGCGGCGGAGCTCGGCGTCGACGCCGGACCGGATCTCCCTCGGCGGCGGCAGCGCCGGCGGCAACCTGGCCCTCACCACCGCGCTGCGGCTCCGCGACGAGGACGGCTGGGCGCCGGCCGCGCTGCTCCCCGTCTACCCCGTGGCCGCACCCGGCCCTGCCCGAGCCGTCGCCCGAGGTGGCGGCGCTGCTCGACGAGGTGCCCCCGGCCCTGCGGTTCACCCCCGAGGGCACGGCCGGCATCAACGCCAACTACCTCGGCGGCCAGGCGCCCGACGGCTACGCGTTCCCGTCCCTCGCCGACCTGGCGGTCTGGCACCGACGCTGCTGGTCACGGCGGAGTACGACGACCTGCGCACCACCGGCGAGGCGTTCGTCGACCTGCTCCGCGAGGCCGCCGACGTCGACGTACGCCACGTCCAGGCCGACGGCATGCTGCACGGCTTCCTCAACCTCTCGTCGTCGCTCGGCCCGGTCGACGACGTCCTCGACCTGATGGCCGGACACGGTCGTCGACCTCCGCCACCCTCGACCCCCTTGGAGAACCGATGCCCGAGTCCCAGGTCAGTCGCGTCCTCGTCGTCGGCGGCGGCATCACCGGCGGCGTCCTGTCGCTGGCGCTGGCGCCAGAAGGGCGTCGAGGTGGTCCTCGTCGACCTCCGCTCCGAGCTCGGCGGGGTCGGGCACGGCATCACGCTCCAGGGCAACGCGCTCAAGGCGTTCAAGGCGGTCGGCATCTACGACCGGCTGGCCGAGCGCGGCTTCCCGTTCAGCCACCTGCGGCTCAAGACCGCCGACGGCCACGTCATCGCCGAGATCCCGACGCCGCCGATGGGCGGCCCCGACCTGCCCGGCACGATGGGCGCCGTGCGCGGCGACATCGCCGACATCCTCGCCGAGGAGGTCGTCAAGGCCGGCGTCGACGTACGCCTCTCCACCACGGTCACCGAGATCGACGACCGCGGTGACTCGCGTCGTCGCGACGCTGTCCGACGGCAGCACCGAGACCGTCGACCTGCTCGTCGGCGCGGACGGCATCCGCTCCAAGGTGCGCGAGATGATCGGCATCGAGCGACCAGCCGCACCAGGTCGGCATGGGCATCTGGCGCACGGTCGCGAAGCGGCCGGCCGAGATGGACTGCTCCGAGCTCTACTACGGCGGCCCGAAGTTCAAGGCCGGCTACACGCCGATCTCCGACGACCTCTGCTACGCGTTCCTGCTCGAGGAGAACCTCGACCGCTCCTTCGTCGGCGAGGGCCCCAACGGCGCGCTGCTCAAGGAGCGCGGCCAGGGGTACGGCGGCATCTGGGGCGAGGTGCGCGACAGCCTGGCCGACGACGCGGTCGTCAACTACCAGTGGATCGAGGCGATCTGCGTCGACTCCCCGTGGCACCGCGGCCGCACGATCATCATCGGCGACGCCGCCCACGCCTGCCCGCCGCTGATCGCCCAGGGCGCGGCGATGTGCGCCGAGGACGCCGTGGTCCTGGCCGAGATGCTGACCTCCGGCGGCCCCCACACACGCGTCGAGGACGTGCTGCCGGCGTTCATGGAGCGCCGCTTCCCGCGCGTGAAGATGGTGCTCGACAACAGCCTCACCCTCGCCGAGTGGGAGATCCACCCGGACACCCCGGGCGCCGACCCGGGCCGGATCATGGGCCAGACGCTGGGTGCGCTGGTCGAGCCTGCCTGATGGCTCTCCCGCTGCTCGGCCGCGGGGACGCCGGCTTCGAGGAGGCCCGGGTCGACCGGGTCTTCAACCGCCGGCTCACCGAGCGGCAGCCCGCGGCCGTCGTACGCCCGACGACGGAGGCCGAGGTGGTCGACGCCGTACGCCTCGCGCGCGAGCGCGGCTGGCAGGTCGCGGTCCGCTCCGGCGGCCACAGCTGGGCGCAGTGGTCGGTCCGCGACGACGCGCTGGTGATCGACCTCGGCGGCCTGCACGAGCTCTCGTACGACGACGCGACCGGCATCGTCTCCGCCGTCCCCCGCGGTCCAGGGCGGCTCCGAGCTCGGCGCCGTTCCTCGAGGCGCGCGGCCGGTTCTTCCCCGGCGGCCACTGCCCCACGGTCGGGCATCGGCGGCTTCCTGCTGCAGGGCGGCCAGGGCTGGAACGCGCGCGGCTGGGGCTGGGCCGCCGAGTACGTCGAGGCGGTCGACGTCGTCACCGCGGCCGGCGAGCTGGTGCGCGCCTCGGCCGACGAGAACGCCGACCTCTACTGGGCCGCGCGCGGCGCCGGCCCGGGCTTCCCCGGCGTCGTCACCCGGTTCCACCTGCGCACGCTGCCGTTCCCGCAGCACGTCGCGCAGACCGTGCACGCCTACTGCGCTCGACGACTTCGACGAGGTGATGACCTGGCTGCACGAGACCCACCACACGGTCGCCGACACCGTCGAGATCGTCGCGCTGACCAAGACCGACCCGACCATCGCGCCCGGGCCGATCCTGCTGGTCACCGGCGTCGCGCTCGTCGACTCACCGGCCGAGGGCTCGGACGCGCTCGCGCCGTTCCGCGCCTCCCCCGCCCTCGACCGCGCGCTGCTGGTGCTCGACGCCATCCCGACGACGGTCGACGAGCAGCGCAAGCGCCAGCTCCACGACAACCCCGAGGGCCACCGCTGGGCGGTCGACAACGCCTGGCTCACCGGCTCCGCGGCCGACGTCGTCCCGGCGATGCGCCGCGCGTACACCACGCTGCCGAACGACAAGGCGTTCACGATCTGGTTCTCCATGGCGCCGCTGCGGACGCTGCCCGACATGGCGTTCTCGCTCCAGTCGGAGATCTACCTCGCGTCGTACGTCGTGTGGGAGTCGCCCGACGACGACGAGCGCTGCCGCTCCTGGCTCGCAGGGCGCCATGGCCGACCTCGAGCCGGTGACCGTCGGCCAGTACCTCGGCGACAGCGACCTGTCCCGCCGCCAGCTGCGGTTCATGTCCGACGAGGCGTGGGCGCGGTTCCAGCAGATCCGCGCCGAGCGCGACCCGACGGGCTGTTCGTCGGCTACCTGGCCGGCCCCGACGGCGCGACCAACCGCAACCACTGGGAGTAGGCATCCTAGGCAGCCGTTCGGCCAGCTCCTCCGCCACGGCGTCCAGGCGGCCGAACAGCCAGCGGTGTGCCGGGTCGGAGAGCCGGTCGGCGGCGAACCAGTAGCCCTCGGCCAGGACCAGCTCGTCGAACGGCGGCTCGACGATGACCAGTCGACCCCCTGGCCGGACGTGGGTTCTCGCGAGGATCTCGGGGTACGACGGCGATCATGTCGGTGCCCTCGATGACGAACGGCAGCGGCAGGAAGCCGTAGACCTGCAGTGCGATCCGGCGCTCGATGCCGAGCTCCCCGAAGGCACGGTCCACCGGCGTCAGCACACCCGGCCCGAACGACGCCGCCGCGTGCGGCAGCGCCGCGAGGTCCTCGAGGGTGAGCCGGCCGTCGACCAGCCGCGGGTTGTCCCGATCCGCCAGCACCACCATCCGGTCCCGCCAGAACGGACGGGACTCGCCCGGGAAGCCGATGCCGAGCGGTGCGACCAGCGCGTCGTGCTCGATCAGCGCCGTCGGCGACTCCCGGACGCCCGGGCCCAGATGGCCGATGACGAGGCGGACGCCGGGCGCGTCGGCCTCCACCATCCGGACCAGCGGCTCGTGCACCACCGCGATCGCGTAGTCGCTCATCGCCAGCCGGAAGGTGCGCGACGACGTCGCCGGGTCGAACTCGTCCTCCAGGTGCAGGGCGGCGCCCATCAGCCGCAGCGCGTGCTGCACCTCGGGCAGCAGGTCGCGGGCGAACGGCGTCAGCTCGTAGTCGCGCCCGGCGCGCGCGAGCAGCTCGTCGTCGAACCGGCGGCGCAACCTGGCCAGGGCCGCGCTCATCGCCGGCTGGCTGAGCTCGAGCCGCTGGCCTGCCCGGGTCACGTTGCCCTCCTCCAGCAGCACCTTCAGCGGCAGCAGCAGGTTGAGGTCGGTGCCACCCAGTGCCATGAGCGCAACACTAGGACGTCCGGGGTCCTAGGGTGAGCGCCGTCACGGGAGGAGGGGACGCGGTGAACGAGCGGCTGCGCGAGGTCGACGCCAACCTGCTGCTGTCCCTGCACGCCCTGCTCGAGGAGCGCAACCTCACCCACGCCGGCGAGCGGATGACGATGAGCCAGCCGGCGATGAGCGGTGCGCTGGCCAGGCTGCGCAAGCACTTCGACGACGAGCTGCTGGTCCGGGTGGGACGCGGCTTCGAGCTGACGCCCCTGGCCGAGGAGATCCGGCCGATGGTGACCGAGGCGGTGGAGGCCGCCGAGGCGCTGCTCGGCAACGAGCGCGAGTTCGACGCCGGCAGCAGCAGCAAGCGGTTCGCGGTGAGCATGTCCGAGTACGCCATGACGGTGCTGGCCGAGCCGCTCACCCGGCTGCTCAGGGAGCAGGCGCCGGGCTGCACGGTCGCCCTGGACCCGATCGACGTCCGCTCCGACCAGTTCGAGGCCCAGCTGATGCGCCGCGACCTGATCATCGGTCCGCTCGGCTTCGAGTTCCCCGGCCGGCTGCAGCCCGTCTTCACCGACGAGCTCGTCTGCCTGGTCAGCCGCGACCACCCGAGGCTCGACGACGGCGCGCTCACCCTCGACGACCTGCAGGCGATGCCGCACGCGGTCGCCCAGTTCGCCGCCGCCGGCCAGCGCCGCCGCCCCCTGGAGGTCGAGCTCGACGCCAAGGGCGTCCAGGACCGCACCGTGCTGGTGCAGGTCACCAGCCTGCTCACGCTGCCCTTCGCGGTGGCCGGCACCGACATGTGCGCGTTCGTGCCGTCCCGGCTGGCGCTCCGCTGCCTCGACGTGCTCGGGCTGGCGATCGCGACGACCCCGCTCGACCCGGTGACCATCACCGAGGCCGCACACTGGCACTCCCGGCGCGAGAAGGACCCGGCTGTCGTGTGGCTGCGACGCCTGCTCTACGACGTGGCGATCGCGCTCGAGGACGAGCGCGGCTGAACCTCCTCCGAGCCGCGCAGGCGGCTGAGGGTGAAGCTGAGGCTGCAGGCCGCCGCCATCACCAGCGCGGGCACCAGCGCCGAGTCCTCGCCGCCGAGGCCGACGAGCGGCGAGACCAGCGCCCCGACGGCGAAGGTCGTGAAGCCCAGGACGGCGCTGCCGGCCCCGGCCACCGGGCGCACGAGGGACATGGCGAGGGCCGCGGAGTTGCCCATGATCCCGCCGTTCGACGCGACCGCGCAGAAGATCGGCACGGGCAACAGCCACGCCGGAGCGCCGGCCAGCGCGAGGACGGCGTACGTCGTGACCGCGGCGAGCTGCACCGCGATCGCTGCCCGCAGCACCTGGCGGGGTGACCACCGGTCGATCGACCGGCTGGCGACCCAGCCGGCGCTGATGAGGCCGAAGGCGTTGATGCCGAACGCGACGCCGTACTCGATCTCGGAGAGGCCCACGACGTTCTGGTAGACGAAGGGGGACGACGAGATGTAGGCCATCAGCACGGCGAACGACAGCGCGCTCACCGCGATCTGCCGGCGGTACGCGCGGATGCCGACCGCCTGCCGGATCCCGTCGAACGGAGAGGCCTCTCGGTGCGCCGCGCGGGCCTCGGCGGGATGGGTCTCCGGGACGACGAGCAGCACACCCAGGAGCATCACCACGCAGAGCCCGGCAACGGTCCAGAGCATCCCGCGCCAGCCCACCGGCCCGGCCAGCAGGCTGCCGACCAGCGGCGCCAGCACCGGCGCGACCCCGCCGACGGTGATCATGAGCGTGAACGCCTTCGCGGCGGCCCGGCCCGTCACCAGGTCGGCGATGAGGGCGCGCCCGATGACCATCCCACCGGCCCCGGCGAACCCCTGTAGGAGCCTGCCCGCGAGGAGCAGGGGGAGGTTCGGCGCGAGCGCGCACACCACGCCGGCGGCCACGCAGACCGTGGCGCTCACCACGAGCGGGCGGCGTCGCCCGAAGTGGTCCGACAGCGGGCCCATGAACAGCTGGCCGAACGCCAGGCCGACCAGGAAGGCGGTGAGGGTCAGCTGCACGCCGCTCGGGCCGGCGTCGAGCGACTCCCCCATCGCCGGCAGTCCGGGCAGGTAGAGGTCGGTGGCCACCGGCGCCACCGCGCCCAGCGACGCGAGCACGAGCACCAGCGGCCAGCGGATCGGCGTCGTCGCAGGCGACGCGGGGCTGCTCACCAGCGGAGTCAACCAACCCCCGCGCGCGCACGGAACGAGCCATCACGCATGCCAGTGATCGGCTCCGGCGATGGCCACAACCCTTGTTGGCTGCGCCCGCGTGCGGCTCACTGGGACCATGACGTGGGACGACGGATCGGCGTACCTCCAGGAGCTGGCTCCGAGGGTCTACGCCTACGTGCAGCCGGACGGCGGCTGGATGGTCAACAACTGCGGTGTCGTGACCGACGCCTCGGGCGACGCCGTCCTGGTCGACACCACCTCCACCGAGAAGCGCAACCGCGCCCTGCTCGCCGAGGTGGCCGGAGTCGCCGCCCGCGACCCCAAGATCGCCGTCAACACCCACCACCACCCCGACCACACCTACGGCAACGGCTTCCTGCCTGCCAGCACGACGATCCTCGGCCACCACCTGTGCCGCGAGGGCGTGCTGCGGGCCCAGCTCAAGGCGACCCACGAGCTGCCCGCCGACTACGGCGACCTGGTCGTCCGGCCGCCCGACGTGACCTTCGACCAGGACGTGACGCTGCACCTCGACGAGTTCCCGGTCGAGCTGCTGGTGATGGGGCCGGCTCACTCCACCAACGACGTCGGCGTCTGGCTGCCCGAGCAGAAGGTGATGTTCGCCGGCGACCTCGCCTTCTCGGGAGGACACCCGATCTTCCTCGAGGGCTCGCTGGCGGGGTTCAAGGCGGCCACGCAGCGGATGCGCGACCTCGCCCCGGCCGCGCTGCTGCCCGGCCACGGGCCCGCCTGCCGTGGCGAAGAGGTGGGCAAGGTCCTCGACGACCTCGAGGGCTACGCCGACTGGATCGCCGAGCTCGCCCGCGAGTCGTACGCCGCGGGCCTGACTCCCTTGGAAGCCGCGCAGAAGGCCGCCGGCGGGCCGTACGCCGACTGGCCCGAGGGTGAGCGGGTGGTGTGCAACCTGCACCGCGCCTACGTCGAGCAGAACCCCGACTACGAGTCGCCGACCCCGTTGATCATCCCGGCCCTGTGGTCCGAGATGGTCGCCCTCAACGGCGGGCCGATCGTGACCCACGCATGACCACTCCACGACGAGTCGTCACCGGCCACACCCCGGACGGCGTCTCGGTCGTCCTGTCCGACGGACCGGTCCCGGTGAGCAAGGAGCTGCCGGACGACGGCGTCGCGTTCCACGAGGTCTGGAACACCGAGGGGGCCCCGACCCGGATCGTCGCGGTCGAGGAGAACGAGCCGACCGAACGCACCCTCGCCGTGCCCCCGCCACCGCGCGGCACCAAGATCCGGATCAACGAGTTCCAGCCCGGCCACCTCGACGAGCGCGGGCTCCAGTCGCCGGTGCACCGCACGGCATCCGTCGACTACGGCATCGTGCTCGAGGGCGAGATCACGCTGGTCCTGGACGACTCCGAGGTGACCCTCGGGGCGGGCGACATCGTCGTCCAGCGCGGCACCGACCACGCCTGGGCCAACCGCGGCGACGCCGTCGCGCGCGTGGTGTTCGTGCTCGTCGACGGCGAGTTCGACGACGAGCTGGCCGGGACATTGGCCGGCGGGCTCGACGGCGTCATGCACGGCGGGCCGCGCGACTAGGTCTGTGCTCCGGCGGCGGTCGCGTCGAGGTCGCGGACGGCCTAGCGGCCCCGCGCACAGGCTCGGCCCGTGAGCGACGACTGGCGGGCCGAGACCGTCGAGAAGCTGCGTTCCCTCCTGGTGCGGGCCGAGCCCGACCTCGTGGAGGAGGCCAAGTGGCGCAAGGCGTCCAACCCGGACGGCGTCCCGACGTTCTCCTGCGACGGCCTCATCTGCACGGTCGAGACTTACCAAGGACAAGATCAAGCTGACCTTCGCCCAGGGCGCCGCGCCATCGACCTCCACGAGGGTGAGACTCTCGACGAGGACGCGTTCGTCGAGCTCGTGCGTGAGGCGGTCGCGCACAACCGTTCCTGAGCTGGTTCCGGCTCTGGCCTAGGCGCTAGGGCGGGGGCTTATGGTCCAGGAACCCGCCCGGCCGTCGAGCGCCTGGTCGAGGACCCACGACAGCACCTCCTGCCGCCGCGGCTGGTAGCTCGCGGAGCGACGCCAGATCCGCCAGAAGGCCTCGACGACCTTGTCGTCGGCTCCCTCCGGTGAGACCGCATCCCGCTTCACGCACGCGGCGACCAGGAAGAACGTGAGGTCGAAGAGGTCGCCGAGGGCCGCCTCGTCGCCCTGGCCGCACCTGAGCACGAGGTGTGCGATCCGTCCCTGGCAGGGGCCGGAGAGGGGTGGCTCCGGGACGGGTGGCTCGGAGACGTGTAGCTCTGTGCTGGACATGGGCCTGTTCCTGGGGGATCGGGATCCGAGATCAGGACAAGCCTGACGCGCCCCGGCCCGACCGGACAGGTGCGAACTTATGCACTTGGGTCGGTCACCCGGCGTCGCGGAGCGTACGGTGGCAGCCGGGCCTCGTTGGGGCTCCGGATGGACCGAGGTCAGAGTGTCGACGTACGCCGACCAGCACCGTGACCCCTCCGCGGCGGGTGCGGGCCTGTCCATCAAGGAGGCGGCGGAGCTCCTCGGCGTGCCGTCCCCGACCCTGCGCTCGTGGGAACGCCGCTACGGCCTGCCGACCACGGGTCGGAGCGTCGGTGGCCACCGGCGCTACCGCTCGGCCGAGCTCATCCAGCTGAGCCTGATGCGCGACGAGATCGCCATCGGTCGCCAGGCCATGGATGCCGCCCGTCGGGTGCGGGGGCTGCTCGACGATGGAAACCCGGAGGTGGCGAGGGTGCAGGCCCTGCTGGCGGCCTCGCAACACCGGGACTCCCCTGGCCTGCGCGTGGTCCTGGAAGAGGCCCACGACGAGGTCGGACTCGCCGCGACGCTCGACGACGTCGTGATGCCCGCGATGCGCCAGATCGGTGCATGGTGGGAGACCGGCGACTGCGAGGTGGACCAGGAGCACTTCACCACCGAAGTGGTCCGGGGTTGGCTGTCCAAGGTCACCACCCTGGCGCCTGCTCCGGCGGCCGACGGGCGGACCGTCCTGCTCGCCACCGGCCCGGCGGACTCACACACGCTGGGCCTCGAGGCGCTCGCGGCGCTCCTGGCCGAGCGGGGGTTCGCTTCTCGGCTGCTGGGTTCACGCACGTCGACGGCGGTGCTCCTGGCCGCAGCGACAACCACGGTCGACGCGCTCGTGGTCGTGGTGTCGCACCTGCCGACCCAGCGGCGCGCAGCGATCGCGTCGCTGGCGGCGGCGGCGGCGGTCGGCGTCCCCACGCTCTACGCCGGCAACGCCTTCCTCTTCCCCGCCTCGCGCAAGGACGTCCCGGGCACCTATCTCGGAGAGAGCCTCGGCGGGGCCGCCCTCGCGATCAGCCGGGGGACCTCGGAGGCCAGGTCATAGCTCTCGAGGGAGTGCCTGCCGGCACCGAGCTCGTGCTCGGTTCCGTCGGGCAGCACCACCTCGGCGGTCGTGCCCTCCGGGACGTCGACGGTCAGCGCGAACCCGTCCGCCGCGTCCCAGGCCACCGCGATGCGTCCGTGGGGGGTCAGGTGCTCGGTCTCGGCCGAGGTGATCCCGCCACCCGGGCGGGGAGCGACGCGGAACCGGGTCCAGGTCGGCTCGAGACGCTGAAGCCCGGCGACGTAGCGGTGCAGGAACGAGATGACGGCGCCCTTGGAGTAGTGGTTGAGCGACTCGTGGGGAACGCCGTCCTCGTCGATGCCCTCCCAGCGCTCCCAGACCGTGGTCGCCCCGCGGTCGATCATCGCCAGCCACGACGGGGCGGTGTCCTGGAGGAGCAGGTCGTACGCCGTGTCGAGGTGACCGTGGTCGGCGAGCACGGGCAGCAGGTCGGGAGTGGCGAGGAAGCCGGTGCCGAGGTGGTTGCCTGTCTCGCGCACCAGGGCGACGAGGTCGTCGGCGGCCCGCTGGCGCAGCTCGCCGGGCAGCAGCCCGAAGGCGAGGGCACGGACCAGGTTGGCCTGCGTGTGCGGGGTGACGCGGCCGTCGACGACGTACTCCGTCCGCCAGGCGTCCACGACGCGCGCGCTCAGCTCGGCGTACCGCTCAGCGGCGTCGTCCTCACCGACCAGCCGGGCGATCTCGGCGGCGTGCCGGGTCGACCAGGCGTAGAACGCGGTCGCGGTGTCGCCCTTGTCGGCAGCGATGAAAGCCGGGAAGTCGCCCGGGTCCTCCCCCGGCACCAGCCACTCGCCCCAGTGGAAGCCGGTGTCCCAGAGGTAGCGGTCGTGCGGGCGTGGCTCGGGATGCGTGGCCTTGCGGTCGGGATGCCGCTGCGTGCTCGCCATCCGCTCGGCACGGTCGAGCCAGCGCACGATCGCCGGCCACGCGTCGCGCAGCACCTGCGGGTCGCCGTACTCCCGGAACAGCTCCCACGGCACCAGGACGATCGCGTCGCCCCAGCCGGCCGAGCCGTTGAGGGTGGCCATGAAACCGGTCCGCTCGGCGGCCGGCATCGGCGCCATGTTGCAGAGGGTGCCGTCCTCCCACTGCGTGGCCACGAGGTCGCGCAGCCACTTCCGGGAGAACCCGTCGACGTCGTAGAGGTACGTCGCCGTCGGCCCGAACAGCTGCCAGTCCCCGGTCCACGCCGCGCGCTCGCGGGTGGGGCAGTCGGTCGGTACGTCACACACGTTGCCGCGCAGGCTCCACACCGCCGCCTCGTGGAGTCGGTCGAGCCGCTCGTCGCTGCACCGGAAGCCACCGCGCGGCTCCAGGTCGCTGTGCACGACGACGCCGGTGACGTCGTCCGCGGTGAGCGGACCGGGGTGGCCCTCGATCCGGACGTACTGGAAGCCGTGCGTGGTGAACCGCGGCTCGAAGGCGTCGCCGGTCACGCCCGCCGACACGACCCGGTCGACCATCCCGGCTGCCAGCGGCTCGGGCAGGAACGGCAGGTCCGGCTTCAGGTGGTCGGTGGTGACGTCGCCGTCCGGACCCAGCCACTCGGCGTGGGTGAGCACGAGCTCGGTGCCCTCGGGGCCGAGGTCGGTCAGCCGGACGTGTCCGTTGATGTTCTGGCCGAGGTCGACGACATGGACGCCGGGCCGCAGCTCGGTCACCGAGACCGGCTTCAGCTCCTGGACGGCGCGCACCGGTGGCGCGGGTGAGGTGACCAGGGCGTCGCAGGGCCGCTCGCTCGTGGCCACCGGCGCCCAGCTCGCCTCCCCGACGAGCCGGCGGTCCTCGTGCTGCCCCTCGATGAGGTCCGCGAGCGTGATGTGACTGGGCGACCACTGCCAGCTCTCGTCGGTGCCGACGTACGACGTCGAGCCGTCCGCGTGCTCCACCTCGAGCTGGGCCAGGAACGCGGTCTCGGTGCCCCACTGGTCGGACGCCCGGCCGACGCCGACCTGGCCGCGGTACCAGCCGTCGGCGAGCAGCGCGTCGAGGGTGTTCGCCCCTTCGCGCACGAGGTCGGTCACGTCGTAGGCCTGCACCTGGGTGTGGTGCTGGTACTCCGAGAACCCCGGCGCCAGCTCGACGTCGCCGACCCGGACGCCGTTGAGCTCGGCCTCGTAGATGCCGTGCGCCGTGGCGTGGAGCGTCGCCCGCCGGACCGGCCCGGTCGTCTCGAAGCCCCCGCGCAGGCGGTACGCCGGCCGACGGCCGGCCGGCGTCGGCTCTGCGGTCGGCGAGATCCACTGGGCGTGCCAGGTCGTCGGGAGCTGGTCCACGCCCTCCACCCAACCAACGTCGGCACCGGTGCGGAACGCGCTCGTCACCATGGGAGGGATCAGCGCTCCCGATGCCGCACAGCCCCGTCGGCTTCCGCTGAGTAGAACCTCCCTCGTCCGCGGTCGCTCCCTCGCGATCTACTGCTGCCATGCCGGAGGAGCGGACCCAGGTCGCCATCGTCGGGGCCGGGCCGGCCGGGATGCTGCTCGCGCACCTGCTCGACCGCGAGGGCGTCGAGTCGGTCGTGGTCGAGACCCGCTCGGAGGAGTACGTCGCCTCTCGGATCCGCGCCGGCATCCTCGAGCAGTCCACCGTCGACCTGCTGCGCGAGATCGGGCTGGGCGCGCGGCTCGAGAGCGAGGGAGACGAGCACCGCGGCATCCACCTGCAGTGGCACGACCGCGGCGAGGGCGAGCGGCACCACCTCGACTTCGTCGACCTGACCGGCCGCTCGGTGTGGGTCTACGGCCAGACCGAGGTGCAGAAGGACCTGGTCGCGGCCGCCCGCGAGCGAGGACAGGTCGTGCATTACGAGGTCGCGGACACCGCGCTCCACGATCTCGACACCGACGACCCGTCCATCACGTTCACCCGCGACGGCGAGGAGGTCCGGCTGCGGGCCGACGTCGTGGTGGGCTGCGACGGCTCGTTCGGGCCGTCCCGGGGCGCCGTACCGTCGCCGCAGACGTGGGATCGGACCTACCCCTACTCCTGGCTCGGCATCCTCGCCGACGTCGCTCCGTCGTCCGACGAGCTGATCTACGCCTGGCACCCGGAGGGCTTCGCACTGCACTCGATGCGATCGGCGACGGTGTCGCGCTTCTACCTCCAGGTCCCCAACGAGACCTCCCTCGACGACTGGTCAGACGACCGGATCTGGGAGGGCCTGGCCACGAGGTTCGACCTCGACGGCTGGACGCTACAGACCGGGCCGATCACCGACCGCTCCGTGCTGCCGATGCGCTCGTTCGTGCAGACGCCCATGCGGCACGGCCGGCTGTTCCTCGCCGGCGACTCCGCGCACATCGTGCCGCCCACCGGCGCGAAGGGGCTCAACCTCGCCGTCGCCGACGTCGCCCTGCTCGCACCTGCTCTCGTCGCGTGGCTGCGCAAGAACGACGCCTCGCTCGCCGACACGTACGCCGACACGGCAGTCCGCCGCGTCTGGCGCTGCACCCACTTCTCCTGGTGGATGACCACGATGCTGCACGCGACCGGCGACCCGTTCGACGAGCAGCTCCAGCTCTCCCAGCTCCGCTGGGTCACGAGCAGCGAGGCCGGCGCCGCCGGTCTGGCCGAGAACTACGCGGGGTTGCCGATCGGCTTCTGAGCCCGGGTCGGCATCCCGTCCTCGTCGGCCATCCTCACGATGTCACGCGCCCGCTCCAGAACCTCGACCCGGATCGGACGTCCCATCAGCTCGGCACGCTCGATCAGGGCCTCTGCCGCGCGAAGCTGCGCGATCGTGACCCGCCAACGCTGCGCCATGACTGCTCCCTTCATCTCCAGAATAGTCAGCCTTCGTCAGGTGCGGCAGGTTCGGTCACGGCTGCGAGCGCCGCGTCGATGAAGATCTGCTGCTCGGGATCGAGCAGTGTCGAGGCACCAAGGGCAGTGAGCTGAGCGATGCCCAGATCTGTGCGAGACAACTCGTCGGGAGCGGCCAGCTCGGCCGCCCAGCGCAAGTTGCGCATCGTCTCCTCCTGGCGTGATCGACTCTCCAGCTGCCGCGCGACCCTCCAGCTGAGCAGGGCACCGAGCAAGGCGCCCAGGAATGCCAGCAAGGGAGTCCCGAACCCCAGAACCGCGGTCACATGTCGACGGTAGGTCCGATCGCAGTGGAGCACTTCCCGTCATCCACAGACCCAGCTCGTGGCCGAGTCACAGCGCAACGACAGGTGGCAACGCCAGCGTTGAGTGCATGAGCACCGCCGCCCTCATCTCTCACCGGCCTCGCCTGCTGGTCGTCGACGACGAGCCCAACACCGCGGAGCTGATGCGGATCTGGCTCGAGCCGGTCGGGTGGGACGTCGTCACAGCGGCGAGCGGGCCGGAAGGGGTGGCGCGGGCGGCCGAGCACGCCCCGGACGCGGTGGTGCACGGCGCTCGACTCCGAGGAGGACCGCGCGGCCGGCATCGCGTCGGGAGCGGATGCCTACCTGGTCAAGCCGTATTCGCTCGTCGAGCTCGAGCGACGACTTCACGGATTGCTCCCCCGGTGCCGCCCGTAGGCTTCGGCAGGTGGTGGACCGGAGGCCTGGGCGGATCGTCGCCCGCCTCGCCATGAGCCTGGACGGCTACATCGCGGACAAGACCGGCGGCTACGACTGGATCCAGCCCGACGTCGACGACCACCTCGACACCGAGAGGCAGATCCCGTTCGACGACTTCCTCGAGACGGTGGACCTGGTCGTCATGGGCCGGCACTGCTTCGACGAGGGCGCAGCCGCCGACTATCGCGACAAGCAGGTGGTCGTGGCTACGACCCGGGTCCCCACGCCGGCCGCCTCGAACATCCGCTTCGTGGGGGCTGAGGTCGTCGACGTCGTACGACGTGAGGCCGCGGCCGGCGGGACCGTGTTCCTCTTCGGGGGTGGCGTCCTCATCGACTCGTTCCTGGCCGAGCAGGCCGTCGACGAGCTGGTCGTCGGGGTGGTGCCGGTCCTGCTCGGCTCGGGCCGGCGGCTCTTCGGGGGTACCTACCCGACCCAGGAGCTGACGCTGCGCGACTACACGATCGTCTCGGGCAAGGTGCGGCTCGAGTACGTCAGGAGGGAACCGTGAGTGAGATCTGGGACGCCGAGGCGGCAACGTTCGACGACGAGCCCGACCACGGCCTGCGGGACCCCGTGACGCGCGCCGCCTGGTTGGAGCTCCTGACCACGCACCTGCCCGAAGCTCCCGCACGGATCGCCGACCTCGGCTGCGGGACCGGGACGCTGAGCGTCCTCCTCGCCGACGCCGGGTACGTCGTCGACGGCATCGACTTCTCGCCCGAGATGGTCACCCGGGCCCGAGGCAAGGCGGCGGGCCGGGACGACGTCACCTTCACCGTGGCCGACGCTGCCGACCCGCCGCTCGAGCGGGCGTACGACGTCGTGCTCTGCCGCCACGTGCTCTGGGTACTGCCCGACCAGCCCGCGGCCGTGGACCGCTGGGTCGGGCTGCTCGGCGACGGCGGCATCCTGCTGCTGATCGAGGGCAGCTGGCACACCGGAGCCGGGCTCACCGCGCTCGAGACCGAGGCACTGCTGCGAGCGGCGGGGCGCACGCCCACGACGTACCGGCTCGACGACCCGGTCCTCTGGGGCGGTCCGATGACCGACGAGCGCTACCTGGTCGTGGGCTGACGTCGAGCAGTCCGCCCCATCGCCAGGTGTGGATTGGCTGAGAAGGCCCTGAGTTTCCAATCCCGAGGCCCCGCGGTCGCGGATCCCTGATGTCAACGACGTACATCAGAGGAGACGCAAGATGCGCACCACCACCCGTTCCTTCCGCTCGAAGCTGGCCGCAGTCGCCAGCATCGGCGTCATCGCCGTCGGCGTGACGGCGTGCGGCGACGACGGCGACAGCGGCTCCAACAGCGGCTCGTCCTCGTCGAAGTCGGCGCCCAAGCCGGTCGCCGCGCTCGACGCGGTCCAGGGCACGTCCACCGCCATCAAGCTCGACAAGGGCTTCACCGACGCTCTCACCGCGCTCAAGCTCACCCCGGGCGTGACCGGCGACGGTCAGCTCACGGACGACGGCTCGCTCGTCTTCCCGATCACCGGCGGAAACGTCACGGTCTTCAAGCCGGGCGAGGTCTCGCCCTACGTCATCGGCCAGCTCCAGCACGTCACGTCGGGGCTGACCCTGACCGCCGGCGACACCGTCGTGAGGCTGTCCAACTTCAATGTCGACCCGGGCGTCTCGCGCGTCTACGGCGACGTCGAGGTCAACGGCGAGTCGGCCGCGAAGAGCGCGTTCCTGTTCCAGCTCGACGGCCGCACGCTCGAGCCGCTCAAGACCGAGGGCAGCGACGCGATCCTGACCGGGACCAAGGTCGAGATCTCCCCGGTCGCGGCCGACCTGCTCAACCAGACCTTCAAGACCGACGCCGTGACGCCGGACCTGCTGGTCGGCATCGCCACGATCACGGTGGACACCACGTCCGGAGCCTGATCGCACGCACGACGAACCCTTCCGTAGAAGGGCGGGCCCGGTGGCGCACCCAGGTGTGCCATCGGGCCTGTTTGTTTGTGTGTCAGCCGCCGACGACCTCGACGATCACGTTCGTCGCCTTGACCACCGCGGTCGCGGCCTTGCCGACCTCGAGCCCCAGGTCGTCGGCGGCGTCGCGGCTCATCAGCGACACGATCCGGAAGTCACCGCAGGCCAGCTCGACCTGCGCCATCACGCCGTCGCGCTTGACCGCGACCACGATCCCGGTCATCCGGTTGCGGGCGCTCGAGGTGGCGGACGACCCGGCAAGGGACGCGATGAGCGGCGCGAGGTCGTCGGCGGCCAGCACCCGCTGGTTGTGCTGGCGCTCGAAGGTGACCCGGCCCTCGGACTCCCAGCGCCGGAGCGTGTCGACGCTGACGCCGACCGCCTGGGCCACCTCGCCGATCCGCAGGTACGCCGCCACAGGGTCACCCTAAGCGCGCGGATAGACGGCGACCTCGGTCGCCTTGACCGAGAACGTCACGACCAGCCCGGCTTCCAGCTGCAGCTCGGCGGCCGCCTGGACGGTGACGTCCGCGTGGAGGGTGCCGGCGTGCACCCGGATCAGGTCCGCCAGCGGCTCGATCTCGGTGATCGTGACGTCGAAGGCGTTGCGGGGGCTCCCCTCCACCGCGTCGCGGTAGACCGCCACCGCCGCGGGCCGGAAGGTCGCGATCGCGCCCTCGCCCGCGGCCGGCGGCTCGCCCTCCACCATCCCGTGCACCCGCAGCCCGTCCGCCGACTCGACGCAGCCGTCCCGCCAGGTGCCGGCGACCAGGTTGAGCCCGGCCAGCCGGGCCGCGAACGGGCTGCGCGGACGCGACAGCACCTCGGAGCTCGTCCCCTGCTCGACCACCCGGCCGTCCGACAGCACCACCACGCGGTCGGCGAGCAGCAGGGCGTCGAGGGGGTCGTGGGTCACGACGATCGCGCTCCGGTCGGCCAGCACCCGGCGCAGCGTCTGCCGCAGCGCCGGCAGCACGGCGACGTCGAGCGCGGCAAGCGGCTCGTCGAGCAGCAGCAGCGCGGGCGCCGCGGCCAGCGCGCGGGCCACGGCGACCCGCTGGGCCTGGCCCCCCGAGAGCTGTGCCGGGCGGCGGGCCGAGAGCTCGCCCACGCCCACCTCGTCCAGCCACTGCTGGGCGTCGCGCCGGGCGGTGGCCCGCGGCGTACCGCTGCTGCGCGGGCCGAAGGCGACGTTCTCCAAGGCGTCGAGGTGGGGGAAGAGCAGCGGTTCCTGCCCCAGCAGGGCGGTACGCCGGGCGTGCGGCGCCACCCGGACGCCCGGCCGTCCCGCGCCGACGTCGGTGAGCACCCGGCCCTCGAGCACCACCCGGCCGGCGTCCGGCGCGACCAGCCCCGCGGTGACGGCCAGGGTGGTGGACTTCCCGGACCCGTTGGGCCCGAGCACGGCCAGCGTCTCCCCCGCGGCGACCTCGAGCGCTATCTCCACGTCACGCTCGGACACGACGAAGGACAGCTCGAAGCTCACAGCACACCCCGGCTCTGCCGGGCGAGGCCGATCACCAGCACGGCGACGACCACCAGCACCAGCGCGAGGGCCACCGCGGCGTCGGGGTCGGTCTCGCGCTGCAGGTAGATCTCCAGGGGCAGGGTCCGGGTCCGGCCCTGCAGGCTGCCGGCGAAGGTGATGGTGGCGCCGAACTCGCCGAGGGACCGCGCGAACGACAGCACCGCGCCGGACAGCAGTCCGGGCAGCACCAGCGGCACCGTGATCCGCCGGAGCACCGTCGTGGGCCGCGCGCCGAGCGAGGCCGCGACGATCTCGTAGCGCTGTCCCGCCGTCCGCAGCGACCCCTCGAGCGACACGACGAGGAACGGCATCGCGACGAACGTCTGTGCCATCACCACCGCGATGGTCGAGAACGCGACCTGGATGCCGAGCGCGTCCATCTCCGAGCCGAGCAGGCCGCGTCGTCCGAACGTGTAGAGCAGTGCCAACCCACCCACGACAGGCGGCAGCACGAGGGGTAGCAGCACCAGCGAGCGCAGGACGCCGAGGCCGGGGAAGTCGCGGCGGGCCAGGATCAGTGCCATCGGCACCCCGAACACGACGCACAGCACGGTGCTCGCGGCCGACGTCTTGAGGCTGAGCCAGAACGCCGCGCGCGATCCCTCCGACGTGATCAGCGAGCCGAAGTGCGTCCAGTCGACCCGCGCCACGATCGCGACGAGCGGGAGCAGCACGAACGCCGCCCCGACCAGGGCCGGGACGTAGATCCATCGAGGCAGCCCGACCGGCCGCTGGGAGGTGGCCGATGCAGGCGGGTCATGGCTGGGCGAAGCCGGCCTCCTCGAGGATGCCCTGTCCGGTGTCGCTGAGCACGAGGTCCACGAAGTCCTGGGCCAGGTCGCCGTTCTTCGAGTCCTCGAGCGCCACGATCGGGTAGGTGTTCACGATGTCGCTGGACTCGGGGAACGGTACGCCGTGCACCGCGTCGCCGGCCGCGGTCACATCGGTGACGTAGACGAGCCCGGCGTCCGCCTCGCCGGAGGTGACCTTGCCGAGCACGTCGGTGACCGACTGCTCCTCGCTCACCGGGGACAGCGTCACGCCGGTGGCGTCCTCCGCCTTGACCGTCGCCGCGCCGCACGGCACCTCGGGGGCGCAGACCACGACCTTGACGCCCTCCGCGGCCAGGTCGGCGAACGACGTGATCCCCGCCGGGTTGTCCGGCGGCGTGACGATCTCGAGCGTGTTGGACGCGAAGTTCCGGGGGTCGTCTGCCTGGAGGTCCTCTGCGGCCAGCTTCTCCATGTTGGCCTCGTCAGCCGAGGCGAACACATCGGCCGGAGCGCCCTCCTGGATCTGCGAGACCAGGTCGGACGAGCCGCCGAAGCTGAACTCGACGGTCACGCCGTCGTGCTGCTGCTCGAACTCCGTGCCGATCTCCTCGAAGGTCTTCGTGAGCGACGCCGCCGCGTAGACGGTGAGCGTGACGTCGCCGCCACCGCCACCGCCGGAGTCGTCATCGCCGGACCCGTCGTTGGCGCATCCGGAGACCACGGCCAGCGACAGCAGGAGGGCGGTACCGAGCGAGGCGACGCGGCACGAGATCATGGAGTGAATCGAACCACAACACCTAGGCAATACCTAGGTTGGGTCAGGAGTCACACCATGACCGAGTCGAGCGCCGTGCGAGACCACCTCGCCAACGAGCGCACCCAGCTCGCCTGGCTCCGCACCAGCGCCAACGTGATCGTGGTCGGCCTCGCCGTGGCCAGGTTCGCCGACGGCGGCGAGGTCACCGCCGCCAGTCTGGTCGCCGGCGGGCTGCTGATCCTCGTCGGGGCCGTCGGCGTCGCCTACGGCACCCTCCGCTACCGCAAGGCCGATCTCGCCATCCGCCGTGGCGACATCGAGACCGTCAGCGGCAGCCTCGGGCCCACGGTGGCCGCCGTCGTGCTGCTGGTCACAGTGCTGGTCTCGACCGTCGTCCTGCTCGCCGCGGCCTGAACGCTTTCTGCCACACTGGTTGCCGCATGCAACCATCACTCCTGAGCCGGCTCCGCGGCCGTCGCGAGATCACCTTCGCCGTGCTCGCCACGGCCGCGTCGTCGTTCGCACTGCTCCAGTCGCTGATCGTGCCAGTGCTTGCGACCATCCAGGTCGAGTTCCACACGTCGCAGACCACGGTCACGTGGGTGCTCACGGCCTACCTGCTCTCCGCGTCGATCTGCACGCCCCTGCTCGGCCGGATCGGCGACGTCGTCGGGAAGGTGCGGATGCTCGTGATCGCCCTAGTCGTGCTCTCCATCGGATCTCTCGCCGCAGCCCTCGCGCCCAGCATCGGCTGGCTGATCGCGGCGCGCGCGCTCCAGGGCATGGGCGGCGGCGTACTGCCCCTGTCGTTCGGGATCATCCGCGACGAGTTCCGCGGGCGGATGACGCTGGCGCTGAGCATCATCGCGTCCCTGACCGCGGTCGGCTTCGGCGTCGGCATCGTGGTCGCCGGGCCGATCGTGGACTCGCTGGGCTACAAGGGACTGTTCTACCTGCCGATGGTGGTGACGCTGAGCGCGGCCGCCGCGGCGCTGCTGTTCGTGCCCGAGTCGCCCGTGCGTACGCCGGCCCGCCTGCCCGTCGGCCCGGCCCTGCTGCTGGCCGGATGGCTGGTCGCGCTGCTGCTCGCGCTGAGCGAGGGCAACCAGTGGGGCTGGACGTCGGGCCGGATCCTCGGCCTGTTCGCGGTCGCGGCGGTGCTGGTCTCCGCGTGGGTGGCGGTCGAGCTCCGCGTGCCGGTCCCGATGATCGACATGCAGATGATGCGGCGACGCGGCGTGTGGACCGCGAACGTGGTCGCGGGGTGCGTCGGCTTCGGCATGTTCGCGTCGTTCGGATTCCTGCCCCAGCTGCTCCAGACGCCGAGCGAGGCCGGCTACGGCTTCGGCGCGTCGATCACCGAGTCGGGTCGGCTGCTGCTGCCCTCGGCGGTGGCCAGCTTCCTGATCGGGTTCGCCACCGCGACCCTCATCCGCCGCCTGGGCGTGCGCGCGGTCATCACCACCGGACTGCTCCTGACCAGCGCCGCCTTCGTCTGCGTCGGGCTCTTCCACGACCACACCTGGCAGCTGTACGCCGCCACCACCGTCCAGGGCGTCGGCTCCGGTCTGGTCTTCTCGAGCCTGGCCGGCGTCGTGGTCGCCGCGGTGCCGCCCGAGCAGACCGGCGTCGCGAGCGGGATGAACGCGAACATCCGCACCATCGGCGGCTCGATCGGCGCCGCGGTCATGGCCGGGATCATCACGGCTCACCACGGTGTGGGCGGCTTCCCCGCCGAGCGTGGCTACACGATCGGCTTCGTGGTGCTGGGCGTGGTGATGGCGCTCGCCTCGCTGGCGGCGCTGGGGATCCCCAACACCCACCACCAGCCGACGTCCGGCCACCTGGCCGACGCGGCGGACGGCGAGCTGGGGCTGGTCCCGGCCGCCGGAGCGGTGCCGCCGCGGGCGTGAGCCCGCGTAACTCCGGGCGCCGTCCCGGCGTTGTCGGAGCGTGTCCAGCATCGCCACACCGGTCGGCCGCGCGCCCCTCCAGCGGTTCGCCAGCGGCTTCGGCCGGTTCTCGGCGGTGGCCAGCGTCCTCGGGCTGCTCGCGGCGGTCGCCCTGAGCCTCCCGTCGTCGTGGTTCGACCTCGGCAGCGGCGGCGACGACGCGGCCGCGGGGCCGGCGTACACGGACCTCACGCCGGCCGAACCCGTCCGCCTGGCCCTGGGCGGTGTGTCGGGCGTGCAGCTCGTCGCGCCCCTGGTCGGCAGCGGCCTCGACCCGCGGCGGGCCCTCGAGACCCCTCCGGACGACGCGCCGCTGGTCGGGTGGTGGCAGGCCAGCGCGCTGGCCGGAGCGCCGCACGGCCAGACGATCCTGCTGGCCCACGCCGGCGCCGACGGGGGCGGGCTCACCCAGATCGCCGAGCTCGCGAAGGGCGACTTCGTGGAGCTGCTCACCAAGGAAGGCAGGATGCGCTACGAGGTGGGCTCGGTACGCACGTTCGACCCCGCCACCCTGGACCGCGTCGGGGTGCAGCTGTTCAAGCAGGACGGTGGCGCCGGCCGCCTCGTCATGATCTCCGCCGAGGGCTGGGACGGGTCGGTCTACCAGAGCTCCGTGGTGGCGATCGCAACGCCGCTCGGCCAGCCCGCGGACTGACTCCGGAACAACGCCGTCTCCCGGGACGCTGCCCCCTCATGGAGACGGAGCAGGCACTGCAGGCGGCGCGCGACACCCACCAGTCCGTCCTGGTCACCCTCAGGGCGGACGGGAGGCCGCAGCTCTCCAACGTCCTGCACTACGTCGGTGAGGACGGCGTCGTCCGGGTCTCGACCACCGCCGACCGTGCCAAGTACGCCAACCTGCGCCGCCAGCCGTGGGCGGCCCTCCACGTCGACGGCTCGAGCTTCTGGAGCTACGCCGTCCTCGAGTGCGACGTGACGCTCTCGGCGGTCGCCGCCGACCCCGACGACGCCACGGTCCAGGAGCTGGTCGACTACTACCGCGCCGTCAATGGCGAGCACGACGACTGGGACGACTACCGGGCCGCGATGGTGAGCGAGCGGCGCCTCGTCGCGCACCTCGCCCCGACGAGGGCGTACGGCGCGCTCGGTTAGAGATCAGCTAGAGGTAGAGCCCGGTCGACTCGCCGTCGCCCTCGAGCCGCTCGGCGGCGATGGCGTGCACGTCGCGCTCGCGCATCAGCACGTAGGTCTCGCCGTTGACCTCGACCTCGGACTTGTCCTCCGGGTCGAAGAGCACCTGGTCGCCGGTCTCGACGCTGCGCGAGTGCGGGCCGACCGCGACCACCCGCGACCAGGCCAGGCGACGGGCGCCCATGGCGGCGGTCGCGGGGATGACGATGCCGCCGGAGGAACGGCGCTCCCCGGCCTCACGGTCCACCTCGACCAGGATCCGGTCGTGGAGCATGCGGATGGGGGTCTTGTCGGCTATCGCGAGACCCTCCGGATCAGGGCGAGGACCACGATCGTGCCGACCACGCCCGCGGCGACCTTGAGGATGTTCTCGGTGCGGGGCTCGCCGGAGGCAGGGTCGACGAAGAACGCCTTCACCTGCGAGACCTCCCGGCTGACGATGGTCCGGGGGTGGGTGCGGTGCAGGAGCTCGTCGATGGTGCCGGCGAGCCGCTCCCGGGTCTCCTCGATCTCGCTCGCGAGCGCGGAGGGACCGTCCGCTGCTTTGCCCTTGGCCACGGTCGGGAGGCTATCAACCGGCCGTGCGAGGAGAACCCACGGTGCGGGGGTCGAACCCGAACGGCAGCTCGAGGCGGTGCGCGCGCATCAGGGAGTCGTCGGTCAGCACGTCGTACGTCGAGCCGTCGGCCACGACGTTGCCGTCGCTGAGCACCACCGAGCGCGGGCAGAGCTCGAGGGCGTACGGCAGGTCGTGGGTCACCATCAACAGCGTCACGTCGAGAGAGCGCAGGATGTCGGCCAGCTCGCGTCGGGAGGCCGGGTCGAGGTTCGACGACGGCTCGTCGAGGACGAGGATCTCCGGCTCCATCGCGAGCACCGTCGCCACGGCCACCCGGCGGCGCTGGCCGAAGGAGAGGTGGTGCGGCGGGCGGTCGGCGTACTCCGCCATCCCGACCTGCTCGAGCGCGCGCATGACGCACGCCTCGAGCTCGTCCCCCTTGAGCCCCAGGTTGGCCGGCCCGAAGCCGACGTCCTGGCGGACCGTGCCCATGAACAGCTGGTCGTCGGGGTCCTGGAAGACGATGCCGACGCGACGCCGGATCTCGGGGATGTTGTCCTTGGTGACCGGCAGCCCGCTCACGGCGACGCTCCCGGCGCCGGCCACGAGGATGCCGTTGAGGTGCAGCACCAGCGTGGTCTTGCCGGCGCCGTTGGGACCGAGCAGGGCGACGCGCTCGCCCCGGTGGACGTGCAGGTCGACGCCGAAGAGGGCCTGATGACCGTCGGGGTAGGCGAACGCGAGGCCGTTGACGTCGAGAACCGGAGTCACGGGGTGCTCACCGTCTGGGCATCCTGCCCGTGTAGCCGCGACTGAGCATCGCGAGGTGGACCCGCTCGCCGCGCTCGTAGGACCGGATGAACAGCGCCCCCGCGGACCGGGCCAGCACGGGCCAGTGGCGTGGGTTCCTCGCCGTGAAGCCGCGAGACTCGCGCGCGACCTTCATCCGCTGCATCTCGGTGGTGACCACGTCGAGGTAGCGGACCATGAAGCCCATGATCTGCACCAGCAGCTGGGGCAGACGCAGCCGCTCGAGGCCGGCCAGCAGCTCCTGCGGCTCGGTGGTCGCGGCCAGGGTCAGGCTGGCGAGAACGCCGAGCGTGCCCTTGACCAGCAACCCCCACGCGGCCAGCAGCCCCGACTCGCTCAGGCTGAGCCCCAGCACCTCGGTGCGCGGGCCCTGCGCGACGAACGGCAGCAGCACCGCGAAGAGCACGAAGGGGACCTCGACCACCATCCGCTTGAGGATGTACGTCGGCGGAACCCGAGTGACGCCCACGACCACGACGATGAGCGCGAAGTAGCCGGCGAAGGCGGGGTACCACTCGCGCGGCGTCGCCACCACGACCAGTACGAAGCACAGGAGGGCGACGACCTTCAGGTGCGCCGGCGCCCGATGCACCGGCGAGTGACCGTGGAAGTGCAGCTTGTGCCCGTGCGGGCCGCCCACCTCAGGCCCGGTTCCCGGCGGGCTCGTCGGCGCGTTCCCCGGTCCCGCGACGGCGGACGAGCATGGTCAGCCCGCCCGCGGCGACGAGCACCACGAGGACGCCGACGACACCGGCGAACCCACCGGAGAGCCTCTCGTCGCTGATGAAGCTGCTGCCGTAGCCGGCGAACGGGCCGTCCGAGGTCGCGTGTTCCTTCTCGGTGCTCGCGAAGCCCTTGTCCTCGGACACCCTGGTGAGCCCGTCCGGGTCACTGTCGGCGTAGAAGCTGACGACCCCGGCCAGTATCAGGGCGACGAGAAGGATGCCGGCGGCGACGATCTTGGTGCTGGTGCGGTTCATGCGGTGGCTCCTCCGGCGGACGTGCGGACCACGAGCTCGCGCTTCTCCAGCACCGGGCGGGCGCCGTACACGAGGTCGGGACGGACGGCGACGATGCTGCCGACCGCGAGCCCGGTGATGATCCCCTCGCCGATGCCGATCAGCACGTGCACACCGACCATGGCTGCGGCGAGGTTGCCGAGCGAGAGGTCGGCGGTGCCGCCGATCGCGTAGAGGAGGACGAAGGCCAGCGCGGCCACCGGCACCGAGACCAGCGCCGCGATCCCGGCCGACGGCGCCACCATCGAGAGGCGCTTGGGCAGCACCGCCTGGAGGGCCTTGAACACGATCCAGCCGGTCGTCACCGTGATCAGCCCCATGAGGTCGATGTTGGTGCCGAGCGCGGTGATGCCGCCGTCGGCGAAGAGCAGGGCCTGGACGATGAAGACCGTGCTGGTGCACAACAGTCCGGTGAACGGCCCCACGAGCACCGCGGCCAGCGCCCCACCCATCAAGTGCCCACTGGTGCCCGACGCCACCGGGAAGTTGAGCATCTGGACCGCGAAGATGAACGCCGCCACGAGGCCAGCCAGCGGCGCCGTACGGTCGTCGAGCTCGCGCCGGGCGCCCTTGAGGGCGATGCCGACGGCCACCGCCGCGACCACTCCGGTCCCGATCGACGTCGGTGCATCGAGGAAACCGTCCGGTACGTGCATCCGCTGCCTCCTCGGGCTGGGTCTAGGTTGGGATCATTAATCCCAAGTGACGCTTACCCTACGTTGTTGCAAGTTATTCGCAACAGCGACCTCATCGGATTTGGACAGGACCAGAACTCGTGACCGACCGTCTCTCCGCGGGGGACACCGCCCCCGACTTCACGCTGACCTCCGACACCGGCGAGTCCGTGTCCCTCAAGGACCTCCGCGGCCAGAAGGTGATCGTCTACTTCTACCCGTCGGCCATGACCCCCGGCTGCACCACGCAGGCCTGCGACTTCACCGACAACCTGGCCTCGCTGAAGTCCGCGGGCTACGAGGTGGTCGGCATCTCGAAGGACTCGCCCGACAAGCTCGCCAAGTTCCGGGAGCGCGACTCCCTGACCATCACGCTGCTCTCCGACCCCGACCTGACGGTGCTGAAGGCCTGGGGCGCCTACGGGCTCAAGAAGCTCTACGGCAAGGAGGTCGAGGGCGTGATCCGCTCGACCTTCGTCGTCGACGAGAAGGGCAAGATCGAGATCGCCCAATACGCCGTCAAGGCCAAGGGCCACGTCGCCAAGCTGCGCAAGGACCTCGGGCTTGCCGCCTGACGGCGCGTCCTACACCGCGACCTACCTGGAGGCCGCAGGGTCGTTCGCCGACCTGGTCGCCTCGCTGCCCCCTGCCCTCTCGGGTGACGGGCTCGGCGGGTGGGACCTCCGCGCGCTCGTCGGCCACACGTCGCGGTCGCTGGTCACGGTCTCGGAGTACCTCCGTCGGCCCGCCCCCTCGGTCGACGTCGAGACCGCCGCCGACTACGTGGCCGGTCTGCAGGACGCCGTAGGGTCCGACCCCGGAGTCGACCGTCGCGGCGTCGAGGCGGGCGAGCTGCTGGGCGACGACCCGGCGGGCGCCGTACGCCTCCTGCTCGACGCCGTCACCGACGACCTCGCCACCGCCGACCCTGACCAGGTGATCACGACGTACGCCGGCGGCATGCGGCTGCGCGACTACCTGCCCACCCGCAGCTTCGAGCTCGTCGTCCACTGCCTCGACATCGCCGCCGCGGTCCCGATCCGGTGGACTCCCCCGCCGGCCGCGCTCGCCGAGGCCATTGCGATCGCCACCGAGGTCGCCGTACGCCGAGGCGAGGGCACCGTCCTGCTCCGGCTCGTCACCGGCCGCGAGCCCGGCGGCCTGTCGATCGTCTAATCTCCAGGCTCACGCCGGAGTGGTGGAACTGGCAGACACGCACGGTTTAGGTCCGTGTGCCTTCGGGTGTGCGGGTTCGAATCCCGCCTCCGGCACATCTCGCTGGGAGCCGACCCTGCGGACATCTCGACAAGCTCGATGAGCGGTGCTCGAGTCCCAGCCCCGGTCGCCAAGCCCGCGCTGGGAGCCGACCCGCCGCGCCGCGCCCTAGAGTCCCGCCATGGACTCCGCGTTGACGACGGTCGGGCTGCCGATCGCGCTCGGGATCATCATGTTCGGTCTCGGGCTCTCGCTGACGCCGGACGACTTCCGGCGGGTGGCCCGGCATCCTCGGGCGGTCGCCGTCGCGCTCGCGTGCCAGCTCCTGGTGCTGCCGGCGATCTGCTTCGGGCTGGTGAAGCTGTTCGACCTGCCGCCGTTGCTGGCCGTCGGGCTGTTGCTGCTGGCGGCGTCGCCCGGCGGGACCAGCGCCAACCTGTTCAGCCACCTGTTCCGGGGCGACGTCGCGCTCAACGTCACCCTCACGGCGGTCAACTCGGTCATCGCGATCGTGACGCTGCCGCTGATCACCAACTTCGCCATCGAGCACTACGACCTCGACGACAGCGTGAGCCTGCCGTTCAGCAAGGTGATCGAGGTCTTCGCCATCGTCCTGGTGCCGGTGGCGATCGGGATGGTCGTCCGCTCGAGCGCGACCACCTGGGCGCAGCGGATGGACAAGCCCGTCCGGATCGGTTCGGCGGTGATCCTGGCCGTGCTGGTGCTCGGGATCCTGCTGGACCAGCGGGACAACGTCGGCGACTACCTCGCGGACGTGGGCATCGCGGCCGCGGCGTTCTGCGCGATCAGCCTGGTCACCGGCTACGTCGTACCCCGCGCGGCCGGCGTCCGCGACGAGCAGGCCATCGCCTCCTCGATGGAGATCGGCGTCCACAACGGGACCTTGGCCATCTTCGTCGCCGTCGAGGTCCTCGAGTCGACGCCGATCTCGGTGCCGGCGGCGGTCTACTCGATCATCATGTTCGCCTTCGCGGCGCTCTGGGGAACGCTGATCAGCCGCCAGATCCGGGCGGCCGGGCCACGGGTGGTGCCGGCTCCCTAGAGCCAGTCGTTCTCGGTGGCGACCCGGATCGCGTGGATGCAGGCGCTCGGCGATCTCCCGCGGGTCCAGTCCCTCGGAGTGCAGGCGCAGCACGTCGGTCTCCCGAGGGGTCATGCTCACCGCCCACCTGCGCGAGGAGCGTCTCCGCGTGAGCGCGCTCAGCCACCGAGCAGCGCGGCCACCTGCGGTGCGATCTCGCGCAGCGCCTTCCCCCGGTGGCTGATCGCGTCCTTGTCCGCGATCGACAGCTCGGCGGTGGTCTGGCCCGGGTGCTCGTCGGCGACGAAGACGACGTCGTAGCCGAAGCCGCCACTCCCCCGGGCCTCGCGGATCACCCGACCCGCCATCCGGCCCTCGACCACGAGCTCGTCCTGCCCGGGAGCGCAGAACGCGACCGCGCACCTGAAGTGACCGCCCCGGCGTTCGTCGGGCACGTCGTCGAGCTGGGCGAGCAGCAGCGCGTTGTTCCTCTCGTCATCCTTCGGAGGGCCGGACCACCTGGCCGACAGCACGCCGGGCATCCCGTTGAGCGCGTCGACGCAGAGACCGGAGTCGTCGGCGATCGACGGCAGCCCCGTGGCGGCGAGCCCGGCCCGTGCCTTGAGGAGCGCGTTGCCCTCGAACGTCGGCTGGTCCTCGACCGGCTCGTCGTACGCCGCGACGTCGTCCAGCCCGAGGACCTCGACCGACGGCAGGTGCTCGCGCAGGATCCGCTCCATCTCGGCGAGCTTCTTGGCGTTGCGCGACGCCAGGAAGACCTGGCTCACGAGGACAGGGCCTCCTGCTGCAGCCGGGTCAGGTCGGCGCAGCCCATCTCCCCCAGCGCGAGCAACGCATCGAGCTCGGCTCGGGAGAACGCCGCGCCCTCGGCCGTGCCCTGCACCTCGACGAAGGAGCCGGTGCCGGTCATCACGATGTTCATGTCGGTCTCGGCCCGCACGTCCTCCTCGTAGGGGAGGTCGAGACGCGGGCTGCCGTCGATGATGCCGACCGAGACAGCGGCCACCGAGCCGGTCAGCGGCTCGCCGGTGAGCAGCCCCGCGCCCCGCAGGTGGGACACCGCGTCGGCCAGCGCGACGTACGCGCCGGTGATCGACGCCGTGCGGGTGCCGCCGTCGGCCTGGAGGACGTCGCAGTCGAGCTGGATCGTGTTCTCACCGAGTGCCTTGTAGTCGATCACCGCGCGGAGCGAACGGCCGATCAGCCGGCTGATCTCGTGGGTGCGGCCGCCGATCCGCCCCTTGACCGACTCGCGCTCCGAGCGGGTGTTGGTCGAGGCCGGGAGCATGGCGTACTCCGCGGTCACCCAGCCCAGTCCCGAGCCCTTGCGCCAGCGCGGCACCCCCTCCGCCGCCGACGCCGCGCACAGCACCCGGGTCCTGCCGAACTCGACCAGCACCGACCCGGCGGCGTGGTCGAGCCAGTTGCGGGTGATCTTGACCTGTCGGAGCTCGTCGTCGGCTCGTCCGTCTGCGCGCGTCATGAGGCCGACACTAGAGCCAGGCAACCTCAGGCCTGGCCGCACCCGTCAGGCTGAGTGAGAGGAGGTGTGAATGCGGGCCAGCGACCGCGACAGCGAGTTCGTCGACTTCGTCACTGCCCAGCGCACGGCGCTGGTGCGGATGGCGCGGTTGTTGACGGCCGGGGACGACGCCCACGCCGAGGACCTCGTGCAGACCACGCTGACCAAGCTCTACGTCCACTGGCCGCGAGTACGCCGCGCCGGCAACCCGGTCGGCTACGCCCGGACCTCCCTCACCCACACGTTCGTCGACGAGCAGCGCCGGGCGCACCGCCGCCGGGAGACGCCGACCGACGTGCCCGCCGAGGCGCCGGCCGTCGGCCACGATCCCGACCTCGCCCACACGGTGTTGGACGCCCTCGCCGGCCTCCCGCCACGGCAGCGAGCGGTCGTCGTGCTCCGGCACTGGCTCGACCTCGACATCGCCGAGACCGCCCGGGTCCTCGCCATCTCGACCGGGACGGTCAAGTCCCAGAACGCCAAGGCCCTCGACCACCTCCGCACCACTCTCGGTGCCGCCCTCACCTTCCAGGAGCAGCCATGAACGACCTCGACGACCTACTCGACCGGGCCGCCGGCCCGGCCGGCGCCCCGTTCGACGCGCACGCCGACCTGACCCGGGGCCACCGCGCCCTCGCGAGGACCAGGCGCCGCCGCGCCGCCGGAGGCCTGCTCGGCGTCGCCGCCGCTGGTGTCGTGGGCGTGGGTGCACTACGCCTGATCCAGCCCGACGACGTCAAGCCGCAGCAGGCCGTCGAGTCGACACGGACGGGTGGCATCTCGTTCCTCGCCCAGCCGCTCGAAGCGGGTCCCTACACGTTCGACGCGACGCCCGAGGGGTGGGAGGTCCAGGGGGTCAGCCCGTCGGCCGTCACCATCGCCCCGATCGGCTTCGCCGACCAGGAGCCCAACTCGTTCGTCGGCAAGCTGGTCATCCTCTTCGACGGCAACCCGCTCTCGGGCGAGCAGGTGCAGCTGGGCGACCGGACCTTCTGGGTCCGCGGCAGCTCGGGCTACACCACCATCGCGACACCGACGCTGCCCGGCGAGCCCGCCGGGAACGTGCTGATCCAGTTCCCCACCGACACCGGCTGGACCCGCGACACGATGCTGGAGTTCCTCGCGGGCGTGCACGTCGGCGAAGGTGCGGCGCTCGGCGTGGGCTGATCGACCAGACCGGGCGCTACTTGACCTCGGCGCGGAGGATCCGCCACATCCCGAGGCCCAGCGGGAGCGCCAGCCAGATCAGTCCGGAGACGATCAGGTGTCCCCAGGCCTCGGCACCCGACATGGTCCACTCGTAGATGTCGTCCTGAGCCGCCTGGAAGTCCAGCCAGGGCGCGACCTTGTCGAAGGCGCCGCTCAGCGCGGACAGCGCCGCGAAGACCCCCGGGAGCACGAAGCGGTAGACGACGAACAGCACGATGGAAGCCGGGGTGTTGATGAGCAGCGTGGCGAGGGCGAAGCCGCCCAGCATCGCCAGCGACGAGGTGACGAAGAACCCGGCGACGTTGCCCCCGTCGAGCCGCCACGCCGTCTGGTCGGGCTGGACCACCTCGCAGACCGCGGTGTAGACCACGCCGACCACCAACGCAGCGACCAGGTTGATGACGGTCAGCAGCAGCGCCGCGACCAGCTTCGCCCAGACCACGCGCGACCTCCGCGGCTCGAGCGCGAAGGTCACCAGCGCGGTGCGCTGGGACCACTCCGCCGTCACCAGCATGATCGCCAGGAACGGCAGCAGGAACGACATCATGTACGCAGCGATGGCGACGAAGTCGTCGAGCAGGATCCGGTCGGTGTTGACGAGGGTGACGATCACGGCGATGCCTGGCACCACCGTCAGGAGAGCGACGATCGCGACCAGCAGCCAGAAGCCCGCCCGGGTGTCACGGGCCTTGCGCAGCTCGACCCGGACCAGCCGGGCGAACGGCACCCGGCTGGTCGCGGTGAGGTCGAGCTGAGCCACGGCTACTTGAACTCGATGCGCAGCAGCCGCCAGATCCCCAGAGCCAGCGGCACGACCAGCCAGATGGTGGCGGTGACAGCGATCTGCGCCCACTGCTCACCTGTGGGCACGTAGTCACCCTCGAACAGTGGCGCCTGAGCCGTGTTGAGGAAGGTCCACGGAGCGATGTCCTCGAAGGTGCTGCTCAGCTCGCCGAGGATGCCGACGGCGGTCGGCAGGATCAGGCTGTAGACGAAGTAGACGACGATCCCGCCGGCGGTGTTCATGACCAGCATCCCGATCGCGAAGCCGATGAACACGCCGACCAGGTTGGACAGCACGAACCCGTTGAACATCAGGTTGCCGTCGAGCGACCACTCCGGCGACCCACCGGTCACGATCCCGAACAACGTTCCGAGGAAGGCCAGCGCGAAGGCCACCACCAGCACACCGGCCGCGAGGGCGACGCCGGCGAGGAACTTGGCGACGACGATCCGGGAGCGCTTCGGCTCCAGCGTGAAGGTGACCAGGCCGTTGCGCTGGCTGGCCTCGCTCGTCACCAGCATCACGACGATGATCGGCAGGAAGTAGCCGAGCACGAAGCCGCCGATCCCGACGAAGTCCTCGAAGTCCTTGTCGGTGTCGTTGGCCGCCAGGGCGTAGATCACCATCACCAGGACCACGAGGGCCAGGATCGAGAAGACGAACCAACGGCCCGCCCGCGTGTCGAGCGCCTTGCGGAGCTCGACCCTGGCCAGCCGGGACATGGGCGTGTGCTCGGTCCCGGAGACGTCGAAGGCGGCAGCAGGCGCCACCGCGGCGGTCTGGGTCACTTGAACTCGATCCGGAGCAGCCGCCAGAGCCCGAGGGCCAGGGGGATCAGCAGCCAGATGACGCCGGAGGTGGCGACCTGCGCCCACTCCTCACCGGTTGGCGAGTAGGGGCTGGAGATCAGCGGCGTCTGCGCGGTGTTGAACTCGATCCAAGGCCCGATCTTCTCGAACGTGTCGCTGATCGCGCTGAGGATCCCCACCGCGCTCGGCAGGATCAGGGTGTAGGCGAAGTAGGCCACGATCGCGCCCGCGGTGTTCATGATCAGCATGGACAGGGCGAAGCCGACGAAGATGCCGATCATGTTCGACAGGAACAGTGCGTAGAACACCAGCCCGCCGTCGAGGTGCCACGACGGGTCGCCCCCGGTGACGATCCCCAGCACGGTGCCCAGCACGGCCAGGATCACCGCGAGCACCATCACGCCGAGGGCCAGGGCGATGCCGGCGATGAACTTCGCGAGCACGATGCGGGACCGCTTCGGCTCGAGGGTGAAAGTCACCAGGCCGTTGCGCTGGCTGGACTCGCTGGTGACCAGCATGATGATGACGATCGGGAGGAAGTAGCCGAGGGTGAAGCCCGGGATCTGGATGTAGTCCTGGAGGTTCTTGTCGGAGTTGTCGGCGGCGAACGAGTAGATGACCTCGATGACGACGACGAGACCGAGGATCGCGATGACGAGCCAACGGCCCGCCCGCGTGTCCAGGGCCTTCCGTATCTCGACCCTGACGAGACGGCCCAGCGGGACGTGGGGCGTCCCAGAGGTGTCGAGCTCCATGCGCCCGGGAGGAACGTCAACGGTGCTCATGCCTGCGCTCCTTCCGTGGCCGCGGGTGCCTGCACGGCGCCCGCGTGGATCTCGTCGCGCTGGGTGTCCTCGGTGAGGGCGAGGAACAGCTCCTCGAGGCCGCCGTCGGCGGCGCGGAGGTCGGTGAGGACGATCGCGCCTTCGGCGGCGATCGTGCCCACCTCGACGGGAGCGGCGTCCACGCGCAGGCCGGAGCCCGCCGCGGTGACGGTGTGGCCCTTCTCGCGCAGCGCCTTGCCGAGCAGCTCGTTGTCGAGAGCGGTGACCAGCGAGGTCTTGTGCTCGGCACCGGCGAGCAGCTCGTCCTTGGTGCCGCTGGCCACGATCTTGCCGCGGCCGATCAGGATCATCTCGTCGGCGATCTGCTCGACCTCGTTGAGCAGGTGGCTGGAGAGCAGCACCGTGCCGCCGCGGTCGGCGTACCCCTTGAGCAGGCCACGCATCCAGCGGATTCCGGCGGGGTCGAGGCCGTTGGCCGGCTCGTCGAGGATGAGCACCGACGGGTCGCCGAGCAGGGCGTGGGCGATGCCGAGCCGCTGCTTCATGCCGAGCGAGTAGTTGCGCAGCCGCCGCTTGGACTCGGTCGCGTCGAGCGACACCAGCGCCAGCATCTCGTCGACGCGGGAGTCGGGCAGCCCCATGGTCTGCGCGCCGATGGTCAAGATCTCGCGGCCGGTGCGGCCGGCGTGCTGGGCCGAGGCGTCGAGCAGGACGCCGACGTGCCGGCCGGGGTTGGGGATGTCGTGGTAGAGGTGGCCACCGATGGTGACCCGGCCTTGGGAGGCGGGGGTGAGGCCGACCATGACGCGCATCGTGGTCGTCTTGCCGGCCCCGTTGGGGCCGAGGAACCCGGTCACCCGACCGGGCTCGCACACGAAACTGACGTCGTCGACGGCAGTGAACGCGCCGTACTTCCGAGTGAGCCCTTCGACTTTGATCATGCGTCCAGAGTGCCCTACCGCCTCGCGGCCGTGCATCGGCAAAATGTCATGGTCACGGCCAGACCAAAGTAGGGGCGGTTCGCGACCCGTGCAGCCTGTGCATCGACCTCGGTCGGCCTAGCCTTGCAGGGTGCCAGAGGACTGCGAGCGGCCTACACCCGAGGCCTACCAGCCTCGGGTGAGCGTGTGGGGGCACGTCTGGCGCCTGCTCCTCATGCTCCTGATCAGCGCGGCGGGCTGGTTGCCGATCGTCGACGACCAGGCGGAGTGGCTCTGGGCCCTCGACGTGACCCTGGGCGCGCTGAGCTACGTGCTCGTCTTCTTCCGGCGCCGCTGGCCCGTCACGATCGCCGTGCTCACCAACCTGTGCGCGGCGGTCTCTGGCACGGCCGGCGGCCCCGCCGTTCTGGCCATGGCCTCGGTTGCCACCCGGCGGAGGTGGCGCGAGATCGCGCTGACCGGCTCCGTCGCGTTCGCAGCGGCCATGTTCTTCTCGATCTCGCAGCCCGGCGAGACCGACGACCCGTGGTGGCTCGACATGTCGGTCACGGTGATCGCGACCGCGGCGATCCTCGGCTGGGGCCTCTACCTCGGCTCCCGTCGCGAGCTGGTCTGGACGCTGCGCAACCGTGCCGAGCGGGCGGAGTCCGAGCAGGAGCTCCGGGTGGAGCAGGCGCGGGCCAACGAGCGGGCCCGGATCGCCCGCGAGATGCACGACGTGCTCGCCCACCGCATCTCCCAGGTCTCGATGCACGCGGGCGCGCTCGCCTTCCGCGAGGACCTCACCCCGGAACAGGTGCACGCGAGCGCGAGCGTGATCCGGGACAAGGCGCACGAGGCGCTGACCGACCTGCGCGGCGTGCTGGGAGTGCTGCGCGGCGCGGACGGCGAGCCGGCGCTGGCCCCGCAGCCGACGTACGCCGACCTGGACGGGCTGATCGCGGAAGCGCGCGCGAGCGGGCTCAACATCGCCTACTTCGACCGCGTGAGCGCGCCCGTCGAGGTGCCGGACGCGGTCGGCCGGACGGTCTATCGGATCGTCCAGGAGGGGATCACCAACGCGCGCAAGCACGCACCGGGCAGCCTGCTCACGGTGGAGCTCACCGGCTCGCCCGAGGACGGTCTCGACGTGGTGATGCGCAACCCGTTCGGGTTCGGCAGCTCCACGCCCGGCTCGGGCCTGGGACTGGTCGGGCTCACCGAGCGGGCCGAGCTGCGCGGCGGCCGGCTCGACGTACGCCGCGAGGGCGACTCGTTCGTCGTGCGGGCCTGGATCCCGTGGGCAGCATGATCCGCCTGCTGATCGTCGACGACGACCCCCTGGTCCGTTCCGCGCTGGCGCTGATGCTGGGCGGCCAGCCCGACCTCGAGGTGGTCGGCGAGGCCGCGGACGGCCGGGTGGCGCTGCGCCTGATCGACGAGCTGCGCCCCACCGTCGTGCTGATGGACATCCGGATGCCTCGGATGACCGGCCTGGAGGCGACCCTGGCGCTGCAGCAGCGACCGGAGTCGCCACACGTGATCGTGCTGACGACGTTCGACGCCGACGAGCACGTGGTCGGGGCACTGGCCGCCGGGGCCGACGGCTTCCTGCTCAAGGACACTCCCCCGCCGCAGATCCTCGCGGCGATCCGGGCGGTCGCGGACGGTGACCCGATGCTGTCGCCGTCGGTGACCCGGACCCTGATCGAGCGGATCCGCGACGACTCCGGGGACGACAGGGCCGAGGTCGCGCGGCTGCGGCTCGGCGTGCTCACCGAGCGCGAGCACGAGGTCGCGCTCGCGGTCGGTCGCGGCCTGACCAACGCCGAGATCGCGCGCACCCTGCACCTCTCGATACCGACGGTGAAGGCGCACGTGTCCCGGCTCTTCGACAAGCTCCAGGTGACCAACCGGGTGCAGATCGCGATCTGCGTGCACGACGCCGGGCTGGTCTGACGCGCACCACGCCGATTCGTCTGTCCTCCGACCTGTCGTTCCCCGCTCAGCGGTGCAGACGAATCGAGGGAGGGGCTAGACGTCGTACGTCGCGCCGGCCTTCGCGAGCTCGGACGGGCCGTCCCAGACCTCCTGGGCGGCGGCCAGCATGTCGCTCGGGTCGTACCACGGCGGCACGTGGGTGATGACCAGCCGCCCGACGCCCGCCGCTGCTGCGACCTCGCCGCAGTCGGTCCCGGTCAGGTGGATGCCGGGCGGGTTGTCCGCCTCGTGGTGGAACGACGCCTCGGCCAGCAGGAGGTCGGCGCTGGTGGCGACCTCCAGGAGGCCGGCGCAGCGCCCGGAGTCGCCCGAGAAGGCGATCAGGCCGCCGCCGGCGGCCACCCGCAGCCCGTAGGCCTCGACCGGGTGCTCGACCGGCACCGCGGTTACGGTGAACGGCCCGATGGTCACCTCGCTGCCCGGCACCCAGCCCCGGAAGTCGAACTCGGCCGTCATGCCGGGGTCCTCGTCGAGGTCGTACGCGCGAGCCATCCGCCCCGCGGTGTCGCTGGGCCCCCACACCGGCAGGCGCGGTGGCGGCCCGTCCGGGTGGTACTTGCGCATGACGTAGAAGCCGCACAGGTCGAGGCAGTGGTCGGCATGCAGGTGGCTGAGCAGCACCGCGTCGATGCTGAGCGGGTCGACGTACCGCTGGAGCACGCCGAACGCACCGCTGCCGAGGTCCATCAACACCCGCCAGGTGCGGCCCTCGTGCTCGTGCTCGAGGAGGTAGCAGGACGCCGGCGAGTCCGGTCCGGGGTAGGAGCCCGAGCAGCCGATGACCGTCAGCTTCACCGGGGACTCACTGGAGTCCGCCGGCGAACTGGCTGGCGGCCATCATCTCGGCGCCCAGGAAGCGCCGGCCGATGGTCTCGAACTCCTCGGGGGCGCCGGTGGTGGCGAAGGTGTACGTCGGGTCGCCCGACTCGCGCATCAGCCCGGTGCTCGTGAGCATCTTGTAGACGTCCTTGGCGCACTCCTCGGCACTGCTGACCAACGTGATGGCGTCACCCATGACGTAGGAGATGACACCGGTCAGCAGCGGGTAGTGCGTGCAGCCGAGGATCAGGGTGTCGACGCCGGCGCCGGTGAGCGGGTCGAGGTACTCGTGCGCGACCCCCAGCAGCTCGTCGCCGCCGGTCACGCCGTCCTCGACGAAGTCGACGAACCGCGGGCACGCCTGGGTCGTCAGCTCGATGTGGGGTGCGGCGGCGAAGGCGTCCTCGTAGGCCATCGACTCCTTGGTCGCCCGGGTGCAGATGACGCCGATCCGGCCGGACCTGCTCGCGGCGACCGCGCGCCGCGTGGCCGGGAGGATCACCTCGACCACCGGGACGTCGTACCGCTCGCGGGCGTCGCGCAGCATCGCCGCGCTCGCCGAGTTGCACGCGATCACCAGCGCCTTGACCCCCTGCGCGTAGAGATGGTCGAGGCACTCGAGGGCGTACTCGCGGACCTCGGCGATCGGCTTGGGGCCGTAGGGCTGCCGGGCGGTGTCGCCCAGGTAGTGCACCGACTCGTGCGGGAGCTGGTCGATGACCGACCGGGCCACGGTGAGTCCGCCGAATCCGGAGTCGAAGATCCCTATCGGAGTGTCGACGGAAGGCACGACCAGCAAGGGTAGGCGGCACACCGGCCCTGCGCACCGTGTCGTCGCGCACGTCACGTCGCGAAGTTCTTGCCGCAATGTCGGGACAGCGGGCCCGAAGGGGAGCAAGGTGGAGACGTGGCCGACCCGCTGCAGCTGCGTCTGGAGCAGGCGCTCAGGGAACGAGAGGCCGCGGAGGACGACCTCCGTGACCTGCAGGCGCGCGTCGACAACGCCCAGCAGCTCGCCCACATGGGCGACTACGACTGGGAGATCGCCACCGACACCAACACCTGGTCCGACCAGCTGTTCCGCATCTACGGCCTCGAGCCGGGGACGTTCTCGCCGACCTACCAGCAGTTCCTCTCGATGGTCCATCCCGACGACCAGGAGCGGATCGAGGGGATCCACCGGCAGGCCTACGCCACCGGTGAGCCCTACGAGATGATCGAGCGGATCGTCCGGCCCGACGGTGAGGTCCGCCATTTGTCCTCCAACGGCCAGGTCGTCATGGACGAGACCGGCACCCCGATCCGGCTGCGCGGCACCTGCATCGACATCACCGACCGGGTGCACGCCGAGGAGGAGCGCGAGGCGCAGGCCGCCCGCGTCCACGAGGAGCAGACCCGCCGCCAGGCAGCCCTCGAGATCAACGACGCGGTCGTCCAAGGACTCACCGCCGCGCTCTACGCCCTCGAGCTCGAGGACACGGACGCCGTGCGCGACTACGTACGCCGCACGCTCGACTCCGCCCGCGCGATCATCACCGACCTGGTCGGCCCGGCCGAGGGCACGATCGCACCCGGTGACCTGGTCCGCACCTCGCCGTCGACGCTGCCGGACTAGGGCGCGTCCAGGCTCAGCCGCATGATGATCTCGCCCGCGGGGTCGACGTCGCCCCTCGGGACGAACCCGAGCCGCTCGTAGAAGCCGGACGGACCGCCCTCGCCGGTCACGTAGCTGGTCAGCAGCTCGGTCGCCCCCTGCTCGCGGATCAGCTCCACGACCTGTCGCACGACCTCCTCGCCGTACCCCTGACGCTGGTGGCGATGGTCGATGAGCAGCTTCCACAGGAACCAGGGCCCGTTGATGTCGGGCGGCCGCGGCACGCAGTCCCAGCTGAGCATCACGAACCCGACGGGCTGGTCGTCGGCGTAGACGCCTCGGAACCACGGACTCCCCTCCGGGTACTCCACGGCCTCTTCCAGCGAGTCCGCGACCGTGCTGACGAACTGCTCCTGCTCGGGCGTGGTCCGCACCGCGAGGACGGCCTCCCGGTTGTCCTCGGTGATCTCCCGCAGGGTGATCGTCACCGGAACCTGTCCTCTCTAGTCGAAGAGCCGCGGCTGCGGCGGGCCGTGGGCGGGGTCGACGCCGTCGAAGAGGCTACTGACCGACTCGCCGGCGTGGATGCGCTCGATCGCGGCTCCGAACAGGCCTGCGACCGAGCGGACCTGGAGCTCCGGCCAGCCCTCGGGCGCCGGCACCGTGTCGGTGGTGACCACCTCGGTGATCATCGGGTGCTCGCGGAGCCGCTCGATGGCCTTGCCGACGAACAGACCGTGCGTGCAGGCGACCGCGGCCGACGTACAACCCCGCTCGGAGAGCCGCTCGAGGAGCTCCACGATCGAGCCGCCCGTGGCGATCTCGTCGTCGAGGATGATCGCTCGCTTGCCCTCGACGTCACCCACGATCTCGTCGATGACCACCTGGTCGTCGGCGAGCCGCTTCTTCGAACCGGCCGCGACGGGCAGGCCCAGCAGCCGGGAGAACTGGGTGGCGGTCTTGGCGTTGCCGAAATCGGGTGACACGACCACCGCGTTGGTGAGGTCCTGGCCCTGGAAGTGGTCGGCCAGCACGCCGAGCGCGGTCAGGTGGTCGACCGGCACCGAGAAGAAGCCGTGCACCTGCGGTGCGTGCAGCGTCATCGTGATGACCCGGTTGACGCCGGCCGCCACGAGCAGGTCCGCGACGAGGCGTCCGCCGATGGAGAGCCGGGACGCGTCCTTCTTGTCCGACCGCGCGTAGGCGTAGTAGGGGATCACCGCGGTGATCTGCTGCGCCGAGGCACCGCGAGCGGCGTCCAGCATCAGGAGCAGCTCCATGAGGTGCTCCTGGGTCGGCGGCACCAGCGGCTGGATGATGAACACGTCGCGCTGGCGACAGTTCGCCTGGAGCTGTGCCTGCAGGCAGTCGTTGCTGAACCTGGTCAGCTCGACCGAGCTCAGCTCGACACCGAGCGACTCGCACACGGCGGAGGCGAAGGGACGGTGGGCGCTGCCGCTGAAGACGACGATCTCGCGCAACTGTGCTCCCCGGAGCGGTTGTTCCTACTCGACGTCCGGACTGTAACTCCGGGCCCGCACGTACGCCATGGCCCGTCCGTGCGGTGTCCGCCCGTTGATCTCGCGGATCGTCGGGAACGGGTTGAACCTGCACCCGTTCAGGCCCTTCGACTGCTGCTGCATCACCGGGGCCAGCCGGCCCGGTCCGGGGCAGCTCGCGTGGCCCAGCCCGAGCCAGTGCCCGGTCTCGTGGTTGACGACCATGTGCCGGTAGTCCCGCAGCGCCAGGCCGGCGGCGTTCCAGGCGGGCGAGGCGTGCTTCCAGCGGTCCTGGTTGATGATCACGAAGCGGCCGACCCGGCAGCTCCACATCGAGCTGCACGAGGAGGAGAACGACGGGACGAGGCCGGCCTGCGAGAGCACGAGCGTGAACGCCCCACCGTGCGCGACCGGCACGAACCGGATGCCGGCGGCCCGCCAGCCGCGCGCGTCCTCGTAGGTCTGCTGCGCCTGGGCCCTGAACTCCTTGAGGCTCGTGGTGATCCTGCCGCGGGTCTCGACGTGGTAGCGGACGGTACGGCGGACGTCGACCCGGTGCTTGACCGTGGCGCTCCTGACCTTGACCGTGAGCGGCTCGTACCCCGGCGCCTCCGCCCTGATCCTGAGCACGACGCGCGAGCCGACGTCCTCGTGCCGGATCACGTACGAGCGTTCGGTCGATCCGCCGGGCCACGTGTAGGCCACCACCGGATCGGGCGCGGAGAAGCGGCCCGGGCGCGCCTTCAGCTCGTGGGTGTAGCGGGCCTCCCCGAGAACCCTCTGGCGCTTGGCCGTCATGGTGGCCTTCGCCACCGGGGCGGTCGCGGGCGACGTGGCCACGCCCGAGCCGTCACCCGCGGTGACCTGCACCGCGATCGTCTTCCCGAGGTCGTCGAGCCCCACGGTGTACGCCGAGGCGGCGGCGCCGCCGATCGGTACCCCGTCTCGCAGCCACTGGTAGGCGAAGGTCGCCACTGCCGGCGACCACTGCCCGGGGTCTGCAGCGAGAGTGCTGCCGTAGACGGCCTGGCCCGTCACCGTCGGCTGCGAGACCGGCACCGCCTGCGCAGGGCCGGCGACGAGCAGGATCGCGGGGAGCGTCAGGACGAGGGTGAGCAGCAGGCGTCTCATCGCCACGTGACGATAGCCGCAGACTGTTTTGGGTCAGAATGCCGACATGCACCTGGGGCTGCACCTGCCGCAGCTGGACCTCGACGGGAGCGGGCTCTCCCTGACGCGCCTGACGCGGGCGGCGCGGGCGGCGCGCGAGGCGGGCTTCGGGTCCCTGGGCGCGAACGACCACGTCCTCTTCGCCGCTCCCTGGCTGGACGGGCTGACCGCGCTCGCCGCCGTCGTCGAGGACAGCGGCGAGATGGAGCTGGTGACCAGCGTCGCGGTCCCCGCGCTGCGCCACCCGCTGCTGCTGGCCAAGGCGCTCGTCGCGCTCGACCTGCTGTCTCAGGGGCGGGTGGTCGCCGGCATCGGCCCCGGGTCGTCGAAGGCCGACTACGACGCGGTCGGGCTCGACTTCACGGAGCGGTGGCAGCGGCTCGACGAGTCCGCCCGGCTGCTGCGTCACGTGCTGCGTGGGGCGCCACTGGTCGGCCCGACCCGGCACTACCCGGCGCCGCCGGCTCCCCTCGCCCCGGGCCCGTTCCGGCCGGACGGCGTACCCCTGTGGATCGCGAGCTGGGGCTCGCCCGCCGGCCTGCGTCGGGTGGCGCGACACGGTGACGGCTGGCTGGCGTCGGCGTACAACACCGATCCGGCGGCCTTCGCCGCCGGGCGGGCCCAGCTGCCGGCCGACCTGCCGTCCGCGGTCGTGACCATGTGGACGTGGGTGACCGAGGACGACGAGGACGCGCGCCGCCGCCTGGAGGACGTCCTGGCTCCCATGCTGCGGCGCGACCCGGACCCACTGCGCGACGTCCTCTGCATCGGGTCGGCGCAACGGTGTGCCGAGCTCGTGGCGCGGTACGCCGAGGCGGGCTGCGACCGGATGCACTTCTGGCCGCTGGGCGACGAGGAGCGCCAGGTGGAGCTCATCGCCGGGCTGGCGGGGTCCTGAAGGGGATCTTCACGCCCAGAGCTGGCCCTCGAGTGCCTCCTCGGCCTCGTCGATGGTGCCCTCGTAGGCGCCGGTGGAGAGGTACTTCCAGCCGCCGTCGCACACCACGAAGGCGATGTCGGCGGGCTCGCCGGCCGTGACTGCCTTGACCGCCTGCGCGAGGGCGGCGTGCAGGATGGCGCCGGTCGAGATGCCGGCGAAGATGCCCTCGAGCTCGAGCAGCTCACGCACCCGGCGTACGGCGTCACGCGGCCCGACCGAGAACCGCGCGTCGATCAGCTCGGCGTCGTAGAGCTCCGGGACGAAGCCCTCGTCGAGGTTGCGCAGGCCGTAGACCAGCTCGCCGTAGCGGGGCTCTGCGGCGATGATCCTGACGTCCGGCTTGGCCTCGCGGAAGAAGCGGGAGACCCCCATCAGGGTGCCGGTGGTGCCGAGGCCTCCGACGAAGTGCGTGACGCTCGGAAGGTCCGCCAGGATCTCGGGGCCGGTGCCCTCCTGGTGCGCGAGGGAGTTCGCCTCGTTGCCGTACTGGTAGAGCATCACCCAGTCGGGGTGCTCCTCGGCGACCTGCTTGGCGACGCGGACCGCCTCGTTGGAGCCGCCGGCCGCCGGCGAGGTGATGATCTCGGCGCCCCACATCCGCAGCAGCTGACGGCGCTCCTCGGAGGTGTTCTCCGGCATGACGCACACCAGCCGGTAGCCCTTGAGCTTCGCCGCCATCGCCAGCGAGATGCCGGTGTTGCCCGAGGTCGGCTCGAGGATCGTGCAGCCGGGACGCAGCTGCCCTTCCTTCTCGGCCTCCTCGACCATCCGCAGGGCGGGGCGGTCCTTGATCGAGCCGGTCGGGTTGCGGTCCTCGAGCTTGGCCCACAGCCGCACGTCGGGGCTCGGCGACAGCCTCGGCAGCCCGACCAGCGGCGTACCGCCGACCGAGGCGAGGAGGTTGTCGAAGCGGGTCACGTCATCTCAGCCGCCGGCGACGGCCGGGAGCACGACCACCTGGTCGCCGTCGCTCAGAGCGGCCTCGAGACCGCCGATGAACCGCACGTCCTCGTCGTTGACGTAGACGTTGACGAACCGGCGCAGGTCGCCGTTGTCGATCAGGCGCTCCTTGATGCCGGGGTGGCTGCTCTCCAGGTCGTCGATGAGCGCGCTCAGGTTGGCGCCCTCGCCGGCGACGGACTTCTCGCCGTCGGTGTAGGTACGCAGGATGGTGGGGATCCGGACCTCGATGGCCATCAGGGGTTGCTCCTAGCAGTTGTGTTCGCGGCGGCTGTGCTGCTCGAACCGTCGGTGATCTCGACCGGTTCCTCTGTCACCTCGCCGTCGACGATCCTGTACGACCTGAACTCGACCGGACCGTCGTTATTCCCGTGCTCGCGCGTGCTGACGAGCACGTAGTGGGCGTTCGGCTCCATGGCCAGGCCGATGTCGGTGCGGCTGGGGTAGGCCTCGGTCGCCGTGTGCGAGTGGTAGACGACCACCGGTTCCTCGTCGTTGGCGTCCATCTCCTTGTAGAGGTGGAGCAGGTCGGTGGAGTCGAACTCGTAGAAGGTCGGGCTGCCCGCGGCGTTGACCATCTCGACCAGCCGGGCGGCCCGGTCGCTGCCGGCGGGCCCGGCGACGATGCCGCAGGCCTCGTCGGGATGGTCGCGCTTGGCGTGGGCGACGATCGCGTCGTACGTCGCGCGGTCGAGTTCGAGCACCCTTCAAGGCTACGGGCCGCACCGTCCGCACCCCGACGCGGACCGGGGTCCGGACACCGGGTCAGCGCGACGACAACGCACGGACCAGGGTCTCCTGGAGGTAGCCGACCCACTCGTAGATGTCGTGGGCCTGGGCCCGCGGGTCGTCGTCGGGCAGCGCGTGCCAGTAGTCCTCGTCACCCTCCTCCACCTCGAGCCGGGTCGCGAGGGCCAGCCGGAGGTCGGTGAACGAGCGCATCCAGACCTCCGCGGTGGGCTGGTCGAGCTCCACGTCGATCATCAGTCCCTCCTCGGTCAGCTCGGGGGGCAGCCCGGCCTCCTCGAGGCCGTCGATGATCGTGATCGCCGCGTTGGCCTTCCCGTCCCGCAGCGACCCCTCGGTGAACCGCCGGAACTCGGCGGCGCCCTCCTCGTCGTGCGGGTACGCAGTCGGGAACAGCCGCGCCAGCACCGGGTCCTCGGGCTCGGTGGTGGGGCCCGAGAAGTCCATCATCGCCTCGAGCGGGTCGATGTTGTCGCGCGGCACGGCCGCCTCGTTGCGCAGCAGCTCGACGAGCTGGGCGGCGAGCGAGCGCAGCAGGTCGGCCTCGAAGCCGGTGAAGGTGGCGATGAGGTGCTTGCTGCGACGATGGCGCGCGAAACCGCTCAAGTCTGCTTGTCCAGGGTCGCCCAGAGGCCGTACTCGTGCATCGCCTGCACGTCGCGCTCCATCTCCTCGCGGCTGCCCGAGCTGACCACGGACTTGCCGTCCTCGTGGACCTCGAGCATCAGCTTCTCGGCCTTCTTCTTGTCGTAGCCGAAGTACTTCTGGAAGACGTAGGTGACGTAGGACATGAGGTTGACCGGATCGTTCCAGACGATGGTCACCCACGGCGTCGCGAGGACCGTGATCTCGTCCGGTGTGGTCGTCGGCTCGACCTCGACGGGGCTGGCGGTCGACACGGCTCCATGGTTACACAGCCCTAGGCTCTCGATGTGGCATCCACCGCGCTCCTGACCGACCACTACGAGCTCACCATGCTGCAGGCCGCGCTGGCCGGCGGTACGGCGGACCGCCGTTCGGTCTTCGAGCTGTTCGGGCGGCGGCTCCCGGAGGGACGGCGCTACGGCGTGGTCGCGGGGGTCGGCCGGGCCCTGGACGCGATCGAGGCGTTCCGGTTCGACGACGAGGCCCTCGCGGCGCTCGACGGCGTGGTCGACGCGGCGACAGTGGCCTGGCTGGCCGACTACCGGTTCTCGGGCGACGTGTGGGGCTACGCCGAGGGCGAGATCTACTTCGCGCACTCACCGCTGCTGATCGTCGAGGCCACCTTCGCGGAGGCGGTGGTGCTCGAGACCGTGCTGCTCTCGATCTACAACCACGACTCGGCGATCGCGTCGGCCGCCTCCAGGATGACGGCGGTCGCCGGCGACCGCCCCTGCATCGAGATGGGCTCGCGGCGCACCCACGAGGAGGCCGCGGTGGCGGCCGCTCGGGCGGCGTACGTCGCGGGGTTCGTGAGCACCTCCAACCTGGCGGCCCGGCACCGCTACGGCGTACCGACCACGGGCACCAGCGCCCACTCGTTCACGCTGCTCCACGACAGCGAGGAGGAAGCGTTCCGCGCCCAGGTGAGCTCGCTCGGCACCGGGACCACCCTGCTGGTCGACACCTACGACATCGCCGAGGCGGTCCGGCTCGGCGTCGAGGTGGCCGGCACCGGGCTCGGCGCCGTGCGCATCGACTCCGGGGACCTGGGGCTGCTCGCCGAGCAGGTCCGAGCGCAGCTCGACTCCCTCGGCGCGACCGGGACCCGCATCGTCGTGACCAGCGACCTCGACGAGCACGCCATCGCCGCGCTGGCCTCGGCGCCCGTCGACGGCTACGGCGTCGGGACCCAGCTGGTCACCGGCAGCGGTCACCCGACCTCGGGCTTCGTCTACAAGCTCGTCGCGCGGGAGAACGCCGACGGCGTCCTGCAGTCGGTGGCGAAGAAGAGCGTCGACAAGATCTCGGTCGGCGGGCGCAAGTACGCACTGCGGCGGCGCACCACGGACGGTGTCGCCGAGGCCGAGGTGGTCGGCATCGGTACGCCGGCCGAGAACGACGGGGACGACCGGGAACTGCTGGTCAAGCTGGTCGCGGCCGGAGAGGTGGTCGGTCGCGAGCCGCTCGAGGCCGCCCGCGACCGGCACGTCGCGGCGCGCGCCGAGCTGCCCCCGACCGCCCAGCAGATGTCGCGCGGCGAGCCTGTGATCCCCACAGTGTTCGAGGGAGAGCAGTGAGTTGGCCGTCCTGACCTGCGACTTCTTCTCCGAGACCCTGATGATGGGCACCTCCATGACCGTGGTGCTCCCGCAGGCCACGGAGGAGCAGATCGGCCTGATCGACCAGCCGCTCGAGGGCCCGCCCCCGGTGCTCTACCTGCTCCACGGCCTCTCCGACGACCACACCTCGTGGCGTCGCTACACCTCCATCGAGCGGTACGCCGTCGCCCGTGGCCTCGCCGTCGTGATGCCGGCCGTGGACCGGTCCTTCTACGCCAACGAGGCGCAGGGCCACCGGTTCTGGGACTTCGTGTCGGAGGAGCTGCCCCGCGTCGTCGGCCAGTTCTTCCGGGTCTCGCAGGAGCCGGCCGACACCTTCGTCGCAGGTCTCTCGATGGGCGGGTACGGCGCCCTCAAGCTCGCCCTCACGCACCCCGACCGCTTCGCCGCGGCGGCCTCGCTGTCCGGCGCCCTGGACGTCGCCCGCATCGCCGAGCAGCCCGATCGCGACGCGCTGGTCGCCCGGGTCTGGGACCGCGTCATCGGTCCCGGTGACGACCTCTTCACGTTGCTCGAGAGCGCCTCGACCGTCCCGCCCCTGCACGTCTCGTGCGGCACGGAGGACGTGCTCCTCCGCGCCAACGAGGAGTTCGTGGCGGCCGCGAAGCAGGCCGGGGCCGACGTGACCACCGACTTCCGGCCGGGAGACCACGTCTGGTCGCTCTGGGACGCCGTGATCCAGGACGTCATCGCCTGGCTCCCGGTACGCCCGGGCTGACCTCAGACGTCGGCGGCCTCACGGCCGAGCTTGACGCCCCAACCGATGAGGAAGACCAGGACCAGCGCCGCCCCCACGCTTCCCGACATGACCCCGAGGACCGCGAGGAACGTGTCTCCGCTGCCGCTGCCGTCGCCGGTGTCGGCGGCTTTGGGCGAGATCACCACGAGGAGCACACCCAGCACGTACAGGCCGGCACCCCACGTGCCGGCGCGCCGGAGCTGCGTCAGGGCCTCGTCGCGCCTCTGCTTACGCCGCGCGGCCGCGTGCTCCTGAGGCTCCAAGGTCATGGGCTGATGGTAGGCAATGTCACTAGGGTCGGAGCGTGAAGACCGCGCTGATCGTCGTGGACGTGCAGAACGACTTCTGCGAGGGCGGGTCGCTGCCGGTCAGCGGTGGCGCCCAGGTCGCGGCCGACATCGGTCGGCTCCTGCACCAGCGCACCCTCGGTGAGGACGACGCACCGGCCTATGACCACGTCGTGGCGACCAAGGACCACCACGTCGACCCCGGCGAGCACTGGGCCCGGGAGCCCGACTTCGTCGACTCCTGGCCGGTGCACTGCCGGGTCGGCACCGAGGGCGAGGCCTTCCATCCCAACCTCGACCCGCAGCCCTTCGATGCGATCTTCCTCAAGGGCGAGCACCAGGCGGCGTACTCCGGCTTCGAGGGCGCCCACGACGGACACCCGCTGGCCGACTGGCTGCGCACCCACGAGGTCACCCGCGTCGACATCTGCGGCATCGCCACCGACCACTGCGTGCGGGCCACCGCGCTCGACGCCGTGAGAGAGGGGTTCGAGACGACGGTGCTGCTCGACCTCTGCGCCGGGGTGGCTCCCGAGACCACGCAGGCGGCGCTGGCGGCGATGCGCGAGGCGGGCGTCGACGTTGCTGGAGACTGACGACCTCCTGGTCGAGCTCCGCCGCACCTCCGACGACCAGGGCGGCGCGCTCTGGCTCAGCTTCAACCGGCCCGCCGTGCTCAACGCCTTCAGTGGCGAGCTGTCCGTCGCGCTGGCCGAACGCCTCGAGGACGCCGCTTCGAACGACGACGTGCGGGTGGTCGTCATCACCGGCACCGGCCCGGCGTTCAGCGCCGGCGCCGACATCTCCGGGGAGTACGCGCACGAGCGGTTCGACGTCCGCGCCCTCGACGCCGCGAACCGGATCGTCCGCGCCGTCACCGCCTGCCCCAAGCCAGTGGTCGCCGCCGTCAACGGGGTCGCCGCCGGCGTCGGCTGCTCGACCGCCCTCGCCGCCGACCTCGTCGTGGCGGCCGAGTCCGCCAGCTTCCTGCTGGCCTTCGCCCGGATCGGCCTGATGCCCGACGGCGGTACGTCGGCCACCGTCGCCGCCGCCATCGGCCGGGCCCGGGCGATGCGGATGGCACTGCTGGCCGAGCCGCTCACGGCCCGTGAGGCGTACGACGCCGGCCTGGTCAGCCACGTGGCGCCCGACGCGGAGTTCCCGGCCCTCGTCGACAAGATCGCCCGCCGGCTGACCCAGGGCGCTCCCCTCGCCCAGGCCGCCACCAAGAAGGCGGTCAACGCCGCCACCCTCGACCAGCTCGAGGCCGCCCTGGAGCGGGAGCGCACCGGGCAGACCATCCTGCTCCGCACTCAGGACGTCGCCGAAGGGATGCGCGCCTTCAACGAGGGCCGCCGCCCGGACTTCCGGGGCGAGTAGACCGACTCCCCAAGAACTGTTTGACGGTTGCGCCGCCGAGTGCCAGGCTTACTCCCCAACAGTTCTTGGGAGGTCTGGCCATGTCGGACATCGGTTCGCTCCGGGCGGTGGCCCACCCGGTCCGGCTGCGGATGCTCTCGGTGCTCACCGGCACCGCCATGAGCGCGGCGGACCTGGCCCGCACCCTCGAGATCAGCCACGCCAACGCGTCGTACCACCTCCGCCAGCTGGCCGACGCCGGAGAGGTCGTCGAGGCGGGCGAGCAGAAGATCCGCGGCGGGACGGCCAAGCTCTACCGCTACCCCCACGAGGCCGAGGCTCCTCGTCACGGCGCGACCAACGAGGACCGGCTGGCCTACTCGCGCGCCGTCGCCACCGAGGTCGAGCGCCGGATCCTCGACCGCGTGCCCGGCCCGGGCGGACTGCTGTCAGACCTCGAGGGCTGGGTCGAGCCCGAGGCGTGGGAGCGGGCCTCCGCCCTCCTCGCCGAGGCGTCTGGCCTTCTGCACGACGCCAACCAGCGGCCACATACTCCGGGCACCGTCCACGTGAGCTTCACCGCCTCGGCGTTCCGGATGGCCGGGGGCGACGCATGACCGCGCGCGGCGACGCGCTCGCCACGCTCCGCGAGGCCAACTTCCGGTTCTACTTCCTGTCGCGCCTGATCAACGGCGCCGGATCGACGATGGGTGGCATCGCGCTCGCGTTCGCGGTGCTCGAGGTCAGCGACTCGCCGAGCGCGCTGGGCACGGTGCTGGCTGCGCACAGCATCCCGATGGTCGCCTTCCTCCTGGCCGGCGGCGTGATCGCCGACCGGTTCGGTCGCACCTTGGTCATCCAGGTCTGCAACGTCACGGCCGGCCTGACCCAGCTCGCCATCGCCGGCCTGGTGATCACCGGATCCGCACAGATCTGGCATTTGGTGGCCCTGTCCGCGGTCAACGGAGTCGCTGCCAGCGTCAGCTTCCCGGCGCTGGCGAGCGTGATGCCGCAGCTGGTGCCCAAGGAGCAGCTGCAGCCCGCCAACGTGCTGATGTCGATGCAGCGCGGCATCGTGGCGGTGCTCGGGCCCGCCGTGGGAGGCGTGCTCGTGGTCACGGTCGGTGCCGGCTGGGCGGTGGCCATCGACGGGATCACCTACCTCGTGGCCGCCGCTGTCCTGGCGCTGGTCAAGATCCCGCCGCCGCTGCGCAAGGAGCAGCGCACCTCGATGGTCGCCGACCTCCGCGAGGGATGGCGCTACTTCACCAGCACCACCTGGCTGTGGGTGGTGGTGCTGGCCTTCGGCCTGCTCAACGCCCTGCACAGCGGCGCCATCTTCACCCTCGGCCCGCTGCTCGCCAAGGAGACGTCGATCGGCGAGACCGGCTGGGGGCTGGGCCTCTCGGCGGAGGCCGCGGGGCTGCTGCTGCTCTCCGTGGTGATGCTGAAGGTCCGGCTCGAGCGCCCGCTGCTCTGGGGGATGGCGGGTTGCGCGTTCTTCGGCCTGCCGATGCTCGCCCTCGGCCTCCAGCCGCACGTCGTACCGCTGGTGATCGCGTTCTTCGTCGCCGGCATCGGCGTCGAGCTGTTCGGGCTGGGCTGGAACCTCGCCATGCAGGAGCACGTGCCCGAGGACATGCTGTCCCGCGCGTACTCCTACGACTCGCTCGGGTCGTTCATCGCCATCCCGATCGGACAGCTGCTCGCCGGTCCCGCCGCCATCCTGTTCGGCATCCGGGAGACGATCCTCGCCGCGGGAATCATCTACGCCGTGGTCTGCGTGGCCACGCTGGGGTCGCGCTCGGTGCGCGACCTCCAGCGGGTCGACCACGACGTGACCGCCACTACGTGACCGTGATGTCGGCCCCGTTGTTGACCAGCTTCCAGTCCACGCTCGCGAACGTCGTCGGGTCGACGACGTGGTTGGCCGTCACCCAGTCGATGAGGAGCTGGCGGATCTCTACCTGCTGGTTGTAGACCACCGGCGCACTCGAGACGGCCGGGAACCCGCCGCCGCCCGACTGGCGGTAGTTGTTGACCGCCAGCGCGAACTCCTGGGCCGGCGTGACCGCCGTCCCGTCGTACGCGAGGTCGACGATGCGCGCGTTGATGCCCTTGCCGATGTCGATCTTGTAGGTGAGCTTCTTGTCCAGCCCGGCCACGGAGTCGAAGTTGTAGTCGGGCGTGCCGTTGGGCGCGGCGGGCGTGACCGCGTTGGTCACGTCGGCCATCGGGAACGACGTGCCGGCGCCCACCTGCTTGAAGTAGCGCGCGGAGTACTCGAGGTAGTCCTTGAGCTGGGCACCGGTGATCTTCACCGCGAGCAGAGTGTTGTCGTAGATGTAGAGGCCCGCGACGTCGCGGACGCTCACCTCGCCGGCCCGGAACGACGCGGTCCTGCTGAACGGCGCCGCGATCGAGAGCACCGGCAGGGTGGCGTCGGCGCCGGTGAGGCCGGCCTTGACCGCCAGGCCCTGCACATATTGGACGAAGTCGATGATCGGGACGTCCTCGACCACGGCCCGGGCCGCCGACATGGCGGCGGTCGACTGCCCGATCGGCGCGTTGACGTAGGTGACCACCTTGTCGTGCTGCGCGCGGACGGCCTTGGAGACCTTGCCGTTCTCCTTGGCGGTGTTGGAGTTGAGCAGCTGGCCGTGCGAGTGGATCAGCTTCCAGCGGTTCCTGCGCTGCTGCCACTCGACGGTCATCCGCATCACCGCGAGCCGCATGCCCCAGTAGTAGGGCTCGCAGAGCAGCACCCGCTCGCCGGTCTTGGCGTTGGTGACGAAGCGCTGCGGGATCTCCTTGTGCGCGTGGCCGACCAGGATGGCGTCGATGTCGGGCACCTGCTCGGCGACGAGCGAGGCGGCGTTCTCCGGGTACGGCAGCGCCGTGCCGTACGACGACGACGTGTCGGCACCCGAGTGGGCCGAGACGACGACAAGGTCGCAGCCCTTCTTCTTCATCTCCGGGACGAACTTCGCGGCCTGCTCGACCAGCCCGGGGAACTCCATGCGGCCCTGGACGTTGGCCTTGTCCCAGATCGCCACGCCCGGGGTGACCAGGCCGAGGATCCCGATCTTGAGCGGCTTGCGGCCCTTCGAGACGCGGTACTTCTTGATGACGTAGGGCCGGAAGACGGGCCGCTTGGTCGCCGGGTCCACGACGTTGGCGCCGAGCAGCGGGTGGTCGAGCTGCGCCTCGAACGCGCGCAGCGTGTCGATGCCGTAGTTGAACTCGTGGTTGCCGAGCGCGGCGGCGTCGTAGCGCATCTTGTTCATCGCCGCCGCCATCGGGTGCAGGCCGCCGGCGGTGATCGGCGCGATCCGCGCGTAGTAGTAGGCCAGTGGGGTGCCCTGGATCGTGTCGCCGGCGTCGAGGAGCAGCACCGGACCGCGCTTGCCGAACTTCTTGCGCATCGCCCGCACCAGCGTGGCGATCTTCGCCAGCCCGATGTCGTTGTGCGCCGAGTCGTCGTACTCCTTGTTCTTGAAGTAGTCCCAGTTGAAGACGTTGCCGTGACTGTCGGTCGTGCCGAGCACGGTCACCCGGACCCGTTGCGGCTTCTTCTTCCCCCGCTCACCGTCGGAGTCGGCGTCGGCGTCGGCGTACGCCGGCGCGGCCAGGCCGGCAGCCGTCAGGGCGGCGGCGCCGGTGAGCACGCCGCGGCGACCGGGGAGGCCACCGAAGGCCTCGACGTCGGGGTCCGGCTCGTGCTGGTCGATCGAGGCGTGGGCGTGCGGGTCCTGGGGTCGTGCGGACATGACGGTGCTCCCGAGAGTGTGAGATTCCGAAATGGTCGACCTGGTGAGGCCGCCGCCCCCGTTCATATCAGGTCAGCCGTCTCGGGTCAGCACCACTTCTCGGCCAGGGCCCTGATCACGGTGAGGTTGCGGTTGGTGGCGACCCCGAGGTGCTTCTCCACGGCCGCGTTGGTGAGCTTGGCCTCGTGGTAGTTGTCGCCGAGCAGGAGATGCACGGCGCGGCCGCCGACCTTCGCGACCTCGTCGGTCGTGCTGCTGTCCTCGAGCTTCCCGACCGCGGCGGCGCTCGGGGCGTCCTTGCAGAGCGAGACGTAGTGCCTGCCGCCGTGCGCCAGGGAGGCGGCGTGCTCGGCGATCTCGCGGAGCTCCTTCTGCGTGAAGACGATCGTCGGCACCTTGAACCCCGCCTCGGCCTCGAACGCCTTCTCCAGCGCCGCCTCGATCTTCGCCCGCGAGCGCATCGTCGCGTCGAAACGGACGTTGCCGGTGTTGATGTACGTAGCCACCTCGGTGAAGCCCGCCGCCTCGACCGCCTTGATGATCGACGCCTTGGGGAACTTCCGCGTGGCTCCGAGGTTGATCGCCCGCAGGAACCCGATGTAGGTCGCCACGCCCCTGATCATCGCATTCGTCAATGCCGCCTCGGGCGGCCCGTCTGACCGCTGGATTTCCGGCCATGTCGATCGGGGAGCCGCCACCGCCGCCGCCTGCCGCGGCCCAGCCTCCGATGGGGGACGCCGACGGGGACGGCCTGCCCAACATCGCCGAGGCGGCCATCCTCGAGCGCCCGCTACCAGGCCCGCATCGCGCTGATCACCGCGATCGTGGCCCTGATCTCGGCACTCCTCGGCCCGCTGGTCTCGCTCAAGATCAACTCCGACCAGATCAAGTCACAGGCCCGTGCCAACACCGCCCAGAACGCCGCCGACACCGAGCAGTCGGAGAGCGAGTTCCGGCGGACGCAGCGCACGGCGGCGTACACCGACTTCCTCACCGCCTTCAACAACGGGACCCTCGACCTGCTCGGCGCGGCCGGCGCCTTCGGCGGCGGGAGCGGCGACGCGGAGGGCCTCAGCACCCAGACCCAGAAGGCCATCGACGCCGTGAAGGACGTCACCGCCACCGTCTACAAGGTGCGGATCGTCGCCTCGGCCGACACCAACGAGAAGGCCGAGGCGCTCTACCAGGAGTTCGGCGGCTGGTCCGGTGCACTGCTGCAGGTCTTCGGCAAGATCCTCAACGGCGGGGAGCTGACCCAGGACGAGCAGACCGTGCTGCTCGGCACCTCGGACGAGTACACGGTCCTCCAGGATCTCTCGATCGACTTCATCGAGACCGGTCGCGACGACATGACGACCGACGAGGACGACGCCTAGCGCGTCCGGACCACGTTGGTCTTCGCGATCTTGTCGTGGATGGCCTGCTTCTTGTCGTCCCACAGCGGCCAGAGGTAGTCGAGCAGCGTGTAGAGGAAGCTGATGCCCCCGACGAACGGCACCAGCCCGATGATGCCGACGCCGTACTGACCCAGCCACCGGAGCAGCACCGTGCCGATCGACATCGGGCCCGGCGAGTCGCGCAGCCGGACCCGCAGCCCGAGCACGAGCTTGCCGGGGGTGGCCTGCTTCCACATCAGGAAGCCGACGTTGTAGGCGAAGCCGAGCGCGAGGTTGATCGCCCCGATCACCGCGAGCGGGCCGGCGGTGTCGCTCTGGAGCTGGCCGGTGTCGGGGGTGCTGCCCCCGTCGGCGTTCAGGGCCTCGTCGAACCAGTCGCTGTAGCTGTCGAACACGTCGCGGATCCACGGGAGGGCGATGATGCCGCCGACGATCCCGATGAGGATGCTGTCGATGACGAGCGCCAGCACGCGCTGCCACCAGCCGGCGAGGGGTACGCCGTCGGGCGTGGTCGGCCGTCCGTCGTACGCCGTGCCCGCGGTCGTGGGGTAGCTCGGATAGCTGGGATAGGCGGCGTACGGCTGGGTCGCCGGCGCCGGCTGGTTGGCCGGCGCGACGTGCTCGGTCCAACGGGAGCCGTCCCAGTAGCGCAGCTGCGGGGCCTGCCCGGGCTGCGGTGGGACGGGGTCGGGATGCCAGCCGGCCGGGGAGGTCACCCGGGAAAGGCTAGAGCGTCCCTCCCTAGAGGTTGCCGCGCGCGTCCTGCTCGCGCTCGATCGCCTCGAAGAGCGCCTTGAAGTTGCCCTTGCCGAAGCCCAGCGAGCCGTGCCGCTCGATCAGCTCGAAGAAGACCGTGGGTCGGTCGCCGAGCGGCTTGGTGAAGATCTGGAGCAGGTAGCCGTCCTCGTCGCGGTCGACCAGGATCGCGCGCTTCTGGAGCTCTTCGATCGGCACCCGCACGTTGCCGATGCGGGCCCGCAGCTCGGGGTCCTCGTAGTAGGAGTCCGGGGTCGCGAGGAACTCGACGCCGTTGGCGCGCAGCGCGTCGACGGACGCGATGATGTCGTTGGTCGCGACCGCGAGGTGCTGAGCGCCGGCGCCGCGGTAGAACTCGAGGTACTCGTCGATCTGCGACTTCTTCTTCGCGATCGCCGGCTCGTTGAGCGGGAACTTCACCCGGTGGTTGCCGTTGGCGACGACCTTGCTCATCAGCGCGGAGTAGTCGGTGGCGATGTCGTCGCCGATGAACTCCGCCATGTTCACGAAGCCCATGACCCGGTTGTAGAACTGCACCCACTCGTCCATGTGGCCGAGCTCGACGTTGCCGACGATGTGGTCCAGCGCCTGGAAGAGCCGCTTCGGCTGGCCCTCGGGCTTGACCAGCGTGCTCGACCTTGCGACATAGCCGGGGAGGTAGGGGCCGTCGTAGCGGCTGCGGTCGACAAGGGTGTGGATGGTCTCGCCGTACGTCGCGATCGCGGCGATCCGGATCGTGCCGTGCTCGTCGGTCACGTCCTCGGGCTCGCGGACGACCGTGGCACCGGCGCGCAGGGCCTGCGCGATGCACTTGTCGACGTCGGGGACCTCGAGGGCGATGTCGACGACGCCGTCGCCGTGCCTGCGGTGGTGGTCGGCCAGCGGGGAGTCGGGGTCGACGGCGCCGTTGACCACGAACCTGATCGAGCCGGAGCGGAGCACGAACGACTTGTGGTCGCGGTTGCCGTTCTCCGGGCCCGAGTAGGCGACGAGCTCCATGCCCCACGCCGACTGGTAGTAGTGCGCGGTCTGGGTCGCGTTGCCCACCACGAAGACGATCGCGTCCCACCCGGTCACCGGGAAGACGTCGCCGTCCTCGTCGTACTCCACCAGCCCGACGAGCTGCTGGAGCTGCTCGAGGGAGAGTCCGGCCTGGACTTCCTCGCTGGTCAGGGCGGTGAGGGTCGACTCGCTCATGCCATCCATCCTCACTGGATCAGGTCAATCTGTGCAACAGTACGCCGACACGGTGTGCAACCTGTCCAGTTCGGAGCCGCTCATGGACACCCTCGACCGCAGTTTGATCGATCTCTTCGCCACCGACCCTCGAGTCGGCGTACTCGAGGCGTCCCGTCGGCTGGGGGTGGCGCGCGGGACCGTGCAGGCCAGGCTCGACAAGCTGGTCTCCTCGGGCGTGATCACCTCCTGGGGGCCGGACCTCTCCCCCGCCGCCCTCGGCTACCCGGTGACCGCGTTCCTGACCCTCGAGATCCGGCAGGACGAGCAGGCCGGTGGCGGCCACGACACGGTCGGCACCCACCTGGCCGCCATCCCCGAGGTGCTCGAGGCGCACACCATCACCGGCGCCGGCGACCTGATGGCCCGCGTCGTCGCTCGCTCCAACACCGACCTCCAGCGCGTGATCGACCTGGTGCTCGCGAACCCCGCCATCGTCCGCTCCTCCACGGTGATCGCGCTGGCCACGCAGGTGCCCTACCGGGTGCTGCCCCTGGCTACCGTCTCGGGATAGTCCCCGACGTTCTGGCCCGCGACCCGCCGTACAAGCGGCCAGAACGTCAGGGACTACCGCTCCGGAAGAGTGGGGCGAGCGCGGACGCCGCCGTACTGCTGGCGATCCAGTAGGCGCCGCCATTCCTGTCACGGCGAGTCGCCGACGCGGGACCTGTTCGCGTGGCAGCCTGCTCTCCAGGGGGCGGAGCATGGACGATGACGTCGTCGTCATGGTGGACGGCCAGGTGACGGTGCTGCACAAGAGCGGGCACCGCGACGACCAGATCCTGCGCACGCTGCTCGACACCCAGCCCCACCTCGTGCTGCGTTCGGCGCACGATGACCGAGCGCTCCGGCTCCTCCTGGTGAGCCGGCGCGCGACGGCGGAGGCCGAGCCGGACGACGTACGGCTCGAGCGGGTCTACGTCGACAGCCAGGGCGTCCCGCTCCTGGTCGGCGTCCAGGTGGCTCCGGACTCGCCTGCCGACGGCGAGGCGCTGCTGGGCCTGCTCGACCGGGTCTCCCTTGAGCTGCCGCGGTGGCGGGACGGGCGGTTGCGCCAGCAGGTCCTCCTGACGCACGGCTACCGCGACGAGGCGGAGCTCCTGACCAGCACGCTCGAGTGGCGCGGGGGTGCGGGCGCGTTCTGGGCCCGCGTCGAGTCCAACCTCGCGCGCGACCACGTCCGGATCGTGCTCGTCGCCGACGAGCTGACCGACGGGCTCACCCGCGCGGTCGACTTCCTCGATGCGCAGCTGCGCGACGTGGAGATCCGGGCGGTCGAGGTGTCCCTGTTCGGCTCGGGAGAGATGTCCGCGGTGGTCGCCAGGCGTGCACGCGGGAGCGCGGCGCAGCCGACCGCCCGACCCCCGGCCCAGCGACCCGAGCTCCCGGCGCTACCCCAGCGCACCGCCCTGGACGACCAGACCGGAGCCACCGTGCACGGGCTGCACGACACCGATCGCCGGGTGGGTGCGCCCTCGGGAGGGCGACACCGGCTCCCGGTCGAGTCCGGGAACCAGACCGACTCGAGGCGCTAGCCCGAGGCCCGCATCGCCCACTCGCGGACGCGGTCGATCCGCTTGCGCAACACGTCGGCGGTGGCCACCGCTGCTGCCGGGCCGCCGCACTCCTTGCGCAGCGCGGCGTGGGTGACGCCGTGGGGCTGGCCGGTGCGGTGGTGCCAGGCGGCGACCAGTCCGTTGAGCTCGCGGCGCAGGGCTGCGAGCTGCTCGTGGGTGGTCAGCTCCGGGATTTCCGGATCCGGGCGGGCCGGCTGCTTGGCGCGACGGTCGCTCTGGCGCTGGGCCAGCAGCTGCCGCATCTGGTCGGGCTCGAGCAGCCCGGGGATGCCGAGGAAGTCCATCTCCTCCTCGGAGCCGACGTGCACCTGACCCTCGTGGCCGAACTCGGCACCGTCGAAGAGCACCCGGTCGAAGTGCGCCTGCGAGCCGAGCGCCTCGAACGGCTGGTTCAGCAGCTCGGACGACGCGGCGTCGCCGGCCTGGGCCTGGGCGAGCAGGTCGTTCTCCGCGGCGAAGATGTCGTCGGCGTCGGCGATCCGGCGGCCCAGCACGTGGTCGCGGGCCACCTCGAGCTCGGCGGCGTAGGTCAGCAGGTTCGGCACGGACGGCAGGAAGATCGAGGCGGACTCCCCGCGACCGCGGGCCCGGACGAAGCGGCCGACCGCCTGGGAGAAGAACAGCGGGGTCGAGGTGGTCGTCGCGTAGACGCCGACGGCGAGGCGAGGCACGTCGACCCCCTCGGAGACCATCCGGACCGCGACCATCCACCGCTTGTCACCACCGGAGAAGTCCGCGATCTTCTTCGACGCCTGCTTCTCGTCGGACAGCACGACGGTGGGCGCCTCGCCCGTCACCGCGCGCAGGGTCTTGGCGTAGGCGCGGGCGGAGTCCTGGTCGGTGGCGATGACCAGGCCACCCGCGTCGGGCACGTGGCGGCGTACCTCCGTGAGACGCGAGTCCGCGGCGGAGAGCACCGACGGGATCCACGAGCCCTCGGGGTCGAGCGCGGTCCGCAGCGCCTGGGCGGTGAGGTCCTTGGTCAGCGGCTCACCGAGCCGGGCCGCGATCTCGTCGCCGGCGCGGGTACGCCACTGGAGCTCACCGGAGTAGGCCATGAACAGCACGGGCCTGACCACACGGTCCCCGAGCGCCTCGGCGTAGCCATAGGTGTAGTCGGCGACCGAGCGCGGCACACCGTCCGCCCCCGGCGCGTAGGAGACGAACGGGATCGGGTTCACGTCGGAACGGAACGGCGTGCCGGTCAGCGCGAGCCGACGGTGGGCCGGCTCGAACGCCTCGCGCACACCTTCGCCCCACGACAGTGCATCACCGGCGTGGTGCACCTCGTCGAGAATCACCAGCGTCTTGAACCGCTCGGTGCGGATCCGCAGCGCGAGCGGGTTCACCGCGACGCCGGCGTAGGTCACCGCGATGCCGAGGTAGTCCTGCGAGGTCTTGCCCTTGCCCGCGGAGTAGGCCGGGTCGATCGGGATCCCGGCCCGGGCGGCCGCCTCGGCCCACTGGAGCTTGAGGTGCTCGGTCGGCGCGACGATCGTGATCCGGTCGACGAGCCGGCGGCCGAGCAGCTCGGCGGCCACCGAGAGCGCGAACGTCGTCTTGCCTGCGCCCGGTGTCGCCACCGCGAGGTAGTCCCGCGGGAGGGCGTCGAAGTACGCCGTCATCGCCGCCGTCTGCCACGTCCGGAGCGGCGTCGCGGTGCCCCAGGCCGCGCGCTCCGGCCAGGCCGGCGCCAGGACCGGCTGGAGTGGAGCGGCGTCGTCGCCGCGGGTCACTCGGTGGAACCCGTGTTGGCCGAGTCGCCGGCGTCCTCGTTGAGGGACTCCCAGACTTCCTTGCACTCCGGGCAGACGGGGAACTTCTCGGGCGCCCGGCTCGGCACCCAGACCTTGCCGCACAGGGCCACCACGGGGGTGCCCATCACCATCGCCTCGGTGAGCTTGTCCTTGTCGACGAAGTGGGAGAACCGCTCGTGGTCGCCCTCGTCGGTCGGGACGGTCCGCTCCTCGTGCCGGACGTCGGTCGCGACGGCGGTCTTGGTCCCGAACCCGGTGGTGCTCACCTGTCCAACTGTACGGCGGACCCCGGACAGTGGTGGATTCGACAGGCGGTGATCCAGGGCCGCCCGCGATCAGTTCAGCTCAGGATCCACCGGCCGGGTCGAGTGCCACGCTAGCTCGCCGGGCTGGCGCCGCAGCACGTCGCGCCAGAGCTCGGCCGGGTCCAGCCGGAACACGTCGACGGCCTCCCCCGGGACGACGTACCAGCTGCCCTCCTCGATCTCCGCGGCGAGCTGGTCGGCACCCCACCCGGCGTACCCGGCGAAGATCCGCATCCCCGCCAGCGATCCCGTCACCAGCTCGATCGGCGTGTCCAGGTCGACCAGCCCGAGCAGCCCGTCGACCTCGCGGAAGCCGACCGGTACGTCGTCGCCGTCGCGCAGCAGGGCCACCCCGAGGGCACCCTCGGTGCTCACCGGGCCGCCCCGGAAGAGGACCTCCGGCTCCGACGCGATCTCACCCCAGGTCTCGAGCACCTCCGCGACCGGGACCCCGGAAGGACGGTTGAGCACGACCCCCAGGGCCCCTCCGTCGTCGACGTCGAGGACCAGCACGACGGAGTCCACGAAGTTGGGGTCCAGCAGCTGGGGCGTGGCCACGAGCAGCATCCCGGCGCGCACCTCGGGCGACCCGTCGACCATGACGAACATCATGGCTCACGCGGCCAGGGCCGCCTTCAGCCGGCCCAGCAGGGTCGGACGGTCGGAGTGGGGGTCAACGCGATCCTCGAGCGCGTCGCACGACGGCCGGCCGGCCATCGCCTCAGCCTCGATGCGGGCACCGACGGCGGCGGCGCGCTCGTCGTGCGCGCTGGCCCCGCCGGCCAAGACGGCCAGCAGCACGTGCTCCTTGACGGCCGACTTCCGCATGATCTCGGCGGTCGCGTCGTCGGCCGGCCGGAGCCGTGCCTCGTCGAGGACCGCGCGGACGCCGGGCAGCTCGTCCGCGGTCCGGTGCCAGGCTCGGACCACGGAGGCCCGGAGGTCCATGGGCTGCGTCATCTGCTCGCGCTCGATCCGGCCGGCGAGACGGGTGTGCCACTTCAGCTGGAGGGCGGCGAGGAGGTCGAGGTCGTCGGCGAACGTGTCGGACACGCCGGCGATGTCACGGGGGAGCACGCCGTCGCGGCGCTGGTCGGCCGCGGCGATGACGTCGCGGAGCACGTCTCCACGACGGTGGAAGGACGTCCAGGTCATGGGCTGGTCCTTTCTGAGGTGGCGGCCCGCGGTGGGCCGGCCAGTCACGTACAAACAGTCACATACCGTGAGTACGTACCCAGAGTAGACAGACGTACCGACGGTATGCCAGCCGATCGATAGTGATGCCGGCCACCCGGTCCCCTGTGACGGGCGTCTCGCCATACCGCCGGTCGGTCAGTAGCCTCTCGGGATGCCCAAGTCGGTGACGCGCCTGATGCCGAAGGTGCCCACCGTCCCGGGGGCCAGCCGGCGCCAGCAGTACTCCGCCTCCACCAAGCGTGCGCTGGTCGACGTTGCCGAGGAGCTGTTCACCGAGCACGGCTACGCCAACACCTCGCTGGACGCGATCGTCGCCGGAGCCCGGGTGACCAAGGGCGCGCTCTACCACCACTTCAGTGGGAAGCAGGCGCTGTTCGAGGCGGTCTTCGAGCGGGTCGAGACCGACGCGTCGAAGGCGATCAACAAGGCGCTGAAGGGGAAGCGGGACCCGTGGGAGAAGGCGCGCGCCGGCCTGCGCGCCTTCCTGGCCGTGGTCCAGGAGCCGAGGTACCGCCGTATCGTGATCCAGGAGGGCCCCGCGGTCCTGGGCTACGAGAGGTACCGCGAGCAGGAGGAGCGATCGACGTTCGCGACGGTCCTCGACATCGTCCGCTCGGTGCTCGGTGCCGGCTCGTGGGAGCTCGACGAGGCGATGCTGCAGACCTTCGCCCGGATCTTCTTCGGCGCGATGTCGTCGGCCGGGGAGTCGGTCGCCACGTCCGAGGACCCGGAGGAGTCCGCCGAGCGGGTCGAGGCCGCGATCGGCTTCATCATCGCGGGCTTCCGCTCGCTCGCCGACTCGGGAGTCGGGCTCCCGGACACGCTCGTCGCGGACGACGAGGACTGACGACCGCGCTGCAACGGGGACTGGCTGGGCGCTACTTCCCGATGGTGACGCTGCCGCCGTCCTGCGGCACCAGCTCGATCCAGGTGTGCCCGGCCGGGATCGTCATCTCGCCGGCGGTGGTCGAGAGCTTCAGCGGGCTGCCGAGGGACTCCTTGGTCCACTGGGCCCGCACCAGCCGGCCGCCGTGGAAGATCAGTGCCTGGCCCTGGCCGGTGAACTGCGTCTCCGGCACCGGGTTGCCGGCCGGGTCGCGGTAGCCGGCGTCGCCGACCTTGACCCGCAGCACGAGGACGGTGTCGGCCGGGAACTCGTCGCCCGCGCCGGCGTAGGTGTTCTCGTTGACGTAGGTGCCGCCCTTGAACGTCCAGTTCGTCGTGTGTCCGCCCGAGAACGACGCGGAGAGCGTGCTCGCCGGCTGTCCCTGGGGGAAGTCCTTCTCGTCGCCCCACGGCAGGTAGTCGTCGGGCCGCTCGGCGTCGTCCTGGTCGACCAGCGTCGCGGTCTCGGACATGTCCGTGAACAGGTTGTAGGGGGCATGCCTGCTCGAGTCGCGGTAGAAGCCCTTGTCACCCTCGGTGAAGTAGGGGATGTCGGCGTCGTCGATCCGGTTGATCGTCACCTGCGCGGCACCGGAGGTGACCATGGCGCCCTTGACCGGCGACACGATCCCGATGTCGCTGGCGCGCATCGACCGGGCCGGGCCGACGTCGCCGGGGATCGTGGAGTAGTAGAACGCCGCCAGCCGGGTCATGCCGCCCTCGACCAGCTCCTCGACCACCATGTCCGCCGAGCCGAGACCGACCTGCGGCGCACTGGCGGACGTGTTGTCCATCTTGAGCACCATGACCGGGTGCTTCTGGGCCGCCTCGTCGTCGCCGGTGACCGGAAGGCCGGTGAGCGGCCACGTGGCCTTCAGCTGGGCGGCCGCCGCGACGTTCTGCGCCTCGGGCCCGCTGCCTTCGGCGTCGTCGGACCCGTTGTTGTTGCCGCAGCCGACGAGCACGAGGGAGGTGACGAGGAGCGCGGCTGCGCTCCTCGCGGTCACGGTACGACGTCGCACGTGCGTACTCCGATCGTGGGGAAGTGAGTGGTCACGAGTGGTTCTCTACTGAACTTGTGGACTTCGATGGTGCGCTCACCATCACTCAGACGCCGGTAGGCGCGCCGGGGTTCGTGAGGAGCACCCGCCACCGGTCTGGATCAGCCGAGCTTGGCTCCGCCGTCGACGTACAGGGTCTGTCCGGTGATGTACGACGCCTCGTCGCTGCACAGGAACGCCGCGGCGGCGGCGATGTCGGCCGGCTCGCCGACCCGGCGGACCGGGTTCGCCTCCGCGTTGAGGCGACGCAGCTCCTCCGGCTCCATCTTCAGGCGGCGCGCGGTGGCGTCGGTCATCTCGGTGGCGATGAATCCCGGGGCGATGGCGTTGGCGTTGATGCCGAACGGGCCGAGCTCGATGCCGAGGGTGCGCGTGAAGCCCTGGATCCCCATCTTCGCCGCGGAGTAGTTGGCCTGGCCGCGGTTGCCCAGCGCGCTGACGCTCGAGAGGTTGAGGATCTTGCCGTACTTCTGCTCGACGAAGTGCTTCTGGGCGGCCCGGGTCATGACGAAGGCGCCGCGCAGGTGCACTCCGATCACCATGTCCCAGTCGTCGTCGGTCATCTTGAACAGCAGGTTGTCGCGCGTGATGCCGGCGTTGTTGACCAGCACGTGGATCCCGCCGAGCTCCTCGACGACCCGCGCGATGGCGGCTTCCGCAGCGTCGGTGTTGCTGACGTCCGCGCCCACGCCGATCGCCCTCGCGTCACCCTGGAGCGGCAGCTTCGCCGCCGCCGCCGACGCGGCGGTCTCGTCGAGGTCCACGACCGCGACGGAGGCACCCTCTTCGGCGAAGCGGGTCGCCGTCCCGAACCCGATTCCCTGGGCGGCGCCCGTGATGACAGCGACCCGTCCGTCGTATCGACCCATGGCCCAGCACCCTAGGTGACCCGTCCGGCAACGACCGATTCGGGGGGCGTCAGTCCGGAAGCGGGCAGGCGGTGAGCAGGAGGCAGAGCGCGGTGAGATCAACCCAGGGCGACGCGGAGCCGTTCGGCGTACGCCGCCTGGTCGGCCGCGTCGGCGTACTTCGTGCGCGGCCAGAAGAAGCCCCGCAGCCCGTCGCCCTTCGTCCGCGGCACCACGTGCAGGTGCAGATGGGGCACCGACTGGCTGACCACGTTGTTCATCGCGACGAAGCTGCCCTGCGCGCCCAGCCCGTCGACGACCGCGGTGGCCAAGCGCTGGGCCGCGGCCAGGAAGCCGTCGCGGAGTGACGCCGGCAGGTCGGGCAGCGTGACGACGTGGTCGCGGGGCACGAGCAGCACGTGGCCCTTGAAGACCGGCCGCAGGTCGAGGAACGCGACGAAGTCGTCGTCCTCGAGGACCCGCTCCGCGTCGGCCTCCCCCGTGACGATGGTGCAGAAGACGCAGCCCGGGTCGCGCATCGGCTCACGTTAGCCGCGAGCTACTCGCGAGCTTTGGCGGCACCGACCCATTCGAGGTCGACGTCGGGAGCAAGCTTCGCGAGGATCCGGCGAGCCGCGAGCAGCAGGTCGCGGACCTCGGGCACGGAGATCGAGTAGACGACCTCGCCCTCACGGCGGGCCGAGACGACCATCTGGGCCCGGCGCAGCACGCTCAGCTGCTGGCTGAGGTTGCTCGCCTCGATCTCGACGTGCTCCCGCAGCTCGTGGACGGCGTGCGGCCGCTCGCACAGCAGCTCGAGGATGCGGATGCGCGCCGGATGGGCGAGCGTGCGAAACAGCTCCGCCTTGGCTTGGTAGAGCGGTACGGCCATAGCTGATCCAGGTCCCCTTCTGGGCTGCCGCGCCCCCGCGCAGCCCCGACCACTGCAGTTTGGCACATGAAGAATTCTTCGATCACTGCTTCGTCGCCGGCCAGATCCTGCGCGACCCGGCCGCCTCCGCGGCCGGCGGGTAACGGCCTGCCGTCGCCTCCGTAACGATTCGAGCTCGAGGGGCTCCCTGCTCGCCAACCCGGCGCCCTCGTCGGCGACAGTGCAGCATGACGCCGGTACCCGCGCTGTGGCCCGATGCCCGGACCTCGCCGCGCCAGCGCACCGTCCGGCTGGACCGCTTCGTCGTCGTGGCGGTGCTCGTGTCGTCGGCGTTGCGGGTGCCCGGGCTGATGGCCTCACCGAGCTCGGACGAGGCCGGCTTCCTCCTGGTGGCGAGGTCGTGGACGCCCACCGCCGACAGCCTCTACGGCCACTACTGGGTCGACCGCCCACCGGTCCTGCTGGCGGCGTACCGCTGGACCGACGCCCTCTTCGGCGACCTCGGGCCGCGGCTCCTCGCCTTCGTGCTGACCGCTGTCCTGGTGGTCGCGGTGCACCTACTTGCGACCCGACTGACCACCCCTGCCGCGGCCCGGGTGGCGACCGTGGTGACCGTGGCGCTGCTCGCCGATCCGTCGCTGTCCGCGTGGACGTCGAAGGGCGAGGTGCTCGGGACGCCGCTGGTGGCGCTGTCCTGGCTGCTCCTCGTGCGGGCCCTGGACACCGGCTCGGGCCGCGCCGCGCTGGTGGCGGGCGTCTGCGCGATGACCGCGTGCGGCTTCAAGCAGAGCCTCGTCGGCGGGCTGGTCTTCGCCGCCGTCCTGCTGGCCGCCTCCCTGCTGTCCGACCGGCTGCCACCCGGCCGCGTGGTCCGCGCCGGCGGGCGGTTCGCCGTGGGCGCCGCGCTGCCGGTCCTGGCCTGTCTCGCCTGGCTCGCCCTGAGTCCGGCGACCATCGGTTCCGGGTGGTACCAGGTGGTCGGCTTCCGGGCCGACGCGTCGGCGGTCCTGGCCGCGAGCGACTCGCGGGCGCCCATCGAGCGCGGTCACGACCTGCTGTGGCTGTTCGTCGTCTGCGGGATGGCGCCGCTGGCCGTCCTCGGCGTCGCATCGGTACGCCGGTGGTTCGCGCGCTGGCCGGCGCTGTCGCTCGCGATCCTCGCGGCCACCGTCGTCGACCTGGCCGGCGTCGTGGTGAGCGGCAGCTACTGGCACGCCTACCTGGTGCCGCTGATCCCCGACGTCGCGCTGCTGGCCGCGCTCGCGGTGTCGTGCGCGCCGCCGTTCCGCTCGCTGACCCGCTTCGTGGCTGCGCTGGCTGTGGTCTCCACGGCGACGGCGTACGTCGGGTTCGCAGAAGAGCGACTCATCTCCCCCACCCCGTCCGGCCCCTGGCAGGTCGGCCACGCGATCTCGCTGGTGTCGGGCCGCGACGACACGATCGTGAGCCTCTACGGCAACTCCGAGCTGATCGCGGCGTCCGGCCTGCCCTCGCCGTACCGGCACCTCTGGTCGCTCCCTATGCGCACCCTCGACCCCGACCAGGACGAGCTGCGTAGCCTGCTCTCCGGCCCCGATGCGCCCACCTGGGTGGTGGCGGTGCTGCCGCTCAACTCGTGGCACATCGACGACGGCCGGCGGCTGCGTGACCTGCTGATGGACAACTACCAGTTGGTCACGCCCCGCTGCGGGCCGCTGATCTGGCTGCGCCTCGACAAGGTCCGGCCGCGGCCGCAGCTGGACTGCGAATAGCGACTGGCGAGTAGCGACTAGCCCAGGTCCAGCGCCCGCTCCTCCAGGGTCGCGAGCAGGAGCGCCCCGCCCTCGGTGGCGGCGTACGCCCCGGGCAGCCCGGCGATCTCCGCCTTCCAGGCCTCGTCGAAGTAGGCCGCGACCAGGTGCCAGTTCTGCGCCTGCCGGGCGCGGTGCCAGACCACGAACTCGCGGAACAGCCTCTTGACCTGGTCGAGGTCCCCATCGGAGTCGGCGTCACCGACCGTGACCTTCACGTGGCCATGATGGCGCTCGTCAGGATCCCTCCTACGGTGGGTCCGTGAGTCGGTGGGTGCGGGTGCTCGAGAGTGCGTGGGACGCCGCCCGGCTCCGTCGCACCGGCCAGTGGAGACCGGAGCACTTCCGGATCGAGCCCTACCTCGGGCACGGCGGCCCGCGCGGGGTCGTCGTGCGAGGGCGAGTGCTCGACAACGCCCCGCCGGCCGAGGCGGTCGAAGGAGAGGGCGTGGGCGCGGCCGTCCTGCGCACCGTGCGTCACTTCGTGACCAACGAGCTGCCCGGCGTCCCGCTGCGGGTGACGGTCGGCGGCACCAGCGTCGAGGTCGAGACCGATGACGAGGGCTACTTCCTCGCCCGACTGGGCCCAGAACCGGGGACGCTGACGAGCCCGTGGTCGACGGGCACGATCGAGCTGGCCGGCGACTACCGCGGCATGACCGGACCTCACACGACCCCCGCCGACGTACGCGTCCCCGAGCCCGGCGCACGCTTCGGGGTGATCTCGGACGTGGACGACACCATCCTCGAGACCGGGGTCCAACGGGTGGGGCACATGGTGCGGCAGACCTTCACGGGTTCCGCGATCACACGTACGCCGTTCACCGGGGCCCCGGAGCTCTATCGCGACCTCGCTGGCGGCGGCAACCCGCTCTTCTACGTGTCCTCCAGCCCGTGGAACCTGCATGCGTTCCTCCTGGCCTTTCTGCGTCACCGCGACTTCCCGCTCGGCCCGGTCCTGCTCCGCGACCTGCTCGGAAGCCGGGCGGGCCGCGAGCCGAAGCACGTGCGCATCCACGAGATCCTCGAGCTGCACCCGGACCTGCGATTCGTCCTCATCGGTGACTCGGGCGAGAAGGACCCCCAGATCTATGCCGACATCGTCCGGTCGCATCCCGACCGGGTGCTCGCGGTCTACATCCGCGAGGTGCGCCTCGACCCGGGTGACGGCCGCGTCGAGCAGGTGACGGACGCGTGGGACCACGACGTGCCGTTCGTGCTCGCAGCAGACACCGACGCCGTACGCCGACACGCGATCGGACTCGGGCTGCTCGGACCGTCCTGAGAGCGACCCGATCGCATCGGGCCGCAATGATCGGGCGCAGGGCCGCCGAGGACCCGCAGGCTGGGACGCGGAAGGAGGGACTCCCTGATGATCGCCGTTCTCAACCTCGCCGTGGACCACGTCGAGTCGCAGCTCGCGACCGACCCGTCCAGCCGGGTCGACGTGGGGGACATCGCCACCCGGACGGGTACGACCGAGCACCACCTGCGGCGGATGTTCTCGTCGTTGGCGGGCATGCCGCTCTCGGAGTACGTCCGACGCCGCCGGATGTCGGCCGCGGCCGCCGACCTGGTGGGCCCGGACGGCGAGCTGCTCACCATCGCGGTCCGCTACGGCTACGGCTCGACCGAGGCGTTCGGGCGTGCGTTCCGCGCCGTCCACGGCGTCGGCCCCGGCGACGCTCGGCGTGACGGAGGTCCCCTGCGCACACAACCACGGATCAGGTTCCACCTGACCGTCGAAGGGAGCGTCCCCATGGACACCCGCATCACCGCCCTGCCCGCCGTACGGCTCGTCGGACACGCGACCCGGGTCCCCCTGATCCACGCAGGAGAGAACCCTCACATCGCCGCGCACGTCGCCGGGATCCCGGTCGAGGAGACGCTGCGGCTCAAGGGCCTGAACGACACCGAGCCCTCGGGGGTCCTCGCCGTCAGCGACGACCTGGACCCGGACCGTGTCGAGGGCAGCGAGCTCACCTACCTGCACGGCGTGGCGACCACCGCCGACCCGCCGGCGGGGCTCGACGTGATCGAGGTGCCGGCCGGCACCTGGGCGGTGTTCCGGACCGAGGGGCCGCACCCGGCCGAACTGCAGGAGGCGTGGGCGGCGACGGCCACGACGTGGTTCCCGTCCCAGCCCTGGCGACTGCGGCCCGGACCCGAGATCGTGGCGATGCTCTCCTTCGATGCCCACGCCGGGACGGCGACCTGCGACCTGTGGCTGCCGGTCGAGCCTGCGTAGCGAGCCGCGCGGGGCATTCTCCCCCGGGTGCTCGTCGTCGGCACCCTGGCCGCGACCGCCGCGTCGATCGCGCCCGCCCACGCCGAGTCCGGCTGGCGGACAGCTGTGACCTGGCGGGACGCGCGAGCCCAGATCTGCGCCGAGGTGAACGCCGACGGCACCGCGGTCGTGCGCGTTCGCATGAACAACCGCCGGGACGAGGCCAAGGTGTCGGCGGGGATCGCCAGCGTCCAGACCCCCTGCTGACCTCGCCCGGCAACCGGGCGCCCACACGGGCCGGCCTCCTTGGCCGCCACCGACACCGCCTCATGGGCGCTGCGCGGGCCGAACAGGTCCGGACCGGTGACGATCACGCCGACCAGGTGCGAGCGATTCGTCACCAGCGCACGGGCCGCGAGGTTCGGCCGGTAGCCGAGCTCGTCGATCGCTGCCTCGACCCGGGCCCGGGTCTCCGGCCGCAGCCGCGGCGAGCCGTTGATGACTCGCGACACCGTCTGGTGCGAGACGCCAGCCAACCGCGCGACGTCATGCAGCCCAGGCGGTCGGGAACGTCCCACTCGACCTCCCTCTTTACGAGTGACCACGACCCTAGCCGGATGCCGCGGCCGGGCTCATTGCTCTGACTCGATGACCTCGGGCAGCACACGAACACGCCGCCGACGCAGTTGCGTCAGCGGCGTGAATTCCGCGAACTGGGTGCCCGCAGCTTCGCGAGCACGCCTGTGTCTGTGGAGCTGGCGGGAATCGAACCCGCGTCCTCGAGCGTCGAACCAGGTCTTCTCCGGGTGCAGTCTGCATTGGCGTTTTCTCAGTCCCGGCGCTCGCACAGACACGTCGCCGACGGACTCAGTCAGGTTTGAGTCCCGATCACCCCTCCTGACTGGAGGTGACCAGCAAGTCTCCTAGATGACGCCAGGGTCCGGGACGGAGACGGATGCCCGGTCTGACGCTTCGATCACCGCTCAGGCGGCGAGAGCGAAGGAACTGCGCTTAGCGTTGGCAGTTGTGTTTTCCAGCGGTCGTTTACGAGATGTCGCTGGCTCCTCGACCCGCTTCTCCTGGAACTAACGTCCCAAGTCGAAACCGATCAGCCCCTCTTGAGTTGTGCTTCCACTGTACGGGGTTCAACCGACAGTGGTCGCCAGAGATTCCCTCGCCAGACGCAAAGTCATCCCTGTCGCCAGCAGAAAGTCCGGCACTGGTGTCATCCTGAGCGCGGCCTGGGGCGAGGTACTGGTCATGAGCGAATGGACCCGGGTGGAGGTGGCGGCGCCGCTGCGCGCCGCGAAGACCACCCGCCGGGTGGCGTTCGACGACTTCTACGTCGCCGAGCTGCCCCGGCTGGTCGCCCTGGCCCGCGGTCTGGCGCCCGCACACCTCGCCGAGGACGTCGCCCAGGAGGCGATGCTCGTGGCCTACCGCCGGTGGCGGGACATCTCCGAGCTCGAGCGCCCCGACCTGTGGGTACGCCGGACGTGCGCCAACCTGGCCGTGTCGCAGTTCCGCCGCCGGATGGTCGAGCTCCGCGCCACGGCGAGGCTGGCCGCGCGGCGCCAGCCGCTGCTCGAGCTCGGCGACCAGGGCGAGGAGTTCTGGGCGGCCGTCCGCGGCCTCCCGAACCGGCAGGCCCAGGCGGCCGCGCTGCGGTTCGTATACGACATGCCGCTCGCCGAGATCGCGACCACCCTCGGCACCAGCGAGGGCACCGTCAAGCAGCACCTCAGCCGGGCCCGCCGCTCGCTTGCGGCCGCCCTCGGCGCCACGATTCAGGAGGAAGAGCGATGACCGACCTCGACACGCTGGCCCGGGCCGCCACCCACGAGCTGCTGGAGCGGACCGCTCCCGACGTCCGCAGCCGCCTCTCGGACCTCCGGCGCACCCGCACCCGGCGTACCACCGCGAAGCTCGCCGCCGTCGCTGCCTCGGTCGCGGTCGTGATCGGCGGCTGGCAGCTCGCCGGCCCACGCGAACGCACCATCGAGCCCGCCCCGCAGCCCGGTCTCCAGGGCAACGGGGTGCTGATGGCCCTGCCCGCCGCGCAGGTGGGAGCGGGGGCACGCTGGGCCACCGTCCTCGGCATGACGCCGACGCACCTGCCGGACGACGCGGGGCTGTTCGCGCAGTACCAGTTCACCGCGGCTGGGACCGAGGTCGTGTACGCCGACCGGCAGGCCCGCGTCGCCGCGGTCGAGCTGTCGACCGGACGCAAGCGCACCCTGGCCGACTGCCTCGACGACGTCTGCGCGGGAGCCGTCTCGCCGGACCTCGGCACCGTCGCCTCGTCCGACGGCGACGGGGTCTGGCTCCAGACCGTCGGCAGCGGCGAGAAGCGCGGCCTCGCCCGGAGCGACGTCGGTGCCACGGGAGCGCCGGCCTGGTCCCCGGACGGCCGCTCGCTCGCCTTCGCCGGCCTCGACGGCCTCTACGTCGCCGACCTCGACAAGGACACCGTGCGGCTGGTCCACGCCTCCGCGACGCCCATCCAGGGACCGATCAGCTGGTCTCCCGACGGGGACGCCCTGGCCTACTTCGCCACCCGGCTGGTGCTGGACGACGGCCACAACGACACGGCGTTCACCGCCATGGTGCTCGACGTGTCCACGGGCGCTGCGACGCCAGTGCTCGACGCCGGCCAGTGCGGCTGCGGTGGGGTCTCCGCACCCGCGCTCACCTGGAGCCCGGACGGTCGGACGATCGCTGTCGCGATCACCAAGGGCGCCGAGCTGCCGTGGGGTGTCTACGAGATCCGGCCCGACGGCAGCGGCATCGGGCAGATCGCCAGCGGGAGCTTCGCGGCGCTGGCGTGGCAGCCACTCAGGGGCTGACCGACCGCTCGGCGCCGAACAACGCGACGCCGTTCTCCCAGCAGACCGCGCGCAGCCAGTCGTCGCCGAGGTCGAGCCGGGCCAGGCCCTCGAGCTGGTGGACGTAGGGATAAGGGATGGTCGGGAAGTCGGTGCCGAGCAGGATCTTGGGCTGGAGGTCGACCAGCCGCGGCACCAGCCACTCGGGGTAGGGCATCCCGAAGAAGTCGGTGAACACCATGGTGGTGTCGAGCCGGACCCGCTCGTGCTCCTCGGCCAGCCGCAGGAACCGCACCACCTCCGGCGCGCCCATGTGCGCCACGACGATCGGCAGCCGCGGGTGCCGGGCCAGGAGTCGCTGCATCGAGTCCGGACCGGTGAAGTCGTTGCCGACCGGTCCCGAGCCGGCGTGCACGATCACCGGCACGTCGGCGTCCTCGAGCAGCCCCCAGACGTCGTCGAGCAGCGGGTCGTCGAGGTGGAACTCCCCCACCTGCAGGTGCAGCTTGAACACCTCGATGCCGTCCGAGACCAGCTCGCCGACGTACGCCGCCACGCCCTTCTCGGGGAAGAACGTGCCCGACCAGATGACCTCCGGCACGTCGGCGGCGAACGTGCGCGACCAGTCGTTCAGGTACGTCGCGACCCCCGGCTTGTGCGCGTAGGGCAGCGTCGAGAACCGGCGTACGCCCATCTCGCGCAACAGCCCGACCCGGTCCTCGTGGGACGCGCGGTAGCGGATCGGCCACTCGCGACCGATCTTGGGACCGGCCGAGTCGAAGACCGCCCACACGGCCTTCTGGATGTTGGGCGGCAGGAAGTGCGCGTGCACGTCGAAGAGGCCGGGCAGCCCGAGCCCCTCCCAGAAGGCGCGGACCGGCGCGACGTCGCTCCGTCTGTCGCCAGCCCGGTCCGGGTCGTCAGTCACCCATGCCCTTCAGCCGGCGCCCGACGGCCTGCTCGGTCTCACGGTTGGCCTGCCGCTCGGCCAGCGAGTGCCGCTTGTCCCACGTCTTCTTGCCCCGGGCCAGCGCGATCTCGACCTTGGCCCGGCCGTTGAGGAAGTAGAGCGACAGGGGCACGACGGTGAGCCCCTTCTCGTTGACCCGGCGCTCGATCTTGTCGATCTCGTCGCGGTTGAGCAGCAGCTTGCGCTTGCGCCGGGCGGAGTGGTTGGTCCAGGTGCCCTGGGTGTACTCCGGGATGTGCACGTTGTGCAGCCAGGCCTCGCCGCCGTCGATGTCCACGAACCCGTCGACGAGCGACGCCCGCCCCTCGCGCAGCGACTTCACCTCCGTGCCCTGGAGCACGAGGCCGGCCTCGTAGGTGTCCTCGATGGCGAAGTCGTGCCGCGCCTTGCGGTTCTGCGCGACGACCTTGCGCCCCTGCTCCTTGGCCATCCGACCATTCTCTCAGTGGATGGCAACCGGGTTGGCGGTCGGCTCGGCCCGGGGGGCGGTGGGTCTGCAACCACTCTCCACAAGGACAACGGTTGCTGAGCCACCGCCGACCCGGGCTGGCCTGTGGAGAGCGGTTGCCCAGCCACCGCCACCCTGGCGGCAGCGGGTGCCTAGAGGTAGTTCATCGGGTCGACGGCGTCGCCGTCCTGGAGCACCGTGAAGTGCAGGTGGCAGCCGGTGGACCAGCCGGTCGAGCCGACGTAGCCGACGATCTCGCCGCGGGCGACGGTGTCGCCGACGTTCACGCGGTACGACGTCGCGTGGTTGTAGACCACGGTGAGGCTGTGGCCGTTGACCTTGCCGACGTCGAGGTAGAGCCGGTTGCCGTAGACCGACGAGTAGTAGCGCGAGATCACCTTGCCGGCCGCGGCGGCGCGCATGCCCTCGCCGCAGGAGACGCCGAAGTCGGTGCCGTCGTGCAGACCCCAGTAGCCGTAGATCGGGTGGATCCGGTAGCCGAACGGCGAGGTGACCGAGCCGTCCACCGGCCGCATCAGGAAGCCGTTGTCGGCCCCCACGAAGCCGGTGCTGTGGTCGGCGGCCGCCGCCGCGAGGATCAGCTCCTTGATGTGGGCTTCCTGCTTCTTCAGCTTCGCCAGCTCGGCCTCGTCCTTGGCCTTGGCCCGCTCGGCCTTGTGCTGCGCCTTCTCGCGCGCGGCCACGGTGAGCGTGACCTGGTCCTGGGCGAGCAGCGCGTCGTTGGCCGCCTGGTCGGCGTCGTCCTTGAGGCGCTGGACGTTGGCCAGCTGCTGCTCCGCGAGGTCCGCCTGCTCGTCGGCGGCGGCCTCGGCCGCCTTGACCGCGTCCTTGTTCGCGCGCAGCGCCACCTCGGCGGCGTGCAGTTGGTCGAAGATCGCGTTCTGGTCCTCGACCAGCGTGTCGGCGTACTCCATCTTCCGGACCAGGTCGGCCGGCGTCTGCGACTGGAGGAAGCCGGTCCACGCCAGCAGCTGCGGTGAACCCTGCTCGTACGTCGCGACGACCGTGTCCTTGACGGTCGCCTGCTGCGCGTCCAGCGCGGCCTGGCCGGCGACCACGTCCGCCTTGGCCTGGGTCAGGTTGGCCTGGGCGGCCAGCAGGGCGGCCTGCATCGTGGCGTTCTCGGCCTCCGCGGCCTTGAGCTGCTCGAGCGCGCCGGCCGCGCGGGTCTGCTTGGCGGCGAAGTCGGACTGCGCCGCGGCGAGCTGCTGCTCCGCCTCGACCAGCGCCGCCTTCGCCCGCGTGATCGCCTTGCTGGCGTCCTCGACGTCCTCCTGGGCCTGCTCGACCTGGTCTTGGACGTGCTCCTGCCGGTCCTTCAGGTCGTCACGCTGGCCCGCCTGGGCCGCGGGTACGCCGGCGGCGAGGGTCGCCAGGATGACAAGGGTCGCCAGCCCAGGACTCTTGGCGGCGCCGGGGAAGTAGCGCACGGTGGTCGTACCAATCGGTCGGGGAAGTAACCAAAGGGACGCCCCGACCGTAGGGGCTCGAGGTCAGACTTTGAGGTATTTGCGGGTCAGTAGGAGTGTCGGAAGCAGGGTCAGCAGGGGCCCGAGGATCGCGATGACGACCAGCGAGGTCGTGTAGTCCGACAATCCGATCCACGGCATGAAGGAGGCCTTCGCCGCGATCTGCTCGTGCACGACGAAGTACATGAACGCCCCGAGCGTCGCGCCGGCCAGCGCGACCCCGATGACCGCGGTGACCACGGCCTCCAGCAGGAACGGCAGCGCGATGTAGAGCGTCGAGGCGCCGACCAGCCGCATGATCGCGATCTCCTTGCGCCGCGCGAACGCCGCCAGCCGGATCGTGTTGGCCACCAGCAGCAGCGCCGCGATCAGCAGGAAGCCCGCGATCCCCCACGAGCCGTACTTGAGGGCGTCGAGCCAGCCGTAGAGGATCTTGAGCGTGTCGCGCAGGTCGCGGATCTGGGAGACGCCGTCGAGACCGATCACCGCACTGGTGACGCCCTCGAACTGCTTCGGGTCCTTGAGCGTGACCCAGAACGACTCCGGCATGTCCTCGGCGGTCAGCGCCGGGTTGGGACCGTCGAACTGGTCCTCGCCGTAGAGCTCCTTGACCTTCTCGAAGGCCTCTTCCTTGGGTTCGAAGCGGTAGTCGGCGGTCTCGGGGTTGTCGGCGATCGCCTTCTCGACCTGCTGCTTCTGCTCGTCGGTCGCCGCACCCGAGCAGGCGGCGTTGGCGTCGCCGTCGCGGCACAGGTAGACGGTGACCTGGAGCTGGTTGCCGAGGTAGCGGGTGGCGATGTCGCTCTGCTGCTTCATCAGCACGCCGAGGCCGAGCAGGGTCATCGACACGAAGAGCGTGAGCACCACCGCAATGTGCATCGAGAGGTTGCGGCGCAGTCCTTGCCGGAGCTCGGAGAAGAGGTATCTGAACTGCATCAGACAGCAGCCCCGTAGCCGCCCTGGGCGTCGTCACGGACGACCTGCCCGTGGTCGAGCTCGATGACCCGCTTCTGCAGCTGGTCGACGACGTGGGAGTCGTGGGTGGCCATGAGGACCGTGGTGCCGGTGCGGTTGATCCGGTCGAGCAGCTTCATGATCCCGGCCGACGTGGTCGGGTCGAGGTTGCCCGTGGGCTCGTCCGCGATCAGGATCATCGGCCGGTTGACGAAGGCGCGGGCGATCGCGACGCGCTGCTGCTCACCGCCCGAGAGCTCGTCGGGCATCCGCTCGCCCTTGCCGTCGAGGCCGACCAGCTCGAGGGTCTGCGGCACCACCTTCTTGATCTCGGCGCGGGACTTGCCGATGACCTGGAGCGCGAAGGAGACGTTCTCCGAGACGGTCTTGTTGGGCAGCAGCCGGAAGTCCTGGAAGACGGTGCCGATCTGGCGGCGCAGCCGCGGCACCTTCCAGCCGGCGAGCCGGTTGAGGTCCTTGCCTGCGACGTGCACACGGCCACCGGTCGAGCGGGTCTCACGCAGCACCAGCCGGAGAGCGGTCGACTTGCCGGAACCCGACTGGCCCACGAGGAAGACGAACTCGCCCTTCTCGATGTCGATGCTCACCTGGTCGAGCGCGGGCTTGCCCGTCCCTGGGTAGGCCTTGCTGACCTTCTCGAACCGAATCACGTGGACCGAGCGTACGGGACATGCGGCTGGCCCCCCGACACCACGATTCGTCTGCGTTTCGCGCGCTCGGAGTACAGGCGAAACCGCAGACGAATCGTCAAAGATCGACGACCCACCACGCGGCGTACGCCGGGAGCCAGAGGACACCGTCGCCGCCGGCCTCGAGGGCGTGGCCGCCGAGGGCGTCGTACGGCATGGCGAGGCCGGCCGCGCGCAGCCGGTGCAGGTGGAAGGGACGCCGCCGGCCCGAGACGTTGTAGAGGCCGACGAAGGTGCCGCTCGCGTGCCGCCGCACCACCGCGAGGATGCCGTCGTCGGTGTCCGGGAGCACCGTGGTGACGGCGGAGGCGTGCAGCTGCGGGAGGCCGGCGCGGACCCGGGCCAGGTGCGCGAGCCCGGAGAAGACCCGGCCGGGCACGGTCCGGAGGTCGTGGCGGGCGGCGGCCCGCGTCCAGTCGAGCCGGGGCCGGTGGGCCCAGCGGTTGTCGTCCTCGTGGCCTTCCTCGGACGCCCAGCCGGGGTCGTTGGGCTGGGCGAGCTCGTCGCCGCTCCAGATCACCGGGATCCCGCCCCAGCCCGCGGCGATCGCGTGCGCCAGGAAGATCCTCGCCAGCGCGCTCTCCTCGTCGGGCGGTGGCTGCGCGTCACGGAGGCCGGCCAGCGCCGCCGTGGTCCCGCTGATCCGCTGGTCGCCGGTCTCGGGGTTGGCCTGGAAGACGAGCCCCTGTGACCAGGAGTCGGGGAAGGTGCCGGCGTACCAGTCGGAGAGGAAGTGCCGGTGCCCGGGCCCGGTGACTCCGGCGGCGTGCGCGTCGGAGTCGTCGATCGCCCAGCCGATGTCGTCGTGGCACCGGGCGTAGGTGATCCAGGTGCCGGTGGTGGGCGTCACCGGCAGCGCGGCGAGGGCGTGCCGGGCCAGGACCGTGTTGCCGGTCGCGAGCATCGACCACGTCTGCACCATGAGGCTGTTGTGGTAGGCGAGGTCGCTGACCTTGCCGGCGTGCCGGCCGGTGCCGAGGTACTGCACGAGGTCGCGCGGCCCGACGATCGCCTCCGCCTTGAAGGCCACCGCCGGCGCCGCCATCCGGGTCACCGCGTGCAGTGCCTGGGTGAGGGCGTGCACCTCCGGCTGGTTCTGGCAGTTGGTGCCCATCCGCTTCCAGAGGAACGCGATGGCGTCCAGCCGGAACCCCTCGACCCCGAGGTTGGCCAGCCACAGGATGGTCTCGGCAAACTCCGCCAGGACGCTCGGATTGGCCCAGTTGAGGTCCCACTGCCACTCGTTGAAGGTGGTCCAGACCCAACCGTCGAGCTCGTCGTCGTGGCTGAAGCTGCCGGGCGCGAAGTCCGGGAACACCTCGGGCAGGGACCGCTCGTAGTCGTCGGGCAGCTCGCGGTCGGGGAAGACGTGGAAGTAGTCGCGGTACGCCGCATCACCAGCGCGGGCGCGGACGGCCCAGTCGTGCTCGCGGGCCACGTGGTTGAGGACCAGGTCGACGACCAGGCTGATGCCCTGGCCGCGCAGCGTCGTCGCGAGCTCGCGGAGGTCCTCGGTGGTGCCGAGGTCGGGCCGCACCGCGCGGTAGTCGCGCACGGCGTAGCCGCCGTCGTTGTCACCCTCCCGGGGCTCGAGCAGCGGCATCAGGTGCAGGTAGGTGACGCCGAGCTCCTCGAGGTGGTCGAGGTGCTTGGCCACCCCCTTGAGGTCACCGGCGAACCGGTCGGCGTAGCAGGCGTAGCCGAACATCCTCGGCTGCTGCAGCCAGTCCGGGGTGAGCAGGCGGCGCTGGTCGAGCAGGTGCAGGTCGGCCGGGCGCTGGGCAAATGCCGCCGCCGCGGCGCTCACCAGCCGGGCGAGCAGCGCGCTCGCGACCTCGGGGTCGGGGTGGACCTCTCTGACCGCTGCCTCGAGGTCCGGCCAGTACCGGTCCAGGCGCAGCGCGAAGGTCTGCCGGCGCTCGGGGCTCACCCCGCCCGCGCCCACGAGCGCGTCCAGGCCCGGCGCCCCCTCGAGCTGCCCGGCCGCCGCGGCGTGGATCTCACGAGGCGCACTCATCCGTCGCATCCTTGCATCGCCCTACGCTCTGGGGCATGCGTCTGCCGCTTCCCGCCCTGCTGGTCGCGGGTGTGGTGACCGCGGTCGTGGTGGGTGGCGGGGTGCTGGCGCTGGGGAGTGCCGACGACGACGAGGCGCCGCCGGCGAACGAGTCGTTCGAGACGACACCGCTGACGGAGTACGACGCCACGGGGGTCTCGGTCGCCCGGGCGGCGTTCTGCGACGACCTCGACGAGCGGCAGGTCGCCGCTGCTTTGGGCGGCGAACCCGCCGACTCCTCGTCGTGGGAGAACGGCGACCCCGTCGACGTCGGCAACGGCACCGAGGACGTCGCCCACGAGTTCGGCTGCCGCTACAACGGTGCCGACGGGACCATCGTCCAGGCGTGGGTGTTCGCTCCCCCGGTCGACGCCGCCGGTGGCCAGCGGCTGGTCAAGGCCGCCGGCAAGGCGGCGGGCTGCGAGGCCGGCGCCGGGCCGGCGTTCGGTGCACCGACCCTGGCGCTGACGTGCACCAAGGACGGCATCGTCCGGGCGTCGTACCGCGGCCTGTTCGGCGACGCCTGGCTGGTCTGCGAGGTGGCGCGCCCCGCCGTCGCGACCTGGGACGTGGTCGACCGCGCCGGTCGGTGGTGCGTCGGGGTCCTCGATGCCGCAGGGGGGGTGGCGAAGGGCTGATCGACGGACAAGCTCGGCGGCTCGACCGCGGCGCAGCTCTGCCTCCGCCCGATCGTCTACACGATCCCGGCGGGACAGGCGCAGCCCGCCACGAAGACGTGGGCCTTGGACAACGGTCAGCTCCCGGTCGGCACCACGTACCTCGCCAGCTTCCATGCGGTCGTCACCACCGCCTCGCCGGCCGCGGAGTGTCGGGTGGAGAACGGCGGGGCGACGCAGTTCCCGCTGCTCACCAACTTCACTGCGACGACCGGGCCGGCGCCCGCGCTCAACGGGACGGGTCCGGTCACCGTCGGGCCCAACGACGCGTTCCAGCTCCGGTGCATCGTCGGCGCCGCGTGGTCGGCCGCGTATCCCGCGCATCTGACCCTGACCCCGGTCGCCTCGGTCACCTCGGGCAACCTGCTCACGCTGCCCTGAGCCGCGGTCAGTTCTCGGCCGCGCGCTCGGCGCCGCGGCGCCAGCGGATGCCGGCCTCGAGGAAGCCGTCGAGGTCGCCGTCGAAGACGGCGCTCGGGTTGCCGACCTCGTAGCCGGTGCGGAGGTCCTTGACGATCTGGTAGGGGTTCAGCACGTAGTTGCGCATCTGGTCGCCCCAGCTGGCCTGCACGTCGCCCTTGAGCTCCTTCATCTGCGCGGCCTCCTCGGCCTTCTTCAGGGCGAGGAGCTTCGCCTTGAGGATGACCATGGCGCTGGCCTTGTTCTGGAGCTGGCTCTTCTCGTTCTGGCAGCTCACCACGGTGCCGGTCGGGATGTGGGTGAGCCGGACCGCGGAGTCGGTGGTGTTGACCGACTGGCCGCCCGGGCCGGACGAGCGGTAGACGTCGACGCGGACGTCCTCGTCGGGGATGTCGATCTCGTCGGTCGTCTCCAGCAGCGGCACGACCTCGACGGCGGCGAAGCTGGTCTGGCGGCGCCCCTGGTTGTCGAACGGGCTGATCCGCACCAGCCGGTGGGTGCCGGCCTCGACCGAGAGGGTGCCGTAGGCGTACGGCGCGTGGATGGCGAACGTCGCTGACTTGAGGCCCGCCTCCTCGGCGTAGGAGGTGTCGAAGACCTCGACGCTGTAGTTGTGCTGCTCGGCCCAGCGCGTGTACATCCGCATCAGGGTCTCGGTGAAGTCGGCGGCGTCCACCCCGCCCGCGCCCGACCGCACCGTGATCAGCGCGTCGCGGACGTCGTACTCACCGGAGAGCAGGGTGCGGACCTCGAGGGCCTCGACCGTCTTGTGGATCTTGGCGAGCTCGGTCTCGGCCTCCTGGAGGGTCTTGGCGTCGCCCTCCTCCTCGCCCAGCTCGACCATGATCTCGAGGTCGTCGATCCGGCCGCCCAGCCCGGTCACCCGGTCGACCTCGCCCTGGAGCGCGGAGAGCCGGCCGGTCACGCGGGTGGCGTTGTCCTGGTCGTCCCAGAGGTCGGGCGCCGCGACCTGGACAGCGAGGTCGTCGATCTCCTTGCGCATGGCGTCGAGGTCGAGCACCTGCTCGATGGTGCTCATGGTCGCCTTGAGCTGCTTGATCTCGGTGTCGAAGTCGGGTCCTGCCACAAGGAGCAACGGTACTGCGGACCCGTCCAGACCCACCCATTCGTGCGCCGTGGTCGCCTGCGGCTCCGATCGTGCCCGATTCGCAACCAAGATTTGGTTGACAAGGTCATCGGTATGCGTCTTAGGTTGCGCGCATGCCACTCGGAATGTCACTCAGAGAACGCCGTATGGCCGCACTGTCAGGGGTCGCCGCGGCGTCCCTGGCCGTCGCCGCCCTCGCGTTCACCTCCTCCCCGACCGCGGCCGTCACCGCGGCCCCCGCTGCCCCCACGAAGGTGAGCTACACCGGCGCACCGGCCAACCCGGCGCCGTACACGGTCACCCAGCCGGACGGCACCAAGCTCCAGGTGCACGCGTTCGGCGACCACCTCTCCCACGGAGTCGCCACGGTCAAGGGCAACTACACCGTGGTCAAGGGCAACGACGGGGTCTGGCGCTACGCCGCCGGCCTGACCGCCTCCGGCGACCTGATGACCTCGGGCGTCGTGGCCGGCCAGGGTGCACCCCCGCAGGCCGCGAAGGACCTGGCTCCGGCGCCGAGCGCCAAGGCCGTGCAGGCGCAGACGCCGCCCGCCGGCACGGGTGACGACAAGGAGCTGGTGATCCTGGCCCAGTTCCAGGACGTCCAGCACAAGGCCTCCGGGTCGACCGAGGCCGACTGGGCCGCCCACTACTTCGGTGCCACCGGCAGCGTCGACGACTTCTACGACGAGGCGAGCCAGGGCCAGTTCGGGCTCGCGCCCGCCACCGAGACCTGCGGCACCACCCCCAACGACGGTGTGACCGGCTGGATCTCCCTGCCGATGAACCACCCCAACACCGGCGTCGACCCCAACGCGACCGAGCAGTACGTCGCCAACGCCATCAAGGCCACGGAGACCTGCGTCGACTACGCGTCGTACGACACCAACGCCGACGGTGAGATCACCACCGACGAGCTGCACGTCACGATCATCGGCGCCGGCTTCGAGGCGTCGTACGGCGGAGAAGCCTGCGGCAAGACCATCTGGGGCCACGAGTGGGACCTCAACTCGGCCGGCATCACCCCTCCCACCGTGGACGGGAAGACCATCGGCGCCTCGGGCTACACCACCTTCGGTGAGTGGCACTGCAGCGCGACCGACAACCCCGGGCACAAGGCCACGATGGGCATCATGGCCCACGAGTTCGGCCACGACATCAACTGGCCGGACCTCTACGACACCGACAACTCCGGTGAGGGTGTCGGCGAGTGGAGCCTGATGGCCGGCGGCTCGTGGGGCGAGAACGCCGCTCCCGGCCACGAGCCGGGCAACTCGCCGGCGTGGCCGGACGCCTGGGCGCAGTACTACCAGGGCTGGATCACTCCGACCCCGGTCACCACGGCGACCAACGACCTCCAGCTCGCGCCGCACCAGGCACTGCTGCTCAACCCCAACCAGGGCGGCTCGAACTGGGTGTTCAACGAGACCGAGGGCGACGGGGAGTACTTCCTCGTGGAGAACCGCAACCAGACCGGCTACGACGTGTCGACGCCGTCCTGCGGCCTGGTCGTCTACCGGATCGACGAGACGGTGACGCCGAGCAACGCGGCCAACCAGAACTACGCCGACCCGCTGGTCAAGGTCATCCAGGCCGACGGCCTCGAGGGTCTCAACACAGCCGGCAACCGTGGAGACGCCGGGGACCCCTACCCCGGCAGCACGAACAACCACGACCTCAACAACACCAGCACGCCCAACACCAAGTTCCACGACGGGACGGCGTCCAACCTCGCCCTCCACGTGGACTCGGCCGCGGGCTGCCTCGCCACGGAGCAGCTGGACGTCACCACTCCCGGTGTCGCCTCGCCGCCGGTGACCCGGCCGAGCAACGACATGTTCGCCAACGCGGTCGTCGTCACGGGTCCGACGGGCACCCAGTCGAAGAACACCGAGCACGCCACGGTCGAGGCCGGCGAGCCCAAGCCGGCCGGCGCCGGCCGGGCCTCGGTCTGGTACCGCTGGACGGCTCCGATCTCCGGCACCGCGACGATCCAGACGACGGGCAGCGACTACGACACGGTGCTCGGGCTCTACACCGGGTCGGCGGTCAACGCTCTCACCGAGATCGCGGTCAACGACGACCAGACGCCGGGTTCGGTCTTCACCAGCAAGGTGACGACCCACGTGACGTCCGGTACGACGTACCAGATCGCGGCCGACGGCTACGGCGGTGACAGCGGGGCGCTGACCCTGGCCTGGAGCCTCGTGGCCGACGTCAAACCGACGCCGACCGTCACGGCGGTGCACGCGCCCGAGCCCTCGGCCTTCGGGTCGGCGAGCTCGGTCACCGTGACCGTCGCCGGCACCGGCGGCGTGGCCACGGGGTCGGTCACCGTCAAGGAGGGGGCCACGACCGTCGGGACCGGCACGCTCGACGGGACCGGCCACGCCACCGTCGCGCTGCCTGCGACGACGGCCGCCGGGGCGCACGCCCTGACGGTCGCCTACGCCGGGGACGCGACCTACGGCGCCGCCAACGGCAACGTGACGGCGAACGTCAGCAAGGCGACGTCGACCACGTCCGCGACGGCTCCGAAGAAGGTCAAGGCCAAGAAGGACTTCGACGTCCAGGCCACCGTGGCGGCTGTCGGCGGCGCCAACACCGGCACGGTGCAGGTCTACGACGGCTCGAAGCTCATCGGGACCGGCACGCTCTCGGGCGGGACCGTGAAGATCCACATCACCAAGAACCTGAAGAGCGGGAAGCACACGCTGACCGTCAAGTACCTGGGTTCGACCAACGCCTCCGCGAGTGAGACCACGGTCAAGGTGAAGGTCCAGAAGAAGAAGAAGCATCGTCACTGAGCCGCATACTCGGTGAGCAGAGCGGCCGGCCCCGTCCCTTTGAGGACGGGGCCGGCCGTCTTTCCTGGCGGGCCCCATGGCGCCAGAGATCAGAAGCTGCAGAGCACCTGCGGGGACGCGACGACAGGAATGCCGCCGTCTACCGATGTCGCGGCGATGGAGACGCGGAAGACCCCGGTCACGTCGAAGGTCGCCTCTTGGGACTGGGTGAGACCGTACGAACCGGAGAACCTCTGGACGCCGTCCGCCGAGAGCTCGAGCGACCCCGTCGAGCCTGTCGGCGAGTTGTCGGAGATGCCGAACCGTGCGGTCAGGGTCTTGCAGCCCCGGTTCAGGTTGATGTCGATGTTGAAGTGCTCGTTGCCTGCGAAGAGGAAGGCGAACAGGGACCCCTCGTAGGTCACCCCGTTGATGTGCTGGGTCCCACTCGTGAACCAGGTGTTGGTCGCTGGATTGAAGGCGGCGAGACTCCGCCAGCTGAAGACAGTGACAGGCAGGGCTGCGCTGTGCGCCGCGCCCCGGTCGGGCTCAGCCGGCTTGACCACCCGATACTTGCGCTCGCGCACGCTGCTCACCGTGTCCGCGAACTTGAACTTGCTCTCGTACCGAGAGGGTGTCGGTGGCGACGTTCTTCCACCTCTTCTGGTCGGCGTACCTCACCTGCAACGTGACCTTCGCGCCGGGTGCGGCCGGCTTGACGGAGCCCTTGATCCTGACCTTGCTGCCCTGTACGGGCTCGGTCTCGTTGACGGTCGCGGTGACCGTGAAGGCACCCGCCCTAGCGGACGCGGGTGCGTGGTGGCGGGGTGCAGCGTCGGCCGAGGCGAGGACGGTCGCGCTGCTCGAGAGAGCCAGGACGAGCCCGGCCGTGAGGATGGTCTTCATGCCCGGTCTGATGCACCGGGCAGCGGGTTGGTTCGCAGAAGGTTCCGGGCGCTGAGGTCCTAGGCGGCGCGGCCGAACACCTGGGCGACGTACCAGCGGCCGTCGTGTCCCTTGCGGGCGCCGATCCCCATCAGCCGGAACGATGTGTTGAGGATGTTGGCGCGGTGGCCCTCGGAGTTCATCCAGCCGTCGTTGACCACCGACCTGCCGCTCGAGTAGCCGTAGGCGACGTTCTCGCCTGCCGTGTTGAGCTTGCAGTCCTTCATCACCCGGCCGAGGTCCTGGTGGAAGATCCGCTCCTGCTGGGCCATCGCCTTGGCCTGCCGGACCGCGGCGCGCTTGAGGCACTCGCTGGCCTTGAGCGCCTTGAGGCCGTTGTTGACGCGGTTGGCGTTGGTGGCGGTGAAGGCCTGCTGGGCGTACTTGCCGGCGGGGCTCTGCGCCTGAGCGGGCGCGGCGGCCGCTCCAGTGGCGACGAGCATCGTGAGGGCGGCTAGCAGGGCGGCGAGACGGCGCATGGGTCTCAGGCTAGATCGTCGGCTCAGGCTGCGAAGGGCTTCCACCTGAACGCGACCTTGACGACACCGTGGTCGCCGGTGCCGGTCGCGCGGTGGTCCTCGTCGTTCAGGTGGTCGTTGCTGATGCCGAGCCCGTCGAAGAGCCACTTGCGCCGCCGGCTGTGGTCGTAGAACTGCTCGCTGACCAGCACGTGGTCGAGTGACTCGCGCAGGTCCTGGTGGACGTGGGTGTAGTAGACGTCGCGGGTGTCGCGGTACTCCTGCAGCGTCTGCGCGGTGTAGAGCCCGATGTCGGCGCCGCCCTGCGACTCCCCCACCAGGTAGTTCGGCTGCTCGGTGAGGATGTTGATGGTGTTGCTGTGCTGGCCGTCGTTGAGGTCGCCGAGCACCATCACCGGGGTCTCGGTCCCCTTCATCACGTCGGTCAGCAGCACCCGCAGCGCGGTGGCCTCCGCCGTACGCCGGATCGTCGAGATCGCGCCGCCGAGGGCGTTGCGGTGGTCGCGGTAGGTCTCCGGGTCGGCGTCGTACCACGGCTCGCCGTTGATCTGGGTCGGCAGCTTGGACTTCAGGTGCGCCACGAAGACCTCGACGAGCGGCGGGTCGTCGCGCAGCGCGACCTGGAAGTTGAGCACCGGTCGTGAGAAGCCCTTGATGTGTACGGCGATCGCGGGTGCCTGCGGGTCCATGTCGTCGGCCGACTCGAGCCGAACCGCCTCCGGGAACGTCGAGACCCACTTCGGCGTACCGCTCAGCAGTCCCTTGCGGACCAGTGCGGCGCAGACGATCTTCGAGCCGGTCGCGGGCGTCGCGAGCAGGTCGTACTTGCCCTCGAGCACCTGCCGTTCGAGCACCGTCTCCATCGCCTCGGCGTTCCAGAGCTCCTGGAGGCCGATGATGTCGGCGTCGATCGTGTCGAGCATCCGCGCGACCCACGAGACCTTGTGGTTGAACTCCTCCTTGGTCCACGGCTTCTGGAACGGGTTCATCGCCAGCCCGGGCAGCTGGAAGTTGTAGAGGTTGAACGTCGCGACGCTGAACTGCTCGTGGTCCATCCTCGGACGCTAGTCGTCCACCCCGACGACTGCCGACCCTTCGGGCGCCGATGGTGGCGCGCTCGGGCGAGCCGGGGATGGTGAGCGGCAGGTCGAGGGGTGCGTGCAGGCTGACCTCGACCCGGTCGCCGTCGATGCGCACCGTGTAGGAGAGGCCCGGGTAGCGGGTGTAGGCGCCGGCACCCTGCAGGTAGGCGCCGACGGCGGCCCGCGCCTGGGCGGGAGTGAGCGCGAGCGACTCCTTCGGGACGCCGCCCTGGTAGACGTCCTCGCCGGTGGCGCCGAGGTCGGCTCCGCGGAGTGCGGCGCCGTCGGCCAGGGTGTCGAGACCCTGGCGCTGGAGGTAGGCCGCCGAGGTGTCGACCACGAGCGCCACGACCATCGCGATGCAGCACGGCGAACCCGATGATGAGGACCGTCGCCTGGCCGGCCTCATCCCGGTGCCGTCGGTCAGCGGGCCGCATCGTCGACCTCCTGGTACTGGCCGATCGGCACCGTGTGGGACGCGTCGAGCGCGAAGCTCGGCGCCCGCCCGCCGAGCGCGTCGGGCAGCAGCGGCAGGTCGACCCGAGTGGCGACCCGGACGGTGACCACCGAGGTGCCCTGGTGGCAGTTGTGTGGGTACGGCGTGCAGCTGACGGTCACGGTGAGCGGCGCGCCGCGCAGCCCCTGATCGGCGAGAGCCTGCCGGGCCGCCTCCTTCGCTCGGGCCTCGCCCGAGGGCGTCGTTCGGCGCCAGGGCGTAGGCCCGGCCGGCCGCGCGGGCCGCGCCGCTGACACCGAAGGCGCCCTGCTGCACCTGGAAGACGCTGACCACGATCCACAGCAGCGGGATCAGCAGCAGGACGCCGAGCCAGGTCAGCTCGACCAGCGCGCTGCCCTTCTCATTCCTGGCTCGCTCGTCCTGGGTCATCACTTGCCTCGACACTGAACCAAATGGTTCACTTTCTCCGTGACCGTCGCCGCCCTCTGCGCCGCCCTCGGCGACCCGACCCGGGCCGGCCTCGTCGAGCGGCTCGCCCAAGGACCGGCCAGCCTGTCGGAGCTCGCGGCGCCGTACGCGATGACGCTGACCGCGATCCGCAAGCACGTCGGCGTACTCGAGGACGCCGGGTGGGTGGAGCGGCGCAAGCACGGCCGGGTGGTCACCTGCCGGCTCCGGCCCGAGCCGCTGGGTGAGCTCGAGGACTGGCTGGGCGACCGCAAGACGTTCTGGACCGCCGCACTCGATCGACTGGACAGGTCAATTGAAGAGGAGCTCACATGACCGTGCCCGACCTCGGCTTCACCCTCGACCGGACGTACGCCGCGACGCCGGAGCGCGTCTACGCATACTTCACCGACCCCGAGCTGATGGCGCGGTGGTTCTGCCCCAACCCGGACGTGCCGACCACCTGTGACCTCGACGTCCGCGCGGGTGGCGCGTGGCGGGTCGTGATGGGCGAGTGGGTGGTCGGCGGCAGCTACGTCGAGGTGGAGCCGCCGTCGCGGCTGGTCTTCACCTTCGACTGGGAGCACGACGACGACCGGCCGACCACGGTGACCGTCCAGATCACCCCGGAGGACGACCGGACCCGGCTGGTGCTCGCGCACGAGGAGGCCGGCGCCGACGGTGGCCACGAGGAGGGCTGGACGCTGTCGTTCGTCAGGCTCGACCGGGAGCTGTCCTAGCGTCACGGCGGCTCCTCCACCGCGTGACCAGTCACGGTCAGCTCGATGGCGGGACCGCCGAGCCCGAGCGCCGGCACCCGCGCGTGCACCGTGACCTCGACCATGTCCCCGGCCTGGCTGGCCGAGACGTCCTGCGCGAACTTCCCGGACGTCGCTCCGGCGATCTGGGCCTTGGTCAGGGCGACCCCGTCAGCGGGGCCACGGTCGCGGGTGGCGGCCAGGCGGGCGCCCTCGGACGCCGCCGACGCCAGGGTGTTGTGGACGTAGAGCACCAGCGCCACCTGCAGGATCCCGAACACGACCGGCACCAGCACGACCATCACGAGCACGATGTCGACCACCGCCGCGCCCCTCTCCGACCGGTGGCGCGATCGACGGATCACCCCTTCACGGAGCCAAGCGCGCCCGACAGCATCGACTGGAGCTGGCCCTGGGCCACGCCCCAGATGGCCATCACGAGGCCGGCGGTCATCACGGTGACCAGGACCCAGCCGGGCACGTCGCCGCGTTCGTCACGGACGCGGGGCGCGGTGACCTCGAGCCAGAGCCGGGTCAGTGCGGTGTGGAGGTGTTGCATGGTGCTTCCTTTCCCGAGAGGTGTTCACGGTCGTTCAAGGTGTCGTGAGCGAGAGCCCGACGACGCCGGGCCAGAACGCGAAGAGCACGGTCACCGGCAGCACGAGGAAGACCACCGGGACCATCATCGCCACCTCGCGGCGGGCGGCGACCTCGATCAGCTCACGGCGGCCGGCCTCGCGTACGTCGGCCGCCTGCGCATGGAGCACGTCGGCCAGCGGGGTGCCGCGCTCGACCGCGACCGCGATGCCCTGCGCGAACCGCGCCACCAGCGGCAGCCCGGTCGTGGCGGCCAGCCGGTCGAACGCCGACGCGACCGGCTCGCCGGTGCGGACCTCGGCAAGCACCGTGGCCAGGTCGGCGGACAGGTCGCCGCCCGAGCGGCGTACGACCCGGTCGAGCGCCGCCACCGGACTCTCCCCTGCCGCCACGGCGAGCGCGAGCAGCTCGGCGACGGTCGGGAACTCGGCGAGGATCCGCCGCTCGCGCTGCTTGACCTGCGAGGTGAGGTGCTGGTCGCGGGCCAGCACACCCACGACGACCGCGATGACGCAGACCGCCCCGGCCGAGACGAGCCCACCTGGGCGCGTCAGCGCCTTGAGCAAGGAGTACGCCGCCGCCAGCGCGAAGGCGACCAGTCCCCACAGGACCTGCTGGACCCGGAACTCGGCCACCGTCACGTCGAGGCCGGCCCGCTCCAGTCTCCGTCGCACCGAGGCGGCACCGCCGAGGACCCGCTCGACGCCGTCGGCGGCAGACTGCAGCAGTGGACCGAAGACGCCCTTCGCCGCCGAGGTGGTCGGCGGCTGCCGGGTCGTCATCTGGGGCAGGTCGCGGACGTAGGGCAGCACCCGGGTCTCGAGCCGGGGTCGCCGCAGGGCCATCACCCGCGACCCGACGAGCAGCAGCCCGCCGGCGAGCGTCGCGCCGAGCAGCGCTCCCCAAGCGGCGGGCGTCATCGGAGGATCCGCCGTTCGACCGGGAGCCGCCCGATCCGCATCATCAGTCGGTAGGCGACCACGCAGAGCCCAGCTCCCACGCCGAGGACCAGCGCTCCGGCCGGCGAGGCGTAGCGCCGGATGACCTCGCTCTGGAACGACATGAAGAGCAGCACCAGCCACGGTGCCGCCACCGCCAGGCGCGCGCCGTTGACGGTCCAGGCCTGCCGCGACTCCAGCTCGCCGCGGGTGCGGACCTCCTCGCGGAGGTAGCTGGACAGGTTCCGCAGCAGCTTGCCGAGCTCGCCGCCGCCGACCTCACGGGCGACCCGCAGCCCCTCCACCACCCGGTCGCCCACGGGGTCGGCCAGGCGCTCCTTGAGCCTGTCGAGGCTCTCGCCGAACCGCCCGGTCACCTGGTAGTCCAGGGCGAACGCGTCGAACGCCGCCCTCAGCGGCTCCGGTCCGCGAACGCCTAGCGCGCCCAGCGCGTCCGGCAGGGACATCCCCGCCCGTACGGCGGACGCGAGGTTGTCGACGGCCTCGGGCCACACCTCGGCGAGCTCCCGCTGGCGGCGCCTCGCGCGCCCGCTGACGACGGTGACCGGGAGGTAGCCGCCGATCAGGCCGAACGCGAGCGCCACCGGCGGCGTCCGCGACACCACCTGGACCGCGAACGCCGTCACGGCGCCGGCCACGGAGCAGAGCACCAGGAAGCCGGTGATGGACACCTCGCCCAGCCCCGCCCCGGCGAGAAGCTCCGCGGTCCGGCCGCGCTTCCTGGCGGTCCGGGGCTGGGGCGGGACGAAGAACGCCGACCAGATCAGCAGCAGACCGACGCCCACCCCGAGCCCGACGAGCGCACCCATCAGCGCTCCAGCTGCCCGCTGAGGATCTGGTGCACGTCGATGCCGCGGCGCTCGAACTGCTCGAGTCGTGGCGGCACCCCGCCGGTACGGCGCAGCTCGGTGCCATGGCGCACGAAGATCGGTTCGGTCTCGATGACGTCGTTCTCCACCCGGCCCGGGACGCCGACGATCTCGTTGACGCGGCGTACGCCGTGCTCGTCGATGCCAAGGTGAACCACCAGATCGACGCTGGCCGCGACGGTCGGCACCACGAACCGCGCGGAGATGTTCTCGCCTGCCAACAGCGGCAGGGTGCAGCACTTCACCAGCGCCTCGCGCGCGCTGTTGGCGTGGATCGTGCACATCCCGGGCAACCCGGCGTTGAGGGCGAGCAGCAGGTCGAGGCACTCCTCCGCCCGCACCTCGCCCACGATCATCCGTGACGGTCGCATCCGCAGCGACTCCTTCACGAGGTCGCGAAGCCGGACCTCACCAGTGCCCTCGAGCCCCTGCTGTCGCGTCTGGAGCGCGACCCAGTCGGGATGCGTGAAACGAAGCTCGTAGACCTCCTCCGCGCTGACCACCCGCTCACCACCGGGGATCGCGGCCGCGAGGCAGTTGAGCATCGTGGTCTTGCCGGCCTGGGTGCCGCCGGCGATCAGGATGTTGAGCCCCGCCCGCACCGACGCCTCGAGGAACGCCGCGGCCCGCGGGCTCAGACTGCCGAGCTCGACCAGGCTCGGCAGGCGGTGCGCCCGGACGGTGAACTTCCGGATGTTCACCGCGGAGAACCCGCGGCTGATCCCCTCGAGCACGACGTGCAGCCGATGCCCCTCCGGCAGCATCGCGTCGACGAACGGCTGGCTCAGGTCGATCCGCCGGCCTGAGCTCTTGAGCATCCGCTCGACCAGCTCCTGCACCTGGGCGCGGCTCAGCACCAGGTTGGTCAGCTCGTGCCGGCCGTGCCGGGCCACGAACACCCGCGACGGGTCGTTGATCCAGACCTCCTCGACGGCCGGGTCGTCGAGGAACGGCTGCAGCGGACCGAAGCCGCTCACCCGCGCGACCAGCTCGCCCACCACGCCCTCGGCGTCGGGCACCGGCGCCACCACTCCGGTCAGGCTGCGCTCGTCGTGGTCGCGCACCACCGACTCCGCGATCCGGCGTACGACGCCCGCATCGGCCTGCGGGTCAACGCCCTCGCGCCGCACCACCTCGCGCACGGACGCGTCGAGCCGTTCGACCAGCTCGTCGCGCGCCGTCGCCGGCGCACCGGCATGCGTCGTCGTCATCCAGACCCCGAACTTTCCCGAGAAGGAGCCCTGCTGATGCGACCGTAAACCCGGACTTGGCGGCTGGGAAGACGGTCAGGCCAATCTGTGGAGAACGAGCCTCATGTGGTGCGTGAGACCGCGATGCAGTCGATCTCGACGCGCGCGCCGAGCGGCAGGCCCGCCACCTGGACGCAGGTGCGGGCCGGCCGGTCGGGGAAGAGCTCGACGTAGGCGGCGTTCATCGCTGCGTAGTCGGCCATGTCCGCGAGGTAGACGTTGGTGCGGACGACGTCGGCGATGGTCGCGCCCGCGGCGGCCAGCACCCGCTCGAGGTTCGCGACGACCTGGCGCGTCATCGCCTCCATGTCGGACTCGACCAGTGCGCCGTCAGGGCCGAGCGGCACCTGGCCGGAGCAGTAGATGGTGTCGCCCACGCGGACCGCGTGGCTGAGGACGGGCAGAGCCTCGAGGTCGGGTGCGTCGATGTGGTCCATGGCTCCATCCTGCCGTCAGGCCGGGCTCGCGTGCGCGGCCACGACCGCCTGCGCCCGGACGACGAGGGCCTCGCGCAACGAGGCCGGGGCGACCACCTCGACGTCGCCACCGTGGGCGATCAGCTGGCGAGCCGCCACGGCGTCCTCCTCGACCGGCAGCCGGACCGTCGTCCAGCCGTCGGCATCGCGGCGCGAGCCGCGGGCCGCAGCCACCAGCGCGGGGTCGGAGAGGTCGGGGAGGCTGGCGACCAGGGCCGGGGAGAGGCGTACGACGGCGGAGCGGTCGAGGCGGCGGCGGTCGAAGTCGTCGAGGTGGTCGCGCCAGAAGTCGGCGAGGGCGAAGTCGGCCGGCCGGGTGAACCGCTCGTCGGTGACCACCAGCCGCAGGACGTGGGCGACCCGGTAGGTGCGCAGCTGCCCCGGGCTGCCGACGACCTCGGCCACGAGGTACCAGGCGCTGCCCTTGAGCACGAGACCGTAGGGGCGGAGCCGGCGCTCGACCTCGCGCGGCGCCTTCCAGCGCCGATAGGCGACGTCGACCTCGCGGTCCTCCAGCACCGCCCGGGCGAGCGCCGCCAGGAAGGGTGGCTCCTCGGCCGGTTGGTACCACCCGGACACGTCGAACCGGAACCGGTCACGCAGCACCCCGGCGCGCACGCGCTGGACCGGGCCGAGGGCGGCCAGCAGCTTGCGCTCGACCGAGGCGGCCTCCGCGCTCAGCCCGAGGGCCGCGGCCGGCTCGGGCAGCCCGACGACGAACAGCGACAGCGCCTCGTCCTCGGTCAGCCCGGTCAGCCGGGTGCGGTAGCCGTCGACGAGCCGGTAGCCACCGGCCCGCCCCTGCTCGGCGTAGACCGGCACGCCCGCGGCGGCGAGCGCGTCGAGGTCGCGGTAGACCGTGCGCTGCGACACCTCGAGCTCGGCGGCCAGCTCGCGGGCGGTCAGCTGGTGCCGGGCCTGGAGCAGCATCAGGATCGCCACGAGTCGGCTGGAGCGCATGACCGCAAGCTAGGAGACGGCGCCGACAATCACTGCCAGGAGGTGTCAGGTTTCGCCGCGACCATGACGGCATGACAGACACCAAAACCCAGCTCACCAGCGCCCGGTCCTACCTCGACGGAGCGGTCCGCGTCGTCGAGACCGCCCACCCCGAGGAGGGTCGCTCCACCCTCGACCTGTGGCTCCGCGACGCCGCCACGCAGCGCTGGGCGGTCCGCACCGTCGACAGCCGCGACGGGATCGTCGGGCCGCCCGAGGAGCGGCGGTGGGACGGCGCGGAGCAGCCGGTCGATGTTCCGGCCGACCACCTGCCCAAGGTCACGTCGGACTTCGACTTCCTCACCGGCACGTGGCGGGTCCGCCACCGCAAGCTCCGCGCGCGGCTGGCCGGCTGCACCGACTGGGACGAGTTCGAGAGCAGCTTCGACGCGCACACCCAGCTCGGTGGGCTGGTGAGCATCGACGAGGGCGCGCTGCCCCAGCCGTCGGCGTACCGCGGGATGACGTTCCGCACCTACGACGTCGCCGCCGGTGAGTGGCTCCTGCACTGGTTCGACTCGCGCAACCTGCAGATGGACACGGCGCCGGTGCGCGGCCGGTTCGAGGACGGCCCCGACGGGCGGGTCGGTGTGTTCGTGGCGGAGGACGTCCAGGAAGGCGTCCCGGTCCTGTGCCGCTTCCGGTGGACCGTGCTGAGCCCGCGCTCTGCGACGTGGGACCAGGCGTTCTCCACCGACGACGGGACCACCTGGGAGACCAACTGGATGATGACCGAGGACCGCGTGGACGAGTAGCGCAAGCACGGTCATGGAGCCGGCGTCCCCGCCGGTGCACGATCGAAGCATGACCACTCAAGGACCCCTGACCGGACGGATCGCCCTGGTCACCGGCGCCTCACGCGGGCTGGGCCGGGCCACTGCCGTCGAGCTGGCCGCGGCGGGTGCGTACGTCGTCTGTACGGCGCGCAGCACCCGCGAGGCCGCCACCCAGACCGAGGTCGACGACCTCACGGTTGAGGGCACCATCGACGCCGTCCGCGCTGCGGGCGGGGACGGCGAGTGGCACCGCTGCGACCACACCGAGCCGGTGCAGGTCGAGGCCCTGCTGCGAGACGTGCTCGACCGGCACGGCCGGGTCGACATGCTCGTCAACAACGCCTGGGGCGGCCACGACCAGCACGACCACCCGGACGGCGAGGAGGTGTGGGACGAGTCGATGCAGCAGTTCCGGGCGATGCTCCTCGGTGGCGCCTACTCCGACTACGTGACCACGATGCTCACCCTCCGGCTCGCGATGGGGCCGGTCCGGTCCGGGCTCGTGCTCACCACCACGTGGCACACGCCCGAGCCGCCGGCGTGGGTCCCCTACGAGTCGAGCAAGGCCGCGAAGAACCGGCTGGTCTACGCCCTCGGCTACCACCTGCAGGACAAGGGCATCCCGGTCATCGCGGTCGCGCCCGGCTGGATGCGCACCGAGCTGATGCTCACCCACCACACCGAGCAGGAGCTCGCCGGCAAGACCGAGACGCCGCACCTCGCGGGCCGGGTGATGGCCGCCCTCGCCGCCGATCCGGACCTGATGCGACTGACCGGCCAGGTCGTCGACGTCGGCGAGATGGCCGAGCACTACGGCATCGACGACCTCGACGGCACCCGGCCGAAGGGCAACGCCGGCCGCTACCTGCCGAGCCCGGTGCCGCCCGCCAAGACCGCGTGACCTAACGCCGGGGCAGCAGGATCGAGAGCTGCTGCGGGGTCTCACCCGTCAGCCGGCCGCCGAGCGCGGTGACCACCGCCCGCGCCTGCGTGATCGCCATGCCCACGCTCGGGCCGGTGACGTCGCGGACGTCCTCGCTGGAGATGCCGATCGACAGGTGACCCTCGTCGTCGGCGTCGAAGACCATCCGGACCGGGCCCGCGCCGCGCTTGAGGACGTCGGCGAGGAGCAGGTCGAGGATGTGCTCGACCGGACCCGGCGTGTACGTCGTCTCGATCTTGCCCTCCACCGCGGCGGTCAGCTGCCGGTCCTGCTCGCCGAGCGCGTCGGCCCAGGTCTGGGCGCACTGGGTGGCCAGGTCTCGCAGCGGGATCTCGGCCCCGGCGACGAGGGCGCCGCGCCGCGCCAGCGCGACCAGGTCGCCCGCGACGGAGGCCATGGTGTCGATCCGGCCGACCGAGCGGGTGGCGGACTCGCGTACGTCGGCGGGCAGGTCGTCGCGCTGCGTCAGCTCCTCCAGCTCGAGCCGGAGCCCGGTCAGGGGCGTGCGCAGCACGTGCGAGGCGTGCTCGGCGAACGCCTGCTCGGAGGCGAGCCGCTCCTGCAGCTGGCCGGCGGAGGTGAGCAGGGCCTGGCTGATCGCCTGCGCCTCGGGGATGTGGGTGCGGGGCAGGTCGAGGTCGAAGCGGCCGCGGCCCAGCTGCTCGGCCGCGCCGGCGAGCTGGCGGAACGGTTCCGACAGGAAGCGGGCCAGCACGTAGCCGACCAGCGCCGCCAGCATCGCGGCCAGGAGCACCAGGAAGCCGAGCGACCCGAGGTCGTTGTCGGCCAGGTCGTCCACGACGTCGCTGGACCGCTTCAGGGTGAGCGTGCCGCCGTCCACCTCGAGGACGGCCTCGAGCGGGTCGTCACCGCCGCCGTCGTACGCCTTGCCCTGAGTCACGATGGGAGACCCGTCGTCCGGGTCGTAGCTGACCTGGTCGGCCGTGTCGACGGTGCCGGCGAGGAAGGCCCGGTCGACCGGCCGGCCGAGCTCGAGCCGCTGCTCCAGCACCAGCGCCACTGTCGTGGCGCGCACGCGGAGCTCGCGGCTCTCGTGCGTGCGGATGCTCCCGTGCGCCGTGTAGGACCGGACGCCGAGCGCGCCCAGCAGGAGCAGCAGGCTCAGCACGACGAACGAAGCCGTCAGACGTGGCCGCACTTAGTGGTCACCACCGGTCAGCCCTTGTCAGTCGGTCGGGCTGCCCTCGAGGCGGAACCCGACCCCGCGCACAGCCACGACCTTCTCCTGGACGCCGACGCTCTCCAGCTTCTGGCGCAGCCGGCCGATGGTGACGTCGAGGGTCTTGGTGGAGCCGTACCAGTTCTCGTCCCATACGTCGGCCATCAGGCGGGTGCGGGAGACGACCTTGTCCTTGTTGGCGACCAGGACGTTGAGGACCTCGAACTCCTTGCCGGTCAGCGGCACCTCGTCGTCCCCGGAGAACACCCGGCGGGCGGCCACGTCGATGCGCAGGCCGCCGTCGGTGCCGTTCTCGGCAGCGGCAGCCGAAGCAGTGGTACGACGCAGCAGCGCGCGGACCCGCGCCTGGAGCTCGGCGAGCCCGAACGGCTTGGCCATGTAGTCGTCGGCGCCGTAGTCGAGACCGACCACGCGGTCGAGCTCGCCGGCCCGCGCGGTGACGATCATGATCGCGCCCTCGTAGCCGTTGTCGCGGGCCTTGCGGCAGACCTCGAGGCCGTCCATGTCGGGCAGGCCGAGATCGAGGATGACCACGTCCGCGTGGCGTGCCGCGACGTCATCGAGCGCCTTCTGGCCGGAGTCCACCCAGTGGACGTCGTATCCCTCGCGCTCGAGGGTGCGGACCAGGGGAAACGCGATGTCCTCCTCGTCCTCGACGACGAGGACTCGCTGCGGCATGCCGCGATGATAGGACTAGACAGGCAGTGCGTGGGGCACAACGCCCCGATGGCGGGACCGGGGCAGGGTCCCTGCGGTGCCCGGTCAGCCAACGGGCTGCCGCGGGCGGGTCTGCCCGGTCACCTTCTGCGGCGTACGCCGGCCGGTCGCCACGGCCAGGACCAGCGCGGCGAGCGCGGCCGCGACCAGCAGCATCCAGCCGCCCTGCACCAGGAACGGGTAGCCGATCCAGGGCACCCCGAGCCAGACCCGCGCGTACGTCGCGGCGGTCAGGTGGAGCGCCCACGGGTCAGTGGTGCCGGTCGAGTCGGCCCGGGTGGAGGCCACGCCGTCCTCGATGGCCACGATCCGGCGGGTCACCCGCTCGTCCGACGTGCCGTTCGGAGGCCGGAAGGTGATGACGTCGCCGACCTCGAGGTCGGTGGGCGGTACCTCGGTGGCGAGCACGACGGACCCGCGTCCGAGGGACCCGTCCATCGACCGGTCGGTGACCACGTAGCGCTGCAGGCCGAGCACGGCGGGCAGCAGCACGAGCAGGACGACAGGAGCCAGCACGAGCATCCCGAGCGCGAGCCGACGCCACTCGCCGCGAGTCGACCGGTGCGGAACCGGTGCGATCTCCAAGACCAGCCACCCCCCTGAAGGCCCGGACCGTCCCCCCGGCGGCCCGTACTCGTCAAACTATGGGCCCGATGCGCGGCCGGGTCCACGCGCGGTCCACGGCTGCACCAATGTTGGGTAACACCCGCCCGGATGCGTCAAGCAAACAGGTCGCCGTACTCCTCCACGCGCTCCAGGACCTGGTCGAACCGGAGCTGTTCGAGGGCGTCCGGGTCGTCCGCACCCGCCTCCACCTCGTCCCAGCCGAGGGGGGTGGCGACGTACGGTTTCTCCTTGCCGCGCAGGGAGTACGGCGAGATGGTCGTCTTGGAGCCGGAGTTCTGCGACCAGTCCAGGAAGACCTTGCCGGAGCGCCGCGCCTTGGTCATCGTTGCGGTGACGAGCTTGGGGTGCTCCTTCTCCAGCGCCTCGGCGACCTCCTTGGCGAGGGCGGTCGACTCCTGGGACGGGATCCGCTTCGGAAGGTCCGCGTAGAGGTGCAGACCCTTGCTGCCGCTGGTCACCGGCTTGGCGGTGAGGCCGCGCTCCTCGAGCGCGTCGGAGACCAGCATCGCCACACCGCAGCACTCGTGCAGGCCGGCCGGCTCACCGGGGTCGAGGTCGATCACCAGCCGGTCTGCGCCGCGGGGTCGGCCGTTGCGGCCCACCGTCCACTGGTGGACGTGCAGCTCGAGCGCGGCCAGGTTGACCAGCCACGTCAGCGTGGCCAGGTCGTCGACGATCGGGAAGGTGAGGGTGCCGTCCTCCTTGGACGCCGTGCGCGACCCGGTGGTCGGCACCTTGACGGTGTGCACCCAGGACGGGGTGCCGCCCGGGATGTTCTTCTCGAAGAAGCTCATGTCGTTGACGCCGTGCGGCCAGCGGATCCGGGTGACGGCCCGGTCCTTGAGGTGCGGCAGCAGCACCGGCGCGATGCTGGCGTAGTAGCTGAGCACTTCGCCCTTGGTGGTTCCGGTGCGCGGGTAGAGGACCTTGCCGAGGTTGCTGATCTTGAGGGTGCGACCCTCGACGTCGACGAAGACCTCCTCGGCCTCGAACTTCTCCTTGGCCATCAGCGACCCACCGCGATGACCGGGACCCGCGCCGGGTCGAGGACCCGCATCAGCTTGTCCATGAACACGCCGGGCGCGCTGACGCAGCCGGCGGTCGCGCCGGAGCCGTTGACGTGCAGGAAGATGCCGGCGCCGCGGTGGCGGACCTGCCTGATGTTGAAGTCGGTGACCACCGAGATGCGGTACTGCTGGTGGAAGTCGGTGAGCCGCTCGGAGCTGTCCGGGTCGCTCGTCGGCAGCCACCACCGGAAGCCGCCCTCGGCCTGGTTGCGGTAGCGGTTGTAGTACGCCGACTCGTTGTCCTGGACCCAGAAGTCACCGCTCTCGACCTGGCGGTAGCGCAGCCTCCACCGGTCGTCGGCGGCGTCCATGCCGAACGCCCACGGCAGCGCGTAGGTGCCCAGCGGCGTGGTGCCGGTGCCCTGCTTCCGCTTGGTGCCGCGCACGAGTCCGCCGTACCCGATCCGGCCGTCCTCGGCACTGAACCGCTGGACCCAGCCGGTGTCGGTGAGCTTCCAGAACGTCACCCGGGCCCGGTAGCCGTCGGTGTGGTTGACGGTGACCACCTGCTGGGTGCCCTCGCTCAGCTGCACCTTGACGCCGTCGAGCGTCACGGGGCTGGCGGCCGGACCGGTCGACACGGCGACGGCCAGCACCAGCTCGGCGATCACAGGTCACCCGGCTTCAGGTCGGAGCGGACGCCGCGGTAGGACGGCTGCCGGAGCCGCTGGTAGCCCACCCCGTGGGTCTCGACGTCAACCACCAGCACCGGCTCGAGCCAGAACGTCCCGCGGGCGTCGACCGCGGGGACCTCGTCGTCGAACGGGCTGTCGGCGCGGGCCAGCGGCTCGACCAGCTGGGTCAGCTGCCGACTCACCGCACCCCCGATGCCGCTGCCCACGCGGCCCCGGTAGACGAGCCCCTGCTCGGTCGGCTCCCCGACCAGCAGCGCGGCCAGCCGGTCACTGGTCCCCTCCTGCGGACGCCAGCCACCCACGACGTAGGAGCGACGGTGACGGTGTGCGAACTTGAGCCAGTTCTTGGTCCGCTCGCCGAACGCGTAGCGCGAGGTCAGCCGCTTGCTCACGATCCCCTCGAGGCCCTGCTGGAGCGTCGCCTCGAACAGCATCGGCCCGTCGTCGTAGGCCTCGGGGACCTGCCACGTCGAGTGCTCCAGACCGAGGCCGCGCAGGATCTTGCGCCGCTCCCCCAGCGGCTGGTCGCTCACGTCCTTGCCGTCGACCCGCATCACGTCGAAGACCATGTAGGTCGCCGGCAGCCGGTCCGCGAGCCGGGCGGCGGTGGCCGCGTTGCGAACGTGCATCCGGTCCTGGAGCACCCGGAAGTCGGGAAGCCCGCGGTCGTTGAGCGCGATCACCTCGCCGTCGACCAGCAGGTCCCGGTCACCCAGCGGGCTGCGGTTGAGCTCCGGCCAGGCCACCGTGACGGGGTTCTCGTTGCGGCTCAGGAGCCGCGTCGTACCGCTCCGCGTGGTGTCAGCGAGCACCCGGACGCCGTCCCACTTGACCTCGTGGGACCAGCTCGCATCGGTCGGCACGTGGGTACCGCTCGTCGCGAGCATCGGGCGCATGTGCCCATCCTTGCCGATGGCTGCGGATCGGTGACCGATGGATTCTCGACGTCACACCGGTCACACTTGTCGCAGTCTGGGGGTCAGGCGTGGCGATCGACGAGAGGAACGGCGTATGAGGGCGATCTGGAAGGGTGCGGTCTCGTTCGGGCTGGTCAGCGTGCCCGTGAAGCTGTACGCCGCGACCGAGTCGCACGACGTGTCGTTCCGGCAGGTGCACGCCAAGGACGGCGGCCGGATCAAGTACCAACGCGTCTGCTCGATCGACGGCGAGGAGATCGCCTACGCCGACATCGCCAAGGGCTACGAGACCGAGGACGGCGAGATGGTCATCCTCACCGACGAGGACATGGAGCAGCTGCCCTCGACGTCCTCGCGGGAGATCGCGGTGGAGAAGTTCGTCCCCACCGAGCAGATCGACCCGATGCTGTTCGAGAAGTCCTACTACCTCGAGCCGGAGAAGTCCGGAGCCAAGCCCTACGGCCTGCTGCGCCAAGCGCTGCTCGACGCCGACCGGATGGCGGTCGTGACGGTCGCGCTGCGGCAGCGCACCACGATCGCCGTGCTCCGCGTCAAGGACGACGTGATCGTGCTCCAGACGATGATGTGGCCCGACGAGGTCCGCACCCCCGACTTCTCGGTCGAGACCGGTGAGGTGAAGGACGCCGAGGTCAAGATGGCGCACATGCTGGTCGAGACCCTGGCCGGCGACTTCGACGCGAGCGAGTTCGAGGACGACTACGCCGGTGCCGTCGAGACCCTGGTCAAGACCAAGATCGAGGGCGGCGAGATCAAGCGCACCCCGACCTCGACCAAGACCTCGGGCGAGGTGGTCGACCTGCTCGCGGCCCTGCAGCGCTCGGTCGACGCCGCCAAGAAGGGTCGTGGCGAGACCGGCTCGGAGATCTTCGACGCCCTCGACGACGAGGACGAGGAGCCCACCAAGAAGAGCTCGGCGAAGAAGACGACCACGAAGTCCGCCGCGAAGAAGACCACCACCAAGAAGGCCGCCGCCAAGAAGTCGGCTGCGAAGAAGACCACGACCAAGAAGACTGCAGCCAAGAAGACCACCAAGACCGCGGCCCGCAAGGCCAGCTGAGCGGCCGGAGGCGTCAGAACCCGCGGGCGTCGGGGCGTACGGCGATCTCGAGGCTGAGGGCGCACGCCACGACGAGGGTGCGCAGCGGCTCGTGGACCGAGTCGTTGATCCGGACGACGTAGTCGTCGGGGCTCGAGAACTTCGTGGGGTCGAGGCCGGCCCAGTCGCGGGTGATGGTGGCGACCTGGCGGGCGTGGCTGTCCATGATCCGCAGGTCCCAGGCGACCCAGTTGTCGCTCTGGAGGTCCCCGAGGAAGCGGCCGTTGGCGGCCAGGAAGGCGAAGGTCGTCTCGTTGCGACGCATGGTCTGCTGGACGATCCGGCCGGCGTCGCGGCCCTCGCTGTCGCGCACCTCGACCGAGTTCTTGGCCGCACCGGTCGGCCGGATCAGGGTGAGCACCACCGCCTGCTTGTCGTCCACCAGCTCGACGACGTCGTTCTTGGAGTGGTCGCGGATGACGATCGACTTGAGGCCGGGCGTAGGTCGCTCGGCGGACGGTGCGGCCCGCCGCAGCATCCCTGCCTTGGAGCCGTCCGGCCGCATCACGGAGCGGTCCGACCAGCGGCGGCCCAGGTCGGTGAACCGCTCCACGACGAGCAGGTTCTCGTCAAGGAGCGGGCTGCGGGTGCTCGCCTCGTCGCCCACGGGGCCACCGGGCTCGTCGAGGCCGTTCTTCTCGCCGTCGCGCACGTACGGCGTCCAGCGGTGCCCGTCGAAGAAGCGCCGCTCGTGGCGGCCGTAGGGATCCTCACGCCATCCCTCGACCTCGCCCAGACGCTGCACTTCTGTCACCCGGCGAGGGTAGAACCGGAAGCCGCCCCGGCTCCGGGATTTGGGCGAAATCGGCCCGTGCGGTCAGGACCGCCTGTCAGGGCCGCCTGTCAGGGCTGCAGACGGCTGAGCCGGATCGCGGCGCCGATCTCGGCGGCCACCGCCACGGCGAGGGCCTCCCCCGTGTCGCCGTCCGGCTCCGGTACGACGTGGTGCGCGGTGCCGTTCGCGAGCAGGTCGACCGCCCGGACCCGCATCGCCCGGGCCTGCTCGTCCGCGTGACCGGTGTCGCCGTGCACGATCACGCTCGCGCCCTCGGGCGGCAGCGGCATCAGCCAAGCCTTCTCGGCGACGATCACCCGCTGGGCGGGCAGCAGCGCCAGCGCGCCCCCGCCGCAGCCCTGCCCGAGCACGACCGAGACCGTCGGCACGGTCATCGTCGCCAGGCTGGCCAGGCAGCGCGCGATCTCGCCGGCGATGGCGCCCTCCTCAGCGCGCTGCGACAGCTCCGCGCCCGGGGTGTCGATCACGGTGACCAGCGGCAGCCGCATCTCGCTCGCGAGACGCATCGCGCGCCGCGCCGTACGCAGGGCGCCCGGCCCCATCGGCGTGGCCGGTCCCTGGCGGCTCCGGTCCTGGCCGACCACCAGGCAGGGCTCGCCGTCGAGGCGCGCCATCACGACCAGCACGGTGCTGTCGCGCTCGCCCTTCTCGGTCCCCGACAGCGGCAGCAGCACCTCGGCGCCGTGGCGCAGCACGTCGCGGACGCCGATCCGGTCCTCGCCGCGGGTCTCCTGGATCGCGGCCCACGCGTCGAGGTCCGGGTCGAGCTCGCCGGTACGACGCGGCAGCCGCGGCCCGGACGGCGGGTCCACCAGGACGGCGAGCACCGCGTCGACGAGGGCCGGCAGCTCGTCGGCGGTCGCGAGGCCGTCGATCACGCCGTGGTGCTTGAGGTTCTCAGCGGTCTGAACGCCGTCCGGGAACGCCCGGCCGTTGAGCGCCTCGAAGACCTTGGGGCCCAGGAAGCCGATGAGCGCACCGGGCTCCCCCACCGTGACGTGGGCGAGCGAGCCCCACGAGGCGTAGACGCCGCCGGTCGTCGGGTGCCGCAGGTAGGCGAGGTAGGGCAGCCCGGCGGCGCGGTGCTCCATCAGCGCCCGCGAGATCTCGATCATCTGGACGAAGGCCGGGGTGCCCTCCTGCATGCGGGTGCCGCCGCTGGCCGTGGTCGCCAGCACCGGCAGGCCCTCGGCCGTGGCCCGTCGTACCGCGCTCGTGATGCGGCGGGCCGCGGCCAGGCCGATCGAGCCGGCGAGGAAGCGGAACTCGTTGGCGACCACCGCCACCGGCCGCCCGTGCACCAGCCCGCGACCGGTGACCACCGACTCGTCCGTGCCGGCCTTCTCCCTGGCCGCCTCGAGCTCGGCCCGGTAGTCCGGTGGGGCGTCCGAGATGTCGATCGGCTCGTCCCAGGACTCGAACGAACGCTCGTCGAGGACCAGGTCGAGCAGCTCCTGGACCGTCCACCGATGACCCACGTTGCGAGTCTCCCATCCGGGTGTCAGCCGGCGAGGGTCTTCTCCTCGGCCACCTCGAAGATCGCCGGCGGCCGCTGCTCGACGAGCTGGGCCTGCGACTGGGGGGTCGCCCGCACGGCGCGCAGGAACTCGCGGAACTCCTCGGCCCGCGTCGTCGAGTCGAACTCCATGTCGACGAGGACCTGGTTCGGGTCCTCCGCGGACCGGACGATCCGGTAGGACTGCACCCCGCGGTCGCGGCGCTCGCGATCGAACTTGTCGAACACGGTCTTCCACGCGTCGTAGTCGTGAACCTGGTTCTCGATGTGCAGAGTGGCCATGTCGACCTCCTCGGTGGCGGGCCGCCGATCGGCCCTGACGACGCCGAGCGTGCCGCCGGCGGATCGTCCGCGACATCCCACGTTCTGAGGGGTCCGCCCGCGCCCTCCGGCACCTACGCTCCGGAGCATGCTCACCGCCGGCGTGCTCGATCGCGTCGAGCGGCTCTGCCGGGAGCCGCTTGGTGCGAAGGCCCTGCGCGAGCGGACGCTCGAGGTCGTACGCCGCGCGGTGCCGTTCGACGCGCACGTCTGGCTCCTCACCGACCCGGTGACCTGCGTCGGGACGTCACCGCTCGCCGACGTACCGATGCTGGCCTGGCCGCGGCTGCCCGAGCTGGGCCGGCTGCGCTACCTCACCACCGTGAACCGGTGGCCCGAGCTGGGCCGGGCGGGGACGCCCGCGGTGTCGCTGCGCGTCGCGACCGACGGGGAGCCGTCCCGGTCGATGCTGTGGCGGGAGGCGCTGGACGGTCTGGGGGTCACCGACGTGGCGTCGTCGGTGTTCGCGGACCGGTTCGGGTGCTGGGCGTGGCTGGACCTCTGGCGGTGCGACGGGGCGTTCGGCGCCGACGAGGTGGCCCTGCTGCGCGACCTCACCGGTCCGCTCACCGAAGGCATCCGCCGGGCGCAGGCACGCACCTTCGTCGAGGACGCCGAGCCCGTGGAGCTGGCCGGGCCCGCCGTCGTCCTGCTCGACGCAGGCCTGGGTGTGGTCAGCCAGACCGCCACCGCGGCGACCGCGCTGATGGTGCTCAACCCACCCGGCGAGGAGCCGATCCCCGACCCGATCCCCGCCGCGGCGCTGAACGTCGCCGCCGCCCTCCTGGCCGCCGAGGCCGGCGTACCCGTGGGACCGGCATGGTCCCGGGTCCACCTGGGCGCCGGCCGGTGGGTGACGCTCCGGGCGGAGCGGATGACCGGCGCCGTGGAGCTGGCGGTGACCATCGAGGCGAGCACCGTGAACGAGCGGCGCGAGGTCTTCGCGCTGGCCCACGGGCTCAGCCCGCGCGAGCGAGAGGTGCTGGGACACCTGGCCACCGGCGCCGACTCCCGCACCATCGCGCAGGCCCTCGTGCTGTCCGAGCACACCGTCAACGACCACGTGCGAGCGGTGCTCGCCAAGTGCGAGGCGCCCACCCGCGCCGTCCTGATGTCCCGGATAGCGGGTGCGTGACCCACGCCTCATCGCTGACGCAGCCGCGGAGGTCACATCTCGACGCGCTGGGGTGTCTTCATGGTGTGACCGTTCTTGAAGAGGTGACTGCGCCCGCGAGCGAGCGGCGCCAGCTGATCGGCATCGCCTACCGGATGCTCGGGTCCGTGGCCGAGGCCGAGGACGCCGTCCAGGAGACCTACGCGCGCTGGTACGCCATGTCGCCGGCGCAGCGGGACGCCATCGAGACGCCCGCGGCCTGGCTGACCAAGGTCGCCAGCCGGATCTGCCTCGACGTGCTCGGCTCGGCCCGGGTCCGGCGCGAGAGCTATGTCGGCGACTGGGTCCCGGAGCCGGTGCCCGGCGACTGGGCCAACGGCCGATGGGACGGCGACGCCCCGGTCGACCCCGCGGACCGCGTCACGCTCGACGAGTCGATCACCATGGCGTTCCTGGTCGTGCTCGAGACGATGACCCCGGCGGAGCGGGTCTCGTTCATCCTCCACGACGTCTTCCGCTACTCCTTCGACGAGGTCGCGGACGTCGTCGGTCGCACCCCGGCCGCCTGTCGGCAGCTCGCGTCAAGGGCCCGCCGGCACCTCTCGGCGTCGAACCCGCCCGCGCCGGCCGCGGCCGAGCAGGCCGACATCGTCCGGGCGTTCAAGGACGCCTGGGCGGCCCAGGACATCGAGGGCCTGGTCGGCCTCCTGGCTCCCGACGCCACGGCGATCGCCGACGGCGGTGGGCTCGTCGCCGCCCTGACGGCGCCCCTCGTGGGCAGCGAGGAGATCGCCGTCCGCTTCGTCGGCTTCTCATCCGCCGTGACGGGCCAGACCGTGCACGAGGCCACCGTCAACGGCCGGCCGGGGCTCGTGGCACAGGTGGACGGCGCCACCGCCACGGTCCTCGCCTTCGACATGGAGGGCGACCGGATCACCCGCATCTGGGCGGTCCGCAACCCGGAGAAGCTCCGATGCTGGCCGGCGGCCTGAGCGCCGCGCCGGACGCGACCGCGACCAAAGTAGGAGTCCGCGCCAGCCTCCGGTCACGCAGCCATCGTCTGCCGACGGTTCTGCCCGGGTCGCGGCGTACCTACGTTGCTGAGCATGGCCGTACCCACCTCGGGCGTCACCCCTGGACCCCCTCGCCCCTGACATGAGCACCGCAGTCTCGTCCCGTCCCGGGCAACGCACGGCGGTGCGCCAGCTGCGGCTGGGCTTGTTCGAGCTGCTGCTGGTGTCCGGCCTGTACGGCGTCTACAAGCTGGGCCGCCTGCTCTCCGCCGACCGCACCGAGTCGGCCCGGACCCACGCCCGCCTGGTGCACCACCTGGAGCGCGTGCTCCAGCTGCCGTCGGAAGCGGCCATCCAGGACGCCGTCCACTTTGTCCGGCTGTTCGAGGCGGCCAACGTCTACTACGTCTCGGCCCACTTCCCGGTCACCATCGCCTTCCTCGTGTGGGGTTTCCTCGCCCGTCCCCGCGCGGAGTACCTCTGGGCCCGCCGGCTCCTCGTGGTCATCACGCTGCTCGGCCTGGTGGTGCACATCGCGTTCCCGCTCGCCCCACCCAGGATGTTCCCGCGCTGGGGCTTCCTCGACACGATGACGACGTACGGCCCGTCGGCGTACGACGGCACCAGCGGCGCACTCGTCAACCAGTACGCCGCGATGCCGAGCCTGCACATCGGCTGGGCGGTCCTCATCGCCGTCGTCGTCTGCCGCACCGGGCCGCGATGGCTCGCGGTCCTGGCCTGCCTGCACGCCCTGACGACGGTCGCCGTGGTGACCGTCACCGCCAACCACTGGCTGCTCGACGGAGTGGTCGCCGTCGCCCTGCTCGGCGTCGCGCTCCTGCTGGTCCCGCGGCCGATCGACGAGCGGCGATCCCTGCCGGAAACCCCCGAGACCAGGAGGAACGGTGAGGCGTAGCGTCGCTGGGGTGCTGCCTTCGCTCGACGCTCCCCGTGCTCTGCAGGACCCGCTCCCCGCGGAGTGGGAGCGTCTGGATCCCGCCTTCGCGAAGGTGGACGGGGACGAGCTCGTCGAGCGGGTCTTCACCGCCGGCCGGTGGCTCGAGGGTCCGACGTACTTCCCTGCCGGCCGCTACCTGCTCTTCAGCGACATCCCGAACAACCGGATCCTGCGCTGGGACGAGACGACGGGAGCCGTAGGCGTATTCCGGACCCCGTCCAACTACGCCAACGGGCACACCCGCGACCGCGCCGGACGGCTGATCTCCTGCGAGCAGGGCGGGCGCCGCGTCGTGCGCACGGAGCACGACGGCACCCGGACCGTGCTCGCAGACACCTACCAGGGTCGGCGGTTCAACAGCCCCAACGACGTGGTCGAGCGCAGCGACGGGTCGATCTGGTTCACCGACCCGAGCTACGGGATCGACTCCGACTACGAGGGCGAGCGGGCCGAGGCGGAGATCGATGGCTGCCACGTCTACCGCATCGACCCGGACGGCACCGTCACCGTGGTCGCCGACGACTTCGTGCGGCCCAACGGGCTCGCGTTCTCGGCCGACGAGTCCCTCCTCTACATCGTGGACACCCGGGAGAAGCACCTGCGCGCGTTCGACGTCTCCGACGACGGGTCGCTGTCGGGCGGCAAGGTGCTCGCCGAGTGCACGGCCGGGTCGTTCGACGGCCTGCGGCTCGACGAGCTGGGCCGGCTGTGGGTCGCGGCGCACGACGGCGTGCACGTGCACCACCCCAGCGGGGAGCTGATCGGCAAGCTGCGGATCCCGCAGGTCGTGTCCAACGTGTGCTTCGGAGGCCCGCGCCTCAACCACCTGTTCGTGACCGCGACGAGCAGCGTCTACACGCTCCGCCTCAACGTGTCCGGGCTGCGTCAGCGAGTCACCAGCCCGGCAGCACCAACGCCGCCCACACGAGCAGCGGTCCGATGACGACCACGATCACGCTGTAGGCGAGGATCTGTCGGTAGTAGACCTGCTCGCTGATGGAGTCCGGCCGGTTCGCGAGCATGAGCGCTCCGTTGGTCGAGAACGGGCTGACGTCCACGATCGTGCTCGAGACCGCGAGCGCCGCGACGAAGAACGCGGCGCTGATGCCTCCGTCGGCGATCAGCGGCACGGCGATCGGGATGATCACCGGCAGCAGTGCGGTCGAGCTGGCGAACGCCGACACCACGCCGCCGACGTAGCAGAGCACCAGCGCGCCGACCGCGGCCACGCCGAGCCCGGCCGCCCAGTCGCCGACGAACTCCGGTGAGCCCGCCTCGTTGAGGATCGTGGCGTAGCAGCTGACGCCGGCGACCAGCAGCACGGTGGGCCACGCGATCTGCTTGACCGTGTCCTGGTACCTCTTAGGGCCGAGGAACGAGAGCACGACAGCGGCAGTGATCGCGACGAAGCCGATGTTCTTGTCGAAGGCCAGCGCGATCACCGCGACCGCTGCGAAGGCGACCAGGGTGAGGATCTGGTCGAGCCGCACGCGGTCGTCGTCCTCCTCGTGCTTCTCGGCCTCCTCGCCCGCCGCTTCGTCGGGGTCGATGCGCAGGCTCAGCAGCTTCTGCCCGCCGAGCGCGGCGAAGAGGATCGCGGCCATCACGGTGTTGACCGCGAGGCTGGCGAAGAAGACGGTCAGCTCACTGGTCGGGAGGCCGGCAGTCTCCATGGCGGAGTTCGTGATCGAGCCGTAGATGCTGATCGGGGAGAAGCCGCCGGCCTGGGCGCCGTGGACGACCATCATGCCCATCATCAGCGGGCTGATGCCGTAGCGGCCCGCGAAGCCCAGCGCGATCGGGCCGATGATGGCGCACGCCGCCGGGCTGACCGCGCCGATCGCGGTGAGCAGGGCGGTGATCGCGAACATCACCCACGGGATCAGGGCCACGCGGCCGCGCACCGCCTTCACCGCCACCCGCACGATCAGGTCGACGGTGCCGTTCTTCTTGGCGATCGCGAAGAGATAGGTGACGCCGATCAGGGTGAGCACCAGGTCGGCGCTGATCCCGGCGACGATGTCCTTCTCGTCCATGTCCAGGGACCACATGCCGACCATCCAGGCCGCGACGAAGCCGAGCGCACCCATGTTGATCGGCACCGCGGTGCCGACGGCGAAGAGGGCGACCAGCCCGATGATGGCGACCCACTCCGGTCCCATGACTCACGTCCTCCGAGTTGTGACGTCGTTCACGTTCACCCTTTCGGGTACCCACCCACAGACGACTAAACGGGTCGGAGTGGCTCATAAGGTGGCGGGATGAGCGGCCTCGAGTTGTTCGCGGTGCTCGCGGCAGGGTTCGGAGCCGGGATCTTCACCTCGACGGTGGGCGTCGCGTCCCTGCTCAGCTTCCCGGTGCTGCTGGCCGTCGGGCTGCCCCCGGTCGTCGCCAACGCGTCCAACACCGTCGGCCTCACCCCGGGAGCGCTGAGCGGCTCGTGGGGCTACCGGCGCGAGCTGCGCGAGCAGCCGCGAACCACCGTCGCGGTGTTGATCACCTGCGCGGTGGGGGCGGTGGCGGGCGCCGTACTGCTCCTCGCGCTGCCGCCGGACGTCTTCGAGGCCGTGGTGCCGTGGCTGATCCTCTTCACCTGCCTGCTGGTGGGCGTGCAGCCGCGGATCTCGGCCTGGCTGCGCAGCCGCCACGGCGAGGAGGCTCCGGCCCCGCGGATGGAGATGTCGCCGGCGACGCGGATCTTCGCGACCCTGACGGGCGTGTACGGCGGCTACTTCGGCGCCGGGTCCGGCGTGATGATGATGGCGGTGCTGGGTCTCGGGCTCGACCTCGAGTTCCGCGTGGTCAACGCGCTCAAGACGCTGGCCGTGATGGCCTGCAACGTGGTGTCCGGTGTCGTCTTCGTGTTCTTCGCCGACCTCGACTGGTTGGCGGTGGGGCTGCTGGCCGCGGGCTCGGTCGTCGGCGGGTACGTCGGCGCGCGGGTCGGCCGACTGCTGCCCGCGCCGGTGCTGCGGACCGGCATCGTGGTGATGGGCGTCGTCGCGGCCGTCGTACTGCTCGTCTAGGTCGTCTGTCGTAGGTCGTCGAGGTCGTCTAGGTCGTCTCCCAGCGGAACAGCCGGGCGGCGACCGCGTCACCACGACCGCGAAGCCGAGCAGGATCGCCATCGGCACCAACGCCGCCGACGGCCCCTCGCCGCGGACCATCACGTCGAGCATGCCGTCGTTGAGGTGCTTGAGCGGGAGCAGGTTGGAGAATGCCCGCAACCAGCCCGGCGACGCGTCCAGCGGGAAGAACGAGCCGGACAGGAACGACATCGGCAGCACCATGAAGTTGGCCGCGTTGACCGCGCCCTCGGTGGTCTTGGTGAGAGCGCCGGCCAGCAGGCCGATGGCCATGAAGCAGAGCGTCCCGACCACCAGGAGCGGGATCGACATCCACCAGGAACCGGTCAGGGTGAGCCCGAACGCAGCTGCGCGCCAGGCCGACGAAGATCGCCAGCTGCACCAGGGCGATGCCGACCGTCACCGAGACGCGGGCGCCGACCACGGTCCCGGTCGAGACCGGCGCGAGCTGGAGCCGCCGGATCAGCTTGGACTGCCGCCAGCCCTGGATCGTCGCCGCGGCGCCGAAGGCGGCGCTCATCGCCACCGCCCAGCCGAGCAGCCCGGGCGTGTAGTACTGGATGGTCTTGAGGGAGTCGTCCTCGACCCGCTCGGCCTCGAGGGCGTACTTCGGGGGCGGCGCCCGACAGCGCGACGTTGGTGCCGTCGACGAACGCCTGGAGCGCACCCTGGGTGATCGCGGCCTTCACCTGGTCGGTCTGCGTGTAGTGGGCGACGAGCGTGTCGCCCTTCATCTCGATCGCCACGTCGGCGTCGCCCTTGCGGACCTTCTTGAGGGCGGAGTCGAGGTCGTCGAAGTGCTCGACCTCGAAGGTCTCCTCGAACGCCTCGTCCGCCCCCTTCGGCAGGTCGTCGACGAGCGCGACGTCGCCGACCTGGATCAGGTCGACCTTCGACTGCGTCTGGTCGGCGAAGAGGCCTCCGAAGAGCACCAGGAACATCAGCGGGAAGACCACCGCGAAGAACACCGACGTCTTGTCGCGGACGAAACCCTTGACGATGGCCAGGGAGAGCGCCTTGAACGCGCTTGCGGAGTTGCTCATGCGCGGTACTCGCGGCCGGTGAGGTCGAGGAAGACGTCCTCGAGGGTGCCGGTCTGCACGCGTACGCCGTCGAGATGGTCGGCGTCCGCGAGCTGGGAGACCACGGTGGCCGGCTGCCGGGTGGTGAGCACGACGCCCTCCGGGCCCTCGGTAGCGTCGTCCACGCCGTTCAGCGTCCGACCCTCGTCGAGCGACAGCTGGCCCGGCGCGACGGTGATCCGGGCCGGCGCGTCCAGGCCGCGGATCAGCGCGGCCGGCGAGTCGAACTGGAGGATCTTGCCCCGGTCCATGATCGCGACCCGGTCGCAGAGCACCTCGGCCTCGTCCATGTAGTGCGTGGTCAGCACGACGGTGCGGCCGGAGTCGTTGAGGCCGGAGAGTAGGTCCCACAGGTTGCGGCGGGCCTGCGGGTCGAGCGCCGCCGTGGGCTCGTCGAGGAAGACCACGTCGGGATCGTGGACGAGCGCGCTGGCGATGGAGAGCCGCTGGGCCTGGCCGCCGGAGAGGTCCTCGACCCGGCTGTCGGCCTTGTCCTCCAGCCCGACCCGGGCCAGCCACTCGTCCGCGGCCTTCCCGCCGACGCCGTACAGCGAGGCGAAGGTGTGGATCTGCTCGCGCGCGGTGAGCCGTTCGAAGAACGACGAGGCCTGGAGCTGGACGCCGATCCGGGGCAGCAGCGCGGAGTTGCGCGGCCAGACCGACTCGCCCAGGACGGTGACCGTGCCCGAGTCCGGCCGACGCAGCCCCTCGATCGTCTCGAGGGTCGTCGTCTTGCCGGCGCCGTTGGGGCCGAGGATGCCGACGAACTCGCCCTCCCCGACCTCGAGGCTGACGCCGTCGACGGCCCGCAGGTCGCCGTAGGTCATGGTGAGGTCGACGACCTCGATCGCCCGAGCGGTCACGCGAGCGACGTTACCCATGGGGTGAAAGTTCGCCATCGGGCGGCTGGAGGGTTGACAACGCTTCGAATGTATGTTCGAATAGACGCAGCACGCGGCCCTCGGGTCGCACAGATGCAGTAGTCCCCCGGGCCAGAAGTTGGTCGGTGCTCCCGGGGCTCGTCGTGGACGCGCTGGCATCGAGGTCATCACAGTCCCGGAGGGTGGGTCCCCGGGCACAGGTACCAGGTTCTGGAGCCTCGTCGTGGCCGAGTGTGCGTCCCCCGCCGTAGCGGTCGAGGCTGCCTGCGCACAGGTCGCTGCGCTCGATGACCGGCTGGCGACGGGCTTCTGCGACGACGAGCTGGTCGAGGGGCTGGCCGCGGTCCAGACGCTGAAGGGTGCGGTGGCGGCGCTGGAGGCCCGCCTGCTGGCCGAGGCCGACCTGCGCGACCTGGCCCGCAAACAGCTCCACTGGGGCTCCACCACCGACTGGTACACCCACCTCGCCGGCCTGACCCGCCGCGACGGCCGCCGCGCGGTGGTCCACGCCCACCAGCTGGCCACCGACCGACCCGACACCCTCCACGCGCTGGCCCGCGGGGAGGCGTCGGCGGCTCAGGCCGCGATCATCTGCGACGCCGTCGACACCCTCCCGTCCAGCCCAGCCCTGCGCGACCGCGGCGAGCGGGTGCTGCTCGACGAGGCCCGGCGACTCAACGCCACCGACCTGGCCCGCACCGCCCGCCACCTCGCCCACGTCGTCGACCCCGACCGCACCGAACGCGCCGACGAAGCCGCCATGGAGCGTCAGGAACGCGCCGCGCACACCGGCCGGTTCCTCTCGGTCACCGACGACGGCGCCGGCGGGGTCCGCATCAAGGGCGCCGGCAGCACCGAGGACGGCGCCGTCCTCCGCGCCGCACTTCTCCCGCTGACGAAGCCGACGCCGGCGGTCGACCCCGACACCCCGGGCTGCGATGTGGAGACCGACCCGCGCGACCACGGCGCCCGCATGTTCGACGCCCTGGTCCAGCTCGCCCAACACGCACTCGACACCGACAGCGTGCCCGCTTCACACGGCGCCCGACCCCGGATCGCGGTCACCATCGACTACGAGTCCCTGGCCACCAGCGGGTCAATGACCACGACCGTCCCGGCTGGCCGACCCTGCACCGACGACGGCCTGCGGCTCTCGGTCGCCGCCGTCCGCCGCCTGGCCTGCGACGCCGACCTCATCGCCGTCTGCCTCGGCACCCACGGCGAGGTCCTCGACGTCGGACGGACGTCCCGACTGGTCACCCCGGCCCTGTGGCGCGCCCTGGTCGCCCGCGACCACCACTGCACCTTCCCCGGCTGCACCCGCCCACCCGTCATGGGCCACGCCCACCACATCACCCACTGGGCCGACGGCGGCAAAACCTCACTCGACAACCTCGTCCTGCTCTGCGGCGAACACCACCGCGTCGTCCACCACACCCCCTGGCAGGTCAGACTCAACCCCCACGACGGCAAACCCGAGTTCCTCCCGCCCACCCGCGGCGCCAGCCAGGAGCCCCCGACCTGGATCCGCCACCGCCCCAGACGCGAGTGAGCTCAGGCGACCCGACAGCTCAGTCGAGGAATCCACGCAGGGCCGCGACCGTCTCGGCCGGCGCTTCCTCGGGCAGGAAGTGCGCGCCGGGCACGGCGTGACCCCGCACGAGCTCGGCGTCGGCGGCGTGCTGCCGCCAGACCGCGAGCACGTCGTACTTGGCGCCGACCAGACCCTCTTCGCCCCAGAGGACCAGCGTCGGACAGCCGATGCGATCGCCCGCGTCCCAGCTCGCGTCGTCGTCGACCAGGTCGATGGTCGCGCCGGCGCGGTAGTCCTCGGTGCTGGCGTGGATCGCGGCCGGGTCGAAGCAGCGGACGTACTCCGCGACCGCTTCCGCATCGAAAGCCGCTCCCGCGCCCGACCACTGGTCGAGCTTGGTGCGGAGCGAGCGCCGCGATCGTGGCCCACGACGGCGTAGCTCTCGTGGCCCAGCTGCGCCATCGGGCCGGCCTGGTCGGCCGCCATCGCCCGCTTGGAGTAGGAGCGATGACTTTGGTCGGACGGCGGGCGGTCGCTGTCGCCGTAACCACGCAGATCTGCGGCCACCGTCCACCTCGACATCGACGTTCTCGAAGCCCTCGAACACAAACCCTTCGTACCCGATGGCACCTACGCCCTACGGTCACTCCGTGGAGCACCAGGTCCTCGACCGCACTGCCGCGGCCGCGCTCATCCCGCAGCTGGCCGAGTGGGACACCGGGCTGACCTACCAACCGGGGCTGCACGCCGGCGACCTCGGCTGGCACCTGCGGTTGGCCGACGGCGTGCTCGCCGGGACGGTGCACGCATGGTTCTCCGGGTCGACCCTCGACGCCGTGGCGCTGTTGGAGGGTTCGACGGCCCGCGCGCGAGCCCGACCCGACCTGCTCTCCGATCACGAGCTGTCCAGGGAGGTGGCCGACGCCGTCGAGACGATGCCCGGCGACGAGGTCTGGGTCGACCCCGACAACGCGTCCGGACTGCGCCAGGAGCTGGTCGCCCGCGGCTGGGCGCTGGACCCGGATCCGTGGGTCTCGCTGTACGCGGACGGCCGGCGCTGGCAGTCCGGCGATCGCGGCGACGTACGCCTCGGCGAGTCCGACGTGGCCGGGCGGGTGCGGGTCCAGCGGAACGGCTTCGAGCGCTCGACGTACGACGAGCCGAGCTGGCACCGGATGGCCGCCGGGCCGGGGTTCCGTGCCGACCTCGACCTGGTCGTCATGCACGGTGAGGAGCCGGCCGCGGCGGCCACCGGCTGGCTCTCGGTCCCCGACGGCCCCGCGGTCCTCGAACCGCTCGCCACCCACCCCGACCACCGCGGGCGGGGGTTCGGCCGGGCGGCGGTCGGCGCCGTGGTCGACGCGTGTCTCGCTGCCGGTGCGTCCGGTGTCTCGGTGGCCACTCCCTGCAGCAACGTCGCCGGTGTCGCCACCTACGTCGCCGCGGGCTTCAAGCCGGTCGAGACCGTGCAGGGACTCACCATCCGGCGGTGAGGCTCAGGCCAGCGACTCGAGCCAGGCCTCGTGGAGGTCGGAGTAGCGCCCACCGCCGTCCGCGATCAGGTCGGCGGGCGAACCGTCCTCGACGATCCGGCCGTGCTCCATCACGAGCACCCGGTCGGCGATCTCGACCGTGGAGAGTCGGTGGGCGATGATCACCGCGGTCCGGCCCGCGAGGACGGTGCGGAGCGCCTTCTGGACCAGCCGTTCGGACGGTACGTCGAGTGACGACGTCGCCTCGTCGAGGATGAGCACGGCGGGGTCGGCGAGGAAGGCGCGAGCGAAGGCGACCAGCTGGCGCTGGCCGGCGGAGAGCCGGCCTCCCGAGTTGGCCACGTCGGTCTCGTAGCCGTCGGGCATGGCGGTGATGAAGTCGTGCGCGCCGAGGGCGGTGGTGGCGGCGACCACCTCGTCCATGGTGGCGGTGGGCCGTCCGAAGCGGATGTTGTCGGCGATGGTGCCGGAGAAGAGGTAGTTCTCCTGGGTGACCATGACGACCGCGTCGCGCAGGTCGGTCGAGCGCAGCGAGCGCAGGTCGGTGCCGTCGAGCAGCACCCGCCCGGCGGTCGGGTCGTAGAACCGGGTGGCGAGCTTGGCCAGCGTCGTCTTGCCGGCGCCGGTGGTGCCGACCAGGGCGAGGGTCTGCCCGGCGGGCACGGTGAGGTCGAGGTCCGGCAGCACCGTGCGGCCCTCGACGTACTCGAAGCCGACGTGGTCGAAGCGGAGCTCGCCGCCGACTCCCCCACCGAGCGCGACCGGGGCGGTCGGCTCGGGGACGGAGGGCTCTTCCTCGAGGACGCCGGCCAGCTTGTCCAGCGCCGCCGAGGCGGACTGGAAGGTGTTGTAGAACTGCGAGATCTCCATCATCGGCTCGAAGAACTGCCGCAGGTAGAGCAGGAACGCCGCGAGTACGCCGACGGTGACGTCACCGTGGTAGGCGCGGTAGCCGCCGTAGAGCAGCACGATGCCGATGGTGATGTTGCCGATCAGCCGGATGCCGGGCATGAACCACGCGACCAGCCGGAAGGCGACGAGGTTGGCGCGGCGGTACTGGTCGTTGACGTCGTCGAAGATCTCCTGGTTGCGCGGCTCGCGGCGGAAGGCCTGGACCGCACGGATCCCGCCCATCGACTCGACGAAGTGCACGATGACCAGCGCGACCTTCTCGCGGGTGACCTTGTAGGACTGCGCGGACTCGCGCCGGAACCACAGCGTGAGCCAGGCGAGGAACGGCCCGCACGTCAGCGCGACCAGGCCGAGCTTCACGTCGAGGAAGAGCAGCAGACCGGCGGTGCCGACCAGGGTGAGGGCGGCGGTGACCAGGCCGTCGAAGCCCGTCTCGAGCATCTCGTAGATCGCGTCGACGTCGGAGGTCTGCCGGGAGATGACCCGGCCGGAGGTGTAGCCGTCGTGGAAGGCGGGGCTCAGCGCCTGGAAGTGCCGGAACACCCGCCGCCGGATCTCGAAGAGAATGTCCTGGCCGATCTGGCCCGACCGCACCAGGAACAGCTGCCGGGCCACCGCCTGGGTCAGGGTGGACACGAGCATCAGCCCGACGATGAACAGGAGCGGCTCGAGGTTGTCGCTCTCGCGGATCGGCGGGATGCCGGTGTCGATCCCCTCCTTGACGAGGTAGGGGATCGCGAGCCGGGCGGCGTTCTCGACCACCACGATGGCGATGAGCAGCTGGATGGCCCGCTTGTACGGCGCGAGCAGCTCGCGCAGCAGCCGCTTGGAGCCGCCGCCGAGGGTGCCGGCGGTCATCCGCTCGGCGGCCTCGTCGGCGTCGACCTTGGCCAGCCCGCGCCAGGCCGTGGTCTCGTCGGTGGGGACCTCGGGAGGAGTGTCCGGAGACGTCTCGGTCGTCATGCCAGCACCTCCTCGGGCTCGGTGCCGTCGAGGGAGCCGGGCTGGTCGGTGTCCGAACCGAGCAGGTCTCGGTAGGCCGGCACGGTGGCCAGCAGGTCGCGGTGGTCGCCGACGTGGGTGATCCGGCCGTCCTGGAGCAGCGCGACCCGGTCGGCCAGCATCACGGTCGACGCGCGGTGCGCGACGATCAGTCCGGTGGTGTCGGCCAGCACCCGCTGCAGCGCCTCCTCGACCAGCTTTTCCGTGTGCACGTCGAGCGCCGAGAGGGTGTCGTCGAGGACCAGGATCTTGGGCTGGGCGAGCACGGCGCGGGCCAGGGCCAGCCGCTGCCGCTGGCCGCCGGAGAGGGACAGCCCCTGCTCGCCGACCCGGGTGTCGAGGCCCCACGGCAGCTCGCGCACGAAGTCGGCCTGGGCGATGTCGAGGGCCTGCTCGATGTCGGCGTCGCTGGCGTCGGCGCGGCCGAGGGTGAGGTTCTCCCTCGCGCTCATCGAGAAGAGCGTGGGCTCCTCGAACGCGGTCGCGACGAGCGAGCGCAGGTGGCCGAGCTCGAGGTCGCGGACGTCGACGCCGTCGATGGTGACCCTCCCGCCGGTGACGTCGTAGAGGCGCGGGACCAGGGCGGTCAGCACGGTCTTGCCGGACCCGGTGGCGCCGACCAGGGCCACGGTCTCGCCGGGCCGGATCTCGAGGTCCACCCCGCGCAGCACGGGCGCCTCGCTGTCCGGGAAGGCGAACTCGACGCCCTCGAACCGCAGGTGGCCACGCGGCTCGGCGATGGTGCGGGTCCCGCCGACGATGTCGGGCTGGATGTCGAAGATCTCGAGGATCCGGGCGCTCGACGTCATCGCCTCCTGGGCCATCGCCAGGATCACGCCGAGCGAGGCGACGGGCCAGACCAGCGAGAGCAGCAGGGTGATGAAGGCGACCAGCTCACCGGGGGTGAGCAGCCCCTTGCCGACGCCGATCGCGCCGGTGAGCAGGACGATCACCACGGCGCAGTTGGGAATCACCTCGAGGAAGGTGAAGAACCTGGCTGAGAGCCGGACCTTGTCCATCGAGGTGGCGTGGAGCTTGGTCGCGGCCCGTTCGTACTGCGCCGAGACGTGGTCGGAGCGGCCGAAGGACTTGATGACCCGGACGCCGACCGCGCCCTCCTCGGCGAGCGTGGCCAAGTCGCCCTGCTCGTCCTGGACCCGGCGCGAGACCACGACGTAGGCCTTCTCGAAGCGCATCGACAGCCAGACGACCGGCACCGTCGTCGCCGCGACCACCAACCCGAGCGGCCAGTAGAGGTGCAGCAGCACCCCGGTCACCACGGTGACCTGGAGGATGTTGAGGACCAGGAACAGCAGCCCGAACCCGGCGAACCGGCGGATCGAGGACAGGTCCTGGGTGGCTCGCGAGAGCAGCTGGCCGGACTCCCACTTGGTGTGGAAGCTCATCGGCAGCTCCTGGAGCCGCTCGTAGAGGTCGTGGCGGATCTCGGTCTCGAGGCCCAGCACGGCGTTGGACTGCACCCAGCGCCGCACCCAGATGAGAAACGCCTCGAGCACACCGAGGCCGAGGGCGAGGAGCCCCAGTGGGAGCAGGGCGCCGAGGTCGCGGTCGGTGATCGGGCCGTCGATGATCGCCTTGGTCACCAGCGGGATCGTGATCGTGAGCCCTACCGCCGCGATCGCCGCAGCGGCCATGATCGAGAGCGCCGCAATATGCGGCTTCAGGTATCCCCGGAGCCGCCACAGCGAGTGGATCCCCGCCGGTGGGTCTGTGTGCTCCGCGGTTGCCATCGTCAACGATCCTAAATCGCGCCACCGACAGGGGCTAATCGATATTTGGTGCTTACGCACCGATCCCGGTCGTCGCTGGCGCTGATCGCGTGGACGACCCGGACGACCCGGACGACACCCTGCCCGAGCTGACCCGCATCCTGCGGGAGTCGGCGACCTGTCGCCGCAGGACTGGTCGCTCCGGGTGACTCTCGCGTTCCGCCGCGAGAGCGGCGAGTGGCGGCTGGTGCACCGGCACGCGGACGCCCTCGTGCACCCGATCGGCTGGGAGACCCTGTCCGAGCTGGCGCGCGGCTGAGCTCACATGTCGACGCCGATGAACTCGGGGTCGCCGCCCGTGGTCACCAGCGGGCCGAGCTCCTCGCAGGCGCCGGACGCCGCGTCGCAGTCGTAGACGAGGTAGTGCGGGTACTTCCCGTCCGGGCTGGCCACGAGCACCGATCCGTCGGAGTCGATGGCCCAGAAGCCGAGTGCGTACTGCTTGGTCGGTCCCTGCTCGAGCACCAGGTCCGGGCTGCCGTCGGTCGACCGCAGCCGGCTCGACCAGTCGAGGATGTACCTCCCGTCGAAGGTGAGCTGCGCGTCGATCGGCGCCTTCACCCGCGTGAGGCCGAGGTCGGCCGGCGGCTTCCCGTCATAGAGCATCACGCCACCGCGCACGTCGACGACGCGGCCCCCGCCGTCGTAGACGGTCTGGCCTTGACCGGTGCGGCTGTCCCACGATTGGGTGAGCTGGTCGGTGCGCAGGTAGACGACACCGTCGTCGAAGGCGTCGATGGTGAAGTCCGTGCAGCCGGGGCAGTCGATGCTGGTCGACGCGACGTCACGGTCGGTCGCGAGGTCGCGCACGGTCACGGTGATCGTGATCCCACGGCGCGTGGCGTACGCGACCCACGGGTTGACCGAGTCGGCCTTGGCCGTGGGATGGAAGCCGTCGGGGTCGTCGAGCGGCCCATCGACCAGAGCACGGACCTGGCCATCGGTGCCGAGCAACATCGGTCGGGCGTCGTCGAAGAAGACCATGCCGTACGACGTGGCGACCGCATCGGTGTCGAGGTAGTCGAGATCGCCGTAGGGAAAGGTCCGGCCGGCCAGGTGCAGCTCGCCTCCGGGATTGGCGTAGGCGCGGGCACCCTGGGAGAAATCGAGCGGACCCAGCGACGCGAAGTGCGTGCCGTCCACACCGCGGCCCTCGTCGGGCGACGTCATGAGCGCGACGCCCGAGGCCGCCACCGCGGCCAGCACAGCGGTGACCGAGGTCCCGATGACCGCACGTCGACGACGGCGTCGGCTGCGGCCCTGGGCGACCACCGGGCCCAGCGGCGCCGGTGGGACGTCCACCTCGTCGAGGTGTCGCTGCAGGGTCTCGCGCAGGTCGAGCTCGGTCATGGCTCCTCCCTCACCAGGTCGGGGGCATCACGCCGCAGGGCGGCGATCGCAGCCGAGGCCTGCGACTTCACCGTGCCCCGCGAGCAGCCGAGCGCCTCGGCGATCTCGGCCTCCGACAGGTCCTCGTAGTAGCGGAGCACCACCACGGCCCTCTGCCGCGGCGGCAGCGCGCGCACCGCCGACCAGATCGCGTCGTGCGCGACGACGGTGTCCTCCGGCGAGGGGACGGAGCCGGCCGGCTCGATGTCCTCGTGCGGTCGCTCGCGCTTCAGGAAGCCGTTGCGGCGCCCGCCCAGCACCTCGTTGAGCACCATCCGGCGTACGTAGGCCTCGGGATGGTCGGCCCTGCGTACCCGTCCCCAGCTGGAGTAGACCTTCGCGAAGGCGTTCTGCAGGTCGTCCTCCGCGGCCGCCCGGTCTCCGGAGACCGCGTACGCCAGCCGGAACAGCCGCGCCCAGGACGCGCGGAACAGCTCCGCGAACTCCTGCTCGGACGGCTGCACACCCTCATGATGCGGCGAACCGCCTCCGAGGTTGGGTCAGGAAGCGAGAAGGCCGCGCACCACCCGCAGCCCGACGGACACCCGGGCGAGGTCGCCCTCCTCCTCGGCGCAGATCTGCTCCAGGGTCTCGGCGGCCCGGCGGACCAGCTCGGTCTCGCCCTCCTCCCACGACGCGATCCGAGCGGGAGCCGAGTCGTCCGGCGACGTCGCACGCAGCACCTGCGCGGTGAGCGCGGTGTGTACGGCGTGCAGGTCGTCGCGGAGCGACGCGCGGGCCATTGTCTGCCACTTGTCGTCGCGCGGCAGGGCGACGATCCGCTGCAGCAGCCGGGGCAGCCCGAGCCGCTCGCCGAGGGCGAAGTGGACCCGGGCGACGTGCTCGGGAGCCAGGTCCTCGCGCTCGGCCACCTCGACCAGCCCGAGCAGCATGTACGCCGGGTCGAGCACCGCCACGCGCCGGGCCAGCTCCGCCGCGACCCCGCGCCGCTCGTAGCTCGCCTGGCGCTCCTGGAACGACTCCAGCTCGCGACCCGTCATCAGCTCGGGCAGCTGCTCCATCGTGGCCTGCACCCGGCCGGCGAACTGGTCGACCGTGGCGTTGCTGTCCAGCGGCGGACGCCGGTTGTTGACCAGCCACCGCGAGGCCCGCTCGACCAGGGTGCGCATCTGGATGCGCATCGAGGTCTGCACGCGGGCGTCGAGCTGGTTGTCGTAGGACTTCAGCTCGTCGCGCAGCGGCAGCGACGCGTAGATCTCGCGGGCCACGAAGTTGGCGCGGGTGAGGTCCGCGATGGAGGCGCCGGTCTCGTCGGCGAGCCGCGGCCAATAGGTCATGCCGGCGCCGTTGACCAGGTCGTTGACGACCTGGGTCACGATGATCTCCCGGCGCAGCGGGTGCGCCTCGATCTGCGCCCGGAACTCCTCGCGCATCGGCGTCGGGAAGTACGCCTTGAGGTCCAGGTCGAGGTACGGGTCGTCGGGCAGGTCGCCCGCGAGCAGCTCCTCGGCCATCACGATCTTCGTCCACGCCATCAGCACCGCCAGCTCGGGCGGGGTCAGGCCGCGGCCGCGGTCGAGCCGACGGCGTACCTCTCGCCGCGACGGAAGCCCCTCGATCTCGCGATCGAGCGTGCCGGCCTGCTCGAGCCGGCGCATGAAGTCCTCGTGGACGTGCAGCAGCGACGGCGCGTGCGCGACGGCGTTGGCGAGGGCGAGGTTCTGCTCGTAGTTGTCACGCAGCACCAGCGCGCCGACCTCGTCGGTCATCTCGGCGAGCAGGGAGTTGCGCTGCTTGGCGGTGAGGTCGCCGTCCTTGACCACCCGGTCGAGCAGGATCTTGATGTTGACCTCGTGGTCGGAGGTGTCGACGCCCGCGGAGTTGTCGATGAAGTCGGTGTTGATCCGACCGCCCTCTTCGCTGTCGCCGCGGGTGTCGCCGCCGCGCAGCACGTACTCGATCCGGCCGGCCTGGGTGAGGCCGAGGTTGCCGCCCTCGCCCACGCACCGCGCGCGCAGGTCCTTGCCGTTGATGCGGATCGCGTCGTTCGCCTTGTCGCCCACGTCGCTGTGCTGCTCGTCCTCACCCTTCACGTAGGTGCCGATCCCGCCGTTCCACAGCAGGTCGACCGGCGCCTGGAGGATCGCCTTCATCAGCTCGGCCGGCGTCATCGCCGCAACCGACCCGTTGATGCCCAGGACCTCGCGGACCGCGTCGTTGAGCGGGACCGACTTGAGCGAGCGCGGGAAGACCCCGCCGCCCTCGGAGATCAGGCTCTTGTCGTAGTCCTGCCAGCTCGAGCGCGGCAGGTCGAAGAGCCTCCGGCGCTCGGCGTACGACGTCGCGGCGTCCGGTGCGGGGTCGAGGAAGATGTCGCGGTGGTCGAACGCCGCGACCAGCCTGGTGGTCTCGGAGCACAGCAGGCCGTTGCCGAACACGTCGCCGCTCATGTCGCCGATGCCGACCGCGGTGAACTCCTCGGTCTGGCAGTCGATCCCGCGCTCGCGGAAGTGCCGCTGCACCGAGACCCAGGCGCCGCGGGCGGTGATGCCCATGGCCTTGTGGTCGTAGCCCACCGAGCCGCCGCTGGCGAACGCGTCGCCCAGCCAGAAGCCGTAGTCCTGCGAGACGCCGTTGGCGATGTCGGAGAACGTCGCCGTGCCCTTGTCGGCCGCGACCACCAGGTAGGCGTCGTCGCCGTCGTGGCGGAGCACCCCCTCGGGCGGGACGGTCTCGCCGTCGACCAGGTTGTCGGTGATGTCGAGCAGCCCGGAGATGAAGGTCTTGTAGCAGGCCACGCCCTCGGCCAGCCACGCGTCCCGATCACCGGAGTCGGGGAGGTGCTTGCAGAAGAACCCACCCTTGGCGCCGACCGGCACGATCACGGTGTTCTTGACCATCTGCGCCTTGACCAGGCCGAGGACCTCGGTGCGGAAGTCGTCGCGCCGGTCGGACCAGCGCAGGCCGCCGCGCGCGACCGGGCCGAACCGCAGGTGCACGCCCTCGACCCGCGGTGAGTAGACGAAGATCTCGAACCTGGGCCGCGGCTGCGGCAGGTCCGGGATCTTGGCCGACTCGAGCTTGAAGGACATGTAGGTGTGCGGCCCGCCGGCCCGGCCCTCGCGGGGCCGGGCGGTCTGGAAGTAGTTGGTGCGCAGGGTCGCCTTGATGTGGGTGAGGTACGAGCGCAGGATCCGGTCGTGGTCGAGACTGGCCACGTCGTCGAGGGCGGTGAGGATCCGCTTCTCGACGACCTCTTCCTGCGCCGGATCTCCCGTCTTCGGGTCGAAGCGCGCCTCGAACAGCTTGATCAGCAGGCGGGTGATGTCGACGTTCCCACGCAGCGCGTCCTCGATGTAGTCCTGGGCGAACGGGGTGTTGCCCTGGCGCATGTACTTCGCGTACGCGCGGAGCACGGTGGCCTGCCGCCAGGTCAGCCCGGCGGCGAGCACCAGCCCGTTGAAGCCGTCGGTCTCGTTGTAGCCGTCCCACACGGCGCGCAGCGCGTCCTGGAACAGCTCGCGCGATCCGCTCGGCAGCTGCGCGCCGTACCGCAGCCCGAACTCGTAGATCATCGACTCGCGTTCGAGGCCCTCGAGCTCGTAGGGACGCTCGTCGACCACCTCGACGCCCATCGACGAGAGCATCGGCAGCACCTCGGACAGGGAGAGCGGGGCGCCGATCCGGTAGACCTTCAGCCGCGCCTCGCCCGGGCCGGCGTCGAGGTGCTCGTAGAGGGACAGGTCGAGGCCGCTCTCGGTGGACCCGTCGGTCCGGATCGCCTCGAGCCGACCGAGGTCGACCGCGGCGGTGCGCGCGGAGTAGTCCTCCTTGAAGGCCTCCGGGAACGAGTCGACGTAGCGGCGGCCCAGGATGGTGCCGACCTCCTCGCCGTACTCAGCGAGCACGGCCTGGGTGAAGTCGTCCCTCCAGCTGCGGGACGCCTCGGTGAGCCGGCGTTCGAGGTCGGCGGTGTCGACGTCGGGCAGCGTGTCGCCCTTGGGCAGGTGGACCACGAAGTGCACCCGTGCCGTCGTCGACTCGTTGATCCGCACGGTGAACTCGATCGACTCGCCGTTCAGCTGCTCCTGGAGGATCCGCTCGAACCGCTCGCGGACGCCGGTGTTGTAGCGGTCGCGGGGCAGGTAGACCAGGACCGAGACGTAGCGGCCGTAGGTGTCGCGCCGGATGAACATCCGCACCGCGCGGCGCTCGCGGGCGCTCATCGCCGCCTCGGCCATCGGCGCCAGCTCGTCGACCGGCGTGTGCAGCAGCTCGTCGCGCGGGTAGGTCTCGAGGGTGTCCATCAGCGCCTTGCCGGCGTGGCTGCGCGGGTCGAACCCGCTGCGCTTGAGGACCTCCTTCGACTTCTCGCGGATCAGCGGGATGCGCATCAGGCTCTCGGTGTACGCCGCCGAGGCGAGCAGGCCGAGGAAGCGGCGCTCGCCGTCCACCTCGCCGTTCTCGTCGAAGCTCTTCACCCCGACGTAGTCCAGGTACGCCGGACGGTGCACGGTCGCGCGGGAGTTGGCCTTGGCGAGCACCAGCAGCGTCTTCTCGCGCGCCTTGGCCTTGGCCGCGTCGGGCAGCCGGCCGAAAGACTCCGACATCTCCTGGTCGGCGCGGAGGATGCCCAGGCCGGTACCGGGCACGGCCCGGAGGTACTCGTCGCCGTCGCGCTCCTCGAGCTTGTACTCCTTGTAGCCGAGGAAGGTGAAGTGCTCGTCGGCCAGCCACTCCAGCAGCTCGGCGGCCTGGCGGACCTCGTCGCTGTCCAGCGGCGGCGGGTCGGTGCGCAGGTCCTCCACGAGGGCGGCGACCTGGGCGTGCATCTTGCGCCAGTCCTCGACGGCCTCACGGACGTCGCGGAGCACGCGCTGGATGTCGTCGACGATCGCGTCCGGGTCGTCACCGTCGGGCAGCCGGTCGATCTCGACATGCATCCACGACTCACGCTCGGCGTCGGCCTCGGGCTCCAGCGAGCCGTCCGGCACCGGCTGGACCGACTGCAGAACGCCGGTGATGTCGCGCACCACGTCGAAGCTCGGGTGGATGACGACGTGCACGTCGCGCAGCTGCCGGGACAGCTCCATGGTGAGGGAGTCAACGAGGAACGGCATGTCGTCGACGACGACCTCGACCACGCTGTGCCCGCTGGCCGACCAGCCCTGCTCGGCCAGCGTGGGGGTGGTGACCCGCACCTGGGCGGTCCCCTGGGGGCGATTGTTGGCGAGCTTGTAGTGGGCGGCGAACGCGCCGTAGACGTCCACGTCGGTGCGGTCGAGGAGGTCCTCGGGCGCCACGTGGCGGTAGTAGGCGCGGACCAGCTCTGCGACCTGCTCGTGGGGCGGACCGCCGGTGCCCCGGCCGGCCTGGGCAAGGCTGATGGCCTTGTCGATCAGCTCGGACTTGGACTGCTCGGACGTGGACTGGTGCGTCGTCGTTGACACAGTCCTGAGGTTAGTCCCCGCCGCTCCCGATTCGTCTGCGGGTGGACCGGTCGTTTCCGCGGGGCCGGTGCAGACGAATCGAGGCCCTCAGAGCTCGGAGCGCAGCCCCCACAGCAACGGGTAGTAACGCATCGGCAGCCGGCTGCGGAGGTACGTCGAGCCGCTCGACCCCCCGGTCCCGGACTTGTCGCCGATCATCCGCTCGACCATGGTCACGTGCCGGGCCCTCCAGTTGACGGCCAGCTCGTCGTGCTGCAGCAGCGCCTCGCTCACGGCCCACACGTCGGCGTGCTGCTCCCGGTCGTGCGCGACCCGCCTCAGCGACCCGCTGATCTCCTCGTCGGACTCGGCCGGCAGGCCGCGCTGCCGCAGCACGTCGAGGAAGGCGTCCCACAGGGTCGGCTCCTCCAGCCGTTGTCGGAGCCGGGCCTGCTCGGCCTCGGTGATGCCCTTGAACCGCTCGACGTACGCCGCGTCCTTGGCGCCCGACATGAACTCGAGCTCTCGGAACTGCACCGACTGGAAGCCGCTGGCCGGCGCCAGCCGCTGCCGGAACTCCAGGAAGTCCTGCGGGGTCATGGTCTCGAGGACGTCGACCTGGTGGACCAGCACCCGCTCGATGACGTGCATGCGCTGCAGCAGGTGCTGGGCCCACCACAGCCGGCCCTCGGTCATCGCGTCCCGCGCGGCGGCCGCCTCGTGCAGCAGCTGCTTGAACCACAGCTCGTAGACCTGGTGGATGGTGATGAACAGCAGCTCGTCGTGCGCCGGCGGGTCGGACTCGAGATGCTGGGAGTCGAGCAGCTGCGGCAGCCGCAGGTAGCTGCCGTAGGTCAGCTGCGCGCCCTGCTCGCCGAAGGAGACGAACTGCTCGTCCTGATCGTGGATCATGCTCCCAACCTAGTGAGGAGCGGTGGCCGATGGCGGAGAAGGTGTGGACGGCTGCTGAGGTCACGGAGCTGCTGTCCCCCGACATGCGCATGAAGGAGCTCTTCAATACGGCCAAGGCGGCGTCGGGCCTTCCCGACGACGAGCTGGAGAAGCTGTTCGCCCAGGAGTCGTACCAGGCCCGGATGGCGGCGTTCTGCATCCTCGATTTCCAGGCGCGCAAGCGACCGGGCGACCTCGCTCTTCGCGACACCTACCTCCGCCACCACGACCGCATCGATGCCTGGGACATGGTCGACCGGGCCGCGCCCCGAGTCATCGGCTCGACGTTGGTCGGCGGCCCCTACGACCTGCTGCACGAGCTCGCCGCCTCGGGCGACCCGCTGCGTCGGCGCACGGCCATGACCGCTCCGCTGTGGTTCGTGAAGTACAGCCACGACGCCGATGTCGAGGCGGGCTTCGTCGTCGCCGAGATCCTGCACGCCGATGCCGACCCTCTGGTCCACAAGCCGGTGGGGATCTACCTCGCGTACGCCGGGGAGCGGCTCCCCGAGCGGTTCGACAGCTTCATGGCGGAGCTCGGCGACGCGATGCCCCGCCCGGCGTACCGCCTCGCCCACCGCAAGCGCCGCTGACACACTCGCCGCATGAAGTTCCGCCACGAGCTGTCGTACGACGCGCCGCCGGACCAGGTCCACGCGATGCTGGCCGACCCGGAGTTCCGCCGGCAGTCGTGCGCGGCGATGGACGTCATCTCCGCCGACGTCCAGCTCGAGCCGGACCCGTCCGGCGAGGGGTTCAGCCTCGTCATCGACCAGCTGCAGAACACCAAGGACCTGCCGGCGTTCGCGCGGACCTTCGCCGGGGAGTCGACCCAGGCGATCCAGCGGGAGGTGTGGCTGGACACCACCACCGGGAGCCTGAGCATCGAGTCGCCGGGCAAGCCGACCAGTGCCAGCGGGACGATCCGGCTCGAGGCGGCAGGCGCCGGCACGACCGAGGTCGTAGAGCTGGACATCAAGGTGAAGGTCCCGCTGATCGGCGGCAGGCTCGAGAAGCTCATGGCCGAGAAGGTGGCGGCCGGGATGGACGTAGAGCACTCGGTGGGCGTGGCCTGGCTGGCTGGCTGAGCCGTCGGCGACCCCAGGAGTCATCCGATGCACGATGATGGGCGCCGTGGCGACCCGACTGACCTATGACCTGACCTACGAGGCATCGCTCACCGAGGTCGGCGAGATGCTCATGGACCCGGCGTTCCGCGAGCAGGTCTGCGACGCGCAGCTCGCGCTCCGCAGGACCGTCACCGTCGGTGCCGACGGCCCCGGCATGAAGGTCGTCGTCGACATGGTGCAGGCCGCCCAGGGCATCCCCGGCTTCGCCCAGAGGTTCGTCGGGGACGAGATCCAGCTCGTGCAGACCGAGCGGTGGTCCGACATCGAGAACGCCACCGTCGAGGTCGTCATCCCCGGCAAGCCCGGGCAGATGACCGGCACCATGACCCTGCGCGAGTCGGGCGGCACCGTCACCGAGACGGTGGCGATGGAGATCCGGGTCAGCATCCCGCTGGTCGGCGGCAAGGTGGAGTCGCTCATCGCCGACCTGCTGCGCAAGGCGCTCAAGGTCGAGAACGGCGTCGGCCGCGCCTACCTGACCAGCTGACGTGGACGTCCCTCTCCGTCGCGGCGCCCTGGACCGTCGAGCAGTGACCGCGCTCCTGGTCTACATCCTGGTCGCAACAGCGATCCTCACCGGGCTGTTCCTGTGGCTGAACGGCGCCGTGCTCGTCTTCGCGATGACGGCGTTCCTCATCGTGTGGCTGCTCTTCGTCGGCGGCTACGCCTGGACATGGGTGCACATGCGCATGGTCGCCTCACCCCTCGGCCTCCACGGCGACGGCCTGGTCTCGCGTTCCCACCTCGGCCAGCTGGAGATCCCGTGGGAGGCGGTCGCCTCGGCCCGGATCGAGGGCCGAAGGCTCCGGGTGCGCATGGTGCCGTCGTCGGACACGCGCATCACCTCGGTCGACCACTCGGCCCTCCGGGACACCGCGTGGACGATGGCGCAGAAGAACGGGGTGCGGATCTCGCTGGCCGTTCTCGACATCGGGGTCGACCAGCTCCGCCAGGCGTTCGTCGTCCAGTCCGGCGGCCGGGTCCAGCTCGCCTAGCTCTGCGGCTCGTCGTCGTCCTGGCGTCGACGCAACGCGATCACCCCGAACAACACCACGAAGGGCCCGAACGCGAGCAGCAGCGTCAGCACCTTCTCGTAGGGGTGCAGGCCGCCGAGGTGCAGGGCGACCAGCCCCACGGCCAGCCCTACGATCGGGTCCGCGGCCAGCGCACTCACCCCATGTACGGGTAGCGGTAGTCGGTCGGCGGGACGAGGGTCTCCTTGATCGAGCGTGGGGAGGTCCAGCGCAGCAGGTTGACCGCGGCGCCGGCCTTGTCGTTGGTGCCCGAGGCCCGGCCGCCGCCGAAGGGCTGCTGGCCGACGACCGCGCCGGTCGGCTTGTCGTTGATGTAGAAGTTGCCGGCCGCGAACCGGAGCTCCTCGCTGGCCCACGCGATGGCGCGACGGTCGCGGGCGATGATCGCGCCGGTCAGGGCGTACGGCGCGAAGCCCTCGAGCTGGCGGGCGACCTTCTCGAAGTCGCCGTCGTCGTAGACGTAGACGGCCAGGATCGGCCCGAAGTACTCGGTGGCGAACATCGCGTCGGTCGGGTCGGTCGAGACCACGACGGTCGGCCGGACGAACCAGCCCACCTTGTCGTCGGTCTGGCCGCCGACCACGACGTCGAGCTTGGCCTGCCGCTTGGCGCGGGTGATCGCGGCCTTGTGCTTGACGAAGGCGCGGTCGTCGATCACCGCTCCCATGAAGTTGGAGAAGTCGGTGACGTCACCCATCGGGATGGCCTCGACCTCGTTGAGGAAGGAGTCCTTCATCTTGTTCCAGACCGACTTCGCGACGTACGCGCGGGAGGCGGCCGAGCACTTCTGGCCCTGGTACTCGAACGCACCCCGGATCAGCGCGGTCCGGACCACGTCGGGGTCGGCGGTCGGGTGGGCCAGGACGAAGTCCTTGCCGCCGGTCTCCCCCACGATCCGCGGGTAGGAGCGGTAGGTCGAGATGTTGGCGCCGACGTTCTGCCACAGCTGGTGGAAGACCGCCGTCGAGCCGGTGAAGTGGATCCCGGCCAGGTCGGGGTGCGCCAGCGCCACCTCGGAGACCGGGATGCCGTGGCCCGGGAGCATGTTGATCACGCCCGGCGGCAGTCCGGCCTCCTCGAGCAGCTCCATGAGCAGCGACGCGGCGAGCTGCTGGGTCGGCGCGGGCTTCCAGATGACGGTGTTGCCCATCAGCGCCGGGGCGGTCGGCAGGTTGCCGGCGATCGCGGTGAAGTTGAACGGCGTGATCGCGTAGACGAAGCCCTCGAGCGGCCGGTGGTCGGTGCGGTTCCAGATGCCGGGCGAGTTCGCGATCGGCTGGTCGGTGAGGATCTGCTTCGCGTAGTGGACGTTGTAGCGCCAGAAGTCGATCAGCTCGCAGGCGCTGTCGATCTCCGCCTGGAACGCCGTCTTCGACTGCCCGAGCATCGTCGCGGCGTTGATCCGCTGCCGCCACGGCCCGGCCAGCAGCTCGGCCGCGCGGAGCAGGACGGCGCACCGCTCGTCCATGTCGAGCGCGCGCCAGTCGGCGGCGGCGTCGCCGGCCGCCTTGATCGCCGCGCGCGCGTCGGCCTGGGTCGCGGCCTTGAACCGGCCCAGCACGTGCTGGTGGTCGTGCGGCTGCACGACCGTCATCTCCGGCCCGCCACCGGACTTGCGGCGGCCGCCGATGTGCGCCTTGAGGTCCTTCTCGCGTCGCTCGAGCTTCTCGAGCTCCACGAGCAGCGCCTCCCGCTCGGGGGCGCCGGGTCCGTAGGTCAGGTTCGGCTCGTTGACGGGAGCCGGGGGAAAGGTGATCGCGTCCACGCGGCCGACCCTAGTCGGCCAGAATCGCGTCGATCTCCTGGGTGGCGTACCAGGCCAGGTCGTCGTCCGGATCCGCGCCGGCCGGGCGGTCCGCCGGATCGGCATGGAGGGCGACCACGTCGCGCAGCGGTACGACGTCGTCCGGGTCGGCGAGGTCGGCGACCACGACCACACGGCGGCCGGCGCCGTCGAGCAGCTCGGCCGACTCGGCCGCGGCGGCCATCAGGGCGGCGTACTCCTGCTCCTCGCTGTCACCGTCGGCGACGTACCGCTCCGCGGAGGCGGGCAGCGAGCCGTCGTCGCGGAGCCGACCGAGACCTTCGAGCGTGGTGGGGAGGTACACCCTCATGGCTTGGGAGCGGCCTTCTTGCGCCGGCCGCGCGGGATCTTCGGCCGGCCGCCGGTCGCGGTGTCCAGCAGCTCGGTGAGCGCCTCGGTCACGCACTGCCCGAGGACGTCTGCGTCGGGGACCAGGTCACGGTCCGCCGTGATGCCGTAGAACACCTGGCCGTCGTACGACGTCACGCCGATCGCCAGGGTCTGGCCCGGCAGCAGCGGCGGGATCGGGAAGGTGCGCAGCATCCGGGCGCCGGCGGCGTAGAGCGGGGACTGCGGGCCGGGCACGTTGGTGATCGAGAGCTGGAACCCGCGGCGGATCTCGGCGGCCGCGACCCTCGACCCGATCGCGTGGAACGTCGTGGGTGCGAAGCCGGCGATGCCCGCGAGCCGGTTGGCCGCCACGCCGCGGCCGGTCTCCTTGTAGGCCTGGAACGAGTACGAGACCTGGTGCAGCCGGACCACCGGGCTGGCCTCGGAGATCGGGAGGGTCACGAAGTGCGGGGCGATCTGGCTGCCGAGCGATGTCGCCTCGAGCTCGCGGTCGATGACCGAGACCGGCACGACCGCCTGGATCTGGCGGAGGCCGCCCATCGACTCGGAGCGGGTCATCAGCCAGGCGCGCAGCGCGCCGGTCAGGGTGGCCAGGATGACGTCGTTGATGGTGCCGCCGTGCTCGTCACGGATGGTGCGGTAGTCGGCCAGCGTGGTCTCGACGCCGACCACCCGGCGCTGCTGGGAGAGCTCGCCGGACAGCGCGTTGCCGCGGTCGGGGCGGCGGCCGGTCAGCCCGGCGAACACCTTGCCGGCACCTGAGGTGAGCCGGTCCGCGGTCCGGAGGGCCGAGCCGACGGCCTGGCGGGCCGTGTCGAGCGCGGTGTCGGGCTCGGTGAGGTTGTCGTGGAGGGCGCTGGCGAGCAGACCGGCGTTCGAGGGCTGCCGGTGCGGGTGCCACTCGTCGCCGCCGAGGATCTTCACCTCGGGGTCCTTGTCCAACAGGACCTGGCCGAGGTCGACGGTCTCGACGCCGTCGACGAGCGCCTGGTGGGTCTTGTAGAGCAGCGCGACCCGGCCGTCCGCGAGCCCCTCCACGAAGTAGATCTCCCACAGCGGGCGGCCCCGGTCGAGGGGCCGCGACACGATCCGCGAGACCAGCTCGCGCAGCTGCTCGGTGCTGCCCGGGCGCGGCAGCGCGGAACGGCGTACGTGGTAGCCGATGTCGAACTGGTCGTCGTCGACCCAGACGGGCGTGGCGAGGTTGCCCGGCACGGCCTGCACGCGCTGGCGGTAGCGCGGCACGAACGGGATCCGGTCGAGGATCAGCGCCACGAACTTGTCGTAGTCGAACCCGCCCTTGGATCCCGCGGGGTCGCCGGGGTCGAAGACCTCCACGGTGGCGTTGTGGCGCGGGGTGGTCGGCGTCTCCAGGTCGAGGAACGCGAGGTCGCGCGGGCGCAGGCGTTCGCTCATCCCCTTCGTGACACCCCCATCCGATCCGTTTGGCCGTCGTGGGATTCTTACAGAGGTCTCAGGACGCCCGCGCGTGCCGTCCGTCACCATCGTGAAGGCCACTCACCCACAGCCCAGGCAATCACCAGCCAAACAGGAGGCCGACCTTGATGCGGCGTGTGCTCGCAGTCCTCACCCTCGTGGTATGCACCGCCGGCCTCGCCGGCTGCGGTGACGACGACTCCAGCGGCTCGGGCGACGGCAAGGACCTCGCGACCAAGACCATCCAGGTCACCATCGAGGGCGACGACGTCACCCCCAACGGCGACCGGGTCGAGGTGGCGGTCAACCAGCCCATCGAGCTGGTGGTCAAGGCCGAAGCCGAGGGCGAGATCCACGTCCACTCGGACCCCGAGCACGAGCTCGAGTACGGCGCCGGCACGACCACGCTGCCGACGTTCAAGATCGACAAGCCGGGCATCGTCGAGGTCGAGTCGCACGCACTCGAGAAGACGATCGTCCAGCTCGAGGTCAAGTAACCCCTCGTGGATCCCATCTCCCCGTCGTGGGGCGACGTCTTCGCGCACGGGATCGGCGGGTCTCGAGACCTGCCCATCCCGCTCGAGCTGACCATCGCGGGGGCCGTCGCCGCACTGACGGTCAGCTTCACCGTGCTGGCGGTGGCGTGGCGGACGCCGCGCTACGACGAGGAGCGGACCGGCCAGCCGGCGCCGGCGCGTCTGGCGGCGATCGTCGACTCACGACCGTGGTTCGTGGCCTGGCGGGTCTTCGGGCTCGTCGCCTTCGGCTACACGGCGATGGTCGCGATCGGCGGCCAGGACACCCTGATCAACCCGCTGTTCGGGATCTTCTACGTGCTGCTGTGGGTCGGGTTCGTGCCCCTGTCGCTGCTCGTCGGTCCGGCGTACAAGGCGATCAGCCCGGTGCGCACCATCAACGCGGCGTTCGCGAGGCTCACCGGTGGCGACCCCGACCAGGGCGTGTTCGCCTACCCCGAGCGGCTGGGCCTCTGGCCGGCGGCGCTGGGCCTCTACGCGTTCGTGTGGATGGAGCTGGTCTACCCGTTCGCGACCGAGCTGGGTCCGGTGCGGCTGTGGTGCGCGGCGTACGTCGCGGCGATGCTGCTCGGCGGCGCCCTGTTCGGCAACACGCTTCTACGAGCACGCCGACCCGTTCGAGGTCTACTCGACGCTGGTCTCACGGATGTCGGTGTGGGGACGCCGGGCCAAGCAGCTGGTGGTCCGCAGCCCCCTGGCGAACCTCGACACCACGCCGGTCAAACCCGGGCTGGTCGCGGTCGCGTCGGTGCTGTTCGGCAGCACGGCGTTCGACTCGTTCAAGGACTCGACGCGGTGGGTGAGGTTCATCCAGGGCGACTTCGTCCAGGACCACAGCCTGACCCACGTCTTCAACAACCTGGGGCTGCTCGGCTTCGTGCTCCTCGTCGCGCTGGTCTTCACGGTCGGCACGATGCTGACCGGCGTCGGGCCCGACCGGCCGCGCCGCGAGCTGCCCAGCCAGTTCGCGCACTCGATCGTGCCGATCGTGATCGGCTACGTCATCGCGCACTACCTGACCTACCTGCTGGAGGTCGGCGAGCAGACGTTCGTCTACATGAGCGACCCGTTCAGCAACGGGTCCAACTGGTTCGGCACCGCGAACTGGGAGGTGTCCTACTTCTTCTCCTACCACCCGACCGCGCTGGCGACGCTCAAGGTGCTGGCGGTCGTGGTGGGTCACGTGGTCGGCGTGATCGCCGCGCATGACCGGGCGATCCACCTGCTGCCGAAGAAGCACCAGCTCACCGGGCAGCTCTCGCTGCTGGTGGCGATGATCTGCTTCACCGCGGGTGGGTTGTACCTGCTGTTCTCAGCCTGAGCCGTTCCGCGTCCCCCTCGGGCGCTGGCTCTGAATCGGCTCCGGCACGACCGCCTCGGCGAGGCGGCCGATCGCGACGGCGAGCGGGCTCTCCGCGTTGGTCTCGAGCAGCGTCCGGCCGGTGACCAGGGCGCGGTCGACCGTGGCGCGGTCCTCGGGGAGGAAGTGCAGTCCGACCGGGCGCGCGAAGTCGGCAAGCATCTGGGTGACGTCGCGCTCGGACCAGCCGATGGTGGGTCGCATCCGGTTGACGACGACCCTCGTGGCCGTCATGGGCCTTCTCTCGCGGAGGTCGACCAGCGCCCGGACCAGCCGGGACAGCCCGACGGGGTCGGCGGTGCCGACGACGAGCACCTCGTCGGCCACCTCGAGGGCCGCCAGGGTGAGCTGGTTGCGGCTGGGACGCCCGCTGAGGTCGTCGTCGTCGAGACCGAAACCGGTGTCGATCACGACGTGGCCGTGCCGGCTCGCGGTCTCGGCCAGGAGCTCGACGGTGCCGGGCCGGACCTCGGTCCAGCGGTCGGGGCGGGGCAGCCCGGTGACGACGGTGAACTGCTGGTCGAAGGCCCTCTGGACGCTCGCGAACCGTTCCTCGAGCATCCCGCTGCCAGCGAGACGCGCCGCCGAGAGCAGGCCGGACACCTCGTCGAGGACTCCGAGGGCCTGGGCCACCGTGCCGCCGTAGGGATCCGCGTCGACGAGCGTCGTCCGTGCCCGACTGCCGAGCACTGCGGCCAGGGCGGTGGCGACGGTCGACCGGCCCGGCGCGCCGGCGGGTCCCCAGACGGCGATCACCCGCCCCTGGGTCGGCGGGTGGCGCCTCGTCTTCGGGGACCGGCGGCTCGGGCAGGGGCTCGTGGTCGGTGGTGATCGTCTCCGGCAGGGCCCCGAGGTCGTCGACCCGGACCATGGCGCGGATCCCGATGCGGCCGGCCCGGCACGGTGCCCGGCTCGTCGCCGACGACCGCGACCGCACGGACGCCGTGCTGCACGAGGTGGTCCACGGCGGCGAGGTCGAGCCCGGGCGCCTCGATGGCGACCACCGCCGTGTCGGCCTGGCCCGAGCGTCGCCGTCGCGAGCAGGTCGTCGACGTCGACGCAGCGCTTGAGGACGACCAGGTCGCGGCGGCCGCTGAGCAGGCCGAGCGCCCTCGTCTCCCAGGCCGCGCCGGCCGCGAGCAGCAGGACGACCTTCATCCGCGCCGGACCACGGTCAGGCTCGGCGCGTCGTAGCGGGCCAGGAGGGCGAAGAACGCCGGCGCGTCCGCCTCGGGCACCGCGAGCACGAGCTGGCGCTTGCCGCTGGTGCCGAACGACGACGCCAGCTCGGGTGCGTCGACGACGGTGGCGCCGGCCAGCGCGGGCCCGTCGGGCAGCGCCTCGGGCCTTCCCGTCGGCGTCGGCGCTGAGCGGCGCCACGACGTAGACGTCGACCACGTCGCCGGGCGCCGACGCTCGGCGGGACGAGCTCGGGCTCGACGGCCACGGGCACCTCGACCAGTCCGGTCTCGTCCGGCGTACCGACCGCGCCCCTCGGGAGCAGCTCGCCCGCGGCGACGCTCCGGGTCAGCTCGAGGTCGGCCGGGAGCTCGTCGTCGACGGTGAAGTAGCCGTCGAGAGCATCCGTGTCCGCGAACCGGACCCGCTGCGCGACCAGGTCGTCGGCCTCGACCCGCTGCCCGGCGCCCAGGTCACGGGCGGTCGACCAGACCTGCACCGTGTCGTCGGCCGCGGCCAGCACCCTGGCGCCCACCACGACGCTCGCGGCCACCAGCACGATGCCTATCCAGAGGCGGGGGTCGCGCCACGCCGGCCGCTGACCGCGCAGCGCCGCCGGCACGTCGAGGCCAGGCTGCCTGCCTCCGTGGGCGGACGCGGCGGCCGTGGCCTCCCCGAGATTGAGAGCCACGGGCACATCATGCCCAGCGAGGCTTGACGGTGCCACCGCTCATCCACAGATCGTGATCCGTGAGGCCGGTGAGTCCGGTGAGGTGCCACGATGACCCCATGGCCGACCTCCCGCGCTTCCTCACGCTGCCGGACGTGGCCGAGATCCTGAACACCTCGGTCGCGCAGGTCTACGCCATGGTCCGCCGCGGCGACCTGCCGGCGATCAAGATCGGCGGCCGCGGCCAGTGGCGGGTCAGCGAGCCCGATCTCGAGGACTACATCGCCCAGCAGCGGATCGAGACGCGGAAGTTCATCGACGACCACCCGTTCGACCCGGCCGAGGCGGCCCCGGAGGACGTCGAGAGCTGAGCCACGGCACTGAACAGTGCGGGCGACACTGCTACTTCTTCGGCACCTGATGCCGAAGAAATAGCGGGATCGCTGGCCTGCGCCTACCCGACCTCGGAGTCGAGGGTGACGTCGAAGTCCTGCTCGTCGCCGTCGCGCACGACCGTGAAGGTCAGCGTCTCGCCGGGCTGGTGCGAGCGGATCGAGACGATCAGGGCGATGCCGTCGGTGACCTTCTGGCCCTCGAGCGCGACGACGAGGTCGCCCTTCTCGAGGCCGGCGTCCTCGGCGGGCGTGTCCTCGATGACCTCGTCGATCTCGGCGCCGGAGCCGTCCCGCTGGCCGGTCTGCACCTTGGCCCCGATCACGGGGTAGCGCGCCTCGCCGGTGCGGAGGATCTGGTCGGCGGTCACCTGGACCTGCTCCATCGGGATCGCGAAGCCGACGCCGATGTTGCCGGCCTGGTCACCGCCGGTCGTGCCGCCGGTCGTGGCGATGGCCGAGTTGACGCCGATGACCTGGCCGAGCATGTTCACCAGCGGGCCGCCGGAGTTGCCGGGGTTGATCGCGGCGTCGGTCTGCACGGCGTTGATGTACGACGACTCCTCGGTCGACTCGCCGGTCGTGACCGGTCGCTGCAGCGCCGAGACGATGCCGGCGGTCACCGTCGACGAGAGGCCGAGGGGCGAACCGATCGCGACCACGGGGTCGCCGACGTGCAGGGCCTGGGACTCGCCCAGGGCGGCGGGCTTCATGTCCTTGGCCTCGTCGCAGTAGAGGACCGCGAGGTCGTAGACCGGCGAGCGGCCGACGACCGTCGCCTCGAAGCGGTTGCCGTCCTGGTCGACGATCTCGATCAGACCCTCATCGTTGGCGGCCTGCTCGACCACGTGGTTGTTGGTCACGACGTGGCCGGCGTCGTCGATCACGAAGCCGGAGCCGGTCGCCGCGCCCTCCTGGCCGTCGTACTCCGCGGAGATCTGGACTGTGCTCGGCAGCAGCTGCTGCGCGACCGCGGCGACCGACGACTTGCCGCCCTTGATGGGCGCGGTGGTCTGGACGGTGGAGGAGTCGAGCCCGCGGCCGGTGCCGCTGTCGTCGGACGCGGACGAGTCGCCGGTCCGGTTGTAGATCACGCTGCCGGCCACCCCGCCGGTCAGGCCGAGCACCAGGGCGATGACCGCGATGGCCGGCCACATCCAGCCGGCCGGCCGGGTCGACACAGGCTCCAGGTGGGCCGGCCCGGACGACCTGGTCAGTGGCGCGGTCGAGCCCGGGGGTGGGTACGACGACGGCGGCGTCCAGGCGGGCCGAGGCCCGAGCGGCGCACCGAGGGGCTGGGTCTCCTCGTAGCCCGGCGGCGTGCCGTAGTCGTCGTTCACACCGTCATTGTTCCCGGTGGCGCGAAATCCCACACCGGAAGGGGCGGGATCACCCGGGTCAGGGCAGGGGTACGGCGCGTCGGTTGTGCAGGCTGAGCCCGGCCGGGGCCGGGGTGGTGACAGACGTCGCCGGCGCGCGACGGTCGACGGTCGGGGCGTCGGCGGGCGCCGCGCCCAGGGCCAGCACCCCCATCACGGCAGCCCCGGCGGCGCCGCCACCGAGGGCGACGAGCGAGACCCGACGCGGTCGCGGGTCGGGCTCCGACGCGAGGTAGAGGTCGCCCGGAGGCAGTCCGGCCGACATCGAGGAGAGCAGCGAGCCCTTGAGGGAGGAGGGCGCGCAGGCGGTGTCGAAGGACAGCCCCGCCAGCCGGGTCTTGATCCAGCCTTCGCGCTCGACGAGGTCGCGGCACTGGTGGCAGGCGTGCACGTGCGCCCAGGCCCGCTCCTCCTCGACCGGGGTCATCTGGCCGTCGAGGAGCGCGCTGACGCGATCGCCGAGGTGCATGATCATCAGACTCGACCCCGGATGGGGCGCAGCGGCGCCACCATCGGCCCGGAGTAGCGGGCCCGGCCGGACGCCGGCGCGCGGTGCGCCAGGGCCTTGCGGAGCAGCGCCCGCCCGCGGTGGATCCGAGAGCGCACGGTGCCGAGCTTGGCGCCGAGGATCTCGGCGATCTCCTCGTAGGACAGCCCCTCGACGTCACACAGCACCACTGCGGCGCGGAAGTCGGGCGGCAACGACTGGAGCGCGCGCTCCACGTCGTCGTCGAACTGCTGGTCGGCGTACGCCGTGTCCGGGCTGGGCAGGGCGCTGGTCAGCCGGTCCGCCCGCTCGTCGGTCATCGCGTCGAACCGGATCCGCTGCTTGCGGCGGGCCTGGTCGAGGAAGAGGTTGGTGGTGATGCGGTGCAGCCAGCCCTCGAAGGTGCCCGGCGTGTAGGTCGACAGCGAGCGGAAGACCCGGACGAACACCTCCTGGGTGAGGTCCTCGGCATCGTGCCGGTTGCCGGTCAGCCGGTAGGCGAGGCGGTAGACCCGGTCGGAGTGGCGCTCAACGATCTCGTCCCACGTCGGCACGGCGCCCGGCTCGGTGCCTGCAACGTCGTCCATGGGTCCTCGGGTCTCCTGGTGCGTGGGGGTCGATCGAGGTGATGACGGTACGCCGTCTGCCTGAACGTTCCCTGTGAGCTGTTCTGTGGGGTGAACGGACGGGGGCCCGGCGGTGTTCCCGCTGATCCCCGTCCGATCGCGCTACGTTTCTGTTGTGACGGACCCGATCACCACCCAGAGCTGGTCCTACGCGGAGGCCTTCGTTGCCGAGGACGACGTACTCACCCGTGCCCGCGAGCGCGCCCAGGAGATCGGGGTGGTCGCGATCGGCCCCGGGGGCGGGGCCACGCTGCGCTTCCTGGCGTCGGTCATGGACGCCCGCGCGGTGGTCGAGATCGGCACCGGCACGGGCGTCTCCGGGCTGTGGCTGCTGCGCGGCATGCGCTCCGACGGGATCCTGACCACGGTCGACATCGAGACCGAGCACCAGCGGCTGGCGCGCGAGACGTTCAACGAGGCCGGCATCCCGACCCAGCGCGCCCGCACCATCGCCGGCGCCGCGCTCGACGTACTCCCGCGGCTGACCGACGGGCACTACGACATCGCCTTCGTGGACGGCGACAAGGCCGAGTACACCGCCTGCCTCCGTGAGGCGCTGCGGCTGCTCCGCCCCGGCGGCGTCGTCGCCTTCGACAACGCGCTGTGGCACGACCGGGTCGCCGACCCGTCGGTGCGCGACGACGACACCGTGGCGATCCGGCAGCTGATCCGCGAGGTCGGCGACGACGACGGCCTCGTGCCGGTGCTGCTGCCGGTCGGCGACGGGCTGCTGCTCGCGAAGAAGGAGTGGACGCCCGAGTCGGAGTGACCGAGCGTCACTCGGCGCGGGTGGCGGGCTCGAAGCCCGCACCGCCCTCGGCGACCGCCACGATCGAGCACGGCTCGATGAGGGTCGGCGGGCTCCCGATGATCTGCGAGCCGGGCGACTCGGCAGCGCCGGCGATGAACCCCTCCTGGAACGCAACCCTGGCCTCCTCGCTCGCGAAGACGTAGCAGCCCTCGAACCACTCCCCCGGCACGCTGCGCCAGGTCTTGTAGCGCAGCCCGGGCAGCTCGCTGAACCGCGCGTGCGACGTCTCCGCGACGTACGACGCGAGTGCCTCCTCGACCCCCGCGGGTGCGTCGGCCAGCGACCAGCGGACCGTGAGACCGATCATGAGGTGCCGTTCTTGCGGCCGATGCCGGCGAGCGGGTCGGGCGAGCCGAGCCAGTCGAGCAGCAGCCGGGCGCCGAAGCCGGTAGGCCCCTTGGAGTAGTCGTAGTAGTCCGCGGGCACGTCGCCGACCGAGGCCAGGTCGAGGTGGGCCCACGGCACGTCGCCGGCGAAGTGCTGGAGGAAGAGCGCGGCGACGATCGCGCCCGGGCCGCTGCCGGCGTTGTCGGCGTCGGCGACCCGCGACGAGAGCCGGTCCTCGTAGACCGAGGCCAGCGGGAACCGCCACAGCGGTTCACCCGTGCTCGTGCCGGACTCGAGGAGGGCGTCCGCCAGGGTGTCGTCGTTGGCGAACACGCCGCCGACCTGCTGTCCGAGCGCCACCTTGATCGCGCCGGTGAGGGTGGCCACGTCGACGAGTACGGCGGGCTCGAGGTGGGCCACGGCCCACGCCATCGCGTCGGCCAGCACCAGTCGGCCCTCGGCGTCGGTGTTGGTGACCTCCGACGTACGGCCGCCGTAGTGACGGACGACGTCGCCCGGGCGCAGCGCGTTGCCGCTGATGGCGTTCTCGGCGGCCGGGACGAGCCCCACGACCCGCACCGGGCAGCCCACGTCGGCCAGCGCGGCCATGACCGACATGACCACGGCCCCGCCGGTCATGTCCCGCTTCATGTTGACCATCGCCTCGGCGGGCTTGATGGACAGACCGCCGGTGTCGAAGGTGATCCCCTTGCCGACCAGGACCACCATCGGCGCCTTCTTGGACCTGGCTCGGCCCGACGCCTGGCGAGGCGTGTAGTCGAGCCGGATCAGCCGTGGCGGCGTCCCGGATGCCTGGCCGACGGCGACGGTGCCGCCGAAGCCCTCGTCGGCCAGCCGCTTCTCGTCCCAGATCGTCACCCCGAGCCCGGCCGCCTCGGCCAGGGCTACGGCCCGGTCCGCGAGCCAGGCGGGGTTCTTGAGGTTGGACGGCACCGACGCGAGCGTGCGGGCCTGCCAGCTCGCCCCGCCGATCGCCACCGCCCGCTCCAGCGCCGGCCGGTCGGCGTCGGCCATGCCGGCCAGCACGACCCGCGCGACCGGGACGTGCTCGGGCCGGGCCTTGCGCCAGGCGAACGCGAAGGACCCCATGATCGTGCCGACCACGAACGGCTCGAGGCCGACCGAGGGCTCCACGGCGGTGATCGTGGTGGCCACGCCGGCGCGGTCGAGCACCGCGTGGGACAGCGTGGCGCCGGCCCGGCGGAAGTCGTCGGCGCTCGCGGTGCCGAGCCCGACCAGGAGGACCTGGCGCAGCTCGGCGTTGTCCGGGGCGCCCAGCGGGACCGGGAGCACGGTCACCTCGCCGACCTTGCCCGAGGCCCGGTCGGCGTCGAGCACGGCGACCAGGTCGACGCCGAGCAGCTCGCCCACCTCAGCGGCGCCCGGGCCGAGGACCGGTGCCTGGCCGTCCACGCCTTCGAGCACCGGCAGCGCGATCACGTCCACGCCCGTGAGGGCGTGGGGACGCGTCACCGTGACGGCGAACTCGGGTGGAGAGACCTGGGGTGGGAGCGTCGGCGTGCCGCTCACCGGGTCGCGGCCCCCCGAGAGAGACCGGCTCGCATCAGCCGACGACGTCCTTCAGCTTGTCACCGAGCTCGCCCGCCTCCTCGGCGTTCAGCTCCACGACGAGGCGGCCACCGCCTTCGAGGGGCACGCGCATCACGATGCCGCGGCCTTCCTTGGTGACCTCCATCGGACCGTCGCCGGTCCGCGGCTTCATCGCCGCCATGCGGCACCCTGCCTTTCCATACACAAGAACTCGGGCCAGCGGACCCGAGGACGCCGTACGGGCGCGAGACCATTATCCCTCATGCAACACGGCAGAGGGCACACTGCGTCCATGACTGCGTCGAACTCGGAGAGCGCCCCGATTCTTTACGAGGTCACCGACGGGGTGGCCACGATCCGGCTGAACCGGCCGGACGCGATGAACAGCCTCGACATCGCGACCAAGGAGCTGCTGCGCGACAGCGTGCAGCGAGCGGCCGAGGACCCGGCCGCCCGGTGCGTCGTGCTCACGGGCACGGGGCGGGCGTTCTGCACAGGCCAGGACCTCAAGGAGCACATCCAGCTGCTGGAGAGCGGGAGCAGCGACGAGCTGTTCACGACCGTCGAGCGGCACTACAACCCGACCGTCCTGGCCCTCACCTCCATGGAGAAGCCGGTGGTCGCGGCGGTGAACGGGATCGCCGCCGGCGCGGGCGCGTCGCTCGCGTTCGCGTGCGACGTGCGGGTCGTCGCCGACACCGCGGGGTTCAACCTGGCCTTCGCCAACGTCGCGCTCTCGTGCGACACCGGCTCCAGCCACACGCTGCAGCGGCTGGTCGGGCCGACGAAGGCGATGGAGCTCCTCTACTTCCCACGCACCATCAAGGCCGACGAGGCGCTGGCGCTCGGGCTGGCGACCCAGGTGGTCCCCGCCGACGGCTTCGACGCGGCGGTGGCCGACCTGGCCGGGCGGCTGGCGGCCGGCCCGACGGTGGCGTTCGGCTCGATCCGGCGTTCGGTCGCGTACGCCGCCTCGCACACGTTCGAGGAGGCGCTGACCCTCGAGGGCGAGATGATGAACCGCACCGGAGCCACCGCGGACCACCGTGCGGCCGTCGCGGCGTTCGTCGCGAAGGAGAAGCCGGTCTTCGAGGGTCGCTGAGGCGGGCCGCCGCCCGGGCGGCGGTGGCCCAGCAACCGTTCTCCACGTGGACAACGGTTGCGGACCCACCGCCACCTGGCGCCGCCCTGTGGACAGCGGTTGCGCACCCACCGCCCTCTCGGGCTGCGAGCCGGCGGTCAGCCTCCGAACGACCCGAACGCGTCGAAGATCCTGAGCACCTGGCGCGGCGCGACGTACTGCATGAGCCGACGCGGCGGGCGCGCGCCGTACTCGACCGTGAGCGCGAAGCCGTCGAAGTTGTGGTTGAACCAGCCGGTCATCGTGCCGTGGCAGACGCCGCCGCAGTCGAGGGTCGTCGCAGGCAGGCGGAGGGTGCGCGCCACGTGCCGGGAGAAGCCGGGTCGCTTGTTGTCGGTGTCCACGCCGTGCAGCGGCTGGTGGAAGCTGAGCACGTAGTCGGGGTCGACCTCGCGCAGGAACCGCATCATTGCCTTGGTCTCCGGCTCGGACCCGGCGTGCGGGCCCGATTCGTAGTTACCGTCGAGGTCGGCCCAGTGGTACGGGTAGTTGCGGTTGAGGTCGACGCCGTGCGCGTTGCGCCGGTGGTTCGCGGCGAACCCGTCGGGGTTGTAGATCGGCACCAGCCACAGGTCGACGCCGTGGATGACCCGCGCGCTGCGCAGCGTCTGCAGGATCCGCCGCGGCGCGCCCTCGTTGCCGTGCATCGTGGCGATCAGCACCACCGTCGGGCCCGTGCGGTTGCCGATGGGCCGGTTGTCGAGGTGCCAGGCGTTGATCGGCCGGCCGCGGGCGGACTTGCCGAGCGCCCGCGCCTCGAGCACGTTGCCGGCGCGCGGGGCGACGGCCTGCTCCCGCGCCGCGGACGGGGCGGGTACGCCGAGCGGGAGCGCCAGGAGCGCGGACAGCAGTGCCCCCGCCACCAGGAGGCTCCCGGTTCGTCTGCTCACACCGCGTTGGTCAGGTAGGCGTACGTGAACAGGACCACGCCGACCAGCATGCCGATGTGCGCGAGAACGGAGAGACCCGGTCCGTCCGACCACTTGTCCTGGACCCCCTCGGAGGCGTGCTTGCCGTGGCTCGGCAGCCAGCGGACCAGAATCATCAGCCCGGCGATGGTGACGATCCAGAAGAGCCCGAGCCCGATGATGCCGAACGTCGAGGTCCCGACCGGCGAGCTCTCGGGGGCGACCAGGAAGATCGTCCAGATGACGAGCGCGAGCACGCCGGTGACCGTGTGCACGTCGAGCAGCCGGTTGCCGACGTGGAACCGGCCGGCACCCTGCCCGCCCCGCATCCGCAGGCGGGTGAGCACCACGACCACCGCCGCGAGAGCGGTGAGGACGTAGATGACCACGGGCAGCGACACGGGCGAGAGTGTGCCTTACGTGATCGGGTCGTCGCCACGAGCCTCCCGAACCGCGGTCGGGTCGGCAACCTCGCCTTGACCTGCGATGTCGGGGTCCGCGGCGGCGTCCGGAGGCGGTGCCTCACTCCGCTCGAGCTGTCGGGCCAGACGGTCCAGGAGGGCGTCGACCTCGGACATCCGGTAGCCCCGGAAGGCCAGCGAGAACCGCACCTTGCGGACGTGCTCGGCACCGAGCGCACCGTCCCTGGGCACCAGCGCGTCGGGGCGGTCGTCGTACGCCTCGGCCATCGGTGCGCCGCGCCCCGCGGCCAGCGCGGCGACGCCGCCCATGACCAGCACGACCAGGATCGCGAAGAACCACATCATGATCGGATCACCGCGACTCCCGGGCCTCGACCATCAGCCGGACCGCCTCGTCGAGGTCGTCGGTGAGGACGAGCATCTCCAGGTCGGCGGGACTGATCTTGCCGTCGGCCATGCACACGTCCTTCATCCAGGCCAGCAGGCCGGCCCAGTAGTCCGTGCCGACGAGCACGATCGGGAACCGGATCACCTTCTTGGTCTGTACCAGCGTGAGCGCCTCGAAGAGCTCGTCGAGGGTGCCGAAGCCTCCCGGCAGCACCACGAACCCCTGGGAGTACTTCACGAACATCGTCTTGCGGGCGAAGAAGTAGCGGAAGTTGATCCCGACGTCTGACCACTCGTTGAGGCCGGACTCCCAAGGCAGCTCGATGCCGAGCCCCACGCTCACACCGCCGGCCTCGCTCGCGCCCTTGTTGGCCGCCTCCATGGCGCCCGGGCCACCGCCGGTGATCACCGCGAACCCGGCGTCCGCCAGCGCGCCCCCCAGCTGATGGGCCAGGGCGTACGTCGGGTGGTCGGCCGGCGTCCGCGCCGAGCCGAACACCGCGATCGCGGGCCCGAGCTCGGCCAGCGCACCGAAGCCTTCGACGAACTCCGCTTGGATGCGCAGCACGCGCCACGGGTCCGCGTGCACCCAGTCCGTCGGACCGCGCGAGTCGAGCAGGCGCTGGTCCGTCGTACTGCCGTCGACCTGGTCGCGGCGCTGGATGACCGGGCCCTTCGACTTCGACCTGACCATCAGGCGAGCCACTCACGCAGCTGGCGCTCGCAGCGCTCGATGTGCTCCACGGGGACGTACTCCTCCTGCTTGTGGGCGAGCATCGGGTCGCCGGGGCCGAAGTTGACCGCGGGGATCCCGAGCCCCGTGAAGCGTGCCACGTCGGTCCACCCGAACTTGGGGTTGACCTCGCGACCCACCGCCTCGATGAACGCCTTCGCGGCCGGCAGGTCCAGCCCCGGGAGCGCGCCGGGGGCGCTGTCGAGGACCGCGACGTCGTACCCCTCGAAGAAGTCGACGACGAACGCCTGCGCCTCGGCCTCGCTGCGGTCGGGCGCGAAGCGGTAGTTGACCTCGACCACGCACTCGTCGGGCAGCACGTTGCCGGCCACGCCGCCGCGGATCGAGACGGCGTTGAGGCCCTCGTGGTACTCCAGGCCGTCGATGAGCGGCATGCGCGGCTCGTACGCCGTGAGCCGCTCGAGGATCGGGGTGGCCCGGTGGATGGCGTTGACGCCCTTCCAGCTCCGCGCGGAGTGCGCCCGCTCACCGGTCGCGCGCACCTCGACGCGCAGCGTGCCCTGGCAGCCCGCCTCGACCTCGGCGTTCGACGGCTCCATGAGGATCGCGAAGTCGGCCTCCATCAGCTCGGGGTGGCTCTGGCCGAGCAGGTTGAGGCCGTTGAACTCGGAGTCGATCTCCTCGCACTCGTAGAGGATGAACGTCACGTCGCGGTTCGGCTCCGGGACGGTGGCGGCCAGCCGCAAGATGACCGCGTCGCCGCCCTTCATGTCACAGGTGCCGAGTCCGTGCAGAAGCGCACCGTCGAGGCGGGCCGGCAGGTTGTCGTTGAGCGGCACCGTGTCGAGGTGGCCGGCGATCACGACCCGTTCACCACGGCCCAGGTCGGTGCGGGCGACCACCGTGTTGCCGTGCCGGCTCACGGTGAGGTGGCTCAGCCCGCGCAGCGCGGCCTCGGCCGCGTCGGCGATGGCCAGCTCGTTCTGGCTGACGGACTCGATGTCGACCAGCTGCACGGTCAGGTCGACGGCACTCGCGGACAGATCGAGGTCAGGCACGCCCGTAGTCAATCAGGCACGCCCTCGGCTCCGCCGCCATCCCAGAAACTAGAACTCGTTCTAGTTCTGCCCTACGCTTCGGCCATGCGCAACGGCCTCGTGCTCTTCTCCTCCGACCGCGGGTTCACGCCCGCCGGGCTGGCCGTCGCGGCCGAGGAGCGGGGCTTCGACACGTTCTACGTGCCCGAGCACACCCACATCCCGGTGAAGCGGACCGCGGCGCACCCGGGCACCGGCGACGAGACCCTGCCCGACGACCGCTACACGCGCACCCTCGACCCGTGGATCTCGCTGGCCACGGCGGCCGCGGTCACGTCGCGCATCGGGCTCTCGACCGCGGTGGCACTCCCGGTCGAGTCGGACCCCATCACGCTCGCGAAGGCGATCGCCACCCTCGACCACCTCTCCGGCGGCCGGGTCACGATCGGCGCCGGCTTCGGCTGGAACACCGACGAGCTAGAGGACCACCACGTCCCCGCGGGCAAGCGCCGCACCGTGCTCCGGGAGTACGTCGACGCGATGCGCGCGCTGTGGACGCAGGAGGAGGCGTCGTACGACGGGGAGTTCGTGTCGTTCGGGCCGTCCTGGGCCTACCCCAAGCCGGTCCAGCCGCACATCCCGCTGATCATCGGAGCGGGCGGCGGGCCGAAGACCTTCGCGTGGATCGCTGCCCACGCCGACGGCTGGATGACCACGCCGACCCAGACCGACATCAGCGGCCAGATCGAGGCCCTCAAGACCGCATGGACGGACGCCGGCCGCGAGGGCATCCCGGACATCCGGGTGCTCATCGCGTTCCGTCCCGACCCCGACGACCTCGCCACGTGGGCCGATCAGGGCGTCTCCGAGCTGATCTGGGGCGTCCCGGACAAGTCCGAGGACGAGGTGCTCGCCCACCTCGACAAGCTCGCCGGCCGACTGGGGATCACGCCTGCAGGAATCACCGGTTGACCGGTGACTTCTGCACGTCCCGAGCGCGGCCCAGCGGGGCGTCAGGCCTTGGTGACGGTCACCTGGGGCTCACCACCGGCGCCGGCGACCACCTCGAACGACGTCGCCAGGGTCTCCTCGGTGATCAGCTTCTCGTGGGTGCGGGCGGCGGCCTGGACGGCGTCGGAGCCGCCCACGGTCAGTGCGATCCGGTCGGACACGTCGAGGCCGGCGTCGCGGCGGGCCTGCTGGACCGCGCGGACCAGGTCGCGCGCCAGGCCCTCCGCCGCCAGCTCCGGGGTGACCTCGGTGTCGAGGACGACGAAGCCGCCGGTGGGCAGCACGCCGACCGCGTCGGCCGAGCCGGCTGAGCCGGCCACGGTCTCGAGGGTGTACTCCCCCTCCTCGAGGGTCAGCCCGCCAGCGGTGACGGTGCCGTCCTCGGCCACCGACCAGTCGTCGGACTTGGAGCCCTGGATCGCCTTCTGCACCTCGCGACCCAGTCGCGGGCCGGCGGCGCGGGCGTTGACGGTGAGCCGCTGGGAGACGCCGTACGACGCCGCCTCGGGAGCGTCGGCCGCTAGCAGCCGGACCGACTTCACGTTGACCTCGTCGGCGACGATCGACTCGAAGCCGGACAGCGCGGCCGGGTCCTCGACGACGACGGTCAGCGTGGCGAGCGGCAGCCGGTTGCGGAGGCTCCCGGCCTTGCGCAGCGCGGACGTGGCCGAGCAGACCTCGCGGACCTTGTCCATCGCCGCCACGAGCGCGTCGTCGGCCGGCAGCTCGGACGCCAGCGGCCAGTCGGCCAGGTGCACGGACCGACCGCCGGTCAGGCCGCGCCAGACCTCCTCGGCGGTCAGCGGCAGCAGCGGAGCAGTGACCCGACACACCGTCTCGAGCACGGTGTGGAGCGTGTCGAAGGCGTCGGTGCTGTCACCCCAGAACCGGTCACGGGAACGACGGATGTACCAATTGGTGAGCACGTCGATGAAGTTCCGCGTGGTGTCGCAGGCATCCGCGACCGCGTAGTCGTCCATCTCGGCGGTGGCCTGCTCGACGAACTGCCGGCACTTGGCCAGCAGGTAGCGGTCCAGCGGGTCCGTCGACTGCGTGGAGGTCCTGGCGTCGTAACCCCGCCCGTTGTCGAAGGCGTTGGCGTAGAGCTGGAAGAAGTACCAGCTGTTCCACAGCGGGATCATCACGAACCGCACCGCGTCGCGGATGCCCTGCTCGGTGACGATCAGGTTGCCGCCGCGCACGATCGGCGAGGCCATGAGGAACCAGCGCATCGCGTCCGCGCCGTCGCGGTCGAAGACCTCGCGCACGTCGGGGTAGTTGCGCAGCGACTTGCTCATCTTGAGCCCGTCCGAGCCGAGCACGATCCCGTGGCTGATGCAGTTCTCGAAGGCCGGCCGGTCGAAGATCGCCGTCGACAGGATGTGCAGCGTGTAGAACCAGCCGCGGGTCTGGTTGATGTACTCGACGATGAAGTCGGCCGGGAAGTGGTGCAGGAACCAGGTCTCGTTCTCGAACGGCACGTGGTTCTGGGCGAACGACATCGAGCCCGAGTCGAACCACACGTCGAGCACGTCGGCGACCCGGCGCATCGTGGACCTGCCCGTGGGGTCGTCGGGGTTGGGCCGGGTCAGCTCGTCGACGTAGGGCCGGTGCAGGTCGCGGCGGCCGTCCCTGTCGGCCGGCAGCCGTCCGAAGTCGCGCTCGAGCTCCTCGAACGAGCCGTAGACGTCGATCCGCGGGTACGCCGGGTCGTCGGACTTCCACACCGGCACCGGCGAGCCCCAGAACCGGTTGCGGGTGATCGACCAGTCGCGGGCGTTCTCCAGCCACTTGCCGAACTGGCCGTCCTTGACGTGCTCGGGCACCCAGTTGATCTGCTGGTTGAGCTCGAGCATCCGCTGCTTGAACGCCGTCACCTCGACGAACCACGACGAGACGCCCTTGTAGATCAGCGGCTCGCGGCAGCGCCAGCAGTGCGGGTAGCTGTGGTCGTAGGTCTCGCGGCGCAGCAGCACGGTGCCGGGCGTGACCGACCCGGTCGGCTCGCCGTCCTGACGGGTCGCCGCGCGCAGGTGGTCGATGATCTGCAGGTTGGCGTCGAAGACCAGCATCCCGGCGTACTCGTCGACCGGGGTGGTGAACCGGCCGTCCTTGCCGACCGGCATGACCGCCTCGATCCCCTCGCGGTCGGTGACGATCTTGTCGTCCTCACCGAAGGCGCCGGCGGTGTGCACCAGCCCGGTGCCGTCGGTGGTGGTGACGAACTCGGCCGGCACCAGCCGGAACGCGCGCTCGCGGCCGAGGTAGTAGGAGAACGGCGGCGTGTAGGTGCTGCCGACCAGCTCGGCGCCGGTGAACCGGGCCAGGATCTCCGGGTTCTCTCCGAACTCCCGCGCGTACGCCGCGAGCCGGGTGCCGGCCAGCAGATAGCGCTCGGAGGTGCCGGTGACGTCGGACTCCACGACGACGTACTCGATGTCCTCGCCGACCATCGCGGCGAGGTTCGACGGCAGCGTCCAGGGCGTGGTCGTCCACACCAGGGCCAGAGCGCCCTCGGCCGGGCCGCTGGTCAGCCGCATGCCGACCGTGACCGCGGGGTCCTGGCGCATCCGGTAGACGTCGTCGTCCATCCGCAGCTCGTGGTTGGACAGCGGGGTCTCGTCGTTCCAGCAGTAGGGCAGGACCCGGAAGCCCTCGTAGACCCAGCCCTTGTCGTAGAGCTGCTTGAACGCCCAGATCACCGACTCCATGTAGTCGGGCTCGTAGGTCCGGTAGTCGTGGTCGAAGTCGACCCAGCGCGCCTGCCGGGTGACGTAGTCGCGCCACTCGCCGGTGTACTTCATCACCGAGGCGCGGCAGGCCTCGTTGAACTTCTCGATGCCCAGCTCGAGGATCTCGTCGGTGGTCTTGATGCCGTTGAGCCGCATCGCCTCGAGCTCGGCGGGCAGGCCGTGGGTGTCCCAGCCGAAACGACGCTCGACCCTGCGGCCGCGCATCGTCTGGTAGCGCGGGACGATGTCCTTGACGTAACCCGTCAGCAGGTGGCCGTAGTGCGGCAGCCCGTTGGCGAACGGCGGCCCGTCGTAGAAGACGAACTCGTTGGCGCCGTCCTCCCCCGCCTCGCGCTGGTCGACGCTGGCCTGGAAGGTGCCGTCCTGCTCCCAGTAGGCGAGCACCCGCTCCTCGATGTCCGGGAAGCGTGGGCTCGACGGGACGCTCTGGTGCCCTGCCGATCCCTGGGACGTCGAGGCCTTGGGGTAGCTCATCGGGGTGTCTCTCCTGTGATCGGTGTCCAACCACAGGGACGACGTCTGCCGCGGTACCACCCTGCTTGCCGCTCCGGGGAGCGACCACTCGTTCTGGCTGTGACGGGCCACCCGTCCGGTTCTACTGGGCCGAAGCCGTTCTTCCGGAGGCTCACCGCTGATGACGGCTCGAACGCCTGTGGTCACCAGCGTACGGCGGTGCGAGGGCCGGGGCGAATCAGTTGCCTGCGAGCCAGGCGACGACCCGCTCGGCGGTCGCCTGCGGATCCGCCGCGCCGTTGTCCAGTCGCAGGTGTCGATGCGCGCCGAGCACGGCGTCGGCGGCCATCGGCACAGCCGGGTCGGAGTTCATGACCATCGTGTCCTCGCGCTCGTGCAGGTGCGCCTCGGACCAGGCGACGTCGCGCTTGGAGGGCTTGGCCAGGAGCCGGTCCTCGCCCCGGTTGCGGACGAGGCGGGTCTCCAGGTCGGCCGCGAGCTCCACGAAGGAGACAGGCAGTCCCAGGTCGGCGTACGGCGCCACCAGCGAGCCGACCCACACGGCGTCGTCGGCACCCTGGAGGTTCCACACCTGGGTGAGGGCAAGTCGGACGCCCGAGCTTGCCGCCTCCTCCACCACGCGCCGGCGGAACTCGCTCGTGAGCGCGCGGAAGGGAGGTGCGTCCATGCCGAAGATCCCGGCGAGCGGCTCGATGGTGTGGTGGTTGAGGAAGAGCCTGAAGCCGGTGCGCGCGCAGACCGCGCGGCCCACCGTCATCTTGCCGACCGCCGGAGGACCGAAGATCACCATCAGCTCGCCCTGACCCACGAGCGCACGTTACGTCGTTACGTCCTCCGGCTGTCCCCGCCCGGTCCTACGCTCCGGCCATGAACCGCACCGACCGCCTCTACGCCCTGGTCGAGGAGCTGCGGGCCGCCGGACCCCGGGGACGTACGGCGCGCCAGCTGGCCGGCCACTTCGAGGTCAGCGTCCGGACCATCGAGCGCGACCTGAGTGCGCTGGGCCAGGCCGGCGTACCGCTCGCGACCAAGCAGGGCCGCACCGGCGGCTACAGCGTCGACCGCTCGATGAGCCTGCCGCCGCTCAACTTCACCCCGCGCGAGGCGGCGGCCGTCGCGGTGGCCCTGAGCCGCAGCGAGCTCGTGCTCTTCGCCCGCGACGCGCGCAGCGCGCTGCAGAAGATCGTGGCCGCGATGCCCGAGCGGGCCCTCGCGGAGGCGCATGCGACCGCGGAGAAGGTCAGGTTGATCGTCGAGCCGACGTCGCAGCCCGACGCCGAGATCGGGGAGACGGTCTGGTGTGCGGTCCGCGACGGCCACACACTGCGGATCCTCTACCTCGACGTCGGCGGTCTCGAGACCGAGCGGGTCGTCGAGCCACAGCACGTCGTGGTCGGGCCTTCCGGCTCCTACCTCACCGCGTGGTGCCACCTGCGCGGCGACGACCGGGTGTTCCGCATGGACCGGATCACCCGGGCCGACCGGGTCCCGTCGATGCCGAGGGCGGCGACGTCACCGGTGATGGAGACGCGTCCCGTCAGGCTGCCCCACTCCGTGCTCCGCCCGGAAGAACTTCTCGCAAACTCCGACACAGGGTTGTCGCGAGGCCGCGACACGGTGGGTTCAGGCCGCCACACCGGTGGCTGACACCGACGAAGGAGACACCTCATGACCAACCCCGCTCCCGGCACCCTGGCCTGGTTCGAGGTCGCCACCGACGACCCCGACGGCGCCGAGAAGTTCTACGGCAGCCTGTTCGACTGGAGCTTCGTCGCGGACGGCCCGGCCGCCTCCGGCGGCCAGGACTACCGCAACATCACGGCCTCGGGCACCGACGGCCCGATGGGCGGCATCTTCGGCACCGGCGGCCAGGCGCCCAATCACGGGGTGTTCTACATCCTGGTCGCCGACGTCGAGGCCACCTGCGCCGACGCCGAGCAGTTGGGCGGCTCGGTGGTGGCCACGTTCCTCGAGCCCGGACCCGGCGCGCCGAAGTTCGCCTACCTGCGCGACCCGTCGGGCAACCAGTTCGGCGTGTTCTCGCCGCCGGCGGCCTGAATGGACGACGACGCCAGGAACCTCTACGACGAGCTGACCGACGACCTCCTCTACGACCCGGCCATCGGCCGGGCCACGATGATGGGGCACCCGTGCGTGCGGCTGGCCGGGAGGTTCCTGGCGTCGTACGACGTCAAGGACGATCAATTGGTCGTGAAGCTCTCCCGCGACCGCGTCACCGAGCTCGTCGAGCGTGGCGACGGGGAGCCGTTCGCACCCGCGGGCAAGGTGTTCCGCGAGTGGGTGGCGATCCCTACCGTCGATCGCGAGCTGTGGCAGAAGGTGCTCGCCGAGGCGGTGGAGTTCGCACGCCAGGGGCTGGCGGGATAACCCGGACGCCGACCGTCCGGCTCTGATGGTTGGGTTGCGCCATGAGCGACATGTGGCAGCCGCCCGACCAGGACCCGCGCACCTACGGCAACCCGCAGGGCGAGAAGGCGAACTACGTCGAGTACCTCTCGAACTACCGCCTCACCCTCGGCCTGAAGTGCGGCGGACTGGGCCCCGAGCAGCTCGCGAGTCGCAGCGTGCCGCCGAGCACCATGAGCCTGCTCGGCCTGGTCCGCCACATGGCGCGGGTCGAGAACAGCTGGTTCCAGCGCGTGGCCCGGGCCAGCAGCGCGGACCGGATCTACTGGAGCGCCGAGGACGACGACTTCGACTTCAACGCCGTCGAACCGACCCAGGAGTGCGCGGACGACGCGTTCGCCAGCTGGCGCCGCGAGATCGAGGCAGCCGAGGAGTGGTTCGCCGCCGTACCGGAGTCCGACCTCGGGCGCGAGCTGCCGATCCCCGGTCATCCCGAAGGCGGCGTGGTGAGCATCCGGGACCTCGTCGTGCACATGATCGAGGAGTACGCCCGCCACTGCGGCCACGCCGACCTGCTGCGCGAGTGCATCGACGGAAGGACCGGCCAGTGAGCGAGCTCGAGGTACTGCGGCGCTGGCTCGGCGACCTGCGCGCGACGGTCGAGCGCAAGGCCGAGGGGCTGTCAGCCGAGCAGCTGGCCGCGCGCTCGGTGCCGCCGTCAGACCTGTCGATCCTGGGGCTGGTGCGGCACCTCGCCCAGATGGAGCACTACTGGTTCGTGCTGACGCTCTCCCGGGCCGAGGAGCCGCAGCTCTACATGCCCGACGGCGACTGGGACGCGCAGTTCCGCGACGCCGTCGCCGACGAGGCCGTGGTCGCCGAGGCGTTCGAGACCTGGCGCAGCGTGCGCAGCCGTGGTGACGCGGTGATGGACGGGCTGACCGCTGACGCGCTGGAGTTCGTCTGGGACCCCGACGACCGGACGGGGTCGGTCCGTGGCGCCCTCATCCAGGTCATCTACGAGTACTCCCGGCACAGCGGCCACCTCGACCTGCTCCGCGAGGCGATCGACGGCCAGACCGGCGAGTAGCGGTCGGCCGGTCGGCCGGTCGGCCGGTCAGCCGGTCAGCGAGTCCAGCGGCGTCGGCTGGTGGTGGTCGACGTCGCTGCCGCCCTGGGGCCCGCACTGGGGACACCACGGCTGAAGGCGGCGGTGGCTCACGCCGCTGAGCAGCAGGTAGGCCAGCGAACCCAGCGCCGCCAGCCACACGGCCATGGCGGGGACGCGGAATGCGGCCGGTGCCAGTGGTGGAAGCAGGCACGCCACCAGCATCGCCACGAGGTACCAGGTCGCCGTACGGCGGTCGGCCAGCAGGTGCACCATCGCCAGACGACGCCGGTAGGTCACCGCTGCCTCGGCCGGGTTCAGTGGGAAGTCCGCGACGCACCGTTCGCACAGCGCCCGGTCGTGCTTCCTCATCTCCACCCAGGTGACGATCAGGATCGCTATGAAGGCGAGCGAGACCAGCGGCCTGGCGCCCGGGGGGTACGGCACCGGCATCAGGGCCAGCACGGCCATGGCACCGATGACCGAGACGAAGATCGTCGTCCCGTGGTGACCCCATCGAGTCGCCCGCGCGGGCCCGTCGGCCCACGAGGCCCCCAGTGCATGTGACATGGTCATCGCCCCCCAGCGTTGCCCGAGTTCTGCCCCACCCAAGCACAGGTCACACGGACATCAACGTTCGAGTTTGCGAAAACCGTGTAAAGCCGTGCGAAATGTGCTAGCGGTCCAGACCGGCGGGTGGTCAGACGCCGGCATCATTCGACGTACATGACCTCGAGCCCGAGCCAGCGAGCGAGGTCTTCGATCTCTGCGGCGACCGCCTCTCGTGTCTCGTCGGGCCAGGGCTCGTCCTCGTGGACCGCGTCGACACGCAGCACACCCTCGGCGGGATCGGCGGCGGCGTCGAGCTTCCCGACCAGCCGGTCGCCGTGGAGGATCGGCAGCGCGTAGTAGCCCCAGATCCGCTGCTCGACGGGCTTGTACATCTCGAGCAGGTAGTCGAACTCGAAGAGCTGGTCGAGCCGCTTGCGGTCCTGGACCAGCCTGTCGAACGGCGAGATGAGCGCGGCGCGGCCGGTGAACGGTGCGTCGAGGAGCGACGGCTCGACCCGCCACTCGCCCTTCACGCCCTCGACCACCGCGGGCTCGCCGACGTCGCCGACGTGGTGCGGCTCGCCCTGCTGGGCCGCCTGCCTCACGCGGGCCACGCCGAGCGCGTTCAGCCGCCTCTCGTTGCGGATCCGCAGCGCCTCGTCGGGGTCGGGCACCGGGTCGTCGGGGTAGATCCGCTCGGCGAGGTCCCACAGGGTCTTCCGGCCCTCGCGACCGGCCGCGGCCACCTCCCCGCGGGACACGAGCTGCTTGAGCATCATCTGGACGTTCTTGTTGTTGTTCCAGCCCGACGACGGCCAGGGCACCTCACAGCTGTCCTCGAACGCGCTCGTCGGCAGCGGCCCCTCCCGCCGGAGCTCGTCGAGGATCTCCCGCCGGCAGCCGTCGTTGGTCTCGACCCATGCGGCGACGTCGCGCTCCCACTCCTTGAGCGGCTCCCGCCCCGGCCAGATCGCCATCTCGGCCCGGAACAGCGCGATGTCCTCGCTCGGCCGGAGGTAGCCCAGGTGCTCGATCAGCACCTGGCGCTCGATCAGGTCGACCAGCTCGGCGCGGTCGTAGGCCGACCCGAGCCGGCTCCACAGCACCAGGTCGGCGCTGGGCGCCCCCAGCGGAGCGGTCGGCTCGGTCTGCACGACCGTCAGGTGCCGCACCACCTCGAGCAGGTCGTCCGGGCGAGGTTCGCCGAGGAGCTGGGCCTGCACGCAGATGCGACGCGCGTCCGCCTTCGAGAGCTCGTGCGGTGCCACGCGTGGACCGTAGCCCGGGCCTCCGACAACCGAGGAGGGCGGCCTGCCCCCAAGAAACTGGCCCTGCCTGGCTGGAGTTCCACACGGGAAGGAGCAGTTCCACCGGGTACCCGGTGAATCTGCCCGCCCGCGGCCGCCCCATAGAGTCGCTCGCGTGAGCGACGCACCGACGAACGCGTGGGGCTACGCCCTGGTCACCGTCGACGAGGGTGGCGCGGTGCTGGACGCGTGGTTCCCGGCACCGGCACTCGGAAACGCCGACGGGAGCGAGGCGCCAGCCGAGCTGGCGGCGCTGGCGGGGCCGGACGACGTACGCCGGGTCACCCGCGAGGTGCGGCTGGTCGAGATCGCCGACCTCCAGGTCGCCCCGTCGTCCACGGAGGACGCGTGGCTGCGGCTGCACCTGCTCAGCCACCGGATCGTTCGGCCGCGCACCATCTCGGTGGACGGCATCTTCGGCCAGCTCACCAACGTCGTGTGGACCAACGCCGGACCGTGCGCGGTGGCCGGCTTCGAGCAGACCCGGGCGCGGCTCATGGCAACCGGCCAGAGGGTCACGGTCTACGGCGTCGACAAGTTCCCGCGGATGGTCGATTACGTCCTGCCCACGGGCGTCCGGATCGGCGACGCCGACCGGGTCCGCCTCGGCGCGCACCTCGCCGAGGGCACCACGGTCATGCACGAGGGGTTCGTCAACTTCAACGCCGGGACCCTCGGCACGTCGATGGTCGAGGGCCGGATCTCGGCGCACGTGGTGGTGGACGTCGACTCCGACGTCGGCGGCGGCGCGTCGATCATGGGCACGCTGTCCGGTGGCGGCACCGAGGTGATCTCGGTCGGCAAGCGCTGCCTGATCGGGGCGAACGCCGGCCTCGGCATCTCGCTCGGCGACGACTGCGTGGTCGAGGCGGGCTGCTACGTCACGGCCGGGACCAAGGTCACGGTGACGGGACCCGACGGCAAGCCCAGGGTGGTCAAGGCGCTCGAGCTGTCCGGCGCCGACAACGTGCTGTTCCGCCGCAACTCGGTCACGGGCGCCGTCGAGGCGGTCCCGTGGCGCAGCGATGGAGTCGCGCTCAACGCCGTGTTGCACGCCAACTGAGTTGGGACGACCCCTGACACTTGCCGGGTGAGGCGTCGGGGGGCAGTCGTCGCCGGTGGCGTCGCCGTGGTGGCGCTGCTGGCGGGCGTGGGTTGGTTCGCGATCCGGAACGACGTCGTGCCCTTCCTCGCTCCCGACCAGTGCACCGCCGAGGGCGAGGACCACAGCGTGGTGCTGGAGCCGTCGCAGGCGCGGTACGCCGGGCTGATCACCGCGATCGCCGTCCAGCGCGGCATGCCCGCCCGAGCGGCCTCGATCGCCCTCGCCACGGCGTACCAGGAGTCCGACCTGCGCAACCTCGACGGCGGCGACCGCGACTCCGCCGGGCTGTTCCAGCAGCGGCCCTCACAGGGCTGGGGCACCTTGGAGCAGGTGCGCGACCCGGTGTACGCGACCAACGCGTTCTACGACGCCCTCGCGAAGGTCGACGGCTACGAGAAGCTGGAGATCACCGTCGCGGCGCAGGAGGTGCAGCGGTCCGGCTTCCCGGATGCGTACGCCGACCACGAGGCCGACGCCCGCACGCTGGCCTCGGCCCTGACCGGCAACTCGCCCGAGGGGTTCAGCTGCCGGCTGGGGGACGGTGACGACGCGTCCGAGTCGCTGGAGAAGTCCGGGCTGACCGCGCGTGCGGACGCCGTACGCCGTGACCTCCTCGCGCGGTTCCCCGACCAGCCGCTCGGCGGGTTCGAGCCCGGCGGCGTCTCGACCGGGCACATGGAGGGTTCGGCGCACTACGAGGGCCGGGCGGTCGACCTCTTCGTCCGGCCCGTGTCACCGGCCAACAAGACCCGCGGCTGGGCGATCGCGCAGTACCTCGTCAGCCAGGCCGACCGGCTGTCGGTCAAGACGGTGATCTTCGACGACCGGATCTGGACGGCGGGGCGGAAGTCGGACGACGGCTGGCGCGACTACGACCCGCCGGAGCGCTCCGGAGACCCGGAGATCCTCGAGCACCGCGACCACGTCCACGTGGACGTCTTCTAGTCCGATCGGACGATTTTCCACTCCGATTCGGGCACAAGGTGTGCGCGCGCTTGCGTGGGGGAGTCCAATGGATGTGGAACGTTCGAATCCATAGGGGTGGGTTCGACCTTGGGAGGAAATCGAAGATGTGCAGCCACACGCCGGCTTGCCCGGACGTACGTGACGCCGACTGCTGCCGCGCTCACGTCATCGCCGACCGCAGCGGCCAGGGCTGGTGCCGCCTCTGCAACGGCATCATCCTGTTCGACGACGGGCACTACCTGACGCCCGACGGCCACGACGTGCTGGTCTCCGCCTGACCCTCGTCCCCGAACCGCCACGAGACGGGCGCAATCGGGTCCGGTTCGTAGCAACACCAGGTCCCGGTCCGAACCGCGCCCGACAGGTGCCGACCCACCTCGGGCAGGTGCTCTGACAGTCGTGCGATCGCATAGCGGAGTGAGCGGGTCACGCTCGTGCGCGCCCGCTCGACAGTGCTGCCTGTCGTCCGCGGCCGACCGCCGAGTCCGGTGGCCGCTGCCAGCTCGGCGAGCAGGTACTCGCGGTCGCGCTCGGCCAGCTCGATGCGCCCCAGGTCGTTCATCGCCGCGGCCTCGGCGAGGTCCTCCTCCACGTCCGCCAGCCGTCTGCGGTACGACGACCGCGCCTCTTCGTCAAGGACCGGTAGCCCGGCTTGCACCGTTCGGAGCGTCTCCGCACCGCCGGCCTCGCTCCCGACCAGGTCGAGCACGTGCAGCTCGCGATCCGGTTGGGCGAGCAGGCGGGCCAGGTAGCGGAACCCCTTGAGGTCTGGCATGAGCGCTTCGGCGGCGCGGTACCGCACCCGCCGGAGGTCGCCCACCAGCTCGAAGACCGCCTGCGTGGCACCGGGTGCCGCGGGAGCCATCTGAGCGTCGCCCAGCAGTGACCGCGTTTCGGCCGCACGCAGCGCGGCACCGAACGACTCGAACCCGGCCAGCGCGGCCTGCCACTCGAGCTGCGCGTTGGACACCGCCCCCGCACGGACGTGCGCCGCGCCGAGGACCAGCCGCGCCTCGGCGGCTTCGTATGGTGCCCCGAGGTCACCCCAGGCCGCCACCGCTGATGTTGCGCTCGCCACAGCCGCGCCGAGCTCCCCCGCCAGTAGTTGCGCGCGCGCCCGCGCCGTACATGCCGAGGCGAGCAGCGCCGTCGCCGGGAACCGCGCCGCGATCTCGTCGAGCCGCATCGACGCCGTCCCGGCCAGCTCGGCCGCGCCGGCGGCAGTCGCGATCTCGACCTGGGCGGCCAGCAGCGGCGCGAGCCGTAGGTCCCCGAACGGCGGCTGTTCCTTGGAGGGGTTGTCCTCGGGACGCTCGATCGCTTCGGTCACGAGGTCGAGGGCGATATCGACGTGGCCCTGCGCCAACCGGAGCAGGGCGAGCCCGGGCTGCGGCGACCACACGTGCCGGTGGGCCTCCAGGAAGGCCTCTTCGGCGCCGGCCAGGTTGCCGCGCCGGAGGCGGATGGTGCCCAGCTCCACCAGTGGCCAGCCGTACTCGCGGCGCAGCCACGGCCGGAGCTCGGCACACGCGAGCAGCGCCTCCTCCTCCGCAGCCTCGGCCGGCCCGCTGGTCCGCAGCAGCTCGGCGCGGTGCACCCGGCACCGGCCGTGCAGGCCTCCGAACGCGGCGTCCCGTCCCCAGCGCCCCATCACGTCGGTCCACTCTCGGGCCCGCTCGGTCAGGCCGAGCCCTTGTGCAGCGCAGACGAGCTCGCAGTACATCATCCCGGTCGTCAGCGGATCGACGTCGCCGGACATGAGCAGCGCGGCCACCTCGTCGAGGAGCGCGAGCCCGTCGTCCACGTCCCCGGCCAGGATTCGGAGCCGGCCGAGCGCGGTGCGGCCGATCACGACCGCGGGCAGAACGCCGTACTTCTCGCCGAGCGCCACGGCCACGCCCGCCTGGCGCTCGGAGGCCACCGCATCGCCGGACAGGAACCGCTCGTACGTGCCGACCATGGCCACGACGGCCTCAGCGGGCTGCGGGCCGGGCGCGTCGGCGAGCAACCTCTCGGCACGTCGCAGCCATCCGCGGACCGCGGCCATCAGGCCGGTGTCGATCAGGAGGTGCAGGGCCACCATGCAGGCAGCGGAGGCCGCGCCGGCTGGGTCCCCGCTGTCCCGCCGGTGAGCGTGCAGCCGCTCCCATGCCGCGATCGCCCCCTCGAGGTCCCCGTCGCGGTAGCACGCGTCGGCCTGCTCCTCGAGCCGCTGCTCATCGGCGCCCGGCACTGTCGCATTGTGACAGCGATTGTCACGCCGTCGGGATGACCGCACCTCCATAGGCAAGGAGACACACCATGCGACTCCCGAAGACCGACATCCCGGTCCGCATCGACGCACCCGGGGCGACCGCACGCCAGCTGCCCGACTTCGGCACCGCCTCGGGCACGCTCGGCGCGGAGTACTTCTCGCTCGCAGCGGGCGCAGACATCGCGCCATTGCTCGTCGGCCTCGAGGGCGACGCCTGCCAGGCCCCGCACTGGGGCTACCTCCTCGCCGGCCGCGTCGTCGTCACCTACACAGACGGAGCGGTCGAGACCTGCACGGAGGACGACGTCTTCCACTGGCCCGCCGGACACAGCGTCCGCGTCGTGGACGACGCCGAGGTCATCCTGTTCAGCCCGCAGGACGAGCACGGCCTGGTGATGGACCACATGAAGACCGCCATGGGACTGGCCTGAGGGTGCACCTCGACGTGTCCGGGCGTCACGCGAACCTGGGGGATCAGCGTGCCGCCCGGCCACCACCGGTGGCGCCGCTACCCCAGCCGACGTACGGCGGCCGCGATCCGCTCGTCGGTCGCGGTGAACGCGACCCGCACGTGCGATGCGCCGGCGGCACCGTAGAAGTCGCCCGGAGCGACCAGGATCCCCCGCTCGGCCAGCCAGCCGACCGTCTCCCCGCACGGCTCCCCACGACTGGCCCACAGGTAGAGCGACGCCTCCGAGTGGTCGATCCGGAAGCCCGCCCCCTCCAGCGCGGCCCGCAGCGCGGCCCGGCGTACGGCGTAGCGCGCGTGCTGCTCCTTCGCGTGCGCGGTGTCCGAGAGCGCGGCGGCCATCGCGACCTGCTGCGGTCCCGGCATCTGCAGTCCGAGGTTCTTGCGGACCGCGAGCAGCTCCCCCACCAGCCGCACGTCGCCGGCGACGAAGGCGCAGCGGTAGCCCGCCAGGTTGGACCGCTTCGAGAGTGAGTGCACCGCGAGCAGCCCGTCCACCGAGTCGCCGCAGATCGAGGGGTGCAGCACCGAGACCGGCTCCGCCTCCCACGCGCACTCCAGGTAGCACTCGTCGGAGACCAGGATCGTGCCGCGCTCGCGGCACCAGTCGACGACCTTGCGCAGGTGGTCGGGAGGCAGCACCCGACCGGTCGGGTTCGACGGCGAGTTGAGCCACAGCAGGGCCGGCCGCTCCGGTCCGAGTGAGGTGAGCGAGTCGGTCGCGACAGCCCGCGCGCCCGCCAGGGCGGCCCCGACGGCGTACGTCGGGTAGGCGAGCTCCGGGAACACGACCAGGTCACCGGCGCCGAGGCCGAGGTGGACGGCGATCGAGGCGATGAGCTCCTTCGAGCCGATCACCGGGAGCACCTGGTCGAGCCCCAGCCCGGTCACGCCGTGCGAGGAGGCCAGCCAGTCCAGCGCCGCCTGTCGCGTGGCGGGCAGGCCGATCGTGGTGGGGTAGCCGGGCGAGTTCGCAGCGGCCCGCAGGGCTTCCTGGACCACCGCCGGGGTCGGGTCGACGGGCGTCCCGACGGACAGGTCGACGATGCCGTCCGGGTGCGCCCGGGCGCGCTCGGCCTGGCCGGTGAGCTTGTCCCAGGGGAAGTCCGGGAGGCGGGACGAGACGGAGCCGGAGACGTCCAGCGTCTTACTCGTCGTGCTCCTGCGGCGGCAGCGCCGCCACCAGCTCGTGGTCGTGGTCGATCTCGCCCATCTTCGCGGCGCCGCCGGGCGAGCCGATCTCGTCGAAGAAGTGGACGTTGGCGTCGTAGTAGCCCTTCCACTGCTCCGGCGTGTCGTCCTCGTAGAAGATCGCCTCGACGGGGCAGACGGGCTCGCACGCACCGCAGTCGACGCACTCGTCGGGATGGATGTAGAGCATCCGCTTGCCCTCGTAGATGCAGTCGACCGGGCACTCGTCGACACAGGCCCGGTCCTTGAGGTCCACACAGGGCTGAGCGATCACGTACGTCACGGTGCTGACTCTAGTATCCCGACGTGTCGTCGCGCGTCCCTGCCCACGCACTGGGTCCGCATGTCGTGGGGCAGCGCGTCGTGGTCCGCCGTGTGGTCCCGGGCGAGACCGGCCCCAGCGGCGGTCCGGCCATGACCGACGTCCTGGGGACGTGTACGGCGTGGGGCGACGGCGTTTGCGTCGTCGAGCCGGACGCGCCCACCGATAACGCGCGGTCCCGCGAGCCGGTCACGATCCGGATCGCCGACATCGTCTCCGGCAAGCCGGTGCCGCCGCGGGCCTCGACCCGGCTGCGCGTCAGCCCGCAGGCGGCGCAGCTGCGGGCCCTGACTCTGTGGCCGGACCTCGAGACGCAGCCGCTCGGTGACTGGCTGCTGCGCCGGTCGCGCACCTCGACCGCGCGCCGGGCCAACTCGGTGCTGGCGATGGGCCCGTCCGGCGTCCCGGGCGACTACGAGAGGGTCGTCGCCCACTACCAGACGGTCGGTCAGCGGCCGATCGCCGCCGTACTGCCCGACTCCGACGAGGACGCGCTGTTCCGGGGCCACGGCTGGGTGCTGGAGAGCCACGACCACGACACGGTGTTCCAGCTGGCCGGCCTCGCAGCCGTCAGCCGCAAGCTGGGTCGCGACCTCCCGGCTGCGGAGCTGCTGGTCGAGGGCCGGATCGTGATGGCCCGCATCGGCGACGCCGCGTCCGGGGTAGCCGCGGTCGACGGCGACTGGGCGGGCTTCCGGTCGATCGAGGTGGCGCCGGCCCGGCGCCGCGAGGGGCTCGGCCTGGCCGTGATGTCCGCGCTCGTCGACTGGGCCGCGGAGCAGGGGGCGACCACGGCGTACCTCCAGGTGCTGAGCGACAACGCACCCGCCCTGGCGCTCTACGAGCGGCTCGGTTTCGTCGAGCACCACCGCTACCGGTACCTCGCCGCGCCGCGGCAACTCGGTTTCCGACCGCGCGCGAGGAGCCGTAGCCTTGAGCGCGGTGCCTCCTGAGGCCTGACAACCCTCGCGACGGGCAGGCGCCGATCCAGAGGCCGGAGTCTCTCCGGCGAAGGTGTGGTGGCACCGCGACCTTGCCCCCGCCCACACCTCCAGGGCTGCCCGTCACCTGGAGGTCCACATGAGCAGCAGTCCACCCCGCACCCTCGCGCGCGAGCTCCCGCTCGCCGTCCCTGGCTCGGCCGTCCGGCTACAGGGCTGGGTGCACCGGCGCCGCGAGCTGGCGACGGTGTCCTTCCTGGTCGTCCGCGACCGGACCGGCCTGGCCCAGGTCGTGGTCAAGGACGGCACCGAGCTTCCGCCCGAGGAGACACCCGTCGAGGTGGTCGGTACGGCGACCGCCAACCCGCAGGCGCCCGGCGGGGTCGAGGTCACGTCGCCGACGATCACCGCGCTCGGCGACCCGGCGGACACCCCGCCGGTCGAGCTCTGGCGACCGACACTGGACACCGGGCTGCCGACGCTGCTCGACCACGCGGCGACCACCTGGCGGCACCCGCGGCAGCGCGCGGTGTGGGAGCTCGCGGCCGCGACCCTGCACGGGTTCCGGTCCACCCTCGACGCTGACGGCTTCACCGAGGTGCACTCCCCCAAGCTGGTCGAGTCGGCCACCGAGTCGGGTGCGAACGTCTTCGAGGTCGACTACTTCGGCCGTCCGGCGTACCTCGCGCAGAGCCCGCAGTTCTACAAGCAGGTGCTGGTCGGTGTCTTCGAGCGGGTCTACGAGGTCGCGCCGGTCTTCCGGGCCGAGCCGCACGACACCGTGCGGCACCTCGCGGAGTACGTCAGCCTCGATGTCGAGCTCGGCTTCATCGAGGACCACCGCGAGGTCATCGGCTGCCTGCGCGACGTGGTGGCCGGCATGGTCGGCGCGATCCACCAGCGAGCGGGCCGGGCCGTCGAGCTGCTCGACCTGGACGTGCCGCACGTCCCCGACGAGCTGCCCACGTTGCACTTCCGCGAGGCGCTCGAGATCGCCGGCGCGCCGGCTGACGAGCCCGACCTGGCGCCGGCCCACGAACGCGCGATCGGCGAGTGGGCGCAGGCGGAGCACGGCAGCGACTTCGTCGTGGTGCACGGCTACCCCACCGCACACCGGGCGTTCTACAGCCACCCCGACCCCGAGGACCCGCACTGGTCGCGCTCGTTCGACCTGATCTTCCGCGGACTGGAGCTGGTCAGCGGCGCGCAGCGGCTGCACCGCTACGACGACTACGTGCGCACGCTCGAGGAGCGCGGCTACCCGTATGCGCCGTACGCGTCGTACGTCGAGGCCTTCCGCCGCGGCATCCCGCCGCACGGCGGCTTCGCTATCGGTCTCGAGCGCTGGGTGGCCCGGCTCACCGGTGCCGCCAACATCCGCGAGGTCACTCTCTTCCCGCGCGACCTGCACCGGCTGGCGCCGTAGGCCGGACCGGGTGGCGGTGGCCTGGCAACCGTTGTCCACGGGGACGGACGTTGCTGAGCCACCGCTCCCCTGTGGAGACCGGAGCGGTCCGCGGTTACCGCTTCTTCAGGCCGTTCAGCACACCGACGCGACCCTCGGATCCGGACGCCCAGCAGGCACCGTCGCCGGTGCACTCGACCGCGTCGAACGCGCCGTTGCGGACCGACTTCCAGGTGACCCCGCCGTCGAAGGACACGTTGGTGCCGGTCGGGCCGACGGCGATGACGCCCTCGGACGGCGAGCCGGTGGCCGCGGTCCGCGGCAGGAACGCCGAGCCGGACCGGTAGCCGTCCAGGTCACCGCCGGGCTGCCACGTCGTACCGCCGTCCAGGGAGTATGCCGACGTGTCGGCGGACTTGTTCGGCTTCTCGAAGTCGCCGCCCACCGCGACGAGCGTCTCCTCGTCGCGCACGGCCAGCGAGAAGATGCCGCCGGCGTCACTGCGGACGACCGGCGTGTCGGTCACGGTCCAGCTGTGCCCGCGGTTGGTGGTGTGGAAGACCCGGGCGGCCGTGCCCCCGCCGGCGATCCAGGCGTCCCGCTTGCCCGCGGTGACCAGGCAGGTGCCACTTGCCGCGAAGCCGAACTCGCCGTCCAGCGCCGGGGGCATCCCGGAGCGCGGCGTCTTCTCCCAGGACCGGCCGCCGTCCTTGGTGGCGAGGATCCGGAACTTCCCGTGCACCGGGTCGCTCATCGCGAGCCCGTGCCGGCGGTCCCAGAAGCCGAGGCAGTCGTAGAACGCGTCCGGTGAGTGGTTGCGGAAGCCCTGCTTCCACGTCCGGCCGCCGTCGGCGGTGCGGTAGATCCGCGAGTCGCCTCCGGTGCCGATCGACAGGATCACCGCGTGCGACGCGTCCCACGCCTCGATGTCGCGGAACTCCAGGTCACCGGTGTCACCGCCGGGCGAGACGTCCGTCCAGTGCCGGCCACCGTCGACCGTCCGCAGCACGGTGCCCTCCGTGCCGCTCACCCAGGCGACGTTGCGCGAGACCGGCGCCAGTCCGCGGAACTGCGCCTCGGAGCCGGTCCGGACGTCCCGCCACGACAGGCCGGTCGCGGCCTGGGCCGGGGCGGGAGCCAAGGTCGCGAGGGAGGCGAGGAGGCCGAGGGTGAGCAGAGGCGTGGCGAGACGCGTCAGGGCGCCCCGGAGTGCACAGAGTCCCGAGATCATGTTCAGCAACCTACAACTCGACGACGACGGTCCCTCCTCCGGGAACTCGCTCAGGGCGCGGCCGGCTGGCAGACCACGGCCTGCTCCGGCTGGTAGGTCGTGGTCACCGTGTCACTGCGGACCGGCGTCGGGTCGCCGATCCGCGTCACGGAGCGGACCAGGTCGACGGTGAAGCCGTCCGAGCCGGCGCTCGCCACGCAGGCGGGGTCGGCGCTGGGCACCGTGGTGCGCGGCGTCGGCGCGTAGCGCCCGCCCGTCGAGGCACTGACCTCGAACTCCTTGGTCGACCAGGCGTCGACCACGACCGATCCCGCGGCGCCAGGGCCGCCAGGCACCATGCGCGCTGAGAGCAGGACGCCGTACGACGAGTCGTTGCGCATCTGCAGGTCGGTGGCGGCGTCGACCATCGCGTCGCGGCCCTCCGGCAGCCCGTCGGCGTACGTCGGCGCGGGCGTCCGGAGGACGTCGGACATGCCGGCCAGGAACCCCGCGTTCCAGGCCGCGGTGGCGAGGCGCGCGCCGGAGCCGTTGACCACGCCGACCCGGCCGTTGAACGAGAACGTGTCACCGGGCCGCACCAGCGCGCCGGACAGCCGGTTGACGGCATCGGTGAACGACGGGCCGACCGTCGACGGCACCGAGACCGTGAAGCTGGCGACCGGCTCGCTGACGCCGAGCTGCTTCGCGTCCTTGGTGGTGAAGGTGGCCCTGGTCGACGACCCCTTCACCGGCACGGTCCGGGCGGCGCCGTCGGCGGTGACGCCCTGGAGGAACGCCGCGGTGACGCCGGCCTCGTCGTAGGCCTGGCCCGCGACCGCCTTCACCACTGTGGGCGCACCCTCCTGGAACGCGACCGTCGCGTCGACGGGCTGGGTGTCCTGTGCCTGCGGGTCGACGATCGCCGCCAGGCCCGCCGAGTCGACGTCGAGCGCGAGCCCGCCGTCCTGGTCGACGAGGCTGAGCAGGTCGGCGTACTGCCGCGGTGCGAGCGTGACCTGCGAACCCGCGAAGGCCAGGGTGACCGGTCCGGACACGGCCGGGTTGGCGATCGTCGCGAGTGCGTTGTCGAGGTCGGCCTGGTCCACGTCGGGCTGGCTGAGCAGCAGCGGCAGACGGACCGTCGCGCTGCCCGAGGCGTAGGTGTCGACCAGCGCCTGCCGGGCGAGGTCGTCGTCGATCTGGACGCCGTTCTGGGGCTGGGTCAGCGCGATCTGGCCACCCGAGAGCGAGATGCCGGCGTCGCGGGCCGGCTGACCCGCGAGCTCGTCGAGGGCGTCGAGCAGCCCGTCCAGCTTGCGGTAGTCGACATGCACGACCGGAGGGAGCTCGCCGCCGCCACCACCGTAGTAGCGCCACAGCGCCCGGGGGTCCCAGCTGCGCGGGCCGAGCGCCTTGGCCACCGTCGCGACGTAGTCGATCGACAGGCCGGCGTCCTCGGGCGCCACTCGGGTGGTGACCGTCCCGACCGCGACCGTGATCGGCTCCTGGCCCTGGGTCCGCACGCCGCGGGCCAGGGCGGCCGCAGCGGCGGTCTGGTCGCGACCGCCGATCTCGATGCCGGCGACGGTGGTGCCGCGCGGGACCTTGCCGTTGGCGCCGGCGTACGCCGCCACCCAGCTGCCGACGCCCATCACGAGCACGATCAGCACGATCAGAACGACGGCGGACCCGCCCTCGCTCTCGTGACCGACACCGCGTCGTCTCGTGCGCCTCACAGGTTCACTGTAGGAACACGAGTCACTCCAGAGGCGCTTTTCCCTCGGAAGGTCGCTGACTGGTAGGCCGCGGCAAGGTGGCGATGGCGAGCATGAGCACGACCAGGGCGAGGCCGAGCACGGCGTAGCCGGCCCCGGTCGACGCCACCAGGTAGTCGCCCTCGCCGCGCGGCACGGCCATCAGCGCGATCGTGGCGTCGAAGCCGACCGCCAGCGGCAGCCGGGTGGCCCACCCGGCGGGGGTGGCGAGCATGACCAGCACGGTCGCCGCGGCCGCCAGCAGCAGCCCCCACCACCACTGGTAGACCGCGACCGTCCCGACGGCCGTCCCGATGCCCGCCAGCAGCGCCACCGGGGCCAGCCGTAGGTCCACGGGCTACGGCTCGATGCCCGCGAAGAGGTCGGACTCCAGACCGTCCGGGCCGAGCTCGCCGCAGCTCGCCCTTCACGATCCGGAAGAACTCCTCGCCCCACATCTCGTTGCCCTTGTTGTTGGAGAGCGCGAAGAAAGGTCCGTCGAGGGTGATCTGCGTCGGGTAGGAGCGGAGCGCCGCCATCTTCTGCTCGAGGTAGGCCGAGCCGTCGACCGAGGCGGAGAGGTTGTCGTCCGAGGTCACGAACGGCGGCAGCGGACCGTCGGGGTCCATCCCCTCGAACGAGGTGGTGTCGCCCGCCTCGCGCAGCGAGCGCAGGCCGGCCCGCATCCGGCTCTCCGACATCGCGCCCCAGTAGATCTTCGCGATCTCCCACGGCTCGCCCAGGTCTCGGTCGTAGGACGGGACGGCGGCCAGCTGCGCGGCGTACATCGCCACCCGGTGGGCCTGGATGTGGTCGGGGTGGCCGTAGCCGCCGAACTGGTCGTAGGTGACCAGCACCTGGGGCTGGACCTCGCGGATCACCGCGACCAGGTCGTCGGCGGCCTTGGTGAGGTCGGCGTACCAGAACGCGTTGTCGTGGATGGAGTCGGCGGGGATGGCGTAGCCGTCCTCGTGCCACTTCATCCCGGAGTCGCGGTACTTCTGGAAGCCGCCGAGCCAGCGGTGGTCGGTGACGCCGAGCACGTTCATCGCGTCGGCGATCTCGCCCTTGCGGTGCTCGCCGAGCCTGTCCTCCTGGTCGGCGGCGAGGTGGACCAGGTCGGGGACCAGGATCTCGCCCATCTCACCGGCCGTGCACGTCACCAGCGTGACGCCGGCGCCCTCGGCGACGTAGCGCGCCATCGTGGCGCCCTGCCCGATCGACTCGTCGTCGGGGTGGGCGTGGACCAGGAGCAGGCGTCGGTCGGGACGGAGAGGTCACCCGTCCAGCCTAGGGAGCACCTGGGACAGCTCGGTCAGGAAGGGTCGGTCCGGCTCGAGCCAGTCGACCTCGCCGAGCTCGTCGCGGCCCAGCCAGCGGACCTGGTCGTGCTCGGTCGGCGCCGGCTCGCCGCCGGACAACGAGGCCACGGCGACGCGGAGCAGGTAGCGCTCGCCGATCGGCTCGGCACCCTCCAGCCAGCTCTCGACGGTGATCCCGACGCCGAGCTCCTCACGGATCTCGCGGACCAGAGACTCGGCGTCCGTCTCGCCGGGCTCCACCTTGCCGCCGGGGAACTCCCACCGGCCGGCCGCGCTCGCGGGCGCCGTACGCCGCGCGGCCAGCACGCGACCGTCCCTCACGATCGCGGCGCCGACCACGACCTGTCGCTCCACCCCTAGATTGTGTGCGGTGACGTCGACTCCGGGGACTTCCGGCGTGCACCTGGTGCGCACCGAGGAGAACGTCGACGAGATCGACGCGCTGGCCGAGCGGCTGGGCGGCCGGGTCGGGCTGCCGGTCCTGCTCCGGGACCTCGACCGTCGCGCGCGCCGTACCCTCGCGCCCGGCCTGGCCGTGCACCGCGCGCTGACCTGGGACGAGGAGGACCGGCGCGACCCGCGGTGGTGGCCGCAGGGCATCTCGACCTCCGCCGACGCCTCGGACACCGAGGACGTCGAGGGCCGCCGGATGCTGGTGGTGTCGTGGTACGCCAAGGACCTGCCCGGCGAGCCCGGCGTGCAGCAGGGCTCGCGCATCACCTTCCTCGACCTGGCCACCCGCCGCTACCGCCACGTGCTGCTGGTCAACCCGGTGGTGCGGGACGGCAGCCTGGTTCTGGAGCCGCTGCGGGTGCACGCCGGTGGGATCGTCTGGTGCGGGCCCTACCTGCACATCGCCGCCACCTCGCGCGGCGTGATCACCTGCCGGGTCGACGACCTGCTGCGGGTCCCCGACTCGTCCATGGGCGACGTGCGCCGGCTCGCGCTCGAGCCGGAGCGGGTGTCGTCGTACGGCTACCGCTACGTGCTGCCGGTCCGGTTCGCCTACCGGGCCAAGACCGACGAGGGGCTGGAGCGGCTGCGCTACTCCTTCCTCTCGCTCGACCGCAGCGCATCGCCGCCGCAGCTGGTGGTCGGCGAGTACGGCAACAGCAGCCCAGACCCGCCGGCTGGCCCGCTTCCCGCTCGACCCCGAGACCCTGTTCCTGGCCGAGGGCGAGGACGGCGTCTCGCGGCCGCTCGTCGTGGACGACGGGGCGTGGTCCGCACCCAGGGCGCCGCGGTCGCCCACGGCCGGTGGTACCTCACCCGCTCGACCGGTCAGTGGGTGCCGGGCTCGATCTACGCCGGGGTGCCCGGCTGCCTTCCGCCGGTACCGCTGGGCCACTCCGATGGGCCCCGAGGACATCGCCTGGTGGCCCTCCACCGACCTGCTGTGGTCGGTCTCCGAGCACCCCCGCCGCCGCTGGGTCTACTCGATGAAGCGGTCCCGGTTCAGCTGATCACGGCGCAATGGGAGCGGAGGGAGCGAAGCGACCCGGTTTTCGCTCGCGCAGCGAGCGCGCCCCGCGATCGGCCTCCGGGCCGTGGCGACTGCGCCGGAGCGAGCGCAGCGAGCGACCGCGCCCGCGAGCGCCAGCGAGCGTCGCCACGGACTGGGGGCCGAAGCTCGCGGGGGTATCAACGCGGAAGCAATGCCAGTTGGCGGCTCTGGGCGACCAGCCGGCCGGCGGAGTCCCAGATCTCGCAGTCCTCCTCGAACATCCCGCCGGCCAGGTTGCGGGTCGCGTGGCGGACCTTGAGCCAGCCTGGGGCGGGGTGGGCACGGACGTGCACGGTCAGCTCGAGGGTCGGCGCCCAGCCCGGCATGCCGAGGTCGAAGGTGACCGGCGGCAGCACGTCGCAGACGGTCAGCAGCGAGAGCGCGTCGGGCTCGCGGCCGTCGTCGAACCGGAACCAGCCGGCGATCGCGCCGGTCATGCCCGGCTCGCCTTGTCCCCAGGCCGGCGTGCGCCGGGTCGAGACGCAGGTCGAACCGGTCCAGCATCGGGACGAACGCGCGGACCTCGTCGGGCGCGTCGCCGGACCGGATGCAGTCGTCGGGCGGCGGCAGCTCGGGCTCGGACGGCGGTGGTGCGCACGTCGGCGCGCACGCTCGGCGAAGCGAGCCAGGTCGCCGCACGTGGCGAGCGCGGTGATCCGCGTGGTGCCGTCCTGGACCAGCGTCGACGGCGGCGGTCGCGACCGAGCCGCCCTCGCGGCGTACGTCGACGGAGACCGTGGCCGGGCCTGGCGTCGACGCCGAGACGTAGTGGGCGCTGACGGCGACCGGGTCCGGTTTGGCGGGTAGCGGCGGCGCGCAGCGCCTGGCCGATCACCGCCAGCAGGTAGCCGCCGTTGAGCCCGCCGCCCACGACCCAGCCCGGCGACAGGTCGGCCGCGTAGCGCCCCTCGCCTGCGGGCGAGACCGCGGTGAGCCGGTCGAACTCGAGCTCATCCCAGGTGAGCGCCTCGCGCTCGAAGTCGTCGCCGGTCTGGACGGGCACGACGCAGAAGACCATCCCGGCCGGGTCGCGCAGGATCGTGTAGCCCTTGCGCTCCTCCATCACGCTCGCACCGAGCGCGAGCACGCGGGCCACCTCGGCGGGCACGTCGTCGGTCTCGATGTCGAGGTGCACCCGCGGCGGTGTGCCGGCACCGGTGCGCTGCGACGCGAAGAGGAGCGAGCCGACCCGGCCGAGGGTGCGGTACTCCGACTCCTCGCCGTCCTCGGCGACGGCGTGGCGCCCTGGACCGCGGCCCAGAACGCGAGCGACTCCTCCCAGTCCTCCTCTGGATGGTCGACCAGGACGACTCCGATCCGAGAGCGATGCATGACCGAACCGTACTGACATGAGGATCTGCGCATCGCAGGCCATCCGGTGGGACGGTCGCCTACGCTTGGTCCCCCATGCTCACGCCCGACCAGTCCGCTCGCCGCGCAGATCCCAGCCTCGCGGACCGGACCGACCGGCGAGCGAGCAGGCGCTGGCCGCCTACTGGACGGCGTACGTCGACGCCGGCCGCGGTGGTGCACCGTTCATCCTCCGGAACCTGCGCGAGGTCGTGGGCGGCCTTCCGCGCCGTCCGCCGGCTGCCGGTGATCGAGGCGCGTCCGTCGGACACCTCCGGCGGCCGGGCGGTACGCCGCGTCCTGGACGAGCCGGGCGTCGTACGGCGTGCCCGGCCGGCTGCTCGGGACCGCGGTCCTCGAGGTGCCCGAGGTCGGTGACCACTACCTGCTCGGCCGGCGCGCCCAGACGCTGCGTCGCAAGATCCGCTCCGCGGAGCGCCACGGTCTCGAGGTCCGCCGGATCGACGAGGACTCCCAGCGACGGGCGCTCGTGGCGGTCGCCAACCAAGCGGAGCAGACCCACGTCGACCCGTCCTACCGCGTGCCGACGCCGCGCAACGACGACCTGCTCGAGCACGACGTCTGGCTGACGGTCGACGACCCCGAGGGAGCGCCGCTGCTGCTCGCGGTGGCGCCCCGCGACGGCGAGTTCGCGACGCTGCGCTACTTCCGCACCCTCGGCGCGAGCGACGAGCACAGCGACGCCCGCTACCTCGCCACCAGCGCGCTGGTCGTCGAGCTGGCCCGCCACGGCGTGCGCTACCTGCTCGACACCGCCTCGCCGGCCGAGCAGACCAACGGGCTGCGGCACTTCCAGCGCATGGTGGGCTTCCGCTACGCGCGCGTGAAGCTGCGGCCGCCCTAGTCGGTCCTTCGCGAGCGGAGCGAGCGCTCGGTATGAAGCGCAATGGGAGCGGTGGGAGCGAAGCGACCCGGTCTTTCCGAGCGAAGCAAGGCCCCCCGCGATCGGCCTCCGAGCCGCGGCGACAGCGCCGAAGCGAGCGCAGCGAGCCAGGCGCCCGCGAGCGCAGCGAGCAGTCGCCGCGGATTGGGGGCCGAAGCTCGCGGGGGTATCCAGCTACTCATACACGCGGACCCAGTCGACGACGAGCTCCTGCGGGAAGGTCAGGCTCTCGGGCACCTCGCCGCCGAGCACGCCGCCGATCGCGAGGTTGAGGATCAGGTAGAACGGCCGGTCGAAGGCCCAGTCGCCCTCCGCCTCGACCTCGTCGCGGGTGACGGTGCCGTACTCCTCGCCGTCGAGGTACCAGCTGACCGTGTCGGCGTCCCACTCCACCGCGTAGGTGTGCATGTCGGCGCTGAGCAGGGTGTCGCTGTCCTTGTCGGCCTGGAGGAACCAGTGGTCACCGTCCTCGGTCGGCGCCGTGCACGGTGCCGATCACGTGCGCCCGGTCGCGCCCGACGTACTCCATCGCGTCGATCTCGCCGACCTCGGGCCACTCGATCCCGTCGTCCTCACCCATCGCCCAGAACGCCGGCCAGGTGCCGACGCCGGTGGGCATCTTGGCGCGGATCTCGAAGCGGGCGTGCTCCCAGCTCTCGCAGCCCCTTGGTGGTGAGCCGGGCCGAGGTGATGAAGCGGTACCAGCCGTCGGCGCAGTTGCCGGACTCCTTGTTGGCCGAGATCACCAGGTAGCCGTTGCCGTCGGTGTGCACGTTGTCGGGGCTGTTGGTGTAGCACTGCTTCTCGTCGTCGGTGGCGTCGGCGTACTGCTCGAGCTCCCACTTGTCCGGGTCGGGCAGGGCTCCGTTGTCGCCGTCGAAGTCGTCGCTCCAGACGAGTTCCGCTCCGGCTCGTCCGCACGTCGCCTGGCAGCGCGCTCAGGCCCGCGCCCGTGAGGCTCACCACCACCATCGAGGCGACCGCCCCCATTACCCGTCGTCGCACGGACGAACTCTAGTTGCGCCGCTCAACCACCGCGGCAAAGTTGACGATCGTCGCTGCGTGAACGACCAGCTCGCATTGGGAGCGGTGGGAGCGCAGCGACCCGGTCGTTGCGAGCGCAGCGAGCTTCCGTCGTGGACTGGGGCCGAAACTCGCGGGGGTAAACAATCAGCCGCGCTCCTCGAGCGCCTCGGTGAGCAGCGCGACCAGGGCCTCGAGCTGGATGTCGACCGACGAGCCGACCTCCTCGTCCGAGCCGTCGAGGGCGCGGGCGGCGATGCCGGCCTTGCTGTCGATCAGCTCGGCGATCTTGGTGTCGATCGTCTGCGAGGCGATGATCCGCCACGCGGTGACCGGCTCGGCCTGGCCGATGCGGTGCACCCGGTCGATCGCCTGGGTCTGCTCGGCGTCGGTCCAGGAGAGCTCGGCGAGCACGACGTTGGACGAGACCTGGAGGTTGATGCCGACGCCGGCCGCCATCAGCGAGCAGACGATGATCTGGACGTCGGGGTCCTCCTGGAAGGCCTTGATCGCCGCCTCGCGGGCCTTCGGCGTCTGGTCACCGCGGATCTCGGAGTAGCGGATCCCGCGGCGTCGCGAAGGTGTCGCCGGCGAGGTCCATGACGTCGACGTGCTTGGCGAAGAAGACGACCTTGCCGACGTTGCGCGCCAGCTGGGCGGCGTAGTCGGCGGCGAGGCCGGCCTTGGCCTGGCCGATCCGGCGCAGCATCGTGAAGACGTTGTCGCCGTCCTTGGTGGTCGTCGTGGTGTCCTCGCGCTCCCACGTCGCGACCCGGCGGACCAGCTCGTGGTCGATGCCCTCGATGACCGAGCCGGTACGGCGGGTGGCGATCGCCATGTCGTAGCGCTCCAGCAGCCGCCGGGCGAGCTCGCGCTCGGCCTCGCGGATCGAGCGGCCGATCTCGTCGTCGAGCTCGACGGGCAGGTCGGCGATGCGGCGGGCCGGGATGTCGGCGGCGACGTCGACCTTGCGGCGGCGCACGATGCCCATCTCGACCACGCTGTTGCGCGCGGCCGGGTAGAAGCCCGGGTCGGCCGGGGTCAGCCCGGTCTCCTCGAGCTTGTCCATCAGCTTGGCCAGCGGCTTCTTGTCGTCGATCCAGCCGAGGAACTCCCAGATCGCGTGGAAGTCCTCGATGTCGTTGATCAGCGGGGTGCCGGTCAGGGCCATCAGCAGCGGCCGGGCGGTGCGGGCGCGGATCTGGTCGGAGAGGTGCAGGACGTTCTGCGAGCGCTGGGACTGCTTGTTCTTGATGAAGTGCGCCTCGTCGACCACCATCGTCGCCGAAGCCGAACTCGCCCAGCCAGCCGACGTGGCGGTCGAGGATCTCGTAGTTGACGACCACGATGTCGGCGAAGCCGTTGACGTCGTCGCCGTCGCCGTGGATCACGGTGACCTGGCGGTTGGGCGTCCAGATCGCCGGCCTCGCGCGCCCAGTTGGTCTTCACGACGTTGGGGACGACGGCGAGCAGCGGGAAGGCGTCGGCGGCCTGCGCGGCGAGCAGCGCCTGGGCGGTCTTGCCGAGGCCGGGCTCGTCGGCGAGCAGGAAGGTGCGGTGGCCGTCGGCGGCGGCCTGGATCAGCTGGGCCTGGTGGTGCATCAGCTCGCGCGCCCTGGGGCAGCCGGATGTCGCGGGGCTCGGGCAGCGGCATGCACGCGGCTGCGCTGCCGCCGTACTCGAAGGAGCGGAACAGCGGGCCGAGCAGCTCCCAGGTCGCCAGCCGGCGCGCCTTGGGGCGGCGCTCGTCGGCGGCGGAGAAGTCGGGGACCAGGAACGGGTTGGAGAGCCGTCGCTGGACGACCGACTGCGGGACCACCCGGCGCTCGGCGACGGCGAGCAGCTCGGCCTCGTCGGGCTCCGGCTCCTCTTCCTCCTCGAGCTCCATGCCGGCGGACGCGATCATCTCGCGGCGCAGCTCCTTGGCGGAGTCGGAGACGGTGGCGTCCTCGGCGAGCAGGGAGAGCAGCGTGGTGTCGCTGGCGGCGGTCTTGGCCAGGATCGTGGCCACGCCGTCGAGCCGCTTGAGCTGGTCGGCCTTCTTGGCCTCGGTGAGCTCGGTGTCGGCCTTGATCCGGGCCCGCTCCTCGCGGACCAGCAGCGCGACGACCTGGAACTTGGTGCGCGCGGACGGCGAGACCGGGCCGCGCTGGGAGCGCGCCTCGACCTCGCGCACGGCGCGCGCGAGCACCGGGATGATGCCCTCGTTGTCGCCGTGCCGGCGTCCGTTGCGCTGGCTGCCCTGGGTCCGGGTGTTCCCGGACTGGCGCTGGCCTCGTCTGGCCAAGGTCTCCCTTTCGACTGCCGCGGCCCCCACGGCCGCGGCACTGCCTGGCGCCGTACCGGGTGCGAGCCGGTGCGGCGGGCTTGCCGCAGTGCGGAGGGACCTGGCTCGGCCCTCCGACGCGATGCGGCGCCTGATCGGCGCCTCGTCCGGCCGTGCGACGGCCGGTGTTCCTGCGGCACATACTACCCCGCCGCCCGGACTGTTGTCCGTGGGTCCGCCTAGCGTCTGTGTCATGTCGTGCACACGTCGGACGACCAGCGCACCGGACCGTTCTGGGACTTCGTCGAGGGCCGCGCCGATCCGCCGCCGATCGCGGCCCTGCTCGGCTTCGAGCTGGTCGCCGTCGACCCCGACGCCGGCACCATCGAGGTCGGCTTCACGGCGACCGACCAGTTCCGCAACCCGGTCGGCGACGTCCAGGGCGGGATCCTCGGCGCGATGCTCGACGACACCCTCGGTCCGTGCCTGGTCGCCACCCTCGGACCCGAGCAGTGGGCGCCGACCCTGGAGCTGCACACCCAGTTCCTCGCGCCCGCCCGGTGGGCCGCTCGTGGGCCGGGCCCGCGTGTCAAGCGGGGCCGGTGCAGTGGCGTTCCTGGCCGGCGAGCTGGTGCAGGGCGACGTCGTGGTCGCCACGGCGACGGCCACGGCGCTGATCCGGAGCTGATCCGGGGCTGATCCGGGCTAGCGGTCGACCTGTTGGTCGGCCAGCAGACCACGCAGCGCAGCCCACCGCGCGAGCTGTGGCTCTTGACCGTGCCGATGCTGATGCCGAGCTCGGCGGCCGTCTCCTCGATCGAGAGCCCGAGCCAGTGCCGCAGGACCACCGTCCGCCGCTGCATGGGCGGCAGCTCCTGCAGGGCGTCGAACAGCGCCGAGCGCTCCTCGGGAGGCAGCGGCGCTCGCGCCGGCACCCGCTCGAGGTCGCCGTCGGCTGCCAGCACCCGCCGCCGGCGCCACGGGCGGCGACGGTCGTCGAGGTCGGCCCGGACGATGATCCGCCGCGCGTAGGCCTCCTCGCTGCCCTCCTTCCGCACCCTGGGCCAGGCGAGGTAGAGCTTGACCAGGGCCTCCTGGAGCACGTCCTCGGCAAGATTTTGTTTACTGGTACCGGCTGAGGTCGTCGCGGACCAGGTAGAGGTGGAGCGGCTTGGTGTGGACGATCGCGTACTCCTGCACGGGCGCGCCATCGGGCCCGTGGATCCTGAAAGTCACGGGCTGCGCCGAACCTCGGCGGGTCGGCAGCGTCACCGGGGCGAGGCGGAAGCCCTCGTAGCTGTCCGAGAGTCCGTCGTTGGCCTGCGCCGACGGGGGTGTCTGCGCGGACGGGCTCGAGGCTGGCGCGGTGGGGAGTGCGTTGCGCGTGGGACCGGGCGCCCCAGCGGCACATGCAGTGGTGCAGAGCAGCGCCGTGGCGAACAGCGCGATCTCGGCCAGCAGAGCTTCTCGTAACCGCATCGTTCCTCCTAGACCAAGGGCGCACGGCGCCGCAGCGGGGGACGTCCGTCTGCGTGGGAGCCAGTGAGATGTCGCTGAGCGGCGCCGACGGCGGGCCGGAGTAGAGCACTACCCGGCCCGCCGTCGGCGCACTGTGCCTAGCTGACGACCCCGACGGCGTCGACGACCAGGGTGCCGCTGAGCACCTTGATCTGAACGGTGTGCGCGCCGACGCTGAGTCCGCGAAGGGCGAACGTCTGGTAGAACTCGGCGGATGCTCACCGTGCGGGCCGAGCCGTTCACGACCTGTCCGTCCACCGTCACCTCGAGCACCGCCGAACCGTTGTTCGGCCCGAGGATGTCGAGCCCGGTGCCGGTGAAGGTGTAGCGTCAGCGTCGAGCCCGATCCCTGGCTGGTGGACAGCGACCGCTGGTAGTTGTACATGCTCTTGCCGTTCTCATGCGCCCACTGTCCGCCGTAGACGAGCTTGGTGGCGGGCACGGCGGCCAGGTCGTGCATCTCCAGGTCGTCCAGCAGCTCGGCGTAGTACGGCGAGTAGCCGTCGACGGTGCGCGACCTGAAGGTTGTCGAACCTGGTGTGGTAGTAGCCGCTGCCGAGCTCGACGCGGCCGGACAGCTCGGGACCGGATCGGTGTACCGTGGTCAGCGTGACGCCGTCCAGCGAGGCGGTCACCTCGCTGCCGGCGGCCCTGAGGGCGAGGTTGTGCCAGGCGTTGTGGGCGGTGTTGAAACCGGGAATCCGCACGCCGCCGGCGCCGGTGACCACGTTGCCGCTGGCCACCACGCTGTTGTTGACGATCAGCTGCCAGCCGCCGTCGAAGGTGAACTTCAGCTTGTACGGCGCGCCGGCGTCGCCGTGCTGCTGCCGAACCCCGAGCTGGGCGTAGTTGGCGCCGTTCTGGAGACTGTTGTTCTCGAACGAGACGTCGACGCTGGCCTCGTAGTTGAGCCACCGGCTGTCGCCGATCCGGGTGATCGGGTCGCCGCCGTTCCATGCGCCGCCGAGCCCCTTGATCGCTCTGTCGAGCTGCTGGCGGAGGACGTAGTTGGTGGATCCGTCCGGAAGATAGGCCTCGAAGGCGCCGTTGCGATCGCTGGCGTAGCAGCGGGATGACGCTCTTGGACCCGCCGCGGGAGGCGACGAAGTCCTCGCTGCCCACGATCGCGCCGCCCGCTCCGATCACCGGCACGCGTCTTGTCGGTGTAGTCGAAGTCGTCGGCGTACAGGGTGTTGTCCTGGGTGTCGTTACCCGAACCGGACGCGTCCGTGTCCAGCACGGTTCGCGGGCCCTCCACCGGCAGTGGTGCCTGGTACGCCGGGTTGGTGTGCTGCGCCAGCGTCGTCACGGTGACGACCGAGTTCGGCTTGACCGTTGACGGTGTACACGCCGTCGGCAGCCGGCGGTGACGCTGCCGAGATGCTTCAGGTAGTTGGCGTTGAAGGCCTGGCCTCGGTCGGCCGCGCGGGTCTCCCACAGCTCGCAGCGCGGGTGCACCGGTGTACGCCATGTTGACCGCGCTGATGCGGTAGGTCTGCGCGGTACTCGCTGTCGTTCATGAGGACGGTCGAGAAGTTGCGCTTGTCCGGCGCGGCCAGCGTCAGGTAGCTGGGCGTGCCGTTGCGCCCGATGACGGGGTTCGTGCCCGTCGCGCCGGTGTAGCTCGACTGGGGCACGGCTCGCCAGATCCCGGCGGTGTTGCTCGAGTTCTCCCAGCCGGTCTTCGCGAACCAGCTGAAGTGCCGCAGGATGTCGATGCCGGCGTCGTAGTGGAGCCAGCCCGACCATGGGTCACGCGCGCTGACCAGCTCCTTGAAGCTGTACTGCCCGCCTTCGTAGAAGGAGCCGATGGCCGGCTGGTAGATGAAGTTGGTCCGGCGGGAGTTGGTGAAGCCCTTGATGATGGTGTTACCCATCTCCAGCGCGCTGTTCCTGCCGCCGATGCCGGTCCCCGCGACGGTCGGCTCCCGCATGTTGTTGTTGGGCCGGAAGGCGGAGTTGCCGAAGGTGGCCTGCGCCTCGCTGTTCCAGACCTCCTTGTCGTACGTCCTGCGCCAGGCGCTTGAAGTTGCCCGCGCTGTCGTCGTCGGGGTTGTAGTGGTAGCCGGCGACCGCCACCGCGTCGCGCAGGCCGGCGTCGCTGACCATCGCTCCGCCGAAGCTGCCCAGCACCGGCCTCGTCCGAGATGACCACCTGGATGCGGTTGTACAGCGCCCGCTCGGTGGCGTTGGCGAAGCCGGCGCTGTCCGTCCTGACCAGACTGGCGTACCGCTTGGTCCAGTTCAGGTCCGCCCCGCGCTCGTTGAGCCCTGGGTTGACGTAGTCGACCATGAACCCGTAGGTCCGGTACGCCTCGAGGATCGTCTTCTTGTACCAGGTGTAGATCTTGTCGTTGTTGTTCGCCCACGCGGGGGCGTTCCAGCGCAGCATGCTCACCTTGAGCGCCGGGGTTCACCTTCTTCGCGTCGGCCGCGAGCTGGAACCCCTGATGCCGCTTGACGTTCGGCGTCTCGCTCTCCAACCGCATGGTGGCCGGATCCGGCCCGGTGGAGTTGTTCCGGTCGTTGCCCATCTCGATCTTCACGTTCGTCAGGACCGGACTCGGTCCACCGAACAGGATCTGGAGCAACTCCGCGTACTTGCTCGGGCTCTGGGCCTTGTAGTCCATCAGCAGCTCGCTCGTGCTGTTGGCGCTGAGCAGGCCGAACCCCTTGAACGTCAGGCCGTTGACGTTGCCGGCCCTGATGTTGTTCCCGTCGAGCACGATCCTGGTCCCGGTCCCGGCGGCGACACGGTCTCGTGACACCGATCCACTGCTGGTTGGTGCTGCTGCTGCTCGCCGTACTGCTTGAGGTCGGCGCCGTCGTCGGTCCGCCCGGCGCCGTCCAGGTACAGCCCGGTCGCCCGGTTCCTGAACTTGGCGTAGCCTCCGGCAGCTTCCTGCGTCCACTGCTGGCTGGTGTCGGCGGAGCCGCTCCGCTGACCGCAGATGGATCCGCCGGCGGTGCGGCCCATGCCGTCCAGGTACAGGCCCGTGGCCCGGTTCTTGATCCGGACGTAGGCTTCCGGCCGGTTCGATCGCCACTGCTGGTTGTCGCGTGCCGCGAGCCGAGTACTGGCCTGCGTTGGCGCCGTCGGCTGGTGCGGCCCATGCCGTCGATGAACTTGCCGGTGGCGCGGTTGCTCACCTTGACAGACGCCGGTCTCGTCGGCCGCGCTCGCCGGCGTGTTGGTCAGTGTCCCGACGACCAGAGCCAGGCACCAGCAGCGCGGACATCGCCAGCGCCGACAGGACCTTGCGGGCGGAGCGGGTGCGAGCCGGCGCGGCTAGGTGGTTCACAGTTCGGCGGAGATGAAGCGGATCGGTGCTGCACAGTCAGGTCTCCTGTCGATGTGGGGTGGGAGTCACTGCTGGATGCCACCGGCGCGACCCGACCGCGAGGAATGGGCGCGGGCGCTGTCGGCGATCGACTGGAACGCCGCCTGCCCGCACGCTGACGAGTCGCGGCCGCCTGACCGTCGGCGGCCCATCACGCCGGTTCAACCCCGGACGGGTGCACGCTCATGTCGCCTCCTCAGCCGCCGACCAACCATGGCAATGCGGGCAAGTGAGCGCTCACAGCGAAGGCCGCCAGCCGGTATGGATCATCGACGTGCGAAGCCTTCGATCCGCCCGCCCCGAAGTGTTCTCCGCCGTGAGCACGTCATCGGAGAGGCGTGCCAGAAGTGTTCCTGCGCGCGATTTCAATG